>NZ_JBWKOA010000002.1:0-826859 GCF_059415845.1 Roseateles sp. GW821-FHT09H11 | reverse complement strand
CTGAGCCTCAGTGGCTCGAACAAGTGTGGGTCAAGATTGGATGGAAACGGTGGGTCAGGATCGCGCGGGAATCAACAGAGAGAGGACGGACGAGAAAGGTCAGACGCGACAACGCCGGCCACCGCGGGATGTCCTCGGCGCCCTGACGGTCACGCAGTTGCTTATGCGTCTTTCTGCGTGGCGCGCCGGCGGGCGACATGCCAAGGTCCGGGCCATCCCGCGCCGGCGGTTGGTGTCCGGCGATCCGTTCCAAGGAGTCTCGTCATGTCCCAAGCCCTGTCCACCGCACAGCCCACCGCCGTTCCCGCAGCCCTGCCCGCCGTCCGCGAGGCCGACCATCCGATCGATCCGCTGTTCCTGAACCGCTGGTCGCCGCGCGCCTTCACCGGCGAGCCGCTGGACACCGCCACGCTGTTGCGCTTCCTCGAGGCCGCGCGCTGGGCGCCGTCCGGCTACAACGTGCAGCCGTGGCGCTTCGTCTATGCGCTGGCCGGCACGCCGGCCTGGGCCACGCTGTTCGAGACCCTCAGCATCACCAACCAGAGCTGGGCGCATCGCGCGTCGGCGCTGGTGCTGGTCGTGTCCCAGCAGCGCTGGCTGCCGCCGGGCAAGTCCGCGCTGGAGCCCAACGCCACCCACGCCTTCGACGCCGGCGCCGCCTGGTCGCACCTCGCGCTGCAGGCCTCGCTGTCGGGCTGGCACGCGCACAGCATCGGCGGCTTCGACCGCGCGTTGGCGCGCAGCTCGCTGGACATCCCCGAGGACTACGCGCCGCAGGTCATCGTGGCGCTGGGCCGTCGCGGCGACAAGTCCGTGCTGCCCGAAGCGCTGCAGGCGCGCGAGCAGCCCAACACACGCCTGCCGCTCAGCGCGATCGCGGCGGAAGGCCGCTTTCCTTTCGAGTGAAGCGCGGCTGAGGCACCACCGAGGCGCCCTTACCCGTGCCCTTGTCCTCGCAGGACACCGCGTTCACGCGCTCTCGCGCGCGATGACTTCGCACTGGAGCGCCGTGAGGCGCTCCGGCTGTTCGCCCGCCACCAGCTTGAGCACATGCGCCGCCGCGTGCTCGCCGATCTCGCGAGCCGGCGGGCGGATCGTGCTCAGGCTGGGCAGCAGCTTGTCGGCGAACGCGTAGTCGCCGAAGCCGAAGACCGCCACGTCGCCCGGCACCGACCAGCCTTCGCGCTGCGCCGCCAGCAGCGCGCCGCAGGCCAGGTTGTCGTTGGCGAAGAACACCGCATCCGGCCGCTGCCGCTTGCGCGCCAGCAGCGCGCGCAGCGCCTCGGCGCCCGCCTCCATCGGCGCGGGCGCAACCGGGCGGAGGGCCACCGGCTCGCCGCGATGGCCGAGCTCACGCAACGCTTCGGCAAAGCCTTCGTGCCGCTCCTGCGCGCTGAGGTCGCCCGCCGCGCAGTTGTGCACGAACGCCAGCTTGCGATACCCGCGCGCCCACAGGTGCGCTGCGGCATCGCGTCCGACCTGACGGTGCGAAAACCCGATCTGCAGCGTCGGCCGGCGCGGCGTCAGCTCCCAGGTCTCGATGACGGGGACCTGCGTCGCCTCGATCAAGCGCTCGGTCGCGGCGCTGTGGTGCCGGCTCGTGAGCACCAGCGCGGCCGGCCGCCAGCCGAGGAAGGCGCGCACCGCGCGTTCCTCGTTCTCCTTCGAGAAGTAGCTCGACGCAAGCAGCAGTTGATACCCCGCCGCCGCCAGCCCGTCCGAGAGCGCCTCCAGCGTGTGGGCAAAGATCGGCCCGGAGATGTTGGGCACCACCATCGCCACGACGCGGCTCTGCGCCGACGCCAGTCCGCCGGCGGCCAGGTTGGGCACGTAGTCCAGCGCGTCGACGGCGGCCTTCACGCGCGCGGCCGCCTCCGCGCCGACGCGATGCGGTTCGTTGAAGAAGCGCGACACCGTAATCGCGGACACCCCCGCCGCCGCCGCCACATCCATCAGCGTGGTCCGCTGCGTGGTCTTGCGCTTACGCATCGGTGCCTCCGCCGCCTGCGTCTGCGTGGGACGCGCGCGCCGAAGAAGCACCCGCCACGACGCCGTGGCCAGAACGGAAACCGTTTAAGGAAATCATCTTTTGGTCTTTGACGCGCCTTGGCGCCGATTCGGATGATGCGAACCATGTTAGCGCTAACAGCTTGTTGGCCATCTCAATCGCTTCTGAGGAAAACGGAGAACGCCATGCGCCGCCCGACCATCGCCCCACACCGCCCCGCCCGGCGGCGCTACGACCGGCAGCACCGGATGCTCACCGCGGCCTGCAGCCTGCTGTGCGCCATGGCGGCCGAGCAGGTGCTGGCGCAGGACACCGCAGCAGCAGCGGCATCCGAGACCGCGGCGTCCGGCGCCGCCTCCCAGGCCGGCGCCGCAGTGGGCGGCGGGGCCGACGCGGCCGCGCTGAACGCCCTCCCCGCCGTGACCGTCACCGCTGCCAAACGCAGCGAGTCGCTGCAGCGCGTCCCCGTCGCCGTGTCCGTGCTCGACGGCGAGACCTTGGAGAACGCCAATCGCAACACGCTCGGCAGCCTGGCCGCCGCGGTGCCCAGCCTCAACTTCCGCACCGGCGCCTCCAACAAGGACACCTCGCTGTTCGTGCGCGGCGTGGGCACGATCTCGACCTCGCCGGGCGTGGAGCCCACGGTCTCCACCGTCATCGACGGCGTGCCGCTCGCGCGCCCCGGCCAGAGCACGCTGGATCTGCTCGACGTCCAGCGCGTCGAAGTGCTGCGCGGCCCGCAGGGCACGCTGTTCGGGAAGAACGCGTCGGCGGGCGTGGTCAACATCGTGAGCCGCGAGCCGGCCTCGCAGCTGGAGCGCTTCATCGACCTCAGCCATTACGGCGGCGGCAACGAGACGCGGCTGCGCGGTGGCATCTCCGGCCCGCTGGCCGGCGGCGTGCGCGCCTCGCTGACGGCGCTGGGCGCCCGCTACGACGGCAACGTGACCAACGTGCAGGACGGCAGCCGCGTCAACGGCTACGACAAGCGCGGCGTGCGGGCGCGCGTCGACTGGGACATCGACGCGCTCAGCAGGCTTGCGCTGACCGCCGACTACCTCAAGTCCAAGGACGACATCCCGACCGGCGTCGTGACCCGCACGCACCTGATCGCGTATCCGTCGGGCGCGGTCACGGACTTCCCCGCCTTCGCGTCGGCGCTCGCGCCGGTCGTGGCCAGCGACGACAACCGCCGCATCAACACCAACCTCGCGACCACCGTCCACGACCGCAACCGCGGCGCCTCGCTGACCTACGAGCGCAAGCTCCCCGCCGGCCATCAGCTGACCGCCATCACCGGCTGGCGCGGCTGGGACAACACGCAGGTGCAGGACGGCGACCGCCTGGCCGCGCCCGCCGCCGGACTGCCGCAATCGCATGACCGCGGCATCGTGGACTTCGAGCAGCTGTCGCAGGAGATCCGCATCGCCTCGCCGCAGGGCTCGGCCTTTGGGCTGCCGATCGACTACGTCGCCGGGCTCTTCACGATGCACACGCACGACAAGGAGATCTACCGCCGCGACGTGGCGCGCGTCACCGCGACCGGCACCTACGCCGACTGGGGCGAGGCGCATTACGGGACCGACAGCCACAGCACCGCGCTTTTCGGCGAGGGCCGCTGGCACCTGACCCCGGCGTGGACCGTGCTGGCCGGGGCGCGCTGGACGCAGGATCGCCTGGACTTCACGCACGAGCGCGCCCGCAGCACGCCGGATGCGCAGTTCGCCGGCGCGATCCCGGGCGTGAACGGCGCGGTGGCGCTGGGCGGCGACACGACGGCGGTCGGGCGCTCCGGCCGTGTCGGCCTGCAGCATGCGGTCGACGAGGACCTCAGCACCTACCTCACCTGGTCGCGCGGCTACAAGGGACCGGCCTTCAACGTGTTCTTCAACATGCTGGCGCGCGACGCGCTGGCGCTGAAGCCCGAGACCTCCAACAGCGTCGAAGCCGGCCTGAAGTCGGAATGGCTGGACCGCCGGCTGCGGGTCAACCTGGCGGTGTTCTCCACCGACTACCGCAACTACCAGGCCAACTTCTTCGACACGGTCGACGGCACCGTGATCACGCGGCTGATCAACGCGGGGGATGTCGCGAGCCGCGGCGCGGAACTCGATCTCGATGCGCGCGTGACGCGCGACTTCAGCGTCGCCGCGTCGGTCGCCTACGTGCATGCGCGCATCGACCGCTTCAACTGCCCCGTCGGCGCGACCGCGAGCTGCGACGTCAACGGCAAGCCGCTGCCCTTCTCGCCGGACTGGAAGGGCACGGTCCGCGCGAGCTACCGCATCCCGCTGGCGGGAGGACGGCAGCTGGAGCTGGGCAGCGACTACGCCTGGCAGAGCCGCGTGCAGTACGACATCGGCCAGTTCGCCGACACCCGGCAGGGCGCGTACGGGATCTGGAACGCGAGCATCGCGCTGCAGCAACCCAGCCAGGGCTGGCGCGTCGCGCTGGTGGCGAAGAACCTGCTCGACAAGTCGTATGCCTCCTTCCTCGGTCGCGGGGGCAGCTACGTGAACCGCTGGGTCCCGCGCGACGACCAGCGCTACTTCGGCGTGCAGGCGCGGCATGACTTCTGAGGCGTCCCCCTCCGGGATCTCCGAGGCTGCGGCACGTCATCGCGGCCAGGGGCGCCGCATGCACCTCGGCGCCTTCCTGCTCGAGTCCGGCCATCACGTCGCCGCGTGGCGGCATCCCGACGTGCCGCCGCATGCCGGCGTCGATCTCGCGCTCTATCGACACCTGGCACGCGAGGCGGAGGCCGCCTGCCTGGATGCGATCTTCCTGGCCGATTCCGTGGCGACCGAGGACGGACCGGGCGCGGAGCGCCTGTCGCGGTCCTCGCGCTTCGAGCCATTGACGCTGCTGTCCGCGCTGGCGGCGGGCACCTCGCGCATCGGACTCGTCAGCACGGTGACCACGAGCTACAACGAGCCCTACACGGTCGCGCGCCAGCTGGCATCGCTGGACCACCTCAGCGGCGGTCGCGTGGGCTGGAACCTGGTCACCTCGGACAACGCGAACGAGGCCGGCAACTTCGGCCGCGACGCGCACCTCGCACACGGCGACCGGTATCGGCGCGCGCAGGAGTTCCTCGCCGTCGCCCAAGGCCTGTGGGACAGCTGGGAGGACGACGCGCTGATCGACGACCGCGATCAGGGCCTCTATTACGACCCGACGCGACGCCACGTGCTGAACCATCGCGGCGAGCACTTCCGCGTGCGCGGACCGCTGAACGTGCCGCGTTCGCCGCAAGGCCGGCCGGTGATCGTCCAGGCGGGCGCGTCCGAGCCGGGACGGCAGCTGGCCGCGGCCAGCGCGGAGCTGGTCTTCACCGCGCAGCCGACCCGGGCGCGTGCGCAGGCCTTCTACGCCGACCTGAAGTCCCGCGCGGAAGCCGCCGGTCGCCCGCGCGACGCGCTGAAGATCCTCCCCGGCGCCTATGTGCTGGTCGCGCCGACGCGTGCCGAGGCCGAGGACCGGCAGGCCGAGCTGCAATCGCTGGTTCACCGCGACACCGCGCTGGGCCTGCTGTCCCGGATGATCGGCAACATCGACCTGCGCGGCCTCGACTGGGACGCGCCGCTGCCCGAACTGCCGCTCACCGACAGCGGCCAGCGCAGCCGCCAGCAGTTGCTGACGCAGCTCGGCCACGACGGCGGCCTGACGCTCGGTCAGCTCGCGATGAAGATCGCCGGCGGTCGCGGCCACCTGTCCGCCATCGGCAGCGTGAGCGACGTGGCCGACATCCTGCAGGACTGGTTCGAGCACGACGCCGCCGACGGCTTCAACCTGATGCCGCCGCTGCTGCCGACCGGCTTCGAGGCGATCACGCGCCTGCTCGTGCCCGAGCTGCAGCGGCGCGGGCTGTTCCGCACGCGCTATGAAGGCACGACGCTGCGCGATCACCTGGGGCTGGCGCGGCCGGCTCATCCCGGTCACACCTAGGCCATCGCCAACACCCTCGTCAAGGAGTCCCCATGAAGCGCCGTACCCTGCTCGCCGCCGTGCCCCTGTTGTCGACGGTGATCGCCGTCGGCACCGGTGCACGGGCCGCGGCCGCTGGCCCTCACCCCCACCCGCTCTCGCAAGCGGGAGAGGGAGTCCGACCGAGCGGTGCCACGACGGAGCGCTCGGTGCGCACCAGGCGCACGCTGCGTGTCGGGTTCCAGAAAGGCGGGCTGTTGCCGCTCGTGAAGGTTCGAGGGCTACTGGAGCAACGACTGGCCCCGCTCGGCTGGCAAGTCGCCTGGCTCGAGTTCCCTGCCGGCCCGCAGCTGCTGGAGGCCTTCAACGTGGACGCCGTCGACATCGGCGTCACGGGCGCGCCGCCGCCGATCTTTGCGCAGGCGGCGCGCACCGACTTCGTCTACATCGCCGCCGAGCCCGGCCAGCCGCACAGCGAAGCCATCCTGGTGAAACCCGACAGCCCGCTGCGCGGCGTCGCGGACCTGAAGGGCCGCCGCGTCGGGCTGCAGAAGGGGTCGAGTTCGCACTACCTGCTGCTGGCCTCGCTGGCCAAGGCAGGACTGCAGCTGCGCGACGTGTCGCCGGTGTTCCTCTCGCCGGCGGACGCGCGCGCGGCCTTCGAGCGCGGCGCGATCGACGCGTGGGTCGTCTGGGATCCCTACCTCACCTTCGCGCAGGCGGCCACGCAGGCGCGCGTGCTGGCCGCCTTCAGTGCCCTCGCCCCCGAGTCCCCGCCGTGGAGCTTCTACGAGGCGCGCCGCGCCTTCGCCGCCGAGCATGGCGCGCTGCTGCGCGAGCAGGTGATCCCGCTGCTCGCGGAGGCCGGGGCCTGGGCCAACGAGCACCGCGAGGAGAGCGCGCGCCTCGTGGCGCCGCTCTTCGGCGTGCCGGAGGCGCAGCTGCTGCAGTTGCAGAAGCGCCTGCGCTATGGTGCGCGTCCGCTGACGGCCGCGATCGCGGCGGACCAGCAGCGCATCGCCGATGCCTTCTTCGCGCAGAAGATCATTCCAGCGAAGGTGGCGGTGAAGGAGGCGTTCTGGGGCTTGTGACCCAGCGCCGGGGCGGCGGGAGCGGTTCCGGATTTCTCACCCTCAAGCTCAGCCTTCCTCCGATGCCCTGAGCGCCGGGCCGCCACGACGATGAGCCTTCCGCGTCCCCGTTCCGCGACGCAGGAGGCCTCATGTCACAGCGTCCGCCCCGGCGGGTGTACCGCCACGATCCGTTTCCTCGCGATCTCTCGCACGCCGTGCTGCTGGCGCTGCTCGCGCTCGTCGCGCTCTGGCTGCAGGGCTGCGCGCAGACGAAGCCGATCGCGGCACCGCCGCCGTGGCCGCTCGACGATCCGGCGCCGGTCTATGAAGTGGAGCCGCCGCGTCCGGCCGCCATGTCGAACCTCGGTTCGAACGCCGCTTCGAAAGCCACTCCAGACGTCAGTCCGACGACCGGCCTCGGCGGCGAGACCGCGCCGCCTGCGCCGTCGACCGAGCGCCTGCTCGCGCTCGCGCTGCAGGAATGGGAGCTCTGGGGTCGAGGTCGCTGGGATGCCGCCACCAACCTCACCGAGCGCCGGCTGGACGCACCGCGCCGGCAGGAAACCGAGCCCTACCTCCACACCCGCGTGCTGCTGTACTGGATCGGCGTGAAGGGCCCCGACTACCCGCTCCAGCGCACGCGCTTCGACGATGGCTCGCTGAAGCCGTGGAGCGCGGTCTTCATCTCCTGGCTGATGCGCAACGCCGGCTTCGGCGATCGCCAGTTCGAGGCCAGCGAGCTGCACTGGCACTACATCCGCGCGGCGCTGGACGGGAGCCGTCCGGGCCTGGAGGCCCGCGACGCCGCCGTCACGCCGCCGCGACCGGGCGACGTCATCTGCGCGCCGCGCGACGCGCAGCCCGACGCACCGACCGGCTTCGCCCAATGGAGCACCCTGCCCCGCACCTTGCGCGGCCGCATCTGGACCTGGCATTGCGACCTGGTCGTGCAGGTGGACGGCGGCGAGCTGGGCGCCATCGGCGGCAACGTCAGCGAAAGCGTCAGCTGGACGCGCGCGCCGCTGGACGCCGGGGGCCGGCTGATCGCGACGCCGGACCGCGCCTGGACGGTCCTGCTGCGCCAGAAGGGAGCGCCGCCTTGAGCGCCTCCGACAACGTCAGGATGCCGCGCGACCGCCGCGCGGCGGTGCTCGGCTACTGGCAGGCGGCGGTCGGGCTGGCCACGGGCCTGAGCGTCATCGTCGGGGTGCTGATCTCGGTCACCCAGCTCGTCGCCTGGGTGGACGACAGCAAGCGCGCCAACCTGACGGAGCGGCTGCAGTCGCTGCAGCACGTCGCCCACCTGCTGGAGCGCGACGAGCGCATCCGGCTGCGCGCCCGCGCGTTCCAGCGCGAGCTGCTGCCCGAGATCGGCCCGCACGCCCAGGAGCTCATCCGCCTGGCCGGCTCGGGCGAGGACCTCTACCTGAGCCAGGACATGGAGAACTTCGCCGCCGTCCACTTCCATTACGAGCAGCTGGGCGCGCTGGTGAAGCTGGAGTACATCGAGTTTCCCCTGGTCTACGAAGTCGTCCCCTTCCCCGACGACTACATGGCGGCCGTCGACCCGCTGCGCAAGGCGCTGGCCGAGCACTGGAAAGGCATCGGGCGGCCGCTGCCGGACCTGGGCGCCAACATCGATTACCTGAAGCGCTGCTACGACCTCAGCCGTGCCACGCCGCACCAGCGTCCGCACTGCCCCCGCGAATGAACGGCCTGGCCGGTCGGTCGCGAGCGCGGGCAAAAGCGTGCAAGGGCGTGCAAACGCCCGCAAGCGCCTGTTTCCGGACCTTCCGGAACCTGACGGCGCTTCCGGAAGGTTTCCGGAAGGTCGCGGAAGACGGCGCCGACTACCGTCTGCGGCACCGATCCCCCGGGGTCGGCATCCACACGACGACGCCGTCCAGGCGCACAGGGAGCTCGCATGAACCTCACCCCACACCGTCCCCGCCAGCGTGAAGAGTCCCCGCCGCCGACGCGGCCCCGTTCCACCGGCCCGACCGGCCGGCTCGCCCGCGAGCACCGGCTCGAGCGGCTGACCCGTCTGCAGATGACGCTCGCGGAAGCGCACGCCGACGCCGAACTCCGTGAGCGCGAACGCGTCGCCCAGCTGCTGCATGACCAGGTCGGCGGCCTGATCGTCCGGCTGCGGCTGGCGTTCGGGGAGTGGCGCCAGGGCGCGACCGCCCCGGCCGGCGCGGATCCGGCGCTGGCCCAGGTCACCGCGCTGCTGGGCGAGCTGTCGCAGACGGTCCGCACGCTGACCTTCGCGCTGGCGCCGCCGGACTGGCACGGCGACCTGCCGACGGCGCTGGCCGCCATGGCGGCGGAGCTGGGCCTGCTCGGCCCGCTGGCGATCCATGTCGACGGCAGCGCGATGGCGGCCCCCGGCACTGTCGAGATCCCGGCCGCGCAACGCGCGGTCGCCTGCCGCGTGGTGCGGGAGCTCTGCCTGAACGTGCAGAAGCACGCCTCGGCGTCCCGCGTCGACATCGTGCCGACGGTCGACGCCGGATGGCTGAGCGTGCGCGTGCGCGACGACGGGCGCGGCTTCGCGACCGGCCAGGGCGACACCGAGGCGCGAGGGCTCGGCCTGAGTGGCGCGCGCGCCCAGCTGCAGGCCCTGGGCGGCGCGCTCGTGCTGCGCTCCGAGCCGGGTCGCGGCACCTGCGCGACTCTGCTGATCCCGATCGACTCCGCGTGATCACGCGGAGTGCCGAGCGATCACACGCCCGCTTCCTCGTTCCGCTTTCACGTTCCTTTTCAGGGAGATTCCGATGACCCTCCGCATCGTCCTGGCGGACGACCACCAACTCGTGCGCGAAGGCTTGCGCGCGCTCCTGTCCCGAGACGCCGAGCTGGACGTCGTCGGGCTGGCCGAGGACGGCGCCGCCGCCGTCAAGCTCGTGCGCCATCTGCAGCCGGATCTGCTGATCACGGACATCGCGATGCCGGGCCTCAACGGCATCGAGGCCACGCGCCGCGTCCGCGCCCACCATCCGTCGGTGCAGGCGATCTGCCTGTCGATGCACGGCGATCAGCGCAGCGTGGTCACGGCGCTGCAGGCGGGGGCGTCGGGGTACGTGCTCAAGGACGCGTCGAGCGAGGAGCTGCTGCGCGCGGTGCGCGACGTGGCCAGCGGCCGCATCTACCTGAGCCCGGGACTGATGGGCGGACTGGTCGACGAGATCCGTACGCGGCACCGGCTGCCCGAGGCCGGCACGCCGATCCCGGCCGGTCCCGCGCTGACGGCGCGTGAGCGGGAGATCGTCCAGCTCTTCGCCGAGGACCTGAGCACGCAGGAGATCGCGGACCGGCTCAAGCTCAGCGCGAAGACGGTGGCGACGCATCGCGAGAACGTGACGCGCAAGCTCGGCGTGCGCGGGGTGGCGGGCATGACGCGGTATGCGCTGAGCGAAGGCCTGAGCGAGGGAGGCGTGCCATGCCGGTGATCGTCTACGACGTGCCGAACTGGGCGCTCGGGATGGGGCTGGTGCTGACCTGGGTGCTGCTGGGACTGGGGGCGCAGGCGGTGCTTCCGCGGCGGTGGCGCGAGCATGCGACCGAGGCGGATCGCAACGTCGCGCTCGCGTCGCTGGGCGTGATCGCGACGATCAACTCGCTGCTGCTGGCGTTCTCGGCGGTGTCGGTGTGGGACTCGTTCAGCGCGGCGGAGCAGGCGGTGAGCCGGGAGGCGACGGCAATGGCGCAACTGGGCCGGTCGCTGGCGGTGTACGGGACGCCGGAGTCGACGCTCGCGCGCGAACGGCTGCGCGGCTATGGCCGGAGCGTCATCGGCAAGGAATGGGCGGCGATGCAGCACGAGCAGCCGAGTCAGCAGACGCAGGACGCGTTCGACGACGTCTACCGGTCGCTGGGCGCCCTGCGACCGGCGAGCGCGGCGGAGACCGTGCTGGTCGAGCAGATGTGGAGCCAGGTGAATGACCTGCTGATGCAGAGACGCGCCCGGCTGGAGGCCAGCGATGGCAAGGTGCCGACGACGCTGTGGGTGGTGGTGCTGGTGAGCTCGCTGCTGACGTTGGCTCCGGTGGCGGTGCTGCCGGTCACCGCGTGCAGTCGCGGGGCGATCGTGGTGCTGGCGATTGCCCTCGGATTGGTCTTCCACTTCGTCGCCGCGATGGACCGGCCATTCCTCGGCGCGGAACGCGTCACGTCAGATCCGATCGAGAACGCGCTCGCGAACATGCAGCGGTGGGATGCGAGGAGTTTGCCGGTGGCGGCGAGGTAGCGGTCTGTTGGCTCAGAGCCGCCAGCTCGACCCGCGGCACGGCGCTGTTCATCCCGTGCCGATGGCGGAACGCAGTGTTTCCGGATACTGGACGACTCAGGCAGGCCGAGCGAGCTCCGACGCCATGGGCCACTGCTAGGATGAGCTCGCCGTTCAAAGGCGACTCTGAGGAGACCACAGTGGCACGTTCTTGCACACACCGGGACAGCATTCGAACGGTGATTCCCAGCGCGCGAGGCTGCGAGGAGTGCCTCAAGATGGGCAGCGAATGGGTGCATCTCCGCATCTGCCGCACCTGTGGGCACGTCGGATGCTGCGATGACTCGCCCCATCGGCATGCACGAGCCCACTACACCGCGACCCAGCACCCCATCATCGAAGGCTACGACCCGCCAGAAGGATGGGGATGGTGCTTCGTCGACAAGACCATCGTGGACCTGGGAGCGGATACGACCCCGCAGGATGGCCCGATTCCGAAGTACCTGTAGCGATTCTCCTTCCCCGATTCCTGTCTCGGCTGCCCTTTCCTAGCTGCGGGGACTGCAGGTGAGTTTCTGGAACGACGTGCAGTCGCGACCATTGCAGATCCGCTGATCAGAGATCACGACGGTCAGGCCGTAGTTCGGCTTCGCGACTTCATTGCTCGATGGTCCCAAGCCCTTCGATGCGCAAAAGGCGTCCGCGGCCGGCTTGCCGCAATTGGTGGCCCACTCGCGGCACCAATCGAGCTGGACGCTGTCGCCGCTCTTGAGCTTCAGCTCTGGAGAGAAGACGGTGAGGGATCCGTCCGCCGCGCGCTGCGTCGACATCTCCGAATACGCGCGCGGTGCACGGGCGCACCTCATGTTCACGTCCGTCACAAAGCGCCCGTTGCTGGAGGTCCAGACCGACAACGACGTGGCCAATTCGCCGGCCGGGCACCTGCCCTTGTTCGGCTTGCCTTTGCCACGCGGGAGGTTGTTGCTTCCTCCGAAAGCGATGGCCGAGCCGGTCACCGTCTGCGGCGGTGCGAGCGTGCTGCACTGCAGGGTCACCCTGTCGGCAAACGCGGCATCCCCCTGAAGCACCTTCGCGACTTCCCACGCGCTGACGGCGGAGCCCGCAGGACAGCTCTGCGTGACCGCCCCGCCGCCTTTGCCGCCAACGGGGCGACCTGCCCGCCCCTCGATAGGAAGGTGGGTTCTCTCGTTCCAGCCGGCGCATGTCGGGCCGACGGCGTCGATCCAGAGGCCGGCTTTCCCGGTGAGTCCTGTGACCCACTGGTCTTTGCCGCACGCGGCTTCCTTGCCCACGGTGAGCGAGGCCCAGGCGGGGACGGCCATCGATGCCATCGCGGTTGCCAAGGCCCACGCCCGCATGCGGATGAGTGAACGTGTCATCTTGGCCTCCTCCCAGTGCCGGTGGATCGTGCACCAGCCAGCGAGGACGGACATCCCTAGTTCCTCAGGAAGACCGTGGTTGGTGACTGACGTCCTTGGCAAAATCGATCGTCCTTGACCGGCGGACACCTTCGTCCACCAAGACCAGACATCTTCCGGAGCCAAGACTTGACCGCTCAGATCCACGACAGGCTCCACTACGCAGGCCGGGAGTTCATCATCATCGGCTCGCGCGGAGACGAGCTTTTCAATCCCGCACGATTCGGTCTGAAGGTGAACCCGATCTCGACCGCGTGCTATCGCGGATTCCATTGCAGCTATGTCGTGGATGAAGAGGGGCTGCTGTTGCTCGATGAGGTCTACCTCGGAATCGATCTGGACGACGCATCGCAGCGCAACGCGACGTTGTTCGGGCGAACGCCAGAGACCTATCTCCGGCACGCCACGAAGCTGACGGACACGGGTCTCGTCGACCACACCTGGACGCCTCACGACCGCCGTCTCACCGATCTCCGGGAGTCGGCATCGCAATGCCGATCTTCTCGAGCTCGCCCTTGGCTTGCTCGAAGGTCATCTCTCCCTTGTTCACCTTGGCCAGGATCTCGTCACGACGCGTGGCTTGCAAAAAGTTGGCGGCGCGCTCGTTGTCGGCGGACTGCCGGATGGACGCGGTTTCCCTCGCCTGATTCAGGGCGTTGAGCTTGAACGCCGGATCGAGGCTGACTCCGAGCTGGGCCGCGGTGATGGCGAGGGTGTTCAGTTCCACGGCGCCGCTCACGTTGAGTGGCGCCTTGTCGAGCTTCTCGCGCTGTTCGCGCAGCCAGCGCTCCTGCTCGCCACGATCGTTGATCAGGCGCTCCCGGCCCTCGATGCGCGGGCTGCCGACATAGATCTGGCCGTAGTTGGTACCGGGCTCGTTGCGCTTGAGCAGCGTGTCACAGCCAGTGCTGAGCAATGCAACGCCAGTGGCTGCGGCAATCAGGCCTGTTCTGCGATGACGGTTCATGCGCGCCTCCATTTGACCCCGCGCACTCTAGGACCAGCGGCCAAACGAATCATCCTCAGTCCAGTGGATTGGGAGAACCCTGCCGGACCGGGACCGCAAGCTCATGAATTCTGTGGATGCGAAGCGATGTCGCGACTGACACAGTGGACGGTCTCACGAGGATCAGGGAGGTCCACCATGCGCAGTGCCGTCGTCACCAGTCCCAAGGGCCTTCAATTGCGGGCCATCGCCGGTACCTACGTGGTACTGCTCGCGATGAATTGCGATGAGGCGTATAGCCGCAGATTGCTGGGATTCGGAATCCTGCGCATCGACCGTGGCGGCGGCAAGCCCAAGTGGCTGCCCGCCCTGAAGCGCTTTGACCTGCCACCCACGGGTGCTGCCGACACGAGCCAGCACCCGATTCAGAAGTTCCACTGGGGCGACTACACCGCCAGTCCAGGGGGGCGCTATACCTACGAGGTGCACGCATTCCGGGGCCATCCGGGAGCGCTCGTGGACGACGATGTCGTCTCGGTCGACGTGCAATGCGAGAATCCCGACCACGTGGGGGCCAGCGGCCATGCCGTCCACTTCAACCGCAGCGCGGCCGCGAGCCAGGCCTTCGCCAGACGTTTCCCCAACCTGCCCAAGGGCGACGTGGACGACCCCGCGGCGAGGAATTGGCTGTCGCGCGGATTGTCTGAGGCGTTGATCGCCTTCATCGACAACACCGCCGCCACTGAGAAGCTGCGCCTGTTCGTGTATGAGTTCGAGAAGCCGGAGTTCCTGCAGGCCCTGCGCCGCGCCGCCGACCGCGGCGTGGAGTTGCAGATCCTGTACGACGGCATCATCAACGCCGCCGGCAAAGGCCCCAGCGTGAAGAGCGTCCCGGCAATCGAGGAGGCCCGTCTGGAAGGCTTCTGCCGTGCGCGCCTGGGCAGCGGCCTGAAGATCTCGCACAACAAGTTCATGGTCCGGTGCGACAGCGCCGGCAAGGCCCGAGCGGTGTGGACCGGCTCCACCAACTTCACCGACAGCGGCATCTACGGCCAGTCCAACGTCGGTCATGCAGTCACCGATGACACGCTGGCCGACCAGTTTCTGCAATGGCACCAGTGGGTGTGGCAGGGCTCGGACGTCGCCGGCAGCGGCCTTTCGGCGGTCGACTCACGCATCCAGGCGATGCTGTTGTCGCCCGTGCCAGGCATGCCGAGGCCGACCCTGAGTCTGTTGCTGAGCCCGCGCAAGACGATTGAAGCCATCGATCTTTGCGCCTCGCTCGTCGGGCAGGCAGAGCAGATGGTGTGCTTCACCGCGCCGTTCGCGATGCACGACGATCTCGAGAAGGCGCTGGAGGAGGCGCCGGCCCAGGTGTTCGGCCTGCTGAACAATGATGGCGTGGTCGGCCCGGACCTGAAGGCTGCGCCCAACACCCAACTCGCCGCCGCCGCGGCACTGAATGAAGCGAGCGTGCTCGAAGCGTGGCAGGACCGGTTGCTGGCCGAGTCCATGCAGCACAGCGGCGTGTTCATCCACACCAAGTTCCTGCTCATCGATCCGTTGGGCGAGCACCCGGTGGTGGTTTCCGGGTCGGCCAACTTCAGCATCAGCTCATCGACGGGCAACGACGAGAACCAGCTCTTCATCGTCGGCGACAAGGCCGTGGCCGATGTCTACCTCGGCGAGTTCATGCGCATGTTCGACCACTACCAATTCCGCGATTACATGCGCGAGGTCGCCCGGCAGAAGCTGCGCGACCCCACGGCGGGATTTCTGGACAGCACCGACGGCTGGACCGACCGCTTCTTCGGCGGGCACCGTGAGGCGGCACGGTTGGCGTTCTTCTAAGCACAACCCATCAGGACGGGCCAGGGCCTCGAATCCGTGGAGGAAGTGCGGGCGAAACCCCTTAGGGGTCAGGACTTGCCAGAAACCGTTGACGGGGCGACGTCAGGACGTATCCTCCTCCCCGCGTCAAAGGCATCTCTGCGCATGGACCTCAGCCTCACATTCCAGGACAACCAGACCGGCCACAAGGACATCGTTCTCCGGTTCGCTGGGCAGGAGTGGATCTGCGACTCCTACTATCTGGCGCTAGACAATGACCTTCTCCCCGGCATCGAGGACGAATCCAAGATTCGAGCAGTCCTGTCGCGAATTCACGAGCAGTGGCTAGCCGTCGTTCAGAGTCTGAAGGTCGGTGAGACCGGGTATCTTCCCTACGACTTCTCCGACCAATACTCCGCGTGGCTGCGTTGCACCGCCACGCTGAACGGGTACACCTTGGCCCAGGGTTGGTCGACCGTGGAAGGCTGCACGCTCTCACCTTCCAACGTCGGCGATCTCCTTCACCACCTCGACGGCTTCCGCGTCGACGGCCCGACGCTGGAGGTGGATCGCGACGATCTCCTGTCCGCCATCCGCGCGTCGGCCTTGCTGGCAAAGATCCATGAATAGCGGACAGCACGTGGTGTACCTCGTGCTCACCCCTGCGGGGCTCCAGCGAGCGATGCTCCGGGCATTGCAGGACGACAGCATCTGGTGCGCATCCGACGCCATCTCGGCGGATGAGTTCAGGGAGAATCCACCGCCGCGCGTCACCCGGCTTTCCTATTCGCTGGACGATGAGGAAAGCACCCAGCGCGCGCTAGGGACCATCGCCGAGCATCATCCCGGAGACCTGATCTGGGTTGAGACGGTCATGGCGAAGTGAACCTCATGGAGCCACACGCTTGAAGAGCCTCGACGAGTTGATCCGAACCGACGATCCCGCCTGGCCGATGGTCTCGGAGTGGATAGCGTCCTGCCCGAACGTGTCCGTCCTTCCCACCGACCCCGTGAGCGCCGATGCCGCCCTGCTCGCCCTGCAGGTCACGCTGCGCTCACCCATGGGCGCGCTGGTCCATCACACGGGCGGCCTGCTCATCGATAACGGATGGCTGCGCATCCTCGGGGCCGGCGGCTCGCAGATGCAGCGCTCCCTGCCCGGCTGGAACAAGGACAAGGCGCCCTTCGATGAGGACGGCCGTCCCGGCTTCCTGCTCATCGCCGACGACGTGATGGGCGGCTGGTTCGCTCTCAACGGCGGCAGCCTCGGACCGAGCCTGGGCCACGTCCTGTACTTCGGCCCCGACTCGCTGGAGTGGCAGGACCTCGGTGCCGGCTACAGCGACTTCCTCGCCTGGGCACTGTCGCCCGACATGCCGACCTTCTATCAATCGCTCCGTTGGCCCGGATGGGAACGCGACATTGCAGAGGTGACTGGCGATCATGCGTTGTCAGTCTTCCCCTTCGCTTGGGCCAGCGGCCCTCCCTTAAATCAGCGCGCCAAGCGCCCCGTACCCGTGGATGAACAATTCAGGCTCTCCATGGACATCGCCCGGCAGATCAACGATCGCTGAACGGGGATCGACGCCCGACCGGATCCTTCCTCGACAATCCGCCCCAACCAGACAGCAGGGACTTGCTCATGATGGAATGGATCCGTTGGCATTTCAGCAAGCCGACCGCGGCTGACGTCGTTCAGCGCGTCGTCAATCGCCTGAACGATGCCGGCGCCACGCAGGTGATCTTCAAGGAAGGATCGCCCGAGGTCACTTTCACGCTCAACGGCACGCAGATGCACTCGCATCTGGTGCATCTGCTGAGTGACGTCCTCCGGGCCAAGGGCGGCCGCGCACGCGACGCCGAGGTCTACCGCTACGTGGACGGCGTCATGCTCCGCTCGATGTCCAAGGACCTTCCCGAGCACGCGGAGGACTACGCCAGCGTCCGCTCCCGCCTGATCCCCCTGCTGCGCACGCACGCCGACATGGGCAAGAACGCGCTGAACGCCGCCAACAGCCTGAGCCTGGCCAAGGACGCGCCGCGCGAGGCGAACGACATGCCTTATCGCGCCCTTGTCGGCGACTACGTCGCCCTCCTCGGTCTGGACACGCCGGAGAGCACCGCCCGCGTGGCACAGGGCATGCTCGACAGATGGGGCGTCAGCTTCGACGACGCCTTCAACGACGCGCTCCAGAACCTGCGCGGGCTTCCGGCGAACGACGGCTGGCAGCAGGTCGCCCCCGGACTCTGGCAGGGCGCGTGGAACGACTCCTACGAATCGTCGCGGCTCTTCCTGCCGGATGTGATCGACCGCTCCGGCGTGGCGCATCCCGTCGTGATGGTGCCGCTGCGGCACGTGCTGTTCGCGACGGATGCCAACGACCTCGCGGGCCTGGCGCTGATGGCCGCCGCGTGCCGGCGGATGCAGCAGGAGCACACCCGCTGGCTGTCCTGCCGGCCGCTGCAGCTCGTCGACCGCGAGTGGCAACCCTTCGAGCCGCCCGAACCGCTGCGCGAGCAGTTCCAGGCGCTGATCGCGGTCGAGGACTCGGAGGACTACATCACGCAGAAAAACCTGCTGGAGCAGCAGCATGCGCAGGATCCGGCGGCCCCCTTCGTCGGCTCGATCCAGCTGCTGCAGTTCAAGGACAGCGATCGGGTGGTGAGCTACTCGGTGTGGTCGAACGGCGTGGACACGCTGCTGCCTCACACCGACCTGGTGGCCTTCGCCTCGCAGGAGAAACCGGATCAGACGGTGATCGTCGCCTGGGCGGACGCGGTACGCATCGCCGGGCATCACATGCAGCGCGTCGACGGCCTGCATCCTCCGCGTGTGCGCGTGAGCGTCTTCCCGACCGAGGATGAGCAGGCGCAGTTGAAGGCGGTGCAGGCGCTCTGAGTGCCCCGGTCCACATCCGTCGCGCGAGCGCCCCGTGCCCCGACCTGGACCGATCGGATTTGACCTGGACGACGCGCTGCCCCATTCCGTGGCGCGGCGATGCGGGCGACCGCGACTACGTGCTGCACAATTTCGAGGCGCTCAAGAAGTACTTCCTGGATGCGGCGGCGTCCTGAAGCGGCATGCTCCGCTGGATTGCCTGAAGGCGATCGGACTCGCCGACCCCAGTGCAGCTCCTCACGCAGAGATTCCCAAGACGCCATGAAAATCCCGGCAGTTCCCCTTCTACCGGCACCAGACACACCGGAATCCCAAGCCATCGTCGGATTCAAGTGGGCAGGTCGCCCAATGGGCGCTCGCCATCGGATAGGCGGCGACCCTGAGTGGATCCAGGATCCAGACGTCCCCACCTGCGCATGCACAAGGCCGATGTCTTTCTATGCCCAGATCGATTCCCTCGGCGATGCGGTCTGCATCGGAGACTGCGGGATGTTGTACGTCTTCATCTGCTGGGACTGTCTCACGACCAAGAGCGTGTTGCAGTCCTTCTAGCAGCAGAAATCACAGCTCGCGCGCCATCCGCTTCGCCAACGCCGCAATCGCCCGCTCATCGCGCCGGTAGTACGACCACCTCCCCGCCCGCTTGACGGTCACCAGACCGACGCTCGCCAGGTCGGCGAGGTACTTCGAGGTCGTCGAGAACGCCAGTCCCTGCCCTTCCTGAATCGACGACACGCAGACGCCGTCGACCAGCGGGTCGCCCTCGTCCTGCGGCGGGAAACTCCCGGGCGTCTTGAGCTTGCGCAGGATCTCCAGGCGCTGCGCGTTGGCCAGCACTTCGAGCACGCGGAGCAGGGGCACTTCTTCGGACATGGGCGGAATCGAGCGTTTGAGCGGCCAGTGTACGGGCGGCTCGCGCGAGGGATAGCAGCGCGCGCCGGGACGCGCAAGGCCTGACCCATCACCATCGCCGCCAGGAGGGTTGAAGTTCATCGCCTCAACATATCGATGATTTGCGATATGACAATGGCGACGTTCCGCAGAAATCGGCGGAGCGAGACAGACCTCAACCTTTGCGAGCCCCCATGAAAGCCATCGTCCTGACCGCCTTCGGCGGCGTCGAGCACCTGCAGCTGCAGGAGATCCCCGTGCCGGACGTCGATCCCGGTGAACTCCTCGTGCGCGTCATCGCCACGTCCATCAATCCGCTGGACTATCAGATCCGCCGCGGCGACTACCCGGCGTACGTGCCCCTGCCAGCCGTCATCGGGCACGACGTGTCCGGCGTGGTCGAGCGCGTCGGCGCCGGCGTGCACGACTTCAAGCCCGGCGACGAGGTCTTCTACACACCGAAGATCTTCGGCCCCAAGGGCGGCAGCTACGCCGAGTTCAACGTCGTCCCGCAGGAGCTGGTGACGCACAAGCCGCGCAACCTGACGCACGCCGAAGCGGCGTCGACCACGCTGGTCGGCGGCACCGCCTGGGAAGCGCTGGTCTCGCGCGCCCGCCTGCAGCCTGCTGAAACCGTCCTGATCCACGGCGGCGCCGGCGGCGTCGGCTCCATCGCCATTCAGCTCGCCAAGACGATGGGCGCACGGGTGCTGACCACCTGCAGAGCCCCGCAGTCCGACTTCGTCCGCTCGCTCGGCGCGGATGAGGCGATCGACTACGAGTCCGGCGACTACGTCGACCACGTGCGTGAGCTGACGGGTGCCCGCGGCGTGAACGTCGTGCTGGACACCATCGGCGGCAGGACGCTCGAGCGTTCGCCGCAGGTCCTGGCGGATGCGGGACGCGTCGTGTCGATCGTCGACATCGCGACGCCTCAGAACCTGAATGCCGCCTGGGGCGTGAATGCGGAGTACCACTTCGTCTTTACGCGGCAGAACCGCGGCAAGCTGCTCGCGCTGAAAGACCTGCTGGAGCGCGAGCGCATCCGGCCGGTCATCGGCGCCACCTTCCCGCTGGCCCGGATCGGCGCGGCGCACACGGCCCTCGAAAGCGGTCGGAACGGCGATCAACCGCTCCGCGGCAAGGTCGTCATCGAGGTGGGTTGAGGATCAGTTGCGCGTGATTGCCAGGAACTCGGAGAAGATGCTCGCCAGGTTTCCCTCCGTCCCCGCGCTGGCGGTGAACGCCCGCAACTGCATCTCGCACAGCACCAGCTTCTTTTGCCTTTCCGCATGATCCTGCTGGTCGGAAGCCACTCGGCCGTCGATCATGTCGAACCCGAAGTTGATGCCGATGTCGGTGATGAGGTCGCCGATCTCGGCCCCTTGCACAAAATCGAAAGGCCTCTGGTTGATCGGATTGATGAACAGCTTCTGCATCTCCTGAAGAATGTCATTCAGATCGGCCGTGACGGGATTTGGCACCGGGATGTTGGCCTGCCGGCTCGCCGTTTCGATCAACCCGGAGACCGCTTTCAAGGTTGCAACGGGGTCCACCATCTCATCCTCGTCAACCAGGGACTGACCGAGGGCTTCCACACGATCGGCAGAGAATCCGATGATCTGGTTGTAGGGCCCCTGACCGGAAAATAGATTGGCTTCATTCAAGTACACCGTGTCGTAGACCTTCTTGGTGATGTCATGCACCGTTTCACCATCCGTCGAAACGCCAACGGCATTGCCGATTTCGATCATCCTTCTTTTGCGCGCAGGCGGATCGGCCGTGTACTTGCCGTACTCCACCTCAAGCGCCCGTTTCAGGCTGGCGTTGCGGATCACATGACGGATGTTGTCGCCCGCTCCGAAACCGAGCTTGGTCTTGAGGTCACCACTCCATGTCGGACGACTGAGGCCCGTCACCGTGAACTTCTTGAGGACCGGCGTCGTCTTGTCGCCTTTTGTCTTCCGTTCTCGCCCCGCCAGCCAGGTCATGAAGGCGCCCAGAAATTCGGACGCGTCGGCGAAGTTGATGTTGTGCTCGCGGATGTAGGCCACCAGCTGCGACTTGATGCCGTACGACTTGAAGTCGTTCTTTTCGAGATGGGGAACGACAACCTCGCTGTGCAGAGCGTTGATGCGTCGAGAGGCATGTGTGAATGTGTCGGTGCCGATCTTGATCACCCGTTGCACCGTGGGTGTCGGCGGGTGCCGGAGATGCGGCAGGCGCCATTGGCCGGGCACCACGCCCGCGAGTTGCGCGATGTCCCCATCGCTCTTCGAAGTACGCCCATCCGGCGCCGTTGCGGATGAGCCGTCTCGTATCGAGGCGACCAATGCGCGTTGGGCAGCAATCCGAGGACTGTGCTCGATCGCCTCCCTCAGCGCTCGCTGAGCCACGGTGGCCGGGCCGCTGCCAGCGAATGTCAGGACCTCGCCCGGTTGGAAGACGCGCTCGGCAGCGGGTTGGCGGCTCTGTTCAGCGGATCGAGGCTTCGCCGCATGTTCCATCGCATGGGCCTCCAGGTTCCAGATCGAAGGGATCCGCATTGCACGGCGTGCCAGCGGACTGATCGAATCTAGAGAGGAGCGCCGCCGTGCGGCATCGGAGGGATGCCGAATCCGGCCTTCATGAAATCGCAGACGCATGCCGTGGCACAGGCGACGAGCCGATCCACCGCACTGCTGGCACGTCATGACAGTAATGTCGACGGCTGATTGCGCCGCAACGCGGCGGCTGGATGATGATCCGACCTTGTCGAAATCCGCCCACCCGATTCGTCGTCAGACAGGCACTCCCGCCAAACCCACTCAAGGAATCCCGATGAACTCGCTGCTGCTCGTCCCCGCCCTGCTCTTCTCCGCCGCCGCCGCGCAGGCCGCGCCCGTGACCTACGACATCGACCCGTCGCACACCTACCCCAGCTTCGAGGCCGACCACATGGGCATGTCCCACTGGCGCGGCAAGCTCAACAAGAGCGCCGGCACCATCGTCTACGACAAGGCCACCGGCGCGGGCAGCGTCGACGTGAAGATGGACCTGGCCAGCATCGACTTCGGCCTGGACGCGATGAACGCCTGGGCCACCGGCGACAAGTTCTTCAACGTCGAGAAGAACCCGAGCGCCACGTTCAAGGGCCGCTTCGACGGCGCCAAGGGCGGCGTGCCGACCCAGGTGGTGGGCGAACTCACGCTGAACGGCAAGACCCGACCCTTGACGCTGACGATCCACCAGCTCAAGTGCATGCCGCACCCGATGTTCAAGCGCGACTTCTGCGGCGCCGACGCCTCGGGCAGCTTCAACCGCGAGGAGTTCGGACTGGCCGCGGGCAAGGACTACGGCTTCAAGATGGACGTGGCCCTGCGCATCCAGGTGGAAGCCGTCGCGAAGGAGTGACCTCGGGACGCCAGGCGCGGGCTGTTACCCTCCTGGCCCCGTCGAAGGCTTCTTCATGCTGCACATCTCCCCCGTCAAAATCGCCGCCGGCATCGCGGCCATCGTCCTGGCCGTGACCGGGCTGTTCTACTTCTCCGAGGCTCGCCAGGGCGTGGTGAACATGTTCGCGGCCCGCAAGAAGCCACCGGCGGCGCAGACGACTCGTCAGGCCGACGCCACGGCGACCGCCTCCGGCGTGCGTGTCATCCCCATCGGCGTCGCGCCCCAGGCGAGTTCGGCCCCCGCGAGGCGCTCGTCGAGCGGCGGTTGACCCGCCCTGCCATGCGCCTGCCGCGCCGCTTCGACGACGCCCTGATGATCCCGCCCGATGCGCTCGGCGCGGTCGATGCGCCTTTGCTCTCGTCGCTGCGCGCCTGGTGCGAGAGCGGCACCTTCCCGGTCGTCACGGAGCCGCTGCGCGCGGCCAGCATCGCGCCTCACAACGGCCTGGATGGCCTCGCGTGCGAACTCGACGGCAGCCATGAACTGGCACGACTGGGCCGCTGGCGAGGCCTGCAATGGCGCTTGGAGATCTTGTGGCGCGAATGCGTGATGCAGCGAGGCGCTCAGCCTCACGACCCGTGGGATTGCGGTTGGTGGCGAGCGGGTCCGCTGGAGTCCGCCGCGGCGTTCCGACCGCGCCGGCCCACGTTGTTGATGGTGCATGAATCGGACCCTGCTGTCGTCGCGGCACTGCTCGCCACCCTGCGCGCAAACAGTCCGGCTTATACGAAGCCCGTGCGTGTGCTGGTGGTATCGGCCGTGTCCGTTGACGGCATCGAGCGCCTCTAGCCACGGCCCGTGGCGCGCCTTCGCTTGAACGATCCCGCGCCAGCGATCACGGCCCCTTGAGACCGCCGCTCAGCAAGGCCTGCAGTCGCAACGCGTCGTCGGCGGCCGCCCCGGAGGCAGTGTTGTCGAAGACGCACCAGACCTGCGTGCCCGTCGGCCACCGCGAGATCTCCGATGCCTGCGCGGCGAGCCAGTCATCCTCATACCGCGACCAGTACATGCGCGGCGAGCCGTGCCAGCGGTAGTAGACCGTGGCGCCGCGGCCATCGCCCTTTTCCCCGAGCCATCCGCCCGGCGCGGCCGCACCGTCCGGTTTCGCGGGATCCGCGGCGACGCGTCCGACACGTTCCTCGATGAGCAGCCGCTCGGCGGCCGCGGTGAACCAGCTCGGGTGCCGGGGCTCGCACAGCACGGCGCCTTCGAATCCAGCGTGGATCGAACGGAAGAAGGCGCGCGCCGTCCTCGTGTCCAGGTCGAGCGACGGCGGCAGTTGCACGAGCAACGCGGCCAGCCGATCGCCCAGCCCGGCCAGCGACGCGGTGAAGGCCCGGACCTCCGCGCGAGGCACCTTCAGCCGCGCGCCGTGCGTCATCGCTTCCGGCACCTTCGCCGAGAAGCGGAAGTCCGCCGGCGTTTCGTTCGCCCAGCGCTCAAACGTCGTTGGCCGGTGGGTGCGGCTGAAGGTCGTGTTGATCTCGGCGCATTCGAGGACGCGGGCATAACGCGTCAGCTGACTGCCGTCGCCGGGGAAGGAGGACGCGACGGCCTTGGGGATGCTCCAACCGGCGGTGCCGATGCGGACGGTGACGGGCATGCGGGCGACTCCGGGACGACAGGTTCTGCCGGACCGTGGCAAGCGGCGCACCGCCCCGGCGATGGCAACCGGCATGGCCGAGCCGGCATGCGCATTGCCCATTTCCTGCTGTCGGTGTCTTTGCCGACGCGCACAACGTGGAGACCATCATGGCTCAGCAACCCAACGCGCAGAACCCGCAGCAGGCCCCGGGCGGACAAGGCCAGCAGAAGCAGCAACAACAGCAGCATCAGCAAGGCCAGCAAGGACAGAACCAGCCCGGCGGCCAGCAGCAAGGATCAGGATCGCAAGGCCAGCGGCAATCGCCGCAGCAGGGCCAGCCCGGCAGCGGCCGGCAAGGCCAGATGAACGAAGGTTCGCAGCAGCAGCAGAACCCGCAGACCTCCCGCGATCAATCCAACCGCGCCTCCAAGGACGATCAAAGCCAGGACAGCGACTCGTCGCGCGACGATCGCTGAAGGCTCGTCCTTTCGAACGGCTTCGCGGCGGTCGCTACCGCTGACAGCCCGCGTCACCAGCCCCGGCCCGCCGGGGCTTTTTTTTCGTCCCCCCGCCGCAGGTCCTCCGCAGTCCTCCGCTGAATGCCGTGGACCATCGCTGGCGAGCCGCTTGCCTCGGCGGGTCATGGACCCACTGCTCAACGCGCTTCAATGGCCCGCGATGGTCGTCACGCTCGTCGCCGCCTGGCTGGTCGGCGGTCGCAGCGCACGGCGCCGGACCTGGGGCTTCTGGGTCTTCGTGCTCAGCAATCTGCTGTGGTGCGTCTGGGGCGCCTTCACGCAGTCGTACGCCCTGATCGTCCTGCAGCTGGGTCTGTTCGCGATGAACCTGCGCGGCGTGCGCAAGAACAAGAAGGAGGACGAAGAAGCTGCGCCGTCGGACGATCCCGGTTAGCGGACGCGGCGGCGGGCATCGCCTTTGCCAATGAACTTGCTGCGGCGAGCCATGAGGGCTCGCCGCCCCAGCCATCACCGCCAGGAGAACTTCCATGCCATCCACGACGACCGCGACCAACAGCCGCAAATCGACCACCCGCCGCACGACCACCGCGCGCACGAAGACGCCGGATGCCGTGAGCCTGCTGCGCGCCGATCACAAGCTGGTCGCCGGGCTCTTCGATCAGTTCGAGAAGTCCCGCTCCACCGCGAAGAAGAAGCAGCTCGTCTCGCAGATCTGCCTGGAGCTGACGGTGCACGCCCAGGTCGAGGAAGAGATCTTCTACCCGGAAGTCCAGGCCGCGTTGAAGGACAAGGAGCTCGTCCCCGAGGCGCGTGTCGAGCACCAGAGCATCAAGGACCTGATCGCCGCCGTCGAAGGCGTCGAGCCTGGCGGCGAGGACTATGACGCCAAGGTCAAGGTCATGAGCGAATGGGTCAAGCATCACGTCAAGGAAGAACAGAACGAGATGTTCCCGAAGGCGAAGAAGTCCGGACTGGACATGGCCGAGCTCGGCGAACGGATCCTGCAGCGCAAGCAGGAACTGATGGCGCAGGAGCAGGCCAAGCATTGATCGCGGCGCGAGGCCGGCGCCACAGGCATCCGCGTTGCCGCATCTGCGTCACTGCGGATGCGGCAACGCGGTCGCCGCGTCTTTCCCAGGAGTATTCCGATGACGGACAAGATCGCCTTTCCGAAGCAGTCACAGCCATGGCCGGGCCTTGCCCGCGACATGACGCCGCCGCCCGACCACGGCGAGAAGAGCTACGTGGGGCATGGGCGACTCGCCGGTCGCCGCGCCTTGATCACCGGCGGTGACAGCGGCATCGGCCGCGCGGCCGCGATCGCCTTCGCGCGCGAGGGCGCGGACGTCGCGATCAACTACCTGCCCGACGAGGAGCCCGACGCGCGCGAGGTGATCGCGCTGATCCGGGAGACCGGACGCCAGGGGATCGCGCTACCGGGCGACCTGCGCGAGGAAGCCTTCTGCCAACGCTTGGTGGCGGACGTGGTGCGCGAGCTCGGCGGCCTGGACATCCTCGTCAACAACGCCGCCCGGCAGCAGAGCCACGAATCGATCCTGGACATCAGCACCGAGCAGTTCGACTGGACCTTCAAGACCAACATCTACGCGCCGTTCTGGCTGTGCAAGGCGGCGATCCCGCATCTCGCGCCGGGCAGCTCGATCATCAACACGGCGTCCGTCAACTCGTACGACCCGGGCGAGAACCTGCTGGACTACGCGTCCACCAAGGGCGCAATCCTGATCTTCACCAAGGGGCTCGCGAAGCAGCTGGCCAAGCAGGGCATCCGCGTCAACGCGGTCGCGCCGGGGCCGTTCTGGACGCCGCTGCAGGTCTGCGGCGGTCAGACGCAGGAGAAGTTGCAGAAATTCGGCACCGACACGCCGATGGGGCGGGCGGGTCAGCCCGCGGAACTGGCGGCGGTGTACGTGCTGCTGGCGTCGGCGGAGTCCGGCTACGCCACCGGGCAGGTCTACGGCGCGTCGGGCGGACGCGGCGATCCATGAAAGCGCGTTGACCATGCCATCCCGTTCCAGCGCCCGCGCGATCGACCGGAAGGTCGCGAGCGGGACGGGCATGCCGCGTTCACGCAAGGTGCTGCTGCTGGTGGACTTCATCAATCCGCTTCGCTTCGAAGGCGCCGGGGACATCGCCGACGCGGCGGTGGAAGCGGCGCGCGCCACCGCGCGGCTGAGGAAGCAGTTCCATGCCGACGGGTCGTGCGTCATCTACGTCAACGACAACTTCGGCCAGTGGCGGTCGGATGTGCAGACGCTGCTGCGCGAATGCCGCAAAGCGGGCGGCGCCGCCGCCGAACTGGCGCGGCTGCTGCCGCCCGCCAAGGCCGACCTGCTGATCCTCAAGCCGCGACATTCCGGCTTCTACGCGACGCCGCTGGATCTTCTCCTGGCGCAGCTGGGCGCCAAGGATCTCGTCATCACGGGTCTCGCGACGGACTATTGCGTCAAGTGCACGGCGATGGACGCGTATGTCCGCGGCTATCGCGTGGCAGTCCCCGCCGACTGCACGGCCTCCGAATCGGAGCAGCGCAAGCACGAGGCGCTCGACTGGATGAAGGACGTGCTGAAAGCGCGGATCACGGCGGTCCCACAACACGCTCGGTGAGCGGCGGTGTCAGGTCTTGCCCAGCTGCTCGTGAGGCTCAGAGATGGTCGATGACCCTCGGGGCGTCGGCCGGCACGCCGCGGATGCGCATCGGCCCCTCTCCGATCAGGTCGACCGATG
Organism: Roseateles sp. GW821-FHT09H11; assembly: GCF_059415845.1. NCBI lineage: Bacteria > Pseudomonadati > Pseudomonadota > Betaproteobacteria > Burkholderiales > Sphaerotilaceae > Roseateles > Roseateles sp. GW821-FHT09H11. The sequence goes on along the minus strand of NZ_JBWKOA010000002.1, from coordinate 799,374 downwards.
CCACGCCATTGCGCTGAGCGGCAGCCATGACGGCCATGAACGCACCGTAGCGGGCCCATTTGTGCGGCACGACATGGATCGCCGGCTGCTGAGCGATGGCCTCGGCACCGATGGCGCTCATCCGGCGATCGAGGGCCGCGCGATCGGCCAGCACCTCGCCATCCCAGGTGACGTCCCCGACCTGGTCGATGATGACGATGTGGACTGGAGGCCCCTCCGGACCCATCACGCCCACGCAACCGTCGCCGGGAAGATCAAAGCCGATCTCATGAAGCGACGGAGGAACCGCCGCCATCCACAGCGCCAACAAGGCGAGCAGCACGCCGCCGAGGGGCGCCGTGCTCGCGGCCATGAAGCGCATGGGCTCTGCGTGTTCGGAAAAGTGGAGCTTGCTCATTCCCGGTCCGGTCAGCGTCTCGTGCCGAGCATATCCAATGACTAGACTATCCGGATGACGACGCCGCCGTTGCGGTGTCCGTTCTGAGCCGCCTGGAGCAGGCATTTCAGCATTCCCGTCATGCCAGGATGAAGCGGCTCGTCATCATCGATTGGTAGATCGACCCCGAGGCCACCATGACCCAGACCCACACCCTCCGCGGCACCTTCGACGTGCAGATGACGCCGCTGACCCCGGCGCCTGAAGAGGCCGAGGCGAACCTCGGCCACCTGCTGCTTCGCAAGCAGTTCCACGGCGAACTCGACGCGACCGGCCTCGGCCACATGCTGGCCTTCCGCAGCGCGGAGCCAAGTTCGGCCGGCTACGTCGCCATGGAGCGCGTCGAGGGCCGGGTGGCGGGCCGCAGCGGCTCGTTCATGCTGATGCACTTCGGCGAGATGAATCGCGGCACGCCCAGGCTGATCGTCCAGGTCGTGCCCGATTCCGGCACCGGCGAACTGGTCGGCCTGAGCGGCACGCTCAGCATCGACGTGCGGGACGGCAAACACTTCTACGAATTCAGCTACTACCTCCCGGCGGAGTGAATCCGCAACCCCGAGACTTCAGTCGCCGCCCTTCTTCCGCAAGCGTCCGCCTTTGCGGACCACGCCAATACGTGATTCTCTTGGGGTCAGGACTTGCCACCTCCCGTCCGGGAACGGCACGCCCCGTCGCCCTACACCGTCGGGACGGTCCCGCCGTCGATCAGATGCTCCGACCCCGAGATCGAGCCGGCGCGCGGCGACACCAGGAAGGTGATCAGATCCGCCACCTCCTGCGGCTTGGCCGGCCTGCCCAGTGGAATGCCGCCGAGCGACTGCATGATGATCCGCTTCCCGCCCTCGTAGTCCGTGCCGGCCTGGGCCGCCAGCCGCTGCGCCAGCGCCACGGCTGCTTCCGTCTCGATCCAGCCTGGCGCGACGCTCAGCACGCGGACGCCCTTGGGCGTCACCTCCTTCGACAAGGCCTTGCTGTAGGTGGACAGGGCCGCCTTGGCCGCGGCGTAGGCCGTCGTCGACTCCGGCAGCGGCAGCAGCCGCTGGATCGAGCTCACGTGAACGATGACGCCCGACCCCCGCGCCAGCATGGCGGGCAGCAGCGCGCGGTCCAGGCGCACCGCGGGCATCAGGTTCTGGTTCAGCTCGCTGAACCATTGCGCATCGTCCAGCGCCGCGAAACCGCCACCGGGCGCGCTGGAACCACCGAGCAGGTTGACCAGGATATCGACGCCACCCCACCGCTCGAGCGCGACCTGCGCGACGCGGCTCGCGCCCTCGGCCGTCGACAGATCGGCGGTGACGTAGAACGCGCCGTCCGTCGATGACGCCGGCACGGCCCGCGCCGTAGTCATCACCTGCGCGCCGGCATCGAGCAGGCTCTGCACGACCGCGGCTCCCACGCCCTTGGTACCGCCCGTGACCAGCGCCCGAAGGCCATTCAATTGAAGATCGAAACTCATGCGGTGATCTCCAGCTGTGCGATCAGGCCGCGCTCAAGGCGGAAGTGATACCTGAGATCGACCGGGCTGCCGGGGAAGTTCCCGACCACATGGCTGCTCACGACGTGACCGCCCTCCTCCGGCGCCACGGCGAACGGCTCGCTCGTGTACGTGTACCTGGCCGCCGCCTCGGCCTTCCACGCCTTGATGGCATCGCGGCCCGTGTAGGTGCGCCCCTCGTCCTTCACGACCGCCTGGGCGGTGAAGCATCGGGCAACGCTGTCCGGGTTCTGCCTGTCGGCGGCGAAGTAGGCGGCGATGGGATCGGGAAGGATCGATTCGTTCATGACGAGACTCCTTTCAGGCTTCGAAGTCCCTAGCTTCCGTCCGATGGAGACATTAGAGAATCACCTAGAATCTGGATAGGCCATGTAGCAACGGATACAGAATGCGCGGATCGGAATTCGCCGAACTGAAGGCCTTCGTCGCGGTGGTCGAGCGGGAGAGCTTCGCCCGCGCCGCCGAGCATCTCGGCCTGTCCCCTTCGGCGCTGAGCCAGACGATCCGGCAACTGGAAGAACGGCTCGGCGCGCGGCTGCTGAACCGCACCACCCGCAGCGTGGCGCCGTCGACCAGCGGGGAGCAGCTCTACCGGCGCGTCGCCCCGCTCTTCCGGGAAATGGCCGACGCCGTCGCCGAGGCCAGCGCGGCGACCGGCCAGATGGGCGGAACGCTGCGCATCAACACGCTGGGGATGGCGGCACGAACCGTCATCGCGCCACGGCTCGGCCGGTTCCATCGTGCGCATCCGGATGTGGCGCTCGACATCGTGGTGGACGACGCGCTGAGCGACATCGTCGCCGGTCGCTTCGATGCCGGCATCCGCGTGGGCGCTCAGCTGGAGAAGGACATGGTCGCCGTGCGCCTGACCCCCGACGTGCGCATGATCGCGGTGGCGTCGCCCGACTATCTGGCGAGCCGCGGCACGCCGCAGTCACCCGCCGACCTGCACGGCCATGCCTGCATCAACTGGCGGCTGCAGCTCGACGGCCGCGTGTATCGATGGGAGTTCAAGAAGAAGGGCAAACGCGTCGAGGTCGCGGCGGAAGGCCCCCTGGTCACCAACCACTCCGACATCGGTGTGGCCGCGGCGCTGCAAGGGCTGGGCATCACCTACGCCTTCGACCGCCAGCACGTCGACGAGTGGCTCGCCCAGGGGCGTCTGGTGCAGGTCCTCGCCGACTGGACGATCACGCGGCCCGGGCTCTTCCTCTACTACTCGAACCGGCGCCATCGCCCCGCGGCGTTGAGCGCCTTCATCGACTGCCTGCTGGATCGCGACCTGACCCCGGCTTAGGCTGGCCGTTAGCGCAACGAGCTCTCGCGCCCGCCGTCAGCCGTTGCGGAAGAGGAAGCTGTAGGCGTTCAGCGCGGGCACGCCGCCCAGATGCGCGTAGAGGACGCGGGAGCCCTCCGGGAACTCGCCCTTGCGCACCTTGTCGATCATGCCGTGCATGGACTTCCCCTCATACACCGGGTCGGTCAGCATGCCCTCCTGCCGTGCGCACAGACGGATCGACTCTAGCGTGCCGTCGTTCGGCAGGCCGTATTCCGGTCCGCCGTAGCGGTCGTCCAGCACCACATCGCTGTCCTGGAGGGAGCGCCCCAGTTCCACGATCTCGGCAGTGTGGCGCGCAATGCGCAGGATCTGCGCGCGGGTCTTGTCGGGTCTGGCCGAGGCATCGATGCCGATGACCCGGTCGGCACGACCGTCCGCGGCGAAGCCGACCACCATGCCGGCCTGCGTGCTGCCCGTCACCGAGCAGACCACGATGTAGTCGAACCGGAAGCCCAGGGCCTGTTCCTGCTGTCGCACTTCCTCGGCGAAGCCGACGAAGCCCAGTCCGCCGAGCGGATGCTCGGAGCAGCCCGCCGGGATCGGATAGGGCTTGCCGCCGGCGCGCTTCACGTCCTCGATCGCCTGCTCCCAGCTGGGACGGATGCCGATGTCGAATCCCGCCGCGTCCAGCGTGACCTCGGCGCCCAGGATGCGGGACATCTCGATGTTGCCGACCCGGTCATAGACCGCGTCGGAATAGTTGACCCAGTTCTCCTGCACGAGCACGCAGCGCAGGCCCAGGTGCGCGGCGACCGCGGCGACCTGGCGGGTCTGGTTGGACTGGATCCCGCCGATCGACACCAGCGTGTCATAGCCGCCTGCCAGGACCTCCGGGATGAGGTACTCGAGCTTGCGCGTCTTGTTGCCGCCGAAGGCCAGGCCGCTGTTGCAGTCCTCGCGTTTCGCGTAGAGCTCGACCTTGCCGCCGAGGTGCTCGGACAGGCGCTTGAGCGGTTGGATCGGCGTGGGCCCGAAGGTCAGCGGATGACGGGGAAACTTCGACAGATTCATCGCAGGCACTCCTGATTGCGGGTCCATCGATGATAGGAACAAGCCTGAACAATGTTGCTGCAACATCACGGCCTTTCACGAGTCGATAGTTCTCCGTACAGTCGATTCAAATCACAAACCCTCTCGAAGGTCAGAATGAACGCAAGAAAAGTGCAGAGCAAGAGTGTCGTCGCCACGGATCTCTCGCCGGCCACCCTGGACAAGATCGACAAGGCGATCCTGAGGGCGCTGCAGAAGGATGCGTCGATCTCCAACGTGGCCCTCGCCGGCAAGGTCAACCTGAGTCCGCCAGCCTGCCTGAGGCGCGTGGAACGGCTCAAGGAGGCCGGCTACATCAAGGGCATCGTGGCGCTCCTCAATCCGTCCGCGCTGGATGCCGGGATGCTGGTGGTGATCGGCGTGGTGCTCGACCGCTCGACACCGGAATCGTTCGCGGCGTTCGAGAAGGCCGTGCAGAAGGTCCCCGGCTGCCAGGAATGCCATGTCGTGACCGGCGAGTTCGACTACTTCATGGTGGTCCGCGCCAAGGACAACGCCGGCTACAACCGCCTGCATGCCGAGCACCTCCTGCATCTGCCCGGCGTCCGGCAGGTGAGGTCCTTCATGGTCCTCAAGGAAGTGCTCTCCACCACCGCGATTCCGATTGCCTGAGTTCGTCCGGACCCCGTTCGGACTCCATTTGCACCTCGTTGGAGCCCGCTTGATTCCCCCTGAAGCCATCCCTCAATGGCGCGTGGAATTAAATTTCTTCTCAGCCATCAATCCTCTAATCTTCTTAGGCGATCAAGCGTGAAGATCGCATCAAGGCCTGTTCGAACGACGATGTTCACAACCTCATTTCGCGGCACTCCTCCTACCATTTCGTAGCCGCCAAGTCCTTCCTTTCTGATCGATGTCGCGGCCACATCCGCGTCACAAGCCATCGGCCTTGGCCGATCAGAAAGCAATGGAACATTCGCATCCGAACCCCGTCAGCGCCGACGCTGCCGGAACGACCTACGACTTCATCATCTGCGGCGCCGGCACGGCCGGCTCCGTCGTCGCGGGACGTCTGGCGCAGGACCCCAACGTCAAGGTGCTTCTCATCGAAGCGGGTGGCGACGACGATCTGCCGGAAGTGATGACGCCCGGCCAGTGGCCGCTGAATCTCGGATCGGCGCGTGACTGGAACTTCAGCGGCGCGCCCAATCCGCATCTGAACCACCGGTCGATCCCGCTCAACATGGGTCGCGTCCTGGGCGGCGGATCCAGCATCAACGTGGGACTCTGGGCGCGCGGCCACAAGAACGACTGGGAGGACTTCGCCGAGGAGTCCGGCAACCCCGCGTGGAACTACGAATCCGTGCTGAAGATCTACCGGCGCGTGGAGGACTACCGCGGGCCGGCCGATGCGCTGCGGCGGGGCGCGGGCGGTCCCGTCCACGTCGCCGCCGTGCAGGATCCGCAGCCGATCGCCCGGGCACTGGTGGAGGCCGCGCGCGCGAGCGACATCCCCCACTTCGACAGCCCCAACGGCGCCATGATGGAAGGTCTCGGCGGCGTCGCCTTCAACGACCTCATCGTCAAGGACGGCCGCAGGCATTCCATCTACCGCGCCTACGTCCACCCCCGACGCGGCCAGTCGAACCTGACGGTGCTCACCGGCACCGTGGTGAGCCGGCTGCAGTTCTCCGGCCGCCGCGTCGTGGGCGTGGAAGCGCTGCGCCACGGCCGCATCGAGCGCTTCAACGCCGATCGCGAAGTCATCCTGTCCCTGGGCGCCGTCAACACGCCCAAGCTCCTCATGCAGTCCGGCATCGGGCCCGCGGCGGAACTGCACCGTCACGGCATTCCCCTGGTCCAGCACCTCCCCGGCGTCGGCGAGAACCACCAGGACCATGTCTCCTTCGCGGCGATCTTCGAGTATGAGGAACCGCAAGCCGTGGGCTACGGCGGATCGGAAGCCACGCTGTACTGGAGCAGCAGCAGCGCCCTGCGACTGCCCGACATGTTCCATTGCCAGGTGGAGTTCCCGGTGCCGAGCGCGGAGAACGCCTCGCTCGGCGTTCCCGCCCATGGCTGGACGATGTTCGCCGGACTGGCCCATCCGCAGAGCCGCGGCCGCATCACGCTCTCCGGACGCGAGTTCACGGACGCCCCCGTGATCGACACCGGCACCTTGTCGCACCCGGACGACCTTCGCAGCGCGATCCGGAGCATCGAGCTGGTCCGCGAACTCGGCGCGAGCCCGGCCTTCAAGGGGCTTGTCAAAGGCGAATCGCTGCCCGGCCGGATGCAGGGCGAGGCGCTGGCGCACTACCTCCGCAATGCCGCCGTGACCTACTGGCATCAGTCCTGCACGGCCAAGATGGGCCGCGACGCGATGGCGGTGGTGGACGGGCAACTGAAGGTCTACGGCATCGACGGCCTGCGCATCGCCGATGCCTCGGTCATGCCGCACGTGACCAGCGGCAACACGATGGCGCCCTGCGTCGTCATCGGGGAGCGCGCCGTCGAGGAGCTCGTGTCGACGCACGGTCTCCGACTTCCCTGACCGGATCCCCTCGCCGGATCCTTCCACCCGAGCGGACCGTGTCGTCGGTCATCCACCGGCCGTGTTGGCCCGCATGCAGTTCCCCCACCCAAGGAGATTCATCATGAGCAGACAAGCCATCCTTTCCGCCGTCCTGGCCGTTTCCGCCACGGCCGGTCTGTCGGACCTCGCGTCCGCGCAGACGGCCCGGAGTAGCTCGGAGGTCAAGCCTGCCCGGAACGTGGTGCTGGTGCACGGCGCCTTCGCCGACGGGTCGGGCTGGCGCGGTGTCCACGACGACCTCACGAAGCGCGGCTACCGCGTCACCATCGTGCAGAACCCGCTGACCTCGCTGGCGGACGATGTCGCCGCCACCAAGCGCGCACTGGCGCAGCAGGACGGCCCGACCGTGCTGGTGGGACATTCCTGGGGCGGCACCGTGATCACCGAGGCCGGCGTGGATCCCAAGGTCACGGCGCTGGTCTACGTGTCGGCCCTGTCGCCGGACGCCGGAGAGACGACGGCGCAGCAGTACACCGGCTTCACCACGCCGCCGGAGTTCGTGCTTGACACACTGCCCGACGGTTTCGGCATCGTCCGTCCGGACAAGTTCAAGGCCGGTTTCGCCGCGGACGCCAGCGATGCGGACGCCGCCTTCCTTCGCGACAGCCAGGTGCCGATCAACATGGCCTCGTTCGGCACGAAGCTGCAGAACGCCGCGTGGCGCAGCAGGCCGAGCTGGGCGGTCATCGCGACCGACGACAAGGCCTTCGACCAGCGCATGCTGCAGTCGATGGCCAAGCGCATCGGCGCGTCCGTGACGGAAGTGAAGGCCAGTCATGCGGTGTTCATGACGCAGGCAAAGGTCGTGGCCGACGTCGTGCACCGGGCGGCGCAGCAGGGCGTGCAGGTGGCGCGCTGAGCGGACGGCGCGGCGGGCGTGGTGTCTTGCGAGACCATGTTCTGCCTGCGAGGCGAGAACGCCACACGAGGGTTTGGCACGACATGTGGCAACGCTATATTTCAGCGCCTCACACGCCTGCACAAGAACCCGCCCCATGCGCCGCATCCGACCGACGCTCGTTGTCCTGCTCCTGCTGCTGAGCACGCCCGCTGCCGTGTGGGCGATGACACCCGAGGAACTGGAGCAGACGCCCACGCTGCCCCGATGCCAGAAGGAAATGGTGAATCTGACGCCACTCTTCGATCGCCGTGACGAAGGCATGACTCGAGAACGGGCGTTGGCCATTGCCGAGGGCGCGGGTGGCGCCATCATCTCGACACGCGCGGTGCAGATCGCCTACGACTTTCCGAAGATGCCTCGGGACGGTACGCAGCTCTATACGCTCTGGACCTGCCACGCGCTGGCGCACTACGTTCCCGTGCGACCGCTCAAGGAGATCGAAGCCGAGATGCAGGCCTGCTTCAGCAAACCGGCCTGGGATCGCGAATCCTGCGGTCCGGCCTTGTATCTCAAGGTCATCGGTCTCCCAGCGGACTACCAGTCCCGCGGGAAGCAGGTCGTGGTCCTGCCGCCGCCGATCCCTGGCAACACGCCGGTGAGCCGCGCCGCATCGGCGCCCTGAATCTGCTCTTCTCACCGGTCGCCGGACTCCTGAGGGTCAGGCCTTGTCGGCACGACCAGACCGAGCACCGCCTTCGCCACCGAGAACGTCATGCCCTTGATTCACAAAGCCGCTCTGCCCCTTGCACTGATGGTCTCGACAGCGCTTGCGCACAGCGCCCCCACCGACATTCGTGACGTCGCTGCGGCGATCCTCCCCGTGCCTCTGGTCGCGGAGTACACGTGCGGCGCCTTTGCCGAGGCTGAGATGCGCCCGGCGTTCGCGGCGCGTTGGTCAGACAAGGTCCGGTCGGCGGCATCGCCCCGCACGACCCTGAAAGAAGCGTTGACCGAGTACGTCGGGCTCATGCGCGCGTTCTGCGACGACGTGCAGTCGGCGTTCAAGGGCAAGGACGCCCTCGTCGTCGAGATCTATGCAGCTCAATTGCCCGGCTTCGATACGGACATGTCCCGCGTCCTCGGCGACGCGAAAGTCATGTCGTGGCTGAAGCGGGAGACGGATTTCCTCAGGAAGAGCGTCGTGCTGGGCAATGCCTACCGGACGGCGAAGGTGATCGCTCCGGACCTCTTCGGACCGCCGGATCCTTTCCGGGTCAAGCACGTCGAGTACAAGCAACTCATGGAGATGTCCACGGGCACCATCGCCCAGATGGAGCGCTTCGACCTGATTACCCTGCTGCGCGATCCCGCCTTCATCGACAGCGCGCCCAAGGGATTCGATGAGGGCTGGTGGCGGACCGAGGAGAAATCCTTGCGGGAGGAAGGCAGCGGGCTCGCCTGGAAGCTCAGCTTCAATTCGAACGCCAACGAGCTCACGCGCAGGTATGTGCTCTCCGAGGAATACCAGACCAGGCTGGGGCTGGCTCCGATCAGGGAGCGTCATCTCCGGAAGTTCCGGACCGGGCCGCAGGGCAAGTAGCGGACCCTTTGCCGCTGGGCGACTGGAGGAAATCATGCCGAAGCGGCTGGTCGTGTTCGACCTGGACGAGAGGCTCGTGCACGCGCGAAAAGATCCGCTGTGCTGAAGGAGTCCCCCACTCACCGGCTCGCTCACGGGCATACTGACCGGGTGCCCTTCACGCTTTCACAATATTCAGTCGTCCGTGTCTCAGCGATTCGCGAAGGTCGCTTCAGCGGACCAGCGGTCCACGATGCTCGACATCCTCGGCTCGGGGACATCGGCGCGGTGCTTGAGATCCACACAACGCCGGAACTGGCGTATGAGGTCGAGTGCTCAGATCCTCAGACCGGTGAGACCCTCTGGCTCAACGCCATGTTTCCGGATGAGTTGGAGGCCATCGCAGAGCAAGCTGTCGCGCCGTACCCAGGTGTCAAAACTTGATTGCGGCCTGCGGAGAGCCCTCGTCTTCGTCAGTCCCCCGCGTTGACGGACGCGTCAGTGCACCGCACCGCTGACGGCGAAGGAGAAGACCCACGGTGGTCTTCGAGGCGCCGGACGATGCATTGCGTCACGCCGGCACGACAACCTCAGTATTTCCGCAGCCACAGCTCAGCATTCTGCTGATGTGCCGCAAGCGGCGGCCGCCACATCCTCTCCTTTCCGCGTGACGGCGCTGTAACGATGCATTCGGATCAAGGGAGTCGGGATGACCAGTACCTACAGACACGACAGCAACTGCACGACCAGCCGCGCTGCAGCCGTGACGCAGTCGCGTCGGTCAGCCGCCGCGACGGCGCCGACCGGCATTGACGCCTCGCCCCGCATGCTGGCGCAGCGCCGGACGATCGAATCCCTGTTCGGCGCTCAAGCGGCCGCCCCCTCCTCCCCGGCACAACGCAGGGAACTGCCCGGCGCCTACGCCGCGGCACGTGCCGCGCTGGCGCCGGAGGTCGCGCGCGAAACGCCCGCAGGCACAGGCCCCGTGCAACGATTGACCGGGGCTTATGACGAGGCCGGCAAGCTGATCGCCGCCTATTCGCCGGACTCCTACGACAAGTGGGCCGCCCGCCTGCAGGAGGCCGAGGACCTGGGGTTCGCCGCACCGACACTGGCCGGGCATGCCTCCAAGCGATCCGGCACCGACGACAAGGGCGAAAAGAACCGACAGCAGCAGAACAACACCCGGCTCGAGAAGTGGTGGAATGAATTCGAGAAATGGAAAAAGAAGAACAAGAAGGATGACGACGAGGACGAGGACGGCGCCTCCGGCGGCGCGGTGACCACCTCGAGCAGCGGGAGCGGCCAGCGCTCCGAGAGCCATCGGGACACGTACAAGCAGCAGCGGAAGACGGAAAAGCGAGAGGCGTACGAGTCCAAGTCGACGTATGTCTATGTGCCGCCCTGGAAAGGCGGCCCATCGGCCTGGACCTCGAATCGCACCGGTGATTGACGGACGACCCCGGAGACGATGATCAGGGGTCAGGTGTTGCCAGTACGGAAAATGCCTCGGCCGGCATGCAACGCTGGGGCGCGCAGCAAGCCAGCCGTGGTCAAGCACACGCTGAATCCTCGCGCCTAGTTGCTCCCGTTCTTGATCTCCGGATCGGCGGTGGCGACCAGCCAATCCACCTTGTCGCCGGCGGCCGGCGAGCGGAACACCAGGATCACGCCTCGCGTCATGCCCGGCAGCACCGGGATGACCAGCGAGGTCTCCTTCGGATTTCCCGCCGCGATGAAGCTGTTGTTGAGGTTGCACGGCGAGTCCAGCGTCTTCGCCACGGCCGACATCAGGGTGAGGTCCAGCTCCTCCTTGGGCTTCTCCCCCTTTTGCGTCGTGGCGCGTTGGCTCAGCTGGAAGAAGTAGAAATCGCTGCGCATGGGCTTGTGATCGACCCGGTTCCAGCAATGGTCAAAGTAGCGGCACTCCACCAGGGTCGTTTCCACGTCGCCGTTCGGCACCGTCTGCAGGGACCACGGCACCACATAGAACTGCGCCACGCCCGGAGTGCCACGGGTTGTTTCGGTCGTCGTGTCGTCAGTCGTTGCGAAATCAGTCATGACACAGGTTTCCTTGTCGTCGTTGGGGTTGGGGTTGGGGTTGGGGTTGAAGTGGGGGTTGAAATGGGGGTCGAAGGAAGTGCGGAAATCGTGAGCCGGTTCGGCGCGTAGCCGCCCGCGCGCAGGCGCGCCGCCGCCTCGGTGTCGGCCGCCGACTCGCCCAGGCAGCGCCGAGCCGCGAGCCAGGCCTCCAGCACGAGGCCGCCCTGCCCGGCCATCACCGCCGAGCCCAGACCGTCGCGCAGTTGCAGGCAGACGCCTCGCGAGCTGGTCGCGGCGTTGTCCCGCACTCCTTCTCGTACTCCGTCTCGCGCGCCGTCGCGAGGGCCGTCGCGGGGTCCGTGCGCCTCGGGCATCGCCAGCGCCATCAGCCCGAGCCGCGCCTTCAGCTCGAGGGTCTGCCAATGCCGCGGCGCCAGCGCGAGCAGCGACTGCACCTCGTCACCGGCCGCCGCATGCAGCCGTTGGAAGTCCTCGCGCGCGCCACCGCGCGCCGCCAGCATCGTCTCGGCGACCGCCAATCGCGCCAGCACCTCGCGGCGCATGAATTCGCGGCTCGGCTCCGCGTCGGGCCGCGCGGGCACCTGGCCGCGGAGCGCGTCCAGCGCTTCGCGCACCGCCATCCCCGCGTCCGTCTGCAGCTGCAGGAGGCTGGCCTGCGCATGCAGCCGGTCCGCCGACCAGTAGCGGTTGCTGGCATCGCGGCGCTCCACATCGCGCAGGAGCTCCACCGCCGCGCTCATCACCGCGAGTCCTTCGTGGACACGGCCCATCGCCCACAACGCATCGCCGCGCCGCGCCTCCACCGTCGCCAGATCGCGCTGGCGCACGAGCGCGTCGGGCGAGCGCGCCGCCAGCGTCGCCAGCGGTTGCCGGGCCAGGTCGAAGAGCGCCAGCGCCTCCACAGGATTGCCCCGGACATACGCGACCCGCCCGAGCCAGATGCGCGAGCTCGCCACCGACTCCTGCGCTTCCGCGTTCTCCGGCTTCAGCGCCAGCGTCGCCAGCTTCATCGCGAGCGCCTGCTCGAACCAGCGCTGCGCCTCGTCCCAGGCCGCGCGCCGGACCGCGATGGAGCCCAGGCTGTTCACCGCGAACGCGAGTTCGACCGGCGCGTCCGCGTCGTCGGGCAAGACCTGGCGCCAGGTCTGCGACGCCTGCCGGTAACGCGTCATCTCCTGCGAGGCCGTGTCGAAGTCACCGGCGTCGTAGGCGATCTGGCCGAGCCAGAACGACGCGGCGCCCAATGTCTTGTAGTAGGCGGCGGGATCCTGCTGCGCGGCCAGCGACAGCGGCGCCAGCAGCCGCCGCGCCGCCTGCAGCGCATCGATCGCGATGTCGGTGCGACCCTGTCCGCGGCTGCTGTTGACCTCGCCGATCACCACCAGCGCCCGGGCGCGCTGCAGCGCGTCGGCGGGCGTCTCGCGGCCGCCCTCGGCCGGCGCCAGCAGCTTCACGCCCTGTTCGCCGATGCGGCTGAGCACGTCGAGCTGCCCCATCGGCCGCAGCTTGTCCGCCAGCTCGCCCAGCATGAAGGACGCCAGTTGCCGGCTCTGGCGCTGACGTTCCGCCGCGACCTCGGCCTGCCGCGCATAGCCGATCGCGGCAATGCCCGCGATGCCGGCCAGCAGGAAGGCCCCCGTGCTCGCCGCGCCCAGGCCCCAGCGCTGGCGCCGCAGGCGCCGCTGCGAGCGCTCGATGAAATCCCGCTCCTCATCGCCGAACAGCTGCGGCGCCTCCGCCAGCGCGCGCGCCGCCGTCCACAGCGTCGAGCCGCGCGGCATCAGCAGCGGGCCGGCCCGGTCCGCCTCGATCCAGCGCGCGACCCACGGCCGCAGTTCGTCGCGCGCGGCCAGCGACGCGCGGTGCTGCGCGACCCACGACGTCACGCGGGGCCAGCGCCGCAGCAGCGCTTCGTGCGCGACGCGGTAGCCGCTCACGCCTGCGCTTGCCCCTCCACCCAGCCCTCCGTTGATCGCCCCGTTCGTGCCTGCGTTCAAGCCTGCGTTGCCGCCGGCCAGATCCGCCACCAGCAGTCGCGCATCGACGAAGGCGCGCACCAGCGCCTGTTCCTGCGGATCCGTCAGTTCGGACGCGGCGATCCAGCGGCTGGTCGGCGACGCCTCCTCGCCGCCCAGCGTGACGAGCCGGGGCAGCAGCCGCGGCAACGCCTCCTGCTGGGCCGCCGGCAGCTCGCCGAGCAGCGCCTCCGCGCGGCGCCCGATGGCGCCTTCCAGGCCGCCGAGGTCCTCGTAGGCCGACCACGCCAGCACGTCCCCCGGCGCGCGGTGCAGGTAGAGCTGCTGCAGCGTGTACTGCAGCAGCGGCAAGGCATCTGCCGCCTGCATCGCGTCGATGCACAGCCGGTCGTCGAGGCGGTTCAGGCCGCTCTCGTCGGCACCGTAGCTCAGGCCCGCGGCGCGCGCCGGAAGGCGGATCATCTGCGCGATCGCGCGCGCGTCGGGCGGCGCCAGGTCCAGGTGGGCGCCGTCCTCCTTGCCGCGCATCAGCGACGGCCAGCGGGCCAGCGCGGCATAGAAGTCATTGCGGCAGATCGCCAGCACGACCATCCGCGCGCTGGTCACCAAGCGGTCGAGCATCGCGAACCACGCGCGGAGATGCCCGTCGTCGTCCTGGAAGATCGCCTCCAGCCGGTCCAGCACCAGCAGCGGCGGTGCCTGCGCGCCGCTGCGCAGCGCGCGCGTGGCGTCCAGCCCGATCTCGAGCTGCCGCAGCACCTCGCCCGGTGCCTCGCGCAGATCCGCGGCCAGCGTGTCGATGCTGTAGCCGGACAGCAGCGGCACGCCCTGGCATTCCCAGTCCAGCATCGCACCGGCCACCCCGGCCCAGGCGTCCAACCCGCCCAACGCGCCGAGGTCCACCAGCGCCGCCGCGCTGACGCGCAGCAACGGGCCGCTGGAGCCGCCCAGGCCGGTGTCCGGCGCACCGCCGACCAACGGCGCCGAGCCCGAGCCCGAGCCCGAGCCCGAGCCCGAGCCCGAGGTCGAGGTCGAGGTCGACCCCGAAGCCCCTCGCGTCAACGCCGGCACCAGGCCCGCCTGCACCAGCGAGGTCTTGCCCGAGCCGCTCGGCCCCAGCAGCACCACCAGCGGGTGGCCCGAGCGCCATTGCCGCGTCAGACGCAGGTGCAGCGCCGCGACGGCATCGTCGCGGCCGAAGAACACGCTCGCATGTGCCGCGTCGAACGGCTCCAGCCCGCGGAACGGCGACAGCCCGCGCCACCCGCCGGCGTGGCTGCGCGGCCCTTCCGCCGACAGCACGCCGATCGGCGCCACCAGCCGGTAGCCCTGCTTGCGGATGGTCTCCAGGTAACGCGGCGAGGTGGCGCTGTCGCCGAGGGCCCGGCGCAGGCCGGCCACCACCTTGTGCACCGGGTTGTCCCCGAGCGTCGTGGCCTCCGGCCAGCAGTCCTGCAGCAGCGCCTCGGCGGACACCACCTCGCCCGGATGACGGCACAGCGCGGCCAGCACCGCCATCGGACGCGGCTCCAGCGTCACGGTCTCGTCATCGCGACGCAGCCGGCGCGTGGGCACGTCGACGATCCAGTCGCCGAGCAGGAAGCTCAGCGGCTCGCCCGCCTTCATCCCGCGAGCGGACGTCGCGGGCGGCGGACCCTCCTCGGTCCTCGGATCCATTGCTTCACCTCCTGAGCCCGGCCTCTTCGGACCGTGAGCGCGGAGTCTAGGAGCGGCGGCCCCGCACGTGTGCATGTCCACCCCGAAAGGGTTGACAGCTTGACAGGGGACAACGCGCGCTTGCGCCGCAACCGCGATCCGCCAGTGCGGCGGTCCGAGCCGAATCTCCGCAAACCCGGCCCCCAACATCGGCATCCGTCGGATGGGATGCGAGGGCGCGCGCTCCTATCGTTCAACGCATCGACAGCCCGGTGCCTCCGCACCTCCAGCCGTTCCCCCACTCGCCCTTTCGCCACCGCCTCGCCGCCCCTTCACCCGCTCCTTCATCCGCGCCCTCACCCGCAGCCTCAACCCACCGGCCCACCATGATCGACGCCGCCCTCCTCCACATCGCCGGCCACCTGAACGCCGTGCTGCGCCGCTCGCACCAGTCGGCGGAGGACCTCGTCGCCGTGACCGCGCTGCATGAAGCGGACGGCGCCCCGGCGGCCGGCGCGGCGCATCGGCTCTGCGCCTTCCTGGTCAACCTGGAACGCGACGCCGTCCCCGGCATGCCGGCACACACGCTGGGCAGCGGCGACCGGATGGCGCGCTCCGCCCCGCCGGTCCAGCTGAACCTGCTGGTGATGTTCGCGGCCAACTACGGCGGCAGCACCTATCCGGAGGCGCTCAAGCTGGTCTCCAGCACCATCGCCTGCTTCCAGGCCACGCCGGTGCTCGATCCGCAGAATTCGCCCGGCCTGGACCCGCGCATCGACAAGCTCACGCTGAACATCGAGCCGCTCACCCTGCACGACCTGTCCACGCTGTGGGGCGTGCTGGGCGGCCGCTACGTGCCGTCGGTGCTCTACCGCGTGCGGCTCCTCACCATCGACGCCCGCAAGCCCGACGCGCAACTGCCGCCGGTGCGCACGCCGGCCGTCGGTGTCCACGGCTGAACGGGCGGGAGCACGGCATGAGTCACAGGGGCCCCTACTTCCCGTTGCTGCAGGTGAACGTCGACCACGGCTACTACGCCGACGGCCGCTGCCGCGGGCTGCGCTTCGTCCCCGTCGGATCGACCGCCGAGCGGCTGCGCCGCGCCGACGCGCTGGTGCGGGCCGACGGCGGATCGCTCCGCATCGACGGCCCGGCCGAAGCGGTCGAGCATCTGCGCGCCGATGCCGAGGACGCCGCGTTGAGCTGGTGTGTGTTCGCCACCGACGACGACTTCGCCTGCGGCACCGAGGACGCCGCCGACCGGCCACGCGAGCTGCTGTGGGTCGAGCCGGGCCGATCGGACGGCGATCCCTCGGTCGTCCTCGATGCATCGCCAAGAGCGATCGACGCGCCCGAATGCCAGCCGCTGCTGACTCAGCGCGACCGTCGCCTGCCGCCCTTCGCGCTGCTGCACCTGCCGCTGGCGCATCTGCCGGCGCAAGGTCCCTCGCGCGATCCCGCGGCCTGGCCCGTGCGTCATCGCTGGCCGCTGGCGCCGCGTGCCACGGTCTGGAAGTACTGCCTGCTCGGCGACTGGACCGAGCCCGCGCTCGCCGTCGTCGACCTGGCCGGCGAGACCGATTTCACCGCGCCCGCGCTGGAGCGCCTGGACGACGGCACGCCGATGCTGGCGATCCGGTCCCGCGGCCGCGTGCCGCTGGCGCAGCGCTCGCCGCGCCGATTCCAGCTGCGCAGCCGCATCGAGGCGGGCGCAGGCAACGACAAGGTGCTGATCCGCCGCCTGCCCACGGCAGCGGCGCAACTGCTCGCCCGCGAAATGATCGACGGCCAACCGGCGATCGTCTCCGAGATCCACGTGCATCGCTAACCCGCAGAGGAGGCCGCCATGGCTATGAAGACACCCGGTGTCTATATCGTCGAGAAGAATGCGTTTCCCAATTCGGTCGTCGAGGTGGCCACCGCGGTGCCCGCCTTCGTCGGCTACACCCGCCGGGCCGAGAACGGCGGCAAGTCGCTGCTGAACAAGCCCTGGCGCATCAGCTCGATGGCGGAGTACCACACCTACTTCGGCCACGGCCCCGACCCCCACCTGACCATCGCCGAGGCGCCGCCCAACACGCGCTCCGACTTCCGCGGCGACGACAAGGACTACGCCCTGACCCAGGCCGACGGCGCCGAAGGCGGCCGCTTCCTGCTGTACCACGGCATGGTCCACTTCTTCCAGAACGGCGGCGGTCCCTGCTACGTCGTCTCCGTGGGCAACTACGGCGGCCTGGTCGAGGCGCAGGCGCTCACCGACGGCATCGACACGCTGATCAAGGAGCAGGAACCGACCATGCTGGTCATCCCCGACGCGGTGCTGCTCAAGCGCGCCGACTGCGTCGCGGTCCAGCAGGCCATGCTGCAGCACTGCGGCGGCCGCATGCGCAACCGCATCGCTATCCTCGACGTCTGGAACGGCTACCTGGACCGCAAGGACCCGGGCGGCGATCCGATCGAGGGCTTCCGCAACGACCTGGGCGTCAACTTCCTGGACTTCGCCGCGGCCTACTACCCGTGGGTCAACACCACCGTCGTGCAGGACAAGGACCTGGACTACACCCGCATCGCCAACCCGGCGCTGCTGGCCCAGCTGCTGCGCAAGGAGCTGTCGCTGCCCGACGCCGTCGACCCCGCGATGCCCCCGCGCGCCGCGCAGCAGACGCAGGCCGTGGCCGACATCCTCAAGACCGACGAGGACTGGACCAAGTACGTCACCGACCTGGTCAACACCTCCACCAAGTCCGACCTGGAGAAGCAGAAGGCGCTGACGCCCGCCGCGCTCGCCGTCGCGGTGGAGACGCACAAGTCGCTGCTGCACAAGAGCCTGGTCTCGATGAGCCCGCTCTACAACACGGTGATGACCGAGGCGCGCAACCGGCTCAACCTGCTGCCGCCCTCGGCCGCGATGGCTGGCGTGTACACGATGGTCGACAACAGCCGCGGCGTCTGGAAGGCGCCCGCCAACGTCAGCCTCAACGGCGTGGTGTCGCCCGAGGTGACCATCTCGCACGAGGACCAGGAAGACCTCAACGTCACGACGCAGGGCAAGTCGATCAATGCGATCCGGTCCTTCATCGGCGAGGGCGTGCTCGTCTGGGGCGCCCGCACGCTGGACGGCAACAGCCTGGACTGGCGCTACATCAACGTGCGCCGCACGATGATCATGCTGGAGGAGTCCTGCCGGCTGGCGTCCAAGGCGATGGTGTTCGAGCCCAACGTGGCCAATACCTGGGTGACCATCAAGAGCATGATCTCCAGCTTCCTCACCGGGATCTGGAAGCGCGGCGGCCTGGCCGGCGCGGTCCCCGACGACGCCTTCAGCGTCCACGTCGGCCTGGGCGAGACGATGACCGCCGAGGACATCCTCGAGGGCATCCTGCGCGTGACCGTCCTGGTCGCCATCAGCCGCCCGGCCGAGTTCATCGAGATCACCTTCCAGCAGCAGATGCAGAAGTCGTGATGCCGCGCGTCCCCGATGCCATCGGCATCGCGGGCGTCCCCGGATCTCGGCGCGGCATCGCGGCGCCATATCGCGGCGCCGTATCGCGCACCCTCAATTTTCGACCTCATAACCCTCGTGGAGGCAGGCAATGGCAGACGACGGATCAGCGCAATCGGGCACGGTGTGGCCCCTCCCCAAGTTCCGTTTCGAAGTGAAGTGGGACTCGGCGGTGATGTCCTTCCAGGAGGTCTCCGGCCTGGACGTGGAAGCCCAGCCCATCGAGTACCGGCACGGGGACAGCCCCGCGTTCTCGGTGCTCAAGATGCCGGGCATGAAGAAGTACAGCGACGTCACGATGAAGAAAGGCGTCTTCAAGGGCGACAACAAGTTCTGGGACTGGTTCAACGAGATCAAGATGAACACCATCAAGCGCAAGCCGGTGACCATCAGTCTCCTGGACGAGGCCGGCAAGCCCACGATGGTCTGGACGCTGGCCAACGCCTGGCCGACCAAGATCACCAGCACCGACCTGAAGTCCACCGGCAACGAGGTGGCGATCGAGACCATCGTGATCGCGCACGAAGGCCTCGTCATCGCCAACGCCTGATGCCGCCGGTCCCGCCCGCGCCGCCGCTGCCGCCCGCGGCCCGTCCGTCGGCGCGGGTGAGCCCGACGCCGGCGGCGGCGAAGCGGCCGTCCGCGGCGGCCGGCGCCGCGGGTCCGGGCACCGCGTCGGCCTCGGCCGCGCTGCGGGCGGAGATGCTCTACCCGCCGCCGGCCTTCCGCTTCGCGGTGACCTTCGGGTCGGCCGGCAGGAACAGCGACAACGCCTTCCGCGAGGTCACCGGCCTGGGGCCGGAGCTGGACACGGAGACGGTGGTCGAAGGCGGACAGAACACCTTCGTCCACCAGCTGCCCAAGCCGGCCAAGCATCCGAAGCTGGTGCTCTCGCGCGGCGTCGCGACGATGGAGTCGGGCCTGCTGCAGTGGTGCCAGGAGGTGCTGGAAGGCGGCTTCGCGCAGCCCATCGTGCCGCAGCTGCTGCACGTCTTCCTGCTCGACCAGGACGGCGGTCCGCTGCGGGTGTGGTCGGTGCGGAACGCGTATCCGGTGAAGTGGTCGGTCGAGGCCTTCCAGTCCACCCGCAACGAGGTCGCCATCGAACGCGTCGAGCTGGCCTACGCCGGATCGAGCCGCCTGGTGTGACGGCACGGCAGGACGACCACGACCGCCCCGGGATCAAGACCTGACCCCCGATCGAGAAAGACCATGAGCATCGAAGTCAGACAACTGCTGATCCGCTCGCAGGTGACGCCCGCACCGGCGCCGCCCGCGCCCGCGATCGCCCAGCGGGACCTGCAGCGGCTGCGCGAGCAGCTGCTCGCCGAATGCCGCGCCTGGCTGGCCGACCGGCTGCGCGCGCAGCGGGAGCGTTGAGATGCCGGCGCCCGCCACCGCTTCGTCGTCCTCGGCCTCGTCGTCGTCCTCATCGACGTCGTCATCGTCGATGTCCGCCTCGCCGCAGCTGACCCGGCTGCTGCTGACGCGCTACAACCTCAGCAAGACCGGCACGGTCGAGCTGGACAAGGACGTCACCTTCCAGGCGCAGATCAACCCGTCCGAGTTCAGCCACAGCTTCGGCATCCGCTACGACAAGACCAAGTCGCAGGGCTCGCCGGGCGTGGAGCCGAAGTTCAGCGCCATCGACGACGAGCGGGTCAACTTCTCCATCGTGCTGGACAGCACCGGCGTGGTCCCGCCCGTGCCGGGCCAGCCGACGGACGTGAAGGGCCAGCTCGCCCAGCTCAACAAGGTCGTGTACGAGTACATCGACCTGCGCACCGAGCCGCCCTACGTCCGCGTGCTGTGGGGCACGCTGATCTTCTTCGGCCGGCTGGAGTCGCTGAAGGCGCAGTACACGCTGTTCAAGCCGGGCGGCGATCCGCTGCGCGCGAAGGTGGACCTGGCCTTCGTCGGCGCGATGAGCAAGGAGGAGGAGCGCCGCGTCACCAGCCGCGCCAGCACCTCCGACCTGACGCAGACGGTGAAGATGAAGCAAGGCGATTCGCTGGGCGCGCTCTGCGAGAAGATCTACGGCGACTCCTCCGCCTTCATGAAGGTGGCCCGCTACAACGGCCTGAACGACTTCCGCGCCATCCCGCCCGGGACGGTGCTGAAGTTTCCACCGGTGGGGAAGTGACATGCCCGGCGTCTCCCCGCTCCAGGACACCGTCGGCGTCGTCACGCTCAGCGTGCTCGTCGACGGCGAGCGCCTGCCCGAAAGCGCCGACCTCATGTCGGTGACCGTGCGCCGCGCCGCCAACACCGTGCCCAGCGCCCGGCTCGTCTTCAACGACGGCGACATGCCGGACCGCGAGTTCCCGCTCAGCGACGCGGCCCACTTCAAGCCCGGCGCCGCGCTCACCGTGCAGGCCGGCTACGGCCAGCAGGAGGAGACGATCTTCGAAGGCGTGGTCGTGCGCCACGGCCTGCGGGTCGAGGGCGACAACGACGCGCGCCTGGTCGTCGACTGCCGCGACAAGGCGGTGAAGATGACGGTGGGCCGGCGCAATGTGAACTACATCGACCAGCTCGACAGCGACATCATGAGCACGCTGGCCGGCGCGCACGGCCTGTCCGCGGACGTCGAGGCGACCACGATCACGCATCCCGAGCTGGTGCAGCACTTCTGCAGCGACTGGGACTTCCTGCTGACGCGGGCCGACGCCAACGGCATGCTGGTCCTCGTCAACGACGGCGCGCTGGCCGTCGCCGCGCCCAAGGCCGGCGGCGAGCCGGCGCTGTCGGTCACCTACGGCGTGGACCTGATCTCGTTCGAGGGCGACGTCGACGCGCGGCACCAGTACGGCAGCGCGATGGCGGTGTCCTGGGATCCCAAGGCGCAGGCCGCGCTGGAAGGCACCGCCGCCGATCCCGCCACGCTGCCGGTGCAGGGCGACCTCGACACCAGCACGCTGTCGGAGGTCATCGGCCTGGCGAGCTTCCGGCTGCAGGCCGGCGCGCCGCAGTCGCGCGACATGCTGACGCAGTGGGCCAAGGCGCAGCAGCTCAAGTCGGGCCTGGCGCGCCTGCGCGGCCACCTGAGCTTCCAGGGCAGCGCCAAGGCCAAGGTCGGCGGGCTCATCGACCTGCAGGGCGTGGGCAAGCGCTTCAGCGGCACGGTCTTCATCACCGGGCTGCGCCACCACATCGAGGACGGCGCCTGGACGACCGAGGCGGACTTCGGCCTCGATCCCGACTGGTTCAGCGCGCGGCCCGACGTGCCGGCGCTGCCGGCGGCCGGCCTGCTGCCGCCGGTGCCGGGCCTGCAGGTCGGCGTGGTGATGAAGCTCGACGCCGACCCGGCCGGCGAGCAGCGCATCCAGGTCAAGGTCCCCGTGCTGCAGGCCGAGACCGAAGGCGTCTGGGCACGGCTGCTGCAGTCGCACGCCAGCAGCGGCTTCGGCGCGTTCTTCCTGCCGGAGGTCGGCGACGAGGTCGTGCTGGGCTACTTCGCCGGCGACCCCTCGCACCCGGTCGTCCTGGGCAGCCTCTACAGCAGCAGCCGCACGCCGCCCTATGCGCTGGCCGCGCCCAACGACACCAAGGCCTTCGTCACGCGCTGCAGGCACAAGCTCGAGTTCGACGAGAAGGACAAGGTCATCACCGTCACCACGCCGGGCAACAACCGCATCGTGCTGAGCGACAAGGACAAGTCCATCCTGCTCGCGGACCAGAACGGCAACACGGTCGAGCTCGGTCCCTCCGGCATCGCGCTGGACAGCCCCAAGGACATCACCGTCACCGCCAAGGGCCAGATCAAGCTGGACGCCGTCGGCGCGGTGTCGATCACGTCCAAGGCCGACGTGAAGACCGCCGGCATGAACGTGAACAACGAGGCGCAGATCGCTTTCTCCGCCAAGGGCAACGCCTCCGCGGAACTCTCGGCCTCGGGTCAGACCGTGGTCAAGGGCGCGATGGTCATGATCAATTGAGGAAGGACACGCCATGCCGCCCGCCGCCCGACTCACCGACCTGCATGTCTGCCCCATGGTCACGCCCGGCCTGCCGCCGATCCCGCACGTGGGCGGCCCGGTCATCGGGCCCGGCGTGCCGACGGTGCTCATCGGCTCGCTGCCCGCCGCCGTGCTGGGCGACAACGCGACCTGCGTCGGTCCGCCGGACGCGATCGTGATGGGCTCCACCACGGTGCTGATCGGCAACAAGCCGGCGGCGCGCGTCGGCGACCCCACCGCGCACGGCGGCAACATCGCGATCGGCCTGCCGACCGTGCTGATCGGCGGATGACGCCGCCGCCCGGACTTCCCTCCGACTCCTCCACGGACCCGCTCACGGACACCTCCACATGGACGGCGAACACGACTTCCTCGGCACCGGCTGGGCCTTCCCGCCGGCCTTCGACCGGCGCACGCGCGGCGGCGTGATGGTGTCCGGCGTGACCGACGTCGAGGAGAGCCTGCGCATCCTGCTGACCACCGCGCCGGGCGAGCGCGTGATGCACCCGACCTACGGCTGCGGCCTGCGGCGCATGGTCTTCGAGACGATGAACGACAGCACGCTGACGGAGATCCGCAGCCTCATCCAGCAGGCCATCCTGTTCTTCGAGGCGCGCATCGCGCTCAACGCGATCGACATCGACACCTCCGGGCTGTACGACGGGGTGCTGCGCATCCAGCTCGACTACACGCTGCGCAGCAGCAACAGCCGCTACAACTTCGTGTTCCCGCTCTACCTGCGCGAAGGCGAGGTGCTGGGGACCGAGGACCCGGGGCGCGACGCGCCAGGGAGGATCGCCGCATGAGCACCGGCACCGAACAGCGCGAGCGCTTCCCGATGGCCCTGGCGCCGGGCTACTTCCGCCCGGACGACCTGGACTTCGAGCAGCGCGTGGAGATGACGGCGCAGCTGGCGCGCCATCTGCGCTTCATCGACCTGGACGACCACGACGCGGGCGACTGGAGCTCGCTCTTCGCCACCGATCCGACGCTGGTGATGGCGCGCATCGCCGCGGTCGATCCGTGGCCGCTGCAGCAGCGCTTCGGACGCGAGGTGGACTCGGCGCCGCTGCCGCAGCTGGCGCGCCAGGTGTTGACGCTGGCGGGCTGGCTGGACCTGTGGTGGCGCGCGCTGGCCGGCATCCACGACACCGCGCCGCGCGTGCTGCGCGAGCGCATCCACCTGCTGGTCGACCAGCAGCTGGCGGCCGACCTGCGCTGGGTCGAGCGGCGCTTCCTCCAGGGCGAGGACAGGCAGGACGCGCCGGCCGCGCCGCGCCCGCCGGGACCGGTGGAGCGCGAGCTCTCGCGCATGTGGCACCGCCAGATCAGCGAAGAGCCGGCCGTCGATCCGGACGCGGAGCGCGAGGACCGCGAGCGGCTGCGCGAACGCTTCTTCGCCTTCCTCAGCGCGGTGGACGACGTGCGCCGGCTGGCGCGCGAGCTGCTGCCCGACAGCATCGCCACGGCCAACCACGAGCCCGCGGCGGCGCTGCTGGTCGCCTTCCTGAAGGTCTGCGAGACGGCGCAGCGCGAGGTCAACCGCTTCCCCGCCCGGCACACCGCGTTCTACTACCGCGACTGCCTGGGCTTCGACCTCGCGCCGTCGCGCGCCGACACCGTCTACCTGGCCTGCCAGCGCGACCTGCGCGCGCCCGGCGACGTGCACGTGCCGGCGGGCACCGCCTTCGACGCGGGCAAGGACGCGGCGGGCCGGCCGGTGCGTTTCGTCAGCGAGGGTCCCTTGACCGTCACCGATGCGCGCGTGGAGACGCTGCGCACGCTGCGGCTGGAACGGGACCGGCTGATCGCGCCCGAGCGCGACCTCAACTACGTCACCCGCGCCAAGGTCGCGCAGCCGGTGGCGGACGGCCGCACCGTCTGGCCGCTGTTCGGCGCGGCCGGCGGCGCGGGGGCCGAGGATGCGCGCATCGGCCTGGCCATTGCGTCGCCGCTGCTCCTGTTGCGCGAAGGCGAGCGCGAGATCCGCGTGATCCTGCGTCAGACCTCGTCCGGCGCCGCGCCGGACCTGCGCGGGCTGCGCGACGCGGTGCTGCGCGCCAAGACCGCGGACGCCTTCCGCGATGCCTTCGGGGATCTGGTGCCGCAATGGCTGCTGGCCGGCGGCGACGCAAGACCTGGCACCACCGCGGAGGCCAACCAGGACCTGCGCGACACCGACTGGATCTCGATGCGCAACGCCGCGCACCGCCTGCTCGGCGAAGGCCTGCCCGCGATGTTCGACGGTTCCGGCGCGCCCAACCGCGCGCTGATCTTCGACCGGCTGCTGCAGGGCGCGTTCCGCCTGAGCCTGAGCACGGCGGCCGGCTGGTGGACCGTCGAGAGCCGCCTCGACCGCGCCGCCGGCGCCGGCCTGTCGCTGCTGATCCGGCTGCGCGCGGACGCGCCGGCCATCACCGGCTGCGATCCCGCCGTGCACGGCGCGGAATGGCCGACGCGGCTGCCGGTGCTGCAACTGGAGGTCGCGACGCAGGGGCGGCTCTATCCGTACTCGCTGCTCGCGCGGCTGCCGTTGGCGGAGGTCGACCTGCGCGTGTGCGTGCGCGGCGTGCGCGAGGTGCGGCTGGCCAACAACCTCGGCCCGCTCGATCCGACCAAGGCCTTCGCGCCCTTCGGTCCGCTGCCGGGCCTGTCCTCCTACCTGGTCGTGGGCTCGCCCGAGGCGGCGCGCAAGACGCTGGACCGGCTCTCGCTGGACATCGAATGGGGCGGCCTGCCGCTCGAGCCCGGCGGCTTCGACACGCATTACGCCGGCTACGGCGGCAGCGCCGGCAAGGAACTGCGCCAGGGCCAGTTCAGCACCGAGATCGCCTGGCTGCGCGACAGCCAATGGCAGGCCTGCGCGAACCGCTCGGCCCAGCAGCCGCTGTTCGCCGGCGCCAACCCGGCCGGCGAGCTGATCGCGACGCAGCACATCGAGATCGATCCCGGCTCGGTGCGCAAGCTCAGCCGCGCCACCGACGAGGACTGGTCCACGATGCCGATGCCGCGCAACGGCCTGTGCCGGCTGCAGCTCAGCGGCCCGCGCGCGGCCTTCGGCCATGCGGCCTATCCGGTCGAGCTGGCCGCGACGGTGGCCGCCAACGCGCGCACCAAGCGCCCGAGCCCGCTGCCGAATCCGCCGTACACGCCGGTGATCGAGCGGATCTCGCTGAACTACGAGGCCGCC
This sequence comes from Roseateles sp. GW821-FHT09H11, assembly GCF_059415845.1. Taxonomy (NCBI): domain Bacteria; kingdom Pseudomonadati; phylum Pseudomonadota; class Betaproteobacteria; order Burkholderiales; family Sphaerotilaceae; genus Roseateles; species Roseateles sp. GW821-FHT09H11. The sequence goes on along the minus strand of NZ_JBWKOA010000002.1, from coordinate 773,748 downwards.
AGCGTCATCGCGCTCGACCGCGACGACGATCCGCCCGAGGGCGTCGACGGCGAGCGGCTGTTCCACCTCCACCCCTTCGGCCTGCAGACGCTGTATTCGGCGATGTCGGGCGGCGGTCACGACCTGCTGCCGCGCCTGGGCGTCGACGGCAACCTCTACATCGGCCTGTCCTCCTGCGATCCCGGCGGCGTGCTGACGCTGCTGTTCCAGCTGCGCGAGTCGTCGGCGCGCAGCCTGCTCAACGGGTCGCGGCCGCGCGCCGTGCAATGGGCCACGCTGGCCAACGACGAGTGGCGGACGCTGGCCCCATCGCGCGTACTCGGCGACACGACGCACGGCTGCCTGACCTCCGGCATCGTGACGCTGGACCTGCCGCGCGACATGAGCACCGACCACACCGTGATGCCGGCCGGGCTGTACTGGCTGCGGCTGTCGGCGGCCGCGGAGTTCGATTCCTTCGCCGGTCTCGTGTCCGTGCGCACGCAGGGCGTGCGATTGCGGCGGCAAATGCCGGGCGATGCGGGAATGACGGGCGCTGCGCCGCCGCGCACCGGCAGCGCGCCGCCCGCCCCGCCGGTGCCGCTGGTGGACGGCGCCATCGTGCGGCCGTCGGCGACGCTGCCGGGGCTGGCCTCGGTGACGCAGGTCGGACGCTCCTTCAGTCTGCAGCGCGAGGAGGACGAACGCGCCATGATCACGCGCGCCGGCGAGCGGTTGCAGCACAAGGGCCGCGCGTCGCTGGGCTGGGACGTCGAGCGGCTGCTGCTGTCGCGCTTTCCCGATGTGATGAAGGCGCGCTGCCTGCCCGCGCAGGACGGCAGCGGCGGCGTGACGGCGGTGGTGATCCCGACGCTGCCGCGCAACCTGCCCGCGCTGGCCTGCGCGGCGCCGCGCTTCAACGCGGTCGAGCTGGCCCGCATGACCGCCGCGTTGACGGAGATCGGCTCGCCCTTCGCGCGCTTCCAGGTGCGCAATCCCGCCTACGACCGGCTGCAGTTGCGCGCGACGCTCGGCCTGACGCGCGGCGCGCACGAAGGCGCGACGCTGCGCCGCGTCAACGAGGCCATCGTCCACTACCTGTCGCCGTGGTTCGACGACGGCTACGGCGCGCGTTTCGACTGGCTGGTGCGCAGCGAGGACCTCGAGGCCCGGCTGCGCGCGCTGGAGGGCGTGAGCTTCGTGACGCAGCTGTCGCTGATCACCGTGGCCTGCGACGATCGCGACGTCTACACGCTGTCCGACACCGCCCGCGGGCCGCTGGACGTCCCGCCGCCGGGTCGGCGCGGCAACGACGGACAGAACGGCCATGGCGGCCGTGCCAGCGCGCCGCCGACCACCGGCGCGGCCCATGCGCGCGCGCGGCTGCCGTGGAGCATCGCACTGCCGATGCCGCAGCACATCCTCACCGCGGTCGACCGCTTTCCGGAGACGGTGTCGCCGCGCGCCACCGGCGTGGACCGGCTGGCGGTCGGCAGCACCTTCATCATCGGCGGACCGGAGCGGCAGGACGCCGGGCCCGCCGTCGTGATCGGCAGGGGCGCGCCATGACGACCCGCAACCGCGACACGCTCAAGCAGTTCTTCCAGGAGGGTCGGCTGCCCACCAGCGACCACTTCGGCGACCTGATCGACTCGATGCTCAACATGAGCGACGAGGGCTTCCGCAAGACGCCGGAGAACGGCTTCGAGGTCTCCACGCCGGTCAGCCACGACGCGCTGATCAGCTTCTACCGCGAGCAGAGCGGCCGCGAGGCGATCTGGTCGATGGCCTACGGCGGCGACCGCGACCAGCTGCTGTTCCACCACGGCGACGCGCGCGCCGCCGGCACGCGGGACCCGGTGCTGGCGCTGGACACCGAGGGCCGCGTCGGCATCGGCACGGCGAAGCCGCGACAGGCGCTGGAGGTGGCGGGCGTGGTCGCGTCGTCGGGCCGGCTCGGCGACCTGCGCCGCGAGGACGAGGCCGGCCAGCCGCTCAAGGCCGACGGCGAGTGGCACGACCTGACCGGCGCGCTGAGCGGCTGCCAGGCCTTCGAGGTGATGGCCGGCGTCGGGCAGAAGGACGGCGGGCGCTTCGCGATGCTGCATGCGATCGCGATGAACACCTACAACCCGCTGCCGGGCTGGCTGGAGTTCCTCTCGCCGCGCAAGCGCATCCGCAGCCAGCATGCCTGGTACGGCCGCCGCTGCGACCGCATCCAGTTGCGCTGGGCGGGCGGCCACGGCCGGCGCGCGAGCTACCGGCTGCAGATCCGCACGCAGTGCGACTACGGCGAGGGCAAGGTGATCCAGGCCTCCGTGTCGCAGCTGTGGTTCGACCCCGAGATGACGGGAGGATCAACATGAGCGCGGGCGGCGCGAAGTCGCACGCCTCGGCGTTCCCGTCCGATCTGCCGGGGCCGTCCGCGCCTCCGGTCATGCCGACGACGCCGGTCAAGCTGACGCCGACGACCGACGAGGAGCGCGACGTCGGCTTCGACGGGCTGCGCGCGCGCGGCATCGCCCTGCTGCAGCAGCTCAGCGGCGGCGTGTGGACCGACCACAACCTGCACGACCCCGGCATCACGATGCTGGAGCAGCTGTGCTTCGGCCTCACCGATGTCGTCTACCGCGCCGGCTTCCCGGTGGCGGATCATCTGACCGGACCCGACGGCACCATCGACTACGAAGCCCTGTCGCTGCATCCGCCGGCGGAGGTCTTCCCTTGCCGGCCGACCACGCCGGCGGACTACCGGCGTCACCTGCTCGACGCGGCGCCCGGGCTCGACGACGCCACGCTGCTGGCCGAGCCGGGCACCGGCCTGTACCGCCTGCAGCTGCAGCTGACGCGCGACACGGGCGCTGCCACGAACGGCTGGGGGAACGGGTCGGCCAGCAACGCCACGTCCGGATCGCCGGGCCGTGCCGTCCTGTCGGACGAAGTCGCCGCCGAGCGCATCGCCGCGGCGCGCGCGGCCTACTTCGAGCGCCGCAACCTCGGCGAGGACCTGCATCCCGACATCGTCCGCATGCGCGACGTGCCCTGCGACCTGCATGCCGACATCGACATCGCCGGCCCGCGCGACGGCGTCGACATCCTGGCCGAGGTCTACGACCGCTGCGCGCGGCACATCGCGCGCGCGGCGGTCTCGCGCACGCTGGACGAGCTGCTGCGCGAAGGCCAGTCGCTGGAGCGCATCTACACCGGGCCCGAGCTGCGCAACGGTTTCATCGAGGACGCGCCGGCACCGGAGGCGGGCTACGCGGTCGACTGGCTGTTCCTCTCGGACCTGACGACGGTGGTGCTGTCGGTGCCGGGCGTCGTCGACGCGCGCGTGGTCGCCCTGCGCGCCGAGGGCCGTGAGACGAACGCCGGCTCGGTCGAATGGCGCGGCCGGGACTGGGCGCTGTCGCTGCGCCTGCCCGACCGCGACGTGCCGCCGACGATCAGCGTGCGCCGGCGCGGCAACGTGGTGCCGGTGGCCTGGAACGACCTGCGCCGGCGGCTGGAGGACCTGCGCTCGGCCGGCCGCTCCCATCAGGCGCGCGGACGCACCGAGCAGGCCGCGCGCGCCGCCGAACTGCTGCCGCGCGGCGTGCACCGCCGGCTCGACACCTACGTCTCGGTGCAGGACCACCTGCCCGCGATCTACGGCCTGGGGCGCTACGGCGTGCCGTCCACCGCGCCGCCGCAGCGGCAGGCGCGCGCCCGGCAGCTCAAGGCCTACCTGGTGATGCAGGAGCAGGCCATCGCGCAAGGCCTGGCCCAGCTGCAGCATCTGCGCGAGCTCTTCTCCGTCACGCCCGGCGCGCGTCAGGGCCTGTGGACGCAGATGATCGGCGCCGACGCCGTGCCGGGGCTGGAGCAGCTCTACAAGGAAGCGCCGCAGGCCGTGGCCGAGGCGGTGTACCGCCCGTTCGACCGCTCGGCGCGGCGCAAGAACCGCGCGCTCGACCACCTGCTGGCGCTGCACGGCGAGACCTACACGCAGAACTCGATGCGGCAGTTCCTCGGCCACCTCAGCCCCGAGGAGTCCGAGACGCTGCTGCTGGAGAACAAGGCCACCTGGCTGCGCGACATCGTGCAGCTGACGCGCGACCGCGCGGGCGGCTTCGATCCCACCCGGCCGTCGTGGGACGTGCCGGACAACTGCGGCGGGCTGCAGCGCCGCGCGAGCCTGCTGCTGGGCTTCAAGCAGTGGCACGACCGACCGCTGACGCGCGCGCTGCGCGAGCAGCGCTTCACCCTCGTCGCCAGGCCGGGCGCCGGACATCAGCCCTGGCTGCTCGACGGCCAGGACGACGCCGTGCGGCTGGCGCCGTCCGCGGGCCACGCCGTGCAGCCGTCCGACCGCGCGCAGGTGCGCGAGGACCTGCAACGCATGCCCTGGCTGCGCTTGCGGATTCCGGCGGGGCTGCTGCGCGCCGGTCAGCACAGCGCGCGTTACCGGCTGATGCCGGCCGCGGGCCGCGGCGAAGCGCGCCGCCTCATCCTCGGGCCCGATGAGAACCAGCAATGGTGGCTGCTCGGCGAGTTCCCCGACGCCGCCGCCGCGCGCCGCGGTGCCGCCAGCCTGCGGCTGTTCCTGCGTCATCTGGACCAGGAGAGCGAAGGCATGCACGTCGTCGAGCACGTGCTGCTGCGGCCGCTGCGCCAGGATGCGCTTTCGCATGCGCGCCTGGGGCTGTCGAAGGACTTCCATCAACTGCGCGTGACGGTGGTGCTGCCGGGGTGGACGCATCGCACGTCGCAACCGGCCTTTCGCCACTTCGCGGAAGAGACGCTGCGCATCAGCTGCCCCGCCCACCTGACGCTGCGCTGCGTGTGGCTGGACGCCGAGCCGATGCAGCGATTCGAGGACACCTATGCGGCCTGGCTGGAGGCGCGACTCGCGTGGGCCGGCGCCCCCGACGACGAGCGCGCGCGGACGCTGGCGGACGAGACCGCGTGCCGCGTGATCGAGCGCCTGGGGATCGACGACGCAGCGATGACCGGCAACGGCGACGGCGCCGGCAGCGGACCACGCGGAGAGGACGACGGCCACGGGCCGATCGTGCAAGGCCATGCGTGACGCCGACCGCGCCTTGCCGCATCTGGTCGAACGCATGACGGTCGACGCGGACTTCGGCACCGGACTGGGGCTCGGCCAGGGCGTCGGCCAGGCCCTCGGCATGACGCCGGGCGAGACGGAGGCGCGCCTGGTCGCGTGCGTGCAGGGGCCGTTGCTGCGCGTGATCGACGAGGTCTTCGACGAATGCTGTCCGGCCGAGGAGCACTGGCGGCTGGACGAGCTGGAGATCGACCTCGGCGAGCTGCCCGCCGCCGAGTGGGAGACCGAAGCGCCGCGCCTGCTGCGCGAGCGCCTGCGCCGCGTGCTGCAGGAACTGCGCGGCCCCGGCGCGACCAGCGCATCCGGCCGCGCGACCGGCCTGCGCGTGAGCACACGGCCGCAGGCGCGACGCGACGCGTTGCTGCATTTCCTGCGTCATGGCCGGCTGCCCTGGCAGGGACGCGGGGACGATCCGATCAGCCTCGCCCGCGACGCGCTGCGCGAGGACGCGGGCGCGCTCGTCGCCGCATTGCGCGCCACGCCGGACCGCGCGGCGCTGCTACAGCGGCTGGCCGCGCAATTCGACGAGGACCTGCTGGGCGCGCTGGTCCACGCCTTCATGCCCGGCGAGCCGGCGGCGGCGGCGCGACTGCTCGACATCGTCGCGCAGGCCCGCCGCAACGGCCGCTCGCCGCGCACGCAGGCGGCGCTGTGGGAATCGGTGCTGGGCCAGGCGATGGACCACGCGGTGGCGCCACGGCCCGCCGCGTTGATGCTGCTGCGCGCGCAGTTGCTCGCGGCGCTGGATGCGGGCGCGGCGTTCTCGAGCGGCAGCGATCCGCTGCACGGCGTCGCGCACGCGTGGGCACCGCTGCTGCGCGAAGACCGCGACTGGCTGCGCGCCACCTTGCAGCGCGTCGGTGAGACGGCGATCGTGCGCGAACGCCTGGTGCAGGCCTTGCCCGAACGGTTGCTGCCGCGCCTGCTCAGCCTGTGGATGGCCGAGCCCGCGGCGGAGGCCGTCGCCGCGTGGATCGCCGCCGTCGCGGCCGGCCAGGTGTCGGCCGACATGGCAGGCGACATGGCAGGCGATAGATTCAGCGACGTTGCGGCGGGGATGTCGGGGTCACATGCGACGGGCCGGTCTCCTTCATCGAAGCACCCTGCTCCATCGACCACCGACGGCGCGACGATCGAAGCACGTCGACGTCGACTCTGGCAGGCGACGCTCGGCCACGCGGTGCGTCATCCGTCGTCGAGCTTCGATCCGGCCCGCTATGAGGCCGAGGTCCGCGAAGACCTGGAGCGCCATGCCCCGCCCGGATCGGAGCCGCCCGCGCGCTGGTTCGACCGCGCGGTGCGCGCCGCCACGGCCGTGCTGTCGGCCGCGCTGTCCGTGTTGCGCCTGCCGTGGCGCAAGTCCTCCGCCGCGTCACGCGCGACGCGGGGACAGGGAGACTCCGATGCGTCGAGGACGCCCGGCTCGTCGATCGACGTCGACGCTCATGCCGGCGCTGATGCCGATGCCCACGCGTCAAGCGCGCAGATCGCCGTCGGCAACGCGGGGCTCGTGCTGGTGTCGCCCTACCTGCCGCGGCTGTTCTCGATGCTCGGCCTCGCCGACGACCGCGCCTTCATCGGACCGGAGGCCGCCGCGCGCGCCGTGCTGCTGCTGCAGGCGCTGGCGACCGGCCATGCCGCGGCGCCCGAGCCGGAGCTCGTGCTCAACAAGCTGCTGTGCGGCGTGCCGCTGGACACGACGGTGCCGCGCCTGATCGAGCTCTCCGACGCCGAGCGCGAAGCGATCGACGGCCTGCTCGGCGCCGTGATCCAGCACTGGCGGATCCTGGGCACCACGTCGATCGACGGCCTGCGCGGCAGCTTCCTGCGCCGCGCCGGCCAGCTGGAGCGCGGCGACGACGCGTGGCAGCTGTCGGTCGAGCCCGGCCCCTTCGACATGCTGATCGATCAACTGCCCTGGGGCTACGCGACCTTGCGGCACCCGTGGATGGAAAGGGTGATTCATGTGGACTGGCGCTGACCCGTCGCCGCGCGCGACGAACAACGCGCGCGCACTGGAGGCCGAGCTGCACTGGCTGGACCGCGTGCTGCAGCTGCGCCTGGCCGGGCACTTCGGGCAGGAAGAGGTGGTCGCGCCGCCGAGGTCGGCATCGCCGCGGTTCCCGGATCGCGGCGAACTGCCCCCGCCGCCCGCCTTGCCGCCGCCGGCGGTCGAGCCGGACGACGACCTCACGCGGCTGATCCGCGAAGGCGAACTCGGCCCGGCGGAGCGGCTGGTGCTCGCGCTCGCGCTCGCGCCGCACCTGCGGCCACAGCTGATGGACCTGCTCTTCGTCAGCAACCGCAACCTGGATCGCGGCTTCTGCGAGTTCGGCGGCTGGAAGGGTCGGCACCACGGCGGCTTCCTGCCGACGGTGGAGACGGCGGCCTTCCTGATCGCGGGCGACGACCTGGCGCGCCGCTTCGCGCTGCGGCAGATGCTCGACGAGACGGCGCCGCTGCGCCGGCTCGGCATGGTGCGGCTCGCGCATGAGGCGCCGGGCGAGCCCTGGTACGGCTCCGCGCTGCTGGCCGGCGCGGACACGCTGGACCTGCTGTGCACCGGCGAGGCCCGCAAGCCCGACTACAGCACGCAGTTCCCCGCCAAGCTGATCGAGACCAAGCTCGGCTGGAACGACCTCGTGCTCGATCCCGACGTGATGGACGAGGTCGAGGCGATCATCACCTGGGCCCGCCACGGCGACACGCTGATGCGGGACTGGCAGCTCGACAAGGCGCTCAAGCCGGGATACCGCTGCCTGTTCTTCGGCCCGCCCGGCACGGGCAAGACGCTGACCGCCACGCTGATCGGCGACAAGGTCGGCGCGGACGTCTACCGCATCGACCTGTCGATGGTGGTCTCCAAGTACATCGGCGAGACGGAGAAGAACCTCGCCCAGGTCTTCGACCAGGCGCAGCACCGGCGCTGGATCCTGTTCTTCGACGAGGCGGACGCGCTCTTCGGCAAGCGGACCGCGACCTCCAGCAGCAACGACCGGCACGCCAACCAGGAGGTGTCCTACCTGCTGCAACGCGTCGAGGACTTCCCCGGCACGGTGATCCTGGCGAGCAACCTCAAGGGCAACATCGACGACGCGTTCGCGCGGCGCTTCCAGTCGGCGGTGTATTTCCCCATGCCGGACGCCGAGCAGCGCCTGCGGCTGTGGGAAGGCATGGTGCGGCACACGGGGCGGCTGGACGTGGACGTGGACCTCGCGGAATTCGCCGAGCGGCATGAGCTGGCCGGCGGCGCGATCGCCAACGTGGTGCGCTTCGGCGCGATCAACGCGATGCAGGCGGGACGCGACCGCATCCTGGCCGCCGACCTGCGCCGCGGCATCGCCAAGGAACTGCGCAAGGAAGGACGCACGGTGTAGGCGCCATGGGAACACGCTCCTTCTTCCAATCGATGCGTCGGCGGTGGTCCGTCGACGAATGGGCCGATGACGCGCCCGACACCGGGCGCGTGTCGTCGCCTTGCCGTCACTGCGCCCGCGTGCGCTGGTTCGTCGGCGGCACGCTGCTCGCGGCGGCGCTGCTGGTGCTGCACGCGAGCGCGCAGTCGCCGGCGGCAGCGCCGGCGTCCTCGGCGTCCTCGGCGTCCGACACGACGACCTACGTCGCGACGCCGCGTCCGTTGCCTCCTCGGCCCGAGCAGCCGATCGCCTCGGCTCCCCTGCCTGCTTCAGCCGCTTCGGCCGCGGCCTCTGCCGCGGGTCGCGATCCGATGTGGCTGGTCTACCAGACGATTCCACTGCCGTCCGGCCGGCTCGACCGTCCGTACAAGGCGCGTGATCTCGTGCGCGGCGGCAGGCCGCCCTACCGCATCGCCATCGACGGCGCGTTGCCGCCGGGCATGTTCGTCGAGGAGGACGGCGCGCTCGCCGGCACGCCGACGAAGACCGGCACGTTCCGTTTCCTGCTCACCGCGACCGACGCCTCGCGGACGAGGAACCTCGAGCAGGCGCTGTACGAGATCCGCGTCGTCGATCCCAAGCCCGCGCCGGTCGCACGGCCGGCCGCGGCGCCGGCATCGGTCCCGGCGCGCGCGCCCGCGACGGCACGGGCTCGCCCGCCCAACCCGCTGACGTCGATCACCGAGGACCAGACCAACCGCGTCGTGCCGGCGGATCCGCCGATGCCGATGACCTACGTGCTCACCGAGGCGAAACTGGCCGAGATCTTCAAGAACGCGGAGGCCTCGGCGGGCGAGTCGCTGATGACGGCGGCCGCCGCGGGCGAAGCCGCGGCTGAGGGCGAGCCGGCGGGCCCGAAGGCGCTCGCGGTGAAGCCGCCGGTGATGGGGCCCACGCTCGACCAGTTGCGCGAGATGCTGATGCCCTTGAAGGACGTGGAACACCCGACGCGCGCGGTGTTCCAGGACTCGCTGCGGGCGCGGCAGTGCGAGTATTTCCTGCGCCACGTCAACGAACTCACGCGCGAGCTCGACAAGGACCAGATCCAGCGCTGCCCGCGCAAGGAGGATCTGGCGGAACGCGACCGCGAGCCGCCGCCGCCGCGGCCGTCACCGGGGAGCGGGCGCGCGCCGGAACAGGACAACGCGATCGACGGCCGCATCGCCGCCGCGGAGCTGGAGCGCAAGCAGCAGCTGGAGAAGGAGAAACAGCAGCAGAAGCAAGAGGAGAAGGCGGCGAAGCCCGGCCACGTGCCGACGTTGCCGCCGGGACGGCTGGCGGTGGACACCTTCCTCGACATGCTGATGCCGGCGACCTTGCGCGAGGAGATCACCGACGCGGCCGGCGTCGAGCATCCGATGACGGGCGTCAAGCCGCTGAACCTCGTCCCGGAGGACTGCGGCTGCAGCCTGCAGGCCATCGAGACCGACGTGTACGCCTTCCTGCCCTTCTGGATGCAGGGCGCGAGCGATGCGGCCATCCCGGTGCGCTTCGACAAGTTCACGCGCATGCAGTACATGGGCGCGGTCCTGCGCAACGACGGCAGCTATCAGGCGCCGCCCGGTGTCGAGAGCCCGGGGGGCGGCTTCGCGCGCCGTGTGAACCAGCACGACGTCGGCCTGGACCTGGTGCTGTACCGCCGCGACTTCCACGTGCTGATGCGGCTGGTCAAGCCGGCGCGCGACGACGTGCTGGCCAACAGCGCGGCGGCCATCGGCGCGATGCTGGACATCCGGCACAGCGACCTGCAGGGCCGGTTCGAGGCCCTGCTGCCGCCGGGCTGGCGCGAGGAGGCGCATGTCTACGACGGGATGACGGTGTTCTTCGAGCCGACGGACGCGGAGGCGGAGGACCCGCGCTTCGAGCGCTTCTTCATCGACTACGTGCAGTCGCTGGTGACCCAGATGCAGAAGCGGGCGCCGCGGGCCTTCCAACTGAACCTGGTGATCCCGCAGCACCTGCTCGGCGAGAAGGGGACGGCATTCCGGTTCAGGAACCTGCTGGCCATCATGAAGACGGCGGAGCGCAACCGGGCGGAGGCCTCCCCCGGCGAATACAAGGAGCGCGGCGCGGCGACGGCCTCCTACAAGTCGACGCCCGACTACGTCGGCAAGAGCCCGATCACGGTGCGCATCCTGACGCCGCTGGGCATGGGGTCGGACGTGAACAAGATGCAGCTTCGCAACCGCACCGACTTCACCGACGAGCTCAGCGGGCCGGACCGCATGGCGCTGCTCGTCAGCGTGATGCCGGTGCTGGTGTACCCGGGCGGCAAGCCCGTCGACTTCGCGGGGGCCGAGAGCATGGACCGCGACCTGGTCTACATCGGCTGGTCCTTCGGCGGCGTGGCGTTCTGGCCGCTGCCGGTGTCCAGCATCGGCGCCGGCAAGACCGTGGTGGAGCTGCTGGACACGCGCTTCTGGTCCTTCCTCGACCAGGACACCCGCTTCTGCAAGATCGTCTGCCCGATGCGCATGCCGCTGCGGCTGGGACTCGAGGCGCTGCTGGTGATCGTGGGCACGACGCTGCTGCTCTACGGGTGGAACTGCCGCGTGCGGCGGATGGGTCACGTGATCCTGATGGTGCTGTGGGCAGGGGCGCTGGTGACGCTCGCGGTGGCCAGCGCGATCTTCTCCTGCGACCCGTCGCTGAATCAGCTGAGGACGGGGAACACCTTGCTGGTGGTGATCATCCTGGTGCTGATCGTGGGCGGGTTGATCGTCACGTTCAAGCCTCGGGTGGAAGCTCCCTGAACGCCCGGAAGACTCACGCAAGACACGCACCAGCACGCACAAACCACGCGCAAAGACACGCGCAGATCGCTCACGAGAGGAGCCTCCGATGAAGGACTCGACCAACGACAACGGCGCGTTCGAGCATGCGCCAGCGGCCTCGCCGGCGCAGCGGCGAGCGCTGGAGGGCGGCGACCTGTCCGCGATGCTGGACGGATCGCCGCGGCAGCTGGCGCAGCGCCGGCGCATCGATGCGGCGTTCGGGCCGGTCGCGCAGCGCGAGACCGGGCTGGAGGAGGACGAGCTGGGCACGGCGCAGGCCATGGTCGCGCAGCGCGAGACCGGCAGGCTCGATGACGAGGAGCTCGGCACGGCGCAGGCCAAGGCCGCGCCGGTGCAGCGCCAGGAGAACCGGACGGGGATGCCCGATGGATTGAAGTCCGGCATCGAGTCGCTCTCCGGCACGGACCTGTCGGACGTGCGGGTGCATCGCAACTCGTCGCAGCCGGCGCAGCTGAATGCGCTCGCCTACGCGCAGGGGAACGACATCCACCTCGGCCCGGGTCAGGAGCAGCACCTCCCGCATGAAGCGTGGCACGTGGTGCAGCAGCGCGAGGGGCGCGTGCAGCCGACGATGCAGATGCAGGGTGTCGACATCAACGATGACACCGGGCTGGAGGCGGAGGCGGATCGGATGGGGGACAAGGCGATGAGCATCGGGCGGGAGGGGTGAACGGACCGCCGCGCTTTAGCGGCGGCCAGGCATTTACCCGCGCGCCGCCGGCGAGAACACCCGGAGGCGATGACCATCGGGATCGGTCGCCGTAAAGGTGTAGCCGAAGTCCATCGCGGTCGGCGTCTGCAGGATGGGCATGCCGGAGGTCTTCCAGGCCTCGAAGCGCGCATCGACCGCGGCCGCATCCTGGACCGCGAAGGCAAGTTCGCTGCCGCCCGCCGGCGTGGCGGCGGGTGCGACGCCCGCCGAGGCCCACAGGCCCAGCATCACGCCCGAGTCCAGCGCGAACATCGCGAAGGTGGGCGAGTTCTCGACGGGGGGCTTGCCGAGCAGGCGCGTGTAGAACGCGCTGCTCTCGGCCGGGCTGGCGACGTACAGGAGGATGAAGTTGGGGTGACTCATGACAGGTTCCTGGTTGGGTTGACGCAGCGGATGCTAGGAACCGGGTCTGTCAATTTCCGTCAGCAGCAGCGATGCCCTCGCGTTCCCGCCAGGCCTTCAGCAAGGCGGCCTTGCGCTGGGGATAGCGCTCCTCGATCAGCACGGGGGCGGTCACGCGATCGGTGCGGAAGCTGCGGATCTCCTCGCGCAGTTCGCACCAGGCCACGAGCACCTGGACGCGATCGAAATAGCCCAGCGCGAAAGGCCAGACGGTGCGCTCGCTGTCCTTGCCCTTGAGGTCGCGATAGTGGATGCGCAGCTTGTGCTCGTGGCGGATCGCCCGGCGCATCAGCGACAGGACGTCTCGGTCGACGTCCGGTGGATCCGAGGGGCCCGGAAGCAGCGACGTGTTGTCCAGTTCATGGCGCATGGCCGGCGGCAGCACGGCCGCGATCTTGGCCAGTGCGTCACGCGCCGCGATGCTCAATCGCGCGTCGCTGCGACCGGCGACCCAGCGCGAGCCGAGCACAAGCGCCTCGACCTCGTCGACAGAGAACATCAGCGGCGGCAGCACGAAACCTTCGCGCAGCACATACCCCAGGCCAGGCGCGCCGTCGATGCGCGCGCCTTGCGATTGCAGCGTCGCGATGTCGCGGTAGAGCGTGCGCAGGCTGATGTCCAGCGCGGTCGCCAACGCCTCGCCAGTGATGGGGTGACGGTGGCGGCGCAAGGTCTGGATCAGGTCGAGCAGGCGGGCGGAACGGGACAAACCAATCCTCCATGAGAGCAGGCCCGAGAATAGGTCGTTTCGCGACGGCTCCGCCCCGCCTCACCGCCACCGCGAAACCGCGCTTCAATCGCTTCGAGCTCGAACGTCCGACGATCGAAAGGAGATCCAGGTGACGACAGTCGGTGATTCAGGTCAGCAAGTTTGGATCATGCATTCGTCCAGTGGACGAAATCGTGTCTCATGCCCGGCAAATGCTGGCCCCGAGTCGTCGGGGACGACTTACCCCACGCCGTCTCTGTCACAGGTCGGTGAATCCGCATCGAAAGTCGCAGCGAAGCCATCTCCCACGAAGGACGGGAAATGATATTTCTTGCGGGATTCCTGATCTTGGAGTTTGCATGTCGGTTGGCATATCAGCTTCCGATAGCCGCGGCACTGGCGACTGTCCTCAGTTCCTTATTCATGATTGTCTGTTTTCGCTGGGGCGGGTGGACGTCACCTCGGGCGGCCTGGCGATGGCTCCGCGCGCGTCCCTTGATTCGCCTTCTATTGATATTGGGAACAGGGGGCGGAATCGCCCTATTCCTATACAACGGCCTTGAAGCACCTCAAATAATTGCCGAAACAATCTCCGGATACTTCTTTTTCCACGCCTTTGGCGCTGTTGGCGAATCTATCCGGGAGCGGCTGCGCGGTACCGGCCGGTAACCGACGCCGCCGTGCCGACTACGCGAGGTGCATCGCCGCCACGATCAACAGCCCGACTTTGACGAGCACGCCCGCCCCGACGGCCCACTTCGTCCACTTGCTCTTCAGCAAGACCTGCCACCGCGCGTTCATGCCTGGCTCCGATCGAAGATCTCGTCCCTCCATCCGACGCATTCCTTCGTCAGGCCGTGCGCTGACCGGCTGACGCCCGCCGCCCGTCCTTCGAGGCGCCACCGCTCCGTGGTATCGCTACCACGTGCTGCACGAGATGACTCGTTCTTGTCATTTCACTTAATGCGAATCAATCTCACCTGCGTTAAAGTCCCGGCCGAAAGTCACCTCCTCCCCTCTTCCGGACTACTCGATGAAGCAGCAATTCCTGATGACCGCGTGCGCCCTGGCGGCGTCCCTCGCGATCGGCGACCTGGCCTACGCCCAGGACGCCACGCTCGACAAGATCGTCGTGACCGGCAAGCGCGCGAACCGCGTCTCCAAGGGTGCGACCGGCCTGCCCATGGACGTGAAGGACACGCCGCAGACGATCAGCTCGATCGACCAGGAAGACATGGCCAACTTCGGCCTGACCGGCAGCAACGAGGCGCTGGCCCTGGCCACCGGCATCAACGTCGAGCAGTACGAGACCAACCGCGCGACCTTCAACGCCCGCGGCTTCGAGATCCAGTTGACCCAGGTCGACGGCCTGGGCATGACCAACTCCTGGGGCACGGTCGTCGGCAGGGAGGACACCTTCCTGTTCGAGCGCATCGAGCTGATCCGCGGCGCCAACGGCCTGCTGACCGGCGTGGGCAACTCGTCGGGCACGATCAACTACATCCGCAAGCGCCCGAAGAACGAGGACAGCGGCGAGTTCAACGTCTCCTTCGGCTCCTACGGCAAGAAGCGCGCGGCCCTCGACTACAACAAGGTGCTGACCGAGGACGGCTCGTGGGCCGGACGCTTCGTCGTCGCGACCGAGGACAAGGACTCCTACCTGCGCGACCTCAAGGACAAGCGCACCTCGGTCTACGGCGTCGTGGACGGCCAGATCGGCACGAACGGCGTGCTGACCGTGGGCATCACCGCGGTGGACGCGAAGCAGGACTCGCCGATGTGGGGCTCGCTGACGCTGCTGCGCTCGGACGGCACGCAGGCCGACTTCCCGGTGGGCTCGTCGACCTCGCAGAAGTGGACCTACTGGAACACCAAGTCCTACAACGCCTTCGCCGAGTACACCCACCAGTTGAGCAAGAACTGGGAAGCCAAGGTCACCTACAACTACCGGCACGGCAACGAGGCGACGCGCCTGCTGTACGCCTATTCCAACAGCGGCGTGCTGAACCCGGACAACACCGGTCTGGTCGGATGGCCGTACCGCAGCCTGGGCAGCTCGGACAACAACGTGCTGGACGCCAACGTCAACGGCAAGTTCAACCTGTTCGGCCGTGAGCACACGGTGCTGGTGGGCCTGAGCCGGTCGCACCAGGAGACCAAGACCGACACCTACGCCGTGCTGGACCACATGCTGGATCCGCTGCCGGCCTTCCCGTACGACGGCGACGCCTACACGCAGCCGCAATGGGGTCCGCGCGCCGCCGGCGAAGGCGGCGAGCAGACGCTGACGCGCCTGTACGCGGCGTCGCGCATCGCGGTGACCGACTCGCTCAAGGCCATCGTCGGGGTCAACGCGGTCAAGCTGGAACGTGCAGGCTCGACGGTCTACGGCAATCCGGCCACGGGCACGGACTATCCGGACACGAAGAAGACCAGCCCCTACTTCGGCGTGACCTACGACATCACGTCCGACGTGCTGGCCTACGCGTCGTACTCCAACATCTTCCAGAACCAGGACCAGTACGACATCAACGGCACCTACCTCGCGCCGATGAAGGGCGTGAACGGCGAAGTGGGCGTGAAGGCCGAGTGGCTGAACAAGGCGCTGCTGACCACCGCCGCCGTCTTCACGTCGAAGCAGGAAGGCCTGGCGACCTACGGCGGAATGACCTCGGGCGGCCAGTACTGGTACGTGCCGAAGGACGTCAAGTCCAAGGGCTGGGAAGTCGAGGCCACCGGCCGCATCGGCAAGGACACGAAGCTGACCGCGGGCTACACCCGCCTGATGCTGACCGGCCCGGACGGCAACGACATCTACGAATGGGTGCCGCGCCACACCTTGAACTTCCGCGTCGACACCCGCGTGCCGATGCTGCCGGCGCTGCGCGTCGGCCTGGGCGGCCGCTGGCAGTCGGAGGTCAGCAAGATCGGCAGCGCCAAGCAAGGCGCCTATGTCGTGGCCAACGCGTTCGCGTCCTACGAGCTGTCCAAGTCGGCCACGCTGCGCGCCAACGTCAACAACCTGTTCGACAAGAAGTACATCGGCGGCCTGGCCTACGGCGCCATCTACGGCGCGCCGCGCAACTACGGCGTGTCGCTGGACTACAAGCTCTGACAAGCGCCGATCGAGGCGCGGTCAACGCGCGGTCAACGCACGTTCAACGCGCTTCGAGAGCGCCCTGACGCTCCTGCACTTCAAGACCCGGGCTGAGTCCCGGGTCTTTTTTCGCCTGCCTCAGGGCCGCGGCAGGCCGCAGGCGCTCAGGAAGCGTTCGAGCGCCTCGAGGTTCGACGACGACACGATCGCGGCGATGTAGCCGTCAGGACGCACCAGCGCGCAGTCGCCGGGCTGCAACGCATAGGCGTCGCGGAAGTCGCCGTGCTCGTCCACGTAGTCGCCGCCTTCGCCCGCCTCGCCGATCGCGTGAATACGAAGACCAGCTCGCGCGGGCAGGCCCCTGCGCGAGTTCAATGAAGTCCGCGACCTGCGGTACGCCAGCAGCGTCCAGTGCGGTCCCTGGAACAGCTCGAACAGCCGCGTCCCCTGCCCCGCCGCGCCACGCAGGCGCGCATCGGGCGCGCGTTCGCCGGCCAGCGGGCCGCGCTCGCGGGCCGGCACTTCCAGCGCGAGCGAGGACTCCGGATATCCGATGTCGAGTTGATGCACCTCGCGACCGCGGCGGTTGTCGCCGCGCTTGGCCGCGTCGAGCAGCCGGGTCGAGAGCTTGAGCATGCCCTCGGCCACGGGCCTGCGCTCCTCCTCATACGTTTCCAGCAGCGCCTGCGGCGCGCCGTGCAGCACGGCGCCCAGTTTCCAGCCGAGGTTGTAGGCATCCTGCACGCTGGTGTTGAGGCCCTGACCGCCCGTCGGCGGATGGATGTGCGCCGCGTCGCCGACGAGGAACACCCGCCCCACGCGATAGCGATCGGCCAGGCGCGCGTTCATGTTGTACGCGGAGGCCCAGGACACGGCCTCGATGCGAATGTCGTCGCGGCCCGAACGATCCTTCACCATCGCGTTGAGCCCGTCGACGCCGAGGTCGACCTCGCCCTCCAGCGGGACCGGCGCCTGCAGCTGGAACAAGGCCGTCCCCGCCAGCGGACAGAGCGCGAGCTGCCGCGCCATCGATCCGTCGTTGAACTGATGCCAGGCGTCGCGCGACAGTCCGGTCAGGGTGACGTCCGCCACCACCGCGCGCACGCCCAGCGTCTTGCCGGGGAAATCGATGCCCAACTGCTTGCGCACGTCACTGCGGCCGCCATCGGCGCCGACGAGGTAGCGCGCACGAATCCGCTCATCGCGGAGATCCGCCCCGCCCACGGTCCCGTCGGCCTCGTCGGCCTCGTGGGTCCCGACCGCCACGCGTGCGGTGACACCCTCTTCATCCTGCTCGAAGTCCACCAGCGCGCAGCCGTAGCGTGGCGCGTGGCCGAGTTCCGCCAGCCGCTCGCGCATCACCGCCTCGGTCAGGAACTGCGGCACCATGAGCGGCATCTGATGCGGCTCGGACGAGGTCGGCGGCGAGGTCTCGAAGCTCGTTTCGGTGAAACTGCCGTCCGCCGCATGGTGGCGCTGCGGCGGATACGGCGCGCCGGTCGCCACCAGCCGGTCGAGCAGGCCGAGGTCCTCCAGGACCTCCTGCGTGCGTGGCTGGATGCCTTTGCCGCGCGAGCCGTGGAATGGCCGGGCGGCCTGCTCGATCAGTTGAAAATCGACACCCCGACGGGCCAGGTCGATGGCGAGCGTCAAGCCCGCCGCGCCGGCGCCGACGATGAGGACCTGGGTGGTAGCAGGCAAGGCGCCCGGGAGGAAGGATTCGTTCATGTCGCTCCAATTGAGTGTAGTTTGCACATAACTGAAGGGATGGTATGCCGGCTCGAAAAAATGTGCAAGATGCACATATGTCGACCCAACTGAAGGCCTTGCACGGCGCGCTGATCCGCATCGCGAGCGTGATGAACCGCCCGCGCAACGACGAGCGCCTGATCGAGGAAGCGGGCGTGCTGCTGGACCGGGCGCTGTTCCCCTTGCTCGTGGGCATCGAGCGTTTCGGGCCGATCGGCGTGGTGGACCTGTCTGATCGCGTGGGACGCGACTACACGACGGTGAGCCGCCAAGTGGCGAAGCTGGAGTCCTTGAACCTGGTCAGCCGCCAGAAGAGCGTTCAGGACAGCCGCGTCCGCGAGGCCGTCGTCACCGCCGAGGGTCAGGCGATGACCGATCGCATCGACGATGCGCGCCAGCGCATGGGCCGTCAGATCTTCGGCGAGTGGAGCAAGGAAGAGCTCGACGACCTGGTGCGCCTGATGACGAAGTTCGTCGACGCGCTGGAAGGCGCGACCGACGCGCCCTGATCCCGCCACCGCCCGCCGACGACAACGCCCGCAGGACTCGCGTCGTGCGGGCGTTGCCATTCAGGCCGTCGCGGCGCCTTCGCTCACGGCGGACCGCCTCCCGGCGGCCTCACCCGTGAACGACGTGTCGACTTCCGCTCAGGGAAAGTTCGTCACCGTCGGCGTGAACGAGGCATTGCAGCCGGTCTGCGCGCCGGTGTTGTTGATCACGTGCACGATGCCGCCGTTGTTGCCCAGGCAGACCGAGATCATGTTGTGGAAGCGCACGTTGCCGTTGACCGGCGCCTCGATCGCGCGATCCAGCAGGATGCCGCCATTGGTGAACACGCTGTAGACGCCCAGTCCCCAGGCCTCGTGGCTGGTGACGCTGTCCGCCACCTTGTACGAGGCCCAGCCGCGGCCGGTCGGGCTGTTCCAGCCGGCCTGGCTCTGCGGGTCGTACGGGATCTCCGATTGATAGAAGTACACGCGGCCGCCGTTGCCGTTCCAGACCACCTGGTGCTTCTGGAAGTGCTCGACGAACAGCCCGTACATGGTCACGTCGTTGCCGTTGACCCAGAGGCCGTTCTCCGACGGGTTCTGCGTCCAGCCCACGCCCGCGCCGTGGTCGGCGCGCCAGACCCAGGTGTGGTCGACGATGGTGTTGTTCGCGTTGACGCTCAGCGCGATGCGGACCCTGCCCGCCGCCGCGCCGCCGACGCGGAAGAACAGGTCATGCAGCACCGTCGGGTTGGCCGCGTGGTTGGCGGCCGCGCCGTTCGGGCCGACCTCGAGCAGCACGCCCGATTCCACCGCGCCCGCGTCGAAGAACAGGCCCGAGATCGTCAGCCCGTCCACGTCCGCCGTCTGCATCAGCGGCTGGCCGTTGTCCGAGCGCAGCGTCGGGAAGCCGATGCCCAGCACCACCGTGTCCGGGTTGTTGACCCGCAACGGCTGCGTCAGCACGTAGGTGCCAGGTGTGAACAGCAGGTGCTTGCCGGCCGCCAGCTGCGTGTTGATCGCGGCCGCCGTGTCGCCCGGCTTGGCGATGTGGAACTGCCCGATCGGGATCGTGCGTCCCGGCGTCGCGCCGCCGTTATTCCAGGAGATGCCGCTGCTGTTCTGGCGCAGCGCGGGCACGCGCACCGCGTAGCTGCCGTCGGTGTCGATGAACAGGAAGGGCTTCTCGCGGATCACCGGCGTCTGCGCGATCTTGGTATAGCGCTGGCCCGCGGTCGGGAAGCTGCCCGCCGGCGCGTTGGGCACGCCGACGAAGACCATGTTCCAGTTGGAGCCCGTCCAACTGCCCCACTGGCTGTTGCGCGAGATCCATTGCTGTTGGCTGGCGGAGTTCACCTGCCCGTCCACCAGCACGTCGGAGAACCAGCCGCCGCTGGACCAGCCGCTGTTCTGGTTGAGCTTGATGTTGCCGCGCACGTGCATGCGCCGGAACGGGATCGCCTGCGACACCGCCCACTGCATCGTGTTGTTGCCGATGCCCAGGCTGGGCGTGACCGAGAAGTTCTCGGCGCCGCGCCAGAAGTTCTGCGTCGCGTTGTCGCCGCCCAGGAAGGCATTGGAGCGCAGGTCGCCGTTGACGTGGACCAGGTCCGGATGGCTGCCCAGGCCCAGCACCTGCGTGTAGAAGCCCACCGGGATGCGCAGGTTGTTGTAGGTGCCCGGCGTCAGCAGGATGGCGTCGCGGCGCGGGCCGAAATGATTCGGCTGCTGCGCGTTGTAGATGCCGTCGATCACGCCCTGCAGGTTGGGCGTGGTCGGGCTGACGATGTGCACGCTGGACCCGAAGTCCGGCGGCGTTCCGGTGGTGGGCGGCGTCGGAGGCGTCGTCGGCTGGTCCGCGATGACGAACTGCTCCCAGGCCTGCACCGCGTTGCGGTTGGCCACGAGCACGCCGCCAAGGTTCAGGTCGGCGCTGACGTACAGCCCGCTGGCCACCGAGCGCAGCGCCACCGTGCCGTTGGCCTGCGGCACGACGACGAATTGCTCCCACGCATCGGCGGTGCGCCGGTTGGCGATCAGGCGGCCGGTGTTGGGCGCGGCCAGGCCGATGTCGGCGGAGACGAAGTTGCCGCTGATGCGCGCCCGGAACGACACCGTGCCGTTGCCGTTGTTGACGACGTCGAACTGCTCCCAGCTGTTGGCGGCGCCGGCGGTCGCCGTGAGGTACGAGGAGCCGGTCGCCGTCGCGCTGACGAAGTTGTTGTTGGCCGCCGCGCGCAGCGTGGCCGCGTCGGCGTCCTCCGCCGACAGCGTCAGCGCGGCGATCCAGCCCGCCGCCAGCAGCGCGTGCAGGGGCCACGCCCGTCCTTGATTCCATGCCATGACGAATCTCCTTCCTGAAAGTGGCGCGAGTCTAGAAAGAAGAAATACCAATCCAATACTTCGACCGTGTCCGGCTGTTTCCGATCAGCGGTCGCAAATACCCCCTCTCCCCCGCAATGACGGGGCCGGTCCGCACAAATGTTTTCAAACCTGTCAATTCTTCGCCCGAAAGAGGTAGGAAGATTCGCCACACGGTTTCCAGCTCGCTTCGCCGTTCGTCGGATCGCCTTCACTCCCTTACACATCAAGGACTTTCGCCGCTCGTCGGCGTGAATGCACCGCTCGGGTGCCGTCGTCCCATATTCCAGCCACAGGAAAATCGGGAGTGCCGACGGCGACGTGATGTTTTGCAGTATTCGACACACTCCGACACCGCATCCGCATACTGCTTGTCACAGCGTGACTTTCCTGCTGTTCCTACATTCCGCCACTGGTTTCATGGTGGTTTTATCGCGAACAACAAGCCCGCACGCCCACCGGTGCGAGACAGCAGGAGTGATTGCACATGCGTACTGGACAAATCAAGGCGGTGGCGTTGGCCGCCGCGCTGCTGGCCGCGGGATCGCAGGCCCAGGCGGGCACGATCGTCGCGCCCTACTTCTTCACCTGGGGCTTCGGCAGCGGCGCGTACGGCATCAAGACGCTGAGCGAGGCGAAATCCAAGGCCGGCATCGACGCCGTGACGCTGGCCTTCGGCGTGTCCGGCGGCGGCTGCACGGTCGGCGGCGGTCTGGAAACGACGATCAGCAACCCCAGCTTCCAAGCCGACATCAAGGCCTACATCAAGTCCGGCGGCCGGGTCATCCTGTCCCTGGGCGGCGCCAACGGCACCTACCTGGAGTCGACCTGCTCGGTGAACGACCTGGTCGCGCAGCTGCGCCGCCTGATCGACGCGAACGGCACGCGCTCGATCGACTGGGACATCGAAGGCGGCCAGCTCGGCGACACGCGCCTGAACAACGTGCGCAACGCCGCGATCCAGCAGCTGCAGTCCATCTATCCGGACCTGTACACCTCGTTCACGCTGCCGGTCGTTCCCTACGTCAACGCCAACGACACCGGCGGCCTGCAGCGCGAGGCGGTCGAGCTGCTGCGCAGCGCCGTCAACGCCGGCGTGAAGATCAGCATCGTCAACCTGATGACGATGGACTACGGCGGCTACTACAGCAACGGCAAGCGCATGGGCGACCTGGCGGTCTCCGCCGCGACGCAGACGGTGGCACAGCTCAAGCCGCTGTATCCCGGCAAGACCGACGCGCAGCTGTGGGCCATGATCGGCATCACGCCGATGATCGGCCAGAACGACGTGGCGTCCGAGGTCTTCACCCCGGCGGACGCCGTGACGGTGGCCAACTTCGCCAAACAGAAGGGCGTGGGCCTGCTGTCCTACTGGGCCGCGCAGCGCGACCGCGTCGGCAACGGCGCTCTCGGCGAGTACAGCCGCGCCAACACGCGAGACTTCGAATACTGGCAGGCCTTCGCCGCGGCGAAGAGCGGCTCGCCCGCGCCTTCTCCGGCGCCGCAGCCGCCGGCGCCCGCGCCGTCGCCCACTCCTGCTCCGAGCCCGAGCCCTGCCCCGAGTCCTTCGCCCGCTCCCGCGCCGAACCCCGGCACCTGCGTGGCCTGGGCCGAAGGCAAGACCTTCACCGCAGGCCAGGTGGTCAGCTACCAGGGCAAGACCTACAAGGCGCTGGTGACGCACACCGCGTGGGTCGGCACCGGTTGGAACCCGGCCGCGACACCGTCGCTGTGGACGCCGACCTCGGCAAGCTGCAGCGGCTCGCCGGCGCCTGCGCCCGCACCGACGCCCGCGCCTTCGCCGTCCCCGGCACCCTCGCCCTCTCCGGCCCCGTCGCCCTCGCCCGCGCCATCGCCGAGCCCCGCGCCGGCGCCCTCGCCCGGCGGCGCCCTGACGCTGCCCGAAGCGCTGAAGGCGACGCAGACGCGCCGCGTCTACGTCGGCTACTACCCGACCTGGAGCGACAACTGGTTCGACGCCACCGGCAAGTCCGCCAACGACGTCTACAAGGCCAGCAAGTTCGCGCGTACGCCGGCCACCTACACGCATGTGATGGTGTCCTTCGCGGATCCGGCCTTCTCATGGGCCGGCTTGTCGGCCAACACCTTCTCGGGCACCGGCATCAACTTCAACGCGACGCCGCGTGACATCAAGGCCGCGATCGACGTGCTGCACCAGCGCAACCAGAAGGTCATCCTGGCCGTCGGCGGCGCGACGTACAACAACTGGGGCACGCTCGCCGCGGAAGGCGCGGCCGGCAACGGACCGACGATCAACGCGCTGGCGAAGATCCAGACGGAGCTCGGCTTCGACGGCCTGGACGTGGACTACGAGACCGACGGCGACGTGGACCGCTACGCCAACGTCATCAAGGCGTTGCGCCGCGCGGTGGACATCGCCGGCAATGGCCGCGTGCTGACGCTGGCCGGCTGGTCGACGGGCGCGGACTGCACCGCGGCGACCTCGGCCGACGCGTCCTGCGCGGGCAAGGTCTCGTTCTGGGGCGGCAACGCGGGCCGCGAGCGCGCGGTGGTGCGCAAGTTCCCGGCCGTGGCCAACATGCTCGACATGGTCAACGTGATGAGCTACGACGCGCGCTTCGAGAACTACGACGGCGTGACCGCGTACAACGACTACCGCTCGCTGTTCCCGGCCAAGACCATCGTGTCCATCGGCCTGGAGCCGGCGCCCGAGGGCTGGGCCGGCGGTCTGCTGGTGGTCAACGACGGCGACGCGCAGTGCACCGGTTCGCGCAACCTGAAGAGCCAGTACGGCGCCACCCTCAACCAGCCGTACTCGGTGCAGCGCTATACCAACGCGGTGCTGAACGGCAGCGCGCCCAACCGCAACGCGCGGGACGGCGCAATGCTGTGGGCCATCATCAAGACAGGGGGCGGCAACTGCGGCGCCGCGCCGTTGGCAACACCTGGCACCGTCGGCCAGAAGGTCGGCTCGACGTTCGGCCTCACAGCGGATCCGCTGCTGCAATCTTCCGAGTGGAAATAAGGAGCCTCCGTCATGAACCATCACTTTCCCGCCGCTCCGCGGCCACCGCGTGCTTCGAGTTTCCTGGCCACGCCCGCGCTGCTCGCGGTCGCCAGCGCCTGCCTGACCGCCTGCGGCGGCGGCGGCGGTGACGACGCCGGCAAGAGCGTCTTCGCGCAGTCCGCCGATGCGGCGGCGTCGGCCGCCTCCGACGCCGCCAGCGAGAACGCGCCCGACGCACGTGCCCTCGCCGCCGGCGCGGTCACCGTCGCGGCCGGCCTCTACACCATCGAATCCGGCGAGTCCGGTCTCTGCCTGGACATCGCCGGCAACGTCGGCGCCAACGGCACGAAGCTGCAGCAGAACCGCTGTGGCACGCAGGCCTCGCAGCGCTTCGAGCTGCGCGCCGACACCGGCGGCAGCTATCGCCTGGTCAACGTCGCCAGCGGCAAGTCGCTGGACGTGACGGACGTCTCCACCGCCAACGGCGCGCTGATCCAGCAATGGGCAACGGCGCCGACGGACAACCAGCGCTTCCTGGTCGCGCCTTCCGCCGATGGCTACACGCTGAAGGCGCGCCACAGCGGCAAGTGCGTCGACGTGAAGGACCATTCGACGGCTGCCGGCGGTGCGATCCAGCAATGGGACTGCACCGGTGGCGCGAACCAGCGCTGGAAGCTGAAAGCGGTCGGCGCTCCGGCGCCCGCACCATCGCCGGCGCCGGCACCGGCTCCTTCGCCAGCTCCCGCTCCCGCTCCGGCACCTGCTCCCGCCCCGGCACCGGCCCCTGCGCCCGCTCCGGCACCTTCAGCCGGCCTGTCCGACCCGAAGGTCAAGGACATCGCCATGCAGATCGTCTCCAGCGCGGAGAACTCGTCACTCGACTGGAAGGCGCAGTACCGCTACATCCAGGACATCCGCGACGGCCGCGGCTACACGGCGGGCATCATCGGCTTCTGCTCCGGCACCGGCGACATGCTGGAGCTGGTCCAGTACTACAACTCGGTCAAGCCGGGCAACGTGCTCGCGAAGTACCTGAACGCGCTGCGATCGGTCAACGGCAGCGACTCGCATGCCGGCCTCGATCCCAACTTCCAGACCGACTGGAAGACGGCGGCGAGCGACACCGTCTTCCAGCAGGCACAGGACCACGAGCGCGACCGGTCCTACTTCAACCCCTCCGTGCAGCAGGCCAAGAACGACGGGCTGAAGGCGCTCGGCCAGTTCATCTACTACGACGCGATCGTGATGCACGGCCCGGGCAACAGCGGCGTGAGCTTCGGCGGCATCCGCAAGGCGGCAATGGCCAAGGCGAAGACGCCCGCGCAGGGCGGCAATGAGGTCACTTACCTCAACGCATTCCTCGATGCGCGCGTGGCGGCGATGAAGACCGAAGAGGCGCACAGCGACGTCAGCCGCGTGGAGACCGCGCAGCGCGTGTGGCTCAAGGCGGGGAACCTGGACCTGAAGACACCGCTGAACTGGAAGGTGTACGGGGACAGCTACTCGATCAAGTGAGCGCCATGCCCAAGTCAGCGCCGACCGACTTCGGGAGGCCAGGCGCGGGCTCTCCACGGGGCATGAGGGCTCCCTCCTGGACCCTCAAGCTCCATTCCGG
The DNA here is from genome assembly GCF_059415845.1 of Roseateles sp. GW821-FHT09H11. NCBI lineage: Bacteria > Pseudomonadati > Pseudomonadota > Betaproteobacteria > Burkholderiales > Sphaerotilaceae > Roseateles > Roseateles sp. GW821-FHT09H11. Next base: position 748,326 of record NZ_JBWKOA010000002.1, on the reverse strand, counting down.
CCCCACTGAGACCCGTGCACGCGGGCCTTGGCGACGAGGGGCTCAGGCCCGTCCGCGCCAGGGCACCAGGTGACGCTCGACGCGGCGCATCAGCAGATCGAAGGCCCAGGCCACGCCGCCGATGACCAGGATGCCCATCACGACGATGTCGGTGCGCAGGAAGTTGGAGGCGTTGAGCACCATCTGGCCGAGCCCGGAAGACGCGGCCACCATCTCGGCCGCGACCAGCGTGGTCCAGCCGAAACCGACCGCGATGCGCATGCCCACAAGGATCTCGGGCAACGCCGCCGGCAGCGCGACGTGGCGCAGCAGCTGCCAGCGGCTCGCGCCCATCGACAGCGCAGCCTGCAGTTGCTCCGGCGCAGCGCTGCGCATGCCGGAGCGCGCGGCCAATGCGAGCGGCGCGAAGCACGACAGGTAGATCAGCAGCACCTTCGGGATCTCGTCGATGCCGAACCAGATGATGATCAGCGGCAGGTACGCCAGCGGCGGCAGCGGGCGGTAGAACTCCAGCGGCGGATCGAGCAGCCCGCGCGCCCAACGCGACATGCCCATCGCCAGACCGATCGGGATCGCCGTCGCGCACGCCAGCACGAAGGCACCCATCACGCGCGCCAGGCTGGCGGCCAGGTGCCGCCACAGCGGCAGGTCGTTGGCCTGGCCGGTGAGGTATTCGGCGAACTGTCGACCCACCGCCTGCGGCGACGGCAGGAACAAGGGCTTGACCCAACCCGCCGCGGTCACGAGCCACCACAGCAGCAGGAGCGCGGCGATCGTGCCGACACTGATCCATCGGGTGGACCCCTCCTCCAATCCGATGAAGCGACTGACCCGCGCGGCCGGCGCGGTCTTCACCGGCGTCGCCGCCGCGCGCTCAGGCGGCGGCATGCCGCAGCTCCACGCGCGGGTCCTGGCGGACGCCCGGGAGAGAGGCCTCACCGGGCTCCGGAGGCGCGGACAGCGGCGCGACGTGACGCCCATGCAACTGCGCGAGCACCTCCTCGCGCAACTCGATGAACTCGCGGCTGGACTTCTCCGCGCGCGCATCGCCGTGCGCGAGGAAGCGGCGCGAGAACGGCAGCGCGTCGAACTCGCGCACGATGCGACCCGGGCCGGGGCTCATCAACACGAGCCGCGTGGCCATGAACAGCGCCTCCTCGACCGAGTGCGTGATGAAGAGCACCAGCTTGTCGGTCCGCTGCCAGACCCGCAGCAGTTGCTCCTGCACCTGCTCGCGCGTGAAGGCGTCGAGCGCACCGAGCGGCTCGTCCATCAGCAGCAAGGCCGGATCGCTGGCCAGCGCCCGCGCGATGCCCACGCGCTGCTGCATGCCACCCGAGAGTTCCCAGATGCGGCGCGCGCCCTGCCCGGCGAGCCCGAGCAGGGAGAGGCATCGCTCGGCGGCCTCATGTCGCTCGGCCTTGCCGACACCGCGGATGCGCAGCGGCAAGGCCACGTTGTCGCGCACATTCAGCCACGGCAGCAAGGCATGGCGCTGGAACACGACGCCACGATCGGCGCCCGGACCTTCGACCGGCTGGCCGTCGAGCAGGATCTCGCCGTCGCTCGGCGGCAGGAAGCCGGCCACGGCATGGAGCAGGCTGGTCTTGCCGCAGCCCGACGCGCCGAGCAGCACGACGAACTCGCTGCCGGCGACGCGCAGGTCCACCGGCGCAAGCGCCTGCACCGCGGCGCCGTCGGGACCGGCGTAGCGGATCTCGAGTCCGCGCAGTTCGAGCGTCGTCATCGCTGGGCGTCGTCGTCGGCGCCTCAGCGCGCCGCCAGCGCCTTCTTCACGTATTCACCGGTGACGAAGGCGCCGTAGTCCGGCTTGAGCTCCTGCACCCGGCCCTGCTCCTTGAGGAAGGCCGCGGTGTTGGCCAGCGCCTTCGCGGCGCCGCCGCCCAGCCACTGGGGCGAGAGCTGTTCCTGCGGCGTGGGGAAGCGGTAGAGCGCGATGGCGGCGGGCACGTCCTTCGGATCGGCCTTGCTCCATTTCGCGATGGCCCGGACCTCCGGCGTATCGGGCGTCCAGCGCGCGCCCTGGGTGCGATAGGCCGCGTCGGCGCGCGACAGCGCCTGCACCAGCGCGACGACGAAGGCCTCGTGCTTCGCCGCCCATTGCGCGTTGACGACGAGTCCGTCGAAGGTCGGATGGCCCTTGCGGCCGATGCTGCCGGAGGTCGCGATGACCTTGCCGCTGGCCTTGATGCGGGCCAGCGCCGGATCCCAGACGAAGGCGGCGTCGATGTCGCCGCGCTCCCAGGCGGCGGCGACCTCGGGCGGACGCAGGTTGACGATCTGCACGGGCCCTTCAGGTCCTTCCACGACTGGATGCCGCTGCCGTTGCGGGCCACGAGCGCCTCGGCGTCGGCGATGTCGTCCAGGATCCAGAACAGGCGCAGGTCCTGACCCTGGCTCGCGGCGGCGGCGATCGGACTGGAGCCGGCCTCGCCGATCTGCACGTCGCCGGAGGCCATCGCGCGGATGACGTCGCCGCCGCCGCCGAACTGCCGCCACTGGATCTTGTAGCCGGTGCTCTTCTCCAGCTCGCCGGACTCGATCAGCGTGCGCAGCGGCACCAGCATGTCCTGATAGGCGAAGGTGACCTCGCGCGTCTGCGCCCACGCGCTGGAGGACAGCGCCAACGCACCCGCCAATGCGCCGTTCAACCCGGCAGTCAACACGCGGATCCAAGATCGTTTCATCGCATTCCCTTGAAGTCGGAGAGCTCGCCCCGTCCATTTGTCTATCCGTCGATCGGTCGGTCGATCAGTCGATCGGTGGACCGGACGGACGAGCCCGTGATGCCGCAAGCGGCGCTGGCCGGGATTCTGGGCAGCGCCGCCCCAGCGCCCAAGGAAGTCGTCCGCATCTGCATATGCGGCATGCGTCCAAGCGGCACTGGCGCGACAGGCGCGCAGGTGGTTAGGCTCTCGCCTCCTACTGGAGTCCCGCCTTGCTGAAGATCCTTTCGTATGTCGTTCTCGTCGTGCTGCTGGCGCTGGTCGCGCTGGCGGCGATCGCGTGGTGGTCGCTGCGCGCGCCCGACCTGCCCGCCGAGCAGCTGGAGCGCGAGTTCCAGACACCTCATGAGCGCTACGTCGAGGTCAGCCCCGGCCTGCGGCTGCACTACCGCGACGAAGGGCCGGCCGACGCGCCGGTCCTGCTGCTGCTCCATGGCTACGGCGATTCCTATGCGACCTGGGAAGGTTGGTCGCCGGTGCTGCGCGAGAAGTGGCGCGTCATCAGCCTGGACCTGCCCGGCCACGGCCTGACGGCCGCGCCGGCGGGCTTCGTGCTCAACGGCGGCGCGTTCACCGCGATCGTGCTGGGCTTCGCCGACAAGATCGGCGTGAAGCGCTTCGCGGTGGCGGGCAACTCGATGGGCGGCGGCGTGGCGTGGAAGCTCGCGCTGGCGGCGCCGGAGCGCGTGCAGGCGCTGGTGCTGGTGTCCGCGGCGGGTTGGCCCAGCGATGCCACCGGCACGAGCCCGTCGCTCGCCTTCCGCCTGCTGCAATACAAGTGGGGTCGCGACCTGCTCGCCAGCATCGACAACCGTCCGCTGATCAAGCAAGGCCTGACCGCGCAGGTCCACGACAAGGCGCTCATCACCGACGCGGTGATCGACCGCTGGGCCCGCTACCAGCGCTATCCGGGCCATCGGGACATCCTGATGTCGGCCTCGCCCGCGAGTCATGCGACGGCGACCAAGGAGCTGCTCGCCACCGTGAAGGTGCCGACGCTGGTGCTGCACGGCGACTACGACCCGCTGATCCCGGTCGAGCACTCGCGCCGCTTCGCCGCGGCGATCCCTGGCGCGAAGCTGATCGTCTATCCGAACGTCGGGCACCTGCCGCAGCGGGAGATTCCGGAGCGGTCGGCGAAGGATGTGGGGGAGTTCCTCGCGGCGCAGCGATGAAGTGAGAGGCCCGGTTCGGAAACATCGGCGGCGGTGTTTCTGAAAGTTGTTGGCTCGCGCGGCGACACTAGGACCATGTCCAAATCAATGCGCGTGTTCTGTCTGTTGGCCGTCGCCGGACTGATCGCCGGAGCGGTCTGGCTGCATGGTCACGACATGAAGGGGGAGGCGTCTTCGCCGCTTGCATGGTCTACCTGCTGATGTGCTTCGCTTTCCTCGGCGAGGTGTGGGTACCCGTCAGCAACAGCGCGCCGCGAAGGCCCTACGACGGCGAGTCCCGGGCGGAACTCATCCGACGAGACCTCGACGCGCTGAAGGAGAGATACCCGGACTCGAAGTGGCCGGCACGGCACGGCGCGGTCACAGCCGTGCTCTCCCTGGGTTTCCTCTTATGGGTTGGCATCTGGGCGGTGATCCTCTTCTGAACAACCATGCGCGACCCATTGATCGACCCTGCCGGCCGACCGCACATCAAGTGCCTCAAATGTCGAACCTTCGTCGTGTGGCCCTCGGAGCTGAAGCCCGAAGACGCGGTACGGCTTGGTGTATTCGCTCGACGGAGTCGCTTGGAAGCTGCGAAATATGCCGAGACAGTCCTCGGGCTCGAACCGCGAGCGGCAAAAGCCCTGGCCCTTCATCTCGCGGTGGACGATGCCTGTCACAAGTGCGGACGTGTGGTGCCGAAAGGCGTGTCTTTGTGTGAATGCCGCTCGGCCAACATCAACTGGTAAAGAGCGGTCCATGAATCCTGAGATGAGCGTGATGCAGCTCGACGGAGCCCGCATCACCCGGTGGACGGGCCGGGAGATGGCACTCGACGGCGGCAATGACGTGGTGACGGACGACACAGTGCGGAACTCCGGCCCAAGAGATCGATGACGTGCAAGCTCTGCGACCGGCTGCTCGGCCAGCCCGACGATCCGCTGTCAACCGACTGCGGCGGTGACTGTTGGGGATGTGTCGGCGAGATCGAAGCCCGCATGGGCGACCCGCAATCGCTGGATAAAGTACGAGACGAGTCCGCCCGTGGTTTGCGCCCAAGCTGGACCGATCCCGACCACTGAATGTCAGCACCCCAGGACCGCATGAACCGCTTCATTCGACCCCTGTCTTCTCTCGCTTGCCACCGTCGGGTGCGATGCCTCGCGTGGGGCGTCGGATTGATCGCTGCGGTCACGGCAGTCAACGCCGCGGATCCCCCACTCGCGCCGCCCGGCGTGATGCTGCAACAAGGCGAGTGGCGTGGCTCCGTGGGCAGCTATGAGGTGCCCGCTCCGTTCGACAAGATCCCCGCCGCGCAGTGGCCGATGGACGGCTGGGTGGCGATGCGCGTCGACGCCAAGGCCGCCACGATGACGCTGACGCCGCTCCCGACCAACGAGGCGAAGACCGCCTTCAAGTCCATCCTCGCGCATCGACAGATCGCCGAGCAGCAACAGGAGATCGAGCTGGACGATAGCGACGGAGTCTCCGACGACGGAGATGTCTACGTTCGACTTCCCGGCCCGCGCCTGAAGGCTGGCGTCGTTCCGCTGCATCGATTCAAGAACGGCACGACGCGCCTGGTGCCGGAACTTGGCCATCGCTTCCAGCTCAAACTCGCCGAACTGTCCTATGCCTTCACGCTGCAGAACGGCTTGCGGACCGCCGATGGCCGTCCGTATGGCGAGGGCACGCAGTTCACGTTGGAGATCGAAGGCCAACGGTATGAATACGATCTCGGCGGCTATGGATGGGACGTGACCATCGAGGCGCTGGGCGATTTCGACGGTGACGGTCGGCCAGACTTCCTGTTCCACCTCAACGGCTCGAACTCGTCCCATCAGGCCTTGGTGCTGTCGAGCCGGGCCCGGCCAGGAAAGAACCCGCCGACGACCTATCTGACGGCGTTCGGCTGCTGATGCTATTGACCCTCTCGGCTTTCTCCGGCGCGATGGCCCCGGTGCTTCTCCTGATCGCGGCATGCGCGGTGCAGGGGCAATGTTTGTGAGCAACGATCGATCGCGCATGTCCGACGACCACGTCCCCGACGCCTATCGCGTCTTCGCCGAAGCGCTCGCCATCCTCGCCTCCACAGCCGAGGAGCAATGCGAATCCATCAGCGACTTCAATGTCGCCTGGGAGCTCAAGGACGAGGTGCAGGCCGGTCAGTACCTCGTTGGAAAGGGCCATTTCAACGCCGAGCAGGAAGCCTGGATCTTGGCCCTCGCGTGCGCGCTCGACGCGGTGCCCGCGACGACGCTGCCAGCGGGCTCAGGCCGGGAGTCGAACCTCGCTGCCATGCAGCACCCGGCCTGGATTCCGCTTCGTGTCCTCGGGCGTCACGCGCTGGAGGCGTTGCCTCCAGCGCTGCTCACGCCGACGGACGCGTCGCCTCCACCAGATCGCGTACGTACTCGTCGATCGTGACGCGGCCCTTGATGGACACCTCGGGCAGATCGAGGCCATCCAGCGTGGCGCCGGTCATCCGCGCATAGGACTCGGCCGCCGCCTGCGAGAACCCCAGTCCGCGGAACGACGCCTCCCACTGCTCCCGCGGCGTGACGACCACCCGGACGTCCCGCTGCAAGGCCGCGGCGAAGGCGGCGGCGACGTCGTTCGCGCTGTAGCGCTCAGGGCCCTCCACGTGCTGGACACCGACATCGGCGAGCGATGAGACCAGGCGCCTCGCAGCGATCTCGCCGAGATCGCGCGGGGCCGCCATCGGCAGGCGCAGGTCGGCGGGAAACAGCGAGACGAGCTCGCCGGACTCGCGCACCGCATCGAGCTGCGCATCCCAGTTGCTCATGTAGAAGCCCGCGCGATTGATCGCTGCGGGGATCGGCTGATGCCGCAGCCGTTCCTCCAGCTCCCAGAGCACGTTCAGGTCGCCCAGGCGCTCGCCGGGACGGGCGCCGCTCGTCGATTCGGCCACCACCTTCTCGAGGCCACTCCCCTGCAAGGCCTCGAGGAGGCGCGCCACCGTGCGCCGCTCGGTCTTGTCGGTGTCTCCGTCCACCGCCGCCGGCGGGTTGAGGAGGAAGGCCCGTCGTCCCTGCCTGAACACCGCGCGCATGGCATCCGGATCGTTCACGTCCGCCAGCGCGACCTGCGCGCCGGTCCCTTCCCATCGCCACGCGTGCCCCGGGTCATGCGTCACGACGATGACGTCCTGCTCATCGCGCAGCAAGGCCTTCACCACCTCGGATCCCACATGCCCGAATGCACCCATGATGATCAACATCGTCGTGTTCCTTTCCGGCGGCCCTCCACCGTGGAGCGGCCCGATCCGATCGGGGCAAACGTGTTGCCCGGCATGACGCCGATCCTGTCGTCGCTGCCCACACGCCCCCCTAGCTTGATCCCCGACTCCCGCGCCGCCTCCCTAGTTCCAGCGTTGCCCGCCCTGCCCTCCCCGGCGCATCTTTGCGCCCTCGCAATCACAGCCGTCGCGCTGTTCAAAGGGGAGTTCACATGGGCAGTATCGGAATCGAATGGGTGCGCCAGTACCACGGGCTGGCGTCCGACCTCACCAACACCAAGCCTCAGGCCGAGGGGTTCTACAACACGCTCAGCGCCACGCGCCGCTTCCAGTGGGGCGACGACCTCGCGTGGGACCGCGACTTCGAGCAGCAGGGCGTCGGCTCGCCGGCCTCGGGCTCCGACACGATCTGGGCCGACAACGTCGACATGGTGTTCTTCTCCGGCCACGGCTCGCCGGGCGGCTTCCACTTCGGCGTCAAGATCGACGACGCGCTCGCCCGACCCACCGAGATCCGCTGGGGCGACCAGGACCTCGAATGGATCGCGCTGGACGCCTGCAACGTGCTGGAGGAAAGCGGCGTGTTCAGCCGCTGGGGATGGCCGGTCTTCAAGGGCCTGCATTACATCCTCGGCTTCCACACCACCACCTCCGACGAGGCCGACCGCGGCCGCATCCTCGCGCAGTACCTGAACAACGGCGAGACCGTCCGCCGCGCCTGGATCAAGGCCTGTCAGGACACCGAGGGCTCGGACACGCAATGGGCCTACCTGCGCGCCGACGCCGAAGGCACCGACACCTACAACGACCACTGGTGGGGCAAGGGCAGCGTCTCGGCGGATCCGGACAGCCCCAACGTCCTCTACTACGCCCGCGGCGCCTGCTGAGTTCAAGGAGTACGAGATGAGTGTGAAGATCCAGTTTCCCGACCTGCCGCGCGTGAATCGCGAGCTGCCCGTGTATGCGGCCCTGCCGCCCACCTGGACACCGGACAAGGTCGCCCGCCTGGCCGCGCGCTTCGACATGAAGGGCGATGTCGCCGATGCCGGCGCGTGGTACGTCTGCCGCAACGAGACCTCGGCGCTCGAGGTCTACCAGGCCAGCCACTCGCTGCGCATCGAGCGCCTGGACATCGATGCGGAAGGCCGCCACCTGGTGCTCGATCCGCCCGATCGCGAGCGCGCGCTCGAGACGGCCAAGCGCGTGATGGCGATGATCGGCGACGAATACGCACGGCCGGACGTCCACTCGGTGACCGAGCTGTCAGTGCTCCAGGCCACGCGAGATAAGCGCGAGGGCGAACGCAAGGTGGTCGGCCTGCAGGTCAACTACCGCTACGCGCTTGACGGATTGCCGCTCGTGGGACCGGGCGCCAAGGCCCAGGTCACCGTCGCGGCGGACGGGCAGATGATGCAGGCCTACCGCTTCGCCCGGGCGGTCGAGCGCATCGGCGCGCGGGCCAGCGTCGAGCCCGAGGAGGCGATGCGCCGCTTCGCCGCCAGCGAGGCGCTGGCCCGGCTGGACGAACGCGCCAAGGTGACCGTGGCCTCGGTGGAACTGGGCCTGCTCGCCATCCCGCCCACCGAGGTGCAGAGCGTGCTCGTGCCCACGTACGTGCTGCGCGGCGAGGTGAACACCGAGCAGTTGCCGCGCTACGAGTTCATCGCGTACGTCGCGGCCACCGAGCTCGGCGAGGCGGATGCCAAGCGCAAGCGCTGGCAGCAGGTGCGGCCGAGTCTGTTGACGGCTTGAAAGGAAATCGCCGCCGGTGTTGCGCAGTCGATGCGCAAGCCGGCGGCGACGGAGGAGCCGAATGCCTTCAGCTCAACGGTGATCCCATCAGATCTTCATCGCCGCCACGATGCTGTCATGCGCCGCCTTGTTCATGCGGATGTCGAAGGGCAGGAAGGTGAGCCGGTCGACGGCCGTGGCGCCGCTCGGATTCGACACGTAGTAGCTGCCGCCCAGCAGCGTGCCGTCCTTGATCAGCGCGCCGGTGTAGACGTTGCCGTTGAGCTCGAAGTAGATGCGGTACTGGACCGTCGAGCTCAGCGTCGCCGACTGCGGACGCGGATTCGTCGCCACCCAGACCGGCACGCCGTCGACGGTGCGGACCGCGCCGTTGGCCAGGACGTAGGTCGTGCCGTCGCTGTTGGACACGATGCCGGCGGTCATCGCGGCCGTCAGCGTCATGCCCGTGCGGCACGGCGTGACCGCGGCGCCGGTGGTCGCCGTCGTGCAGTCGAAGGCGTTGTAGCGGTCGCCCTTGTTGGTCTGCGCGAACTTGACGTAACTCGATCCCGCCGCATAGGTGGCCGCGGCGTTGAGCACGCCCGCGTTCGAGAAGAACGAGTTGTGGAAATGCGCGAAGTCAGCCGGTGTCGCGGCGATGGTGCCGGTCAGCGGCACGGTCACGTAGTTGCTGCGGATCTCCGAGAACGCCACCGTGGTGTTGTCCGCGGCGAGCGAGTCGACGCGCACGTCGCTGTTCACGTAGCTCACCTTGTTCGACCCTGCCGTGGCCGGCACGACGAGAACGACGCCATTCTTGAGCACCCGCGTCGGTCCCGGCGAGGGAAGCGCCAAGGTGCTCGTGATGTTGTGAGGGGCGCTCTGCGCGTTGATCTGCGGACCGTTGGTCAACGGCGACGCTGTCAGCACGCCGAAGTCCGAGTAGGCGTAGTTCGTGACATTGATCTGCGGACCCGAGTAGTTGAGGTTCCAGTGCAGGAAGTAGCTGCCCGCGTTGGGCGACAGGATCAGGTTCTCGAAGGCCTGCTGGTTGGCGCTCAGCTGCAGCGTCAGCTGCGCGGCCGAGCTCGTGACGCTGCCGGACGAGTTCGTCACCACGACCGTGTACTTGGCGCCGCTGTCCGCGGACGTGACGGCCGGCGTCTGGTACGACGCGGACGTGGCGCCCGCGATGGCCACGCCGTTCTTCTGCCATTGATAGCCGAGACCGCTGCCCGTGGCCACGACCGTGAACATCGTCGTGCCGTCGGTGAGCACAGTGGCGTTCATCGGCTGCGTGGCGATGACGGGCGCCGGGCCGTCGTCGGAACCGCCACCGCCGCAGGCCGCGACGATGACCGACAGGGCTGCCAATGCGGCAGCGTTCTTGCGCTTCACTGAGACCATGGGGTCCTCCTCCCGTTGAAATCGACTGCCTGGCGGTCCATCGACGGGACCGCTCCGGCGTTTTGCGGCGGCGAGTATAGGAGGCGGATATCGCCCATTCCGCGAGCCAGGCGCGCACTATTTCTCTTTGTTTTTCGCTTTGTTTTGCGTATGTGAAGCAGCGCTGCCTCTTTCGACACCGCACTCGTCAAGACCGCGTTAGCGCCGCGCTTCGGTGATGTCTCCCCGTCCGGTGCCGCCTCCCCGATCAAGGGCAAGGACAAAGGTAAAGGCGGAGGGAAAGGCACAGCGCTTGCCGTGCGGGTTCATCCACCAACATCGTTGAGGAAAGCCATGAGGACATCCCTGCTGAGGAACGCGGCGCTCATCGCCGCCTGCGCCGCCATGACGGTCGGTTGTGCCACGCGTGACGCGCGCAATGCGGGCGTGGGCGCCGTCGGCGGCGCGGTCGTCGGTGCCGTGGCCGGCGGCAGCGCCGTGACGGGCGCCGTGGTCGGCGCCGTCGCGGGCGCAGTCATCGGACGGCTGCTCGTCGACGGACGCGAGCGCGAGGTCTACTCCGACGGCAACGGCGGCCGGTACTGGGTCGATGAGGACGGCCGGCGTCGCCCGGTCCGCTGACCCGGGTCGTCAGCTACCGCGCGGGCGTTGCCAGACCGGGAAGGATCTCGAAAAGTCGCCCGTGCGCCTGGTAGTACGGAATGCCGGTCATCAGGAGCATGGGGAACAGCACAGCGGCAATGCCCCAGAAGATGATCGCGCCGAGCAGTGCCCGGCGCCATGCGTTCAGGGGCGGCGCGCCGAAGGCGCCCCCATCAGATCTTCATCGCCGCCGCGATGCTGTCATGCGCGGCCTTGTTCATGCGGATGTCGAAGGGCAGGAAGGTGAGCCGCTGGGTGACCGTGGTGCCGGCCGGATTCGACACGTAGTAGCTGTCGCCCATCAGCGCGCCGTCCTTGGTCAGTCCGCCGGTGTAGACGTTGCCGTTCAGTTCGAAGTAGACGCGGTACTGGACCGTCGAGGTCATCGTGGCCGACTGCGGACGCGGATTGGTCGCCACCCAGACCGACACGCCGTCGACCGTGCTGATGGTGCCGTTGGCCAGGCGATACGTGGTGCCGTCGCTGTTGGACGTGATGCCCGCAGTGAGCGCGGCCGTCAGCGTCGTGGCGGTGCGGCACGGCGTGATGTTGGTGCCGGTGGTCGCCGTCGTGCAGTCGAAGGCGTTGTAGCGGTCGCCCTTGTTGGTCTGGTCGAACTTGAGGTAGGCCGCACCGGGCAGATACGTCGCGGTAGCGTCGAGCACGTTCGCGTTCGAGAAGAACGAGTTGTGGAAGTGCGCGAAGTCCGCCGGCGCCGACTTGACGAGGCCGGTCAGCGCCACGGTTTCGTAGTTGCTGCGAACCTCGGAGAACACCACGGTGACGCCGTCCGCGGCGAGCGAGTCCACGCGCACGTCGTCGCCGACGTACGACACCGTGCTCGACCTGCTCGCGACCAGCACGGCGCCGTTCTTCAGCACGCGCGTGGCGCCCGGCGTGGGCAGCGCCAGCGTGCTGGTGATGTTGTGGGGAGCGCTCTGCGGGCTGGGCTGCGGACCGCTCGTCAACGGCGACGCCGTCAGCAGGCCGAAGTCCGAATACGCGTAGCTCACGCCGGCGGTCTGCGCGCCGGAGTAGTTCAGGTTCCAGTGCAGGAAGTAGCTGCCCTCGGCGGGTGCCAGGATGAAGCTTTCGAAGATCTGCTGGTTGGCGCTGAGCGTCGTCGGCACCGACGAGGCCCGGGCGACCGAGTCCGGACCGGCGTCGCCACCGCCGCCGCAGGCCGCGACGATGAGGGTCGAGATCGCCGCCAGAATGGCGGCATGCGTGCGCTTCGCTGAAATCATGGGTTCCTCCCCGTTGAAAGATCGGTCGCCGAAGTCCTCTGAACGGGACCGCTTTGGCGTGATGGGCGCGGAGTATAGGAGGGAGTCGTGCCGTGTTGATGGCCATCGCACAGCCGTCACTTCGAAATGGCCGGCAGCGACCTTCGGCGCCCGCTTGAGCGCCCGGGCCTCTACGCGGCGTCTGCCTCCGCACGTCGCCTCGAGGCCAGCGCGCGGTCCAGGTCCGGCGCCGCCGCGAGCAGCGCCTGCGTGTACGCATGCCGCGGCGCGGCGAAGACCTCGGCGGTGGCGCCCTCTTCCACCACGCGGCCTTGCTGCAGCACGATCACGCGATCCGTGACCGCGCGCACCACCGCCAGATCGTGCGTGACGAACAGCGTGGCCACGCCGCGCTCGCGGCACAGGCGCTCCAGCAGGGTCAGGACTTGCGCCCGCAGCGAGACGTCCAGCGCGGAGACCGCTTCGTCCAGCACCAGCAGGTCGGGTTCGACCATCAGCGCCCGCGCGATCGCGAGCCGCTGGCGCTGTCCGCCGGAGAACTCGTGCGGGAAGCGCCGCAGCGCATCGGCGCCCAGCCCGACCTGCTCCAGCAGATGCACGGCGCGATCGCGCGCCTGTGCCTCGCTCAACGCCGGTCTCAGCAGATGCAAGGGCTCGGCGAGCACCCGCTCCACGCGCCAGCGCGGATCGAAGCTGCCATACGGATCCTGGAACACGATCTGCACGCGCCGCCGCAAGGCCGTCTCGGCGCCGGTGAATCGCTCTCCGGCCAGTCGGACCTCGCCTGACGCCGGCCGCTGCAATCCGAGCACCGTCCGCAGCAGCGTGGACTTGCCGCTGCCCGACTCGCCGACCAGGCCGACGCGCTCGCCGGGCAGCACGTCGAAGCTCACATGATCGACGGCCCGCACGCGCCGGCGCGGACGGAAGAAGCTGCGGTCGGCCGCGGGGTACTCGCACACGATCGCGCGCAGCGACAGCAAGGGCACGACGGGCACGTCGCGCTCGCTGGTCTCGGCCATCGGCGTCTCACGCGGCAGCGCCGAGGTCAGCCGCGATTGCTCGACCAGCGCCCGCGTGTACGGATGACGCGGCGGATCGAGCAGTTGCCGCATCGGGCCTTGCTCCTGCACCTCGCCTTGTCGCAGCACGACCAGCCGGTCGGCCATCTCCGCGACCACGCCGAGGTCGTGCGTGATCAGCAGCAGCCCGCAGCCGTCCTCCCGCGCCAGTCGCCTGAGCAGATCGAGGATCTGCGCCTGGCTGCGGACGTCGAGCGCCGTCGTCGGCTCATCGGCGATCAGCAGGCGCGGCCGGCAGGCCACCGCGATCGCGATGGCCACGCGCTGGCGTTGACCGCCGGACAGCTCATGCGGATAGCGGCGCGCGTCCACGCCCGTCGCTTTGTCCGCTGCGACGCCTGAAGTCCGCAGACCGACGCGCTCCAGCAACCGGTCCACCTCCGCTCGCCGTTCGGCGGCATTGCCCCGACCGTGCAGCCGCAGCGCCTCCTCGATCTGCGCGCCGATGGGCATCAACGGGTTCAGCGCCGTCATCGGCTCCTGGAACACCAAACCCACGCGAGCGCCGCGCACGCGCCGCCAACCGGCCTCGTCGAGCGCGCCCAGATCAACGCCCTCCAAGTGCAACGAGCCCCGCCGCGACAGCTCCGGCGGGAGAAGACCCAGCAGGGCCAGTGCGGTCAGCGACTTCCCGGATCCGGACTCGCCGACGAGGCCCACGATCTCGCCCGCGGCCACGTCCAGTTCCGGAACGAAGAGCAGGCGGCGCTCGCCGGCCTGCAGCGAGAGATCGCGCACGCGCAGCAGCGCCGCGCCGGGCGGGGAAAGAGTCACCGTCATGGGAAGGTCCAGTCAGATCGATTCGATCGATCCGATCCAAGTGATGCGTGTGATCCGAGTGATCCGTTCGATCCATGCGATCCATGCGATCGGGCGGATCGCGGGTTCAGCCGCTCACGCAGCCCGTCCCCCACCAGCTGGAAAGCCAGCGCCGAGAGCGCCACCGCCAGACCTGGAAACACCGCCAGCGTCGGCGCAAGCGCCGTCAGCGTCTGGGCGTCGGCCAGCATGCGGCCCCAGCTCGGTTGTGGCGGCTGCGTGCCCAGGCCCAGGTAGGAGAGCCCCGTCTCGGCCAGCAGTCCGAGCGCGAGCTGGATGCTCAGCTGCACCAGCAGCAATCCGCCCAGGTTGGGCAGCACGTGCTCGATCGAGATGCGCCACGCGCCCTTGCCGGCGACGCGTGCGGCCAGCGTGAATTCCCGCTGCCACAGCGGCAGCGCCGCGCCGCGCGTCAGCCGCGCGAAGACGGGGATGTTGAACACGCCCACCGCCAGGATCGCGTTGATCGCGCCGGGCCCGAGCGCCGTGCTCAGCAGCACGGCCAGCAGCAGCGACGGAAACGCGAAGACGAGGTCGTTGCCGCGCATCAGCAGCTCGTCGACCCCGCCGCCCCGCGCCGCCGCCCACAGGCCCAGCGGTACGCCGACGCCGGCCCCCAGCGCCACCGCGACCAGCGACACGCCCAGCGAGGTCGCGCCGCCGCGCATCAACTGCGACAGCACATCGCGGCCGAGCGCATCGGTGCCCAGCCAGTGCGTCCACGACGGTCCCTGCAAGCGCGCGGGCAGATCCAGCGCGGCGGGGTCCCACGGCGTCCACCACAGCGACAGCAGCGCCAGCGCCGACAGCACGGCGCTCAGGACGAGACCGCCGATGAGCCTGCCTGGAAGATGTGGAGGACGTGAGGGACGTGACGGATGCGCGCTCATGACCGGCCTCCCGCGCGCGCCAGGCGCGGATCGGCGGCACGCCCGCTGAGATCGACGATGAAGGACAGCAGCACCACGGTCGCGACCAGCAGCAGCACCACGCTCTGCACCAGCACGAGGTCGCGCTGCGCGACCGCCTGGAACAGCAGCCGGCCGAGGCCGGGCAGGAAGAAGACGTTCTCGATGATCACGGACCCCGCCAGCAGGAAGGACAGCTGCAGACCCAGCAGCGTGAGCAGCGGCAGCGCCGCGTTGGGCAGCGCGTGGCGCCACAGCACGCGCCAGTCGCCGGCGCCCTTGGCGCGCGCGGTGCGCAGGAAATCCTCGCCGCCGAGGTCCAGCAGGCTGCCGCGCAGCACGCGCGCCAGGATGGCCGCCTGCGGCAAGGCGAGCGCGATCGCCGGCAGCGTCAGCGACGCCAGTCCGGCGGACAAGCCCTGACCCCAGCCTTCGAAACCACCGGCGGGCACCCAGCGCAGCCCGACGGCGAAGACGAGGCTCAACAGCAGGCCCAGCCAGAAGTTCGGTACCGCGAGGCCCAACTGGCTGAGCTGGTCGATGAAGCGATCCAGGCGACTACCGGGCCGCCATGCGCCGCCGAGGCCCGCCGGAGCCGCGATCGCGACCGCCAGCAGCAGCGCGTACAGCGCCAGCGGCACGCTCAGCGGCAGGCGCTCCAGCAGCAGGCCGGACACCGGCACGCGGTAGGTGATGCTGTTGCCGAAGTCGCCGCGCAGCAGCCCGGCGACCCAGTCGAGGTAGCGGCTCGGCCACGACGCGTCGAGGCCGAGCTCCCGTCGCAACTGCGCGACCGTCGCCTCGTCGGCCTGCAGCCCGAGGATCTGCCGCGCCGGATCACCCGGCGCCAGCTGCACGAGCGCGAAGACGACGAAGCTCGCCAGCACCAGGGTCAGCGCGAGGCTCACGCCGCGCGCCGCCAGCCAGGCGGGATCGCAGCGGCGACCGACCCACACGAGCCACGCCGCCGCCAGCGCCGCGCCCACGAGCGCGAGCGCCAGGAACGACCAGCGCGCGCCCGCCGGGCCACTCGCGGCGCGCGAGCCGCTCCCGACCGACGCGCCCTGCCCGTCCACACTGGCGCCCCCGAAGAACGCGCCCGCGAGTTCCACGCCGCCGATGCCGTTGGTGCCGAGCCCGTGCAGGTCCGCGCGACGCACCAGCAGCCGAGGGTACTGGAACAGGAAGCCGTTGACCGCGTCGTCGCTGAGCCGGCGCTGGATCGCGTGGAGCCGCTCGCGCTGTTCCGCCGGATCGCTGGTCGCGTCCAGCACGCGCAGCAGCGCCTGGTAGGCCGGGCTCCGATAGCCGAAGTAGTAGCCGTCGCGGCCGTAGATGTCGTAGTCCTGCGGCTCGGCATGGACGATGACGGTGAGGTCGAAGTCGTGGCGCGTGTAGACCTGGTCCAACCACTGCGCCCATTCGAGGTTCTGGATCTGCACCCGCAGCCCGATCGCCGCGAGCTGCGCCGCGAGGATCTCGCCGCAGCGCCGCGCGTAGGACGTCGGCGGCAGCTTCATCCGCAGCGGCGGGATCGTCGCCGGCGCGATTCCGGCCTCCGCGAGCGCCGCCCGCGCACGCGCGGGGTCGAAGTTCGATGCGGCCGTCAGGTCCACGTAGGCCGCGTTGCGCGGCGGGAAGTGGCTGCCGATCGGCTCGCCGTAGCCGAACATCGCGCCCTCGATCAGCGCCTGGCGGTTGATGGCATGGGAGATCGCGCGCCGCACCGCGAGCTGGGCCAGCAGCGGGTTGCGGTGGTTGAAGGCGAGGATCGTCTCGCCCTCGCTGCTGCCGATCTCCACCGCGAAGCGCCGGTCCGCGCGGAACTGCGCCAGGTTCTCCGGCGACGGGAAGTTGGGGAACAGGTCGATGTCGCCGGCCATCAGCGCCGCATACGCCGCCGTGGGATCGGCGATGAAACGGAAGCGCAGGCGCTCCAAGGTCGACGTCTGCGTCGATGCCACCCCCCAGTAGTCGGCATTGCGTCGCAGCGTCACCGAGTCGCCGCGGCGCCATTGGTCGAAACGCCAAGGCCCGGTGCCGACCGGCGTCGTGCGGTTGTTGTCCGCGGTGGCGGGCGCGACCATCACCAGCGCGGCGCTCGACAGCGCGATCGGCAGGCGGCCCGAGCGCTCGCGCAGCCAGATGTCGAGCACGCGCGGACTGCTCGCGACCACACGCGTGATCGCGGCCAGCGACGTGCGCTGCGGATTGGGCGACTCCGGCGCCCTGGCGCGGTCGAGCGCGAACTTCGCGACGCTCGCATCGAAGACTGTGCCGTCGTGGAAGCGCACGCCGTCGCGCAGTTGGAAGCGGTAATGCAGACCGCCGTCGAGGACTTCCCAGCTTTCTGCCAGGCGCGGCTTCGGCAACCCGTCCTCACCCAGCGTGAGCAGACCTTCGAAGAGATTGCCGTAGACCAGCTCCCCGATCGGCGCGGCGGCGCTGGAGGTGGGGTCGAGGATCGGCGGTTCCAGCTGCATCGCGATGCGGACCTCGCGATCGGCGGGCGCCGCCGCGAGCGCGCCGGAGAACGCGCCGGAGAACGCGATCAGCACGCTGGCGATCATCACCTGCGCACGGCGCCGGAAGGCAGCAGTCATCCCCTCTCCCATCGTCATGCGCGCCATCCCGATTCCGCCGTCACGCGCGCCACGCGCCGTCGTGCCTCATCCGCCAGCGTGGGCAGGTCGAGCTGTCGATAGACGTCGGCCAGCCGGCGGTTGACCGCCACCTCGTCCGGATCGACGCGGCGCCGCGACTCCAGCGCCTGCTGCGCATCGACCAGCGCGCCGGCATGCGCGGCCGCGTCGACGTGCAGCAGCGCGAAGAGATCCCGCTGCGCATGGCTGCCGCCGATGTGCACCAGGCCGGGCAGCGCCTGGCTCAACGGATGCCAGGCCCGTTCCGGCTCGCCGCGCGCATGCGCGACCAGTCCGACGGCAGCGGGCCAGACGATGTCGGACCACACGTCGCGTCGGCCTTGATCGGCCTCGCGCACGGCCGCCAGCAGCGCCTCCGCTTCGGGCCGCTCGGCACGCGCGAGGCCGTAGAGATAAAGCAGCGTGAGGAACGGCTCCACCGTGTCGATGCCGCGTTCGGCGATGAAGCCGGCCAGTTCCGACCATCGATCGCCAACCTCCACGCCGCACCATTCCAGGCGCGCCAGCAACTGCACCGCGCCGGCCTGATCCTGCGAGTAGCTCCGCGACACGCCCCACACCGCGCCGTCGTACAGCGCAAGCGCCTCGGCGTCGCGTCCGCGCGCGAGATAGAACAGCGCCAGGTGCCAGGCCAGATGCGTCGACATGAACGAGTTCAAGCCGGTCCAGCCCGAGCGCCAGCCTTCGAGCAGGCGGGTGCCCTCCTCGACCCGGCCCTGCGTCAGCAGCACGTGCGCGAGCGCGTGCTGCGCCCAGGGTTCGCGCTCGTTCGCGCTGAGCGCCAGCGCGCGACGCGCCGCCGCCTCAGCCTCTTCCAGCAGGTGGCACTGCTCATACGCGAAGGCGGCCATGCCATGGGCATAGGCGTTCTCGGCGTGCAGCGGCAGCACGCGCAGGATCGCGCGCAGCATCGCGGGCGAGTCGCCGCGGTTGAACGCGAAGTACTGCCGCAGCTTCACCACGAGCAGATCACGCGGGAAGTGCTCGATCAACGCGTCGGCCTCGCGTTGCGCGGCGGGCGCGTCGCCGTCCACCCAATGCGCCAGCAGCTGGACATGGCGCGCTTCCCGTTCCGCCGCCGCGCGCTCGTCCGGCGAGCCGCTGGCGGCGACGGGCGGCTGGTCGCGCAGCGCCCGCTCCGCGGCTTCGAGGAAGGGCCGCGCTTGCGGCGGCCCCTGCGGCGACTCCAGGAACATCCACAACCAGCCGGCGTAGACCTGCGCCAGCACGGCATCCGGATGCGCCTGCGCGGCGGCCAGGATGCCTTCCGCGCGCGTCTCGTACGCGAGCAGACCGCCGATGAAATCGTTGATCCCCGCACGCGCATCCGAGGACGCGGCGCGGAACGGATTTCCCAACTCGTCGTTCAGCAACATGACAGTCCTTCCCTGAGCAACTTCCGCGGCCCCGATTCGGGTGCGGAGCTAGGCGCAAACCGGAGCCATAGCAGCGAGCGCTATGGCGAGGATTTGCAACGACGCGCCGCGCCCGAATCGGGGCCGCGGCTCAGTAGTTGTAGCTCAGGGTCAGTGTCGCCGTCCTCGGCGCGCCTGCGGCAGCGACGTTCAGATCATCCTGCGTGCTTGGCCGGTTGCCGAAGAAGTTGCGCGTCAGGTCGTACTGCTTGTTGAACAGGTTCTGCACGCCGAGCTGCACCGACCACGGCGAGCTGACCGGCGCCACCTCCACCCGCGCGTTGGCGAGCCAGTAGCTCGGGATGTCGTAGGTCTTGCCGCCGTCGACGTTGAGCAGGTTCAGCCAGGACGGGTACTTTGCGTGATAGCTGTAATCGGCCGCCACACGCCAGTCGAGGCTGGCCGCCGTCCAGGCATACGCGATGTTGCCGCCGTAGCTGACCTTGGGCAGGAACTGATCGCGCCCGGACAGGTCGCCCAGCAGCGGCGAGTTGAAGCGGTCGAACTTCGCGCGCTTGTAGCCCAGCGCCTGCCCGATCGTCAGGCCGGCCAGCGGGCGCCATTGCAGCTCGACCTCGCCGCCGTCGACCTTGGACTTGTCGATGTTGATGATCTTCCCGACCAGCGCGCCGGTGGCGGTCGTCGTCACGTCCTGGAACTGCTGGTCGCGATAGTCGTAATGGAAGATCGCCGTGTTGACGCGCAGGCTGCGGCTCAGGTCGGCCTTGTAGCCGAGCTCGAAGGCCAGCAGCTTCTCGGGCTGGAATGGCGCCAGCGCCAGCGTGTTGAAGGTGTTGTGCGCGGTGATGCCGCCGGACTTCACGCCGCGGCTGATCGACCCGTACAGCAGCTGTCCCGCCGCCGGCGTGTACTCCAGCGCCAGCTTGCCCGAGGTGTTGTTCTTCGACAGCGACTGCGCCGCGCCGTTGACGCCAAGGCCCGGGACGACCGGCGTCGTGTTGGTGCTGAAGTCGTCGATGGCGCGCTTCTCGTGCTCCTGACGCAGGCCGACGACCAGCTTCAGGTCGCGGCTCAGCGCCTGGTCGACCTGCCCGAACACGGCCCAGGTGCGACCGGTCTGGTCGTAGCGTGTGCGCGTGATCAGGCCGTAGTCGCGGCGGAAGTCGGTGGTCCAGTCCTCGCTGAGTTTTTCGCGCGACGCATACACGCCGCCGACCCAGTTGAAGCTGCCCGTGCCTTTCGAGGCGAGCCGCAACTCCTGGCTCAGCGTGGTGGCCTTGTCCTTCCAGAACACGTCCGAATGGTTGACCTCGGTACCGTCCCAGTCCGCGAGTTCCTTGCGGTCAAAGCGCTGGTGCGCGGTGATGCTCGTCAGCTGCGTGGCGCCCAGGTCCCAGTTCAGCGTCAGCGCGACGTTGGTGGCGCTGTTGTCCTTGTGCGGCTTCGCGTCGGCCGATTCGCCGACCAGCGCGGCGAAGTCGCTCGCGAAGCCCCAGCCGGTCGACCGGCGGCTCGTATCGGCGGCGAAGCCGTAGCTCGGCCGCGCGGTGAAGAGGTAGAGCCCCTGGACATCGGACTTGTCGACGTTGTGGTTGACGCTGAGCTTCGCGGTGAGGTCGCGGGTCACGTCCCACTCGAGCTGGCCGCGCAGCGCGCTGATGTTCTTGTCGCCGAGCTTCTCGCCGGTGGTCCGGTTGCGTTGCCAGCCGCCGTCCTGCTCGGTGGCGGCGGAGAGCCGGCCGCGCACCGTGTCGCTGAGCGCGCCGGAGACGAAACCCTGCGCCGTCTTCGCGCCGTAGGAGCCGATGCCGATGGATCCGCCGAACTCGGTCTGCTTCGTCGGCGCCTTGGACACGAAGTTGATCGCGCCGCCGGTCGTGTTCTTGCCGTAGAGCGTGCCCTGCGGTCCGCGCAGCACCTCGACGCGTTCGAGGTCGAAGAGCAGGCCCTGCGTCTGCACCGGGAAGGCGAAGGACACCTCGTCCAGGTAGACGCCGACCGGCGACGAGTTGTTGCTGCCGTAGTCCTGGAAGCCGATGCCGCGGATGCGGAACTGCGGCTGGCCGCTGCCGAAGGCGGGCTCGATCTCCAGGCTCGGCACTTCGTTCTGCAGCTTGTTGACGCTGGTGATGCCCTTGGCGCGCAGTTCGTCGCCGGACAGCACGCTCACCGCCACGCCGACCTCCTGCGCCGATTCGACGCGCCGTTGCGCGGTCACCTCGACGCGGTCCAGCGTCGCCGTTGAAGCGGCCGTCGCAGGCGCGCCTTGCGCCATCGCCGAGGTGCCCAGCACGGCCAGCACGGCCGCGGACACCGCTTTCAATTCACTTCGAACACCCACTCGCATACCCACTCGCATACCGATCCCGATCTTCGTCATTTGTTGATCTGACCTCGGCGGGTCCCGTGCACGTCCGTGGCGGGCGCCGAAGGTGGCCGTTGTATTTCCGGGCCAGCGGCGACTTTAGGAATCGCGCGGATTCCGTGCGACGAAGGAATCGGCGCATCGATATGCGCACAAGCGGCCGCCTCGGGCGCTCTGCGGCTCGTTTTCCCCTGGACTAGCGCACATCGGGACACCGCATTCGAATATCGATACGCCGAAAGGTTTCTCTGCATTTCCAGGCGCCTGAATAGAGTGAAACGTGAGCCGCAAAGCATTTTGCAGTAATCGCACATATTCACGTCTTATTAACGCCAAAGAATAATGCACACCCATTTGAAAGCAGTTTCCCTGGCTGTCGCCACGCTGGTCGCCGGCTCGTTCGGTGCGGTCGGCAACGCCTCGGCCCAGTCCAACGCCGATGCCGCAACGGGCGGCCAGAACGCATCCGAAGCCGCTGGCCCCACCACCGCCGCCAGCACGGCCCTGTCCACCGTGACCGTGCAGGGCTCGCGAACGCGCGAGCGCTCGCTCGGCGCCGGCGCGCTCGGTGCCAGGTCTGAACTGGAGACGCCCTTCTCCACCCGCCAGGTCGATGCGGAGGACCTCGACGCCCGCCAGGTGAAGTCGCTCGGCAAGGTGTTCGCCAACGACGCATCGGTGATGTCGCTGGGCGACACCTATTCGTTCAACGCGTACTCGATCAACGTGCGCGGCATTCCGCTGGACGATTACAACGGCTACAAGATCAACGGCCTGCCGTTCTTCATGACCACCGTCGAGTTGCCGATCGAGACCTTCGAATCGGTGCAGCTGCTCAAGGGCTCGTCCGGTTTCATGTACGGCTTCGGCGCGCCGGGCGGGATCATCAACTTCGTCACCAAGAAGCCGACCGACAAGCCGCTGCTGAGCTTCGACGTGGGCTATCGCTCCGACGGCGTCTTCAGCGAGCACGTCGACGCGGGCGGCCGCGTCGGCGCCGACGATCGCTACGGCTACCGCCTGAACCTCACGCATGAGCAGGGCGAGACCTACAACGGCGCGCATGTGCAGCGCAACTCGGGCTCGGTGTCGGTGGACACGCGGCTCACCTCGTCGCTGACCTGGACCGCGGACGCGATCTACCAGTCGCGACGCGTCCAGGGCGGCGTGCAGGACTTCTTCCTCGACGACTTCACCGGCACACAGATCCCGAAGGCGCCGAGCGGCCGCAAGGACCTCAACGCACATGACACGACCTTCTTCAACTCCAACGTGTTCTTCGTGTCCACAGGCCTGCAGTGGAAGATCGATCCCACCTGGACCGCGAAGCTGGACGTCAGCCGCAGCCAGGACCGCCGCCGCTACTCGGGCCAATGGATGGGCCTGCTCAACGAGGCCGGCGACTACACGGTCTACCTGAACAAGGCGCAAGGCGCGGCGACCTACGAGCAGGCGCAGGCGCTGATCGAAGGCAGCTTCTCGACGGCCGGCCTCCAGCATCAGGTGACGGCGGGTCTGGCGTGGCAGGGATTGAACAAGCAGACGGTGCCGAAGTCGCTGTACACGCCGATCGGCGACGAGAACCTCTACCAGCCCATCACGCCGCTGCCGTGGAACGGCAGCTACGACGACTCGCTGCAGTATCACAACTACCACTCGGCGCAGAAGGCGGTCTTCGCGAGCGACACGGTGGCGTTCTCAGACCAGTGGTCGGTGCTGCTGGGTCTGCGCTACTCGGACTACAACCAGACCTCGTACAACACTGCCGGCGCGGTCACCAACCAGTACAGGAAGACGCCGGTCACGCCGACGGTGGCGGTGATGTTTCGTCCGCGCGCGGACACGCTGGTGTACGCGAGCTACGTGGAGGCGCTCGAGCAAGGCAGCACGGTGGGCACGACCTACGCGAACGCCGACGAGGTGCTCGCGCCGCTGAAGAGCAAGCAGTACGAGGTCGGCGCCAAGCACGATGGCCGCGGCTGGGGCGTGACGGGCGCGCTGTTCGAGATCGACCGCGGCGCGGAGTACGCGAACGCGCAGAACTACTACGTCTCCAACGGCCAGGTGCGGCTGCGGGGGGCGGAGCTGAACGGCTATGTCAATGTGGACACGGGCACGCGCCTGACCGCCAGCGCCGCGTACACGACCGGCACCTATCGCCGGACCGATCCGAGCCTGGAAGGCAACCGTCTGGAGGGCATCCCGAAGTGGCAGGCGTCAGTCGGCGTCACTCAGAAGGTGCCAGGTGTTGAGGGCTTGAGCGCCAACGCCGAAGTCCATTACTTCGATGGCCTCACCGCAGACGCCAACAACAAGTACCGGCTGCCGAGCTACTCGCTGGTGAACCTGGGCGTGAGCTACCAGACGAACGTTGCGCATCACCCGGTGACGCTGCGCGCGGGCGTGGACAACGTGTTCAACCGCAACTACTGGGGGTTCCTGGCGTCGGGCTACACGTTCGTGGGAGCGCCGCGGACGCTGGGGGTGAACGCGAAGATCGAGCTTTGAGGTCGGTTCTTGCGTGAGGCTGCTGGCCCTCACCCCTGCCCTCTCCCGCAAGCGGGAGAGGGAGTCAGCAACGCCACGGCGAATTCCGTCAGGCCCTCCGTGGACTCGACGCCCCACGGTCGTTCGGTATTGACCCGCATCAGCGCCCGCCCGCTGTCGTCGGTCCATTCAGCGACGACTTCGCAATCGATGGAGCCCGGGCGCGGGTAACTGCTCGTCGACAGAAGGGCTTCCGTCGTGACGACGGGCACCTTCTCGATGAAGACGTGGGACTTCCCGAATGCGTCGACCAGCACGCACTCGACAAAGCCCGGGAAGTGTTCGTCAACGAACCGCGAAATCTGGATGGGGACGCTGGAGCGCATGGTCGCTCATCGTATCCAGGGAACCGCGACGCACCCGTGCCACTCCCTATGTTCGCTACCGAACATTTCCCGATACGATCGCCGGACAAGAACGAGGGGTCGGGATGCGAGTCACGCACGGGCTGGCGGCGGTGGTCATGGCGGCGATCGCGGTATGGAATGCGCAGGTGGGGTGGGAACTCCAGCCGTCGCAGCCGGAAGAAGCATTGGGCAACTTCCTGGGGTCGGCGCTGCTGCTCGCCTGCAGCGCCGCGCTGGCCTGGCACGGCCGGGCCAAGCCCCGCGCGCAGACGCCGGACAACAAGTCCTTCTGACGCGTGTCGCGGTCAGACCAGCGTGATGGTCGGCCGCACGTCCAAACGCTGTTTGAGCAGACCCACCTGCAGATAGAAGTCCGCGCTGCGCTGTTGATCGGCGAGCACCTGGTCGTCGAGCGCGATCCAGCGCGTGGCGCGACGCTCGAACTGCAGGCGCGCGGCTTCGACGGGGATGCCAATGATGCGCGCCAGGGCCGCGGAGAACTCCGGCACGTGCTGGTAGGACCAGGCCTGCGCGCGCTTCACGCGTTGGGCCAGGTCCGCCAGCGCTTCGCGCTTGGTCGCCAGCGCCTTGTCGGTCGCCGCCAGGAAGCTCAGCCCCGACCACTGCCCTCGCCCGCTGACCAGCACGCGCGCATGGCCGGCCGTTTCCGCCAGCGCGGTGTACGGCTCCCACGTCGCCCACGCGTCGAGCGAGCCTTGCGTCAATGCGAGCTTGGCCTCCGCCGGCGGCAGGAAGCGGACCTGCGCGTCGTCCGGCTTCAAGCCCGCCGATGCCAGCGCCTTCAGCGCGATGAAGTGCCCGATCGAACCGCGGTTCGTCCCGATCGACTTGCCCTTGAGGTCCGCAGCCGTCTTGAACGGCGAGTCCGGCCGCACGAGCACCGCCGTGCCGTAGGCATCGGAGCGGTTCACGGCGAAGGCCTTGATGCGTGTGCCGGCGGCGATCGCGAACAGCAGCGGCGCATCGCCGATCGGTCCGAAGTCGACGGCCTCCGCGTTGAGCGCCTCGGCCAGCGGCGCGGCGGCGGGGAACTCGCTCCATTGGATGTCGTAGGGCAACTGGCGCAGTTCGTCCGCCGCTTCCAGCAGCGCGCGCAGGTTGCCCTTCTGGTCGCCGGCCTTCACCACCACGCGGCCTTGCGCGCGCACGGAGCGCGCATACGGAATCGCGGCCAATGCCGCGAGCGCGGCACCACCGGTGAGCGCTCGACGGCGCGAGAAGTCGTTGGAATGGGAACTCATGCGGTCCTCGAAACTGAGAGGGAGAAGGCGATCCGGCTCAAGCGGCTTGCCGCTGCGCCAGCCGCTGCTCGACCAACGCCCGCGTGCGCGGGATCAACTCGCGGCCGTAGTCGATCGCGTCTTCCAGCGGATCGAAGCCGCGGATCAGGAAAGTTGTGACGCCGAGGTCGTAGTAGTCGAGCAGCGCCTCGGCCACCTGCTCCGGCGTGCCGACCAGCGCGGTGCTGTTGTGGCGCGCGCCGGTCTCGCGCGCGATCTCGGTCCACAGCCGCTTGTCGACGCGGCTGCCCTTCTCCGCCGCCGCCAGCAGGCGTCGCGCGCCCTCGCTCTGCTGCGGGCCGCCGCGGCTGTAGCCCGCCGCCACACGCAGGCGGCGCGTGTCCTCCAGGATGCGCTCGGCACGAGCCCAGGCGGCCTCTTCGGTGTCCGCGAGGATCGGTCGGAAGGAGACCGAGAACCCGATGCTGCGCCCATGCCGCGCCGCCTCCGCGCGCACGCGCCGCGTCAGCTCGGCGGTCTGCTCCAGCGATTCGCCCCACAGCGCGTAGACGTCCGCATGCTTGCCGGCCACCGGCAACGCCGCGTCGGACGCGCCGCCGAAGAACACCGGGATGTGCGGCTGCTGGCGCGGCTTGACCTCGCTGAAGCCGCCGTCGAAGCGGTAGTGCGTGCCTTCGTGGTCGAAGGGCTGGTCGCTGGTCCAGAGCTGCCGCAGCAGGCCGACGTATTCGTCGGTCCGCTCGTAACGCTGGTCGTGGTCGAGGTAGTCGCCGTCGCGGCGCTGCTCGGCGTCGGAGCCGCCGGAGATCACATGCACCGCGAGACGTCCGCCGGTGAACTGGTCCAGCGTCGCGAGCTCCCGCGCCGCGAGCGTCGGCGCGACGAAGCCGGGCCGGTGCGCCAGCAGGAAGCCGATGCGCGAGGTGTGCGCCGCGGCGTGGGCGATCGTCAGCTGCGCGCTGGGCCCGGTCGAATGGTGCGGCACCAGGATGCGGTCGAATCCGGCCGCCTCGTGCGCCTGGGCAAAGGCGGCCACGTAGTCCGGATCGACGACCGGGCCGCTGGCCGGGTGGATCTCGGAGGTCTTCTGCGACTGGATCATGCCCATGAATTGGATGCTCATGCTGGTGGCCTCTGCGTGGGTCGGACAGGACCGAAACGTAGAGACCGGCGCGCTTGTCCGCAAAGAACGAATCCGACTTTCCATGCTCGGAATGCAGGATTCACAGCGGTCAGGGCCTTGTCCACACTGGGTCCGGCACATGAGGGGAATCGACATGCCAGAGCTCGAGGTCGAGGCGCGCGAGGCTGCGTCCGCGGAATTCACCGTGCCGGCGCCACTGGCCCGCTTCATCGATCGCACCGGGGATCTGCTCGATCAGGGCCTGCGCGAGCCGGAGCTGCTCACGTCGCTGCGCCCGTTGCTCGCCGAGCTCGTCGCGCGCGACGACTGGCTGCCGCCAACCCACGCGCGGCCGGGCGCCGATCGCTACCGCCAGTACCCGCTGCACGTCGACCCGCAGGGGCGCTTCTCCATCGTGTCCTTCGTCTGGGGACCGGGCCAGGCCACGCCGATCCACGATCACACCGTGTGGGGCCTGATCGGCATGCTGCGCGGCGCGGAGGACTCGCAGGGCTACCGCTTCACCGGCCCGCACGAGCTGGTGCCGGACGGCCCGCCGGTGCGCTTGTCACCGGGTCAGGTCGAGGCCGTCTCGCCGCGCCTGGGCGACATCCACCGCGTGCACAACGCGATCGAGGGTCAGGTCTCGATCAGCATCCACGTCTATGGCGCCGACATCGGCCGCATCGAGCGGTCGACCTACGACGCCGATGGCACGCCGCATCGATTCGTGTCGGGGTACTCGGCGTTGACGTGAGGGGCGCCGGGGGGCGCCGGGAGGCGCCGGATGACTGCCGCGTCCGCTGGCCCTCACCCTCACCCTCTCCCGCAAGCGGGCGAGGGAGCGCCCTCTCGATGAAGCAAAACTACATCAAGCCTCGTCCGGCGGCCCTGGCGGGACGCCCAAACCCTGTCTCCCGCCTGCCTCCTGCCTGTCCCATGAACCATCGACATGTAATCCGACTTCGGGATTCCACCGTCTTGTGATGTAGTTTTACTTCCTTAGCATCCAGCCACCTTTGAGGAGGGCTGGACATGCAGGCATGGGCTGACGGTTGGTCGCGCACGGCGCGACGGGTGGTGGGCGCCTTGACGATCGGCTTGTGCGGGCTGCTGTCGGCATGCGGCGGCGGCGAGGCCGGGCTCGCGCAGCAGAAGGTGGCCGGCACCGGCGCGGCGGTGGTCGACGAGAACGGCGTCGCGTTGATCGCGGGCGTTCCCGAGTCACCCACCTCGTCGCGCGCGCGGGCGGCCGCGGCGGCAACACCTGACACCCCGGCGACCTCGCTGCGCGTCCACTACCGGCGCGCCGACGGCAACCACGCCGGCTGGCAGATCCACACCTGGGGCGCCGCGCAGGGCCCCAACTGGAATGAAGGCTGGAACGCCGCGGGCAGCGACGACTTCGGCGTCTACTACGACGTGCCCCTGGCCGCCACGAGCGGCACCGTCGGCTTCCTCTTCCACAACGGCGACAACAAGGACAACGGCGGCGCCGACCAGAGCCTGGTGCTGCAGGCCGGCGCCAACGAGGTCTGGCGCCTGCAGGGCGACAGCACCAACTACCCGAGCAATCCGCTGCTGCTGGCCACGCCCGACATCACGACGGTGCGCGTGCACTACAAGCGCTTCGACGGCGCCTACAGCGCCTGGGGCCTGCACCTGTGGAACGGCAGCGGCCTCAACGTGGCGGCGCTGCCCGGCGGCGTCACCATCGACAACTGGAACCAGCCCGTCGCCTTCAGCGCCATGCCGGGTTACTCGGCCGGCAGCGACGAGATCGTCTTCGACATCCCGGTGCTCAATCCCCAAGGCGACGCGAGCCGCAAAGGACTGGAATTCATCGTCCACGGCATGCCGCCGAACGAGAACGACAAGGACGGCCGTGACAACAACATCCGCGTCGAGTTCTCCGCGCTGACGATCCAGAACCAGGTCGGCCAGGTGTGGCTGGTGGAGCGCGATGCGACGGTCTACACCGCGACGCCGGACCTGCGCCAGGTGTCCAGCACCGACGCGCGCGCCGTGTGGCTCAACAAGACGCTCGTGAAATGGCCGCGCATCAGCGCCTCGGGCGCCGTGCGCCTGTACCACTCGGCGACGGGACAGATCAGCGTCGCCGCCAACGCGCCGGTGAGCGGCGCCGACGGCTTCATCACGCTCGATGCCTTCACCGGCACCGTGCCGCCGGCCGATGCGCAACGCTTCAAGTACGTGGCCAGCGGCGCGGTCTTCGCCGTCCGCGCGGCCGATGTCGCGCGGCTGCCGTCGCTGCATCAGCGGCAACTCGTGCTCGTGCAGGAGGATGCGGACGGCCGCGTCCAGAACGCAACGACCGCGCAGATCGCCGGCGCGCTCGACGACCTCTACGCGGCCGCCGCCGACGTGCCGGACCTCGGCGCCGTCGTGGCCAACGGCTCGACCAGCTTCAAGCTGTGGGCGCCGACCGCGCAAGACGTGGCCCTGGTGCTGACCACGCCGATCGCCGGCTCGACGCTCACGCGCACCACCACCGAGCCCATGACGCGCGACGCCGCGACCGGCGTCTGGCGCCTCACCAAGGCGGGCAGCCTGCAGGGCGCCACCTACCGCTACCAGGTGCAGGTCTTCGTGAAGGGTGTGGGACTGGTGCGCAACCTGGTCGCCGATCCCTACTCGCTGGGCGTGACGCTCGGCGGCCAGCAGAGCGTGGTGATGGACCTGCAGTCCGGGTCGACCAAGCCCGCGGGCTGGGACGCCGGTGCGCCGCCGGCCACCGTCTCCGCGCCGTCGGACCTGAGCATCTACGAGCTGCACGTGCGCGACTTCTCGATCAACGACGCCACCGTGCCCGCCGCCCGGCGCGGCAAGTACCTGGCCTTCGCCGAGAGCGGCTCCAACGGCATGCGCCACCTGAGCGCCCTCGCCGCCGCGGGGCTGACCGATGTGCACCTGCTGCCGGTGTTCGACTTCGCCACCGTCAACGAGAAGGGCTGCGTCACGCCCTCGCCCGCCGGCGCGCCGGACGGCGAGACGCAGCAGGCCGCCGTCGCCGCCACGGCCGGCACCGACTGCTTCAACTGGGGCTACGACCCGCAGCACTTCTCGACGCCGGAGGGCAGCTACTCGAGCAACGCGAACGATCCGCTCGCGCGTGTCGTCGAGTTCCGCCGCATGGTGCAGGCGCTCAACGCCGCCGGCCTGCGCGTGGGCATGGACCTGGTCTACAACCACACCACCTCGTCGGGGCAGAACGCCACCTCGGTGCTCGACAAGGTCGTGCCCAACTACTACTTCCGCTACAACGCGGCCGGCGGCATCGAGCGATCGACCTGCTGCGAGAACACGGCCTCCGAGAACCTCATGATGGCCAAGCTGATGATCGATTCGGCGGTCACATGGACGCGGGACTACCGCATCAGCTCGCTGCGCTTCGACATCATGGGCCACCATCCGCGCGCGGTCATGGAGGCGCTGAAGGCGCGCGTGAAGCAGGCCGCCGGTCGCGAGGTGCAGATCGTCGGCGAGGGCTGGAACTTCGGCGAGGTCGCCAACGGCGCGCGCTTCGTGCAGGCGGAGATGCTGTCGCTGAACGGCTCGGGCATCGGCAGCTTCAACCCGCTGATCCGCGACGCGGTGCGCGGCGGCGGCTGCTGCGATTCGGGCGAGGCGCTGCTCGCCAGCCAGGGTTACGTGAACGGCTTCTTCTACGACGGCAACGGCCACAACGGCGGCCAGACCCGCGGGGAACTGATGTGGCAGGCGGACCGCATCCGCGCGGCGCTGGCGGGCTCGATCCGCAGCTTCCAGATGCAGACGAGCTGGGACGCCACGCTTCGGCTGGAGCAGATCGACGTCGGCGGCATTCCGGCGGGCTGGGTGCTGGAGCCGGGCGAGGTCGTCAACTACGTGGAGAACCACGACAACCTGACGCTGTTCGACAACAACGCGTTCCGGCTGCCGGTCGGCACGAGCCGCGAGGACCGCGCCCGGGTGCAGATCCTGGCCAGCGCGATCAACGCATTCAGCCAGGGCGTGGCGTACTTCCATGCGGGCACGGACACGCTGCGCAGCAAGTCGCTGGACCGGAACAGCTACGACAGCGGCGACTGGTTCAACCGCCTGGACTGGACCTACGCGGACAACAACTTCGGCGTCGGCCTGCCGCCGTCGCGCGACAACGCGGACAACTGGCCGTATGCGAAGCCGCTGCTGGCGAACCCGCTGATCAAGCCGGCCGCGGCGGACATCGCATGGACGCGCGACGCCTTCCGCGACCTGCTGCGCATCCGCAAGAGCTCGACGCTGCTGCGGCTGCGCACGGCCGAGGACATCAAGGCGCGGCTCACGTTCCTGAACACGGGCTCGTCGCAGGAGGCGACGGTGCTGGTCGGCAAGCTCGATGGCATGGGCTATCCCGGCGCCAACTTCGACGAGCTGGTCTACCTGATCAACGTCGACAAGACGGCCAAGGAACTGACGCTGCCGGCGCTCGCGGGACATGCGCTGGCGCTGCATCCGGTCCACACGGCGCCTACGGCCGCCGATTCGCGTGCCCGCCAGGCCAGCTTCGACCGGACCACCGGCCGCTTCAACGTGCCGGCGCGCACGGCGGTCGTGTTCGTGGCGCCCTCCTCCGCTTCCCATTGAAAGGCGACGTCATGAAGACATTCCAACACCTGGTCGCCGCGTCCGTCGTGGCTGCTTCCGCACTGCTGGGTCTCGCCAGCGCACCCGCGCAGGCGACGCCCGTCGTCATCGACGTCGGCGGCGCGCAGAGCATCAACCTGCAGGGCGAAGCCGGCAACACGGTCTGGTTCATCGATGTGGGGGCGAACGCGGTGCTGAATTCGCTGTCCTGGTCGCTCGATCTGAACGCCTTCGCGCCGAGCGTGCTGTCGGAGATGCAGGTCAGCTTCGGCGGATCGAGCGGCTTGGACCTGCTCACGTTCGCGCCCGGCGGCGCGGACTTCGCGAGCGGCACCGGCAGCTACAGCGGCTCGCTCGACCTGAGCCCGTTCGGGCTGGGCGTCGGCGCGGACGGCCTGCTGCGCCTTGAGTTCAGCGAGGCGTACAAGGACTTCGCGCTCGACGTCGCGGAAGGCGAATGGCTGCAAGGCAGCCTGACGTTCGATGTGACGGCCTCGGCGGTGCCGGAGCCGGGCACCGCGGCGCTGGTGCTGCTGGGGTTGGGGCTCATCGGCATCCGGACGCGCCGCGCCCACGCGCAGACCGCGCGTCGGCGTGTCGTCGGCTGAGGGCCATCGGCCCTCCCGCCCTCACTGCACCTTCACCGGACTCAACAACACCTCCACGCGCCGGTTCATCTGCCTGCCGGCCGCCGTCTCATTGGAGGCCACGGGCTGCGCGGATCCGTAGGAACGCGTGCTGAGTTGATCGTTGCGGACGCCCTGGCGGACCAGCGCGTTCAGCACCGCTTCCGCGCGCCGTTCCGACAGCGCGAGGTTGGACGCCTTGGAGCCGACGTTGTCCGTGTGCCCTTCGACGACGGCACCGCGCGTCGGATCGTGCTTGAGGTAGTCGACGAGCTTTCCCATGCTGCGTCCTCCCTCGGCGCTCAAGGTCGATCGGCCGGTCTCGAACAGCGTGTCGCCCAGCGTGAGCACCATGCCGCGATCGGTACGGACCGCATGCAGGTCGGTCAGCTGGGTTTCCAGCTCCCTCACCCGCACCTCCTTGTTCGCGAGCTCCGATTGATCGCGCGACATCTGCGTGTTCGCCGCGTTCAGCGCGACGTCCTGCCGGACGTTGTCGCGTCGGGATTGGGCCAGCTGTCGCTGGGCCGTCTCGGCTTCCTGCGTGCGCAGCATCAGGCGCTTCTGATCACGCTCGGCGGCGATGCGGTCCACCTGCGCCTGCGCGGCGCGGGACGTCGCGGCCTCCTGCGCGATGACGACCCGCTGCTGCGCGACGTAGGCCAGGTGGTCGACGTCCGCGTTGTCGGCGCCCGCCTTCGCCGCGGCGTCCGCCTGGGTCAACGCCGCGTCGGCGCGCATCAGCTCGTTCGGGGCGAGGCTGGCGACCTGCGGGTCGGCGCGCACCGCGTCATGGCGCGCGTGCGCACGGTCCAGGGACGCATGGCGATCGGGCAAGGCGCCGCATGCCGCCAGCGATGCGGCCAGGGTCGACACGAGCAGGAGATGGAGCGGGGTCAAGGCATTCATGGGGAGTCCTTCAATTCGATGGGGGCGGATCAACGCGGCGTGCGGCGGGCCGCCTCTTCGTCCAGCGCGCGCGCGGCGGCCTGCGATTCGGCCGAGGCCTGCTGCGAGCGCGCGGACTGCGCATGCGCCACCGCGGCCTGCGCGTCGACCTGGGCCTCGTCGGCCAGCCTGCGGGCGCCGGCGTAGTCCTTGGCCGTCTGGGCGGCGCGCGCCGCGCTGAGCTTGCCGACGGCCAGCTGCAGTTGCGCGCCGGCAAGCCGCGCGGTGTCCGGCGTGTTGGCGCCCTGGACGGCCGCTTCGGCGACCGCCAGTTGGGCGACGGGATCCGGCGTGGTGGCGCAGGCGCCAAGCACAAGCGCAGCGACGGTGATGAGCGTCAACGCGGCATGCCGCGTCAGCGAATGGGGGATAGTCATGGGGGTGCCTCCAAGGGCAGTGAGCACCCAGCATGGGGCGCGCGACACGGCGCGTCTGTCCGGCGCCGTACGTAGCGGCCCGAATGGCCTGCACGCCGAGGCCTGGCGCCGAGGCCTGCGCCGAGACCTGGCGCAGAAGCCAGGCGCAGGAGACACAGCCCCCGTGAACGACCGTCAGGACTTCAGTCGAAGCGCCTGACGTCGAGCGCCTGGCCGATCGACCAGATCACGGCGTGGCGTGCGCTCTCGTCGTCGGCCTTGCACACGCAGCCCGTCATCTCGAAGACCTTCGGGGCCATGTGGAAGGTCGCGATCCAGGTCAGGAAGCTGTCCCTCGCGATGACGTCGGCGCAGACCTTGACGGATCGGCCCGTGTCTTCAAACGTGTGCTGGAAGTCGACCATCAATGACTGGCTCATCGTCCGTTCCCCCGCAGCGCCTGGCTGACGCGAGGTCTGGGAGGCCCAGGTGCGCGTGCGGTCAGTGGCGATCATTGAAGCACGGATGCCTGGGCAGGCATTGCCATTCTTTTCTGCCCGGGACGGAGACGGAACCGCCTCCGGCGCCGCGTCCCGGCTCGGGGCAGGCAGGACATCGCGGGGACCTCCAGCGTGCGGCAGCCCACAGACCCCGCGGCGCCGCGACCTCAAGCTGCGGGTGTCCCCTCGATCCCATCGCCGGAGTCCCGCTCATGAACGCCCTGCTCATCCTGTCGGTCGCGCCCCTCGCCGTCCTGGGCGCCGTGCTCATCGCCTACGGCTCGTTCGGCTGGGGCATGTCGCTCTGGCTGGTCGCCATCTCGCTGAGCCAGGTGAGCTTCCTGGCCGACGTGTGGGCCGAATACAAGCGCCAGGACGCCACCGCGCTGTCCCTGTACGCGGCCTTCATGACCTGCATCCGCCGCATCGCGTGAGGAGCGCGCCATGACAACGATGACACCGATGACACCGATGACCCCCATGAACGATGCGATCCTCGTGCCGATCGACGGCAGCCGGGCCGCCGACGCCAGCCTCGCCTACGCGCTCGGCCTGGCCGTCGCGCTGAAGGCGCGCGTCGTGCTGCTGCACGTGATCGATGCGGAGCCGCTCTTCCTGCAGACCGCCGACGACTTCAACGAGCATCGCCGCACGCTCCGCGCCTACGGGGAAGAACTGCTCGGGAAGGCGGCCGTGGCCGTCCAGGACTGCGGACTGCAGGTGTCGTACTTCCTGCACGAGACCGTCGAGTCCCATGCCGCGGCGATCATCGTCGCGCAGGCGGTGGCCCAGCATTGCGGTCTCATCGTGCTGGGCACGCATGGCCGTCGCCCGTTGAGCAGGCTGCCGCTGGGCCGCGACGCCGAAATCGTGCTGCGCGACAGCGCCGTGCCGGTGCTGTTCGTCCGCTCGCCGGTCCCCGAGGACACCCGGGCCTCCCGACACGGCGAGGCCTCGTCCGACCGGAGGGCCCTCACCGCCTGAAGCCGATGCCGGCGGCACTTGATTCCCTGGCATCGCCGTTAGTGGCGTAGCATCGCAGTCGACTGAAAGACAAGCCGCAGTGCCCGATCGGGACAAGCGGCGCTCCCCCTGACCCCCCCGGTCCGGCTCATCCCCTCTCGAAAGCGCCGATGTGACCCAGCAGGCCTACCCCATCGTGGGCATCGGCACCTCCGCTGGTGGTCTGGATGCCCTGAGCGAACTGCTCTCCCTGCTGCCTGCGGACGCGGGCATGGCGCTGCTCGTCGTGCAACACCTCGATCGCTCGCATCCGAGCCTGCTGACGGAGATCCTCGCCCAGCGCACGCCGCTCGCCGTGGAGGAAGCGACGGACGGCCAGCTCGTCGAGGAGAACCACGTCTACGTCATCCCGCCCGACACCAGCATGTCGGTGGCCCACGGCCGCCTGGTGCTCCGCCCCCGCGGCGAGACCCTGGGCCCGCCCATGCCGATCGACGACATGCTGGATTCGCTGGCCAAGGACCAGGGCAGCAAGGCCATCGGCGTCATCCTCTCCGGCAGCGGCACCGACGGCGCCATCGGCATGCAGGCGATCAAGGGCTGCGGCGGCATCGGCTTCGCGCAGGACGACGACTCGGCGCGGTACACGAGCATGCCGCGCGCCGCGGTGGAACTGGGCGGCGTCGACCGCACGCTCCCGCCCGCGCAGATCGCCGCCGCGCTGCTGCGGCTGGTGCGCAACCCCTTCCTCGACGTGCAGGCGCTCGATGCCGACGACCGCGGCGGCTCACACGACGGCGCGCACATGGACCGCGTGTTCCGCCGGCTGCACGCCGTCTGCCACATCGACTTCACCCACTACAAGCGCGGCACCGTCGAGCGGCGCCTGGGCCGTCGCCTGGCGCTCCACGGGCTCGAGCACCTGGCGGCCTACCTGCCGGTCCTCGAATCGGACCCGGAGGAAGCGCATGCGCTGTGCCACGACCTGCTGATCCGCTACACCGAATTCTTCCGGGACCCCGAGTCCTTCGTCGCGCTGTCGGACACCGCGCTGCCCCGGCTGCTGAAGCATGTGGACCCCGCGTTGCCGCTGCGCATCTGGGTGCCCGGCTGCGCGACCGGCGAGGAGGTCTATTCCATCGCCATCTGCGTGCTGGAGTACCTGGCCGAACACGCGCCGCACCGGCAGGTGCAGCTCTTCGGCACCGACGTCAGCGAGGAGTCGCTCGCCATCGCGCGCAACGGCCGCTACATCGAGAACATCGCCCGCAACGTCACCGCCGAGCGCCTGGCCCGCTTCTTCATCCAGGACGGCGATCACTACCGCGTCTCCAAGACCCTGCGCGACTGCTGCACCTTCGCGCGCCAGAACGTCGCCTACGACCCGCCCTTCTCCCGCATCGACCTGATCAGCTGCCGCAACCTGCTGATCTACCTCGACCCGACGCTGCAGAAGCGCATCATGCCGGCCTTCCATTTCGCGCTGCAGCGCGAAGGCATGCTGATGCTGGGCCTGTCGGAAACGGTCGGCGCCTACTCCGAACTCTTCAGCGCGCTGGAGGGCAAACGCACCCGGCTCTACCTGAAGAAGGCCGTGCCGCATCGCGTCCTGGCCGCGATGGGCCAGCCGGTGCGACCCGCGATGACGGCGGTGCCGAGCCCACGCCGCAACGGCACGTCCCTGCCGCCGGACCGGGACACGCTGCGGCGGGAGATCGACCGGATCTCGATGGCGCGCTTCACGCCGCCGTGCGTGCTCTGCGACGACGACCTCAACGTGCTCGAATTCCGCGGCGAGACCGGCGCCTTCCTCTCCCTGCCCGCGGGGGCGCCGACGCAGCAGCTGCAGCGCCTGGCGCGGCCGGGCGTGTTCATCGCCGTCAGCGAGGCGCTGCGCCAGGCCCGCACCGAGGCCTCGCCCGTGCGCCGCACCGGACTGCGCGTCGAGACGGGCCCGGGCCAGTTGCGCGACGCCGCGATCGAGGTCGTGCCGCTGTACCCCGGCGAGACGGGGCCGCGCTGGTTCCTGGTGTTCTTCCTCCTGTCCGACACGCCCCTGCCGCTGCCGGACACCGTCGTCCGGACGGGGCTGACGCAGACCGTCAAGGCGGCGGTGCTGGCGCGGCTGGCGGGCGGTTCCGCGCGCCGCAACGACGTGGACCGCGGCGAGATCCGCCGCCTGACCGACGAACTGCGCGCGACCCGCGAGCAGACCCGCGTGATGCTCGAGGAACACGATCGCGCCATGGAGTCGCTCAAGGCGCTGGAAGAGGAGACGCAGTCGAGCAACGAGGAGCTCCAGAGCACCAACGAGGAACTGGAGACCGCCAAGGAAGAACTCCAGTCCCTGAACGAGGAGCTGTCCACGACCAACGACGAGCTGCGCTTCCGCAACCGCGAGCTCAAGGTCCTGCATGACGAGGTGACGCAGGGGCGCGACTTCGCCGACGCGATCATCGAGACGATGTCCCAGCCGCTGCTGGTGCTGACGACGGACCTGCGCGTCACGCGCGCCAACCAGGCCTTCTACGCCGCCTACGAGACCAGTCCGCGCGAGACCCTCCAGCACGTGCTGTACGAACTGGGCGACGGTCAATGGAACATCCCCGCGCTGCGCGAACTGCTCGAGACCCTGGTCCCGCGGCACACGCGGGTGCGCGACTATGAGCTCACCGCGGTCTTCCCCCACATCGGGGCGCGCACGGTCAAGCTCAACGCGGCCCGCGTGGCCTGGCCGGACCGCACCCTGATCCTGCTGACGATCGACGACGTCACGACCAAGCACCGCGCCTTCGACCGGCTGACGCAGGCGGACCGGCAGAAGGACGAGTTCCTGGCGATGCTGGCGCACGAGCTGCGCAACCCGATGGCCGCCATGACCAACGCGATGCACCTGTGGCGGCATGAAGGCGCCGACGACGCGACGCGGCACAAGGCGGTCGCGACCATCGAGCGGCAGCTGCGCAACCAGGTCCGCATGGTGGACGACCTGCTGGACGTCTCGCGCATCAGCCGCGGCATGGTGTCGCTTCACATGGAGCGCCTGGACCTGTCGCAGATCGTGCGGCAGGCGCATGACGCGCTGCGCCAGCCCATCGAGGCGCGTCGCCACGAGCTCACCGTGACCCTGCCCCCCGGACCGGTCTTCGTCGACGGCGACGCGGTGCGGCTGGAGCAGATCGTGGCCAACCTGATCGGCAACTCGATCAAGTACACCCCGGCCGGCGGCGTCATCCACGTGTCGCTGCAACGCGGCGACCAGGAAGCCGTGCTGACCGTGACCGACAACGGCATCGGCATGACCGAGGCGTTCCAGGCCGAGCTCTTCACCGTGTTCGTCCAGGCCGACCGCTCGGCGGGCCAGAACATGGGCGGGCTGGGCATCGGGCTGGCGGTCGTGCGCCGGCTCGTCGAGCTGCACGGCGGCCAGGTGAGCGCCTTCAGCGCGGGCCTGACCCAGGGCAGCCGCTTCGTCGTGAGACTGCCGCACCGCGAGGAGGCCGCAAACTTGCCCGATGCGCGACCGCAGCCGCCGGCCGAGCCCGTCGCAAAGTCGCCGCGCCGGGTGCTGGTGGTCGACGACAACGCCGACGCGAGCCAGAGCACGGCGGCCTTGCTGACGCTCGCCGGGCACGACGTGCAGATCGCCGACGACGGACCGTCCGCGCTGGCGCAGATGCGGGACTTCCATCCGGACGCCGTGGTGCTCGACATCGGTCTGCCGGGCATGAACGGCTACGAGGTCTGCCGCCAGTTGCGCGAGATGCCCGGCCACGAGGACACGCTGGTGATCGCGGTCAGCGGCTACGGCCAGCTGGACGACGTCGATCGGGGCCGGGAGGCCGGCGTCACGCATTACCTCACCAAGCCCGCGGATCCCGATGAGATCGCGCATCTGCTCGGACAGCATGCGCAGGCATAGGCGCAGATAGGCGCAGGCGCAGGCGTCGGCGTAGGCGCGGGCCATCGCAGGCAGTCGCGGGCGTCGTCGCCGGCGTGGAAGGCCCGGGTACGCCCCTTGCTGAAGGGAGATCGATCCGAGCCGCTTCTGCTGGGTAGACCGTGGGGTCACTGGTGTCCGCCCCTCGCCTCCTTCCATCGTGCGCAGTTCCGGCCGGCGATGGCTGCCCGCCTGCCGCCCGTTCCCTGGAGCCTCGCCATGATCGACACCGCCGCGACGACCCCGTCGTTCCCCTTGCCACGCGCGTCCGACGACCGCCCCTCCCCACCGGCCTCCGCGGCTGAAACCGCCGACACGCCGTCGCTGGCCGGCCAGGTCGCCCTGATCACCGGCGGCAGCCGGGGCCTTGGCGCGGCGATCGCGCAGGTGCTCGGCGAATCGGGCATGCGCGTCGTGCTGGCCGATCTCGACGTGGAGCGCGCCCGCAACCGCGCCGCGGTCCTCGCGGAACTCGACATCCAGGCCGTGCCCCTGGCGCTGGACGTGTCCGACCCGCGGCAGTGCGAGCAGGCGGTCGCGGACACGGTGCGGGACCTGGGCCGGCTCGACGTGCTGATCAACAACGCCGCGATCGACGTCACCGCGCCCTTGTCCGAACTCAGCGTCGAGGACTGGCAGCGCGTGCTCGCCACCAACCTGTCCGGGCCGCTGCTGATGGCCAAGTTCGCCTCCGCGCGGATGTTCGGACAGCCGCGCGGCGGTCACATCGTCAACATCGCCTCGACGGCGTCCAAGCGCGCCTGGCCCAATGCCAGCGCCTATCACGCGACCAAGTGGGGCCTGCTGGGCCTGTCGCACGCGCTGCATGCGGAGCTGCGGGACCGGAACGTGCGCGTCTCGGCGATCGTCGCCGGCGGCATGAAGACGCCCTTCCTGCTCGACCGATTCCCCGGGATCGACGTGGCCACGCTGCAGGACCCGATCAACGTCGCGCGCGCGGTGCGCTGGGTGCTGACGCAGCCCGCCGGCACCGTCATCCCCGAAGTGACGGTGCTGCCGATGCGCGAAAGCTCCTGGCCATGAGCCTGCCCCTCGATCCGCTCGGCATGCTGCCGGTCCAGGACCTGGACCTAGCCGCGCCGGCCGCGGAGCGCGCCCGCGGTGCGCCGCTGCGGCCCTGCCTGTTCATCGACAAGGACGGCACGCTCATCGAGAACGTGCCCTACAACGTCGATCCCCGGCAATTGCGTTTCATGCCCGGCGTGGGCGCGGCGCTGGCGCGGCTGCAGGCGGCCGGACTGGCGCTGGTGATCGTCACCAACCAGAGCGGCATCGCGCGCGGCCATTTCTCGCGCGCGCAATTTGCGCAATTGCAGGAGGTGCTGCTGCAACGCCTGCGTGACGAGGCCGGCGTCGCCATCGACGATCTCATGCTCTGCCCCCACGAACCCGATGCCCAGGGCCGTCCCGCCTGCCTGTGCCGCAAGCCCGCGCCGGGCATGCTGATCGGCGCGGCGCGCCGGCTGAACCTGGACCTGACGCGCTCGTGGATGGTGGGCGACACGCTCGACGACGTCGAGGCCGGCCACCGGGCCGGCGCGGGCGGCCTGCTGTTCGACAGCGGCGGGGAAACCGTCTGGCGCCGCTCGCCGCTGCGCGAGCCGGACGCCGTCTTCACCGACTGGGACGCGCTGGCGGCACACCTGCTGGCGCGGCTCGGCGATTCATGGCAAGGGAGCTCCTCATGCTCGACAAGTGGAACAGCGCGCTGAAGGTCCTGCCGCCCGAGCGGCTGCGGGAAACGGTCTCGCGGGTCGCGCGCCCGCTGGTGTTCACCAACGGGGTGTTCGACATCCTCCACGCCGGCCACGTCGCCTACCTGGAAGCCGCCAGCGCGCAGGGCAGCAGCCTGGTCGTCGCGCTCAACAGCGACCGCTCGGCGCGCGGCCTCGGCAAATCGGACCATGCCGGCGATCGGCCCTTCCACACGCTGGCCGACCGGGCGCGCGTCGTGGCGGCGCTGGCCTGCGTGTCCTGGGTGACCTGGTTCGACGAAGCGACGCCGGCCCTGCTGCTGCAGGCGCTGCGGCCGGAGGTCTACGTCAAGGGCGGCGACTACCGCATCGAGGACCTGCCGGAAACCCCGCTGGTGCGCAGCTGGGGCGGCCGCGTGACGATCGGCCCGCTGCTGCCGGGGCATTCGAGCACCGGCCTGATCGAGCATCTGCAGGCGACGGCGCGATGATCCCCGAGCTGGCGCGGCCCGAGGTCCTGATCGTCGGCGATTGCATGCTGGACGTGTACCTCGAAGGTGCCGTGGAGCGCATCTCCCCCGAGGCGCCGGTGCCCGTGCTGCGGCTGCATCGCCAGACGCAGCGGGCCGGCGGCGCGGCCAACGTCGCGCTCAACCTGGCGCAGCTGCGCTGCCCGTGCACACTCACCGGCCTGGTCGGCGCGGACAACGCGGGCGCCTGCCTGATCGCGCTGCTGGACCAGCCGGGCATCACGCAGCACTTCGTGCGCAGTCCCGGCGTCGACACGACCCAGAAGATGCGCATGGTCAGTCGGCGCCAGCAGCTGCTGCGCATGGACGTCGAGTCCGCGCCGCCCGCCGACGCCGTCGACGAACTGACCCGGCTGGCCGGCACGCTGGCCGAACGCCACCGCTGGATCGTGCTGTCCGATTACGCCAAGGGCGCGCTGCGCGACGCGGGCGTGCTGATCGAGCGCTGCCGCGGGACATCGCGCCAGGTGCTCGTCGATCCCAAGCGCCGGGACCTGGCGGCCTACGCCGGGGCCTGGCTGATCAAGCCCAACCTGGCCGAACTGCACGAGGTGCTCGGCGACTGGCCGGACGAGGCCCAGCTCGGCGACCGCGTCGCCTCGCTGCTGGCGCGGCTCGACATCGAGCACCTGCTGCTGACGCGCGGCGACGACGGCATGAGCCTGTACTCGCGCGGCCGCGGCGGCCTGCACATCGCGGCCCAGACCCGCGAGGTCTACGACGTCAGCGGCGCCGGCGACACCGTGCTGGCCGCGCTGACCTGCTTCCTCGCCCGCGGCGAGACGCTGGAGGACGCCGTGCGCGCCGCCAACCAGGCGGCGGGTCTCGTCGTCGGCAAGTTCGGGACGGCCTCGGTCACCTTGGACGAACTCGGAGTGCCTGCATGAAAGCCCTGTCCTTCCCCGCGCCGTTCCCGGCGCCCTACTCGACCACGCCGGTGCTGCCGGCCGCGCCGGGCCGGCGCGCGTCGCCGCGGCCACCGCCCGGTCCGTCGCCGGCGACGGCCCTCTTCGAAGAAGGCCTGCGGGACCACCGCGCGCTGTTCGACCGCCTCGACGCGATGTGGCCGGCCATCGCCGACGCGGCGATCCTGATGACCGAGACCTTGCGCGCCGGACGCAAGCTGCTGCTCATGGGCAACGGCGGATCGGCCGCCGACTGCCAGCATCTGGCCGCGGAGTTCGTCGGCCGCTTCCACGCGGAACGCGCGCCGCTGGCCGCGCTGGCCTTGACGACCGACAGCTCCGCGCTGACCGCGATCGGCAACGATTACGGCTTCGCCGAGGTGTTCGCGCGGCAGATCGCGGGCCTCGGCGTCGCGGGCGACTGCGTCATCGCGATCTCCACCTCGGGCAACTCCGCGAACGTGCTGCGAGGACTGACGCAGGCCAGGCAGCTCGGCATGAGCACCATCGGCCTGAGCGGACGCGACGGCGGCGCGATGAACGCGCTGTGCGACCTCTGCCTGGTCGTGCCGCACGGCGACACCGCCCGCATCCAGGAGGCGCACATCTTCATCGGGCACAGCTGGTGTGCGCTGGTGGAGCAGGCGCTCGCCACGCCGTCGTGAGCGGCCCGCCGGAGGACATCGCGTCGCCGTTCCGGTCGTTCTGGATGGGCGGCTACGAGGGCGCCGATCACGTCAACGCACGCGGCGACGCGCTCGACATGGTGCGCGTCACCGGCCACGACCGCCAGCTGCGCGGCGACTACGCCGCGGCCCGCGGCCTCGGCCTGCGCTGCGTGCGCGAGAGCGTCGGCTGGCGCCTGAGCGAACGCGAGCCCGGCCGCTGGGACTTCTCACGCGCCTGCGAGATGGCGCGCACCGCGCGGCGCGAAGGCCTGCAGGTGCTGTGGACGCTGATGCACTACGGGGTCCCGCCCGACCTCTCGCTGCGCGACGACCGCCTGATCCCGCGCTTCGCGCGATTCGCGGCCGAGGCGGCGCGCGCGCTGAGGCCGCTGTGCCCCGCGCCGCGCATCTACACACCGGTCAACGAGATCAGCTTCCTCGCCTGGGCGGCGTCGGCGACCAACGGCATGGGACCGGCCGGCGTGCTGGACGACGCCGGCCAGGAGGACACGGGCGTGAGCGGCTTCGAGATGAAGCGCCGGCTCGCGCAAGCCGCGCTCGCCGGCATGGCCGCCATCCGAGAGGTCGACCCCGGGGCGCGCTTCCTCCACATCGAGCCGGTCGTGCACGTCGTGCCGGCGGAGGACACGGACGAGCTGCGCGCGCTTGCCGATCGCATCGCGTCCTACCAATGGCAGTCGCTGGACATGCTCTCGGGCCGCCTCTCGCCGGAGATCGGCGGACATCCCGACGCGCTCGATCTCATCGGCCTCAACCACTACCACAGCAGCCAATGGGAAGTGCCGACCGAGCGGCGGCTCGCCTGGCATCTGCAGGATCCGCGGCGCATGCCGCTGTCGGAGATGCTGCG
Organism: Roseateles sp. GW821-FHT09H11; assembly: GCF_059415845.1. NCBI lineage: Bacteria > Pseudomonadati > Pseudomonadota > Betaproteobacteria > Burkholderiales > Sphaerotilaceae > Roseateles > Roseateles sp. GW821-FHT09H11. Next base: position 704,993 of record NZ_JBWKOA010000002.1, on the reverse strand, counting down.
GCTCGTGTTCGAGCGCTACGGCAGGCCGATGGTCGTCGCCGAGACCGGCCACTTCGGACGTGGCCGCGCGGACTGGCTCGAGGACATCGCGGCGGAGGCCCGACGCGCTTCGGCACTCGGCCTGCCGCTGCTGGGCGTGTGCTTCTATCCGCTGCTCGACCGGCCCGACTGGAACGAGCCGGAACGCTGGCACCGCAGCGGGGTGTGGCATGCGACGCGCGACGCGCGCGGCGAGGTCCACGGCCGGCGCGTGGTGCATCGTTACGCGCGCGCGTTGGCGGCGCTGAGCCGTCGATGAGCGCGTCGTTCGTTCCGGGTCCGGTGTCGCTGATTCCAACCGACCCTGGCACGCCGCCTGCCCTGATGGCCCGTCTTCATCATCGCGAGGATCCATGCATCCATTCGATCTCGACTACATCGGCCAGCTCGCCGCCCGGGCGGTGACGCCCAAGGGCCGGCAGGCCGCCGTGGCCTCCCGACGCGCGGCGGCGCGCATCGCCGCCCTGCGGGTCTCCGCCGACCCCTATCAGCGCGTGCTGGGCGCGGGGAGCATCGACGGACTCGGCCAACCAGCCGACCCGGCGAAGACGGGTCGCATCCTCAAGGCCGCCAACCTGTAGTGCGGCGTCGCGCTCGCACGCGGGTGGCGGCCGGTGCATCGCTCGATTCACGCCGAGGAGGGGCGGCGTGAGATCTCCGTGACGCGGCCGGCCGCCGGACTCAGTCCTGTTCGTCGCGCTGATGCCGGCGCCAAAGCCAATAGGCCACCCCTGCCACGGCCGCGACCGCCACCACTTTCCGGGCGGCGCCGGCGGGGTTGTGCCTGAGCTCCGCGCGCCCGCCCATCTCGTTGTAGATGCGCGGCACATGGCCCGAGGCGACATCGCTGAACAGGCCCTCGACCACGTCGACGCGATCCGCCAGCAGCAGGATCAGCCAACGTCGCAGGTCGTTTTCGCTGTATCGGAATCCGGTCCGTCGCAGCATGCCGCTGAGCCCGCGCGGCGGCGCGCTGGTGCCGTACACCGGCGTCAGTCCGGAGCGTTCGGTCGAGTGCAGCACCTCGACGTCGGACTGCTGCTGCGACGGCATGTCCCAGTCGATGCCGTCGAGCCGCGGCGGCGTGCGCTCCATCGGCACCGCCGGGCGATCCTTCCGGTTGCGGTCCACGCCCCAGCCAGGGATGTGTGAATACTGGCTGGCGTCGATGGGTGGCCGGTGCACGTGGCCGGCAGCCATGGCCTGCTCGCGCGCGTCGCGGGCGCCGGCGTCCGGCGCGTAGGACTCGTCGTTCTTCATGCGGCTCTCCCGATGGGCCAGCCCAGCTCGTCGGCGCCCGGCGGAATCAGTACCGTCTTGATGCAGCCGTCGAGCTTGCTGGAGAACAGGTGATAGGCGTCCGCCACTTCCTCGAGCGGCAGGCGGTGGGTGATGATGTCCCGCGGCCGGATATGCCCCGCGCGGATGTGTTCGATCAGGCGCGGCAGATGGCGCTTCACGCTGGCCTGGTTCATCCGCAGCGTCAGCCCCTTGTTCACCGCATTGCCCATCGGGAAGGCGTTGAAGGTCGGGCCGTAGACGCCGACGATGGACACCCGGCCGCCCTTGCGCACGGCATTCACCGCCCAGTGCAGCACGGTGGCGGCGCCACCCTGGAGCTTCATGCGCACGCCGGTCAGGCTCTGCAGGAAGTTGCCCGCCGCTTCGGCGCCGACGCAGTCGATGCACACGTCCGCGCCCAGCCCATCGGTCATTCGCTTGATGTGTTCGGCCATGTCCCGCACCTCGCGGAAGTTGATGACCTCGCACTGCGCGAAGCGCTGCGCGAAGTCGAGCCGGTACTCGACGTGGTCCACCACGATCACGCGGCCCGCGCCCATCAGCCAGGCGCTCTTCGCCGCGAACAGGCCGATGGGACCGGCGCCGAAGACGACGACGGTGTCGCCCTCACGGATGTCGCCCATCTCCGCCGCCTGATAGCCGGTCGGGAAGGCGTCCGTCAGCAGCACGGCATCCTCGGCGTGCAGGTCATCGGGGATCTTGGTCGGCCCGACATCCGCCATCGGCACGCGCACGAACTCCGCCTGCCCGCCGTCGTAGCCGCCTGTCGTGTGCGAGTAGCCGTAGATGCCGCCCACCGCGGTCGCCTCCGGGTTCGTGGCGTGGCAGTTCCCGTAGAGCTCGCGCTGGCAGAAGAAGCAGGTGCCGCAGAAGATGTTGAAGGGGACCAGCACGCGATCACCGACGCGGAGCTGCTTCACGCCGGGACCGACATCGACGACCTGCCCGATGAACTCGTGGCCGAAGGTCGATCCGACGCGGGTGTCAGGCACGAGGCCGTGATAGAGATGCAGGTCGGAGCCGCAGATGCAGCTGCGCACCACGCGAACGATCGCATCCTGCGGATGCTCGATCGCCGGTGTCGGCTTGTGCACGGTCCGGATGCGGTACGGGCCGCGGTATTCCATGGCAAGCATTGATGTTCTCCAGAAAGGGAATGCGATTGATCGGAGACTGTCTTCAAGCCACCGTCCGCGTGCGTGCACCCAGCACGACGCGGAAGTGCTCGATCGTGCGGCGCAGCCCGTCCTCCAGGCTGACCTCCGGCTGCCACCCCAGCGCGGTCCGCGCAAGGTCGATGTCCGGGCAGCGGCGCCGCGGATCGTCCTCGGGCAGCGGCATGAACACGAGCGGCGATCGGCTGCCGGTCAGGCGCAGGACCATCTCGGCCAGGGCCAGCATCGTGTGCTCGCCGGGATTGCCGACGTTGATCGGGCCGATGTGCGGGCCGTCCATCATGCGGATCAGCGCGCGCACGGTGTCGTCGACGAAGCAGAAGCTGCGCGTCTGCCCGCCGTCGCCGTAGACCGTCAGCGCCTCGCCCTGCAGGGCCTGCACGATGAAGTTGCTGACCACGCGGCCGTCGCCCGGCCGCAGCCGCGGGCCGTAGGTGTTGAAGATTCGGGCCAGGCGCACGTCGACGCCCTGCTCGCGGTGGTAGGCCATCAGCATCGCCTCCGCGCAGCGCTTGCCCTCGTCGTAGCAGGAGCGCGCGCCGTTCGGATTGACGTTGCCCCAGTAGTCCTCGCGCTGAGGATGGCGTTCGGCGTCGCCGTAGACCTCGCTGGTCGAGGTCTGCAGCAGTCGCGCGCCGCTGGCCTGCGCCATCGTCGCCAGCCGCCACACGCCGAGCACGCTGCTGAGCACCGTGTCCACCGGCGCCGTCTGGTAATACGCCGGGCTCGCCGGACAGGCCAGGTTGAAGATCCGGTCCGCGCCGGCCATCTCCGGCGTCACTTCCTGGCAGATGTCGCGGCGCTGGAAGGTGAAGCCGCGGTGTCCGAGCAGGTGCTCCAGATGGTCGGCGTCGCCGGTGCTGAGGTTGTCCACGCCCATCACGCGGTCGCCGCGCCGCAGCAGCGCCTCGCACAGGTGGCTGCCGACGAAGCCGGCGGCGCCGGTGACGAGCACGGTGTGAGCGGAGCGGCGGGACTCGGCCGGCAACGTGTCGGCACTCTCGGATGTGGATGCGGATGCGCCCTGCGCGGAGTCGTTCATGTGCTCACCTCGTGCAAGGTCTGCATCCAGTCCGCGACGAAGCGGTCGATGTTGAAGCGCTCGCGGGCCAGCGCGCGGCCGCGTTGCCCCCATTCCCGCGCCAGTCCGGGATCGCGCAGCAGGCGCCGCATGGCGTCCTCGAGCACGTCCGGCCGGTTGTCGAGGAAGCCGCTCTCGCCGCTGCGGATCACCGTGCTCAGCTCGGTGGTCGCCAGGCCGATCACCGGCTGCCCGACCAGCATCGCCTCGATCAGCGAGGCCCAGGCTGGTGTAGCGCGCCGGATGGAAGAAGAAGCGATGCGAGGCCATCCACGCCGGCAGCGCCAGCGGCGACGCCTCGCCCTGCCCGCCCGGCATCTCCTCGCTGCCCATGCCCACCAGCGCCAGCGGCAGGCGCCCGCCCAGTTCGCGATACAGGTCGGCGCCGAGGCGTCGGCCGCGTCGGGCCAGATGGTTCACGACCACCAATCCCTTTTCGACCTCGCCCATCCAGGTCTGCCGGGTCAGCGGCTGCACGCCGTGTTCGATCACGCGCGACGGCGTGTCGCCCGCGTCCCACATCAGCGCATTGAAGTGGGTGCAATGCACGAGCAGCGCGCCCCGGTCCTGCACCCAGTGCCGGGTGTCGGTCGGATGCCGCTGCGGCGGATCGTGCTCGAGGTAGATGCGTGGCAGCCGCTGCTGCGCCGCGTCGAGCCAGCGCTCGCGGTCCTCGTCCCATCCCGCGCGGTGCTGGTAGAGCACGACGTCGAAGGGCATGCGGGCGATCTCGGCGATCGGCGCCTCGTGGACGTTGTCGCCCCACGGCAGCGCGCCCACGCGGCCGGCACGCCCCGGCGCTTGGCCCGGCGCTTGGCCCGGCGCTTGACCCGCCGTTTGGCCCGGCGTGCGCCCCGCATCGGTCACCAGGTAGAAGTCATGCGGAACCTGCGTGAGGTTGAAGAGGTAGTTGCCGTGGACATGCCACGTCAGGATGCGCAAGCGTCGGGGCATGGTGGCCCTCCTTGATCGTTGGTCCGGTGGCGAGGCGCGGCTGCCGCAGCAGGTCCTCGATCGCGACGAGCACCTCGGCCACGGTCAGTGCCTCGGCGCAGGGATGGCCGTAGGGACAGTCGGACAACGCGCAGGGCCGGCATGGCGCCGGCTTGGACAGCACGCGGTGCAGCACGTGATCGACGGGCGCCCAGCGCTCGGCATCGCCGCCGCAGGAAGTCACGACGCTGGGCACGCGCAGCGCCGCCGCGACGTGCGACACGCCGGTGTCGTTGCAGACCAGCAGCCGCGCGCCGCGCAGCAGCGCGCCGAAGGCCCACAGCGAGGTCTGGCCGGCGAGGTTGACGCAGGGCACGTGGAACGCCGCGAGCCGTGATGCGAGCGTCGCCACCAGCGGACCTTCGTCGGCGGTGCCGGTCAGCACGACCGTGTGGCCGGCTTCATGCAAGGCCCAGCCGACGGCGGCGAAGCGCGCGACCGGCCAGCGCCGCGACGGGAGCTGCGCGCCGGCGTGGAGGCAGACATACGAGGCCACCTCGTCCCGACCGGGCCAGGCCTGACGCAGGTGCTGCTCGTCGTCGTCGCGCAGCGGGAAGGACAGGTGCTCGCTCGTCGGCGGAAGGCCGAGATGGCGGCACAGCGACAGCAGCCGCTGTGTCTCGTGACCGACCTCGGGCCAGGGGAAGAAGCGCGCGGCATCCCGCGCCGGTACCCAGGCCTGAGGGCCGTGGAAGCCGGCGTTGCAACGCGCGCCGAGCAGCGCGAGGAAGGGATTGGTCCGCTCGCCGCTGCCGTGCAGCTGGATCGCGAGATCCCAGTTGCCGCCCTGCATCGTCGCGAGGAAGGCCGGCAGCTCGCGCAGGTCCGGCGGGTGCTCGGGCAGGCCCGGCCAGCCGGGGAACGGGATCCACTCGTCGATGCAGTCCAGGCGCGAGACGTACTCGCGCGCCGCGGGCAGGCCCATCAAGGCGATATGCGCATGCGGCCACGCCTCGCGCAGCGTGCGCAACGCGGGGACCGCACAGATCAGATCGCCCAAGACCAGCGCGCGCAGCACGAGGACGCGCAGGATGGGCGCTTCGATGACCGGTTCAATGACCGCGTCGACGGCCACGACGGCCGCGTCAGTCGACACTTCCATCGACCGTTCGATCGGGGACGTGATGGCGGCGGTCATCACAGGAACGGCGTCCGGAAATGCCAGGCGCCGCGCAGGCGCCAGTACACCGACAGGAACGGGATGGCAGCCGACGTGCACAGCATCTCCACCACGTGCGCGGGCGAACGCGACGTGTGCAGCAGGCGCCGCGCGGCGATGCGCAGCATCAGCAGCAGCGCGACGGTCATGGGCAGCGCCGCCGCGCCGATCCGCCCCGACCCCGCCAGCACGGCCGCGGCCAGCGTCAGCGCCACGATCGCGTAGTAGTCCCACGGCGGCACGCGGCGGATGCGGCGGCGGTACAGCGCGGGATGCTTGCGATACAGCAGCGCGTCGAAGAAGACGTTGCGCTGCTGGCGCAGCGACACGCCCCATCGTTCCGGCCGGACCGGATGCCACACCAGCGCGCGCGTCGCGTGCCCCACCGGCCCCAGGCGTTCGAGGCGGAACTGCAGGTCCGAGTCCTCGCGCCACGGGCGCCGGAAGCGTTCGTCGAAGCCGTCGATCGCCACCAGCGCGGCGCGCCGGACGAAGGCGTTGGCGGTGACGAACTCGGCAGTCTCCAGGCCGCGGGTCATCAGCTCATGGTCGGTCGGCGCGCGATGCACGCCGCGCCGGCGGCGCGAGGTCGGCGGCACTCGGACGCGGCCCGACGCGGCGACCCAGTCGGGATGCCGCGCCATCGCGGTGAGACCCAGCCGCAGCCAGCCGGTCTCGGGCCGCGTGTCGTCGTCGGTGAAGGCGACGATGGGCGCGGCGGCGGCGCGCCAGCCGGTGTTGCGCGCCACGGCCGGCCCCTTCCCGCGGACGGGACACAGGTAGCGGATGAGCGGCGCGCCTTCGAGCGCGGCGATCGCCTGCACCCGGTCGCGGCAACGGCTGTCGTGCCCGTCGTCGACGACGATGATCTCGAAGCGCTCGCGCGCCAGGGTCTGCGCCAGCAAGGCCAGCAGGCAGCGCTCCAGCAACTGGGGCCGCCCATAGGTCGGGATCACGACGGAGACGTCCAGCCCGCGCCCGCTCATGCCACGGCTCCCATCGCCGGCAGCAGCAGCGCACCGGCCGCCTCGGCGATCTGGCCGGACGCGATGCCACGCAGGCAGGCGTGGTGCAGTTCCGGGCAGACGCTCTGCTGGCAGTTGCGACAGGGCACGTCGTGGCTCAGCACCCGCGAGGCCACCTGCCACGGCGTATGCTGCGGATTCGTCAGCGCGTACAGGTCCACCACCGGTGTTCCCAACGCCGCGGCGAGGTGCACCGGGCCGCTGTTGTTCGCCACCAGCAAGCGCGCGTCCGCGATCAGCGCGGCCAGTTCGCCGATGCAGGCGGACGTCGCCACCACGATGGCGGGACCGCGCATCGCGCGCCGCATCTCGGCGAGCAGTGCCACCTCGCCGGGTCCCGCGCACAGGACGGCCACGGTGCGGCCGGTGCGGTCCTCGCGGACGATCCGGTCCGCGGCCTCGCCCAGCCGGTCCGCCGGATAGCGGCGCGACGGGGCGCTCGCACCCGGATGGAACAGCACATAGGGCCGCCCGTCCGCGAGGCCTGCCCCGCGCAAGGTCGCGCGGACCGCCATGCGATCGCGCGCGACCAGCGCGAAGCGCAGGCGCTCGTCCTGCGTGCGGCAGCCCACGCGCGCCACCAGGTCCAGCTGGCGTCGCACCTCATGGCGCATGCCTGGTCCGATGCGGTCCGGATCGGCCACCTCGTCGCTGAGCAGGCCATAGGCGCGCTCGCGCGCATGTCCGAGCACGAGCGGGATGCCGGCCAGCCGGCACAGCGTCGCCGCCGGGAACACGCTCTGCGTGCACACCGTGAAGATGATCGCGGCGTCCGGGCGCTCCCGGTCGCCGCCGTCGGCGCCGGAGAGGCGCCGCACCAGTTGCCGCTCGGTCCAGCCGCGCGGGGTCTCGCCGCGGTCCGCCGCCGCCGCGCCGGCCTTGGTCCATGGCGCGTCGAAGCCGATGACCTCGTCGACCATCGGCAGATGCGGCGCCAGCGCCACCGTCGACGGCGCGGCCAGCAGGGTCAGGTGAGCGCCGGGCAGCGACTCCCGCACCGCGGCGATGGCGGGCGTCGTCATCAGCACGTCGCCCAGGTTGTCCAGCCGGATCAGCAGCACGCGGCGCGCCGCGCGCCAGCGATGGGCGCGGCGCTCGTCAGTCCTTTCGGCCTCGAGCGTCATCCCTTCGCCTCCACGACGGACGACCCGGCGCCGACCGGGACACGTGCCGCCGCGAGGCGGTGGACGCCCTGCGCCTGCCGCGGCGCGCGCCGCGCGGCCAGCCCGCCGTAGACCGCGGCGAGCTTCGCGGCGACGCTGTCCCAGGTGAACTCCCGCTGCGCCCGCTGCAGCCCGGCGCGGCCCATCAGGCGGCCGAGCTCCGGCTGGCGGCGCAGGTCGTCCAGGCGCAGCGCGAGGATCGCCGGATCCTGCGCCGGCACCAGGAAGCCGGTCAGCCCGTCGACGACGCTGTGCTGGATGCCGCCCACCGCCGCGCCGATCACCGGCGTCGCGCAGGCCATGCTCTCCAGCGGCGTGATGCCGAAGGGCTCGTACCACGGCGTCGTCACGAAGACGTCGGCGGCGCGGTAGTAGTCGCGCAACTGGTCGCGGTCGCGGCGCCCGACAAAGGTCACGCGCGCTGCCACGCCGCAGTCCTGCGCGACGCGGCGCAGCCGGCCGATCTCGGGCGTGCGGGCCTCGTCCGGCAACGTCGACTCGCCGCCGACGATCAGCAGCCGCCACGGCACCCCCGACGGCAGGCGCGCGACGGCGCGGATCACGTTGTCGACGCCCTTGCGCGGCACCAGCCGGCCGAGCTGCAGCACGATGAACTCGTCCCCCGCCAGGTGCAGCTTGCGTCGCGCCTCGGCGCGGTCCCCGGGGCCGAACTCGTCCAGGTCGACGCCGCAAGGCACCTGCGCGATCCGATCGGGCGGCGCGCCGCAATGGCGGATCAGATCGTCGGCATCCTGCGGGCACTCCGCGATGACGCAATCGGCCTCTTCGGCGATGCGGCGCTCGATCGCGATGCGCTCCTGCGGGAAGCGGTCCGACTCCTTCTGATGCAGGCGCCGCACGGCGCCCAGCGCGTGGAAGGTCTGCACCAGCGGCACGCCGAGCATGCGACGCAGCCGCAGGCCCACGAGTCCCGACATGAAGAAGTTGGCGTGCATCACGTCATGGCGCACGCTGCCGCGCATCAGCCGCAGCGCGGCGGCGCCGAAGGCGCGCATGTGCGGCAGCAGCTGCTCCTTGGGCACGAAGGCGGCCGGGCCGGCATCGATGTGGAACACGCGCACGCCGGGCCGCATGTCGACGGCGGTCGGCAGCGCGCGCTGGTCGCGCCGCGTCAGGACGTCGACGTGATGCCCGCGCCGCGCCAATGCCGCGGCGACATGCGCCACGTAGACGTTCTGGCCGCCGGCGTCCACCCCGCCCTGCTGGGCCAGCGGGGAGGCGTGTTCGCTGATCAGCGCGACTCTCAAAGGTGCTTCCATGATGGACGGCTCCAGGGGTGGGGATTCGAAGAAGGTTCAGCGCTTGCGCGCCGGTGCCGTGACGCGCGTGGCGCGGGCGACTTCCAGCGCGCTGCCCGGTCGCGTGATGTGCCGCATGCGATCGCCGAGCGCGTCGAGGTGCCGGTCGAGCCGGTGGTGGCGGACCATGCGGGCCCGCGCCTGTTCGCCCATGCGCTGGCGCAACTCGGGCTGCGTCAGCATCTGGTGGATGCGGCCGGCCAGGTCCTCGGCGTCGCGCGGCGCGACCAGCCAACCGGTGCCGCCGTGCTCGACGATCTCGGGCACGCCGCCGACGCGGGTCGCCACGACCGGCAGCCCGCTGGCCATGCCCTCCATCAGCGCCAGCGGCATCGCCTCGGAATGGGAGCTCGACACCAGCAGGTCGAGGTCGTGATAGATGGGCCGCACATCGTCGACGCCGCCGACGATGTGCACATGCGAGGCCAGGCCCTGCCGCTCGATGGCCTCGCGCAGCCCGGACTTCATCGGCCCCTCGCCGACGAGGGCGAAGTGCGCGTCGGGCAGCGTCTGCCGCAGGATCGCCGCCGCGCGCACGAAGACGTCCGGCGCCTTCTCGGGCGACAGGCGGCCGACGAGCCCGGCGAGCATCACCTGCCCCTCCAGCCCGAGCGAGGCGCGCAAGCCCTGGGCCGGCCGCGCGCCGGGCCGGAAGGCGTCGACATCGACGCCGTTGGGTTCCAGGCTCAGGCGGCCGCGCTCCACGCCGAGACCGAGCGCGTGGTAGTAGCTCTGGCGGCAGACCACGCTGAGGAAGCTGCCGGTGGCGCGATGCACTTCGAGGTCGGACAGTCCCGCCTGTCGCGCGTGGATGGTCGCCATCACCGGCACGCCGCCGAGCCGGCCCGCGAGTCCCGCCAGCACATGCGCGTTGGGCAGGTGGGCATGCAGCAGGTCGACGCGCTCCGCGGTGATCAGGCTCGCCACCATCTGGATGGCGGACCACGGCGGATCGTCGGGCATCGCGACGATGACGACGGTCGCGCCGGCCTGGCGCAGCCGCTCCGCGAAGGCGCCCTCCGACGGGCACAGCGCGGTGAAGCGGAAACCGCCCTCGCGGCCCAGGTGGGCGACCAGGCGCTCCACGCAACGCTCCATGCCGCCGACGATGTCGTTGCCGACGACCTCCAGCACATGCAGCGGCGCCTGCGTGCTCGGCACCGGGTGCAGCGAGGCGTGGCCGTCCTCGATCAAGGCGGCGACGGCGTGGGGGGAAGCGATGTCCATGATGGGTCTTGGTGGGTGACGGGGGATCGGGCCTTGACGGTCAGCAGCACACGGGCCGCCAGCGCCGGGCGCCGGCGTCGAGGTGTTCGAGGCCCTCCGACGCGCGGGACACGAGGGAAGCGAAGGACGCGCGCGGCACGGCAGAGGCGACGGCGCCGATGGATGCGCCAGTCGGGACAGGGTCGACGGATGCGAACGACTGGGCGGGATCGACGCGGTGAGCACTGGGGACGGGATCCGCGGGACGTTCAGACTGGTCGAGTCCCAGCCACGCGGCCGCGGTGCCACGCCAGATCTGCTGGCGATCGCCCTCGCCCAGCGCCAGCTGGTCCATGAGGTCCGCGACCCACTGCCTGCGCTCGCGCAGCTCGGCGCCGGAACAGGGCAGGAAGCAGTCGCTGCCGAACTGCAGCGACCCCGCGCCGAGCACCGCCAGCATCCGCGACAGCACCTCGAGCCGGTACGGCGGCGGCGGGCCGAACGAGATGTCCAGCCGGAACTGCGCCTGCGCGTGCGGCACGCCGTGGATGCGGTCGATCAGCGCGACGGCCAGGGCCTCGTCGGTCCACGGCCAGCCCATGTGGGCCAGCGCGACCCGCGTGCGGGGATGGTCGCGCAACGCCTCGAAGTAGGTCGGCCGGCAGAAGCGGCCAGACCGCCCGTCGATGAAGATGCCGCTGTGGAACAGCAGCGGCAGCGCGAGCTCGTCGGCGACGGCAAAGACCGGCTGCACGCGCTCCTCATGCGGATACCAGCCGGTCGGCACCATCTTCGCGCCGCGCAGGCCGAGGTCCTCGATCGCATGCCGCAGGTCCGCCGGCGCGTCCGGATCGCGCGGATCGACCACGGCCAGGCCGATCAGCCGGTCCGGGTGATCGCGGACCAGGCGGGACAGGTGGGCATTGCCGCGTCGCAGCGAGGCGGCATCGTCGAGCGAATACCCATCGCCGAGGAACGGCGCCAGCAGTACGCCGACGTCGATACCCGCCTCGTCCAGCGTACGCAGCACGTCGTCCGCCGTCTCGCGGCCGGTGCAATGGAGATGGGCGTCGATGATCATGATCAGGCGGCCCGCAGCGCGGTTGCGGTTGCGGTTGCGGTTGCGGGCGTCGCTGCAGGCACGGTCGGGACCGGCGCGGTCGCCGCGGGCGCACTCGGCCGGGCGGCGGCGGGGAGCTCGGCGAGCCAGCCCCGCACGCGATCGGCGGCCACGTCCCAGGTGCCCGCCGCCACGACGGCGGCCGCGGCCTTCTGCCAGCTCGCACGCATCTGGGGCGATTCGTACAGCACCGCATCGCAGGCGGCGATGAAGCCCGCCGCATCGCGCCCGATGCGGACCGCGCCGCCGTATAGGCTGATCACGTCGCGGATCGCGGTGCTGACGACGGGCTTGCCCCCGGCCAGGTATTCCAGCGTCTTCGTCGGACTGATGAAACGCGTCGACTCGTTGAGCGCGAACGGCATCAGGCACAGGTCCCAGCCGGCCAGCAGGTGCGGCAGCTGCGCGTAGCTCTGCATGCCCAGCCAGCGCAGGTTGGGACGGCGCGGCAGCGAGGCCTCGTCGATCTTGACGACCGGGCCGACCATGACGATCTGCCAGTCGGGACGCGCGTCCGCGAGGGCCGCCACCAGCTCGAGGTCCATCCGTTCGTCGATGACACCGAAGTAGCCGAGCCGCGGGTGCGCCAGGTCGCCTTGCAGCTCGTTCGCACGCGCGGCCAGGATATCGGCCTCGGTCTCGGTCTCGGCCTCGGTCTCGGCCTCGGTCTCGCCTTCATCCTCCCCTCCGCCCATTGCTGGCGTCGTCGGCGCGAAGTGGGCCGGATCGACCGCGCTGGGCAGGCAGTGCAGGTTCGGATGCAGGCCCTCGCGTGCCTCGTACAGCGACGGACCGCCGCACAGCACCAGGTCGGCCGACGCCATCAGCGCGCGTTCGCGCTGGCGCAGTTGCGCGGGGGCATAACGGAAGGCGGACAGCTCGTCCATGCAGTCGTAGATCAGCGCCCTCGGGCCCAGGCTGGCGATCAGCGGCAAGGCCATCGGCGTGTACAGCCACACCAGCGGATCGACGACGTCGCGCCGGGCGAGCTCGCGCTCCAGCAGCGGCAGCAGCGCGGGCAGCTGGGCATCGTCGAAGCCGGGCGCGGCGACCGGCGTGAAGGGCACCAGCACCTCCACCTCCGCGCCTCGCACGCCTTCCCACCTCGACGCGATGCGCGGGGGCGCGGTCGCATCGAGGATGGGCTCCTCGATGAAGATCACGCGACGGTCGGCCGTCAGGCGGGACATCAGATGCTGCGGACGCTGGAACACGAAGTTCCATCGCAGGTGCGAGAACACGATCAAGGGTGACATTGGAATTCCCGTTGGCGCGCTTGGCGCTGCGCCTGGGTGAAGGACGTGGCGGGCCGGGGCACCGACCACGGGGGCAAGGTCCCTCCTCGTTGTCCGGCGGCCCCGTCTGGATGTGGGGGGACGCCACGGAGGGCTTGTGAACAACGGTTTGGCAAGAGCGGGGCCCATGCCCGGTCATGCCTCGCGATGCCGTCGGCTCGATGACCTGCGGCGAGGGCCGGTTCTCAGAGAAGCGCTGACCCGTTCGATGCGTCGGCGACCTGCTCGCCTCCGGTGCCGGCATGCCGCGCCGACGCGCCGCGATGCAGGTCGGATCGGCCGTCGACATGCCCATCCGGAAATCGTCGATCGGCTCGAATTACCGATTCCATCGGGGTTCTCGGTCATCTGAACCGACTTCCCCGGGCATCCGTCTTGCGAAGGACCAGGACGATGGACACCCCCGTTGCCAGTTCGTCCGCTTCCCCCAGTTCCTCCGGCCCTTCCGGTTCGCCCAGTCGCCGCGCCCTGCTCGGTCTGGGGCGGGCCCTGTGGCGGTGGCGTGCGCGCACGCTGCTGGCCGTGCTGCTGCTGGTGCTGTCCAAGCTGGCGGCGGTGGGCGTGCCGGCGATGCTCAAGGCGATCGTCGATCACCTGACGCCGTTGCAGGCGATGCAGCCGACGTCGTCCATGTCGTCGTCCATGCCGTCGTCCATGTCGTCGCCCGGCACCGCCGCGCAGGGCCTGGTCATCGGCCTCTCCGTCCCGGTGGCCCTGCTGATCGGCTACGCGCTGCTGCGCTACGCGAGCACCCTGTTCACCGAGTTGCGCGACCTCGCGTTCGCGCGCGTCGGCAAGCAGGTCGTCGGCAGCTTCTCCGAACGCGCCTTCGCGCACCTGCTGGCGATGAGCCCGCGTTTCCATGCCGAACGCAACACCGGCGCGCTGATCCGCGAGGTCGAGCGCGGCACCGATGGCCTGGGCTATCTGCTCGGCGCCGGCGTCTTCACGGTCGTGCCGACGGCGGTGGAATTCGCCGCGGTGCTGCTGATCATCCTGGCCAGCTTCGGCGTGCCGTACGTGCTCGTCATCGGCGCGAGCATGCTCGCGTACGGTGCATGGACCACCACCATGACCCGCACGCGCGTGGCCCGGCAACGCGTGATGAACGCGCATGACTCCCAGGCGCACGGACTGCTCGTCGACACCCTGCTGAACTACGAGGCGGTGAAGACGCACGGCCGCGAGGCCAGCGAGCGCGACCGCTACGCCGGCGTGCTCTCGCGCTGGATCGACGGCAGCGTGCGCAGCCAGAGGACGCTGTCGCTGCTGCACCTGGGCCAGGCCGCGATCATCGCCGTCGGCGTGGGCGCGGTGATGCTGATGGCCGGGCGCGACACGGTGGCCGGCCGCATGAGCATCGGCGACCTGGTCATGGTCAACGCCTATCTGATCCAGGTCTTCCTGCCGCTGAACACGCTGGGCTTCGTGTTCCGCGAGACGCGCGACGCGCTGCTCAACACGGAGACGCTGTTCGCGCTGCTCGACCGCGAGCCCGACATCCGCGACGCACCCGATGCCCGGCCGCTGGCGGGCGCGGACACGACGGTCCGCTTCGACGGCATCGACTTCGGCTACGACCGCCAGCGGCGCATCCTGCACGGCCTGACGCTGGAGATTCCCCATGGGCACACCTATGCCGTCGTGGGCAGCAGCGGCTCCGGCAAGTCGACGCTGGCGCGGCTGCTGATGCGCCTGTACGACCCGGACGGCGGCGAGGTCAGCATCGGCGGCCAGCCGCTCAAGGGCCTGACGCAGCGCAGCCTGCGCGAGGCCATCGGCGTCGTCCCGCAGGATCCCGTGCTGTTCAACGACACCATCGCCTACAACATCGGCTATGGCCGTCCGGACGCCCGCGAGGACGAGATCGTCGCCGCCGCGCAGGCCGCGCAGGCCGACGAATTCATCGCCCTGCTGCCCGACGGCTACGCCACCCGCGTCGGCGAGCGCGGCGCGCGGCTGTCCGGCGGCGAGAAGCAGCGCATCGCGATCGCGCGGGCCTTCCTGAAGAATCCGCCCATCGTGGTGCTGGACGAGGCGACCTCGGCGCTGGACTCCAAGGCCGAACGCGCCATCCAGGGCGCGCTGGCGCGCGTGGCCCGGGACCGGACCTCGCTGATCATTGCCCACCGGCTGTCCACCGTCGTCGACGCCGACCAGATCATCGTGATGGACCGCGGCGAGATTGCCGAGCGCGGGCGTCACGAGGAGCTGCTCGCGCATCGCGGGCTCTACGCGCAGCTGTGGGAGCTGCAGCGCCAGCAGCAGCAGGCGCAGACGCTGGAGCGCCGCATCGCCCACCACCCCGTCAACCTGGCGGGTCTGCTGGTGCTGAGCCTGGACGCGCTGCGCGAGACGCTGGCCGAGGCCGACATCGATCTCTACACCGACATCGACCTGGACGTCGCCAGCGTCCATGGCGACGCGAGCCGCCTGGCGCGCATCGTGCAGCTGATGTGCCTGCTCGCGCTGCACGGCGCCAGCCGCGGCCGCATGGAAGGCCGTCTGGCACGCGAGGAACGCGCGAGCCGGCTGACCGTCGGCGTCCAGGGCCGGCTCGATGCGGGCACCACGCCGCCGGACACGCTGGAGCTGCGCACGCTGATCAACGAGGCCGGCGGCCACCTCGCCATCGAGCGCGATGCGGCCGGTGGGGAGCAGCGGTACGAACTCGAGCTGCCCCTGCCCGCGCTGGCCGACGCGCCGTTGTCGCGCGAGGCGCTGCGCGCCTCTCCCGAAGCCGTGGTGGAGGCCGCGCTGGCGGCCGAGACGACGGCGATCGAGACGGGCTTCGGGCTGTCGCCGCATCCGCTGGCCGGGCTGCAGGTGATGTGCGTGGACGACGACGAGGACGCGCTGGAATCGCTGGGCCTGCTGCTCGAACTCGAAGGCGCGCGCACGGAGCGCATCAGCCGCGGGCACGAGGCCCTGCGCCGGCTCAACGAACGCGATCCCAGCGCCTGGCCGCAGGCGCTGGTGTGCGACATCGCCCTCGGGCACGAGGACGGCCATGCCGTCGTGCGCGGCATCCGGGTGCTGGAGGCCCGTCGGGAGGTGCCGCTCGGGCGGCGCCTGCCGGCCATCGCGCTGACCGGCATGGCGCAGCCGGAGGACCGCCTGCGCGCGCTGGTGGCCGGCTTCCAGCGCCACATGGCCAAGCCGGTCATGCCGCAGGAGTTGATCCGCGCGCTGCACGACATGGCGCTCGTGCCCAGTTGACGAACACTGCGAGGAACTCATGAAACCCCACCCGCCGCCGGCCGTCCCCGCCGCCTCGACCCCGCGCGTCCTGACCCTGGGCATCAACGCCAGCTTCCACGACTCCGCCGCCGCGCTGATGCGGGACGGCGAGGTCATCGCCGCCGTCGAGGAAGAACGCTTCACCCGGATCAAGCACGGCAAGCGTCCCCTGCCCTTCACCGCCTGGGAGCTGCCCTGGCATGCGATCGACGACTGTCTAAAGCAGGCCGGCGCGACGCTGGCCGAGGTGACGGACGTGGCCTACAGCTTCGATCCGCAGCGCTTCATCGGCGACCGGGCGCCGGAGGGCAGGTTCACGCTGCCGCTGCAACCGTCGGACGCCGCGGCCGGGAACGCGTCGAAGCACGCATCAGGCCACGCCTGGGAGAACCCCTGGGACCCGCTGTTCGCGGCCTACGTGCTGAGCGCGCCGCGGCTGCTGACGGACGGCGTGCCGCATCACCTGCGGCGGCGCTTCGCCGGCGTGCGTCACGCCGACGCGCCGTACCGCTGGCATTTCGTGCCGCATCACCTGTGCCATCAGGCGAGCGCCTTCCTCGCCGCGCCGTTCTCGCGCTGCGCCGTCATGACGCTGGACGGCCGGGGCGAGCGGGCCACCACCGCCTACGGCCGCTATCGCGACGGCCGCTACGAATCGCTGGGCGAGGTGCAGGTGCCGCATTCGCTCGGCCTGATGTATGAGCGGGTCACGACCTACCTCGGCTTCCTGCATTCGAGCGACGAGTACAAGGTGATGGCCATGGCGGCGATGGGCCAGCCGCGCCACATCGACGTGCTGCGCCAGCACCTGGTCGTCGATGCCGACGGCCAGTATCGCCACCTGCCGCTGGACCTGGTGGCGCGGTTCGGTCCGGCGCGCGTGCCGGGCTCGACGATGGACCAGCGCTACCTGGACCTGGCCGCCTCCGTGCAACTGGTGCTGGAGGAAACCGTGCTGCGCCTGGCCACCTGGCTGCGCGAGCGCACCGGCGAGGACCAGCTGGCGATGGCGGGCGGCGTCGCGCTCAACTGCGTGATGAACGCGAAGCTGCGCGACGCCGGCATCTTCCGGCGCGTGTGGGTGCAGCCCGCGGCAGGCGATGCGGGTACCGCGCTGGGCGCGGCGCTGTGGGTGGATGCGCGGGCGCGGCGCGGGCTCGATGCGGACGTCGGCACCAGCAGCGACAGCGGCGACAGCGGCGACAGCGGCATCTTCGCGCTCGGTCCGCGCCGCTGGCAGATGGACCATGCCTACCTCGGTCCGGCCTTCGACGACGAGCACATCGAGGGCCTGCTCCAGTGGGCGCGGCTGCGCTACCGGCGCGTCGACGATGTGGCGACGGGGACCGCGGCGTTGCTGGCGCAGAACAAGATCGTCGCGTGGTTCCAGGGCCGGATGGAATTCGGCCCGCGGGCGCTCGGCACGCGCTCGCTGCTGGCCTCGCCGGTGGATCCGGCGATGCAGGCCCGGCTCAACGACCTGAAGGACCGCGAAGACTTCCGTCCGGTCGCGCCGTCGGTGAAGCACGAGGACCTTGCGGACTGGTTCGAGCCGCCCGACGCCAACGGCGGCGCGTCGCCGTTCATGCTCTTCGTCTACGGCGTGCGGCCGGGACAGGCCGCGCGCATCCCGTCCGCGCTGCACACCGACCGCACGGCCCGCGTGCAGACGGTGCATGCGGACACGAACCCGCTGTTCCATCGCCTGCTGACGGCGGTCGGTGCCGCGACCGGCGTGCCGGTGCTGGTCAACACCTCCTTCAACGTGCGCGGCGAGCCCATCGTCGGCACGCCGAAGGCCGCCATCGAAGCCTTCTTCAGCACGCCGATCGATGCGCTGGCGATCGGGTCGTTCATCCTCGAGAAGTTCCCGGGAGCAGAGCCATGACGCTGCATCGCACCGAACACGGCGCCTGGTCGCCCACCGACGTCGACCTGGTGCTGGCACTGCTCACGGTGCACGAATGCCAGTACGGGATCGCCTTCCTGGATCCGGCGGGCACGATCACCGGCTGGACCGAGGGCGCGCACGCGGTCACCGGCTACACGGCGGACGAGGTCATCGGACAGGCGTTCGCCATCCTGTTCGTCCCCGAGGACGTCGCGCACGGTCAGGATCTCCACGAGCTGAATGCGGCGCGGACCCTCGGCGCCGCCGAGGACGAGCGCTGGCACATGCGCAAGGACGGCTCGCGCTTCTGGGCCAGCGGGCTCACGCTGCCGATGCACGACGGCGAACGCTTCCACGGCTTCGCGAAGCTGTTCCGCGATGCCACCCACCTGCAGCTGCGGACCTTGCGGCTGGAGAACGAGGCGCAGCGCCTCACGGGCGAGCGGCAGGAGCATGACGTCTTTCTCGCCACCATCGCGCATGAACTGCGCAATCCGCTGCATCCGATGCGCCTGGCCACGCGGCTGCTGTCGCCGCCCACGGAACCGGTGCGGCAGGATCAGGCCGTGAAGATCCTGACGCGACAGCTCGCGCTCATGGACCGGCTGGTCGAGGACCTGATCGACATGACGCGCGCCGGCCAGGGCAAGATGACGCTCGTCTACGAACGCGTGGACCTGCAGCGGCTGCTTCAGGACACGATCGACGCCAGCCGGGACATTGCCGAGACGGGCGGCGTCACCCTGATCGGCGTGCTGCCGCCGATGCCGGTCGTCGTGGAAGTGGATCCGGGCCGCTTCCAGCAGGTCGTGATGAACCTGCTGAACAACGCCATCAAGTTCACGCCGCGAGACGGTCAGGTGTCGGTGCTGCTGAACGTGGATCAGTCGCACCTCGTGCTGAAGGTGCAGGACACCGGGAACGGCATCGGGCCGGAACTGCAGCCGCGCATCTTCGACATGTTCACGCAGGCCGACGGCGCGACGACGCATCGCGGCGACGGGCTGGGCATCGGACTGGCGCTGGTCAAGGAGATCGTGTCGCTGCACCACGGCACCGTGGAGGCGAAGAGCGAAGGCGTCGGCCAGGGCAGCGAGTTTCTCGTGCGGATGCCGCTGGAGAAGCCGACCCCCTTCGACGTGTCGGAGCATCCCGTCGCGGCGCCACCCTCGTGACAGGATGCGCAGAGGGAGCCAGAAGGCCGGTGCACTGCCACGGCCGCTGGCCCTCACCCCTGCCCTCTCCCGCAAGCGGGAGAGGGAGCGACACGGTCATCTCAGTGCGTTCTCACTCCCTCTCCCGCTTGCGGGAGAGGGTGGGGGTGAGGGCCAACGGCGCAGGCAGTCAGAAAGCCCTTCTCACAGGGCCTCAAGACGGGCGCATCAGACCTTCGGCGGGTCGGATTCGCGCTCGAAGTGGCGGTGCGTCGCCAGGCCCTCGATGAGCGCCTTGGCGCCGGCAGCCGCGGAGTCGCTGGTGATGAGCCCCGGCGTCATGACGTCCGGCTCCAGGGCCGGTCCGAGACCCGCCGCGCGCAGCAGCGAGACGCCCGCGCCCAGCGCCAGGATCGGCTTGCAATGCCGGAACTGGTCGCGGATGAACTCGTAGACGTGGGCGTCCCGGCCGAGGGCGCGGATCGCTTCCTCGCCGTCCGGCACGACGAGCGCGTCGAACAGGAAGCCGGGTTCGTTCTCCAGCGACACGTCCGCTTCCACGGCAACGCCGTCGGCCGTCTGCACGGGTCCGATGCGCGGCGCCGCGAAGCGCGGCACGGCCCCCTTCGCGAACAGCGCGGCATGGACGTCGGTGACGCCCTGGCCGTTGACGCCGTCCGCGACGAGGATCACCACCTTGCGCCCCGCGATCGAGCCGTCGCCCGGACGCGCCATCAGCGACAGCGCCGGCGACACGCGCACTTCGGGTTCGGGCGCCTGCTCGATGGCCAGCGGCATCGCCGGCGGCAGCGGCATGTTCAGGCCCTCGGCGATCTTGGCCGCGAGTTCTTCCGACGCGTTCCGCAGCGAGGCCAGCATGCGCTCGCGGATCGCGGGCACCGTGACCTTGCTCAGCTCGAAGCGGAAGGCCGCCGCGATGTGGGCCTGCTCCGCCGGGGACTGGCTGTCGAAGAAGAGCCTGGCCTGGTTGTAATGCTCGGCGAAGAGCTCCGGCTTGGCGCGCACCTTGGCCTGCTCGTCCGATCCGCGCTGGCGCGCGGCGACGGACGTGAAGCCCTGCGCCGCGCCCGCCTGGAACGGACAGCCGCCCGCGAGCGAGTTGGGCTCATAGGACACGCGGCCGCGCGGGATCGCCTGCCGGTGGGCGCCGTCGCGCTGGTTGTTGTGGACCTGCGCGACCGGCGCGTTGATCGGGATCTCGTGGAAGTTGGGCCCGCCCAGCCGCGTGATCTGCGTGTCCACGTAGGAGTGGATGCGTCCCGCCAGCAGCGGGTCGTTGCTGAAGTCGATGCCGGGAATGATGTGGGCCGTGCAGAACGCGACCTGCTCCGTCTCGGCGAAGAAGTTGTCGGGGTTGCGGTTCAGCACCATGCGGCCGACCGGACGCACCGGCACCAGCTCCTCGGGGATGAGCTTGGTCGCGTCGAGGATGTCGAAGCTGAACTGCTCCGCCTGTTCCTCGGTGAAGACCTGCACGCCGAGCTCGTACTCGGGGAAGGCGCCCGCTTCGATGCGTTCCCACAGGTCGCGGCGATGGAAGTCCGGATCGGCGCCGGAGATCTTCACCGCCTCGTCCCAGACCAGCGAGTGCGTGCCGGCCTTGGGCGTCCAGTGGAACTTGACGAAGACGCTGTCGCCGGCCTCGTTGACCAGGCGGAAGGTGTGCACGCCGAAGCCCTGCATCGTGGCGTAGGAACGCGGGATGCCGCGGTCGCTCATCACCCACATCAGCATGTGCGTCGACTCCGGCATCAGCGACACGAAGTCCCAGAAGGTGTCATGCGCGCTGGCGGCCTGCGGCATCTGGTGATGCGGCTCCGGCTTCACCGCGTGGACCAGGTCGGGGAACTTCATCGCGTCCTGGATGAAGAACACCGGGATGTTGTTGCCGACCAGGTCCCAGTTGCCTTCGTCGGTATAGAACTTGACGGCGAAGCCACGGACGTCGCGTGCCGTGTCCTTGCTGCCGCGTTCGCCCTGCACCGTCGAGAAGCGGACGAAGACCGGCGTCTGCTTGCCGGCTTCCTTGAACGGCGCCGCCTTGGTGAGGTCGGTCAGCGCGTCGTAGCACTCGAAGAAGCCGTGGGCCGCGGAGCCGCGCGCATGCACGATGCGCTCGGGGATGCGCTCATGGTCGAAGTGGGTGATCTTCTCGCGGAGGATGAAGTCCTCCAGCAGGGCCGGGCCACGCGGGCCGGCCTTCAGCGAGTTCTGGTTGTCGGCGATGCGCACGCCCTGGTTGGTCGTGAGCATCTGGCCGGACGAATCGACGCGCACGCGGTCGAGCGGCGCGATGGCGGCGTTGCGGCCTTCGGGCGCCTGCGTGCCGACCTTGTCGTTGGTCTGGCGTTCGGACAGCGTGCTGCCCAGCGGCACGCGCGACGGCGGCGTGGCGGTGGCGCCGGCCTGCGGGCGCACGCCCTGGTCGAAGCCGTGCTCGCCGGCCTTGTTGGCGTTGAACGGAAAGGCCGCGGCGAGCTGGCCGGTCTCGACGGCCTTCTGCAGCGCGACATCGCCGCCGTCATCGGACGGCGCGGTCGACGGACCGCTGTCGGTGTTGCGGGCGGCGGCCTTCGGGCCGGCATTGCCTGGGGCGTTGCTGGCCGCTCCCTTGCGGGAGGGAGCAGCGGGCGGAGTGGGTGATTTAGGCATGGTCGTCCTCTTGGTTCTGCGGAAAGCTCGACGGCATGCGGCAGAAACCGTTCCTGCCGAGCGCGTCGAGACCGGCAGCGCCGGTCGGTGTCATGCCTGTGGGCGACAGCCTCACGAGGCGGCTTCTTCCTCGAACTCGACGAGGAGTTCCGCCTTACGGGCGCTCAACTCGTCGCCGAGCGCGTCGAGGTCGAGGTCGGACTGCTGCACCTTCGGGAACAGCTCCTTCTCTTCTTCCTTGACGTGGTGGGCGATGTACTCGCCGAGCACCTTGACCTTGGCGTCGTAGAGCTCGTCGGCGGCGGAGCCTTCGGCGATCTGCGCGATCAGCTCCTTGGCGCTGGCGTGTTCGACCTCGGCCTCGTCCAGCAGGTCGTCGCCTTCATCGTCCTCGAGCGAGTCGCGCGCGGCGGGATAGAAGATCTCTTCCTCGATGGTCGCGTGGATGGTCAGCTTGGCGCAGATGTCCTGGGCGAGCTGCTCGCGCAGATCGTCCTCGCCATCGTCGTCGACCAGCTTCTGGTAGGCCTTGAACAGCGCCTGCACTTCCTTGTGGTCATCGGTCAGCAACTTGATCGCGTCGACCGCGCCGTCGGCGTCGCGGGTCGCGGCCTTGGGCTTGTCGGCCCCCTGGGTCGATGTCTTGGCGGAAGACGCCGAGGACTTGGCGGGGCCGGTCTTTGCGGGAGTCTTGCTGGCGGTCTTGGTGGTGCTTGCGGGCATGGAAATTCCTTGGCTGGGAAGCCCGTCGGGCTTGCCTGGCGTGAGTGGATGGGAGGGGAAGGCGATGAGGCGCAGGCCTCTGAGCGTCCGGAGAGTCCGGTGCCCTCCCATACGCAAGATCGAGGCCGTTCCCCGTGTTCATCGTGTAAAGACGCGATGCGCTTGGCGTCATGCCTCGCGTCGTCAACCCTTGCCTGTGCAACGACATCGCGACCGATCGCGAGGTCCGCGCGCAATCGGTAATCGGCACCGATACCAGGAAACCGCAGAGAGAACTTCCCGGGTCGACGCTCGCCGGATGGGCCGCGCTCATAGGCAAACGGGCCGGGCACGCCGGCGCGGACGGGCGGGGGCCTGGTATGCCATGTCCGGGCATGCGGGCCACATCCGGTCCTCTCAACCCTCAGGAATCACGATGAACAGCACCACTTCCCAAGACCGCCTGGTCACCGGCCTCTTCCCCGATCGCGCCAGCGCGGAGTCCGCGTACGGCTCGGTCAGCGAGCGCGGCTACGACCCGAAGGACATCGACCTGGTCATGTCCGACGACACCCGCCAGCGCCACTTCAGCGACAAGAGCGTGGAGACCGAACTCGGCAACAAGGCCGCTGAAGGCGCGGGCATCGGCGGCGCCATCGGCGGCACCGTGGGCGCGATCGCCGCCGCAGTCGCCGCGGTCGGGACCAGCCTGGTGCTGCCGGGCCTGGGCCTGGTGATCGCGGGTCCGCTCGCGGCGGCTGCCGCGGGTGCGGGCGCCGGCGCGGCGGGCGGCGGCCTGATCGGCGCGCTGATCGGCTGGAGCATGCCGGAGGAACGCGTCAAGCAATACGAGGAAGGCGTGCGCAACGGCGGCATCCTGATGGGTCTGCGCGCGAAGAACGACGAGGACGCGGAGCACTTCGAACGCAGCTGGACCGCCGCCAACGGCCAGCACGTGGCGCGGTGATGCGTCGCGCCCGCCTCGCCTTCTCTGCCGCCTCGGCGGCCTTTGCAGGGTTCGCCCGCTGTCCCTGCGTCAAGAAAGAACCCTGATGAATCCCGACTTTCAACGAATGATGGCGCGCGCCGCGCAGCAGACGCGCGGCGGCGACCTGATGGCGGCCACGCGTTCCATCCAGGACGCGCTGGCCGGCACGGTCGAGGCGGCGGCTGAGGCCGAGGCAGCGACGCAGGACCGCGACGTCATCGATGTCGACGCGCGCGTGATCGAGGATCACCCCATCGGCATCGGCGCCACCGAGAGCCTGCGGTCGCGGTCCACGACTCGTGAACATCACGAGCCGCCTCGCGAAGCCCGCGCGCCGGTGATGGACGAGGAGCGCTTCCTCGCCGCCACCTACGCGCGCGGCCGCGCCTCCATCGACTACAAGCTCTACGTGCCGCCCGGCGATCCGTCGGTGCCGCGTCCCTTGCTGTTGATGCTGCATGGCTGCACGCAGAACCCGGACGACTTCGCCATCGGGACCCGCATGAACGAGGTCGCCAGGCGCAACGGCTGGCTGGTGCTCTATCCGGAGCAGTCCACCAAGCTCAACCCGCAGGGCTGCTGGAACTGGTTCAAGACCAGCCACCAGGAGCGCGGTCGCGGCGAGCCGGCGCTGCTCGCGGCGCTGACGCATCACGTCATGGCCCACCACCGCGTCGATGCGCGGCGGGTGCACGTGGCGGGCCTGTCCGCCGGCGGCGCGATGGCCGCCGTGCTGGGGCAGACCTATCCGGAGCTGTTCGCCTCGGTCGGCGTGCATTCGGGACTGCCCAGCGGCGCGGTCGCCAGTGCGCCCGAGGCGCTCGCGATGATGCGGACCGGCCAGGACACGCGGAGCACCGCGCGCATGACCACCTCGCCGCCGCGACCGATCCCGACCATCGTCTTCCACGGCACGCGGGACATGACGGTCCACCCGCTCAACGGCGAGCACGTCTACGCCGATGCGATCACGGGCCTCACGGGCACGGAGCGCGTCGAGCACGGCCGCGAAGGCGGACGGGCCTACACGCGCAAGACCACCGTCGCGACGGACGGACGCGCGCTCGCCGAGCTCTGGCTCATCGACGGCGCCGGCCATGCCTGGTCCGGCGGCGACCGGCGCGGCTCGCATGCCGACTGGCAAGGCCCGGATGCGGCCGGCCAGATGATCTGTTTCTTCTCCGCGCATCCGCGCACCGGCGACGCGTGATCGCGGCGGACCGTCGGCGTCGGGTCGTCCCCGCGCGCCCGGTCCCGCGGCGTCCGCCCGTTCGCCTGCCCTTCCCCTTCCCTTTCCTTTCCTTTCCTCCCCCCCACTTTCTGGAGCGCCACCATGGCCAACATCTCAAACCTGTCCGACCTGTACATCGACGAACTGAAAGACCTCTGGTCCGCCAACGACCAGATGGCACGCGCCCTCAAGGCCATCGCGCCGCGCGCCACGAACGAGAAGCTGACGCAGATGCTCGAGGACGCGCAGGCCGGCATCGCCGACCACACCGACCTTCTGAAGGCGCTGATCGCCAATCAGGGCGAGGACGTGTCGAAGGAGCACTGCAAGGGCATGGAGGGCCTGGTGAAGGAGGCGCTCAAGCACACCGTGGAGGACGCGCCGGAACAGGGCCCGGTGCTGGACGCCGCGATCATTGCGCAGTACCAGCGCATGACGCATTACGGCATCACCGGCTTCGGCACGGTGGCGGCGTTCGCGAACGCGCTGCAGCTCGATGACGACAGCCGACAGCTGAAGGATGCCGTCGACGACATGTACGACGCGGACGAGCTGATGTCGGAGCTCGCCGAGGCGGCCGTGAACCGCGAAGCCGCTGAGGAGTGACGCGTCGCGCGACGGCGGCGCTCAGCGCCGGCCGTCGTGCCAGTCCGTCAGCGTGCGGGTCGTCAGCCCGTGCAGCAGGATCGACAAGGCCACCGTCCACAGCGTCACGCTGACCAGCGTCGTCCCGACCTCATCGGGGACGCCGGGGATGCCGTGGTGGAGCACGAACAGCAGGTAGTACACCGAGCCCACGCCGCGGATGCCGAACCAGCCCAGCATCAGGTGCTCCCGGCGCGTGAGGCGCTCGCCCACCGTGGCCACGAGCGCGGACGCCGGGCGCAGCACCAGCAGGCCCAGCAGGGCCATGCCCAGCACCGACGGCGACAGCGGCGCGTAGGGCAGCATCGCGCCCACCATCAGCACGAGCCCCATCTCCGCGACCTCCTCGACCTGATCGTTGAAGCGGCCGACGGAGTCCTTCATCGTCGCGCTCGCATGGTGCGAGTGCGTCTCCAACGATTCATGCGGATGTCCCGCGACGTCCTCGGGACGGCCCAGCGGGGCTTCGCGCGGCGCAGGCTGCTCCGAGACCCGCCCGAAGGCGATGCCCGCGGCCAGCACGGCCAGGAAGCCCGACGCGTCGATCGAGAGCGCCGCGCCGTAGGCGACGCCGATCAGGCCGAGACCGAGGAAGGCGTCGAACCCGACGGCCTGCTGATAGCGGCTGCGCAGGAACACCACGCACCAGCCGACGGCCGCGCCCAGCGTCGCGCCGAGCACCGCGCCGGTCACCGGGGTCCAGAGCAGGTCCACGGCGATCCATTGCAGCCAGTCGACGCCGGTCGTCGAACCGCCCGCCAGCAGCGCGAGGCCGAGCAGGACGAAGGGCAGCGCGGCGCCATCGTTGAGTCCGCCTTCCGCGGCGAGGCTGAAGCCGATGCGCTCCGGGTCCTCGCCCGCGTCGGTATGCACGCCGGACGCCAGCACGGGATCGGTGGGCGCCAGGATCGCGCCCAGCAGCACCGCGGCGCCCAGCGGCAGATCCAGCAGCGTGACGCCGACCAGGGCGGTCAGTCCCACCATGGCGGCCAGCGAGAAGAAGGCCAGGCGCAGCGGCAGGCGCCATCGGCGATCGAGCAAGGGGACGCCCAGGCGCAGCCCGACGGCGAACAGCGAAATCATCAGTCCCAGTTCCGCCAGGCGCATCAGCAGGCCGGCGTCGTCAAAGGGATCGGGCCGGAGGATGTCCAGCACCTGCGGCCCGAGCATCCAACCGACGCCCAGATAAATGATGGCGCTGGTGAGCTGCATGCGGCCGAGCAGCGTCCCGACCAGGACCATCCCGAGCAGCAGCACGCCCAGGACCAGCATCCACGCGGGGAAGCTCACTCGACGGTCTCCCGTTGCGGACCGCCGGCGCTCAGGCGGCGAGCGGCGGCTCGATCCAGTACCGGTCGCGGCCGTGACCGCGATGCAGCTGGGATTCGTACTCGCGGTCGATCGAGGCGATGTCCTGGAACGGCGGGCTGGCGCGGATGGCCGCGCGATCGACGGACAGGCGGAGCTCTTTCGCCTCGATGTCGATCGCCTCGATCCAGCGCACGCCGATCAGCACGCGATGGCCGCCCGGCCACCACGCGGCGGTGTCGACCAGCAGATAGCGCAGCGTCCAGTCCACGTCGTCGTAGACCAGGTCCACCACGCGGCCGATGCCAAGGCCGCCCGAGGACAGTTCGCAATCCAGCAGCGCGGTCTCGATCAGGAGCGGGACGTCCGCCGCCGGCGGCACCGGCTGCCCGTAGTGGAGCAACGCGCTCCGCGCCTGCTGCACCGAGATGCCCTGCAGCGGATGCAGCGTCGGGCTGGTCCTGACCGTGCGCCGGCTGACGTCCATGTGCATGCTGCCGCGCGCGATCGGCTGCAGCAGCAGGGACGGCAGGATCAGCACCCAGCGGCCGAACAGCCAGGGGCTGGACTCCAGCACCAGGAAGTGGATGCGCCAGTCCACCGTGTCGAACAGCGCCAGGCGCACATGCCCGATGTCGCCGTCGTTGCCGGTCACCTTGCAGCGCTGGAGCAGGCTCAGGCTGTTCAATCGGCCGCGGCAGGACGCGGTCATCTACCGCCGGCCGACGCGCGACGGCGCCACCGGGGGGGTCACGGGACCGGGCAACTCGGGCGACGGCGTGGGCGGCCTCGCCTGCTTGGGCTTCTTCGCTTCCTTGTTGCCGTGTTGACGTTTGGACATGGGTGCTCCTGGACAGATGAGGGATTGAGCCTGGAGCCTGCGCCGATCCGCCCGCCGGGTCGGTGCGCCACCGTACCCATCCGGCGGGTCGGCCGCGGGCGCCCTCGCGCGCCCTCGCCGGCTGGCGCTCCGGACCCGCGCCCTATACTCGATCAACGGCCTTACGCCGCAAGGATGCGCTGATGGTGAGCATGGAGTTGGCGCGCGAGAACCGGCTCCTCGCCGCGCTGTCGGATGAAGAGCTGTCCCGGTGGCTGCCGGACCTGGAAGTGGTGGACGCCCCGCTCGGGCAGGTGCTCTATGAATCGGGCGGGCAGTTGTCGCATGTCTACTTCCCCACGACCTGCATCGTGTCCCTGCTCTACGTGCTCGAGGACGGCGGCTCGGCCGAGATCTCCGTCGTGGGCTACGAGGGCGTGCTGGGGGTGTCGCTCTTCATGGGCGGCCAGACCACGCCGAGCCGCGGGGTGGTGCAGAGCGCCGGCCAGTTGCTGCGGCTGCGGTCCGATCTGATGCTGTCGGAGTTCAACCGCGCCGGCAAGGTGATGCAGCTGCTGCTGCGCTACACGCAGGCGCTGCTGACGCAGATGTCGCAGACGGCGGTGTGCAACCGCCATCACTCGCTGGATCAGCAGCTCTGCCGCTGGCTGCTGCTGAGCCTGGACCGGCTCCGCGGCGACGACCTCGTCATGACCCAGGAGCTGATCGCCAACATGCTGGGCGTGCGCCGCGAAGGCGTGACGGAAGCGGCGGGCAACCTGCAGGACGCGGGTCTCATCCGCTATCGACGCGGCCACATCACGGTGCTCGACCGTCCGGGGCTGGAGCTGCGCACCTGCGAGTGCTACGCGGTCGTCAAGAACGAATACAACCGGCTGCTGCAGGCGCCGCTCGTCCGGGGGATCTGAGCAAATCCGGGGGATGTTCGCCGCCGTACAGACTCGGCGGCGAATGGGACTCAAGGTGAGGTGTCTTCGCTTCAGGAACCTCGATGTCCTTGCTCCAGGAATCCACCTCGCCTCGCGTCTTCGGCGTGGAGGCGGGCCACGCGCCCTGCGCCTCCCTCGACGATCCCGACGAGATGGCCCGGCGCCTGGTGGCCGCGCTGCCATCGGCCTTTCTCACCCGCCCGGGCGCCTGGCGGCCCTTTGTCGCGGAGCTGCTGGCGGTGGATCCGTCGGACACGCCCATGGTGACGCTGGGCGATGGCCGGCAGCAATGGCTGCTGGATCAGGGCGCCGCGGTGCTGTCGCAGCATTGGACGCGCTACGAGCAGGGCCTGAAGCCCGGCGCCCTGGGCGTGCACGTCGCGGAGCAGAAGCGCAGCGACATCCTGGCGCTCGTCGCGCATGAGCTGCGGGATCCGCTGGCGGCGATCGGCTCCGCCTTGAAGGTGCTCCAGCTCAGGGCGAATGCCCAGGACGCCGCGGAACGCGCCATCATCGAGCGGCAATTGGGCACCTGCCTGCGCGTGGTGGGCGACCTGCTGGATCAATCGCTGGTCTCGCGCAACACCTTGACGGTCCATCGCCTGCCGATCCCGGTGCGCGGCTTCCTGTCGACCGCGCTGGAGGCCACCGCGCCCGGACGCGAGACGAAGCGGCACCGGCTGATGGCCTTCCTCCCGGAGGTGTCCGTGCAGGTGCGCGGGGACAGCACGCGCTTGTCGCAGGTCGTGGGGAATCTCCTCTCGAACGCCACGCGGTACACGCCCGAGGACGGCTGCATCGACCTGTGGACGGAGCAAGACGCCGGCCAGTGCGTGGTCCATGTGAAGGACAACGGCCAAGGCATCGGCGCGGAGCACATCGCGCGCATCTTCGAACCGTATGTGCAGGGTCATCGGCCGCCCGGCACGGTGTATCGCGGACTGGGCCTCGGACTGGCCCTGGCACGTGCGATCGTGGAGCTGCACGACGGCTCGCTCAAGGTGTTCAGCGCGGGCCCGGGTCGGGGCAGCGAGTTCTGCCTCACGCTGCCGATCTGGGAGCCACCGCCAGAACGTTGATGGCGACTCGGTCGGGACAGGTGCGGTCCCGTCCGATCCACTTCCGAAGCACCAAGCTCGAAGCTCGAAGCTCGAAGCTCGAAGCTCGAAGCGCCAAACAAAACGCCCGCAGGACTTGCGTCTTGCGGGCGTTCTTTATTCGGTGGGGTGGCTGATGGGACTCGAACCCACGACGACCAGAATCACAATCTGGGACTCTACCAACTGAGCTACAGCCACCACTGGAGAAGCCTTAGATTATGGCCAAA
The DNA here is from genome assembly GCF_059415845.1 of Roseateles sp. GW821-FHT09H11. Classification (NCBI taxonomy): domain Bacteria; kingdom Pseudomonadati; phylum Pseudomonadota; class Betaproteobacteria; order Burkholderiales; family Sphaerotilaceae; genus Roseateles; species Roseateles sp. GW821-FHT09H11. The sequence continues at coordinate 675,187 of NZ_JBWKOA010000002.1, read as the reverse complement.
ATTCTCCTCTGTGGGAAGCACTTTCTGCGATTCTTCTGCAAATAGCTTGAATCGCGCGAGTGCCGCCCTTTTTCCTTCGTCGCCGCGCGCTCAGTTCGCCGGCGCCGAGGCGGCCGTCGCCTTCAGCACCGCCGGCTTGATCGCCGCCTTGTACTCGGCCTTGAGCACGTTGTAGTAGCTGGCCATCTCGACCGCGCTCCAGGCACGCGCGTACTGCTCCGCCGCCCGCTTCGCGTCGATCAGCGCCGGATCGCGCGGCAGGATCTTGTCGATCTTCACGACGAGGTAGTCGCCGTTGCCCGCATCCGCGCCGACGTAGGCCGGCAGCTTGGACGCGTCCGCGCGCAGGACCTGGTCCAGCGCCTTCTGCGGCAGCACGCCCGGCTTGGCGCGCGACACGGTCACCGCGTCGCCCAGACCCTTGGCATCGCCGCTCTTCTTCAGCTCGGCCAGTCGGGTCTCGCCGGCCTTCTTCGCGGCTTGCGCGGCGTTGTCCTGCACCCAGGCCATCGTCAGCAGCGGCTTGACCTCCGCCAGCGGCGGCACGCGCGCCGGCTTGTAGGCGACGACGCGCGCCGACACCAGCTGGTTGCCGCCCGCCTCGATGGCGGCCGTGTTGTGCTTGTCCTTCAGCGAGTCCGCGGCGAACACCGCCTCCAGCAGCTTCGGCGAAGCCAGGACTCCGGTCGCGTCCGGCGCGGCCTTGCGTTGCACGGTCGCCTTCTGGATCGGCAGCTTGAACTTGTCGGCCGCCGGCTTCAGCGAGTCCGCATCGCTGTACACCGCGTCGGTGAAGCTGTCCGCCTGCTCGGTGAAGCGCTTCTGCGCCAGCTCGCGGCGCAGGTCGGCTTCGATGCCGGCCTTGACCGTCTCGAACGGACGCAGCTGACCACCGCGCACGTCCGTCAGCATGATGATGTGATAACCGAAGTCGGACTGGACCACGTTGCTGATCTCGCCCTTCTTCAGCGCGTAGACCGCGTCCTCGAAGGGCTTGACCATCGCGCCCTTGCCGAAGAAGTCCAGGTCGCCGCCGTTCGGGGCCGAGCCCGGATCCTCGGAGTTCTTCTTCGCGAGTTCGGCGAAGCCGGCCGGGTTCTTGCGCGCCTCGACCAGCAGCTCGTCGGCCTTGGCCTTCGCCTTGGCCTTGTCCGCCGCCGACATGTCGGCGCCGGCCTTGATCAGGATGTGGCTCGCGCGGCGTTCCTGGTCCGTCGTGAAGCGCGGCTCGTTGGCCTTGTAGTACTTCTCCACGTCTTCCGGATTGATCGTCACGCCGGCCTGCAGCGCGCCGACGTCCAGCACGACGTACTCGATGTCCGCGCTTTCCGGCAGCTGGAACTTCGCGGCGACCTTCGGGTCCTTGTAGTAGGCCTCGAGGTCCGCGTCCTTGGGCGTCAGCGTCGCGGCGAAGTCCTTCGCGGCGAAGGTCTGGAACTGCAGTTCACGCTGCTGCAGCAGCGCGTCGAAGGCCAGGCCGGCGCTCGACTGCGTGGGCAGCGCGCTCTGCGCGATCGGGGCCAGCACGCCGTTGATCTGCAGGTTCTGGCGGACGCTCTGCAACAGGCCGTCGACCGTCATGCCCTGCTGCGCGGCGATGCGCTTGGCCGTTTCCACGTCGCGCAGCGGCGCGAGCTGCGGATCCGTGCGGATCAGCTCGAGCAACTGGTCGTTGCTGATGGTGCGATGCTCGTCGGCCGCCTTGGCGGCCAGCACACGTTCGCGCAGCAGGTTCTCGAGCACGTCCTTGCGCACTTCCGGCGAGTCGAAGACCTTCGGGTCCATCGTCGGCGCTTCCATGCGCATGCGTTCGACCTGCTTCTTCTGCGCGTCGTCCCAGTCGGCCTGCGTGATCTTGTGGCCGTCGACGGACGCGACCGCCGCGTTGCCGCCTTCCATGAAGCGGCTGTAGCCCTCCAGGCCGACCAGCACGAAGGACGGCACGATCAGGATCAGCAGCAGGAACTGCAACAACCGCGTGTGCTTGCGTACGAAATCAAACATCAACAACCTCAGGTCATTTCACATACGACAAAGGCGAACCGGGGTTCGCCTTTGGGCCGCGGCATTCTAGTCCACGGATGACGTGGACACGCCTCGGTTTTCTGGTGGGCGCTGACGGGCTCGAACCGCCGACAATCTCCGTGTAAGGGAGGTGCTCTACCAACTGAGCTAAGCGCCCGGAATCTGTTCAGTTCACGGCGTCCTTGAGGGCCTTGCCCGGACGGAATTTCGGCACCTTGGCCGACTTGATCTTGATCGCCTCGTTCGTGCGCGGATTGCGGCCGGTGCGCGCCGCTCTTTTCGTGACGCTGAAGGTGCCGAAGCCCACCAGCGACACGGTGCCGTTCTTCTTGAGCGTGGTCTTCACACCGCCGATCACGGCTTCCAGTGCGCGCCCCGCGGCCGCCTTGGAAATGTCCGCCTGCTTGGCGATGTGCTCGATCAATTCGGACTTGTTCACGAAGGTACCCCCTCATTGGTTTGCCAGGCCGCCCGAACGGCGCGGGAAGCGGATTCTAGACGCATTGCCCTCGGGCTCAGACAAGGGGGAAGTCCCGATACAAGGGGGGCGCCCGACAGTCGCCCAGGGGACAGCGCCCCGCTTGAAACGCCGCATTCGAACGCACTCGTCACACGCTGTTTCATCGCTCCCCGCGAACGGGGGATCGTCCGGAAACTTGGACTGGCATCGACCGGGACCGGTGAGGCCCGATGAGGTCCGATGCGGCACGACGGGGGATGAGTGCGGATGGCGCGGCCGCTGAGCCGCGCGCTCAGCGCGCCTTGGCCCGGATCTCGGGCAGCGCCTTCTGCAGGTAGTAGACCATCGACCAGATGGTCAGCACCGCGGCCAGGTAGATCAGCCAGGTGCCCCAGATCCGCGTGTTGATCACGTCGAACAGCTTGCCGTCGAACAGCAGGAAGGGGATGGCCACCATCTGGACCGTCGTCTTGAGCTTGCCCAGCACGTGCACCGCCACCGAGCGCGAGGCGCCGATCTGCGCCATCCACTCGCGCAGCGCGGAGATCGCGATCTCTCGCCCGACGATGACCAGCGCCACCAGCGCGTCCACGCGCTGCTGCTCCAGCAGCACCAGCAAGGCGGCGCAGACCAGGAACTTGTCGGCCACCGGATCGAGGAACGCGCCGAAGGACGAGGTCTGGTTGAGCCTGCGCGCCAGGTAGCCGTCCGCCCAGTCCGTCAGCGCCACCGTGATGAACAGGACCGTGGCCAGCAGGTTTTGATGGGCGGGCGACATCTGCAGGTGGAACACCCCGACGATCAGCGGGATGGCCACGATGCGGGCCCAGGTCAGCAGGGTTGGCAGCGTCCAGAACATGGGCGGCATTGTGCCCAGGTTTCACGGCGCGAAACCGTCGGCCGCTTCTTAATCGTCGAGCCTCAATCGTCCAGCGTTCGCGGCTTGAAGCGCCGGTCGTCGTCGAAGAGGAAGACCTCGACGAACTTCCAGGGCTTGGGCAGCCGGCTCACGTCGCCGAACGGCGCGGCGCGGCGCACCGCCGCGATGGCGACCTCGATCGTGTCCTCGGCCTGGGTCGGCTTGCGCAGCACGCGGATGTGCTTGATGGAGCCGTCGTGGTTGAGTTCGACCTCCAGCACGGGAATGGCCAGCAGCTCCGACGGCACCTCGCCCATGTAGGTGCCGTCCGGGTTGGCGGCGACCATGCGCTGCGCGGCCTGGCGGCGCAGGTCCTCATGCGTGCTGACCGCATGCGGTGCCGGCAGCGGCAGGCCGCGGCGCACGGCCGGCGAGGTCGGCACCGGCCCGGCGGGCGCGATGGGGGTCGCGGCCGGTTCGCGCGGCGCGTCCTGCACCGGAGGACGCACCGGCTGACGCTGCGTCGGCGAGCCGCACGCGGCCAGCGACAGCGCGAGCACCAGCTTGCCGCTCCAGCGTGCGACGTGTCGCAGGCTCACCGGGGTCATCTGATCGATCGTTGTCATGTCTGTTCCCAACAAGCCGCGCGCCGTTCAATGCAGCGCGCGATAGATTTCTTCCGCCAGCTCGCGCGAGATGCCCTTGACACTGCAGAGCTCCTCGACGCTGGCGCCGGCCACGCCACGCACGCCGCCGAAACGCTGCAGCAACTGCGCGCGCTTCTTCGGCCCGACGCCGGGCACGTCCTCCAGGCGCGAACCGCCGGTGCGGATCGACGCGCGCTTGGCCCGCATGCCGGTGATGGCGAAGCGGTGAGCCTCGTCGCGGATCTGGGCCACGAGCATCAGCGCCGCCGAGTCGCGCCCGAGGTACACCTTCTCGCGCCCGTCGGCGAAGACGAGTTCCTCGAGGCCGACCTTGCGCCCCTCGCCCTTTTCAACGCCGACGATGAGGCTCAGGTCGACACCGAGTTCCTCGAAGACCTCGCGCGCCATCGACACCTGCCCCTTGCCACCGTCCACCAGCACCAGGTCCGGCATGCGACCGGTGCCATTCTGGGCGGCCTCGGCCATCTTGCTGTAACGGCGTGTCAGGACCTGGCGCATCGCCGCGTAGTCGTCGCCGCCGGTGATGCCTTCGATGTTGAAGCGCCGGTACTGGGCGCTCTGCATCTGGTGGCCCTCGAAGACGACGCACGAGGCCTGCGTCGCCTCGCCGGCCGTGTGGCTGATGTCGAAGCACTCGATGCGGAACTTGTCGAGCTCGGTGACGCTGAGGTCCAGCGCCTCGATCAGCGCGCGCGTGCGCGCCTGCTGGGAGCCCTCTTCCGACAGCAGCCGCGCCAGCGCGATCTCCGCGCCCTTGACGCACATCTCCTGCCAGATGCGGCGCTGGCCGCGCGGCTGGGCTTGCGTCGTGACGCGGTAACCGGCCTGCGCGCTGAGCGCTTCGGCCAGCGCCGGATCGACCGCCTCCGACAGCACCAGCAGCGACGGCACCGCCATCTCGAGGTAGTGCTGCGCGATGAAGGCTTCCAGCACCAGCCGCTCGGGGCTCGCGGGCTCGACGCGGATGCCGCCGTCCTCGCCTTCAACCGGCGTCAGCTCGTCGTCGTCCAGCAACTGGACGGCGGTCGCGTCGTCGACGTGTTTCGGGAAATACGCGCGGTCGCCCAGGTGCCGCCCGCCGCGCACCATCGCCAGGTTCACGCAGGCCCGCCCGCCCTGCAGCTTCACCGCGAGGATGTCGACGTCGCGGTCGCGGCCGGTCGCGCTGTTCTCGTCGACGGCCTGCTGCTGCAGGACCTTCGACAACGCGGTGATCTGGTTGCGGATGCCCGCCGCCTGCTCGTACTCGAAGCGCTCGGCGTGCGTCATCATCTGCGCCTGCAGCGCGTCCATCACCTCCTGCGTCTCGCCGAGCAGGAATCGCTCCGCGTTGCTGACGTTGCGGCGGTAGTCGTCGTTCTGCCCTTCGGGCACGCAGGGCGCGGTGCAGCGATGGATCTGATGCAGCAGGCAGGGCCGGCTGCGGTTGTTGAAGACGGTGTCCTCGCAGGTCCGCAGCTGGAAGACCTTCTGGATCAGCTGGATCGACTCCTTCACCGCCCAGGCGCTGGGGAACGGGCCGAAGTAGCGATGGCGCCGGTCCACCGCGCCGCGGTAGTAGCTGATGCGCGGCCAGGCGTGGCCGGACAGGCGCATGTAGGGGTAGCTCTTGTCGTCGCGGAACAGGATGTTGAACCGCGGATTGAGCGCCTTGATCAGGTTGTTCTCGAGCAGCAGCGCCTCGGCCTCGGTGCGCACCACCGTGGTCTCCAGCCGCGCGATGCGCGCGATCATCATGCCGATGCGCGTGCCGCCGTGGTCCTTCTGGAAATAGCTCGAGACGCGGCGCTTGAGGTTCTTCGCCTTGCCGACGTAGAGCACGTGGTCCTGCGCGTCGAAGTAGCGGTAGACGCCGGGCAGCGCCGGCAGCGCCAGCACCTCGGCCAGCAGGCGGTCGCGGCCCTCGCGCGCGGCGCGCTCCATGTCGGCGACGCGGCGCGACTCGGCGGCCTCGATGGCCGCGGACTGGGCGTTCCACTCGTCGGCGTGCGAGGCGTCAGGCGCAGCGGCCGCGGGGGAAGGATCGGGGATCGGCTCCGGCACTTCGCTGGTGCCGGCGGGGGTCGTGCTCATGGGGGGCGATTGTGCCGCCTGATAATTCCTCGATGCCCGACAGCCCCGCCGAATCCTCTTGCGCCGCACAGACTCCTGACAAGCCGACGTGGGACATCTTCTGCCGCGTCATCGACAACTACGGGGATCTCGGCGTGTGCCTGCGTCTGGCGCGCGATCTGGCGCAACGCGGCGCGCAGGCGCGTCTGTGGAGCGACGACCTCTCGCCGCTGGCCTGGATGCAGCCGGAGCCGGTCGAGGGACTGTCCTGCCGGCCCTGGGCCGACAGCGCGCGCGCCGAGCCGGGCGATGTCGTCGTCGAGACCTTCGGCTGCGAGCTGCCGGAGGCGTTCGTCGCGGCGATGGCCGCACGGCCGGTGACGCCGGCGTGGATCAACCTCGAGTACCTCAGCGCGGAAAGCTACGTCGAGCGCAGCCACGGATTGAGGTCGCCGCAGTTCTCCGGCCCCGGCGCCGGCCTGGAGAAGCGCTTCTTCTATCCCGGCTTCAACGAGCGCACCGGCGGACTGCTGCGCGAGCCCGGCCTCATCGAGGCGGCGACCTCGCACCACGGCGACGCCTGGCTCGCCGCGCGCGGATGGGGACGCCAACCCGGCGAAAGGGTGTTGAGCCTGTTCGCGTATCCGCGGGCGCCACTGGCCGAGTTCCTGGAAGCGCTGGGCCCGGGCTGGCTGCTCCTCCTCTGCCCCGGTGCGCCACAGCTGGAAGCGCCGCCGCTGCTGCGAACGGGGCAGCGCGCGATCGCCCTGCCCCACCTCAGCCAGGCCGACTACGACCGGCTGCTGTGGTCATGCGACCTCAACCTCGTGCGCGGCGAGGACTCCTTCGTCCGCGCGCAATGGGCCGGCCAACCCATGCTCTGGCAGATCTATTTCCAGGACGACGGCGCCCATGGGCCGAAGCTGGAGACCTTCCTCGCGCAGTCGCTGGCCGGCGCCCCCGAGGCGCTGCGCACGAACTGGAGCGCCCTCTCCCGCGCCTGGAACGGCCTGGCGCCGTGGACATCGCAGGCCGCCGACGCGCTCCGCGAACTGACCGCCGCCACGGCGCACGCCCGGGCCTGGCGTGCGGAACTGGGCGAACAACCGGATCTGAGCTCACGGCTCCAGGCCTTCGCCGGGCTGTCGAGTGGCGCGTGAGGGGCCTTTCGGGCTAGAATGCGCGGCTTTTCCGCGTTCTGACTGCGCGGCTCCTCGAACAGCTCCAGGCGATGGCCACGGGCTGCGGGATCCGATACGGAACGCCTCACACCGCCGGAACAGTTCGGATCTCCAAGCATCCAGATGACTGTGCCCGGACCCAATCTCCCGGAATCATCATGAAGATCGCTCAAGAAATTCGCGCCGGCAACGTGATCATGCACGGCAAGGACCCCATGGTCGTGCTGAAGACCGAGTACAGCCGCGGTGGCCGCAATGCCGCCACCGTGCGCATGAAGCTGAAGAGCCTGCTGAACAACTCGGGCACCGAAGTCGTCTTCAAGGCCGACGACAAGATGGACCAGATCATCCTGGAGAAGAAGGAGTGCACCTACACGTACTTCGCCGATCCGATGTATGTGTTCATGGACACCGAGTACAACCAGTTCGAGGTGGAAGCCGAGAACATGGGCGACGCCATCAACTACCTGCAGGACAGCATGGAAGTGGAAGTGGTGTTCTACGACGGCAAGGCCATCTCGGTGGAACTGCCGACCAGCGTCGTGCGTGAAGTGACCTGGACCGAGCCGGCCGTCAAGGGCGACACCTCGGGCAAGGTCCTGAAGCCCGCCAAGATCGCCACCGGTTTCGAGATCCCCGTGCCCATCTTCGTGGCGCAAGGCGACAACATCGAAATCGACACGCGTACGCACGAGTACCGCAAGCGCGTCTGAGACGCCTGCACCGTGCCCGGGCCCAGCGGCCCGGCACCAACGAAAAAGCAGCCCGAGGGCTGCTTTTTTGCTTTCCGGGATCCGGCCTCAAGCGGCGGCGTGACGCTGCTTGCTTTTCTTCGGCTTGGCGTTCGCGACCTTCTTCGAGCCCGACTTGCCCGACGAGGCATGCTGCGCCGGCTTCTTCTTCGCGCCGGACTTCTTGGCGGCGGCGTGCTTGCCGCCCTGCTTCGCGGTCTTGCCGGTGGCCTTGTGCTTGCCGCCGGCCTTGACCGGCTTGGCTGCGGGCGACGCCGGCGCGGCCATGTCGGCATGCGCGGCCGCGATCGGCGCCGTGGCGGGAGGCGCCGGTTGCGGCTGGGCTTGCGCCTGCGCGAGCGTGGTCAGCAGTGCGGTGCCCAGGACGGCGATCAACGACTTCATGTGGATTTCCTTCTTCGGGACGCGCCGACCGGGGCCGGCGCTCGTGATGATGAGGGGAGTCTAGCGGGCGGCCGGTGAAGGCCGCGTCAAACGAACTCGCCCTGACGTAACCATTTCGTGGCGACCCACTTCTCGCCCTCGACGACCGGCGCGCCGCCATGCAGCGTCAGCGTCGCGGGATCGGGCCGGTCGTAGCTGAAGAAGACCGCGTTGCCCTTCTGCGCCATCACGTCGAGCTTGATGTCGGGGAACACCGTCGCGCCGCCGCGCGGCGGCGTGTTCAGGTACATCACGATCGTCGCGACCCGCTGGCCGCCGCGCTCCAGGATCGCCTTGCTGCTGGCGTGGCGCGGGTCGAAGTAGTCGTAATGCGGCTGGTATTCGGCGCCGGCGCGGTAGCGCAGCACCTGCAGGCCCTCGCCGTTGCGGACAGGCCAGTTCAGCAGCGTCGCGATGCGACGCTCGATGCGGGCGACGACCTCGTTCTCGCCGCGCTCGAAGAACATGCCCTCGCTGGTGCGGGCCGAGTTGACCTCGCTGCCTTCGCGCTGCGCCGCGACCGTCTCCGATCGCGCCAGACGCTGGCCGGCGTTCGTGACGATCGCGTCGCACTCCTGCTCCGACAGCAGGTTTCCGAACACGATCACCCGCGGCCGCTGCAGCGCCATCAGGATCTCGACGCGGTGGCCGTCGGGCAGCAGCACGCTGCGCTGCTCGCCCAGGTCGGGCTCCGGCAGGGAGCCGGCTTCGATCGCGGGCTCCGGGAGCTCGGGCAGCGTCAACGGCGCCTCGAAGGGTCGATGCTCGGCCAGCGCCTGCTGCGCCAAGTCGGACTGCCAGCCGCTGGTCAGCATGGCCTGGTACAGCGCTTCGCGGGTGATGCCGTTGCGCAGCTGCGCGGCCACCCATTCGCGCAACTCCGGCGTGAGGTATTGCGAGTTACTCATATCCGCGACGGTATCAAACTGATCGGTGTCTGCCTGTATCCCGGTGTGCCCGACAAGGGGCGCCGCTTACGCTTCGCTGCGCATTCGTCGTCGAGCACCCGGCCACGACGCTCGGCCATGACGCTCGGCCATGACGCTCGGCCATGACGCTCGGCCATGACTCTCGGCCATGACTCTGCCATCACTCGACGATACGACGGCGGAAGACCAGCCGCTCCGGCTCGCTCGCGTCGGGCGCATAGGCGTAGCCGTCGACGGCGAAGTCCTGCAATCCTGCCGGCGTGCCGATGCGATGCTGGATCGCATACCGCGCCATCAGGCCGCGCGCGCGCTTGGCGAAGAAGCTGATGATCTTGTAGCGGCCATTCTTCCAGTCTTCGAACTGGCATTCGATGACGCGCGGCTTCAGCACCTTGCGTGCGGCGGCCTTGAAGTACTCCTGCGACGCCAGGTTCACGATCACTGGTGACTGCAACTGCGCGCTCTGGGCGTTCAGGTGCTCGGCGATCGTGTCGCCCCAGTAGGCGTAGAGGTTGCCGCCCTTGTCGTTCTTCAGCGCCGTGCCCATCTCGAGACGGTAGGGCTGAAGCCGGTCCAGCGGCCGCAGCACGCCGTAAAGGCCGGACAGGATGGCCAGATGGCGCTGCGCCCACTGCAGGTCGTCCAGCGACAGGGTCGATGCCTGCAGGCCGTCGTACACGTCGCCATTGAAAGCGAGCACGGCCGGCTTGCTGTTCCTGTCGGTGAAGCGTGTCGACCATGCGTGGTAGCGGGCGACGTTCAAGCTTGCGAGGGCTTCGGAGATATCCATCAGCCCGCCGATGTCAGAGGTGGAGCGGGTCTTGAGGATCTCGATCAGTTCGGCCGATTGCGGCACGAATTGGGGACGACTGGCCAGCGCGGCGACGGCGTCGGGTGTCGGAGTGTCGTAGTCCAGGGACTTCGCGGGTGAGATCACGAAAAGCATGGCCCGGATTGTCGCGCGTCCACGACGCAAGACCTGTCACCATCCCTCTTGATGGACGAAAGCCGCCCGAAGGCGGCCTGAACAGTGTGACTGCGGCGGAGGATCACCCGGGGCCGGCGGAGTGGCCGAGCCCTGGACTGACTGGGGCGCCGTCTGTTCGAGCAAAGCGAACCGCAGGTGAGCGGCGCGAGTTGGCGCCCAGCGAGGCCGCTCCGCCGGCCCCGGGTGATCTTCCGCCGGCGCTCGGTCGCGATTACTTCGCGAGCAGCGTATTGATCGCCGTGATGTCCTCAGGGCGCAACTGCCCCGACGCCTGACGCAGCTTGAGGCTGTTCACCAGCACGTCATAGCGCGCCTTGGCCAGGTCGCGCTGCGTCGTGTACAGCTGCGTCTGCGCATTGAGCACATCGAGGTTGACGCGCACGCCGACCTTGTAGCCCAACTGCGTCGCTTCCAACGCCAGTTTCGAGGACGACTCGGCCGCCTCATACGCCTTCACCTGCGCCTGCAGCGACTGCACGCCGAAGAACGCGCGCTTGGTACTCTCCTCGACGCTGCGGCGGGCGAAGTTGAGGTCGTTGCGGGATTTCTCCTCCAGCGACATCGTCTCCTTGATCCGATTGGTGATCTGACCGCCGGTATACACGGGCAGGTTCACCGACACGCCCAGCGAGCCCTGCTTGGTGTTGCCGGTGTAGCTGACGCCCTCGCCGGTCTGGCGCTGCACGCCCAGCGAGGCATTCAGGTCGACGGTCGGCCAACGGGCGCCCTGGGCGCGCTCGATCTCGATCCTGGCGATGTCCAAGCCCAACTGGGCCTTGCGGATGGCCGGATGGGCGCCCTCGGCCTGACTGACCCAGGGCTCCACCGACGATGGCGCCACCGGCGGCAACGCCACCGGCACGGCCAACGGGCGCGGCTCGACGCCGACGCGACCCACCAGCTGGTCCAGCGTCACGCGCTTGACGCGCAGGTCGTTGTCGGCGGCGAGTTCCTGCGCGGTCGCCAGGTCATAACGGGCCTGCGCTTCGCGGGTGTCGGTGATGGTGGCGGTGCCGACCTCGAAGTTGCGCTTGGCCGAGGCGAGCTGCTCCGCGATCGCGGCCTTGTTGGCGCTGGAGGTCGAGAGCGTGTCCTTGGCGGCCAGCACGTCGAAGTAGGCCTGCGCCACGCGGACGATCAGATCCTGCTCCGCCGTCTCCAGGTCGGACTGGGCGACGTCGACGCCCAGGCGGGCCTGCTCGATGCTGCCGGCGTTCGGACGGTTGAAGATCGCGTACTTCGCGCTCAGTCCGGCGTTGCTGACCGTGTTGCCCTGCCAACCGGAATTGACCGTGCCGCCCTGGCCGTTGGAGATGGCCGGCAGGTCGACCTCGTTGCGCGTCGCGCCCACGCCCAGGCCCACGCTGGGACGCGCCAGCGCCTGCGCCTGGCCATAGCGGTACTGCGCCGAATCCGCCACCGCGCGCGCGGCGAGGAAGGTCGCGTCGTAGGCACGGGCCGCGTCGTACAGCTCTTGCAGGCTCTGCGCCTGGGCCGCGCCGGCCGCGAAGGCGAGCGCCGCGGCCAGGAGCGTGACCCGCGGCAGGCGGGAGATCGGAGACGGACGGCGTTCAGCGGCCATGAGGCATCCTCGTGTCGATGTGATGTTCTTCGGATCGATCCAACTGCGGACCGGCCGCGGACAGGCCGCGACCGGGATTCAGTACCTCGGCACCGCCGGATCGATCGCCTCCGATCCGGCCCCGGTGCCGCGGGCGAGGTTATAGATCACCTCCCCCGCCTCTCTCGAAAGAAATGCGACGACTTGCAGTCTTCGCACCCCCTGACGGCAATTACGCGCGACGGGCTGCAAGCGCCGACTGCAGCGTCCTCAGAACGTGAAGTGCGAGCCCGTGTCGAAACCGTCCAGTCGTTGCACCACCGTCTCGAACAGGTTTTTCGTCGCGAACTCGCGCTCGCCGGTGCGGGTGATGATGCGCGCGGTCATCGCGGGCTCTTCCCCGACGATCACGCCCATGCGACCGCCGACCTTGAGCTGGTCCAGCAGCACCTGCGGCACCTGCGCCACCGAGCCCGACAGCAGGATCACGTCGAAAGGCGCCTCGCCGGGCAGGCCCTTGGCGCCGTCGCCCTCGACCACCGTCACGTTCAGCACGCCGTTGCGGCGCAGCGCGTCGCGGGCGGCGCCGACCAGTTGCGGGTCCTGCTCGACGCTGAAGACCTGCTGCGCCTTGTGGCCCAGCAGCGCGGCCAGGTAGCCGGCGCCGGTGCCGATCTCCAGCACCTTCTCGTGGCGCTCGATCTGCAGCTCCTGCATCCACCGGGCCTCGACCCGCGGGGGCAGCATCTTGCGGCCATGGGCCAGCGGCAGCTCGACGTCGGTGAACGCCACGTTGCGGTAGGCGGCGGGCACGAAGTCCTCGCGCTTGACCACCGCCAGCAGGGCCAGCACCGAGGTGTCCAGCACATCCCAGGGGCGGATCTGCTGTTCGATCATGTTGAAGCGGGCTTGTTCGAAATTCATGTTCAGTCCTCTGGCGCCGCACGGCGCGCCAATGCGGTCGGGAATGCGGGCGGTATTCTAGGCGGCCGGCCGGGGCGTGGCCGGATCGATCGGGTGGTGCGGGCGGTTGAGGAGTCCCTCGAACATCAATTCGAGCTGCAGCTTCAGCACCGTCTCGGGTTCGGGCTTGTGATCGTGCACCACGCCCGCCGCGCCGATCGAATGCTGATGCAGCACCAGATGCAGCACCGGACCGATCAGCACCATCACGCAGGCATCGGGGTCCACGTCACGGAACTCGCCCGAGGCGACGCCCCGCCGGACGACCTCGGCCAGCAGCGCGCAACTGGGCTCGATGACCTCGTCGTTGTAGAACGCGGCCAGCTGCGGGAAGTTGCCGGCCTCGCTCATCATGATCTTGTGGATGCCGCCCGCGGGGGTCAGCCCCATGCGCTCCCACCAGCTCCACAGCATCCAGGTCAGCAGCTCCGCCATCGACCCCTGGTGCTTGCCCAGTTCCGAGACGCCTTCGGCGATCTTGGTGCCGATGGCCTCGCGCACCACCGCCTTGAAGAGCTCCTCCTTCGAGGGGTAGTACAGGTACAGCGTCCCCTTGGATACCCCCGCCTTGGCGGCGACCTCCTCCGAGCGGGTGGCGGCGAAGCCCTTCTCGACGAACAGCGACAGCGCGGCCTCGAGCAGCTCCTGCGGCCGCGCCTCCTTCCGCCGCTGTCGAGGGGACAACGGCGCCGGGGCGGCGGGCTTGGCGGGGGCGCGAGGCATGGTGGACGGCGGGGGACTAACTGACTAACCGGTCAGTAATGTAGCGGCCGGCTTTCGGGCCGGTCAAGCGCCCTCCCCGCAGGGCGCCCTTTTGAAGGGACTGCGGAAGGGACTGCGGACCTTCACGCCCCCCTCACGCGAGACCGCCCATCCGGGTGCTGCACCGCCGCAAACCCGGTTCGAGCCACGGCTATGATCCCCGCCGACCCGCCTCCACCCCGAGCGAGGCGGCATTCTGGAGTCGTAGTTTGGACACTGTGCTGCTGATCAAGGCCGCGATCATGGGGATCGTCGAAGGCCTGACCGAATTCCTGCCGATCTCGTCGACCGGTCACCTGATCCTGACGGGCGCGCTGCTCGGCGGCTTCGAGGACGCCCGGGGCAAGGTGTTCGACATCGCGATCCAGACCGGGGCGATCCTGGCGGTGATCATCGTGTACTGGCAGCGCCTGCGCGAGACGGCCGCCGGTCTGGGCAGCGACGTCCGCGCCCGGCGCTTCGTGCTGAACGTGGCCATCGGCTTCCTGCCGGCGGTCATCCTGGGCCTGCTGTTCGGCAAGGTGATCAAGGAACACCTGTTCACCCCCATCGTGGTGGCGAGCACCTTCATCATCGGCGGCTTCATCATCCTGTGGGCCGAACGCCGGCAGCAGTCCGCCGTGCGCATCCAGGACGTCGACCAGATGTCGCCGATGGACGCGCTGAAGGTCGGTCTCGTGCAGTGCCTGGCGATGGTGCCGGGAACCAGCCGTTCCGGCGCGACCATCATCGGCGGCATGCTGCTGGGCCTGTCGCGCAAGGCGGCGACCGATTTCAGCTTCTTCCTGGCGATCCCGACGCTGATCGGCGCCGGCCTGTACAGCCTGTACAAGGAGCGCTCGGTGCTGTCGACCGGCGACATCCCGCTGTTCGCGGTCGGGCTGTTCTTCTCGTTCGTCAGCGCCTGGATCTGCGTGCGCTGGCTGCTGAAGTACATCGCCAGCCACAGCTTCGTGCCCTTCGCGTGGTACCGGATCGCCTTCGGCATCGTGGTGCTCGTCACCGCCTACACGGGCGTCATCGTCTGGGCTGAATGAGGCTCCCCCTGCCGGCTTCGCCGCCCCTCCCCAAGGGGGAGCGCCCGTGAGCCTGGCAGCGCCAGATCTCCGGGCTCCGCTTGAAAAGTCGGCCACCGCCGGGGCCTCCGCCGGTGGCCCGGCGATTTCATCCGGCGGCAGCTAAAATTGGTCCCATGACCATCACGATCAAGACCGGCGCCGACATCGACGCCATGCGCATCGCCGGCCGACTGGCGTCCGAGGTGCTGGACATGCTGACCCCGCACGTCAAGCCGGGCGTCACGACCGACCACCTCGACAAGCTGGCCCACGACTACATCGTGAACGTGCAGCAGGGCATCCCCGCACCGCTGAACTACCAGCCGCCCGGCTACACGCCCTACCCGAAGTCGATCTGCACCTCGATCAACCATCAGGTCTGCCACGGCATCCCCAACGACCGCCCGCTGAAGAACGGCGACATCGTCAACATCGACGTCACCGTCATCAAGGACGGCTGGCACGGCGACACGAGCCGGATGTTCGTCGTCGGCGAGGGCTCGATCGCGGCCAAGCGGCTGTGCAGCTTCACCTACGAGGCCATGTGGAAGGGCATCCAGAAGGTCAAGCCGGGCGCCAGACTGGGCGACATCGGCCATTCGATCCAGACCTTCGCGGAGAACGCCGGTTTCAGCGTCGTGCGCGAGTTCTGCGGCCACGGCATCGGCCAGAAGTTCCACGAAGAGCCGCAGGTGCTGCACTACGGCCGCCCCGGCACGCTCGAGGAACTGGTGCCCGGCATGGTCTTCACGATCGAGCCGATGATCAACGCCGGCCGGCGCGAGATCCGCGAGATGGGCGACGGCTGGACCATCGTCACCAAGGACCGTTCGCTGTCGGCGCAGTGGGAGCACACGGTGCTGGTCACCGAGACCGGCTTCGAGATCCTCACGCAGTCGGCCGGCACGCCGCCGCCGCCGGCCTTCGTCCAGCCCCAGGCCGTTCCGGCCTGATCCGCGCAGGTCGCCCATGAACGCCAGGACGCCCGGCGAGGTCGGCGTTTCTTCAGACGTCGCGTCGAACGTTCCGTCCGCCGCCCTGTCGGTCGCCGAACTGCGCCAGCACTTCAAGAGCGGCAAGCAGCTGCTGCTGGACGACTTCGCGGCCGCCAAGGCCAGCGTGTCCGCGGCAGCGCGGCTGATGCGGCTGCTGGCCAAACACGTCGACGGCACGCTGCAGGCCTTGTGGACGCAATCGGGCATCGCCGCGGCGGCGCCCGAAGCCGCCCTGGTCGCGGTCGGCGGCTACGGACGCGGCGAGCTGTTCCCGCATTCGGACGTCGACGTCCTGCTGCTGCTGCCCGACACCTTGCCGGACGGCGTCACATCGGACCAGCCCGGTCCGCTCAAGCACGCGATCGAGGCCTTCATCACCGCCTGCTGGGACATCGGGCTGGAGATCGGCTCTTCGGTGCGCTCGGTCAAGGAATGCCTGGACGAGGCCGCCGGCGACGTCACGATCCAGACCGCGCTGCTGGAGTCCCGCTGGCTGGCGGGCGCCCGGCCGCTGGTCAAGCGCTTCGACCTGGCCTTCCGCGCGGCCGTCGATCCGCGCGCGTTCATGCGCGCCAAGACGCTGGAGATGCGCCAGCGCCACACCAAGTACGAAGAGACGCCCTACGCGCTCGAACCCAACATCAAGGAAAGCCCCGGCGGTCTGCGCGACCTGCAGGTGCTGATCTGGATCGCGCGAGGGGCCGGACTGGGCAAGACCTGGCCACAGCTGGCCGCCAAAGGCCTGATCACGCCCTTCGAGGCGCGGCAGCTCCAGCGCAATGAGGGCGTGCTCAAGAGCATCCGCTGCCAGTTGCACCTGGCGGCGAAGCGGCGCGAAGACCGGCTGGTGTTCGACCTCCAGACCTCGGTGGCGGAACGCTTCGGCTACGAGTCGACGCGCTCGCTGCGGGCGTCCGAGAAGCTGATGCGCCGCTACTACTGGGCGGCCAAGGCAGTCACCCAGCTGAACCAGATCACGCTGCTGAACCTGGAAGAACAGATCAACGGCACCCTCGGCCAGGAGCTGCGGCCGGTGGACGAGCGCTTCCTGGAACGCAGCGGCATGTTGGAGATCGCGAGCGACGATCTCTACGAGCGCGAGCCGCACGCGATCCTCGAGACCTTCCTGATCTACCAGCAGACGCCCGGCATCAAGGGGCTGTCGGCGAAGACGCTGCGCGCGCTCTACAACGCGCGCGGACAGATGAACAGCGCGTTCCGGCGCGATCCGGCCAACCGCGCGATGTTCATGCGCATCCTGGAGGAGCCCCAGGGCCAGACGCACGCTTTCCGGCTGATGAACCAGACCTCGGTGCTGGGGCGCTACCTGTGGGTGTTCCGCCGCATCGTCGGGCAGATGCAGCACGACCTGTTCCACGTCTACACGGTGGACCAGCACATCCTGATGGTGCTGCGCAACATCCGGCGCTTCTTCATCCCCGAGCACACGCACGAGTACCCGTTCTGCTCGCAGCTGGCGGCGCAGTTCGACCGGCCGTCGGCGCTCTATGTCGCGGCGCTGTTCCACGACATCGCCAAGGGTCGCGGCGGGGATCATTCCGACCTCGGCGCGGCCGAGGCCAGACGCTTCTGCCGCGCGCACGGGCTGCCGAAGGCGGACGCGGCGCTGGTCGTGTTCCTCGTCGAGCACCACCTGACGATGTCGCGCGTCGCGCAGAAGGAGGACCTGTCGGATCCCGAGGTCATCCAGCACTTCGCCCGGCTCGTCAAGGACGAGCGCACGCTGACGGCGCTCTATCTGCTGACCGTGGCCGACATCCGGGGGACCGGACCCAAGGTCTGGAACGCGTGGAAGGGCAAGCTGCTCGAGGACCTCTACCGGCTGACGCTGCGCGCGCTGGGCGGTGCGAAGCTGAACATGGCCGCCGAGATCGAGGCGCGCAAGCAGGAGGCGCGGCAGGAACTGGCGCTCAAGGCGCAGTTGCCGGGCACCGAGGACGCGTTGTGGAAGACGCTGGACCTGAGCTACTTCGCGCGTCATGACGCGCCCGACCTCGCCTGGCACGCACGGGCGCTGTGGCGCCATGTCGAGAGCACCGTGCCCGTGGTCCACGCGCGGCCGTCACCGGTCGGCGAAGGCCTGCAGGTGCTGGTCTACGCGAAGGACCAGCAGGACCTGTTCGCACGGATCTGCGGCTACTTCGACGGCGCCGGCTTCAACATCCTCGACGCCAAGGTCCACACGACACGCAGCGGTTATGCGCTGGACACCTTCCAGGTGATCGCGCCCGAGCTCGATCTGCACCACCGCGACCTGACCGCGCTGGTCGAGTCCAAGCTCGGCCAGGCGCTGGTCGCCCCGGGGCCGCTGCCCGAGCCCCGCAAGGGTCGGCTCTCGCGGCGCGTGAAGAGCTTCCCCTTCACCCCGCGCATCGCGCTGCGGCCCGATGAACGCGCGCAACGCTGGCTCCTGTCCGTCAGCGCCACCGACCGGGCGGGTCTGCTGTACGCCATCGCGCGCGTGCTGGCGCGGCATGGCATCAACCTGCAGCTCGCCAAGGTCTCGACCCTCGGCGAGCGCGTCGAAGACACGTTCCTGCTCGACGGCGCGGCCCTGCAGCAGAACAGGATGCAGCTGCAGATCGAAACGGAATTGCTGGACGCGCTCGCGGTGCAGTGAGGCGATGAGCCAGTACCACGTGATCCCGTCGGCCGAGGCCTTCGCCCGGCTCGACGAGTTCGGCAGCGTGATCGACGTGCGGTCGCCCGGGGAGTTCGAGGAAGACCACCTGCCCGGCGCCCTGAACTGGCCCGTGCTCGACAACGACGAGCGGCGCGTCGTCGGCACGCTCTACCGGCAGGATCCGCTGGAAGCGCGCAAGCTCGGCGCGGCGATCGTCGCGCGCAACATCGCCAACCATCTCGATGCCAACCGGCCGCTGATGCGCAAACATTGGCGGCCGCTGGTCTACTGCTGGCGCGGCGGCCAGCGGTCCGGAGCGATGAACTGGTTCCTGAACCAGATCGGGTTCAAGTCGCTGCAACTGGTGGGGGGCTACAAGGCTTTTCGCGGCGAGGTGATCAAGACCTTGGCGGAGCAGCCGGCGAGATTCGACTTCGTCGTGCTGTGCGGGCGGACGGGATCGGGCAAGACGCGGCTGCTGCAGGCGCTTGCTGCCGGCGGCGAGCAGGTGCTGGACCTGGAGGCCATCGCGCGCCATCGCGGCTCGGTGCTGGGCGCCCTGCCCGATCAGCCGCAGCCCAGCCAGAAGGCCTTCGATACGGCGTTGTGGCAGACGATGGTGAAACTCGATCCGTCACGGCCGGTGTTCGTCGAAAGCGAGAGCCGCAAGATCGGCGGGGTGCAGTTGCCCGAACCGCTTCATCTGCGATTGAGGCAGCACGGGCGCTGCGTCTGGATCGACATGGCCGACCCAGGGCGGGTGCAACTGCTGCTGGAAGACTACGCCCACTTCAAGGC
The DNA here is from genome assembly GCF_059415845.1 of Roseateles sp. GW821-FHT09H11. Lineage (NCBI taxonomy): Bacteria > Pseudomonadati > Pseudomonadota > Betaproteobacteria > Burkholderiales > Sphaerotilaceae > Roseateles > Roseateles sp. GW821-FHT09H11. Next base: position 656,069 of record NZ_JBWKOA010000002.1, on the reverse strand, counting down.
GGATCCGCAGGCGTTCAACTCGCTCATCGGAGGGTTGGTCGCGCTGCGCGGCCGGGAACGCGTGGGACGGTGGCAAGCCATGGCCCTCAGCGGACAGTGGGCGGAAGTCTTCGGGGAGCTCATGCGGGATCACTACGACCCCGGATATGAACGATCGCTCACCAACCACTTTCCGCAACTCGCCAATGCGCCGCGGGTCACCATGCTCGACGGTAGCGGGGGGGAAACCGGCAAGGCCGCTCAAGAAGTCATCGCGTTGGCTCGCGGGTGAAATCAGGCTTGCTCACCGCGTGAGAGCCCGCCGGGTCTCGGCCCGGCTGCCGAGTCCCTTTGTCAGCCGACAAAGGAACCAAAACGGCTCTGACGACGCTCATATGCGCTCGCTGTGTGGCCGTCGTCGCTCTCACGCTACGCTCGCGAGACTCCTCCAACGATGCCCTCAAACGGCCACCACCGGAGTCCTCGCACCGCCTCTCTCTACAGGCTTGCTCGCTTCGCTCGTCGCGCCAGCCACTCAACGCGGTCCGCATCCGCCTTGCACGCTCGCCCCTAGCGGGGTCTCGCAGCGAAGCAGTCCTCTGTCGTTGTCGTGGCGGTGGCCGTTGCGGTTGCCGCTGCCGTCGAGTCGTGCTGTGATGAATGGCATCCGCCATCGATGGTGCGAGACTGGCTGGTGACGCTCCGATGGCGTCAGCGGGGAGGCGTCATGAAGCAACGGATCATGTACATCGAGTCGAAGAGTGGTGGACTCACTGGGCCAGCACGCATTGGTCGCGTCACGTTCTCGAAGACCGGCGCGACGCTGTACTACGACGGCAGGTCATTCCAGAGTCAGAAGGGCCAAGGCTTCAAGTCGAATTACTTCGACGTGGAAACGGGCGACATCTACTGGATCTCCGGTCCGCGCAAGGATGGACAGGACAGTCTCTACGCGACCCATCAACGACCTGCGGTCGATGCCGATGTCTGGGACGAGTACTGGACCGCGATACGCGGACACGAGCGGCCGCCGAAACGCCGAAACCTGGACGACCTCTGAACCAGACAGTCGAACGTAGCCGTCGAACGTGCGCTGCCGAACGGTGAGACGTTGCGAGACCCCGCTAGGGGCGAGCGTGCAAGGCGGATGCGGACCGCGTTGAGTGGCTGGCGCGACGAGCGAAGCGAGCAAGCCTGTAGAGAGAGGCGGTGCGAGGACTCCGGTGGTGGCCGTTTGAGGGCATCGTTGGAGGAGTCTCGCGAGCGTAGCGTGAGAGCGACGACGGCCACACAGCGAGCGCATATGAGCGTCGTCAGAGCCGTTTTGGTTCCTTTGTCGGCTGACAAAGGGACTCGGCAGCCGGGCCGAGACCCGGCGGGGTGCAGGGAGCAGAAAGTTCAGCCGACCGGCCGATCAAGAATCAACCGATCAACCGATCAGCCGATCCCTTCACCCGATCAAACGGCCAGCAATTCCACTTCAAACAGCAGCGTTGCATGCGGCGGAATCACACCGCCCGCGCCGTAGGCGCCGTAGCCCAGTTCCGACGGAATGACGAGGAAGCGGGTCCCCCCGACCTTCATCCCTTGGACGCCTTCATCCCAGCCCTTGATGACTTCCCCAGCGCCCAGGTGGAAGCGGAACGGATCCCGCCGATCCTTGGAGGAATCGAACTTGCGGCCTCGTTGCCCGTCCTTGTAGAGCCACCCGGTGTAGTGAACGGTGACGCGCTTGCCGGCTTCGGCGACAGCGCCCTCGCCTTCCTTGACGTCTTCGAACTGGAGTCCGCTGGCGGTGGTCGCCAGCTTGTTCAGCTCGATGGCTTCCACGCCGCCGGACACGCCGAGCAATTCCACCTCGAACATCAGCGTCGCGTTGGGCGGGATCACACCGCCGGCGCCCCGCGCGCCATACCCGAGCTGAGGCGGGATGACGAGCACGCGCGTGCCGCCGACCTGCATGCCCTGGACGCCTTCATCCCAGCCCTTGATGACCATGCCGCCGTCGAGTTCGAACTCGAACGGTTCACCGCGGTCCTTGCTGGAGTCGAACTTGGTGCCCTTCTCGCCGTCCTTGAAGAGCCAGCCGGTGTAGTGCACTTTCACGTCCTGGCCGGCGCGGGCGGTCGCGCCGGTACCGGCGGTGGTGTCGTCGTATTGCAGGCCGCTGTCGGTCGTCTTCATCGAAGGTTCCTTGAAAGGGGGACGCTGGTTCGCGTCCCGAAACGCAAAGGCGTGATCATGCCAGCCGCCGAAGGTCCTTACACCGGGCGCTGCCGTACATGCCACGCCGCCACGGCGCGGGCGAGCCACTCGGGCACCGTCCGCGCCTCCAGCGCCGGCAACCCGAGTCGAGCGCCGGCGCGCCCCAATCTGGCAAGCGGGTCGCCCAGGTCGAGGGCCTGGGCGCCGTTCTGCTTGGAGAGCTTCTCGCCGTTCTCGCCCAGCACCAGCGGCGTGTGCAGATACCGGGGCTGGGGCAGGCCGAGCAATTCCTGCAGCCGGATCTGCCGGGGCGTGTTGTCGGCGAGGTCCTCGCCGCGGACGACGTCGGTGATGCCCTGACAGCCGTCATCGACGACGACCGCCAGCTGATACGCCCAGAGCCCGTCCGCGCGCTGGAGGACGAAGTCGCCGACCTCGTCGGTCAGGTCCTGGGACTGCCCGCCGAGGCGGCGGTCCCGCCAGTCGATGCGCAGGGATGTGTCGCCATCGACGGTCGACGAGCTCCGCAGCCGCCACGCCCGCGCGGGCTTGCCGTGCAGCCCATGCCGGCAGGTGCCCGGATAGACGAGTTCCCCATGCCGCTCCCGCTGACCGCCCTGGGCGGCGATCGCTTCGGCGATGTCCTTGCGCGAGCATCCGCACGGGTAGGCCCAGCCCGCGGCGATCAGCCGATCCAACGCAGCCTGGTAGGCCGCATCACGCTTCGACTGCCAGATCGGCGGCTCGTCCGGCAGCAGCCGGACCTGGGCGAGCTGCGACAGCACCACGGCATCGGTACCCGCCGGACAGCGCGGCCGGTCGACGTCCTCGATCCGGATCAGCCACCGCCCGCCATGCGCCCGGGCATCCAGCCAGCTCGCCAATGCCGCGACCAGCGAGCCCTCATGCAAGGGCCCCGTGGGCGACGGTGCGAACCGGCCGACGTAGCTGCGGCCTGCCGCCCGGTCCGCCGCTCGATCCGCCAGCATCACAGCAGCAGGCCCTCGTGCTGCTCGATCAGGGACCGCCGCGTCGTCTCGCTCCGGAGCCGGTCCAGCCACCAGGCCAGCGCCTTGGCCGGGCGATGGCCGTTGCGCCACGCGTAGTGCATGGGCGAGATGCGCTTGCCCTGGAAGGTCTCCTTCTGGACCAGTCGCCCCGCGTCCACATGCCGCCGCACCATCGGCGTCGGCAGCGAACCCACGCCCAGGCCGCGCAGCAGCGCCTCGAGCTTGATCGCCATCGACGGCACGGTCAGCACCTCCTGCCCTGGCACCACGCCGACGGTCATCGGCGCGAGGCTGCGCGCCGTGTCCGCCACGGCGACGATGCGATGCCGCGCGATCTCGGCCGAGGTCAGCACCCCCTCGAAGCCCGCCAAGGGGTGATGCGGCGCGACGCAGAACACCATCTCCATCGGCCCGAGCACCTCGCAGACGACCGAGCTGCCCGGCGGCTGCGCGCTGGTGCCGATCGCCAGATCCGCCTGGCCGGAGATCAGCGCCTCCCAGGTCCCCGACAGCACCTCGGTGCGCAGCTTCAGGCGCGTCGGCGGCGGCTTGCCGTCCTCGGCCTGGAGATAGAAGGCCTCCATCAGGTCGAAGATCGCGCGCCGCGCGATCGCATCGTCGAAGGCGATGGTGAGTTCGCTCTCCCATCCCGTGGCGACGCGCTTGACGCGGTTCGCGACCGCATCCATCTCCTGGAGCAGCCGGCGACCTTCGGTCAGCAGCTCGTGCCCGGCCGCCGTCAGCACCGCCTGGCGCGAACTGCGGTCGAACAGCAGCACGTCCAGCGCGTCCTCGAGCTGCCTCACCGAGTAGGTCAGCGCCGACGGCACCTTGCCCATCTCCCGCGCCGCCGCGGCGAAGCTGCCGCTGCGCGCGATGCTGTCCATCATCGCCAGCGCTTCCGGCGTCAGCACCCGTCGTTTGTCTTGTTGAGCCATTCCTTCATCTTATTTGAATGCTGGCTTCAAGCCCCCTCCCCCTCGGCAGAGGCCTGCTTCCCTACAGTGAGTCCATCGCCAACCAGCAGGCCCTCTCCACCACACCGGGGGGCCACACAAGGAGCATCGACATGCGTGAAGTCATCAAGTCCTCGGATCGCGGCTACGCCGACCACGGCTGGCTCAAGAGCTTCCACAGCTTCTCGTTCGCGGACTATCACAACCCGCGCCGGATGGGCTTCGGCCCGCTGCGCGTCATCAACGAGGACCGCATCGCCGGCGGCACCGGCTTCGGCACGCACGGCCACCGCGACATGGAGATCATCAGCTACGTGCTCAGCGGCGAGCTGGCGCACCAGGACAGCATGGGCAACGGCACGCCCGGCGGCGCCAACGCGGGCGTGATCCGTCCCGGCGACGTGCAGCGGATGAGCGCCGGCACCGGCGTGCGCCACAGCGAGTTCAACCACTCGAAGGACGGCCAGACCCACTTCCTGCAGATCTGGATCATGCCGGACCGCCAGGGCGTGACGCCGGGCTACGAGCAGAAGCACTTCGCCGACGCCGACAAGCGCGGCAAGCTGCGGCTGGTCGCTTCGCCGGACGGCGCGCAGGACTCGGTGTCCATCCATCAGGATGCGCGCTTGTACGCCGGACTGTTCAACGGCGATGAACGCGCCGAGCTGCCGCTGGCCGCGGACCGCATCGCCTACGTGCACGTCGTGCGCGGGCAGGCGACCGTGAACGGCGAAGCGCTGGGCGCCGGCGACGCGCTCCAGCTGGCCAAGGAGGCGGGCGTGACGGTCGAAGCCGGCCAGGACGCCGAGGTGCTGGTGTTCGACCTGCCGGTCTGAGCCCGGCGGGCGGGTGTGAACCTGCCCGCCCGGGCCCGGCACTTCGTCGCTTCACTCCGAGAGGCGGACCCGTCGCATGCCGCGGCGGGCCGCCGACGGATGGAGATTGCGGATGAAGCCCGGCGCCTTGACCTTCCCGATGCCTCCCCTGGCGGCTGATCCCGTCAGTGCGGCCCTCCCGGCCGCCTTGCCGTCACTGATCCGCCAGTTGACGGGCCTCGCCGACTGGCCCGAAGACCATGGCATCCGCGTCCGCCTGCGCGGGCAGTACACGCCGCTGGTGTACGCGCGGGTCGCCACGTCCAGGCACGTGGTCGAGATCCTGTTCGATCCCTCGACCGGCCACTACGAGTGCACCAACTGCCAGGCGATCGACTTCATGCTGCCGACGTCGATACCGGACGAAGCGCAAGGCAGCTTCGTCGTCGCGGTGATCCGCGGGCTGAGCGCCGCGGCGGCGACGGCCCTTCTGAACGCCGCCATCGCGCTGCTCGAGCCGTGCTGGCCCCACTGGGCCGCGCTGGCCGATGCCGGCGGCATCGCGCTCGACGACGCGGGTTCCGCGGTCCTGCCCGACGCCGTGCGCCGCAAGCGCGCCGCCTGAACGCCGACTGAGCGCCGCATGAGCGCCGCATGAGCGCGGCCTTGGCGCTGGCCCTGGCACCGCGCCCTGGGAGCGCATCCGTGAAGCGCCCCTTGGCGCTCGCAGGGCGCCTCTACACTCGCGCGATGCAATCGCTTCGACAACTGCTGGCCGCGCTGCCGCTGCTCGATTGGGCCTCGCTGGGCCTGTTCTTCCTGGCCTGGATCGGCTATGCCCAGTTCTCCAAGCGTCATGCGGACGGGCGCGGCTCGCTGCTGGCCATCACCAACCGCGTGCGGCGCCAGTGGATGCTGCAGCTGACCTACCGCGAGATGCGGGTGCTGGACGGCGCGGTCAGTCAGGCGCTGCTGTCGAGCCCGTCCTTCTTCGCCTCCACGACCATCCTGATCATCGGCGGCCTGCTGGCCGCGCTGGGTGCGAGCGAGCAGACCAGCGCCCTGGTGCTGGGGCTGCCGTTCGCGGTCAAGACGAGCACGCTGGTCTTCGACATCAAGCTCGCGCTGCTGACCGGCATCTTCGTGTACGCCTTCTTCCGCTTCACCTGGAGCATGCGGCAGTACACCTTCGGCGCGCTGCTGGTGGCGTCCGCGCCGGAGGCGGGCCAGTTCGCGCAACTGGGGCCCGATGCGCGGGAGGAATTCGCCGACCGCGCCGGCGCGGTCGTCGGCATGGCGGCCGAGGCCTTCAACGACGGCTTGCGCGGCTACTACCTCGCGTTCCCCGTCGTGGCCTGGTTCTTCTCGCCCTGGGCGCTGGCCCTGTCCACCGCCGGCGTGCTCTACGTGCTGTACCAGCGAGAGTTCCGATCGGAAGTGCTCGAGAAGCTCCGCTAAAACGGGCTCTGTGCAGCTGATCAGGTCCACGAAGCACGCGGCCCCGATTTGGGATGCACCGCTAGGCGCAAACCGCAGCCATAGCCCAGCTATGGCGAGGATTTGCAACGACGCGGTGCGCCCAAAGCGGGGCTGCGGGCTTAGTGGACGACGCGTCCGAAGCTGAACTCGCCGGGCTCTCCGGCGGGTGAGGTCTCGACGCTCACCGGGATCACGTCCTTCGGACCGAAGCGGCCCTGCAGGATCAGCTTGGACAGCGGGTTCTCGATCCGCTGCTGGATCGCGCGCTTGAGCGGCCGCGCCCCGAAGACCGGATCGAAGCCGACCTTGGCCAACTCGGCGAGCGCCTCCTCGCTGACGTCGAGCTTCATCTCCAGCTTGTCGAGCCGCTGCTCGAGCTGACGCAGCTGGATCCGCGCGATCGACTTGATGTGGTCCGCGCCCAGCGCATGGAAGATCACGGTCTCGTCGATGCGGTTGAGGAACTCGGGCCGGAAATGCGCCTTGACCTCGCCCCACACCGCGTCGCGGATCACCTCGTCGGGCTCGCCCTGCAAGGCCATGATGTGCTGCGAGCCCAGGTTGGACGTCATCACGATCACGCAGTTCTTGAAGTCGACCGTGCGGCCCTGGCCGTCGGTCAGGCGGCCGTCGTCCAGCACCTGCAGCAGCACGTTGAACACGTCCGGATGCGCCTTCTCGACCTCGTCGAGCAACAGCACGCTGTAGGGCTTGCGGCGCACGGCCTCGGTCAGGTAACCGCCCTCGTCATAGCCGACATAGCCCGGAGGCGCGCCGATCAGGCGGCTCACGGAGTGCTTCTCCATGAACTCGCTCATGTCGATGCGGATCATGTGGTCCTCGCTGTCGAACAGGAAACCCGCCAGCGCCTTGCACAGCTCGGTCTTGCCGACGCCGGTCGGGCCCAGGAACAGGAAACTGCCCAGCGGCTTGTCCGGATCGGACAGCCCCGCGCGCGAGCGCCGGATCGCGTCAGCGACCGCGACGATCGCCTCGTCCTGGCCGACGACGCGCTCATGCAGCTTCTCTTCCATCTGCAGCAGCTTGTCGCGCTCGCCTTGCATCAGCTTGGCCACGGGGATTCCGGTGGCGCGGGCGACCACCTCGGCGATCTCCTCGGCGCCGACCATCGTGCGCAGCAGTTGCGGCTGGCTCTTGTCCTTGGCCTTGCCCATCTCCTTGGCCTGCGCCTCGTTCAGGCGCTTCTCCAGGTCCGGCAGCTTGCCGTACTGCAGCTCGGCGACCTTGTTGAAGTCGCCCTTGCGCTTGAGTTCCTCGATCTGGAACTTGATGCGGTCGATCTCTTCCTTGACGTGCGCGGAGCCCTGGGCCTGCGCCTTCTCGGTGGTCCAGATCTCTTCCAGGTCGTTGTACTCGCGCTGGAGCTTGAGCAGCTCTTCCTCGATCAACGAGAAGCGGCGCTGGGAGCCCTCGTCGGTCTCCTTGCGCACGGCCTCGCGCTCGATCTTGAGCTGGATCATGCGGCGGTCGAGCCGGTCCATCGCCTCGGGCTTGGAGTCGATCTCGATCTTGATCTTGGCCGCGGCCTCGTCGATCAGGTCGATGGCCTTGTCGGGCAGGAAGCGGTCGGTGATGTAGCGGTGCGAGAGTTCGGCCGCGGCGACGATGGCCGGGTCGGTGATCTCGACGCCGTGGTGGACCTCGTACTTCTCCTGCAGGCCGCGCAGGATGGCGATGGTGGCCTCGACGGTCGGCTCGTCGACCAGCACCTTCTGGAAGCGGCGCTCCAGCGCGGCGTCCTTCTCGACGTACTTGCGGTACTCGTCGAGCGTGGTCGCGCCGATGCAGTGCAGCTCGCCGCGCGCCAGCGCGGGCTTGAGCATGTTGCCGGCGTCCATGGCGCCCTCGGCCTTGCCGGCGCCGACCATGGTGTGGATCTCGTCGATGAACAGGATGATGCGGCCTTCATCGGCAGCGACTTCCTTGAGCACCGACTTCAGGCGTTCCTCGAATTCGCCTCGGAACTTGGCGCCCGCGAGCAGGCCGGCCATGTCCAGCGACAGCACCCGCTTGCCCTTCAGGCTTTCCGGCACTTCCTCGTTGACGATGCGCTGCGCCAGGCCTTCGACGATGGCGGTCTTGCCGACGCCGGGTTCGCCGATCAGCACGGGGTTGTTCTTCGTGCGGCGCTGCAGCACCTGGATCGCGCGGCGGATCTCGTCGTCGCGGCCGATCACCGGGTCGAGCTTGCCGGCGCGGGCGCGCTCGGTCAGGTCCAGGGTGTACTTCTTCAGCGCCTCGCGCTGGCCTTCGGATTCCTGGCTGTCGACCTTCTGGCCGCCGCGCACGGCTTCGACCGCCGTCTCCAGCGCCTTGCGGGTCAGGCCGTGGCCGCGCACGATGCCCGCCAGGTCGCTCTTGGCGTCGGCCAGGGACAGCAGGAACATCTCGCTGGCGATGAAGTGGTCGCCGCGCTTGGAGGCTTCCTTCTCCGCGTTCTGGAGCAGACCGATCAGGTCTCGGCTGGGCTGGACCTGCTGGCCCTCGCCCTGCACCTGCGGCAGGCCGCCGAGGATGCCGTCCAGCGCGCTCTTGAGCGCCGGGACCTTCACGCCGGCGCGCTCCAGCAGCGCCTTCGGGCCCTCGTCCTGGGCCAGCATCGCGGCCAGCACGTGGACGGGTTCAATGTAGGGGTTCTCGCGCGTCACCGCCAGGCTTTGGGCCTCGGCCAGCGCTTCCTGAAACTTCGTGGTGAGCTTGTCGACTCGCATGGGAAATAACCTCCGTTGCGACCGAAGTGGGGAGTGTGACCCCTATTTTCAAGAGGAGGCTCCGGCAAGAGACGCGCCCAAGATTTTTATCGTTTCGCTCCCACCCCATCCCCGCCCTCCAAGCGGGCGGGGCGCAGCCACCCCACCCCCGCCCGCCCCCACGGGGCGGGAGCCATTCACTTCATGCGAGGGATTGGGTCAGCATCTGCATGACCTTGAGCCCGGCCGCTGCGGCGGCCAGGGATCCCACCACGTGCGCGGCGGAGTGCGAGAGCGCCATCAGGAACTCGCCGCGCTGCAGCAGCGACAGCGATTCGCCGGAGAAGGACGAGAAGGTCGTGAGGCCGCCGAGGAAGCCGGTGACCAGCAGCAGCTTGAGCATGTCGTTGGGATAGCGCCCGAACCACTCCAGCGCCATGCCGATGAGGAAGCCCCCGACGATGTTGACGGCCAGTGTGCCGAGCGGAAAACCCTGCCACTTCGTGTTGAGCATCAACCCCGCGCCCCAGCGCGCGAGCGCGCCGCCCGACGCTCCGACGGACACCGCCGCCACCTGCATCCAGCTCATCGACCATTCCCCTCCACGTTGATGCCCCACCGCGCGAGCGCCTCGTCGTCGGCGACGCGCGCGTCCACCCAGCGGGCGCCGTCCGGTCCGTGTTCCTTCTTCCAGAACGGCGCCTGCGTCTTCAAGTAATCCATCAGGAACTCGCAGGCCTGGAACGCCTGGCCGCGGTGGCGCGAGCTCACGAGCACCAACACGATCTGGTCACGCGGCTTCAGCGCCCCGACGCGGTGGATGACCCGTGCGCCGCGGATGTCGAAGCGCCGGAAGGCCTCGTCGATCATGGCCTCGATCGCGGCCTCGGTCATGCCGGGATAGTGCTCGAGCTCCATCAGCGAGACGGGCGTGCCGTCCGCCCCATCGCGCACCGTGCCGACGAAGCTCACCACCGCGCCGACGCCGCCGTCCTCGGCGCGCAGCGCCAGCGTCTCGGCGCTGAGGTCGAAGTCGGCGGTCTGGACGATGGCGCGCGGTGCGCGCGGGGCGGGCGAGTTCATCACGCCATTTTGGCATTCGTCCATCCCGGATGCGCCTCTTGATGACTTCTTGACGCCCAGGGGCCGGGTCTTGCCCCGACCTTGATGCGCGGCTCCCTACGCTGGAGACCTCGCAACAACGGCGCGCACGCCGCGCCCCTTCGCATGAGACCGGTGTTGATCCTTCAGCACGAACCCGCGCAAGGTCCGGGCTACCTGCTCCAGTGCCTGCGCGCGCACGACGTGCCGGTGCATCTGCTGCGGCCCGACCTGGGCGACACCCTGCCGCGGACCGCAGGCGCGTTCAGCGGCCTGGTGCTGCTGGGCAGCGATCACGGCGTCAACGACGGCACGCCCTGGATCCGGGCGGAGCAGGCCCTGCTGATCGACGCGCTGCGGCTGAGCCGGCCGATCCTGGGCCATTGCTTCGGCGCGCAGCAGCTGGCGCGCGCCATGGGCGCGGGCGTGGCCCGCAATCCGCGGCCCGACATCGGCTGGCGCGAGCTGTGGATCACGCCCGCCGCGCGCGGACTGTTCGGCGGCGAGGATCGCCTGCTCAGCTTCAACTGGCACTACGACAGCTTCCAGATCCCGGCGGGCGCGACACGGACGCTGTTCGGCTCGAACTGCCTGAACAAGGGGTTCTCGCTGGGCCCGCACATCGGACTCCAGAGCCACCTGGAAGTGACCGAGCAAAGCCTGCGCGACTGGTGCGCGCAGGGGCGCGAAGAGCTGAGCCGCGGACGCGGCGTGACGGTGCAGAGCGAGGCCGAGATCCTGGCCGCCCTGCCCGAGCGCCTCGCGCGCCTGCGCGGCGCGGCGACGAGCGTCTATCGACATTGGATCGGACAACTGGATCGGCCACCCGTCTTCGGTCGCGCACGCGCCGCCTGATCCTGACCGGTCTTCTTCGCATGGCGGTCGAGTACCTGCACCCCTCCCCTGTGGCATCCGACCGGCCTGATCGGAATTGATTGCTCCGACGGGGCAGCGGTCGAATCAACGTCGATGGATTTCCACTGACCCCGTGCGCCGCCGCCCATGAGTGACGCACGCGTGTCATCAACCAGCAGGAAATCATCAATGAAAACCAGCCGCACCACCGACTACAGCTCCCTGTCCGACTACCAGGACATGGCCCCTTACCAGCAGGCCGAAAGCGACTGTCGGACACCGTGGGAGCAACGGGGGGCAGCCGGGTTGCCGTCCAACCAGGTGCCCGGCGAGCAAGGCCGAGTCGCCAACGGGCAGAACGACCCGATGCGACCGGAAAATGCGCCAGCCACCCACCTGCCGTCGGGCCTGGCCGCGCTGCCTGCAGGCAATGGCGTTCTTCCCAGCATCTCGAACCGCGCGTCCGGCGCGTATGCCACGCCCACGCCGAGCAAAGATCGTCCCGCGACGTTGCGGCCGGCACGGACCCCGCGGGTTGACGAAGCGCGTCGCCATGGGAACGTCTTCGAGGGCACTGCCTTGCGAAAAACGGGGCGACTGGGCGTCGTTGGCGATGTCGGTCGCGGCAACGGGCCGGAGCTCCCCGCTCGCCGATATCGCCAGAGTGAGATCGATTGAACCGGCGGCCGGGCGGCACCGTCTACTGCGGGTGATCGCCTCCGGGAAACCCCGCCCTGAGTCCTCCCCCATCCGACCGATGCGCGCGCCCCCGGGCACCCCCTAAGGTGTCCGCAGGAGCGCGCCGCGCTCCGGCCCGCCGCGGCGACGCGGCTCAGCAGGGAGCACACATGTTCGGTCTGACCCTCCTTGGCGCTGTCCACACGGCGTTCGCACTGGTGGCCCTGGTGGCCGGCTACGCATTGATCTTCCGGACCGGCCGCATCGAGGGCCAGTCCACGCTCGGTCGCACCTACCTCTGGTGCACCGTCATCACCTGCCTGACGGCGTTCGGCATCTTCCGTCATGGCGGCTTCAACATCGCCCACGTGCTGGCGATCGTCACGTTGGTCACCTTGGCCGTCGCCGTCGCGGCGCATCGCACGCGCTTCCTCGGCGGCCTCTCGCCGTATGCGGAGACGCTGGGCTACAGCTTCACGCTGTTCTGCCACATGATCCCCGGCCTGAACGAGACCTTCACCCGCGTGCCGGTTGGCGCCCCGCTGTTCACCGGCCCCGACGACCCGGCGCTGCAGAAGGCGATCGGGGTCGTGTTCCTGCTCTTCGTGATCCTGATGGCCGTGCAGGCCTGGCGCATCCGCAAGGGCCCCTCGGCGGGACGGCAGCCGCATCCCGCCTGATCCGATCCGGATCACCTCCCGGTCCGGACCTCTGAAGATCACGTCGGGCAGCGTCGGCGCGAATCGACGAGTTGACGCAAGGACGAGTTGCCGAATTGGCGGAGGGTCCGATGGACGAATGGACGCGTCGGCTGGACGATCGGATGCGTCCTGAACGGTGACGGGCGTGGCGGGCGCGGATACTGCGCCCGTCCTCACCTCCTCGCGCGCCCGTCGCGTCATTCCGATGTCCACGCCCAAGACCGTCCTTGCCGTCCGCCATCTGGCTTTCGAAGACCTCGGCCTGCTGCAGCCCGTGCTGGCCGAGCGCGGCTTCGAGCGCTTCCTCACGCGGGACGCAGGTGTCGATGATCTGCGCGACGTAGACCTCGATGCGGTCGATCTGCTGGTCGTGCTCGGCGGCCCGATCGGCGCCTATGACGACGCGCTGTATCCGTATCTGAACGACGAGATCGCGCTCATCCGCCGACGCCTCGATTCGCGGCGGCCGCTGCTCGGGATCTGCCTCGGCGCGCAACTGATGGCGCGGGCGCTGGGCGCCGACGTGCGGCCGATGCCGCATGGCCGCAAGGAGATCGGCTTCGCGCCGCTGAGGCTCACCGAGTCCGGCCGCGACTCCGCGCTCGCGCCGCTCGCGAGCGGTGCGAGGGGCGTGGTCGACCAACCCGTGCTGCACTGGCATGGCGACCAGTTCGAGATCCCGGCAGGCGCGACGAGCCTGGCCACCACGCCGCTGTGTCCGAACCAGGCCTTCGCGATCGAGGGCTTCGCGCTCGCGCTGCAGTTCCATCTGGAAAGCGATCCCTCACGCCTGGAGCAATGGCTGATCGGCCACGCCGGCGAGCTCGCGCAGGCGCGCGTGCCGCTGGACGCGCTGCGGCGCGACGCCGCCACGCATGGCGCGGGGTTGCGGGCCGCGCTCGGCGCGGTCGTCGACCGCTGGATGGCGGACTGGCCTCAGTCCGCCGGGCAGTAACGCACCACATGCGCCTCCGTCGGCACCGGCAGCTCCCACTTCCGCAGCATGCCCTGCAGCGCGCTGTTGGAGAGCGACGTATCCCGCCGGTCATTGCGACGCAACAGCTCCGCGCGTGGCCGCTCAAGGTAGACGATCTCCACCTCCGCGCCGTACGCGAAGAGCAGATCCAGCGTCTTGTCGCGCATCTGCTGGCTGAGGTGGGTCGCGTTCCATACGAACGGCGCCCGGGCGCGCAGCAGCGACTTCGCCTTGTCCACGGCCGCGTGCGCGACCTTGCCTTCGTTCTGCCCGTGCCGCAGGCCGAGTTCCGAGCGGGCGTCGTCGAAGGACACCACCGGCAGGCCGCGCCGGTGCGCCGCGATCCACGTGTCCTTGCCTGACGCAGGCAAACCGCACATCACCGTGACGCGAGCGCCGGACTCCTGGAACAGCGCGTACTCGGGGTGCACATCCGCACCGCGGAAGTAGCTGACTCGCGTGTGCGCGTCCACGAACGCGCGCGGCCGACCGTAGCAGCCCTCCTCCCGCGCCAACTCCCGGAACAGTTCGATGTGATCGAGCACCCGGTCGCGGTCCTGGCAGACGCGACCGCGCATGTCGGCTTCGGCCAGCGCGGCCAGCAGCGGCAGGCTCAGCCGGCACGACAGCTCGCGCACGATGAACTCCGGCGACAGACCGCGCTTCGAATCGGCCAGCGCGAAGAACGGCACCTGGTGCACGGCGATCAGGCGGCAGACCGCCTCGCGCTGCTCGAACGGCATGCCCGCGTCCCACAGCAGCACGCGCGCATCGATCGCGCCGATGCGCGAATGGCCCGGCTGGCCGATGGCGCGCGTCACCGGATCGATCACGGTCGTCGCATGCTTGGACACGTCGTGCAACAGCGCGGCCAGGAACAGCACTTCCTGGTCGGCGCGGCTCGCGGCCTGGTAGTCAGGCAAGGCGAGCAGTTCCTCGATCACCATCATCGTGTGCGTCCAGACGTCGCCCTCGGCGTGATGGCGCGGATCCTGCGGCGTGGTCTTCGCGAGTTCCAGCACCGGGAACGCAGCCAGACAGGCCGCGAAGTCCGGAGACCGGCCCGCTTCAGGCACCAGGGCCTGGATGTCTTTCCATTGAATGTTCATGCTTCTCTCCTCCGTCCCGTTCAGGGACATCGGCGTTCGTACTCGTTGCGCGAGGCGGCTTTCATCGCCGCCATGGCCTTCAGCGCGGACAACGACGTGATCGTCTCCAACCCGAGATCGCCCCACGTCACCGTCGGCCGTTCGGCGAAGAGATCCGCCCCCGGCGCCAGCGCGTTCGGCAAGATCGGCCGCCGGGCATGGTGGGTCTCGCTGTCGAGGATCGTCTGCGTGAAGGACGGCCTCACCAGCTTGAAGCGACCGAGCACCTGTTCGTCATCTTCGATCTTCAGGTAGAGGCCTTCGGACTGGTCGGACTTGTCGGTCTGCCTCCAGCACAGATCGAGCGGCAGCGATTCGCGCCGCGTCGCGGCCTCGAACGCTTTGCGCCAGTCCGGCGACTTCGCCAGCGAGCGCATCACCAGCTTCCACAACAGCTTCGGATCGGTCGGCATCGGTCCCGCATACAGCACGGGCACCGACAAGACCGGCGATCCGGCGAGCAGCGCATGACGGCGCGGCGTCGACAGGAAACGCGACGTGGCGCGGTCGTAGACGTCGAACTCGTTGAAGTAATGCGGCAGCCGGTCGTACCAGACGCTGTGCTTGGCGTAGGCCCATTCGCCGTACAGGACGTAGCGGTCCTCGAGGCGCTCGATCAGCCGGTGCTCGTGCGCGAGCGCCCAGATCTTCATCGGGTTGAACTGGCGTTCGCCGAATCCGCCGATGAGGTAGTGGCCGCGCGACTGCAGCAGCAGATCGCCGCCGTCGCTGAACGAGATGCCGGCGTTGGCGCCGTCGAGTTTTTCTTCGATGACGACCTGGCAGCCGTCGAGCGCCGCGAGCGGCATCTGGTCATGGGCGGAGTCGCCCGCCTGCAGGCGGCTGCCCGCGAGGTGCGCCGTGCGTGGATAGCGCAGCAGCGGCAGGGATTGCAAATGCATGGGGTCCGTCACCCGCCGCGTTGTTGGCGCGCGCGGGTCCTGGTGGGGTCAGGAAACCGACGGACGTGTCGCGGGCGCGGTCGAGTCGCTGCCGCTCCGCAGGAGCGGGCAGAGTCGCTGGGGGAAGTCGCGGGAGGTTTCGTGCCCCGCCGGCCTCATGGCAGGCGTCGGGGCGTCAGGAACCGGTGCCGCAGCCTTCGCGGGCGCAGACGGCGCCGACACGATGCTGCAGAGATGCAGTCGTCGGCAATCAGCAGTGGATGGACGTACGGATCTTCATGGGGCACCTCCTGGACAGTGAAGAGGTTGGAACGCGCGCGGACGGAGCCGTCCGGCGTGGGCGCGATTCTTCAACGCATGGGCCGCCGCGTCAACCCGCGCGGACCTGCGTTGAGGCATTGATCCGACACCGGAATCGGGGGCAACGGTGAGTCATGTCCGTCGGATGGCAAAGGAGGCCCGGCAACGCATCGTCACGGCCCGAGGAAAGCCGTGGACCGCTTGCCATCGATCGTCAATCTGTGTTCCTGGATCTGGCCGTTGGAGAACGTCGTGCGCACGAACAGACCGCTCGGCACATCCGCAATGCCGGCACTGAACGCAGGGTCGGGCAGCCGCCAGCCTCGGTGCCCGCGCGATTGAATCAGTTTGTCGTCGCGGACCCACTTCTCCATCTTCCTCGCGAAATGCTCCGGGAACTCCGGCGCCGGGCACACGATGTTGGCCCACGGATCGCAGATGTGGAGGTGTTCCGGCCAACGGACCAGAGGCTGCGCGACGTAACGCTGATCCACGGTGCCGATGACCGCCGCCATATGGTCGACGCCGAACCCGACCCTCGATGTCTGCACACCGGGGAATCGCTCGCCCAGCCAGTCCTGGGCAGCCCATACCAGTCGCTCGCAGTTGCTGACATCACTGGTCCAAACGTCCACCGCGCGTCGCGCGTTGAGTCGAGTGTCTTCGCAGGATCCCAGCAGCATGGGACTGATGCCTGGAAACGACGGATCTTCCCGATCGTGGACCGACCACTTGTTCGTCGACTTTCTCTCCACATACAGACGGTTGTGCAGCGCCAGCCGGACGTTCTCCAAAGCCTCCGATGCTGCCGAACCATTGATGCCCGCCTGTGTGCGGTCCTCGCCATCCGCGACCTCGTGGGGAGTAGCCGCCGGTTCACCCGCGTCGATTCGTCGCAGGGTATCCATGGCCTTCGATGCGTAGTGGGTTCGCAATCGACTGGCTTTCTCCGCCTCGGCAACCGAGCCCGTGTGAGGGGGGACAGAGGGCCATGCATTGCAAGCGAGGCCCGCGTCAGACCGGATCGACCGCAACGTCCGCGCGGCTTCGTCGACATTCCGCCACGCCTCGTCGGCATCGCAAGACGGTGCATTCGAAGTGATTGGATTCCAGGGCGGGAGCATGCTGACCAGTCGCGAGTGTCGGGAGAGACTCAGTCGCCGTCGGCAGACAACGGTTCCGCGAGCGCCGGCAACACCTCGCGGCCGAGCTCCTCGATGACCTCGCGCGCCGGCCGCCCTCGCCCAAGGTTGAACAGCACATGGGCCACGCCCATCGCGTGCAGGCGCCGCAGATAGCCGATCAGCGCGTGGCGTCCGGTGCGCAGGCCGAGCTCGAGCGGCTCCGGCGACGCGTCCGGATCGGCGAGCAGCTCCAGCTGCACCGACTGCACGAACGGCTTGGCGCCGACACCCTTCTGCTCCAGCGCGCGCTGCCACAGCTCGATGCGGCCTTCCTGCCGCGCTTCCTCGCGGTGATAGGTGGCCCACGCATCCGCATGCGTCGCCGTCCATTGCAGCGACTGCCGCGCCGAGCCCACGACGATCATCGGGATCCGTTGCGCCGGCGCGGGCAGCACCTCGAAACCACCGGTCGCGGCGACCACCGCCGCGCGTTCATCGGCGTCGGGCGACAGCGCCGCGCGCACGATGGCCCAACGACTGCGGAAGCTCTCCGCGCGCTGGTCCAGGTCCTCGCCGAAGGCCGCGAACTCCGCGGGCCGGTCGCCCGACCCCATGCCGAGGATGAAGCGTCCGCCGCTGAGCCGGTCCAGCGACAGCGCGGCCTTCGCCACATGCAGCGGATGCCGCAGCGGCAGCACGATCGCCGCGGCGCCGACGGCGATGTCGCGCGTCGCGCCGGCCAGCGCGGCCAGCCAGAGGAAGGGATCGTCGAGCGCGCTCGCCGTGTTGTCGCTGCCCTGAGGCACCATCAGCGGGACGTCCCGCGTCCACAGCGCCGCGAAGCCGAGCCGGTCCGCGAGCGCGGCCAGCGCGAGCGCCTCGCCGACATCGGCCATCCGGTCGGGGTTGGCGTCGACGGGCGTCATCAGTCCGACCGTGAGCCGGCCGGGCCGAAAGACGCAAGCATGCGCGCGGTTGAACGGAAAGGAGAACGGGGAAGAGTTCATTCGATCCATGGCATCGTCGCTGTTGCGGAGATCGCCAGCGCCATCGCCTCAGATGCCAGTATCCCGCTCCTGTGAGCTGCCACTGCTCTGCAGCAGCACGTTCCTGAACTGCCCGTTCCGATGGGTGAGGCGCGCAAGCACCTGCGGGGCCTGGTTCACGATGTCGAGCCACGCCTTGTCATTCGCAGGGTGCCAATCGCTCCCCTCACGGATCAGCTTCCTGCCCGCTGCCCATTGCTCCATCTTTTCGGTGAAAAAGCGGGGGTAGTCGCAGGCGCGGCAGTTGAGATTGGCCCAGGGGTCGCAGACCTGGAGATGCGGCGGCCAGGTCGCCATGGGGCGGGACGCTGTCTCCGCGTCGAGGGCTCCGATCACGGCCAGGGAATGCGCTCCCGCGAGCATGACGAGGCTGGTCGGGAGCTCGGGACGGCGATGCGCCAGCACGTCCTGTGCAGCGATCGCCAGCTCGGTGCAGTTGTGGGCGGTGGCCCGCCAGACGCTGGCCGAGTGAGCCACGGCGGCGACCCGCGAGTAGCCGAAGCTGGTGGCTTCCGAATAACACGCCCTCGGAAAGATCGGCGGCGCCTCCCCCAACCTCATCTTGTTGTCCGACTTGAGCGCTCCGAAGCTGCGGTTGTAGAGCGCAAGATGCACCTGTCGCAGCGCTTCCCCGCTGGCCGACTCTGTCGCCTTCGCATCTTGCGCGCAGGCGCCGTACGTCCTCAAAGGGCCGGCGGGCTGGCCTTGCAGGATCTGGGCAAAACGCCGGTGAGCGCGTCCGGCGAACTGCCTTCGCCATCGCTCGGCGACCGCAGCATCATGGGTGGCGCGGACCTTGAAAGGCAGCCCGCCGTGAGCGACGTCCACCACGGCGACATCCGCGGCGACATCTGCGGCGGGCGCACGATCCACCGGTTCGCCGAAGCGGTGCCCGACGACCTCAAGAGATGAAACTGGAATGCGCATGGGATCTCCTGCAATGGAGATCCCGTAGTCGAACGACACCCACCGCAGTTCGCTCCACGGATGGTGTTCGAGCGCTCACGCGCTCGATCCGTTCACTTGGTCTTCTGCTGCACCACCTTGACGTAGTCCGCCTGCAGCTTGGTCATGAAGTCGGAGGTGACGCGGAACTGCTGCTCGTGGAAATCGATCAGCTTCTGGAACTGGTCGGCGGCGACGTCGAAGGGCGGGCCGCCTGCGCGCATCGATTCCAGGATGGCCTTCTGCGATGAGAGCACCGTGCTCCACGCGGCGTAGTTCTGTTCGAACGCCTTCTTCGACTGCTCGAAGAAGGTCTTGGCGAGTTCAACCTGGGCCTGCTGGATCATGAGTTGTCTCCTGGTGTTGTCGGGCCGCGCCCAGGGCTTGGGCGTGCGGGCAATGCTACAGCGCCCGGCCCCCTCAGCGGGACAGTCGCCCTTCTTCCCCCTTCTCCACCACGATCACCTTCGCCGTGGACTGGCCCGAAACGTGGCGTTGCCCGATGAAGACCCGGTCGATGCGCCCAGGACAGCGCAGCCAGGCCGGCAGTGTCGGCGACTGCCATCCCGCCGTCCCCGTGATCAGCAGCTTCTTGCCCGCAGCCGCCCATTTCCTCATCTTGTCCTCGAAGCGTCGGGGATAGTCGGGCGCCGGGCAGGCGATGCCGGCCCAGGGATCGCAGACCATCAGATGGGGCGGCCACGAGCTCATGGGCCGTTGGGCGAGTTCAGGATCGAAGGAACCGACGACCACCATCACATGTTCTGGCTGGAGTTCCACCCGCGTCGTCTGCACCGTCTGGAAACCGTCGCCGAGAAAGTCCTCGACCGCGCGGCACAGCCCTCCGCAGTTGCGGCTGAGGCCCGCCCAGGCATTGGCCGACAAGCCAGCGACCTCGAAACGCCGCTTCAGCGCGGGATCGTCGTTCAACAACTCCCGCAGCTCGCTCAGGTCCAGTCTCTGCTCGACGGGCATGAACGGATCGGGCCGACCCGCGGACCACTTGTTGGTCGACTTGGCGGACCCCGCCAAACGGTCGTGCAGCGAGCGCCCTACCGCAAGAAGCGCAGCGTCGGCGGCCCGGGCGTTGACCCCGGCCAGGGTGGTGTCCGCCGGCGACGGGTACTTGACGCGCCGGCCGAGCGGCTCGTCATCCACGGCCATCTCCATCCGGTCATAGGCCTGGCGGAGGAACTTGTCCTTCACCGCCCTCGCCTCGGCCTCGCGGACCGGATCGGTCGGGTCATCGGGGACTATCCATGTCCCGCCGGCAATTCGCATGAAGACAACTTCGAAGAGTCGAAAGTTGTCCAGTGAGAACTTCGGCGGTCAGGGTTCCCGCATGACCACTGCCGCGGTGGCAACGATGGCCTACGGCATCAGCCGATATCCCACGCCGGTCTCCGTCAGCAGGTGCTTCGGACTGGCCGGTTCCGCCTCGAGCTTCTGGCGCAGGTTGCCCATGTAGACGCGCAGGTAGTGGTTCTGCTCCACCTGCGACGGCCCCCACACCGCCTTCAGCAGCTGGCGGTGCGTCAGCACCTTGCCGGCGTTGCCGATCAGGTGGCTGAGCAGGCGGTACTCGATCGGCGTGAGGTGCACGTCCTCGGCGGCGCGGCGCACACGGCGCGCGGCCAGGTCGATCTCGACATCGCCGAAGCGGAAGACCGGGTCCTGCTGCTCGCCGGACCGCGCCTGGCTGCGCCGCAGCGCGACGCGCACGCGCGCCATCAGCTCGCCGACGCCGAAGGGCTTGCTCAGGTAGTCGTCGGCGCCGTGGTCGAGGGCAGCGATCTTGTCGTCCTCGGCGCCGCGCGCCGACAGCACGATCACCGGCACCGCCGACCACGCGCGCAGGTCGCGCAGGAAGTCCTGGCCGTCGCCGTCCGGCAGGCCCAGGTCGAGGATGACCAGATCCGGCCGCCGCGTCCCCGCGTCGATCAGGCCCTGGCGCAAGGTGCCGGTCTCGTGCACGGACCAGCCCTCGCCCTCCAGGGCCAGGCGCACGAAGCGGCGGATGTTCGGTTCGTCCTCGACGATCAGCGCCACGGGGACGACGCTCAGCGGCGACTCGCTCACGATTGACTCACGGTTGGAGTTCCCTGTCTTCCTCGAACGCCGGCAGCGCCGGCGGCTCGCCCAGCGGCAGCGCCAGACTGAAACGCGCCCCGCCCTGCGGCGTCGCGCGCTCCGCCCAGATGCGGCCGCCGTGGGCCTGCATGATGGCACGGCAGATCGCCAGCCCCAGCCCCACGCCGGGCAGGTGCGACTCGCTGTGGCCGCGCGTGAATTTCTCGAACAGCGCCTCTTCGCGACCGGGCGGCAGGCCGGGGCCGTTGTCCTCGACGGACAGGCGCATCTCGCCCCGGCCGGCGACGACGTCGCCGTCGACGTCCAAGCCGCTCGACCGGTGCGAGACGCTCAAGACGCCCGAGTCGCCCGCATCGCCCGCGCCGTGCGTGCGCGCGATCACGCGGATCTCGCTGCCCGGCGGCGTGTACTTCGCGGCGTTCTCCAGCAGGTTGGCCAGCACGCGCTCGATGAGCACCGCGTCCAGTTCCACCAGCGGCAGCGTCGCCGGCACGTCCAGCACCACGCGATGCCGCGCCAGCGCCGTGCCCATCAGCTGCAGGCTGCTGCCGATGACTTCGTCCACCGGCTGCCACTGCCGGTTGAGCTTGAGCGCGCCGCTCTGCAGCCGGGCCATGTCCAGCAGGTTGTGCACCATCGCGTTGATGCGCAGCGACTGCTGCTCGATCGCCTGCGCGGTCTCGGCCGCGCCGGGGTCCAGATCGCGCTTGGCCAGCGTCTCGGCCAGCCCCTGCAGCGCGGCCAGCGGCGTGCGCAGGTCATGCGACAGCGCCGACAGCAGCGAGTTGCGCAGCCGCTCCGATTCGATCTGCAGCAGCGCCTGCTGCGCGACCTCGACGTAGTGCACGCGCTCCAGCGCCTGCCCCGCGATGCGCGCGGCCGTCTCCAGCTGCGCGCGGCGCTCCGGCAGCATCAGCGTCTGCGCGTCGCCGGGGCGCAGCGCGAGCACGCCGCGCGTGCGCATCGGCGCGCGCAGCGGCAGATAGAACCATTGGCTGCCCGGCAGCGTGTCCGTGCCCAGGCCCGCCGCCTGCTCGTGATCCAGCGCCCAGCGCGCGGTGCCGGCATCGGAGCGATCGCCGACGGCCAGGGTCTCCTCCGTCGGCGACGGCTGCAGCCGGTCGTCGTCGTCGAGCACATGCAGCAGCGCCCGTCCGCCGAACTGCAACGCGAGCTGCTGCTCCGCCGTCGCGACGACCTGCTCGGTCTGCAGCGCGCCGGCGAGTTCGCGGGTCAGCTCGAACAGGCCGCGCGCCCTCGCCTCGCGCTCCGACGACACGCGCGCCTCATAGCGCAGTCCCGCCGTCAGCTGACCGGTGATCAGGCCGACCGCCAGCATCACGACGAAGGTGATCACGTATTGCACGTCGCTGACCGCCAGGCTCAGCCGCGGGGCGACGAAGAGGAAGTCGAACAGCGCGACGCTGAGGAAGCTGGCCAGCACGGCCGGTCCGCGCCCCCAGCGCATGGCGACGCCCACCACGCCGAGCAGGAACAGCATGACGATGTTGTCGTTGGCGATGCGGTGCGACAGCGGCAAGCAGACCGCGGCCACGCCGACGCAGGCCAGCGTTGCCCAGACGTAGCGCCGAGGCGCGGCGCCGAAGGTCGGGCCGGGGTCGTCCTCGTTGCTGCGCTGCGTCGCCGACGCGCCGACCTGGATCAGGTCCAGCTCCGGCGCCGCGCGGCCGAGGTGCGCCGCCAGGTCGCGGCTGCCCCAGCGCCGCGGCGAGGGCGCGCCCCGCCCCATCAGCAGCTTGGACAGGTTGTGCTCGCGTGCGTACTCGGCCAGCGCCTGCGCGGGATCCTGCGCGGCCAGCACCGCCGTCGTGGCGCCGAGGTCCTGCGCCAGCCGCACTGCGCGCAGGGACCGCTCGCGGCGCGCGTCGGGCAGGCGGTGCAGCGCCGGCGTCTCGACGTAGACCGCATGCCAGCTCACCGCCAGCTGCTGCGCGAGCTGCGCGGCGCTGCGCACGACCGATTCGGCCTCGTCGCCGGGCCCGATCGCGCAGAGGATCGCGGCCTCGGTCTTCCACACCGGCGCGATGCGCTCGTTGCTGCGCCAGGCCTGCACGTCGTCCTCGACGCGGTCGGCCGTGCGGCGCAGCGCGAGCTCGCGCAGCGCCATCAGGTTGCCCTTGCGGAAGAAGTGCTGGCCGGCGCGCTCCGCCTGCGCGCCCTGGTAGACCTTGCCGGCCTTCAGCCGCGCGAGCAGCTCGTCGGCCGGCGTGTCGACCAGCACGACCTCGTCGGCGCGGTCGAAGAAGGTGTCGGGCAGCGTCTCCTGCACCCGCACGCCGGTGATGCCGCCGACGACGTCGTTGAGGCTCTCCAGGTGCTGGACGTTGACCGTCGTGTAGACGCTGATGCCGTTGGCGAGCAGTTCCTCGACGTCCTGCCAGCGCTTGGGATGCCGCGATCCGGCGACGTTGGAATGCGCCAGCTCGTCGACCAGGATCAGCGCGGCCGGCTGGTCCTTCAGACGCGCCAGCGCGCCGTCGAGGTCGAACTCCGGCAGCGCGCGGCCGCGGTGGTCGACCTGCCGCATCGGCAGCCGCGGCAGGCCGTCGAGCAGCGCGGCGGTGTCGGCCCGGCCATGCGTCTCGACGACGCCGATCAGCGGCGCGCGGCCCTGGTCCGCCAGGTGCCGCGCCGCCTGCAGCATCGCGAAGGTCTTGCCCACGCCCGCCGAGGCGCCGAAGTAGATCCGCAGGCGGCCTCGCCCCTCGGACTGCTCCTGCCGCTGGAGGTGGGCCAGCAGCGCGTCGGGGTCGGGTCGGTCGTCGGTGGGGCTGCGCATGGAAGGTGATTGTCGTGTCAGGGCGCCGCGGACGGCGCGTCATCGGTTCGTCGTGGCGACAGGCGTGCGGCCAACGCCGCCAGAGGAGGGAGGACCTGTTCCCGCCGCCTCCTCGCCAGGGCGGCGACCATGTCGGCGTATGCCTGCGACGCGGCGTCGTTGGCGGCGCGGACCGCCTCGTCATCGTCCCCGGCGGCGTCGATCGCGGCGTCGAACCGGGCCTGCGCCTCGGACAGCAGGCGAGCCTCGTGCGCGCGATGTCCCGACTCGCGGTCCAGCACCTTCGACAGGTGGTCGCCGACCAGTCCGCCCGGCACCAGGCAGTCGTGCGAGGTGGCGAAGCCGCTCTCGACCTCCGCGTCGATCAAGGCGTCGGCCTGCCGGTCGCGTCGTCGCGTCACCTCGTCATCGCGCCACCGATCGCCGGCAATGCCCAGGTGGGCATAGATCGGCGTGTCGCCGGCGTCGGCGGCCTCGGCCGGCGCATGCCCCAGTCGCGTTCCCAGGCGGGTCCGCACGGCCTGGCGGAGCAGCATGGCCTCCTCGAGGGTCTCGTTGAAGTCGCCGTGCGTCTCCACCACCCACTGATCGGCGCGCAGCTCGCAGGCGAAACGCAGCGCGATCTCGACCGCCGCGGCGGTGTCGCTTGCCTCCCCGGCGTCGTTCAGCAGGGCCATCTGATGCAGGACCCGCAGGTACGCGTCCGCGCAGCCGCCGTCCTGCGAGCGGATCAGCGCCTCGCATTGCGACGCGAAGGCCCCGTCGTCCAGTACGCGCAGGAGCACCGGACCGACGCGCGCACGCAGCGCGGCCCTCTCGTCGCGCTCCGTCGCCCCCCGGTGCCACAGGATGAGCCGCACCAGCCAGGACAGGAAGTGCGGCCTATCGGTCAGTTGACCGCGTTGCCTGCCTGTCCAGATCAGGCTCGGCGTCAGCCGGATGATTTCGTCCAGCATCCGGCCCCGTACCGACAGCACATCCAGGTCGCGGACCAGTTCCGGATCGTCGCCGCGAGGAAACTCGCCGCCGCCGAACAACAGTCGGGACAGTCGGGGGAAGTCGCTCACCAGCCCCGCGACCACGCGCCGCCGCCAGGCGTCCCGGGGCCATCCCTCGCCCGCCGAGTCGATGTCCAGCGAGTCCGCTTCCGGCCATCGCAGGGCTGCCGGCGCGCGCTCCGCCTCCAGGTGCGCGCCGCTGAACCGGATGCCGAAGGAGAACCGCTCGGCCAGGACACGGTTGACCTCGCCGGGATCGAACACGGCCTCTCCCCGGTAGTCCAGCGTCAATCCCAGCGCCTCGCCACGTGAGCGGGCGATGTCCGCGATCAAGGCCGCCGGTGGCGCATCGAGGTCGGCCACCCAGGCGTTGCCGCGCAGCAGTCCCGCCGTCGGCAAGGACTGGCACGCGCCGTGATGCGCCTGGCCGGCCAGATGGACATACCAGCGTTCCCGCCGCAGGGCGTCCCCGGACGGGGCCTCGTCCATCCACCGGCGAAGTGCCGCCAGGGCCCGCCTCGAGCTGCCGGGCATCGCTTCCGGCGACAGGCCGCCGGGTGTCCGCAGCACCATGCGCAGGCCCAGCAGGCGGACGAGATGGAGCGCGTCGCTCACCACGTCCTCCTCCTCCCGGGACAGGAACACGAGATCCTCGAAGGCGGGGTCAGGACTCAACACCTGCAGGGCCGCATCGCGGAGCGCCTGCAGGGCGGGGGTCAGCGCCGCGGCCGGCACGGCTTTCAGGCATCGGGACATGGCGGCGGCCTCGGCGCGGTCCAGCCACCGCGGTCGCCTCGGGGAGAAGAGCGTCTCGCTGGTGTACGCACCGACGTCCGTGGCGCGGGACAGCCCGTCGATCATGCCGGCCACCTCGTCCTGCACGTCCAAGGGGCAGGTGCTCCTCGGGAGGGCGAAGGGCGCCCTTCGCAGTTCGGCGGCGATCGCCTCCATGGCCGCGAGCCGATCCGCAGGGGTCCCTGGCGCCTGCGCGACGAGCCCGCATCGCAGGGCGACCTGACTGTCGTCGACGATGGCGGACAGCAGCCTCTCGATGAGCTGAGCGAGCGCGGGCTTGACCGGCGCCGTGCCGCTCAGCGCCACGACGTCCCGGGCCAGCCGGTCGAACACCCGCGGACGCCCGCAGGACCCCAGCACGTCCGGTCGATCCACGACATCGCGAAGGGATCGTCCCAGGACCTCGCAGAGGCGCTGGAACTTGCCGACGCCGTCGTGGCGACCCGGAGTGCTCAGCACCCATCGACCGTCCTCCTCACGACGGGCGTGGTCCATCAGCGCCGGCACCACCAGGTGGCTGTCCTTCGGCAACACGATCTCCATCAGGTTCGGGCAATGCTGCCGATAGGCGGGCAGCCATCGCCAGTCCCGGACGTCCGGACATCCGTCGAACTCCAGGCGTCGTGTCCAGGCCGCCGTTGTCGCGGGCAGCCGCCCGGACAGCGTGTCCAGTGCGGCGGTGCCCAGTTGCCAGGTCCGGCCAGCCGGAGAGATTCGATCGTTCTCCGGGGCGTTGGGGTGGCGATGGCGGATGAAGGTGGAGAGCCAATCGTCCGCCGAGTCGTCCGTTGAGTCGTCCGCCGGGTCGTTCGCCATGTTGCCGGTCGTGTTGCCGGTCGTGTTGCCCGTCCTGTTGCCGGTCGTGGCGGCGGTCGACCCCAAAGGCTGGATGAGGGCCGGCCGCTCCAGTTGGAGCGTCGACTGCCACGCCAGTCCCGGTTCGAGCCGGGGCGTCTTTGCGGGGACCGGACCGGAAGATCCCGCTGACGTCCGCGGCGAGGCGTCGACCATCCAGGGGGACAAGGGGTTGTTGGACATCGGATGCACGCGGAGTCTCCTGCTGAGCGATCGAGTTGATCGACGCAGGGTCAGTGGCCGGATCGACGCAGCGGCATGCATCAGATCGCGGGCGGCAAGGTGTCGGTGGGTCGGGTGGCCGACAGGCGGTCCTTCAGCGTCCGGATGGCGCCGTCGAGATGCTGTCGACGCCGGGCCTGCAGCGCGGCGCTCAGGCCGTCCAGGTCCCGCGTCATGGCATCGTCGGCGGCCTGCTGGGCCACGGCATCGTCGCCGGCCTGCGCGGACGCGTGCTCATAGCGCGCCCGCGCCTCCGCGCGGAGCCCTTCCTCCAGCGCGGCATTGCCGATCTCCTGATCCAGACGCCTCGTCAACAGGTCGCCGATCAGGCCGTCGGGGTCCAGGCAATCGAAGGACGTGGCGAAGCCGCTGGCGATCTCCGCCTCGATGATCGCGTCGGCCCGCCGCGATCGCGCCGCGCGCCCGGAGGCGTCGTTCCACCGGGCGCCCTCCCTGCCCAGATGGCCGAAGCTCACGTCCTCCAGCACCTGGACATCGTCGCCAAGCCGGTCGCGCAGGCGCTGCGCGACGGCCACACGCAGCAGCAACGCATCCTCCAGGTTCTCGTGGTACTCGGGGTCGGCCGCCTGGGCCGCGCCGTCGGCGCGCAGCATGCAGGCCAGCTGGAAGGCGGCCAGCACGGCCGTGTGGGCATCGCCGGTCAGGCCGCCATTGCTCAACACGACCAGTCGATACAGCGAGCGGCGATAGGCATCGACGCATCCGCCGTCCTGCTGGAGGATCTGGTCCGCGCCACGCGCGGCGAAGTCCTCGTCCTCGATGACCCGGGCCACCACGGGCGCGACCAGTTCCGCCAGGGGAGGTCCGGCGTTCGACCGGTCCGACAGCGCATAGAGCCCGTGCAACCAGTCCCGGAATGCCGCTTGCGTCCTCAGACGATTGCGTCGCCGGCCATTCCACAGGACGCCGGGGAGCCGCCCGCCGATGTCGTCCACGCGCTTGTCCCACGCGGCCCGGTCGAGAGTCACGAGCGTGTCCATCACCACGGTGACGTCCTGGGTCGGACAGCAGAACTGACACGCGATCGCGTTCGGAAGTTCGGCGGCCACGGCCTGCCTGATCGCTTGAATGTAGAGAAGGCGGTCCGGGCTGGTGAATTCCTGCTCCGTCAGGTGGATCTCCACCCGTTCCGCATCCTTCCATCGCAAGCGCTCCGGAATGCGGTCGCCCACGAGGTGCGCGCGCCGCAGCCCCAATCCGAAGGCGAAGCGCTCCGCCAGCACGCGATTCACCGCATCGGCATTCGTCACGGGCTCTCCCAGCCAGTGCAGATCCAGCCAGAGCGCCCGCCCCCAGAACGTCGCGATGGCCGCGATGGGCGGGCTCGGCGGCGCATCCAGATCCGGCTCACCCGGCTTGCCACGCAGCAGGCCGGGCACCGGTGTCCGCGCCCGGGTGTGCCAATGCGTCTGGCTGAGGATGTGCCGATACCACCGCTCGCAGCGGAGGCCGTCCATGCCGGTCGCGCCGGCCACCCAGTCCGTCAACGTCGCCAACGCCATGCGCACCTCGCGAGGCAGCGCCTCCAGCCTCGCGCGTTCGAGCCAGGGATCTCCGATCACGCGGCACTCGGACTGGAGGGCCAGATGGAGGGCGTCGATCAGGACATCCTCCTCCGCGAAGGAGAGGAACACGGTGTCGGCGAAGGCCTTGTCCGCCTGCAGGATCCGCAACGCGCAGTCGCGAACGAAGCGCATGGTCGCCGTCATGACCGACGCGGGCACGCGATTCAGAAACTCCACGGCCGTCGAGCGTTCGGTGGCGTTCAGCGATGTCGGACGCGACGCTTCGTCGCTGGCGATCCGGCCATGGGCCGCGCGCCCGCGCGGACGCAGGTGCGTCGCGTTCATGCGGACGATCAAGCCGACGGCGGCATGCGAATGCCCGAACGACAGCCCCTCGACGCGCGGAGATGACCGCAGGACCAGCGGCGCGCGCTGCAGTTCGGCGACCATCTCCTCCATCGCCGCCAGACGGTCCGGGGGTGTCCGCTGCTCCTTCGCGATCAGCGCGCAATGGATGGCGATCTGATCGTCATCGACGATGGCGCGCACCAACGCGGCGATCCGATCGCCCAAGGCGGGATCGGGCGGCGCCGCGGCGCGGATCGCCTCGACATCGCGCGCCAGACGCTCGAACAGCGGAGGGCGCCCCATCGCGCCGAGGACTTGCGGCCGTCGCACCGAATCGCCCAGCGTGCGGCGCAGCGCGGCGCAGAGCAGGTCATGACCGCCCACGCCGTCCTCGCGCCTGGCGATGCGCAGCAGCCAGCGACCGTCCGGTGTCCGGTCGCCGTGCGTGCGCAGATCGGGCGCCACCCGCTCGCTGCCGCCGGGCAGCACGATCTCCACCAGGTTCGGACAACGTTGCACATACGCGGGCAGCCATCGCCAGTCCTGCGCATCGGGCATCTCCGCGAACACCAGGCGGCGTGTCCAGGCGGCCTGCTCGACGGGCACGCGGACGTGAAGCGCCGCCTGCCCTTCCGTGGACAGGTCCCAGCGCGCCCCGTCCGCCCGGATGCGGACCGCCTCGTCGCCGGATCGCGAGTCCGGATCGACGCACAGCGCGGGTCGTTCGAGCATCAACGCATGAGGCGGCCCCAAGGTCGAGCCGAACACCTCCACGGCCCCTGGACGCGCACCGGAGAGGAACGGCCCGCGCCTCGACGGCAGGTCGCCGGCCGTCTCTTCGAACGAGCGCCCCTGCGGGCCGTCATGCGGGCTGTCGCAAAAGCTGTCGTCCGAGCTGCTGAACGAACTGTCGAACGAGCTGTTGAAGGAACTGGGGTTCATGCCACGGGGCTCGCGAGTCGATCCATCGCGCATCAGTGTGCGAATGCCCCGCGGCGTTGCGCGAATCGCGTCAGAAGGTCCTGGACACGCTCAGCACGACGCCTGTGTCACCCAGCCGCTTCGCGCGCTGCGCGGCCGAGTCGCCGGCCTGGTACAGCGCCTTGTCGGCGTCGGTGCCGACGACGGCCAGGCTGAGCGTCAGGCCGCCGAGGTCCTTCATCTCCTTGCTCACGGACAGCTTCCAGTCGGTGTAGGACAGGTCGCCGTACTTGCGCACCCACAGGTGGCCGAGGTGAACGCCGGCGTTGACGCCCTGCCCCAGCTCGAAGCCGTAGTTGAGGTCCAGGTAGGCCGTGCCCTTGGACGAGCCCTTGGCCGGCAGCGCGTTGAAGTAGGCGTAGCCGGCGGTCTCGCTGTCCAGGCCGAAGTAGTCGGTCGCGGCGACCGACAGCTTGGCGGAGAACGTGCCCGCCGTGACGGCGGCATAGACGTCGACGTTGTCGTACTTGTTCGAGGTCGGCTGGCCGGGCGCGGCGTTCAGGCGCGCGCCGGGATAGACGTAGGCCAGCGCGCCGACGTCCAGCGTGACGGCCTCGGTCACCGGCAGCTTGTAGCCGCCGTAGAGGTCCCATTCCATGCCGGCACCGTTGTTGTAGCTGTTGCCCGAGACGTTGGACGCCCAGGTGCCCAGGTACAGGCCGCTGCTGTGGCTGTAGTCGAAGCCGGCCTGCACGGCCGGGCGCTTCCAGGTCTGGCTGATGCCGCGGAAGCGGTAGTCGCTGACGAAGGCCACGTTGCCGGTGAAGGTGTGCTCGGGCGTCGGCGCGGGCGCGGCCGCCGGGGCTTCGCCTTCGGCGCGCGCGGCGGCGTGCAGGAAGCAGGAGGAGATCAGGAACAGCGAGAGAAGACGAGTTTTCATGAAGTTCAATGAGCGGGTTGCGCCTTGTCGAGCGCGAGGTTGAGCTTGAGCACGTTGACGCGCGGTTCGCCGAGGACGGCAAGGTCGCGGGCCTCGGTGTTGGCCTGGATCAGGCGCTGCACGGCCTCGATCGGCAGGCCGCGTTCGCGGGCCACGCGGGCGGCCTGGTAACGCGCCGCGGCCATGCTGATGTGCGGATCCAGGCCGCTGGCCGAGGCGCTGACCAGGTCGACCGGCACCGGCGCGGTGTTGCCCGGATCGGCGGCCTTGAGCGCCGAGAGACGGCCCTTCACGGCATCGACCAGCGCCGGGTTCGTGGGGCCCTGGTTGGAGCCGCTGGAGCCGGTGGCGTTGTTGGCCATCGGCGCGGTGGCCGACGGACGGCCCCAGAAGTAGCGCGGCGACGAGAAGTTCTGGCCGATCAGCTCGGAGCCGACCACCTTGCCGTCGTGCAGGATGAGGCTGCCCTCGGCCTGGAACGGGAACATCGTCTTGGCGACGCCGGTCACGAGCGCCGGATACAGCAGGCCGGTGACGGCGCTCAGCAGCACGAAGCCGACGAGCGCGGGGCGCAGCATGCGCAACGGCGAATGAGACGTCGGATGCGAGGCCGACGAAGCGGTGGATTGCGTGGTTGTCATGATGGAGTCCTCCGCGTCACACGAGGTGGAGCGCGACCAGCAGCAGGTCGATCGCCTTGATGCCGACGAACGGCACGATCAGGCCGCCCAGGCCGTAGATCCACAGGTTGCGGCGCAGGAGCGCGGCCGCGCCGATGGGCCGGTACGCGACGCCCTTGAGCGCCAGCGGGATGAGCGCGACGATGATCAGCGCGTTGAAGATGACGGCCGACAGGATCGCGGACGCCGGGCTGTGCAGGCCCATCACGTTGAGCGCGGCCAGCTGCGGATACACGCCCAGGAACATCGCCGGGATGATGGCGAAGTACTTCGCCACGTCGTTGGCGATGGAGAAGGTCGTCAGCGAGCCGCGCGTCATCAGCAGCTGCTTGCCGGTCTCGACGATCTCCAGCAGCTTGGTCGGATTCGAATCGAGGTCGACCATGTTGCCGGCCTCCTTCGCGGCCTGCGTGCCGCTGGCCATCGCCACCGCCACGTCGGCCTGCGCCAGCGCGGGGGCGTCGTTGGTGCCGTCGCCGGTCATCGCGACCAGGCGGCCTTCGGCCTGGTAGTCGCGGATCAGCTTGAGCTTGGCCTCGGGCGTCGCCTCGGCGAGGAAGTCGTCGACGCCCGCCTCGGCCGCGATCGCCGCGGCGGTGAGGCGGTTGTCGCCGGTGATCATCACCGTGCGGATGCCCATCTTGCGCAGCTGCGCGAAGCGCTCCTTGATGCCGCCCTTGACGATGTCCTTGAGCTCGACCACGCCCAGCACGCGGGCCTGGCCCTCGTTCAGGTCGGCCACGACCAGCGGCGTGCTGCCGCGGCGCGCGACTTCCTCGGCCACCGCGGTGACCTGCGCCGGCATCTGGCCGCCGTGCTGCTCGACGAAGCGGCGGATCGCCTCCACCGCGCCCTTGCGCAGCTGGCGCTTGGGCGCCGCGGGATCGCCGAAGTCGACGCCGCTCATGCGGGTCTGCGCGGTGAACGGGACAAAGTGCGCCTGCAGCGTCGCCAGCTCGCGCTCGCGCAGGTTGAAGCGCTGCTTGGCCAGCACGACGATGGAGCGGCCTTCCGGCGTCTCGTCGGCCAGCGAAGCGAGCTGCGCCGCGTCGGCGAGCAGCTGCTCCTGCAGCGTCGGCGCCGGCAGGAAGGCGCTGGCCTGGCGGTTGCCCAGCGTGATCGTGCCGGTCTTGTCGAGCATCAGCACGTCGACGTCGCCGGCGGCCTCGACCGCGCGGCCGGAGGTGGCGATCACGTTGGCCTGCATCAGCCGGCTCATGCCGGCCACGCCGATCGCGGACAGCAGGCCGCCGATGGTCGTCGGGATCAGGCAGACGAGGAGTGAGACCAGCGCAGTGATGGACACGACGGTGCCGGCGCCGGCCGCTTCCACGCTGAACAGCGAATACGGCAGCAGCGTCACGGTGACGACCAGGAACACCAGCGTCAGCGCGACCAGCAGGATGGTCAGCGCGATCTCGTTGGGCGTCTTCTGGCGCTTGGCGCTCTCGACCATCGCGATCATGCGGTCGAGGAAGGCCTCGCCCGGGTTGACGGCGATGCGCACGACGACCCAGTCCGACAGCACGCGCGTGCCGCCGGTGACGGCGGAGAAGTCGCCGCCGGATTCGCGGATCACCGGCGCGGATTCGCCGGTGATGGCGCTCTCGTCGACCGAGGCGACGCCTTCGATGACCTCGCCGTCCAGCGGCACCAGGTCGCCGGCCTCGACCAGCACGACGTGGCCCTTGCGCAGCTCCTCGGACGGCACCGGGTGCCAGGACGAGCCGTGGCGCGGGGTCTCGAGCTTCTTCGCCCAGGTCTTGGCCTTGAGGCCGCGCAGCGACGCGGCCTGCGCCTTGGAGCGGCCTTCGGCCAGCGCCTCGGCGAAGTTGGCGAACAGCACGGTGAACCACAGCCACAGCGCGATCGCGAGCATGAAGCCCGGGCCTTCGGCGCCGGCCAGCTCGGGCTTGGCGAAGCTCGCCAGCCACAGGCCGGTGGTGAGGATGCTGCCGGCGTAGACGACGAACATCACCGGGTTGCGCAGCTGCACCGACGGCGCGAGCTTGACGAACGAATCGCGGATCGCCGGCTTCACCAGCGCGGGGTCCCACATGCCGGTCTTGGCGTTGGGGCGCGGGGGCTGCGGGTCCTGTCCTTGCGGGCCGGAAGATCCTTGCGGACCTTGCGGTCCCGTGGAGACCTTGGCGCCGCCGAGGACCTCGGTGCGTGCCGAGGCAGGCACCGAGGTATGAAGGGTCTTGAGTTGATTGGTCATGACGGGCTCCGAAGGCTTACTTCCAGAGCATCAGGTGCTCGACGACGGGACCCAGCGCGAGCGCGGGCACGTAGTTCAGCAGGCCGACCAGGAGGACGGTGCCGATGAGCAGGACGACGAACAGCGGGCCGTGGGTGGGCAGCGTGCCCTCGCCGACGGGGATGCGCTTCTTGGCGGCCAGGCTGCCGGCGATGGCCAGCACCGGGACGATGACCAGGAAGCGGCCGAGCCACATCGCGATGCCGAGCAGCGTGTTGTAGAACGGCGTGTTGGCGGACAGGCCGGCGAAGGCGCTGCCGTTGTTGTTGGCCGCCGAGGTGAAGGCGTAGAGGATCTCGCTGAAGCCGTGCACGCCGGGGTTGGCGATGCCCGCCTTGCCATCCGCGGCGAGGACCGCGATGGCCGTGCCCGCGAGCACGACGATGGGCGTCACCAGGATGGCGACGGCGCTCATCTTCATCTCGAAGGGCTCGATCTTCTTGCCGAGGTACTCGGGCGTGCGGCCGATCATCAGGCCGGCGATGAAGACGGCCAGGATCGCGAAGACCAGCATGCCGTACAGGCCGGTGCCGACGCCGCCGAAGACGACCTCGCCGAGCTGCATCATCACCAGCGGCACGGCGCCGCCGATGGGGGTGAAGCTGTCGTGCATCGCGTTGACCGCGCCGCAGGAGGCGGCGGTGGTCACGACGGCGAACAGCGAGCTGGCCGAGATGCCGAAGCGCGTTTCCTTGCCTTCCATGTTGCCGCCGGCCTGCAGCTCGGTGGCCTGGATGTCGACGCCCTGCGCGGCGACCAGCGGGTTGCCGGCCTGCTCGGCGGGGGTGGCGACCAGCACGCCGGCGATGAACAGCACGCTCATCGCGGCGAGGATCGCGGCGCCCTGCCGGCGGTCGCCGACCAGTTGGCCGAAGCTCAGGCACAGCGCGGCCGGGATCACGAAGATCGCGACGATCTGCAGCAGGTTGGTGAACGGGGTCGGGTTCTCGTACGGATGCGCGGAGTTGGCGTTGAAGAAGCCGCCGCCGTTGGTGCCCAGCATCTTGATGGCTTCCTGCGACGCGACCGGGCCCATCGCGAGCGACTGCTCCTGCGTGTGCTGGTTCTCCATCACGGGCTCGCCCTTGGCATCCTTCAGCGGCTGGCCGTCGGCGCCGAGCTTGGGCGTCTGGTAGTCCTGCGCTTCGACCGTCTGCACGGTCTTGTAGCCGTCGAAGTTCTGGATCACGCCCTGCTGGACGAAGACGACCGCGATCACGATGGACAGCGGCAGCAGCAGCCACAGCGTGCAGCGCGTCATGTCGGCCCAGAAGTTGCCGACGTGGCCGGACAGGCGCGAGGCGAAGCCGCGGATCAGCGCGAACACGACCGCGATGCCGGTGGCGGCGGACAGGAAGTTCTGCACCGTCAGCGCGAGCATCTGCGTGAGGTAGCTCATCGTCGACTCACCGCCGTAGCCCTGCCAGTTGGTGTTGGCGACGAAGCTGATGGCCGTGTTGAAGGACGAGTCCGGGCTGATGGCGCCCATCCCCTGCGGGTTGAACGGCAGCACGCCCTGCAGGCGCTGCAGCGCGTAGACGACGATCACGCCGATGAAGTTGAAGATCAGCAGCGCGATGGCGTACTGCTTCCAGCCCATGCCTTCTTCCGGCTTGACGCCGGCGAGGCGGAAGATCGGGCGCTCGATCGCGGCGATCCAGCCGGGCATCTGCCCTTTGGCGAGCGCGGTGATCCAGCGGGCCAGCGGCCACGCGAGCAGCAGCGTCACGGCGAGGTAGAGGGCCAGGTTGGCCCAGGCGAGGTTCGTCATGTCAGAACTCCTCCGCCCGCCACAAGGCGACCAGGAGATAGACGAACAGACCGGCGGAGATCAGCCCGGTCAACCAGTAGAGCGCGCTCATGGCTTGGCCTCCAGGCGATGGCTGGCCACGGCCAGGCCCACCGCCACGAGGAACAGCACGACGCTCAATCCGAGAAAGAGTGCATCCATTTTTTTGGGGTCCCATGCCCCCTCCATGAGGGCGTGATGGGATGGATGAACTCTAGGAACGGGGGCCTCAAGGGCCTGTAGAAGCTCGGGGCGGGGGTATCAAGATTGCATAAAGATCTCCCGTCATCCCCCGCCGGCGGCGCGTCAATACCCCGCCAGGGGGCACATGTTTCAAGATGAAGCGGTTGTGACGTTGTCCACACCTGAGCGGGAAAATCCGGAGTTGCGGTTATTGCATAGCGAATCCGTCAACGCCGTCACCGAAGATCCTCGCCTTTCCAAAAGCGTCAGGAAGTCAGCCCCATGAACCGCCGCCACCTGCTTCAGAACTTCGCCGCCCTCGCCGGTGCCGGCAGCCTGCCTGCCTTCGCCGACAACTCGCGCATCGTGCTGGGCCAGTCCGCGCCCTTCAGCGGCCCGGCGAAGGAACTGGGCGAGCAGTTCAAGGAAGGCGCGATGCTGGTCTTCGACCAGGTCAACCAGCGCGGCGGCGTGAACGGCAAGCGCATCGAACTGCGCAGCATGGACGACGGCTACGAGCCCGAGCGTTGCGCCGCCAACACGCGGCGCCTGATCGAGGACGGCGTCAACGCGCTGTTCGGCTACGTGGGCACGCCCACGACGCTGGCGGCGGTGCCGCTGCTGACGGCGGCCAAGATCCCGCTGGTGGCGCCGTTCACCGGCGCGGAGGCATTGCGCACGCCGTTCAACCGCTTCCTGTTCCACATCCGCGCGTCCTACAACGACGAGGCGGCGGAGATCGTCAAGCAGCTGACCTCGGTGGGCATCACGCGCGTGGCGGTCTTCTACCAGAACGACGCCTACGGCCAGGCCGGCCTGGCGGCGGTGACCACGGCGCTCAAGCAGCACAACCTGGCCCCGGTGTCGCAAGGCACGGTGGAGCGCAACTCCGTGGACGTGGCCGCGTCGCTGACGGCGGTGATGGCGGGCAAGCCCGAGTGCATCGTGCAGGTGGCGGCCTACAAGTCCTGCGCGGCCTTCATCCGGGGCGCGCGCAAGGCCGGCTTCCTGGGCAACTTCTACAACTTCTCGTTCGTCGGCGCGCAGGCGCTGGCGTCGGAGCTGGGCAAGGACGCGCGCGGCGTCGTGGTGTCACAGGTCGTGCCCTTCCCGTTCTCGGGCCTGACGCCGATCGCCGGCGAATACCTGCAGCGCGCCAAGGCCGCGAAGGTGGACGTGAGCTACACCGGCATGGAAGGCTTCGTCGCCGCCAAGACGATGGTGGAAGGCCTCAGGCGCGCCGGGAACGACCCGACGCCGGCCAACATCATCAACGGCCTGGAAGCACAGAGCCAGCTCGACCTGGGCGGCTTCTTCATCAGCTTCTCGGGACAGCGCCACGCCGGATCGCGGTATGTGGACATGACCATCCTCACCGAGGATGGCAAGGTCCGGCGCTGACGGGAACGGCATCGTCAAGTTCGGTCGCGGGAGCGGCCAGACCCGGACGACTTCCGGGCGTGCGCAGCATCGACCCGATCCCCGGGTCGCCTTCTGCACGGCAACTGCAAGCGCGACAGCAGCGTGATCGGCATCCCGGTCGTTCGCGCTGACCATGCGTTCCCATCATCAGAAGCTCAAGTCCAGGCCGAGCATCGTGCCCAGGCTGAAGGTCAGGACCACCAGCCCGACGACCAACAGCACGAAGACAGCGGCCACGATGGCGCTCGTGCGCAGCACCGCGCGCTGCTTCTCCGCCCCCTGCTCCCTTTTCGCTTTGTCGTAGTGCCACTTGATGGCGAAAAACATGCCGATGCACAGCACGCTGGCCTTGAACGCGATGAAGACGGTGGGGACCCATTCCATGACGTCACTGTGCGCTCGGCGGCATGAAAAGTACAGATTCAGAATCCTTTAAAAACACCGGATCAGATGGACATCCGGGAGAGAACTCACGGTGAAAGGGATGTAGCCGATACAGTGCAGCCGTTCCGCGCAACGGGCCATATCAGCACCCCACCTCATGAAGCGCTACGAAGTCCTGGCCGATGACCTGGCGGCATCCATCGCCGCGGGGCAGCTGCGTCCCGGAGACCGCCTGCCCTCGGTCCGCCAAGCGAGCAAGGACCGCGGTGTCAGCCCCTCCACCGTCTTCGAGGCCTACTACCTGCTGGAGGCCCGCGGCCTGATCGAGGCGCGGCCGCGGTCCGGCTACTTCGTCAGCCAGGCGGCGATCCCGCACCCTGAGCCCCACGCGTCGGATCCGCTGGCCGAGGAGCGAAGCATCGAGGTGTCGGAGCTGGTGTTCCAGGTACTCGGGCTGTCGCGCAAACGGGCCGTCGTGCCACTGGGCTCGGCGTTTCCGAGCCCGACCCTGTTCCCGCTGGACAAGCTGGCCCTGGCGCTTGGCAAGGCCGCGCGCGGGCTGGATCCGTGGCGCACGGTCGAGGACCTGTCGCCGGGCAGCGCCGAACTGCGGCGCCAGATCGGCCTGCGCTACCTGGGCGCCGGGTGCAAGGTCGATGCGGACGAGATCGTCGTGACCAACGGCGCGATGGAGGCCCTGAACCTGTGCCTGGAGGCGGTCACGAAGCCGGGAGACCTCGTCGCCATCGAGTCGCCGACCTTCTATGGCGCCTTGCAGGCGCTGGAGCGCCGCGGGCTCAAGGCGGTCGAAGTCGCCACCCATGCGCGCACCGGCGTCGACGTGGCGGCGCTGGCGGCCGTCCTCGATCGCCACCCCGTCAAGGCGTGCTGGCTGATGCCGAATTTCCAGAACCCGTTGGGCAGCCTGATGCCCGATGCCGCCAAGGCGGCGCTGGTGGCGCTGCTCGCCGAGCGCGAGATTCCGCTCATCGAGGATGACGTCTACGGTGAGTTGTATTTCGGATCACGCCCCCGGCCCGCGAAGGGCTGGGACAAGGCTGGCCTGGTGCTGCACTGCAGTTCCTTCTCGAAATCGCTGGCGCCCGGATTCCGCGTCGGCTGGGCGGCCGCGGGCCGGTTTGCCCGGGATGTCAGCCGTCGCAAGCTCATGAGTTCATTGGCCACCCCGGTGCCGATGCAGGAGGGCTTGAGCGAATACCTCAGTCGCGGCGGCTACGACCGGCACCTGCGGCAGCTCCGGCAAGCGCTCGTCACGAACCGTCAAGCCATGCTGAGGACCATCGCCAAGTGCTTTCCTCCAGGCACCCGCGTCACGCAACCGGAGGGCGGCTACTGCGTCTGGGTCGAGTTGCCCGCCGAGATCGACGCGCTGGAATTGCACCGGGTCGCCCTGTCTCATGACATCAGCATCGCGCCGGGGCATCTGTTCTCGGCCGATCACCGTTTCACGCACCACCTGCGGCTCAACTTCGGGCATCCCGACAACGCGCAGGTCGAGGGCGCGCTGAGGACCTTGGGCCAGATTGCCAAGGCGCTCGTGCGCTAGCGCTTCTCCTGTCGGACGAGGACGTTCGGCAGGCATGCGTGCCGGGAGAGAATCCCGGCCCATGACCGACGCCCAATACACGACCCTGCCGCAGTGGCCCAACGCCTACCCGGCCAGCGGCGCCAGCGCCACGCTGAAGCTCCACAACGAGGACTTCATCGTGACCGAACTGCCGCTGCAACTGCCCTCCGGCGAGGGCGAGCACATCTGGCTGGACATCGAGAAGAACGGTGCCAACACCGCCTTCATCGCCCTGCAACTGGCCGATGCCACCGGCGTGCAGGAAAGGGACGTGGGTTATGCCGGCCTCAAGGACCGTTACGCCATCACCCGTCAGTGGTTCAGCATCTATCTGCCCAAGGGCGAGACGCCAGACCTGACCCTGCTTCAGCACCCGGAATTCAAGGTGCTGAGCCAAAGCCGCCACGTGAAGAAGCTGCGCCCCGGTGATCTGCAGGGCAACCGCTTCCGCATCGTGCTGCGTGACGTGACCGGCGACCGCGACGCCATCGAGACCAATCTCAAGTCCGTGGCGGCGCATGGCGTGCCCAACTACTTCGGCGCTCAGCGTTTCGGCCACGACGGCGGCAACGTCGAGCAGGGCCGGGCCATGCTGGCGCGCGAGATCCGCGTGCGCAACCCGAAGAAGAAAGGCATCTACCTGTCGGCGGTGCGCTCCTTCGTCTTCAATGAGGTGCTGGCGCTGCGCATCCGGCAGGGACTCTGGGGCAAGACCCTGCCCGGTGACGTGATGGACGAGGCGGGCCGGCCCACCGGACCGCTCTGGGGACGCGGCCGCGTGACGACGACCGATGAGGCGCAGGCCCTGGAGAACGGCGTGGCTGAACCTCACGCCACCCTGTGCGACGGCATGGAACACGCCGGTCTGGATCAGGAGCGCCGCTCCCTGGTGGCGAGCCCGGTGGACATGACATGGGAATGGCTGCAAGCCGATCAACTGGTGCTCACGTTCTCCTTGCCCGCGGGGAATTACGCCACGTCCGTCCTGAACGAAATCCTCCGCACCACGGAGCCTGAGCGGCATACGGAGAACGAGCCTGCGGCTGTGGAATGACGGTTGGGGGTCTTCACGCCTCGTCGATGGCCGATGAACGCTCAGACTGCATGCGCAAATATTGGGCCGAAATCGTTAACGATCCGCACTCAACACATTGAACGCTGTGAGCCGCGCCCTCGTCCTTTTTGTTTGGCTGGCCCTGGCTGGGAGCTCGCTTCTCGGCCTTGCCGTGGTCGGTACAGGAGCGCTCATGGCCGGCGATGCTGGGGCGATACGGATTGGCGTTTTCCTGTGGGTAATGGGCACGGCAGGTGCATTCGTTGGGATGTTCTT
Source organism: Roseateles sp. GW821-FHT09H11 (assembly GCF_059415845.1). NCBI lineage: Bacteria > Pseudomonadati > Pseudomonadota > Betaproteobacteria > Burkholderiales > Sphaerotilaceae > Roseateles > Roseateles sp. GW821-FHT09H11. The sequence goes on along the minus strand of NZ_JBWKOA010000002.1, from coordinate 616,006 downwards.
TGCCCTGCGGCGAGCTTCATGGGCCGCAGTTGTTTGTGCCTTGCCCGCGCCCTTCTGTTTGGCCCTGCTTGCCAGTCATTTCGTTCTGGGCGTAAGAACATGGTGATGCGTTCCCACTGGCCCTCGCAGCGGAGATGTACGGCGCTGATTGCATTTCAACGCTGAACGACGGCGAGGCAGCCCGACTTCTAGATGCGTTTGGCCAGTTCCACCGCGAAGAACTCCGTCACCTGCCGCACCCTCGCCGAAATGAACTTCCGGTTCGGCCAGATCAGACTGACATCTCTCTTCTCGCCGATGAATTCATCGAGGACGGTGACGACGCCCGCCGCGCGCAACTCGCGGGTCAAGGAGGCGCCATGGAACATCCCGATGCCCACGCCCGCCTGCACGGCCGAGAGGATGGTCTCGACGGTGTTCGATGAAAGATTGCCGCTCACCCGCACGTTGAATTTCCCGCCCGGTCGCTCGAAGGCCCAACTCTCGATCCCGTTGAAGACGATGCAGTTGTGGTTGACCAGATCTTCGGGCGTCATCGGCGTTCCGTGCTGCTCGAAATAGCGACGAGATCCCGCGCACACCAGTGAACTGGTGGACACGCGCTTGACCACGGCGTCCGGGCTGAAGGCGGGACTGATCCGGATGGCCAGATCGACGCTTTCCGCCAGCAGATCCTGCACACCGTCCGCCAGCTTGAGATCGAGTCTCAGTTTGGGATGACGCGCCAGCAGTTGCGGGACAAGCGGCAGAACGTGCAAACGCCCGAAGGTGACCGAGGTGGCGATCCTCACGAGCCCGGACAGCTCCAGTGTGCTGCTCATCAGCTCGCCATCCGCCTGCGCGAATTCGTCGAGGAGCGGTTTCGTCCGTTCGTAGTACTTCCGTCCGTGGTCCGTCAACGTGACGCTGCGCGTGCTGCGATTGAGCAACTGCACGCCGAGACGCTTTTCGAGGGCGCTCACGGACTTGCTGATGACGGATTGAGACTCACCGATCCGTCGCGCAGCTGCCGTGAAACCGCCGGCGTCCACCACCGCCACGAACGCAGTGAGTTCCTGAAATCTGTCCATCGGCGCCTGTCTGTCGCTGCCTGTCCTGCGGCTGGACCCAAGCGGCTCCACGCCTCGCTGATTTATTCCAATATGGAATATCAGTTAGTAATTTTCAGCCAATTATCGACGCCGATCAAGCTAATTAGCATGACGTCCATGCCGCCAAAACGCAGCGAAACGACGCTCATGGCGCGGTCGCACAGGCTCCGGCGGCATGTCTACCCCGAGGAGGCTCGACGCGATTGGCCCGGGCCCTCCCTTGACCACTGAAAGAAGAGAAATCATGACTGCAGCACATCATCATCAAGACGCCACCTTGGCCCCGTCGTCCACCCTGGCGGGAAAGAAAGTCGTCGTCGTGGGCGGCAAGACGGGCATCGGCTTGGGCGTGGCGGGTGCCGCGCACGCTGCGGGGGCGACGGTGATCGTCGCCAGTCGTCGCATCGCGTCGCCCGAAGAGCGACCCGACCTCGCCAAGTTCTCGCAGGTCAGCCTGGACATGCGCGACGAGTCGTCGGTCAAAGCGGCGTTCGACAGCATCGGACCGTTCGATCACCTGGTCGTCACCGCGGCGCCGGACCTCGGTAGCTGGGGCGCTTTCATGGATGCCGACATGCACGGCGTGCGCAGCTACATGGAGGGCAAGTTCCTGGGCAGTTGGGCGAGCGCTCGCCATGGCGCGCCGCAGCTGGGCGCCGGTGGCTCCATCACCTTCTTGACGGGCGGCATGGCCGCTCGCCCCAAGGTGGGTTTCGCGGCCGTGACCTCGGCCTTCGCCGCCGTGGAGGCGTTGTCAGGATCGCTGGCGCTGGAGCTCGCACCGACCCGCGTGAACACGATTCGTCCGGGCTTCATCGACACGGACATGTGGAGCTTCCTGCCGGCCGAGCATCGCGACGGCCTGCGCAAGAAGGTGGCAGAGACATTCCCGTCGCGGCGCGCCGGCAAGGCGCATGACATCGGCCACGCTGCGCTGTTCCTCATGACCAACCCCTATGTGACGGGCACGGTGATCGAGGTTTCCGGCGGCGAAAACCTGGTGCCCAGCGTGTCCTGAACAGGGCGCGCCGGCCACCACCAGGCAAGCCGCCGAAGCCCGGATGGCGAGTCTTCGAACTCAACCTGACACGGCAGCGCCGCCATGCCTTTCAGTAGCGAAACTACGGACAGAAACAACTCCTCAGTTTCTTTACCAGGGGCAAACGGCGCGACTTGGTAGTTTTCCTACGGAATTCTGGCGAGAGCGTGTCTAAAGTCGAGCCACTTTCCGACCCCGGAAAGCCGGCCATGGCATGCAGTCGAATGGCCCGAACCAGCCGCCCCGCGACGAGGGCGGCGGCCTATCAATAACGGAGACAACATGCCCCAGCTGCCCTTCTCGAGCCGCAGGCTCGCCCACGCCCTGACCGCCGCCGCCAGCATCGCGCTTGCCGCCTTTGCCGGCCCCGCGCAGGCGCTCAACCCGAACGCCACGTCGGTGCAGATGTTCGAATGGGCCTGGCCTGACATCGCCACCGAATGCACGCAATGGCTGGGCCCCAAAGGGTTCGGCGGCGTGCAGATCTCGCCGCCGGGCGCGTCCAAGAACGCCAACGGCTGGTGGGGCGTGTACCAGCCCGTCAACTACGCCAACCTGACCAGCCGCATGGGCACGCCCGCGCAGCTGCAGAGCATGATCAACACCTGCCACGCGGCTGGCGTGCGCGTCTATGCCGACATCGTCGTCAATCAGATGGCCGATGGCAGCGGCACGGCCACCGACGGATCGACCTGGAACGCCGCGACGCTGAGCTACCCCTTCTTCAGCGCCAGCGACTTCCACGCCAACTGCACCATCAACGACGCCGACTACAACTCGCCGGCCGGCCGCAGCAACGTGCAGAACTGCCGCCTCGGCGGCCTGCCCGACCTGGCGACCGAGAGCAGCTACGTGCAGGGCCAGATCGCCAACTACCTGAAGGCCCTGCTGGCGCTGGGCATCGACGGCTTCCGCATCGACGCGGCCAAGCACATGCCGGCCGGTGCCTGGACGTCCATCATGAGCGCCGTGAAGGCGACCTACCCCACGACGCTGCAGGGCGAGAACATCTGGGTCACGCAGGAGATCATCAACGACGGCGAAGTGGACCGGCCCAGCTACTTCCCCATCGGCACGATCAACGAGTTCCAGTTCCCGTACGCGATGCGCGACGTGTTCCGGGGCAACAACGGCAACACCCTGTCCAGCATCCCCGGCATCATGGGCACGTGGGGCAACTGGGGCGGCAGCTGGGGCTTCATCCAGCCGCAGAACGCCACGGTCTTCGTCACCAACTGGGACACCGAGCGCAACGGCAGTTCACTGAACATCAACAACGCCGCCAGCAACGACGCCGCCAACCAGCGCTACACGCTGGCCAACATCTTCATGCTGGCGCAGGGCTATGCCGAGGCGCAGCTGTACTCCGGCTTCAAGTTCAGCAACACCGACGCCGACCGCCCCACGACCAGCCCCTACAGCGGCGGCGTGCCGCAGATCAACGTGGTGTGGGACTTTGCCCACCGCTGGACGCCGCTGGCCAACATGGTGGGCTTCCGCAATGCCAGCATCGGGCAGGCGCAGCAGAACTGGATCGTCGGCGACAACGGCAACCAGGTCGCCTTCAGCCGCGGCAACGTCGGCTTCGTCGCGCTGAACAACAGCGGCAGCGCCTGGACCCGAGGCTTCGCCACCGGCCTGCCCGCCGGCACGTATTGCAACGTCATCAACGGCACCAAGAACGCCGCCGGCACCGGCTGCACGGCCGACTCGGTGACCGTGGACGGCAGCGGCAACGCCAGCTTCACGGTGCCGGCCAACAACAGCGGCAGCACGCCCGCGGTGGCGATCTACACGGGCCAGAAGATCAGCGGTGGTGGTGGCACCGGCAACTGCGCCGTGACCTTCACCATCGCCAACGCCAACACGGTGGTCGGCCAGAACCTCCGCGTGGTGGGCAACGTGACCGGCCTGGGCGCCTGGGCGCCGGGCTCGGGTTTCGCGCTGACCATCCAGGGCTCGGGCGCCAACGTGCCATGGACGGGGACCGTCAACGTGCCCGCCGGCACGGCGATCCAATACAAGTACGTGAAGTGGAACGGCTCGACCGCCGTCTGGGAAAGCAACCAGACCACCAGCAGCGGCAACCGCGAGTTCACGAGCTGCGCGAGTGGCTCCCAGGCCCGTTCTGACGGAAACTTCAAGTTCTGAGTCCGCTCGAAGGTTCCAGACAGGGAGGTCCCATGGCAGCGGGAAGTCAACGGGCGCCATGGGCGCACTGGCCAGCCGCGGCGCTGGCGCTCGTTGCCCTCCATGGCAGCGCCCAACCAGCGGCGGGCACGTCCTACCGCGGCATGGCCGAGGCCTCGGCGGCGGTCATGCTCGACGAGCGTCACTTCGCAGTGGCAGAGGACGAGTGCAACACCTTGCTCGTCTATGCGCGCGGCCAGTCCCAGCCGATCGGCTCCGGACTCGACCTTGCCGAGTTCCTGAAGACCGGGGACAAGGCCTCCGACATCGAGGGCGGAGCCATCATCGGCGACATCGTCTACTGGATCTCGTCGCACAGCCTGCCGAAGTCCGGCAAACCTCGCGACTGGCGCAAGCAGTTCTTCGCCACCCGGGTCGCCAAGGTCGACGGCACACCGTCCCTGGTCGCGCACCTGCACCCGTACACCGGCCTGCTCGACGCCATGATCCGGTCTCCCGAGTTGAGCGAGCTTCAACTCGCCGCCGCAGCGAAGGAACTGCCCGAACAGCCCGGCGGCCTCAACATCGAAGGGCTCGCGACCTGGAAGGGCGACGGCCTTCTGATCGGGTTCCGGAACCCGCTGGTCAAAGGGAAGGCGCCCCTCGTGCCGCTGAGGAACCCCGCTGAATTGATCAAGGGAGAGGGCATCCCGGCCAAGTTCGAGAGGCCCATTCTTGTCGACCTCGGTGGCCGAGGCATCCGCAGCATCGACAAGGTGGGCAACACGTACCTGATCGTCGGCGGGCCGGTCGCAGACACAGGCAGCTTCGCCCTGTTCCGCTGGTCAGGCGATCCCGCCAAGCGGCCCGAGAGGGTGCTCAAGTTGCCTGCAGGCTACTTCCCCGAGGCCCTCCTCCCGGTCCCTGGATCCAAGCAGGTCGACCTGCTCAGCGATGACGGATCAAAGCAGCCCGAGGCCACCTGCGGTTCAACCGACAAGGCGAAGCAGCAGTTCCGCACGCTGCGCGTCGCGGTGCCGTAGCCAACGAGGCTGGGGCACCGCTGATCCTCTGCGCCGCAGCGCGATCACAATGGCTGCGTTGTCCGCTCTACCGTTCCTTTCCCATGCTCAACTGGCAGCTCGACGATCCCACCGAGACCGCGGCGGCGAACAGATACACCTTCTACAAGCCGTCGCCGGAAGTCCTCGCCAAGGTCTCTGTCGGCGAGGTCGTGAAGCTGATCTTCCGAGGCCATGGTGACGACGCTGACGACGTCTATGTCGAGCGCATGTGGGTGCTCGTGGACGCTGTCCACCCTGACGCGTGTTTCGAGGGTCGGTTGGACAACGACCCGCGCCACATCCGGGGTCTCCAGGCTGGCGATCCGGTGAGCTTCGAGGCGCGACACATCATCAATACCGAGCACCGCGATCCCCACGACTTCACCGCCAGGTTCATCAAGCGCGCCTTCGTGACGAACCGGATTCTTCATGACGGCCAGGCGATCTGCTTCCTCTATCGAGAGTCACCGGACGAAGACCAGGACAGCGGCTGGCGGTTCACGGCCGGCGACGAGACGGACGAGTACATGGAGGACACCGGCAACATCGGCTACGTGTCCCTGGGCGCCGTGCTGTCGAGGGACGATTCGGTCCTTCACCTTCTGGACGAGCCGGCGGGCTCGGCGTTCAAGCGTGATGGCGCATCGGGGCTTTTCGTTCCGGATTCGCGAGGCTGATCCTTTGACCCACGCGAGGTGAATTCCCCTCACCTCGCGGCCTCTGGAACTCGCTCTCAAGACGCGACCTTCCTCCGATCCTCATCCACCGCGCGCTCCACCACGCCGAGCATTCCCAGGCCCTCGCGCAGCGACTCCTTCACTGCGTTGGCCACGTGCTTGGCCGGATCGCCCTCCGCGCAGTTGTCGGAGAGCATGGACAGCATCGACGCGCCGCTCACCAGCAGTGCGCGCAGGTTGGCCAGCGCCGAGCCCATCGTCAGATCCGCGCGCAGGCAAATCGCATCGGAGCCGAGTCGCGGTCCGAAGATCTGCGGCTCGGTCATGCCCCAGTCGTGTTGCAGGTGGATCAGCGTCTGCTGATCGCAGCCCGCGAGCGGATGGCGCTGGCGCATCGGCTTGTCGGACTCGTCGATGCGTGCTTGTTGGAAACTTCCCATGTCGTCGTACCCCGGTCAATGTTGGACACCACCGGCTCCGACGTTGAAGGCGACATGCCTTCGGATCGACCGGAGAGGTGGGCGAGATGTCAAAAGCACGGCAATGACGTGATGGCCGTCCTCGCGGAGAGGCCCATCTCGCCCATGATCGAGAGATCAGGGACGCGGACACCGATCGCAGGATCGGTGTCGGAATTGCACGGCGCTTTTGAAACACCGGAGTCCATGCTGCGACCGATCGGGACTTCGTTCTCTGATCTATATCAAAGACTTCTGGCGGTTCGTTCCATAGAGGGAATTGGGGGGATGGGCTCCTACCTTTGAGGGTCAGGACTTGTCAGTGAGGTCTGGAGGCCCACGCAACTCGTCTCAGGTTGACGTCCCCGCGGTCTCGCCGGTGCGCACTCTGGGAATCTCGTCATCCACATTCATCGCCGCATGAGCTGATACGTCCATGGTCACTAAACTTCGGCTTGCGAGCGCCTGCCCCGGGTGGCAGGCGAAACGCGACGTTCAACCGGCCGCCGCGGCCATCTCGCCGCCTGGGGTTTTCATGTCCGATGACAGCGACATCGTGCACCGAAGGGTGCGGAACCAAGTGATGTTCTGGCTCCAGAGGGTCGTCGATATCAGGCGCGACCCAACGCCTGTCGACCTCAACGAGGTGATCAACCAGTGGTACGACTGGAACGTCGAGGAGTTGACCGACGTCCAACTCTATGGCGAGCCGGCTTACACGGCCAAGGAAGCGCTGGCTGCAGGTGAGGTCCGAGAAGCGGTCGAGCGGTTCTGCGCCGCTACGCCTCAAACGATCCAGGATTCAGAGGCAGCCTTCGGCTTGCGGGAGTGGCAACACCTCGAAGCCGCGGCGACCCACGCCTTGGACGTGATGCGTGTTCGCGGGGTATTGCCCGAGTGAGGCCACGAGCGTGTGCAGGCCCGATCCGCGGGAGCGATGGTCCTGTTCATCGAAGAACAGGTGCTTGACCGAGGTAGGCCGAAGCACACAGTTGCTCATCGAAAGCGGTGCGACCTCGTGTGACCTTCGACCGCGAGGTCCACCCCCGGCCTGCTGAGCCCTCACCACTATCATTCGCCTCCTCGATTCCCCCGATCCATGCGCCTCGATCGTTTCTTCACCTGGATATGCACTGCCGGGTTTGCCGGCACTGGCGTGGTCTATGGCGTCGCCCTGCTGCTTTTGCTTGTGGACGGGCGAATGGTCGAGTTCAGCAAGCTGTCCACAGGACGCTCATATACCTGGGCCGACTCGCCAGGGATGCTGATCGTCAACACGCTGGCGCACGCCACCCTCCTGAGCGTCCTGTTCCTGTTGGCGAGAATAATCTGGCGGACACAGCCGGACGTCCATGCACGCAGGCGACGACCATCCCACGCGATGAAAGGGCGCCAGTGGGCAGCACTGTCCTTCATGGCGTTCACGCTCATCGCAACCTGCGTCGTGGCGAAGCTTGGCCTGCCAACGGGCGCGATGCGTCGCCCTGCCCTCGTTGTCATCTGGCTGCTCTGGTTAGGGACTTGTACGCTGGACCCTCTCTGGGCGCTGATGACGGGTCAGATCGGCACGGAATCGGATCGCATAGTGCGGCGATCCGACGATCCAAAAGACTTCTGGCGTCGCTGGATCAAGACCGCCGCCTGTTTCGCGTTGGTGCTGGGTATCGCCACCATGGTGTGCTGGAGCAAGTGGTAAGCGCTTGGGCCCACGTCTCCGGACGCCCCTCACATGCTCGCCAGCACGATCATCAGGCTGTAGACGAGGATCGCGCCCCCTGCGATGAAGAGCAAGGCCACCGTGCGCCAGGCCGCGCCCGCCCAGCTGAGCGCGTAAGTGCCGCGCAGCTGCGCGAACATGTGCAGCGGCGGCACCACCGTCGCGAGCAAGACCGCCATGCCGGCGAGCCCGAAGTACCCGCAGATCGCCACAGCGCTCATCAGCAGCGCCATCGCCGACAACGAATAGAGCGAGAACACGGCATGGTCGAACATGCCGAATCGGCGTCGAGTCACCAGCAGCAGCCACAGGAACGGCAGCGAGATCGGCATCAGCAGGAATGCGAACTTGGCCGCCGCGCCCTTGATCTTGTAGAGCGCGAGTTCCTTGTTCTCCAGCGCATGCTTGAGCTTGCGCTCGAAGACCGGCATCCCTGACGTGCCTTCGATCTGCAGCATCGGCCCTTGCGCCTGGCTCAGCGCGCGGTCGATCCGGCCGTCGATGCCGGGCGCGGAAAGCCACGGCAGATAACGCGCGAGCGAGGCTCGGACCTGCTGCGCGGCGGCACGCGCGGTCTCGGGATCCTTCGCGGCCTGCTGAGGGTCCAGGAACAGCTGCGCCTGCTCGATCCCGGCGACCTCCTCCCGTTGCTCGGCAATGGCCGACTCGACGCGGCGGCGCGACGTGTCCCCTGCCGGCAGTGCGGCGAGTTGCGCTTCCAGCTCGCCCAGCTTCGCGCGGCTGGCCTCCAGTGTCTGGTTCAGCTTGGCCATCTGTTCCGGGTTCAGGGTGCCCCCCAACGTCACGGTCGGGCTGGTCAGCGAGAACACGAGGAACATCAGGAAGAGCAGGAACAGCAGCAGCGCCAGCGGCGAGACGTAACGGACGCGTCGGCCGTCGATGTACTCCCGGGTCAGCTTGCCCGGCCTCAGCAGCAGCATCGGCACGGTCCGCCAGGCCTTGGTCTCGAAATGAAGAATGCCGTGCAGGAACTCCTCCGCCAGATGCGCCAGCGAGCGGTGGACATGAGCCGCCTGGCCGCAGCGGTGGCAGAACGCGCCTTGCAGCGGCGCGGTGCAGTTGGCGCAGGCCCCGTGCGCATGCCTGGAGGCCTCGGCCTCGGCCTCGACCTCGGCACCGCCGACGATCTCCCGAGCAACGGCGGCTCCCACCAGCATCTCGCCGGCCGCCTCGACTTGGATACTCATGACTCCCTACCCCGACGAGCGCCGCGACGCGCGGCTACGGCGCGGAGTATCTCCTCCGCTCCCCTTCCCGAATGGTCGGCAAAACCCGCCGTCGACGCCCCCCAACGCCCTGGCCGCACTCGTTGCCCGGCGGCGCGCGTTGAGACTAGCCAAGAGTCATTTGCGCCCACCCCGCCGAGCGGGCAACATGGGCCGCTCGCCGCCGGACTTCTCCGCGGCGCCCTGCAGGGAGCTTCACATGGCACGTGCCGTCGTTCCTGGTCCGATCGGGTTGGACGTCGCTCGACTGATGTCCGATCCGGGCACGAAGTGGATTGGCGACTCGCCCCGCCCCGGGCCGATCGGCCTGGACGCGTCCGCGGGCGACAACTGGCTGCTCGTGGCCGCGGACTTCACGCCGCCGGCCAGCGCCCCGTACGTGCCCGCGCCGCAGAAGCCCCTCGCCACGCCCGATGGCGCCGCCCGCGGGCTCACCACCGGCGAGATCGCGATGGCGCGCCTGCTCTTCAAGGATGCGCTCGACTACACCGCCATCAAGGTCCACAAGGACGAGTACCTGCCTTTCGGCCTGCAGCCCGACGACACCGCCATGACGCCCAATGGCGAGATGTACTTCAACAAGAGCTACTTCAAGGAAGACTTCTCCCAGGGCGAAGACGGCGACAAGCACTGGTTCATGCACGAGATGGTCCACGTGTGGCAACACCAGCTCGGCTATTGGGTGCGCCTGCGCGGCGCGATCCGGATCGGCCTGTCCTACCAGTACGAGTTGAAGTCCGGGCAGACCCTGGGCGACTACAACATGGAAGCCCAGGGGGACCTGCTCGCCGACTACTTCGCGCTCAAACACCTGGGTTCGTCAGATGCCATGAGCCAGAAGCAATACGCCAAGAGCCTGCCCCTTTTCGAAGAGGTGCTCCAGACCTTCATCGCCAATCCTGCCGACAAGGCCAACCTGCCCTGAGCCCATGACGTCCATGAAGTCGATGAAACCGCTGAAGCCGCTTCTGCTGCTCGCGCTGTCCGCCTGGATCTGCTCGGCCTGCGCCACGTCCCGCCGCGGTGAGGCCGAGGTCCGGATGGAAGGCGGAAAGCCCTGCTTCACGCTCACAGCCAAGGAAGCGAAGCGCGATCCCGGCGTGAGACTGCAGACGGTGATCGTCTCCGATGCCTCTTCCAAGCCGGTGGCCAAGGTCTGGTCGTTGAGCGTGGATCCTGCGCAGGGCGCACCGATGTCGAACGCCAGTTGCATCGCCTATGGCCAGGTGCCGCCCGGCGCGGAGACCAACACGCCGCCGGCCCCCTTGCAGCCCGACCGCGTCTATCTGGTCTATCTGAACGGCCGCCCGTCGGATCCGTCCGATCCGACGCATGGCTACGGCACCAAGTTCTGCCTCGCCGCCGACGGCGCGCAAGGCCAGCGGCTCGTCCCGCTGAAACCCGGCTCCCGCGAGTGGATCGACGAGGTTTGCCGCTGAGGCTTCGGAGAGCAGCTTCGCTGCATGACTGCCGAGAGCCCGCGCGCTTGGCGCGCCCCTCACCCCGACCCTCTCCCGCAAGCGGGAGAGGGAGCAAGAGGCGCAGCATGAGTTCTCAGCGCATCACCTTCGCCAGGTGACTCGCCATCATCCCCGCCGCGATGCGCGCGACCTCCTTGGGCTTCAGGCTCTCGTCGAAGAGCATCTCCACCGTCGCGTAGATCAGCTCCACGACGATGCGGCTCGCGAGCTTGAGTTCCGCGCGCTTCGCCCCCGGCAAGGCCTTCACCAGCAACCGCGTCTGCGCCTCGGTCACCGCCGCGTGCGAGGTCAGCCGCACCTCCTGCAGTGCGGGCACGGCCCGCATCGCCCGCATGATCCACACGCCCGCCGGGGTGTCGCGCGTCGCCGCGTAGGTGTCCAGCAGCAGCCCCGCCAGCGCCTCTTCCAGCGCCGGCACGCCGCGCTGGACCACCTCCACCGACATCCACTTCGCCACGCATTCGTTCTGGCGCTGCATCAGGCGCTGCCCAAGCTCGAACAGCAGCGCGTACTTGTTCGGGAAGTAGCGGTACAGCGCCGGCGGCGACAGCCCCGCCCGCATGCAGACCAGGTTGGTGGAGAGCCGCTCCACGCCCACCTCGATCAAGGTCTGCGCCGCCGCCTCCAGGATGCGCTCGTAGGTCTCCGTGGCGCGCTGCTGCGCGGGCAGCTTCTTGGCGGCCAGCGTCGGCGCCGTCACGGCATCCGGCGCGGACTCGGTGTCCGTCTCGGTGCCGGCCCCGAGCGCGATCGCCGCCCCCACCGGGAGGGCTGAAGCCGGAGCAGGTTCGGAGGTCTTGCGGCGCGAAGCAGGCATGGGCATGGGCGGGTGTGGGCTTTGCGGGATTGTTCCAGGGTTGGCGAGCACCCCGGAACGATAGCCATGACTATAAGATCTCCAGCCATCTTCCAACGCATGGTTTGCGCCGAGATGAGCACACTCCCCTTCACGGCTCCGGCCGCGGCTTCGACCAGCACCCGTGGCGCGCAGACGCTGGCGATCGCCGTCGGCTCGGTGGCGCTGCTGATGCTCGGCCTGCAGCCGCTGCTGCTGGGCGCGCTGCTGGAAGCCGGCCATGTCACCCTGGAGGGCGTCGGCCTCGTGGCCATGGGAGAGATCGTGGCCCTGGGCCTCGGCGTCCTGATCGGCGATCTGGCGCTGCCGGTGCGGTCGCTGCGCGTCATCACCGTCATCGCCGCGTTGTCCGCCGCGGCGCTGGACCTCGTGACCATGCGGGTCGCGGGCGATCTGGCGGTGGGACTGGTCCGCGCCGGCGCCGGCCTCACCGAAGGCCTCATGGTCTGGAGCACGACCGCCGTCATCGTCAGGGCCGCCGTGCCCGAGCGGCTGGCCGGGCTCTTCTTCGTCGTGCAGACGCTGGCGCAATCGCTGCTCGGCCTCGCGCTGGCGCATCTCGTCATTCCCGCGCACGGATGGCCGGGCGGCTTCGCGGTGCTCGCCGGGCTCTGCGGTCTGGCCGCCCTGCTCGCCCTGCTGTTCGCGCGGCCGCTCGGCCCGCTCACGCCCACGGTGAGCCAGGTCGGCATCGGCATGACCTGGACCCGGCCGCGCATCGGCACGCTGCTGGTCGTCTTCCTGCAGCTCGCCACGCTCGGCGCGCTGTGGGCCTATGCCGAGCCGCTCGGCACCCGCGCCGGCTTCTCCGCGCTGGCCGTCCAGACGCTCATCGCCGCGGGGCTCGGCATGCAGGTGGTCGGCGGCAGCGCCGGCACCTGGCTCGTGCGGCGCCTGCCGGTGCGGCCCGTGCTGCTGGGATGCGCCGTCGTGCTCGGGCTCTGCGCCCTCGGCATCGCGCGAACCGGGCCAGGCGGCACTGCCGTCTTCGCCGCGCTGTGCGGCCTGTTCACCTTCACCTGGCTGTTCATGCTGCCCTTCCAGATGGCGCTCGCCTTCCGGGTCGACGGCAGCGGGCGTGTCGCGTCCCTGGTGCCCGCCGCCCAGCTCTTCGGCAGCGCATTCGGGCCGCTCATGGCCTCGCTGGTCGTCACCGGCGACGAGATCGCGCCGGTGCCCTTCGTGGCGGCGGGCTTCGCGGCGCTGGCGATCCTGGCGCTGCCGCTGGCGCGCGCGCCCGCCCGGCCTTTGGCGGATTGATAGAAGGCCTCAGCACTTCCACCGCCGCTGGCCCTCACCCCCACCCTCTCCCGCAAGCGGGAGAGGGAGTCCGACCGGCTCGACTCGCGGCGCTGGCTCCTCTTGCCCCCTCTCCCGCTTGCGGGAGAGGGTGGGGGTGAGGGCCAGCAGCCTGCGCAGTCAGCAAGAAGGCTTCAGCTCTGCCACAGCGACCGACGACCGCAGTCCGCCAGGGTTTCTCCGCAAATCAAATTAGATAGTCATCGCTATACCATAGCCATCACTATCCAAATGACGCGAGGGCAAGCCCCTCCGGAGAGGACGCGATGGCATCTCGACAGGCCCCTTCTCGACGAACCGCAGTCGCGGCACTCTTTGCCGCGCTGATCCCGTGCCTGTCAATGGCCGCCGGCCCGGACGACGCCAAGGGCCGATGGCTGAGCGCCGACGGCGGCGCCGTCATCGAGTTCAAACCCTGCGACGACAAGCCGGCCGCGCTGTGCGGCCGCATCGTCTGGGACAAGGACGCGGGCAAGGCCAACGACACCTGCGGCATCCAGATCGCGCAGCTGGACCGCTACGAAAACGAGGCCTGGCGCGACGGCTGGGTCTACGACCCGCGCGACAAGAAGAAATACAAGGGCGCGCTGCGCGTGAAGAGCGGCGACCTCTACATCCGCGCCTACATCGGGACCGAGATCCTCGGCCAGACCGAGCAGATGAAGCGCGTGGCGGAACTGCCCGCCTCGCCCGTCTGCAAATCCTGAACACCTGAACGCCCGAACGCCTGAACGAGGAGACCCGAGATGACCCGCACGACCTCCGCCTTCCTGCTCGCCGCCGCCGTCGGTGCGCTCTGCCCCTTGACCGCCCGCGCCGACGAGACCGGCACCGCCACGATGGGCGTCGAGACCGAAGTGAAACTGCTCTCCGACCTGCGCAACCGCGGCGTGTCGGATTCCGGCCGCAAGCCGTCGCTGCAGCTGGGCGTGCAGCTCGCGCACGAGTCCGGGATCATCGGCCTCGCGCAACTCTCCACGGTCAGCAAGAAGGCCTTCACCGACGGCGACGGCGTCAACCTGCTGCTCGGCACCGGCTACCGCTTCGGCGATCCGGACGGCTGGCACTTCGGCGTGGGCCTGGCCAAGGAGTTCTTCCCCGGCGCGAAGTTCGACGCGCCGCACGGCATCGACATGGAAGCCGGCGTGCCGGTGGACTTCCGCCGCACCCGCTACGACACCGCCTACGCCGTGCTGGAGATCGGCTGGGGCAAGCTCGAAGGGCGCGTCCTCAACGTGCTCTCGCGCACCTACCGCGGCGCGGACACCGGCGGCGTCTGCGGCCAGATCCTCGTCGCCGCCGTCGATCCCACGCCGGCGCTCGAGTGTTATGCGCGCGGGGACCACAACTCGCGCGGCAGCCTGCTCTACGACCTCACCTACCGCCATCCGCTCACACCCACCACCACGCTGAACCTGCACGCGGGCACGCAGAAGATCCGCCACTTCAAGGAGGCGGACTTCAGCGACTACTCGATCGGCATCACCCATCAGCGCTGGGGCCTCAACTTCACCGCCGAATGGGTCGCCACCAGCACGCATCGGCCCGAACTCTTCATGATCCCCGACGGCGACGGATGGAAGCGCCAGGACAACAACACGCTGGTCGTCTCCGTGTCGCGCAAGTTCTGATGACATCGTCGGTCCCTTCGTCCCCATCGTTCACCTCGCCGAACTCGCCGCTCGTGCTGGCGGTGGACCTCGGCACCAGCGGCTGCAAATGCGCGCTGGTGAGCCTGGACGGCGAAGTGCTGGCCTGGGCCTTCCGTCCCGTTCCGTTGATCGTCGACGGCGCGCGGGCCGAGCAGGACCCGGAGGCCTGGTGGCGGGCCTTGCTCGAGGCCGCCGGCGAAGTGCTCGCGCCCGACGCGGCGCGGCGGCGGCGCGTGACGGCGGTGTGCTGCTCCACGCAGACCGAGGTCACCGTCTGCCTGGGCCACGACGGCCGCGCGATCGGTCCGGCCTTCAGCTGGCTGGACGCGCGCGGCGCCGCCGCGATCAAGCGTCGCCTGCGCGGGCGCTGGCTCAACATCGAGGGCTACGCGCCGCACAAGCTCTGGCGCTGGCTGCGGCTCACCGGCGGCGCGCCGTCGCTCAGCGGGCGCGATGCCGCCGGCCACATGGCGTTCATCCGCGATGAGATGCCCGCCGTCCACGACGCCACGCGCTGCTTCCTCAACGCGCTCGACTACCTGAACTACCGTCTCTGCGGGCGACTCTGCGCGACACAGGATTCCATCCTCACCAGCTGGGTCACGGACAACCGCGATCCCTCGCGCATCCGCTACGACGACCGGCTGATCCGCGGCCTGGGACTCGACGCCGGCAAGCTGCCGCCGATCGTGCGCTCCACCGACGTGCTGGGCCCGCTGCTCCCCGACGTCGCCGCGGCGCTGGGACTTGCCGCCTCCACGCCGGTCGTGGCCGGCGCCGTCGACACCTCCGCCGTCGCGGTCGGCGCCGCCGTGTCGGACTTCGAGACCCACCTGTACCTGGGCACCTCGTCGTGGCTGGGCGCGCACGTGCCGGAGATGCGGACCGACGTCCGCCACAAGATCGCCGCGGTGCCTTGCGCGGTCGACGACCGCTATCTCGCGCTCGCGCTGCAGTCGACGGCCGGTGCCAACCTGTCCTTCCTGCGCGACCGCATCCTGTACCACCCCGACGAGCTGGCCTCCGACGAGGAACACCCCGCCGTCTACGAGCTGCTCGACAAGATCGCGGCGCGCGTGCCGCCGGGGTCGCGCGGGCTGATCTACACGCCGTGGCTCTTCGGCGAGCGCACGCCGGTCGACGATCCGTTGCTGCGGGCGGGATTGATCAACCTCTCGCTGGAACATTCGCGGGAGGACATCTTCCGCGCCTTCCTGGAGGGCGTCGCGCTGAACACGCGCTGGATGATGGAGCCCTTCGCGCGGCTGCTGGGGCGCTCGCCCGGCACGATCGCGGCGGTGGGCGGCGGCGCGCAGAGCGACGTCTGGTGCCAGATCTTCGCGGACGTCACCGGCCAGCCGATCCGGCAGCTCGAGCATCCGATCCAGGCCAACGCGATCGGCGCGACCTTCCTCGCCGGCATCGGCACCGGCGCGCTGCGCTTCGGCGATCTGGCGACGCTGCGCCGCACGCGCCGCATCTATGAGCCGGCCACCGCGCTGAGCCGGCTCTACGGCGACAAGTTCGAAGCCTTCAAGGAAGTCCGCGTGCGCCTGGCGCCGCTGTACCACCGGCTCAACCGGGTGCCCGCGACGGACGCGGTGGCCGGCGTCAGGACCGCCCCGGCGACAGGAGCCGCGACATGAAGCACGAGGTCGAGCGACGGCACGTGGTGGACCTCTGCCTGCGCCTGTCCGAGCGCGGCTACTTCGCCGGCACGGGCGGCAACCTGATGCTGCGCATCGATGACGAGCTCGTCGCCGTCACGCCGTCGGCCACGGATTACCTCGTCATGCGGCCCGAGGACGTCTGCGTGCTGCGGCTGTCGGACCTGGCCGTGGTCGACGATGCGCGCACGACCGCGCGCATCGACGCGAGCACTGACGCGAGCACTGACGCGAGCATCGATGCGAGGAGCAGCGCCCGCAAGCCCTCCGTCGAGACCGCCCTCCATGCCCGGGTGCTGCGCGCCAGACCGGACGTCGGCTGCAGCATCCACACGCACCAGCCGCTGGCGAGCGCCTGCGCGCTGATCGGCCAGCCGCTGGTCGTGCCGGAGGCGCTGCAGCGCTGGCTGGGCGCAGAGGTGCCGGTCGTCGGTTATGCGCCGTCCGGCACCGCCTGGCTGGCGGGCAAGCTCGCCAAGGCCGTCCGCCCAGACCGCCAGGCCTACCTGCTGCGCAACCATGGCATCCTGTGCTGCGCTGCGGACAGCGCCACCGCGCTCGAAGCCGTCGAGCGCCTCGAGACGCTCGCCCGCGACCTGCTGGCGGCGCGCATCGACGAACGCGTGCGCCGCGAGCCCGGCCTGCGGGCCAGGCTCGCCCCGGTGCGCGATCTGCTGCTTCATCTCAAGGGACCGTGATGTCTACGCTTGCTTCCGCCCCCCCCACCTCGCCCACCGCCGCCGGCATCGCCGCGCCCGCGCAAGGCGAGCGACACGCCGCTTCGCCATCCGGCGCCCTGCCGCCGGACGCGCCTGCCGTGCCCACCTGGCCGGACACGCACGCGCTCTACGAGCGCTTCGCGGCGCTCGTGAACCAGCCGATGCGGCCGATCCGGCCGGACGCGATGCCCAAGGTCCTGCGCTGGTTCGACGATCACTGCGCCGGGTCGAAGCGCCTGGCGGAGCAGGCCGCCACCGTGATCCCGGGCGGCGTGCAGCACAACCTCGCCTTCAACCATCCGTTCCCGCTGGCGATCACGCGCGCCGAGGGCGCGCACCTCACCGACATCGACGGCAACCGCTACATCGACTTCCTGCAGGCCGGCGGGCCGACGCTGCTCGGCAGCAATCCGCCGGCGGTGCGCGCGGCGGTGCACGCGCTGCTCGACGACTGCGGCCCGGTCACCGGCCTGCTGCACGAGTACGAGGTCAAGCTGGCCGAGCTCGTCTGCCGCCACATGCCCGGCGTGGAGATGCTGCGCATGCTGGGCTCCGGCACCGAGGCGGTGATGGGCGCGGTGCGGCTGGCCCGCACCTTCACCCGGCGTCAGCGCGTCATCAAGATCGGCGGGGCGTATCACGGCTGGAGCGACCAGCTCGTCTACGGCATGCGGCTGCCGAAGACGGGCCGCATGGAAGCGATCGGCATCCCGCGCGGCGCCACGGCGCACACGCAGGAGTGCCTGCCCAACGATCCCGAGGCCCTGCGCCGGCTGCTGCGCTGGAACCGCCTGCGCGGCGGCACGGCGGCGGTGCTGCTGGAGCCGTTCGGGCCGGAGAGCGGCACGCGGCCCGTGCACCGCGAGTTCAATGCGCAGGTCCGCGCGCTCTGCGACGAGTTCGGGGCGCTGCTGATCTTCGACGAGGTGGTGACCGGCTTCCGCGCCGGCATGGGCGGCGCGCAGGCCTACTTCGGCGTGACGCCCGACCTGACGGTGCTGGGCAAGTGCCTGACCGGCGGCTACCCGATGGCGGGCGCGATCGGGGGGAAGCGGGAGATCATGATGTCGCTCGTCGGCGGGATCGGGACGACCTCGCGGCGCGCGTTCGTCGGCGGGACCTTGTCGGCGAATCCGCTCAGCTGCGTGGCGGGCTATCACTCGCTCCTGGAGGTGGAGCGCACCAACGCGCCGGCGGTGGCCGGTCGGGCAGGCGAGCGCCTGCGCATGGGACTGGAGGAGATCATCCAGCGGCGCGGTCTGCCGTATGTGGCCTACAACCTCGGCTCCATCGTGCATCTGCAGACCTCGGGCGTGCTGCTGCTCGACACGAGCAGCCTGTGGAAGCTCATCAAGGTCAAGGACGAGGCCAAGCGTCGCAAGCACATGATGGAGGAGATGGGTGCGGCGTTCACCGCGCACGGATTGATCTCGGTCGCGGGCAGCCGTCTCTACACGAGTCTGGCCGACACCGACGAGGTCATCGACGACGCGCTGAACCGCTTCGACGACGTGATGGCGCTGGTATGAGCGACGACGCGCTCCGCGATGCGTGGCTCAGCCTCCGGCAGCGGCTGCTGGCGCGCGGACTCATGCCGGACGCCGCGGACAGTCTCTCGCTGCGCGATCCCGCGAACGGCCAGTTGGGATGGGGAACGGCCACGGACGCCTCGATGCGGACGATGCCGCTCGCGCCGGCCGAGGGCCGCGGCACGGGCGCGCTGGCGCTTCATCGAACGGTCTACGCCGCTCGGCCCGACGTCTGCGCCGTGCTCGTGGGCGGAGGTCCGTTCTGCCGGCAGATGGCAGCCTTCGGCGGATGGATGCCGCCGGTCTTCGACGAACAGATCCGACAGCTCGGCCACATGGCGCGGCCCACCGACGACCTGGCGCAACTGCCGGCCGCGCTGACCGATGGCGGCAACGTGGCGCTGCACGCGGGTCAGGTCTTGCTGCTGGGGATGACGCCGTCGCGGCTCGCGCTCAACGCGGAGCTCTTCGAGAAATGCGCGAAGGCCTGGATCCCGGCGACGGCCAGCGGCGCCAAGCTGCGCACGCTGCCGTGGCTGGTGCGGCACGTCGCGAACGGCCGCCTGATGAAGGAAGAGGCGCGCGCCCGCGAGCAGGTGCGGCTGGGGAATCCGCCGGCGGAGACTAGTGGCTACTGACCTTCCCCAGGATCGTCACGGCTGCGCCCTCCGGATGACGATGTCGAGGCGCGCTCTGCGCGCCGGTCGCTCCGTCGCGCCGCTCCGTGCGGGCAACGCTCAAAGCCAAACGCTTGCGGCGGGTTTCCACGGACGCGAGGCGGGCGGCGGCCCGACAGACTGGCGATCCCTTCCCAACGGGCGCCGCCAGTGACTGCCAACGACCGCCTCCCCGGCGACTCGTCACGACGAGCGCCGGCGCTTGTCCCCCAGGAGTTCTTCGCCGCCGACGCGGCCGGTATCCCGCTGCGCGCGATCTTCGGCATCGCGGGGGAAACCGCCGACGGCGTGTCGACAGACCGCGCCCTGCTCATCGCGCAGGCCTGCCTCAGCGGCTGGCTGCGCCACGCCCATTTCGGCGATCTGGAGCTCGTGCCGTCGGCGGAAGAGTTCACCCGCATCGAGACGCGGCGCCGGCTCGTCTTCTTCGAGGTGGCCGCTGTGCTCGCGCGGGTGGAAGCGGCGCAAGGGCGATTGGCCTGACAGGGCCATTCTTCGGCCTTGCGTCCACGGCCATCACTGGCACCCTGATGCCCATCAGATCGCATGGCGTGAGGTAGATTCCTTCGACTTCAGCGGACCCGGACATGAAGGAACAGATACCACCGTCAGAAGAGGATCGGCAGCTCGGCAACTTGGTCAAGGCTGCACTGGCTCTGGTCCTCATGGTGCTCATCATGTTCTGGTGGTGGAACTATCCGCTTCCCAGCGGCAAGCGGCCCGACCTCTTCGGTTTCGTCCAGTTCTTCGGGCGCGAGTTGCTGTTCGTCATCCCGCTGATCCTGGTGGCGGTGATCCTTGCCGTGGTCGCAGCTTGGCGCATCTGCGCCCGAGGATTGAAACGATGGGGTCGAGCTCGAAGCGACTAGGACGAGCCCCATCCAGCCGCCTTACGCGTCGGTTCACCGGCGCCATCCGCAGGCCGTGACACGCCTTGCCGATTCAACGGACGATTCGATTACAACGCTGCAAGCGCTCTTCCCTCACGGGCAACGAGCATCCAAACCCGCAGAGCATCGGATCAAGGCGCCCCATGAAGATGTACATCCTCATACGAGACGACATTCCCCTCGGATTCGCGATGGTCGCAGCCGCGCATGCCTCCCTGGCGGGATACCTCAAGTTCCGTGACACCCCGAGGTGGCTCGCTGGCTGGATCCAGGCCCGTTCTTCAAGGCGGTCTGCAAGGTGAGCGCCAAGGAGTTCGAACAGGCCAAGCAGGTCGAGGACCATGTCGTCCTCACCGAATCAGCGCTCGGTCATCAAGAAGTCGCGATCGCCTTCAAGCCGCGCGAAGAGTGGCCGAAGATGTTCCGCTTCCTGCGGCTCTATCGCGACGCGCCGGCCCACGGCAGTGATCCAAGCCAGAGTCCCTGATGAACAAGTCCAAGCCGCCGCTCTATCGCAAGGAGAACACGACCGCGCACACGATGCGCAGCCGGCATCGGGCTCGCGATTTCGGTGATGCGCGGAACACCAAGGCGGAGCAGACATCCGAAGCCAATCGCCGCCCCATGCATGGCAAGAAGCAGCGTGGCCGCGACTACACGCCGCTCTATCGGTTCCTGCTGTCCAAGGTGGGCCAACCCTGGTCGGCCGTCCATTCGGAGGCCCTCGGACGACTCGATCGCGCCGATCCGATCTTCTGGATGGTCGCGTTGCGCGAGGAAGATCGGGAGGACTATGTCTGCACCGGCGAATCGACCTACTTCAGCGGCCTCTACGTCGATGACGACGGTGTCCTGCGCATCGTGAATCCCGAGTTCGGTCCGTCCACGCTGTCGCCGACCTGCCGCTGCTGCACGCACACGTTCAACGGCGTTCCGTTCACGAAGCAATACCGCTATCTGGGCGAGTGAACACCGCCCGCTTACCCCTTTCTGGGTAGCTCCGCCACGCAGTCGTTTCACCCTTCGCATCTCATTACCCACCGTCACATCCCTCAGGATTTCAGGTTCGTAAAGTCGCCTCGCCCTCATCAGCGGAGCTTCACGAACATGATCGGACTGGACACTTCCAAGCGCCACGCACGCTCGCCACAAGCGACCTTGGCCCGACGTTTCCGATGGACGCTCACGCCCATCCTGCTGGCCGCGTTGACGGCCTGTGGCGGTGGCGAGGGACTCGACCCGCGCGTCGCCGCACAGGACGCGGCGCCCGCGCCCGACGCGCAGGACGACGGCGATCGCGCCACGATCCAGGCCAAGGCCCCCGCGAAGTTCCGGCACCCGGGCATCTTCATGAGCCAGGCGCGGTTGGACACGTTCAAGGCCTCGGCCAACTCCCCGTCCGGAAGCGGCATCAAGACGGGTTATGCCGTGGTCCTCGCCGACTCGCGCAGCAACTACACGTATGCGCATCAGGCCCTGACCACCGTGGAGGTCGTCGGCAGCGCCCGCGGTCCGCAGGAATCGCGCTTCAAGAACGATGCGATGGCTGCCTACCTCAACACCCTGCGATGGGTGAAGACCAACGACGTGCGTCATCGCGACAAGGCCGTCGCCATCCTCAACGACTGGGCCACGACCTTCCGCGGCTTCACCGTCGCCTCCGGCACCAACGCCGCGCAGGTCCAGCTGGAAGCGGCGTGGATGCTGCCGGTCTGGATCAGTGCCGCCGAGATCCTGCGGCATCACGGCGGCGGCCTGGGCAACTGGCCGGCCGCCGAAGTCACGCGCTTCAACGGCTTCGTCGACCGCCTCTACACCGAGACCGCCAAGGCGCAATCGCGCGTCAACAACTGGGCCGTCTCGGCCGCGCTCGGCATGATGGCCACCGGCGTCTTCCAGGACAACCCGACCCGTTATGCCGCCGGCTTGACCCGGCTGATCGAGATGATCCCGGTGTCGATCTACGGCAACGGCGAGATCAACGAGCTGAAGGCCCGCGACTGCTGGCACCCGCAGTACAACCTGATCGGCATCGCGCAAGCCGCCGAGATGGCCGCGAACCAGGGCGACAACTCGGTCTGGATGCACAAGCCCAATGCCAAGGACGCGCTCCCGCGCCTGGCCATGGGCCTGGAGTACATGGCCAGGTCGCTGAACAACGGATCGGGCGTGCGCGACTGCCGCAGCTATCACACCGAATCGGGCTACACCGAACTGGCGCTCAACGGCTACGTCAGCCGCGGCGTCGCCATCCCCAACTTCCAGTCGTACGTGCGCTCGCACGGCCCCGACCAGGGCGGGTTCGAGTTCCTCGGCTGGACCACCGCCACCCACGGCACCGACACCAGCGGGGCCACGCCGCCACCGCCGCCGCCTGCGCCCGCCCCTTCTCCTGCGCCGTCCCCAGCGCCGTCTCCTGCTCCGGCTCCCTCTCCAGCGCCCTCACCGGCCCCGGCACCGTCGCCCGCACCGGCCCCTTCGCCCGCGCCCGCGCCGAGTTGCCCCGCATGGAGCGAAGGCAAGACCTTCAACGTCGGCACCGTCGTCAGCTACCAGGGCAAGACCTACAAGGCCCTGGTCACGCACACCGCGTGGGCCGGCGCCGGCTGGAACCCGGCCTCGACGCCGACCCTGTGGACGCCGACGGCGGCCGGTTGCGCGACCTCGACGTAGGTCGGACGGCGTCGCTCCATCCGCACAAACCTCCCCCCTCAGGGTGACCAAGGTCGCCCCGCCGCTGAGGGATACTCCCTCGCGACGGTCGACTTGGACCGTGCCTTTCGTGGAGCAGCGCCATGGGCCTGATGGACTTCATCAAGAAACAGTTCATTGACATCATCCAGTGGACGGAGGACGACAACGGCGTCCTCGCGGTCCGCTACCCGATGCAGGACTTCGAGATCCAGTACGGCGCCTCCCTCACCGTCCGCGAGTCGCAGATGGCCGTCTTCGTCAACGAAGGCAAGGTCGCCGACGTGTTCGGCCCCGGCATGTACAAGCTGACCACGCAGACGCTGCCGGTCCTCACCTACCTCAAGAA
This sequence comes from Roseateles sp. GW821-FHT09H11, assembly GCF_059415845.1. Taxonomy (NCBI): domain Bacteria; kingdom Pseudomonadati; phylum Pseudomonadota; class Betaproteobacteria; order Burkholderiales; family Sphaerotilaceae; genus Roseateles; species Roseateles sp. GW821-FHT09H11. The sequence continues at coordinate 592,773 of NZ_JBWKOA010000002.1, read as the reverse complement.
CTGGGACAAGCTCTTCGAGTCCCCCTTCAAGAGCGACGTCTACTTCTTCTCCACCCGCCAGCAGGTGGACCAGCGCTGGGGCACCACCCAGCCCGTCACCATCCGCGACAAGGACTTCGGTGCCGTGCGCCTGCGCGCGTTCGGCAACTACTCGTATCGCATCGTCGATCCGAAGAAGTTCCACACCGAGATCTCCGGCACCCGCGAGCGCTACACCGTCACCGAGCTCGACGGCCAGCTCCGCGGCCTGATGCTGCAGCACATCTCCGACGCGGTCGCCCAGTCCGGCATCCCCTTCCTGGACCTTGCCGCGAACCAGGTCGAGTTCGCGAAGGCGCTGATGGAAGCCACCGCGCCGTCCTTCGACGCGCTCGGCCTCAAGCTCGAGATGGTCACCCTGCAGAACGTCTCCCTGCCCGAGGAGCTGCAGAAGATCCTCGACCAGAAGATCGGCATGGGCATGATCGGCCAGAACATGGGCCAGTTCATGCAGTACCAGACCGCGCAGGCCATCCCCAAGCTCGCCGAAGGCGTGGGCTCGGGCGGCGGCGGCATCGCGGGCGATGCGATGGGCCTCGGCGCCGGGCTGGCGCTCGGCCAGACCATGGCGCAACAGTTGCAGCAGGGCCTGACCGGCGCCAACCAGGCGGCCGCTCAAGCCGCCGCTCCCGTGCAGCCGCAACCCGTCAGCGCCAGCGCCGATGAGGTGCTCCTGCTGCTGGAAAAACTCGGCGACCTCAAGGCCAAGGGCATCCTCACCGACGAGGAGTTCGCGACCAAGAAGGCCGAGCTGCTCAAGAAGCTCAGCTGACGCCACCCGGCGCGTCTCGTTCCGGGTCCTGATTGGCTACCGCTTCCCCCCAGCGCCGCTGGCAGGCGCACTGCCCGAACTGCGGGGCGCCGGTCGAGTTCGCCTCGGCCGCGTCCGCCAGCGCGGTCTGCAGCTATTGCCGCTCCACGCTGCTGCGTGAGGGCGACGCGCTGCGCAAGATCGGCACCAGTTCGGAACTGTTCGAGGACTACTCGCCGCTGCAGCTCGGCGCCGCCGGGCGCTACGCGGGCGCGGGCTTCGTCGTGGCCGGCCGGCTGCAGATGGTCTATGCCGACGGCAGCTGGAACGAGTGGCACATCCTCTTCGACGCCAGCGCCGACCAGCCGCCCCGCAGCGGCTGGCTGGCCGAGGACAACGGCAGCTTCGTCATCAGCTTCGAGGCGCCGCTGCAGGAGCGCGCGCCCGATCCCGCCACGCTGCGGCCCGGCGGGCTGCAGATGCTGGCCGGCACGGCGTGGCAGGTCGCGTCCATCGTCGATGCGACGCTGGCCGCCGCCGAAGGCGAACTGCCGCACCCGCCGCAGCTCGCGAAGAGCTACCCCGTCGTCGACCTGCGCAACACCGCCGATGAGGTCGCGACACTCGAGTACGGCGATCCGGCCCAGCCCACCTGGTCGATCGGACGCGCGGTCCAGCTCGCCGATCTCGCGCTGACCGGTCTGCGCCAGGAAAGCGGCGCCACGCTGCAATCCAAGGCGCTGCCCTGCCCCAACTGCGGCGCGGCGCTCGAACCGAAACTCGGCACGACGCAGTCCATCGTCTGCGGCCAGTGCAAGTCCGTCGTCGATGTTTCGACAGGCGCCGGCGCCGACCTGGCCGCCTATCGCCAGAACACCGGCGGCGAGCCGCAGATCCCGCTCGGCACGACCGGCATGCTCGCCATCGAGGGCGGCACGCCCAAGCCCTGGCAGGTCGTCGGTTACCTGGAGCGCTGCGACCTCCCCGAGTCCAGCGAGGACGAACAAACCTTCTGGCGCGAGTACCTGCTGTTCAGCCGCATGGAGGGCTTCGCCTTCCTCGTCGACACCGAGGACGGCTGGAGCGTCGTGCGCCCGATCACCGGCGCGCCGTCGAACGCGGGAGCGAAATCCGTCCGCTACAAGGACAAGGACTTCAAGCACAAGTGGACCTACACCGCGAAGGTCACCTATGTGCTCGGCGAGTTCTACTGGCGCGTCAAGCGCGAGGAACGCGCCCTCGTCCGCGACTACGAATGGCGCAACGGCACCCGGCTGGAGCTGCTCAGCAGCGAGCAGGCCGGCAACGAGGTCACCTGGAGCCACGGCCGCGCCGTGGACGCCGCCGAGGTGCGCCGCTTCTCCGCGCTGCCCGAGGACAAGATGCCGGCGCTGCGCCGCGACGTGACGTCGGGCATGGACCAGGGCAAGCTGCTGCGCAACATCATCATCGGGATCTTCATCATCGCGGTGCTGTTCGCGATGCTGCGCGCCTGCAGCAAGGATGATTGCGACCGCTACAAGGACACCTACGGCGAGACCAGCGCCGAGTACCAGCAGTGCAAGCGCAGCAGCCGCGGCTCCGGCGTGGGCTACGTGGGCTCCAGCGGCGGCTCGTACGGCGGTTACAGCAGCGGCGGCGGCGGCCACAAGTAGTCACCAGTCTCACCCAGAGTCACCCAGAGTCACCACGACGACGACGGCAATCGCGGAGACACTCCGGCAGCTCGGATCTCCGCCCGCCGTTCCCCACCGACTTCACGTCCGACATCACGACCGATCAGGAGAACGACATGGAAGGTTTCGAATGGCTCAAGCCCGCGATCGTGCTGGGCTCCATCCTGTACGCCCTCATCGGCGTGCTGGTGTTCTGGATCAGCTTCGTCGTCATCGACAAGCTGACCCCGTACAAGCTGTGGGAAGAGATCGTCGAGCACAAGAACATGGCCCTGGCCGTCGTGGTCGCGGCGATGTGCATCTCCATCGGCCAGATCGTCGCCGCGGCGATCCACGGTTGAACTGAACAGACCTTCATGCGCTCCTTCGTCCGATCCGTTGCCCGCTCCGCCGCCCCGCGCGCGTCGACTGTGTCGACCGCGCTGGCCGCGCTCGCCGTCCTGGTGGCGGCGACCGCCGGTCCCGCGTCGGCGCAGCAGCAGACCTACAAGCCGCCCCCGCTGCCGAAGCCGTCCGGCATCGCGCCCAAGGGCGACTTCACGAAGGACCTGCAGCGCGCGCGGCCGGAGGCGGACCCGGGCCAGGCCGCCGGCAATGAAGGCTCCGACGAGGCCTTCCGCGCCAAGGCCGAGGCCGACGCGATCCGCAAGGCCAACGCGGCGGGCCGGCACGACCTCATCAAGCGCACCGGCTCGCGGCTGGTGCTGCCGACCGTGTCGGGCCGGCCGGAGATCTTCGACAGCGTCTGGCCCAACGCCAGCGGTCACAGCGAGGCCGCCTACGAGGACTACCGCTTCGACGGCCTGTCGCCGGATCGCGAGTTCTTCGTCGTGCGCGCGACCTACTACGAGAGCAGCGACGTCATCTGGGTCTCGCGCCAGGACGGCGAGCGCTATCGGCTGCGCGCCACGCCCAAGCCCTCGCCGGACGGCAGCCTGCTCGCGGTCGTCAGCGCCTCCGAGCTGATGGACTTCAACGGCATCCTGATCTGGGAGCGCGCCTCGAGCCGGCTGGTCGAGAAGTTCCGGCACGAACCCGGCGATCGCTACGCGCTCTACCGCTTCATGCGCTGGAAGGACAACCGGACCATCGAGCTCGAACGGACCACGCAGGGTGATCCCCTCACCTGCCGCGACGCGATGGAGGAGACGCTGGTCGTGCTCACCCGCGAGGGCGACAACTGGTCGCTCAAGGACGTCACGGCGCCGCGCTGCAAGCGCTGACCTGCCCGTTCGGGGGGGTCGACCTCACGACCTGACCCCGCCCGGGGGCAGGTCTTGTCACCATGCGTAACGTGTGTGGGCCAGCGCACGGAGGCCCTTTTAGACTGCGGCGCCTGGTCACCCCGTCCCCCCGTTCCGCCCGCGCCCGCGCCTTCGTCCGATGTTGTCCGCCTCGCCCGCCGTTCCGGCTGCCCTGCCAGCCGTTCTCCCGGCCGCCGCTTCCGCCATGGTTCCCGCCGTCCGCGTCGGCCGCGCGTTTCGTGCCGCCATCGCAGTCGCGCTGATGCTCACGGGCGTCGCCGCCGAAGCCTCCTCCAACGCCTGGCCCGCGCCGCCCCGCCCAGTCGGTTCGGTGGGACTCGCGCCGCGCGGCATGCTGTTCGCGCCCTCGACCGCGACCGCTGGCGGAGTCGTCGCCGAGGAAGGCTCCGACGAACAGTTCCGCGCCCAGGCCGAGGCCGAGGTGCTGCGCCGGCTCGGCGTGGCGGCACGCCGCGATGACCTGCGCCTGTGGCTGCCCATCGTCAAGGGCCGCCCGGTGGTCCTCGACAGCCAGCGATCCGATCCCGCCGATCCGGCGCTGCCTTCCGTGGACTTCCGCCTCGACGGCCTGTCGCCCGACGGCCAGTTCTACGTCGTGCGCGCGACGCTGCCGGCCGGCAGTGAACTGCTGTGGATCTCCCGCGCCGACGGCACGCGCTACGAGATGCATGGCAACGTCAACCCGTCGCCGGACGGTCGCTTCCTGGTGGTGACGCACGCGTCGCCGGGCCAGGAGTTCAACGGCGTGGTCCTCTGGAGCCGCGAGGACGGCCGCCTCGTCGAGCGCTACCGCTTCCAGCCCACGCCGGAGCAGACCGCGATCAGCTTCCGCTTCATGCGCTGGCGCGACGCGGACACCGTCGAGCTGGCGCAGTTCGCCGAAGTCGATGCGACGACCTGCGACCTCGGCACGCTCAGTTCCACCGCGCTGCTGTCCCGCAAGGGCGAGCGCTGGATCCTGCGCAGCGCCAGCGGCCAACGCTGTGATCGATGAAGCGCTGAAGTACAGCGCCACTGAGCCACTGAAGCCCGATGGGCGCATCAGCGCGCGGAGCGTGACCCGCGTTGGCGCGGCATCGCCTTATCACGTTCTTCAAGCCTGTCCTGACACCCGATCACCCGGGAATTGCATCCGATGTGACGCCCGGTAATCGAACTTGTAACAGCATCGGGCGCGGACCTAGGATTTCTCCATCCTCCCTCCAGGTCCGACCATGAACCGACAAGAACAAGCTTCCCAAGCCGCCTGCTCCGGCGCCATCGCCACCGTGACCGCTTCGCGCCCCTCGCTGGCCAAGCGCGCGATCGCGTCCACGCTGATCGCCTCCTGCACGCTGATGGCGTTGCCGATGCACGCGAGCGCGCAGGTCGTGCCGACCGACGCGCTGGTGCAGCCCGCCGCGCCCACCGGCACAGCCGCCGACAGCCGCGTCCGCGTCAACGCCTTCTTCGCCCGCGAGGACGTGCGTCAGGCCATGGTCAAGGAGGGCGTCGATGCCGCTGCCGCGCAGGCGCGCGTGGACGCGATGTCCGACGACGAGATCCGCGCGCTCGACGGCCGCATCGCCGAAGCCCCCGCCGGCGGCGAGGTGCTGGGCCTGATCTTCACCGTGTTCGTGATCCTGCTGATCACCGACATCCTGGGCTTCACCAAGGTCTTCCCGTTCACGCGATCGATCCGCTGAGGTCTTCATGTCGATCACGCGGCCCGTCCGGCTCGTCCGCTCCGCGCGGACTTCCCGCTCGCTGATTCCGCTGGCCGCGCCGATGCTGGCGCTGGCGCTGCTGCTGGGCGGCTGCGCGAGCACGCCGCCGCAGCTGCAGGCGCTGGAACGGCAATGGCCCGCCGACCTGCCGGCGCGCGTGGACCTGTCCGCGAAGACGCCGTTCATCGCGCAGGACGACTACGAATGCGGCCCGGCCGCGCTCGCGATGCTGCTGCGCACGGCGGGCAAGTCCACGACGGTCGAGCAGTTGAAGCCGCAGGTCTTCCTGCCGGGCCGCAAGGGCTCGCTGCAGACGGAGATGCTGGTCGCGACGCGCCGCCAGGGCTTGCCGGCCTATGTGCTGCCGCCGCGGCTGGACGCGCTGCTGGCCGAGGTCGCCGCCGGGCATCCGGTGATCGTGTTCCAGAACCTGTCGCTGGACGTCGCGCCGGTGTGGCATTACGCCGTCGCCGTCGGCTACGACAAGCAGCGCCGGACGATCCTGCTGCACAGCGGCAAGACCGCGCGGCAGGAGATCGAGCTGCCGGTCTTCGAACGCACCTGGGCCCGTGGCGACTACTGGGCGATGACGACGCTCCCGCCCGACCTGCTGCCGGCCTCGCTGGACGGTGCGGGAACCGGCGCCGCGCTGGCGGCGCTTGAACGTCTGGACGCGCCGGCCGCGCGCAAGGGCTACACGGCCGCGCTGACGCGCTGGCCCGGCGAGCCCGTGCTGCTGCTGGGCGCCGGCAACACCGCCTACGCGGCCAAAGACCGCCGCACTGCCGCCCGGCACTATGCGCGGCTCACGGACGTGCGACCCGACCTGCCCGAAGGCTGGAACAACCTGGCGCAGGTGCTGATGGAACAGGGTGAGCGCTACAAGGCCTCGCTCGCGATCGAGCGCGCGGTCGCGCTCGGCGGCCCGCGCCTGGAGCAGTACAAGGCGCTGCAGAAGAAGATCACCGCGGGCATGTGACCCGCCCTTTCCGGCTGGCAGAATCCGCGCGCCCGGCACAAGGGCCGGATGAACAACACCCCGGAGGGAGAGAACACATGAACCCGTGGATCAAATCGGCAGCCACGCTGGCCGCTTCCTGCGCGATGGCCCCGTCCGCGCTGGCCGCAGCCATGACCGGTCAGATCGTTGAAATGGCGATCGACAAGGACATCGGCGGCAACCTGGTCTTCATCAAGCTGGCTGGATCCAAATCCAACCTCCCGGCCTGCCACATCAATGCCAGCTGGGACTTCGTGCTGCCCATCGTCGACGCAGCCGACAAGAACATGTTCGCCATGCTGGTAGCCGCGAAGGCCGCTGGACAGCCCGTCACGGTGCGGGGCAACAACTCCTGCGCGCCCCAGTTCTCCAGCATCGAGCAGGCGCTCGGCGCGCGGATGATCCAACCCTGAGGCCTCCGCGCTCCGCGGATCAAGGCCTGAAATCGATCGTCCGCTGCGCGGCCTCCAAGGCCGCGTCGGCCGCATAGCTCCAGGTGTCGAAGCTGCGTTCGAGCTCGTGCCAGTAGCCGTTGAGTTCCGGCTTGCCGCCGTTCGCGGCGTGCGCGGCAATCACCAGGTAACGGGCCCGGAACGGCGGTGCCTCGCCGACGACTTCGCGGACGAACCAGCGTCCGTTGTGACTCTCGACGCCCCCGACGGCGTCGGTGTGGTCTGGCTTGGCTGACATGAGGACTCCTTTTGCGTTGTGATCGCGGTGTGATCAGGATCGCGCCCCGCTGACAAGCAGGTTGCACCTTCACGCCTGGGCAAGTTTCCCTCCAACCGTCGCCCGGCGCCACGCGCGCCGACGGTGTTTTACCCCCGCATTACAAGGGAGGCCGGCAAGCGCCCGGCCGGGCGCTCCGCGAAGCAACTTCCACGCCGGAAGTGTCGGGATTCATTACACCCGCTGACCCCTGCTCCAGGGACAACCGGCGCAAGTGCTTGAGGCACCGGGAATTCGCACCCAATGGCTTGGATGTTGCTTTAGCCTCCCGTTTCCGTGGCCTCCCGCCAACGACCACAAGAACGACCGTCCGAGAGAGAACCCCCGATGAAGCGCTCGACCCTCCTTCCCCCTCTCCGCGCCACCCTGGCCGCGACCCTGCTGTGCGCGACCGCCGCGGCCGCGCAGGCCTCGGTGCTGATCCTCGGTGCGCCCGTGCAGGCGGGCAGCCTGACCGATGTGCGGTCGAAGATCGCCGCCACCGGCGTGGTCAGCGGCGTGGTCGACGTCTTCAACGTCGCCACGGGCACCCCCACGCTCGCCATGCTGACGGCCTACGACGCCGTGCTGGTCTACAACGAAAGCGCCACCGTGCCCTTCGCCAGCGCCCTGCAGCTGGGCAACGTGCTGGCGGACTACGTGGACCTCGGCGGCGGCGTCGTGGAAGCCGGCCTGTCGCACGCGACCTCCGGATTCAAGGGCATGCAAGGCCGCTTCGTCTCCGCCAACTACGACGTCTTCAACACCAGCAACAACCAGAACTCCTGCGGCGGCCTGGGCCAGGTGGTCCGGTCCGACAGCCCGCTGATGCGCGACATCACCAGCTTCAACGGCGGCGCGTCCGCGCTGTGCTACCGCCTCACGGCCAAGGCCGGCACCGAGATCGTCGCCGACTGGAGCAACGGACAGGCGCTGGCCGGCTACCGCATGGACCACAAGGGCGTGGTCGTCGGGCTGAACATGTTCCCCACCTCCAGCGAAGTGTCGCCCGGCGGCTGGGTCCCGTCGAGCGACGGCGCGCTGCTGATGGCCAATTCGCTGGCCTTCGCCGCGGGTGAGCTGCCGGAGCCGGGTTCGCTGGCGCTGCTGGGCATCGCCGCCCTGGCGGCGGGCCTCGCGGGCCGTCGCCGGACCCGCGCGATCAAGGCCGCGGCCACGGCCTGAACGGAGCCCGACCCTGAGGGATACTGCGGCGCATGTCCACGCCGCCGACCTTCAGCTTCCCCGTCCCGCCCCCCGACCTGGTAATCACCGAGGACGAGCGCGCCGCGCTGTACTTCCTCCCCCAATCGCCCGGCGGCATGCCGGTCAGCGAGGAGATGCAGCAGCGGCTGCAGGACAAGGGCCTGGCGACGGCCATCCGCGAGGACGGCCGCCGCTGGCTCACCGAGCTCGGCGACCGCGCGCGGCTGGGCAAGATCTGACCCCGTCGACGAAGCGGGGCGGCCTCGGTCGATCCGGCCACATCAGCGTGCGCCGGCGCCCGGCCGGACCGGGTCTGCGGTCCTCAACGCCGCTCGTACTGGGTCTTGCCGAAGAGCACTTCGCGCGCCTTGTCGTCGACCAGCGGACGGCGCTTCTCGGCCAGCACCTCGACGGCGCGGACCACCGCGGGCCGCTTCGCGATCTCGTCGAACCAGCCCTTCAGGTGCGGGTGGTCCGCCATCTCCACGCCCTGGTTCTTCGCGCCGCGCAGCCACGGGAAGATCGCCATGTCGGCGATGCCGTACGCGGGCCCCGCGATGTACTTGCTGCGCGCCAGCCGCCGGTCGATCACACCGTAGAGGCGTTTGGCCTCGTTGGTGTAGCGGTCGATGGCGTACTCGATCTTCTCGGGGGCGTACATCCGGAAGTGATGCGTCTGGCCCAGCATCGGCCCCACGCCGCCCATCTGGAACATCAGCCACTGCAGCGCCTCGTAGCGGCCGCGCGTGTCCGGCGGCAGGAACTGCCCCGTCTTGCCGGCGAGGTACAGCAGGATCGCGCCGGACTCGAACAGCGAGATCGGCTGCCCGTCCGGCCCGTCGGGCCCGTCGGGATCGACGATCGCGGGGATCTTGTTGTTGGGGCTGATGGCGAGGAATTTCGCATCGAACTGGTCGCCGGCGCCGATGTCCACGGGAATCACCCGGTAAGGCAGGCGGCACTCTTCCAGCATGATGTGCACCTTGTGGCCATTGGGCGTGGGCCATGAATACACTTCGATCATCAAGCGTTCTCCGTTCGGGCGCGAAGCCCTGTTCGTCCACATGTCGATCGACCACTCCGTCGACGCTTCAATGCACGGACCCCGGGCCCCACGCGCATCGTCCCGCCTCATGGTAATCAAACAAATCAAACAGTGGTTCGCCGCCCGTGCCAACGCGGCCCGGTGGCGTCCCTTGAGCGAGTGGGCCTCGGAACGCGGCGGCCAGTTGCGCCACGCCCGCGACGGGCGCGGGTTCGTCATCGACCTGCCCCGCACGCTGCCCGGCCTGACCCGCATCGAGTGGGGGCCCTCGCAGCGCAGCTACATCGACGGCTTCGAGCTGCGCATGCGCTGCGAGCTCAAGATCAATCCCGACATGCAGATGATGCTCATCGAGCGCAAGCTGATGGAGCGTCTGGAGAGCAGCGTCTTCGAGGCCTACACCGACACGCTGCGCACGCGCGTGGACACGGACACGCCCGAGGAGATGCGCTGGCTGGTGATGTTCCCGAAGCACGCGCAGATGGAGTCCAAGCTCGTGCGGCAGCGCTTCGGCGCGGTGGGCATCAACCGCGAGCTGGTCATGGCCTGGCTCGACAAGGACCTGTCCGAGCGGCTGGCCCAGGCGACGCAGGACATCCTCGTGGAGGGACGTCCGTTCGTGCTGCTGAGCCTGCGCGGCAACGTCTATCTGCGCACGTCGATGGCGGAGCCGGCGATGGCGGAGCTCCAGGCGCTGACGCGCGTGCTGGAGGCCGCGGCGCTGAGCGCGCAGGCGGTGCATCAGCGTCTGGGCGACGGCGGACCGTGGCCGACGACGACGTCGGTGGCCTGGCACAGCCGGCCGTCCGAAGGGGATTACGGCTCGCCGGCCTGAGAGTCGCCGCGCCCTCCTACTTCCTCTCCCGCAAGCGGGAGAGGAAGCAAGAAGGTATCGAATCTAGGCGAAGAGATCGGCCGCGCCGGCCACCGCCTCGGTGCAATCGATCAACCGGCCATGCCCCGTGATGAAGGCGCAGCGCACCGGCTCGCCGGGCTGCAGCGCCATCACGGCCTCGCGGTAGCGCCACAGCTGCTGGATGTACTCGGGATTGCGCTGCGGCGCCGGGTGGAGCTTGTAGTCGAGCACCCACCACGTGCGCACGCCCGCGCCGTCGCGGCGGCTGACGAGCCGGTCCAGCCGCATGTCATGGCCGTTCCAGCTGAGCGGCACCTCGTTGCCGTGCCAGTCGAGCGCGGCGGCATCGAAGAACGGCGCGCAGTCCCCGCTGCCGAGGATCGCCCGCACGCTGCGCTCGAGGCGCTCCGTGCGGCGCGCGTCGAGGCCGTACATCTGCGCCGCGGCCGCCATCAGCCGGTCCAGCGCATGCGCGCCGCCCTGCGGCCCGCTGTGCCATTCGAGCACGCGATGCAGCGCCTCGCCGAGCGCGGCGCTGTCGTCGACCTCGTCGGGACTCTGGCCGACGTCCGCGCCGGCGTCCGCCACCTCCGCCGGCAGCGGCTCGACGCGCGGCAGCATCTTGAGACACGCGACGTCCTCGTCCGGCACGCGCTGGCCGTCAGCGACCTCCGGCACCGCCATCGCCTCGGCCTGCGGCTGCACCCGCGTCCACCACGTCCCCGATGAGCTCTGGCGCTTCGCCGGCGTGCGGCTGAGCAGCAGCCGGTGCCGCGCGCGCGTCATCGCGACATACAGCGCGTTGAGCTCCTCGCGCTGGCGTTGGTCCTTCTCGTCGTCGAGCAGGGCCTGCAGCGACGGCGGCGGCTTCGCCTCCGACACGAGGAAGGCCACCGTCCGCGGCACGGCCTCCTGCACCGGCCAGGAGATCGCCAGCGCCATGCTCTCCGAGCGCGCCGGGCCGGCCTCCGCATCCATCAGGATCACGACCTTCGCCTCCAGCCCCTTGGCGCCGTGCACCGTCAGCAGTTGCACGGCATCGGGCTCGGCGGGGGCCGCCAGCTTCAGCGCGCGGCTCTTCAGCGCGCGGACGAAGCCGTACAGGCCGGCGTACCGGCCACCATCCAGCTCCAGGGCCAGCGCGAGCAGCGCCTCCACCGCATGCAGCCGCGCGCGGCGCTCACTGGCCGGCACGGCAGCCGCCAGGCGCGCCATCAGGTCGCCCTCATGGACGATTGCGTCGAGCAGATCGTGCGGGCTGCGCAGCACCGCCGTCGACGCCCAGCGCGACAGCAACCCCTGCGCGCGGCGCAGTGGCTCGCTCAGGGCCTCAGGATCGGCTTGGAGGAGCGTCTCCCACCAGGAGCGGGTCGTCGGACCTTCCTGCTGCGGCGCCTCCGGACGTGGGTCCGCAGGCGGGAGATCGCCCACCTGCTCCGGCTCAGCGGGCCCTCCACGGGGCATGGGGGATCCCTCCAGGCCCCCCAAGCCCCATGCCGGTCCTGCAGCACCCGCTGCCTGCGTTGGTTCTCTGTCCGTGGGAGGCTGCTCCTGCTGCTCCTGCTGCTCTTGACCGAGCCACTTCACGGAACGTGATTCGGCGGCGAGCCACAGCAGGTCCGCCTCGCTCGCGCCGAACAGCGGGCTGCGCAGCGCGTGCGCCAGCGACAGCTGATGGCCGCTCGACGCCAAGGCATCCAGCAGCGCCAGCAGATCGCGGACGTCCGGCGCGTCGAGCAGCGCCATGTCCTCCGGCGCCGCATGCGCGATCCCCTGGCCCTTGAGGATCTGCGCGAGCACGCGCAGGCCCTCGCGCTTGCGCGCCAGCACGAAGATCTCGCCCGGCTGCGCCTCGCGCTTGGCCAGCAGATCACCGATGCAGGCGGCAATCCGCCCGGCCTCGGCCTCGCGGCGATGCAGCTCCGGCTCGCGCCGCGCTTCGGTCAGACTCGGGCGCCAGGTGCCCTCCTCCCGCGTCGTTTCGGTCGCTTCGTCATCGGAGGTCTGGTCGCCGGCGATGAAGAAGACCCCGTCCAGCGGATCGCCACTGCCCGACTCCGTCGTGTGCGGGCGGAAACCGCTGTACTGCTGCGCCAGGCTCGCCGATTCGAAGACGGCGTTCACCGCCGCCAGCACCGGGCCCGAGTTGCGCCGCGTGTGGTCGCACGCGAGCAGCACGCCATCCAGGCCTTCGCGCACGAAATCGCGCGCCGCCGCGAAGACGCGGGGCTCGGCGCGGCGGAAGCGGTAGATGCTCTGCTTCGGGTCGCCGACGATGAAGACCGACGGCGGCCGCTGTCCGCTGGCGCCGCCGCCCGCGCCGACATAGCCGGACAGCCATGCGTGCAGCGCGTGCCATTGCAGCGGGCTGGTGTCCTGGAATTCGTCGATCAGCAGGTGCCGGACCTGGCTGTCGAGCCGCTCCTGCACCCAGCCCGACAGGTCCGCGTCCCCGAGCAGGGCCAGGGCGCCGCGCTCCAGGTCGTTCATGTCGACGATGCCGCGCTCGCGCTTGAGGCGGTCGAACGCATCCAGCAGCGTCAAGGCCAGCGCGCACATCTGCTGGTGCCACAGGCGCGCGCGGTCCTGCTCGATCGCGAGCAGCAGCCGCTGGAGGCGGTCCATCGCCGCCGACAACGCAGGCGAGTCGCCGAGGTTCTTGCGCGGCGCGCCTTCCGCCGTGAACAGCGCCTGGCGCACGCCGGCGAGCGCCTCCTCGTCGGGCAGCTGCAGCGCCTGCTCGAGCGCGGTCGCACATTTCTTCGGCGTGACCTTGGTCGACTGGCCGAGCTCGATCGCGAGCGCCTGCAACTCGGCGCGCAGGGGCGCGAAGGCCTCGATCGGCGCGGCGAATGCGGCGAGCTCGGGCACGGCCTCGGCCGCCGTCGGCATGCTGTCCATCAGCCGGCCGTGCGCGTGGGCGAGGCGCAGTTCCACCCGCTTCTCGAAGGCCGACGTCAGCCAGTCCAGCAGCTTGTTGCGGCCGTGGATCAGGCTCAGGTCGCGGTAGATCGTCAGCAGCGCGTCGTCCTCGAGCACCGCGGCGTGGAAACGCTGCCAGAGCTCGGGCATCAGGTCGCTTTCGTCCTCCAGCAGCTGCAGTTCCGGCGACAGGCCCTGCGCGCGCAGCAGTTCCAGCGGCGCGGCGCGCAGCAGCTGCGAGAACCAGGCGTGGAAGGTGCGGATCTCCACTGGCCGCGCGTCCTGCAGCAGCCGTTGCTGCAGCGTGGCCAGGCGCGGCGCGAGGTCGACGGCCTGCGCCTGCGGCAGCCCGCGCTGGCGCAGGGCGAGCACGCGACCCGCGTCGTCGCAGTGGGCGAACTCGTGCAGCCATTCGTTCAGGCGCGCGCGCATCTCGCCGGCGGCCTTGCGGGTGAAGGTGATCGCGACGATGTCCTGCGGTCGCGCGCCGTCCAGCAGCGCGCGCAGGATGCGCGAGACCAGCATCCAGGTCTTGCCCGCGCCGGCGCAGGCTTCGACGACGACGCTGCGCGCCGGGTCGCAGGCCAGCTCGTAGAAGCGCTCGCGCGCGACCGGCGCACCGTCGAGCGTGTAGGCGGCCGCGCCCAGCGGATCCGCCGTGGCGGCGTTCGACGTGGCGGCGTTCGTCATCGGCGCGTTCATCGGGGCATTCGTCGGGGCGGTCACGGCGCGGCTCCATCCCAATCGTCGCGACGGCACAGGCCGCGCATCTCGCAGTAGGCACAGGCAACGCCCTCGCCCAATGCCGGCAGCGGATCGCCGGCGTGGATGGCCATCAGGTCCCGGCGCAAGCCGTCCAGCATCACGGCCGCCGTCTCTTCCACGTGGTCGTGCTCGATCTCGGCGATGCCCTTGGCGTCGTCCAGGGCCAGGTATTGCGCACGCAGCGGGCCGAGGTCGTGCAACTGGCCGACTCCCATGAGCACGGCGTAGACGGCGAGCTGTGTGTCTTCGAGCGGATTGGCGACCTTGTCCTTCAACCCCTTCACGCTACCGGTCTTGTAGTCGACGAGCAGCCGGCCATCGGGCGCGTCGTCGATCCGGTCGATGCGCCCGAGCAGCGCGAGTTCCGCGAGCGCAGGCTCGATCTCCGCCCAGGGACGCACGCGGCGGTCGACCTCGCCGCGTTCGAAGCGCTGGCCCTCGGCCTCGCGCTCCGCGAGCCAGCCGAGGTAGGCCGGCACGAAACGCGCGAAGCTCGCCGAGTACGGCAGGAACTCCGCCGGCGCCAGGCCCAGCTCGCGCATCTGGTCCTGCGCGGCGCGCTGCAGGCGGGCGTCGTCGTCGAGATGGGGATCGCGGCACTCCACGCGCTCGGTGTGGAACTGGTGCAGCACCGCGTGCAGCCAGGTGCCGTAGTCGCGCTTGTCGGCCTGGACATCGAGCTCGCCCGCTTCGCGCATGCCCAGCAGCACGCGGGCAAAGAACTGGTACGGGCATTGGCGCAGCGACTCCACCGCGCTCGCGCTCAGCGCGGCAGGCAGCCGACCTTCCGCCTGCGCGGCGGCGCGGTCGACCTGCGCGGCCGGCACGGTCGCGTCGAGGCGCGGATCGTGCCAATGCGGCAGCACGTGGCCGGCCGCCTGCAGTGCGAGGTCGAGCCGGTCCAGCAAGGGGCTCGCCGCCAGCGGCTCGCTGCCGAGATGCCCGCGCCGCAGCAGCGTGACCGCCGGCGCGCGCAGCAGCTGCGCGAACTGCCAGGCCAGCGCATGACGCTTGCCTTCGACGGTCGGCAGGCCGAGCTCGCGCGCGAACGTGTCGCCGATCAGCACCGGCCCCGGCGGCACCGGCCCCAGCGTCGCGGCGTCCGCGCCCGGCAGCACGATGGCGCCGAACGGGCGCAGCATCGTCCGCGCCAGCGGCGTGATCATGATCTGCAGTCCACCTTCGAGCGGCGGCTTGTATTCGCCGGCCTCGAGCGTCTGCGACACCCAGTCGACGAACTCGGAGGCGGTCAGCTGCGCGCCTCGCAGGACCGCTTCGTGGCCGGAACCCGGCCAGGGCGTCTTGCTCAGCCACAGGGCTTCCAACACCTGCGGACCGCCGGCGGGCTGGCGCTTGAGCTGCTCGTCGGCACCGAGCTGCTGGAGCGTCTGCCCCAGCGCGGCAATCCAGGCGTCGAGCGCCTGCGCGCCGCGCAGTTGCAGCGGCACCAGCGCCTCGCGCGCGGCCTCCCAGAGCCGCTCGCTGCCCGGAGGGAGACGATCGGCGCGCACCGCCTGCGGCGTGGACCAGCCACGCTTGCGGCAGTGCGCCTCCAGCGCGCTCAGCGAGGCACTGCCGCCGCGCTCGCGCAGCGACGAGGCCAGCGGTGTCTTCAACCAGGCGAGCCAATCGTCGACGGTCGCCTCGCGGCGCGCGGCGCGCAGCATCGCCATCAGCTGGGCTGCCGGCGCGGTCGTCGCGAGGGTCCAGCCGGTCTCGTCCTGGATGCCCAGGCCCTGGCGCTCCAGCAGCGCGCGCACGCGCCGCAGCAGCACGCGGTCCTGCGCGATCAGCGCGACCGGCGCGCGGCCCGCCTGCAGGTGATCGAGCACCGACGCGGCGCTGCATTGCGCCAGGTCCTCGAAGTCGTCGCACACGGCCTGTTCGATGCGCCCGACCGGCGCGCCGCCGTCGAACGCGGCGTCCAGCGGCAGATCGGCGTTCAGGCGCAGGCAGGGAACGCCGGCGGCCTCCGCGCTCGCGAGCAGCGCCTGCGCGAGCGGATCCGGCCCACCGCACTGCAGGTGCAGCCAGGCGCTCGGACGCAGCGTGAAAAGCGCGTCGGTGGCCGGCGCGCGGGGGTCGGCCGCGGCCCATTCGAGCGCCACCGCCAGCAGCGCGCGCTCCAGGTGCCCGACGCCGCTCTGCAGCGCCAGCGCCGCCCGGCCTTGTTCCCAGAACTCATGGCGATGCACCGGATCGCGCAGCGCGGCGGCCCGCGCCAGCGCATGCGCGGCTTCGACCAGCCGCTGCACCGCGGCGTCATAGGCACGGGGATCTTCCTTGCGCAGCGCCTCGGCCCAGCTCTGGCCGCGCATCAGGGCGCGGGCGGCCAGCGCATCGATCGCGGCGTCGCCGGTCAACTGGTCCGCCTGCGGCAGCGCGCTCGGCCCCAGCGCCGACGCGAGGCTGTGCGTCGTCTCGATGCGGGGCTGCCAGCGCGACAGCTTCATCCAGGCGCGCCGCGCCGGTGCCAGATGTTGCGCGAAGGGCAGCAACAGCACGGCGTCCCGCGCGGACAGCCCGTTGGCCTCCAGCCATTCGGCCGCGCGGCGTGCGACGCCATCCCAGATCGCGGCGCTGGTGTGGGCCGGCGACAACGGAAAGTCGACCGGCGACTGCGGAAAGTCGACCGGCGACTGGGGAAAGTCGACCGGCGGCAGAGACGTCATCGTGGGCGGCGGCGTGGTCGACAAGGCGGTGGGACTGGCGGTGACGATGGTGGCGGTGGCGGCAGGCAACAGCGGCAATGGCGGCAATGGCAGCAACGGCGGCGGGCCCGGAGGCGCCGCCGAAGATTCCGCGCATCGCGACGATAGCGAAAACCAGGCGCCCGGCGGCTTGAGATCCGCCCGCGCACCTGCATGTCGGATGAGCGCCTACTCGGGCCGAGGTTTCCGGGCTTGTGTGAGAATCGTCTCACCCTGCAACCCTGGGGCCCCCGAGGCGGTACACATTGTCGCCCGGCTGGCCGCCCGTCCGTGGCATCCGCCCGGCAGGGACATCACGCAAGGACCATTCCCATGAGCAGCGAACAGATCAAACACATCTCCGACGCCTCGTTCGACAGCGACGTCATCCAGTCCGACAAACCCGTGCTGGTCGACTACTGGGCCGAGTGGTGCGGCCCCTGCAAGATGATCGCCCCCATCCTGGACGAAGTCGCCAAGGACTACGGCGACCGCCTGCAGATCGCCAAGCTGAACGTCGACGACAACCGCGAAGTGCCCGCCAAGTTCGGCATCCGCGGCATCCCGACCCTGATGCTGTTCAAGGGCGGCCAGCTCGCCGCGACCAAGGTCGGCGCGTTGTCCAAGGCCCAGTTGACGTCCTTCCTCGACGCCAACCTATAATGATTCCATTCGCCGGGGCCCAAGCGGTCCTGGCGAACAACTTGCCACCACGCCCTCCCGGGCCCAACGGCGTCTTCCGGACGCCGTCGATCTTCCGGGTGAGCGCGTGGACTCGGCGCCCAAGTCTCCACGCTTTCCTCAAGTCCGCCGCAACGCGGATGCGCGTCCCTTGGGCTCGCCGTTGTTTGTGTCTCTGGCCTTGGCAGGCCCTGGACGACAGACCGGGTCAAACCCCCCATGCATCTTTCTGAACTGAAGGCGCTTCACGTCTCCGCCCTGATCCAGATGGGCGAAGAGCTGGAGATCGACAACGTCGCCCGCCTGCGCAAGCAGGAGCTGATGTTCGCGATCATGAAAAAGCGCGCCAAGGCCGGCGAGCAGGTGTTCGGCGACGGCGTGCTGGAAGTCCTTCCAGACGGCTTCGGCTTCCTGCGCTCGCCCGAGGCCAGCTACATGGCCTCGACGGACGACATCTACCTGTCGCCCAGCCAGATCCGCCGCTTCAACCTGCACACCGGCGACATGGTCGAAGGCGAAGTGCGCGTGCCCAAGGACGGCGAGCGCTACTTCGCGCTGGTCAAGGTGGACCGCGTCAACGGCCTGACGCCGGAGGAGTCCAAGCACAAGATCATGTTCGAGAACTTGACGCCGCTCTTCCCGAAGGAGCAGTTCAAGCTCGAACGCGACATCCGCGGCGACGACAACATCACCAGCCGGATCATCGACCTGATCGCCCCGCTGGGCAAAGGCCAGCGCGCGCTGCTCGTCGCCCCGCCCAAGTCGGGCAAGACGATGATGATGCAGCATCTGGCGCACTCGATCGCGGCCAACTATCCCGACGCCCACCTGATGGTGCTGCTGGTGGACGAACGCCCCGAGGAAGTGACCGAGATGCAGCGCACCGTGCGCGGCGAGGTCATCAGCTCCACCTTCGACGAACCGGCCGCGCGCCACGTGCAGGTCGCGGAAATGGTCATCGAGCGCGCCAAGCGCCTGGTGGAACTGCGCAAGGACGTGATCATCCTGCTGGACTCGATCACCCGCCTGGCCCGCGCCTACAACAACGTGCTGCCCAGCTCCGGCAAGGTGCTGACCGGTGGTGTGGACGCGAACGCGCTGCAGCGCCCCAAGCGCTTCTTCGGCGCCGCGCGCAACATCGAGGAAGGCGGCTCGCTGACCATCATCGGCACCGCGCTGGTGGACACCGGCTCCAAGATGGACGAGGTGATCTACGAAGAGTTCAAGGGCACCGGCAACTGCGAAATCCATCTGGACCGTCGCATGGCCGAGAAGCGCGTCTATCCGTCGATCCTGCTGAACAAGTCGGGCACCCGCCGCGAGGAGCTGCTGCTCAAGCCCGAGATCCTCCAGAAGGCCTGGATCCTGCGCAAGCTGCTGTACCCGATGGACGAGATCGAGGCGATGGAGTTCATCCTCGACAAGATGAAGTCCTCGAAGAACAACCACGATTTCTTCGACATGATGAGACGCGGGGGCTGATTCAGCCCGGTCTCCGGACTTCACGGAAGCCGCCCCTGGGCGGCTTCTCTCATTTCAGCTATACTCCGCGTTTTTCCGCTGTCGACAAGTGCGCTGCAAGGGGCAGTGTGGCTGGCGGCACTGCAGCGAGGATTTTCAAATGGCCAAAGAAGGCATTCACCCCAACTATCGCGACGTGGTCTTCCTGGACCAGTCCAATGGTTCCCAGTTCGTGATCCGCTCGACGGTGCAGACGAAGGAATCGATCAAGCTGGACGACGGCCGCGAACTGCCGCTGGTCAAGCTGGAAACCTCCAGCGAATCCCACCCGTTCTACACGGGCACCCAGAAGAGCGTCGACAGCCTGGGCGGTCGCGTCGAGAAGTTCCGCAACAAGTTTGCGAACCTGCGCAAGAAGGCCTGATCGGCCCTCCCCGACCGGATCTGATCCGGTCACCGCAAAAAGGCAGCCCCACCGGCTGCCTTTTTTCATGGCCGCTCCGGAGCCCGCCTCCGCCACGCCGGACTGAGGGGCGCGATACGTCGTCGCGTCCCGGGACATGGCTTCGCCCCGCCTTTACCGCAGGGTGTCAGGAGACTCGTCCTGAGCCCGGCGAAGCTGCGGCATGATGCGCACCGGCATCCACAACGACAACGAGACAGACGCGCATGAATCTGCCCACCCCGGCCGTCGTGGCCGAGCGCAGCACGCACCCGATCCCGCGCTGGGCCCTGCTGCTGCTGTGCGCCGCCTACGTGCTGCCCGGCCTGTTCGGCCGCGATCCCTGGCGCAATGCCGACCTCACCGCCTTCGGCTTCATCGCCAGCATCGCGCAAGGCCACGCCCCGTGGCTGCAGCCCGCGATCGCCGGCCTGCCCGCGGATGGCGGCCTCCTGCCGTACTGGGTCGGCGCGCTCGGCGTCAAGTTGCTGCCCTTCCTCGATCCCTCCGTCGCGGCGCGCATCCCCTTCGGACTGATGCTGGCCGCCGTGCTGGCGCTGGCCTGGTACAGCTGCCTGCACCTGGCGCGCACCGAGGCCGCGCAACCGGTGGCCTTCGCCTTCGGCGGCGAGGCCCACGCGGTCGACTACGCCCGCGCCATGGCCGACGGCTGCCTGCTCGCGCTGATCGCCAGCCTGGGGCTGCTGCGCCTGGGGCATGAGATCACGCCGGAGATCCTCCAGCTGCTCGGCATCACGCTGTTCGTCTACAGCCTTGCGGCGCTGCCCTTCCGGGCCTGGAAGGCCCGCACGGCGATGCTCGTGGCGCTGCCGGTGCTCGCCACCAGCGGCGCGCCCGTCGTCGCGCTGGCGCTGGCCGTCGGCGCCCTGTGGCTGTGCTTCCGTTCCACCTACGAGGACGCCCGCAAGTTCCTGCCCTGGATCCTCGCCGCGATGGTGCTGGCCGCGCTGGTCGCATGGCCGATGCACGGCTGGGCCTGGCGCGTGAAGGCCAGCGAACGCAGCGTACTGGACTGGTTGCGGCTCCTGGGCTGGTTCTGCTGGCCGGCCTGGCCCCTGGCGGCCT
The DNA here is from genome assembly GCF_059415845.1 of Roseateles sp. GW821-FHT09H11. Taxonomy (NCBI): domain Bacteria; kingdom Pseudomonadati; phylum Pseudomonadota; class Betaproteobacteria; order Burkholderiales; family Sphaerotilaceae; genus Roseateles; species Roseateles sp. GW821-FHT09H11. Next base: position 572,474 of record NZ_JBWKOA010000002.1, on the reverse strand, counting down.
GGTCGCTGTGGCGCTGGCGCGCCCACCTGATGCGCCGCCACCTGTCGGTGCCGCTGCTGGCCTCGCTGGTGCCCTTGCTGACCAGCCTGCTGATGGGGGCCGACGACCGCGCGATGCTGCTCGCACTGCCGCCGCTCGCGGTGCTGGCCAGCTTCGCGCTGCCGACCTTCCAGCGCAGCGCGAGTGCCCTCCTCGACTGGTTCTCGGTCTTCTTCTTCACCGTCGGCGCCATCTTCCTGTGGCTGTACTACATGGCCCTGCAGATCGGCTGGCCGGCGAAGCTCCTTGCCAACGTCCGCAAGCTGGCGCAGGGCTACGAGCCGCAGTTCAGCCTGCTGACCTTCGTGGTGGCCGTGCTGGGCACGCTGGCCTGGCTGTGGCTGGTGCGCTGGCGCACTGCGCGACACCGTCACGCGCTCTGGAAGAGCCTCGCGCTGCCGGCCGGCGGCGTGGCGCTGGCCTGGCTGCTGGCGATGACACTGGGACTGCACACGCTGAACTACGCGCGCAGCAACAAGCCGCTGATCGACCGCATCGCCGCGCATGTGCCGGCGAACGTCGAGTGCATCGCCGCTCCCGGCCTTCCGACCCATGCCTTGGCGGCCCTGGAGTTCCAAGGCCACTGGAAGGTCGACGCGACACAGGGCCTCGACCGCACGACCTGCCCCCTTGCGATCACCGTGCAGGCGGAGAGCACCCCGATGCCGCCGAGCGGCTGGCGCGTACTCGGCGTGGTCCGCCGCCCGACCGACCGTTTCGGCACCTACCTGATCATGCAGAAGGATCGCTGATCAGCGCCCCGCGCGCAGTCCTCGATCCAACATCGAGCCATCCCTCGGTCCCAGACCGTGAAAGTCCTCGGTGGTTCGGGGACGGGGATGCATGGGGTTTGGACGCTTGCCGTCCGGGCCCCATGCATCCGCGGCCAAGCGCGCCGACCTCCCGAAAGCAGAATGGCTCCGAGCGGAGCCATTCTTTCGTGGACGCTCAAAAGCGACCTCAGAGATCGTCGCCCCCCGCCAGTGCGGCCGGCGCCGCTTCATCGCCCATGGCCGACGCATCGACGAGACGCACACGCGCCGCCGGGAACAGCAACCTGAACCTGGAGCCCTTCCCGGGCTCGCTCTCGATGCGCAGCTCACCGCCATGGCGCTGCACGACGTGCTTGACGATCGACAGTCCCAGACCGGTGCCGCCGGTGTCCCGCGAGCGGCTGCCATCGACGCGATAGAAGCGCTCGGTCAGTCGCGGCAGGTGTTCGCGCGCGATGCCGGGCCCGTTGTCGATGACCGAGATCTCGCCGCCGTTGTCCGGCAGCCATCGCCACTGCAGTTCGATGCGCCCGCCCTCGGGGGTGTAGCGCACCGCGTTGCTCACCAGGTTGGCGATCGCGCTGAGGATTTCCGTCTCGACGCCCGCGAGCTCGACGCCCGTATGACGTTCGCAGACGAGCTCGTGCCGCCCGTTCGACAGCGCCTGCGCGTCCGCGCCGACGCGCTGCAACAGCGGATCCAGCGAGATCCAGTGATCCGCGCCCGGCCGCGGACTGCCCTCGAGTTGCGCCAGCGTCAGCAGGTCGCCGACCAGCGTCTGCATCCGCGTCGTCTGCTGCTGCATCAGATGCAGCACCCGCTTACGCTCGGCCTCGGTCAACTGCAGGCTGGCCATCGTCTCGATGAAGCCCGCCAGCACCGTCAGCGGCGTGCGGATCTCATGCGAGACATTCGCGACGAAATCGCGCCGCATCGCTTCATTGCGTTCGCGGTCGGTGACGTCCAGCGACAGGACCAGTTTGCGCGACTCCCCGCCGACGCCGTAATCGCGGACCAGCACCTGCAGCGTCGACTTCGCGCGGGTGTTGGTCAGTGTCAGCGGCTGCTGGAAGTTGCCGTTCTGCAGATAGGACACGAAGGCCGGATAACGGACCAGGTTGGTGATGCGCTGCAGCTTGTCGCGTTGCGGATCCAGCGAGAAATGATCGCCCGCCACGACGTTGCACCACTGGATGTGGTCCTGCCCGTCGAGCAGGATCACGCCGTTGGGCGAAGCCTCGATCGCGAGCAGGAACTGCTCGAGCTGCTGGCGTTCGCGCTCATAACGGCGCTCGCGGTCGCGCAGGCCGCGCTCGACGCGGTAGGCCATCTCGCCCCACAGGCCGCCGAGGCGCGGCGCATCGTCGTCCTGATCGCCGCGCAGCCAGTGCACGAGCCGGTGCGCCCGGGCCGCGTCCCAGACCGCCATCAGGATGACGGCCGTCGCCGCGGCCAGCGCCGCGGCCAGATGCGGCATCCCCGTCCACTCGCCCAACCAGTACCCCAGGCCGCCCGCGACGCTGGTGCCCAGCACCAGCATCAGGACGCGAGAGAACATCCATGCCATGGATGCGCCCTCAGGCCGACAGGGCGCTGCTGCTCTGCTGGGTCAGCCGGTAGCCGGCGCCACGGACCGTTTCGATCATGCGCGCGCAACTGACCTTCTCGAGCGCCTCGCGCAGGCGCTTGACGTGGACGTCCACGGTGCGTTCCTCGATGAACACATGGTCGCCCCAGACACGGTCCAGCAGCTGCGAGCGGCTGTGCACGCGCTCCGGATGCGTCATGAAGAAGTGCAGCAGGCGGAACTCGGTCGGACCGAGCTTCACCTCGACGCCTTCGCGGCTGACGCGGCGCGTGCCGGGATCGAGCACCAGGCCGCCGACCTCGACGGCCGTGTCCAGCGCCTCGGGCGCCTTGCGGCGCAGCACCGCGCGGATGCGCGCCAGCAGTTCGTTCGTCGAGAACGGCTTGGTCAGGTAGTCGTCCGCGCCGGCGTCCAGGCCGGACACCTTGTCGACCTCTTCCGCGCGCGCCGTCAGCAGGATGATGGGCAGCTCGCGGGTGCGGGTGGCGCCGCGCCACTGGCGCGCCAGCGCCAGGCCCGTCTGGCCCGGCAGCATCCAGTCGAGCACGACCAGATCGGGCAGCACGCGGTCCACTTCCAGCTGGGCCTGTTCGGCATTGCCGGCCAATGTGACCTCGTAACCGGCGTGGCGCAGGTTGATGGAGATCAGCTCGGCGATGGCGGATTCGTCCTCGACGACCAGGATGCGACTCATGCGGGGTAACTCCTCTTATTGGGTCCCGCCGGCGTGCCCGTGGCGGGCGGGCCGGACGGGTGATCGCTTGTCGGTGCTCAGCGCACCATGTTCTCGACGGCGTCCGGCGAGTTGTGGCGGACGTCGGTGCCCTTGACCACGTAGATGATGACTTCGGCCAGGTTCTTGGCGTGATCGCCGACGCGCTCGATCGCCTTGGCGACGAACACCAGGTCGATCGACGACGAGATGGTGCGCGGGTCTTCCATCATGTAGGTGATGAGCTTGCGCATCAGGCCGTCGAACTCCTTGTCGATCTGGTCGTCGGCCTTCAGCACTTCCAGCGCGCGATCGACGTCCAGGCGCGCGAACGCGTCCAGCGCCTTGCGCAGCTGCGCGGTGGCCAGCTCCGCCTCGTACGAGAGGTCCGACATCGGCAGGCGCAGCCGGCTCGACACGCCGGTGTTGATCAGGCGCTGCACGGTGCGGGCGATGCGGGCCGCCTCGTCGCCGACGCGCTCGAGGTTGGCGATCGTCTTGGACACGGCGATCAGCAGGCGCAGGTCGCGCGCGGTCGGCTGGCGGCGGGCGATGATCGTCGACAGGTCGCGATCGATCTCGATCTCCATCGTGTTGACGATCTCTTCCTGCTTGAGCACGTGGCTGGCGATGTCGCCGCTGAAGCTGCCCAGCGCCTCGACGGCCTGCGCCACCTGCGATTCGACCAGGCCGCCCATCTCGAGGACGCGCGTGGAGATGCCGCTCAGCTCGGCGTCGAATTGGGTAGAGAGATGCTTGTCGGTCATGGTGTGTGCTCCCTGTTGATCAGCCGAAACGACCCGTGATGTAGTCTTCGGTGTCCTTGCGCTTGGGCTTCATGAAGAGCTCCGCGGTCGGTCCGAATTCGATCAGGTCGCCCAGGTACATGTAGGCCGTGTAGTCCGAGCAGCGCGCCGCCTGCTGCATGTTGTGGGTCACGATCGCGACGGTGTAGTCGTGCTTGAGCTCGTGGATCAGCTCCTCGATCTTGCCGGTCGAGATCGGGTCCAGCGCCGAGCACGGCTCGTCCAGCAGCAGGACTTCCGGCTTGATCGCGATGCCGCGCGCGATGCACAGGCGCTGCTGCTGGCCGCCCGACAGGCCCGAACCGCTCTGGTTGAGCTTGTCCTTGACCTCGTTCCACAGCGCGGCCTTCTTCAGCGCCCATTCGACGCGCTCGTCCATCTCGACGCGCGACAGCGTCTCGAACAGCCGCACGCCGAAGGCGATGTTGTCGTAGATCGACATCGGGAACGGCGTCGGCTTCTGGAACACCATGCCGACCTTGGCGCGGATCAGCGACACGTCTTCCTTGCTGGTGAGGATGTCCTCGCCGTCCAGCAGGATCTGGCCTTCGGCGCGCTGTTCCGGATAGAGCTGGAACATGCGGTTCAGCGTGCGCAGCAGCGTGGACTTGCCGCAGCCCGACGGGCCGATGAACGCGGTCACCTTGTTCTCGGGGATGTCCAGGTTGATGTTCTTCAGCGCGTGGAAGCTGCCGTAGTAGAAGTTCAGGTTCTTCACCGAGAGCTTCGCCTTCTCGGTCACCGGCATGTCGACTTTGACGTCCATGTTGTTTCTCGATTCGTTGGATTCGTGGACCGGGTTCGGATCAATGCTTCTGCTTGAAGGCGAAGCGCGCGAGGATGTTCAGGAGCAGCACGCCGATGGTGATGATGAACACCGCCGCCCAGGCCAGTTTCTGCCAGTTCTGGTACGGGCTCATGGCGAAGTCGAAGATCACCTTCGGCAGGTTGGCCATCGGACCCGACAGGTTGGTCGACCAGAAGCGGTTGTTGAACGCCGTCAGCAGCAGCGGCGCGGTCTCGCCGGAGACGCGGGCCAGGGCCAGCAGCACGCCGGTCAGGACACCGGCGCGGGCGGCCTTCAGCGTCACCGTCATGATGACCTTCCACTTCGGCGTGCCGAGCGCATAGGCGGCCTCGCGCAATGCGCTCGGCACCAGGTTCAGCATGTTCTCCGTCGTACGGATCACCACCGGGATCACGATCAGCGCCAGCGCCATCACGCCGGCCCAACCCGAGAAGCCCTTGAACCGCAGCACGATCAGGCTGTACACGAACAGGCCGATCACGATCGACGGGGCCGACAGCAGGATGTCGTTGATGAAGCGCACGCAGCTGCCCAGCCAGGTCTTCTGGCCGTACTCGGCCAGGTAGACCCCCGCCAGCACCCCGATGGGCGTGCCCACGAGGGTGGCCAGGGCCACCATCAGCGCGGACCCGAAGATCGCGTTGGCCAGGCCGCCGTCGTCGGTGTTCGGCGGCGGCGTCATCTGGGTGAAGGTGGCCCAGTTCAGGCCGCCGATGCCCTGCGTGATGGTTTCGAAGAGGATCCAGATCAGCCAGACCAGGCCCATCGACATCGCCGCGAGCGACAGCGTCAGCGCGATGATGTTGACCCGGCGGCGCTTGTGGTACATCGCCATGCGGTCGGCGGTGGTGGCGCTCATGTGCGGGCTCCTTCGTTCTTCTTGAGCTTGTTGAGCAGGACCTTGGAGAACGCCAGCACCACGAAGGTGATGAAGAACAGGACCAGGGCCAGGTACAGCAGCGAGGCCTGATGCAGGCTGCCGGGACCGGATTCGCCGAATTCGTTGGCCAGCACCGAGGTGATCGTGTTGGCGGCCTCGAACAGCGACAGCGAACTCAGCTGGTTCATGTTGCCGATCACGAAGGTGACCGCCATGGTCTCGCCCAGCGCGCGACCCAGGCCCAGCATGATGCCGCCGATCACACCGGTCTTGGTGTACGGCAGCACGACTTTCCAGACCACCTCCCAGGTGGTGGAGCCCAGGCCGTAGGCGGACTCCTTGAGCATCGCGGGGGTGACCTCGAAGACGTCACGCATCACCGAGGCGATGAACGGGATGATCATGATGGCCAGGATGATGCCGGCCGAGAGGATGCCCAGACCCACCGGCGGGCCCGAGACCAGTCCGCCCAGGACCGGCACGCCGCCGAGCAGGCTCTGCAGCGGCGCCTGGACGTAGGTGGCCAGCAGCGGGCCGAACACGAACAGGCCCCACATGCCGTAGACGATGGACGGCACGGCGGCCAGCAGCTCGATCGCGATGCCCAGCGGGCGGCGCAGCCAGCCCGGGGCCAGTTCCGTCAGGAACAGCGCGATGCCGAAGCTGACCGGGACGGCGATCAGCAGCGCGATGAACGAGGTCATCAGCGTGCCGTAGATCATCACGAGTCCGCCGAACTTCTCCTGCACCGGATCCCAGTCCGTGGACACGAGGAAGCCCAGGCCGAACTGCTTGATCGCGGGCGCGGCGCCCACCAGCAGCGAGCCGATGATGCCGACCAGCAGCGCCAGCGTGATCCAGGCCGCGGCATGCGTCAGCAGCGAGAACACGGTGTCGGCCCAGGGAGCGACGCGGCGGCGCTGCGGCGGACGTCCGTCCGGCTTGGCGCGCTCCTGGCCTCGATCGAGGGAATTGGCTGGAAGTATTGCGGCCACGGGGCCTCCGCTGAAATGTTTGGAATCTGGCGCGCCGCCCGCCTCCTCCGGCCGGTCCGACGCGTCCGTCACGATGTCTCTGTCGAGATCTTCTTCTGGCGCCCTTGCACCTTCGCGCCTCAATTCGTCTTGAACGAAAGCCCGGTGTCCCGCAACAGGAGCACCGGGCCGATTCGTCAGACGACGATCACTTGAAGCTGACCGCCTTGCCGGCGGTGTCCTTCACCTGGCCGGTCCATTGCTTGCGGACCAGGTCCTTCACGGCCGCCGGCAGGGGGACGTAGTCCAGTTCGTCGGCGATCTTGTCGCCCTGGGTGTAGGCCCAGTCGAAGAACTTCAGCGACGCGGCGGCCTGGGCCGGCTTGTCCTGGGCGGCGTGCATCAGGATGAAGGTGGCGCCGGTGATGGGCCAGCTGTCCTTGCCGGCCTGCTCGGTCAGCACCTGGTAGAACGACTGCTCCCACTTGGCACCGGCCGCGGCTGCCTTGAAGGCGTCGTCGCTCGGGCTGACGAAGGCGCCGCTGGCGTTCTTCAGCAGCACGTAGGTCATCTTGTTCTGCTTGGCGTAGGCGTATTCGACGTAGCCGATCGAGTTCGGCAGGCGCGTCACGAAGGCCGACACGCCTTCGTTGCCCTTGCCGCCCGCGCCGGTGGGCCAGTTCACGGCCGTGCCTTCACCGACCTTGTCCTTCCAATCGGCGTTGACCTTGGACAGGTAGTTCGTGAACAGGAAGCTGGTGCCCGAACCGTCGGCGCGGCGGACCACGGCGATGGCGGCGTCCGGCAGCGCGACGCCCGAGTTCAGGGCGGCGATGGCCGGGTCATTCCACTTCGTGACCTTGCCCAGGTAGATGTCGCCCAGGACCTTGCCGTCCAGCTTGAGCTGGCCCGCGGCAATGCCCTTGACGTTGATCACCGGCACCACGCCGCCGATCACGGTGGGGAACTGGACCAGGCCGTCCTTGGCCAGTTGGTCGTCCTTCAGGGGGGCGTCGGACGCGCCGAAGTCGACGGTCTTGGCCTGGATCTGCTTGATGCCGGCGCCGGAACCGACCGATTGATAGTTGATGCGGACGCCGGTGGCCTTGTTGTAGGCATCAGCCCACTTCGCGTACACGGGGGCCGGGAACGAAGCACCCGCACCGGTCACCTCTTGAGCATGGGCCGCGGAGAACATCGCGGCGCACGCGGCGAACAGCAGGCCAGCACGCAGTTGATTCATGATCATTCAGTCCTATCGCTTGGGTTGGTTGGCGAACGGAGCGGATGCTATGACCTCAATGTGACACATCCGTGACGCCACCCAGGATCCGGAAAAATGTCGTTACGTACAGCGCCCAGAGGAGAAACGGCACTTCGGCGGTCGTCGATCGATCATTGTCATATTCGATTCACCCCGCTGTCATCTTCGATCTCTAGCCTTCGGGACGTGCGGGAAAACCCTCCGGACCTCATGACGGCGCCACGGCGACGGGGATGAGGCGAAAGGATCTGCCCGCCCCGCTCCTCAAGAGTCGCGCTCGACGCGACCCGACCAATGCAAATTGGGCCGCCGACGCTCCCGCGCCGGCGGCCCTTCTTTTTTGCTGGAGGTGGAGGGGCTCAGCCGCCGCGGATGGCGTCCGCCAGGCGTTCGGCGCAGCGCTGCGCCAGGTCGGCGTCGCTGGCCTCGACCATGACCCGCAGCAGCGGTTCGGTGCCCGACTTGCGGATCAAGACCCGCCCCCGGTCGCCCAACTCGGCCGTGACTTCGGCTTCGACGCGGGCCAGCGCAGGGTTGCTCTTCCAGTCCTGGTGGTCCGCCTGCAGGCGGACATTGATCAGCGTCTGCGGGAACAGCGTGACACCGTCCAGCAGGTCCGCCAGGCGGCGGCCACTGCGGCAGACCGCTTCGAGGACCAGCAGGCTGCTCACGATGCCGTCGCCGGTCGTGTGCCGATCCAGCGACAGCAGATGACCCGAGCCCTCCCCGCCCAGTTGCCAGCCGCGGGCGGCCAGTTCCTCCAGCACGTAGCGATCGCCGACCTTGGCGCGGACGAATTCGACGTCCCGCTGGCGCAAAGCCAGTTCGACCGCCATGTTCGTCATCAGCGTGCCGACCGCGCCGGGAACGCGCTCACCGCGAGCCAGCCGGTCCGCGACCATCACATAGAGCAGCTCGTCACCGTTGTAGAGCCGCCCTTCGCCGTCGACCATCTGCAGGCGGTCGGCATCGCCGTCGAGCGCGATGCCGTAATCGGCCTGGTGCTCCTTGACCGCGGCGACCAGCGCCTGCGGTGCCGTGGCGCCCACCTTGTCGTTGATGTTGTAGCCGTCGGGCTTGTTGCCGATCGTGATGATCTCGGCCCCCAGCTCATGGAACACCGACGGCGCCACCTGGTAGGCCGCGCCGTGCGCCGCGTCGATCACCAGCTTCATGCCGCGCAGGCTGAGGTCGCTGCTGAAGCTGGCCTTGCAGAACTCGATGTAGCGGCCTTGTGCGTCGTCCAGGCGGCGGGCACGCCCCAGGCTGGCGGAATCGACCCAGACCGGCGGCTCGTCCAGCACGGCCTCGACGTCCAGCTCCCAGGCGTCAGGCAGCTTCTCGCCCTTGGACGAGAAGAACTTGATGCCGTTGTCCGCGAACGGGTTGTGCGATGCCGAGATCACCACGCCCAGGTGCTGGCGCAATGCACGGGTGAGGTAGGCGACGCCGGGCGTCGGCAGCGGGCCGGTCAGCAGCACGTTGACGCCAGCGGACGCGAAGCCGGCTTCCAGCGCGGACTCGAGCATGTAGCCGGAGATGCGGGTGTCCTTGCCGATCAGCACGCTGGGCTTGGCATAACTGCGCTTGAGCACGCGACCCACCGCATGGCCCAGCCTCAACATGAAGTCAGGGGTGATGGGGGTGCGGCCCACGGTTCCGCGAATACCGTCGGTTCCGAAATACTTCCGGCTCATTGAGGCGATCTCCTGCGACTTCTCGATCTTGAATCCGCGGATTGTCGCCGATGCCGAGGTGGTCGCTGCTCGCCCACCTTGGGGCACCCGATCGGGGGAGTGCTGGAGCGCTCGACGGTCCTGCCTGGACGGAGGTCAGCCCTGCGATGCGCCGAAGGCTTGCCAGACCTTGAGCGCGTCGACGGTCGGCCCGACGTCGTGCACGCGTACCACGCGCGCGCCCAGGGCCACCGATGCCAGCGCCGCACCGACGCTGGCCGGCATGCGTTCATCGACGGCCTTGCCGGTCACGGCCCCGAGCGTCGACTTGCGCGACCAGCCGATCAGCAGAGGTCGTCCCAGCGCGAGCAATTCGCGCTGACGCCGCTGCAGTTCAAGGTTCTGATCCACGGTCTTGGCGAAGCCGTAACCCGGATCCAGCGTGATCCGCTCGGCCGCGACGCCGATATCGACCAGATGCCGCATCCGCTCGCGCAGGAAATCGGCCACCTCGAGGACAACGTCGTCGTATTCGGTCAGCTGCTGCATGCCTGCGGGCTGGCCCCGCATGTGCATCAGACAGATGCCGGCGCTGCCGTGCTCGGCCAGCAGCCTGTCGGCGCCTTCGTCGCGCAGGGCCTGCACGTCGTTGATGATGTCGACGCCCAGGTCCAGCGCACGGCGCATCACCTCGGTCTTGCAGGTGTCGACCGACACCGGGACGCCGAAGTTCAGCGCGGCCCGCAGCACTGGCTCCAGTCGTTTCCACTCCTCGTCGGCATCGAGTCGCGGCGCCCCGGGGCGCGTCGATTCGCCGCCCAGATCGAGGATGTCGACGCCCTCGCCGAGCAGCCGCTCGCAGAAATTGATCGCGCTCAGCGCGTCGGCATGTTGCCCGCCGTCCGAGAAGGAATCGGGCGTCACGTTGACGATGCCCATCACCAACGGCCGCTCTGCCAAATCGAGGTCGAAGCGCGTGGTCTGCCAGATCGAGGGAGAAGTCATGGACGGGTGAGTGTCGAGGGCGCGGCCGCGCGCTCGATTGCGCCAGGGACTGCCTCGCCAGACGGCAAGTATGACGCAAGCCCGGAAGCGCCTGTGCTTCAGCTCGGGCTAGATCGCAAAAGCAGAAGGGCCGGTCGCGAGACCGGCCCTTCGGGGATCCATCAGGAATCAGAGACCCTTGCGGGTCATCTGACGCCCTGTCGATCAGGCGGCTGCCGGAGCGCTGCCCGTGGTGACCGCCGGGGTACCACCGCTGTCCGGCTTGTTGGCCGGCGGCGTCCAGTCTTTCGGCGGACGCGGCGGACGGCCTTCCATGATGTCGTTGATCTGGTCGGCGTCGATGGTTTCCCATTCGAGCAGCGCCGTCGCCATCGCGTGCATCTTGTCCTTGTTGCCTTCAATCAGGTCGCGGGCAATCGTGTACTGCTCGTCGATGATCTTGCGGATCTCCTGATCGACCTTGCGCATCGTCTCTTCCGACATGTTGGTCGTCTTCGTGACCGAACGGCCCAGGAAGACTTCCCCTTCGTTGTCGGCGTAGACCATCGGGCCCAGCTCGTCGGTCATGCCGTAGCGGGTGACCATGTCGCGGGCGATGGCCGTGGCGCGTTCGAAGTCGTTGCTGGCGCCGGTCGTCATCTGGTTCATGAAGACTTCTTCAGCAATCCGGCCGCCGAACAGCACGGAGATCGTCGACAGCATGCGGTCCTTGTCCATGCTGTAGCGGTCGCCTTCGGGCAGCTGCATCGTCACGCCCAGCGCGCGACCACGCGGGATCACCGTCACCTTGTGCACCGGATCCGTCTTGGGCAGCAGGCGCGCCACCAGTGCATGGCCGGCTTCGTGGTACGCGGTGTTCTTGCGCTCTTCCTCGGGCATGACCATGGACTTCCGCTCGGGGCCCATCATGATCTTGTCCTTGGCCTTCTCGAAGTCCTGCATGTCGACCACGCGGCCGTTGCGGCGGGCAGCGAACAATGCAGCCTCGTTGACGAGGTTGGCCAGATCGGCACCGGAGAAGCCCGGGGTGCCACGCGCCAGGATGTCGGCGCGCACGTCCTGGCCGACCGGGACCTTGCGCATGTGCACGTTCAGGATCTGCTCGCGGCCGCGCACATCGGGCAGCGTCACGTAGACCTGACGGTCGAAACGTCCCGGACGCAGCAGTGCCGGATCCAGGATGTCCGGACGGTTGGTCGCGGCCATCACGATGACGCCGAGGTTGGTGTCGAAGCCGTCCATCTCCACCAGCATCTGGTTGAGGGTCTGCTCGCGCTCGTCGTTGCCGCCGCCCAGGCCGGCACCGCGATGGCGACCGACCGCATCGATTTCATCGACGAAGATGATGCAAGGCGCACTCTTCTTGGCCTGCTCGAACATGTCGCGCACACGGGCCGCGCCCACGCCGACGAACATCTCGACGAAGTCGGAACCGGAGATCGTGAAGAACGGGACCTTCGCCTCGCCGGCGATGGCCTTGGCCAGCAGCGTCTTGCCGGTCCCCGGAGGGCCGACCAGCAGCACGCCGCGCGGGATCCGGCCGCCGAGCTTCTGGAATTTCTGCGGGTCCTTCAGGAAGTCGACCAGCTCCTTGACCTCTTCCTTGGCCTCGTCGCATCCGGCGACGTCGGCGAAGGTCGTGGTGTTGTTGGCCTCGTCGAGCATGCGCGCCTTCGACTTGCCGAAGCTGAACGCGCCCCCCTTGCCGCCGCCCTGCATCTGGCGCATGAAGTACACCCACACGGCAATCAGCAGGAGCATCGGGCCCCAGCTGAGCAGGATGTTCATCAGCACCGAGGGCTCTTCCCGCGGCTTCGCGTCGAACTTGACGCCGTTGTTGATCAGGTCACCGATCAGGCCGCGATCCATGAACGGGGCGGTCGTGCGCAGCTTGTTGCCGTCACTGGTCGTCGCCTGGATCTCGGTGCCGGCGGGGGTCTCCTGCAGGATGACCTGCTTGACGCGCTTGGCACGGACCTCTTCGAGGAACTCCGAGTAAACGGTCTGGGTACCCTGGGTTGCGCTGCGATCGAACTGCTTGAAGACAGTGAACAGCACCAAGGCGATCACCATCCATACAGCCACCTTCGAGAACCACTGATTGTTCACCGCGACTCCTTTGTCATTCCATCACCGCACGCCCACCGATACAGCCTCGGGCAGCGGACTTTCACGGCATATGGGGCGGATTCTAGGCCAGTCAAGTCCCCAGACCTGATTGGCATTCCCATACACGACGATAGATATTGCCACGGGCAACGCCGACCAACCGCTCGAAGCGCCCCCGACTTTGACGCCTCATCGCGCTTTCAGTCGCATCCAGCCGCTTTCCGGCTCATCCTGGCGTTTGTCTCCTGCCTTTTTGGCAGGGTCCACAGACCCATTTCAAGCCGTTTCAGACCTTCTTCAATCCGATGCCGACCAGGAAATTCTCGGCCGATCTTTCCCGGGAGGCCTTGGGCTTGGCGGTCTTCACCCGCTTGAACTGCGCACGGAAGGCATGCACGAGCTGGTCATAACCGCTGCCGTGGAACACCTTGGCAACGAGCGCACCTTCGGGCTTCAGGTGTTGTTGGGAAAAGTCCAGCGCCAGTTCGATCAGATGCTCCATGCGCGCCGCGTCGGTGCTTTCGATGCCGGACAGGTTGGGCGCCATGTCCGAGACCACAAGATCCACCTTCTTTCCGTCGAGCATCGCCTCGAGCTGGGCCAAGACCTCGTCCTCGCGGAAATCGCCCTGGAGGAACTCCACGCCTTCGATCGGCTCGCACTCCAGGAGGTCCAGCGCGATGATGCGGCCGTTCAGCTCACCCACCGCGGCGCCGCCGGCGCCCGCCTCCTTGGGCGCGAAACGGCGGCGCAGGTACTGACTCCACGCGCCTGGCGATGCGCCGAGATCGACCACCACCTGCCCGGGGCGGATCAGCTGGAATTCCTCGTCGATTTCCTTGAGCTTGTAGGCCGCGCGCGAGCGGTAGCCCTCTTTCTGGGCCAATTTGACGTAGGGATCGTTGACGTGGTTGTTCAACCACGCCTTGTTCACCTTCTTGCTTTTGGTATCGACTTTCATTGCACGGATAATAAGCAGATGCCTGCTATTCAATTGACCCCTGCCCAGCGCAAGGAAAAACGCGCCGACGCTCATCACCTCGACCCCGTGGTGATGATAGGCGGCGATGGCCTGACGGCCGCCGTCACCAAGGAGGTCGACAACGCGCTGAAGGCCCACGGCCTGATCAAGGTGCGCGTCATGTCGGACGACCGCGACGGTCGCGAAGCCATCCTCGCCACGCTGGCCGAGGAACTCGACGCCGCGCCCATCCAGCACATCGGCAAGCTGCTCGTCCTGTGGCGCCCGATGCCCGAGAAGGAAAAGGCCGCCGCCAAGGAAGACGCCCGTTCGGCCCCCAAGGTCGTCAAGATCGTGAAGTTCTCGAAAAGCGGCAACAACCGTCCGCAGATCAAGAAGGTCACCGTCCTGGGCAACCAGCGCGTCACCCAGGGCGGTGAGGTCAAGCGCGCCAAGAAGCCGCGCCAGACCAGCGTCAAGAAGTCCAGCCAGGGCTGATGCCCGAGACGGCGCCAGGGCGCCAACGACAAGACGGCCCACGGGCCGTCTTTCTCTTTGTCCTCGCCGTTCGAATCTGAGTGCTCAGCGGGACGTCGCCCCGTTCACCCGCCAGGCCAGCACCAGGACCGCGAGGGTTCTCACCCCGAAGAGAACCAGCGACATCGCATGCAACTGCAGGAAGGTCCAGCTCCCCTGCCCTTGCCGCGCGGCTTCCATCAGCGGCTGCAACGCATAGAAGCCGGCGGCGGTGCATCCGATGGCCACCAGGGGCAGCCAGAAATCCGGGCTCATCGCCGACCCGCGGACCGCGCCGTCGCGGTGCAGCCGCCGCTCCATGAGGATCAGCAATACGCCAGCGGCGAGCGCCACTCGGGCATCCATCTCGAACAGCCGTGCGACGTACTTGCCGGCCACGGCCCGCTCAAGGGTCGCGAACGCGTTCGGGGCCGCGAGCAGGGCGACCGTCAGCAGTTCGCCGGCCCACAGCGCGGCGAGCAGCGCGCGGATCCGCAGCAGCATGGCTCAGCGCTTCAGATGTAGCGGACGTCGACGATCTCGTAGCGCTTGATGCCGCCGGGCGCCACCACTTCCGCGACGTCGCCGGCTTCCTTGCCGATCAGCGCGCGCGCGATCGGGGAGCTGATCGAGATCAGGCCCTGCTTCAGGTCGGCTTCGTCGTCGCCGACGATCTGGTAGGTGACCTCGTTGCCGGACTCTTCCTCTTCAAGGTCGACCGTGGTGCCGAACACCACCTTGCCGCCGGCATTCACCGACGACGGATCGATCACCTGCGCCGACGACAGCTTGCCTTCGATCTCCAGGATGCGGCCTTCGATGAAGCCCTGCTTGTCCTTGGCGGCTTCGTACTCGGCGTTTTCCGACAGGTCGCCCTGCGCACGGGCTTCCGAGATGGCGTTGATCACGGCATGCCGCTCGACCGTCTTCAGCCGATGCAGTTCTTCCTTGAGCTTCTCAGCGCCGCGCTTGGTCAGTGGGATCGTCGTGGCCATGTCTCTAGAACCTTGAGTAACAAAACAAACCGCCGCTGCCGCTCAGGATCGCTGAGCAGCGGCGGCGGAATGGGATGAGGCAGTTTAATGCAGTTCGGCGTGCAGTTCCTGCAGCGATTGCACCAGCAGGCCGTCCTTGTGCTTCATGCCTTCGACGGCGGCCTCGCAGCCGGCCATCGTCGTGTAGTAGGTCACCCGGTTGGCCAGCGCCGCCTGACGGATGTGGCGGCTGTCGGCGATCGCCGTGCGCGTCTCGTCGACGGTCGTGAACACCAGCTGGATGTCCCCGCCCTTGATCATGTCGACGATGTGCGGGCGGCCGTCCTTGACCTTGTTGACCACGCGCACCGGAACGCCCGCCGCCTCGATCGCGGCCGCCGTGCCCTTGGTGGCCACCACGCCGAAGCCCAGCGCCGCCAGATCACGCGCCAATGCGACGGCACGATCCTTGTCGTTGTTCTTGACGGTGATCAGGACGTTGCCCTGGCGCGGCAGGCGCGAGCCCGCGCCCAGCTGGCTCTTCAGCATCGCTTCGCCGAAGGTCCGGCCGGCGCCCATGACTTCGCCGGTCGACCGCATTTCCGGGCTGAGGATCGGGTCCACGCCGGGGAACTTGTTGAACGGGAAGACGGCTTCCTTGACGCTGAAGTACGGCGGCTGGATCTCGACCGGCGGCTTGCCGCCGGCGGCCTTCTGATCCTTGAGTTTGACACCGGCCATGCAGCGCGCGGCGATCTTGGCCAGCGGCTGGCTGGTCGCCTTGGACACGAACGGCACCGTGCGGGACGCGCGCGGGTTCACTTCGAGCACGTAGACCGTGTTCTCGGACAAGCCCTTGGTCACGTCGCCCTGGATCGCGAACTGCACGTTCATCAGGCCGACGACCTTCAACGCCTTGGCCATCTCCGCGGTCTGGCGGCGCAGTTCGTCCTGCAGCTCCTTGGACAGCGTGTACGGCGGCAGCGAGCAGGCCGAGTCGCCCGAGTGGATGCCCGCCGCCTCGATGTGCTCCATGATGCCGCCCATCATCGTGTCGGTGCCGTCGCAGATGCAGTCGACGTCGACCTCGACCGCGTCCTCCAGGAAGCGGTCCAGCAGCACCGGCGACTTCTCGCTGACGCGCACGGCCTCGCGCATGTAGCGCTCGAGGTCCTTGTCGCCGTGGACGATCTCCATCGCGCGGCCGCCCAGCACGTAGCTCGGGCGCACGACCAGCGGATAGCCGATCTCGTTGGCCAGCGCGACGGCCTGGTCTTCATTGCGCGCCGTGCGGTTGGGCGGCTGCTTCAGGCCCAGCTCATGCAGCAGCTTCTGGAAGCGCTCGCGGTCCTCGGCCATGTCGATCGAGTCCGGCGAGGTGCCGATGATCGGCACGCCGTTGGCCTCGAGGTCCAGCGCCAGCTTCAGCGGCGTCTGGCCGCCGTACTGCACGATCACGCCGACCGGCTTCTCCTTGGCCACGATCTCCAGCACGTCCTCGAGCGTCACCGGCTCGAAGTACAGGCGGTCCGAGGTGTCGTAGTCGGTCGAGACCGTCTCGGGATTGCAGTTGACCATGATGGTCTCGTAGCCGTCCTCGCGCATCGCGAGGGCCGCATGGACGCAGCAGTAGTCGAACTCGATGCCCTGGCCGATGCGGTTCGGACCGCCGCCCAGCACCATGATCTTCTTCTTGTCGGTCGGGTTGGCCTCGCACTCCTCGTCGTACGTGGAGTACATGTAGGCCGTCTGCGTCGCAAACTCCGCGGCGCAGGTGTCGACGCGCTTGTAGACCGGGCGCACGTTCAGCGCGTGACGCGTCTTGCGCACCTCGTGCTGGTTGGTGCCCAGCAGCTTGGCCAGACGCTTGTCCGAGAAGCCCTTCTTCTTCAGCAGGCGCAGCTCGTCGACGCTCAGCGAAGCCAGCGTGCGGCCGGCCAGCGACAGCTCGATCTTGATCAGCTGCTCGATCTGGGCGAGGAACCACGGATCGATCTTCGTTTCCTCGAAGACTTCGTCCAGCGTCATGCCGATGCGGAAGGCATCGCCCAGGAACAGGATGCGCGACGGACCGGGCTCGCCGATCTCCTGCACGATCTCCTCGCGGTCGGCGCTGATCTCGGACAGGCCGTCGATGCCGGTCTCCAGTCCGCGCAGCGCCTTCTGGAAGGACTCCTGGAAGTTGCGGCCCATGGCCATCACTTCGCCCACCGACTTCATCTGCGTCGTCAGGCGCGAGTCGGCCATCGGGAACTTCTCGAAGGCGAAACGCGGGATCTTGGTGACGACGTAGTCGATGCTCGGCTCGAACGAGGCCGGCGTGATGCCACCGGTGATGTCGTTCTTCAGCTCGTCGAGCGTGTAGCCGACGGCCAGCTTCGCGGCGATCTTGGCGATCGGGAAGCCCGTGGCCTTCGAGGCCAGCGCCGACGAACGCGACACGCGCGGGTTCATCTCGATCACGACCATGCGGCCGTCGACCGGGTTGATCGAGAACTGCACGTTGGAGCCGCCGGTGTCGACGCCGATCTCGCGCAGGATCGCGATCGAGGCGTTGCGCAGCAGCTGGTATTCCTTGTCGGTCAGCGTCTGCGCCGGGGCCACCGTGATCGAGTCGCCGGTGTGGATGCCCATCGGATCCAGGTTCTCGATCGAGCACACGATGATGCAGTTGTCCGCCTTGTCGCGGACCACTTCCATCTCGTACTCCTTCCAGCCGATCAGCGACTCCTCGATGAGCAGCTCGTTCGTCGGCGAGAGGTCGAGGCCGCGCTTGCAGATCTCCTCGAACTCCTCCGGGTTGTAGGCGATGCCGCCACCGGTGCCGCCCAGCGTGAAGCTGGGACGGATCACCATCGGGAAGCCGTCGCCGCCGATCTCGGCATGGATGCGCTTCTGCACCGACCAGGCCTCTTCCAGCGAATGCGCGATGCCCGAGCGGGCCGACCCCAGCCCGATCTTGGTCATCGCGTCCTTGAACTTCAGACGGTCCTCGGCCTTCTCGATCGCGTGCTCGTTGGCGCCGATCATCTCGACCTTGTACTTGCCCAGCACGCCGTGCTTGTGCAGGTCCAGCGCGCAGTTCAGCGCGGTCTGGCCGCCCATCGTCGGCAGGATCGCGTCGGGGCGCTCCTTGGCGATGATCTTCTCGACCACCTGCCAGGTGATCGGCTCGATGTAGGTGACGTCCGCGGTGTCCGGGTCCGTCATGATCGTCGCCGGGTTGCTGTTCACCAGGATGACCTTGTAGCCCTCCTCGCGCAGCGCCTTGCAGGCCTGGGCGCCCGAGTAGTCGAACTCGCAGGCCTGACCGATGATGATCGGACCGGCGCCGATGATGAGGATGCTTTTGATATCAGAACGCTTGGGCATGAGTCGTCTCCCTCTTCATCAGGCCTTGGACATCAGACCGATGAAGCGGTCGAACAGATACGAAATGTCGTGCGGGCCGGGGCTCGCTTCCGGATGACCCTGGAAGCAGAACGCGGGCTTGTCGGTGCGGGCCAGGCCCTGCAGCGTGCCGTCGAACAGGCTGACGTGCGTCGCGCGCAGGTTGGACGGCAGCGTGTCGGGATCGACCGCGAAGCCGTGGTTCTGGCTGGTGATGCTGACGCGGCCGTTGTCGAGGTCCTTCACCGGATGGTTCGCGCCGTGGTGGCCGAACTTCATCTTGAAGGTCTTCGCGCCCGAGGCCAGCGCCATGATCTGGTGGCCCAGGCAGATGCCGAAGGTCGGGATGCCGGCCTCGATCAGCTGCGCGGTGGCCTTGATCGCGTAGTCGCAAGGCTCCGGATCGCCGGGGCCGTTGGACAGGAACACGCCGTCCGGCTCGAGGTCGAAGACCTCCGAGGCCGGCGTCTGCGCCGGCACCACGGTGATGCGGCAGCCGCGCGAGGCCAGCATGCGCAGGATGTTGCTCTTGACGCCGAAATCGTAGGCGACGACGTGGAACTTCGGGGCGGTCTGCTCGCCGTAGCCCTTGCCGAGCGTCCACTCGGTCTCGGTCCAGGTTTCGCGTTCAGTGCGGCTGACGACCTTCGCCAGGTCCAGGCCCGCCATGCTCGGCGCGCCCTTGGCCAGCGAGACGGCTTCGTCGATGTGCGCCTGCGTGATCTGCTCGCCGGCGCCCAGCGCCAGGATGCAACCGTTCTGGGCGCCCTTCTCGCGCAGCACGCGCGTCAGGCGGCGCGTGTCCAGGTCGGCGATGGCGACGGTGCCCTCGTCCTTCAGGTACTGGCGCAGCGTGCGGCCCTTGCGGAAGTTCGAGTCGAGGACCGGCGCCTCCTTGATGATCAGGCCAGCGGCAAAGATCTTCGACGCCTCGACGTCCTCGTCATTGACGCCATAGTTGCCGATGTGCGGATACGTCAGCGTGACGATCTGGCGGCAATAGCTGGGGTCGGTGAGGATTTCTTGGTAGCCGGTGAGCGCGGTGTTGAACACCACCTCACCAACGGTCCGGCCGGCGGCACCGAGCGCGGAACCCTTGAAGACCGTGCCGTCTGCCAGGGCAAGAATCGCGGGGGGAGCGGAAAGCAGATCGGGCAGCACGGGAAACTCCGTTGTTGTGCGCGCGCCCGGCTCTGCTTCAGGGCCCTGGCATCGCCGCCGGCACGCGCCATGGACGGCTGGCGCGCGGGTGCGACCGGGTCTCCTGTGAGGGAGTCGATCCGTGTGGGATCCGATGCGATCGGGGGTGAAGTGTGCGGGACGCGGTAGGTTGCGGGTAAACCTGACGAGTATAACCCGTCGGGGTATTCACGGAGAAGATTTGCGCAAACGGGTCATCGCGTGGTCATGGTTTGAGAGTCCTCGACTGCCACCTTTGAGCGATTGGCCGCGAGGCCATGGGGCCTTGGCGGCAAGCGCCAAAACCCCAAGGCCTCCCGCCCCTGAACCATCCAGCACTTCCACGGTCTGGGACCGAGGACTACCCCGGATGGGGGCTGAGCACTTTGTGACTCAACCCAGGGCGGCGATGCCGGCCTTGGCGACCTGCGCGTCCTCGTTGGACTTCACGCCGCTGACGCCGACCGCGCCGACGCAGAAGCCGTCGACGATCACCGGCACGCCGCCCTCGAGCATCCCTTCCAGCGGCACGCTGAGGAAGGCGTTGCGACCGTTGTTGACGATGTCCTCATAGACCTTGGATTCGCGGCGTCCGAGCGCGGCCGTCTTGGCCTTTGCGGGGGCGATCACGGCCGACGTGGCGGCAGCGTTGTCCAGGCGTTGCAGCCACAGCAGATGACCACCGTCGTCGACGATCGCGATGGTCACGGGCCAGTTGTTCTTGACGGCTTCAGCTTCCGCGGCGGCGGCGATGCGCTTGACGTCGTCCAGGGTCAGGAAGGGCTTCTGTTTCATCTGCGGCCTCGTCGGGGTCATTGAAGGAAAGACGATCACTTTAACGAAGCCTTAAGACCCATGCCTACAATCGACAGCAACTCTCACTTCATGGGGCGCACGCACATGAACGACCGCATCATCGACCTCAACCCCGGCGGCTTCGGCTCGTCGCTGTCCGCCGACCGCCAGCGCGTCCTGCGCAACACCTACGCGCTGCTGGCGCTCTCGCTGATCCCGACCGTGCTCGGCGCCTGGATCGGCGTGAGCACCGGATTGCTCGCCGCCATGGGCAACGGCGCGAGCATGATCCTGTTCTTCGTCGGCGCGTTCGGCCTGATGTTCCTGGTCGAGAAGACCAAGAACTCCGCCGCCGGCGTCGCCTCGCTGCTGGCCTTCACGTTCTTCATGGGCCTGATGCTGTCGCGCCTGCTGGCCGCGATCCTGGGCTTCAAGAACGGCGGCACGCTGATCATGACGGCCTTCGGCGGCACCGCGGGGATCTTCTTCGCGATGGCGTCGCTGGCGACCGTGGTCAAGCGCGACCTCTCGGGCCTGCAGAAGTTCCTGTTCGTCGGCGCCGTGATCGCGATGATCGCCGGCATCGCCAACGTCTTCCTGCAATCCACCGGCGTGCACCTGGCGCTGCTGGTCGCCGTGCTGGGCATCTTCTCGGCCTTCATGCTGGTCGACGTCAAGCGCGTCATCGACGGCGGCGAGACCAACTACATCAGCGCGACGCTCAACATCTACCTGGACCTGTACAACGTGTTCACCGCGCTGCTGCAGTTGCTGGGCGTCGTCGGCGGCGATCGCGACTGATCGTCTCGCCGCACGCAAAAACGCCTCGGAATCTCCGAGGCGTTTTTCATTGCGCAGCGCCGCCCGCTCGTGCGTGACGCCGTCCCGACTCAGTGCCCGGGCTTGCCCTGCGCCTTGTCCAGTTCCGGCTGCGAGTTCGATGCGTTCGGCGCATCGCTTGCGTCGCCGGCCCCCGCAGCGACGTCGTCCGGTCGGTGCGTCACGACCGGCTTGATCGCGCCGGTGCCGATGAAGCGCGCGTACTCGCTGCGGGGCATGAGGGCACTCAGGCGCGAGTCGCCCTCCTCCCAGCCCAGCGTCACGTCGTGCTCGTTGATTTCGACCTGCACGGCGCCGGGACGGATGGCCATCATCGGACCGTCACCGGTCCGGTAGGTCACTTCGCCGCAGATGAAGGCGGACTGACTCAGCGGCTGGTCTTCACTGGCCAGACGTTCGACGGAAGGATCGACCGTGGAAGCGTCGGCGGGATGCTCGGGCGGCAGGGGTGGTCGGGCGCTCATGGCAGGTCCTCCTGGAAGTCGTCCCGCGGCAGTTCGTCGAGCCATTGCCACATACGCACCGCCAACGCGGTAGCCGTACACGTGGCCAATGTCATCAGCATGAGCATGTTGTCGTCCATGGTGACCTCGAACCGGAGCGGGATCAGGTTGCGATGAAGGCATCGTCGTCGTCACCGGAGCGCCAGCGAAGCGGCGGCCACCGCGACGCGCTGTAGGCGCTGTCCCACAGCCATCGCAGTGCCGTGCAGGACTGCAAAACTGTGTGAAGTTCCGGGCGAACTTCGACCGCACCGTCAACGTCATCCGACGCACTTCCGTTGTGCCCACATGCTGTAGGACGACGTCGGACACGGACCACCTCCGCGCACCGACACCACGCACCGTGCTGCGCTTATGGGAAGCGAACGCCCCAGCGCCGATAGTGAAAGCAAAGGCACTCAGCAGGAGAACCCAAATGAACCTCCAGATCGCCGCCGACGCCGCTGCGTCGCAATTCGAGATCCGGTTTGAATCCATCTTCGACGCTGGCCGCGGGATGTCTTTCCCGTGCGATCCGCAAGGTCACGTCGATCTGGACAGCCTGCCCGCCCGCGCTCGCAACAACTACCTGTTCGCCCGCGCCATGGTTGGCAAGGATTACCTTCCGCCGGCCGTGCGCGGTCGCAACAGCCACTGACAACCTGACGGCATCCGGCCCCAGGCCTGCGTTCAAGGCGGGCCTGGCGTTTGCCACCCCCTCCACTGCATCCTCCCTGTTGCCGCGTCGCACCCTCCGGGTCGGCGCGGCTTTTCTTTGTAGGCGTGATGACAGTCAGCGCGTGACGGCCGGGGTCGCTTCCTCGAAGCGGTCGACCGTGCGCAGCGGCTTGAACAGCGCCGCCCAGGCCGCCACGACGCCCAGCGTGCAGACGGCCCCCGTCACCGCCGCGGGCACCGCGCCCAGCGCGGCCGCGGCGCTCCCGGCGCGGAACTCCCCCAACTCGTTCGACGAGCCGATGAAGAGCATGTTCACCGCGTTGACGCGGCCCCGCATTTCGTCGGGGGTGGAGAACTGCACCAGCGCGCCGCGGATGTAGACGCTGACCATGTCCGCCGCGCCGGCAATCGCCAGCGCCCCGAAGGACAGCCAGAAGGTGGTCGACAACGAGAACACCAGGTTGGCCAGGCCGAACACCGCCACCGCCGCGAACATCACTTTCCCGACATGCCGGTTGAACGGCCGCAGGCTGAGATAAAGACCGGCGGTGACTTCGCCCACGGCCATGGCGCTGCGCAGCGCGCCCAGTCCTTCCGGGCCGGCATGCAGGACTTCGTGGGCGTAGATCGGCAGCAGCGCGACGACGCCGCCCAGCAACACCGCGAACAGGTCCAGCGAGATCGTGCCGAGGATGATGGGCCGCGAGCGGATGAAGTGGATCCCGGCGCCGAAGCGCTGCCAGATGTTGCCGCCCGCGGGCGAAGGCGGCGCGGCAAAGCGCACCGGCACGGCACCGACCAGCAGCGCGGTGCCCAGCGCGAAACAGGCCAGACAGACGAGATAGGTCAGCCCGGAGCCACCGAATCCGTACAGGATCCCGCCCAGGAACGGACCGCCGATGCTGGCCACGCGCAGCAGCATGCTGTTGGCGGCGATCGCCTGCGCCAGCTGTTCGCGCGGGACGATCTGCGGCAACAGGCTCTGCAACGCGGGACCGGAGAAGGCCCGCGCGCAGCCGAACAGCACCAGCACGGCATAGATCCCGGTCACGCCCGCGTGGCCGTGGCCGGACAGCCACCACAGCGCCAGGCTGCAACTCGCGCTCACGGCCCAGCTGATCGCCAGGATCGGCTTGCGGCTGAAACGGTCGATCAGGTCACCGGCCGGCAGCAGGAGCAGCAGCATCGGGATGAACTGCGCCAGGCCGACATAGGCCAGCGCCAACGGCTCGCGGGTCAGGTCGTACACCTGCCAGGCGACGACCACCGCCTGGATCTGCCCGGCGAATACCGCCGCCAGGCGGCAGATCAGGAACGCCGTGAAGCCGGGATGACGGAAGACGCTGGTCTTGGGGACCGGCGCGGCGCCGGAGGAGGGGGAAGACGGGGAGGCTGGAGCGGTCACGGCACGAGGTGTTCAAGGCCTTCTTGGGCGGGCGCCGGCCAGTTTAGCGAGGCGACACCGGCGCTTGGGCGCAAAGCGATGTCACAAGTGCGACGGCTGCGCCGTCTTGTGGATACCTACCCTTCACTTCCTCAACACGGAGCCTTCCATGAGCCAACGTCTGAACTACATGCAGCAGTCGCCCGCCGCCTTCAAGAAGCTGGTGGAGCTGTCCATGGCCCTGAAGGAGGGCGGACTCGAGCACGCCCTGCAATATCTGGTCGAGATCCGCGCCTCGCAGCTCAACGGCTGCGCCTTCTGCCTGGACATGCACGTCAAGCAGGCGGTCATCGGCGGGGAGCGCCCGCTGCGCCTGCACCACGTCGCGATCTGGCGCGAGTCGCCGCTGTTCTCCAGCCGCGAACGCGCCGCGCTGCTCTGGACCGAGACGCTCACGCGCATCCCCGAGTCCGGCGTGTCCGACGCGGTCTATGCCGAAGTCCGCGAGCAGTTCAACGAGAAGGAGCTGTCCGACCTCACCTGGCTGGTGTCCTCGATCAACGCCTGGAACCGCCTCAACGTCGCGTTCCAGAGCATTCCCGGCTCGCAGGACAAGGCCTTCGGACTGGACAAGGCCGGGCTCGCCTGACCTTGCCCCGCCCCGGGCTGACCCCAAGAAAAATGGCGCCCTTCGGGGCGCCGTTGCAGTGGTGTCGACAGGGGGATCCGGGCAATGTTCGAGTTCTAGGCCCGGATCCGCCGGTGCAACGTCAGGCGCGAACGACCTCGGGTCGACGGCGCCCCCCGCCGGGGTGGAATTGCTCCGCCGATCAACGCTGGGCGTAACGCGCCTTGGCCGAATTCACGCACACGTCCTTGGCATCGCCGGACAGCGTGTTGCACTTCTCGGCGGCCAGCTTGTAGTCCGCCTTCACGCGGGTTTCCTCCGCGTCATCGACGGCCGCAGCCACCTTCTTGTTCATCTTGAGTTCGGCCTTGGCCTTCTCGTACGAGGTCTTGGCTTCGCGCTGGCACACGTCCTTGGCCTCGCCCGAGCGGTCGTCGCAGCGCTCCTTGGCCACGTCGTAGCGGGCCTCATAACGCGCCTCGATCAGCTTGGCCTCGTCCTTGGCGTTGCCGCTGTAGTTGTACTCGAGCTGGGCCAGCGCCACGTCCTCGCGGCCCTTGGCCTCCTTCACGCAGATGTCCTTGGCGTTGCCCGACAGCTGATCACAGCCGTCCTTGTCGACCTTGTAGGTCTTCTTGATGTCGTCCTTGGCGCCGTCGTAGACCGACTTCGAGAAGTTGGCGGCTTGCGCCATGCCGGCGCACAGGCTCAGGGCGGCGGCGATCAGTGCGGTGGTTGCGTGCTTGTTCATGGTCATCCTTTGCTTGTTGTTGGGAGAGGCAGTGAATCGGCGGCGGTCGGATCCGGCACCGTCACTTTCGAAGCAGGCTCATCACGAAGGTCACGACGGCCATGATCACGAAGACGAAGAAAAGGATCTTCGCAATGCTCGCGGCGCCGGCGGCGATGCCGCCGAAGCCGAACAGCGCGGCGATCAAGGCAATGACGAAAAAGACGACGGCGTAGTGCAGCATCTCGGTTCTCCTGCGCGGCACCGTGCCGCGATGGAATGAACTTTAGGGACTGGCCCGTCCGCCAGAGGCAGTCCCGCACCGCGACCCTGCGTCGGAGCCGCAACCGATGCGCTGTAGGAGAGGACCTACCGACCCGCCAAGGTCCCACGCAGCGGGACTGAAGACCGGATGTCGACGACTGGCACCACGCGGCATCAACGTGACGCCGACGAGGCCTCAATGAAGCAGCAGCGAGGCAGCAACGAAAAAGCCGGCTCGCGCCGGCTTTCGTGGAGGGTGGACGAGGCGCGCGAAGGCGGCCGTCTCACCAGATCTTCTGGAAGGTCACGCCGACGCGCCCGCCCCGCGGACGGAAGGTCAGCGACGACTGCCCGCTCAGTTCCATCTTGAAGCCCTTGCGAAGGTCCGCATACGGCTTGCGGCTGTTGAACGCCAGGCCGACGCGCACCTGACGCTGATCGCGGTTGTTGAGTCCCGGCACGTTCAGATCATCGATCTGGGCGCGCTGTGCGTCGATCAGTGGCGTCTGCACGAAGGCGTGGGATCGTGGCCCGGTCGGCATCGCCAGTCCGACGAGCACGCCGGCGTCGCCGGCCGCGCCGGGGCGCAGGTTCTGGTAGGGCGTCGCATACAACCCGCCGCCGAACGCGGCGCCTCGCTGCTCCACACCGACGCCCAGCCGGAGCCCGCTGCCGGACAAGGGCCTGGCCCACAACATCGTCTGCGTCGCCTGCGGCGCACGGCCATACCAGCCGGCGGCGCCCGGGGACTGGTTGGCGGTCGCCAACGGCTCGGCGGCAGTCTGCGTCACCGTGTAGCGGGAGCCGGACGAGGTGTCGCGCAAGGCTTGCTGGCGCGTCCGTTCCGACAGGCTGCGACCCGACAGCTCGACATGATCATCGAGCGAACTCGGCGTCGCGGTGACGGCGGGTGCCGCCTGGACGACGGAGGCCAGCGACAGGGTCACCGGCATCAGCGCCGCGCGAAGGACATTTCGGGGGCAGAAGGCGTTCATGACTCAACTCCCGTTCTTGCAGACAACTTAGGACGCGGGTTGCGACAGGAAAATCTCGATCCGACGATTGGCGGCCCGCCCGGCCTCAGTGGCGTTGCTGGCCACCGGCTGTCGTCCGCCACGGCCCTCCACCAGCAACCGGCCGCGCCGGACGCCGTGATGGACCAGGTACTCACGCACGGCCTCGGCGCGGTCCAGCGACAGCGGCCCGTTGACCGCATCACCCGCCGAGCTGTCGGTGTGGCCGACGATGGTCACGCGGACGCTGTCGTCCAGGTTGCGGCTGACCTCGTCGAGCACCGGGCGCAGCGCCGGCTTGAGTTCGGAACGGCCGATGTCGAAGGAGACATCGGCGGGCACGCTCAGCTTGAGCTGGTTGTCCGGCGTACGGGCAACACTGATGCCCGCACCGGCGCCTGCCTGGGCCAGCGCCTGGCGACGCTCTTCCATCCGGGACGACCAGAGGTTGCCGCCAAGGACGGCGGGCGCCGTACCCGGGGTGGCGCCGGTCGTGGCGCCGGGGATGTTGCCGTCCGTGCGGCCGTCCATCGAGGCGCAGCCGCCCAGGCCCAGCAGCATGCCGACCGCCAGGACCGGCAAGCCGGCCACCGCCGTCAGCCGCCAGCGGCTCTCGACGGAAACGCGCGAAGCGTTGGCGACGTGGATGGCGAGGACTCGGGGGCGGCGCATGACAGTCTCCAGGAGGGCTGTGGGGCTGGGTCACACGATAAATGGACCTTGCTGAGTGTCATGCTAGGGAGATCGCGGGGCGTCGGGTGTAGTCGGCTGTCGGAAGCGGAAGTCAGACAGGGCTGACAACGCGTCGGCAGACGATTCCTTGCCCCGGCAGGGATCAGGCGCTCAGCGCGATGCCGTCGGACGGCTCATCGTCCAGCGGCAGCAGGTCCGCTTCGGAGAGCTCGGCGGCGTCGACTTCCTCGTCGAAGGCGGCCTGGTCGGCGGCGCCGCGATGCGCGATCAGCGGCTTGTCCAGCGGGCGGTAGACGCGGCTGCGCAGACGGGACAGACGCTCGGAGGCGGCCACTTCGTGGGCGACGCGCTCGGGATCCAGCAGCATCGCGAACGGGTTGGCGGCGAAGTCTTGGGTCGTGGTCTGCATGTCGGTCTCCAGGGGGATTCAGTTGATTCCGAGGGCCAGCTTGCGAGGGCCTGAGGGCGGCGCCGACACCGTGTCGGCATGGAATGAACTGTAGGGACCGACCCGCGCCGCCAACAGTGGGCGGCGGGCCAAACCGCGTGTCAGACGGATTCCTAGGGGTATGCCAGCAGCCGCCTCACGGCGACGTGCGCGGGCGTGACGGATGCCGCGCCCGGGCCAGCTTGTCGAGCCTGTCGGCCATCTCGTCCTGGCCGGCGCGGCGGGCGAAGTCGGCGGCCGTCATCTTGTGGTCGTTGCTCAGCGTGACGTCGGCGCCGGCGGCGATCAGCACCTCGGCGCCGCTGAGGCCGCCGTAACCGGCCGCCATCATCAGCGGGGTCGTCCCGTTGTCCGACCGGGCGTCGATGTCGGCGCCCTGCTCCACCAGCCAGCGCACGAGATGCTCGTTCGGTCCGGCAGCCGCGTAATGCAGCGCCGACCAGCCGGGCTCGTTGACCAGCGCGCCGCGTTTCACGAGTTCCTTGGCCCACGCCAGCTGGCCCTTGAGCGCCGCCAGCATCAGCGGCGTCTCGCCAGCCTGGTTGATCGCGCTGACGTCGGTGCCGGGGCTCTTCAGCAGGGCTTCGAAGGCCTTGCCGGACTCCTCGCGGATCGCCACGTGCAGGGCCGTGTTGCCCTGCTTGTCGCGGACGTTGGGATCGACCCCTTCCAGCAGCAGCTTCATCACCGTGCTGGCGTGGTCGTTGCGGGCGGCGACATGCAATTCGGGGGACGTCGAGCTGTCCGACGATGACGACGACGCCTGCGACGGCGATCCGAAGCGCCCCTGCGCCAGGACCGTCGCCCCCGGCGCCGCGGCCAGCATCAGGCCTACCAGGGCAGCGCCCACGGCGGACGACACGCCCATGTTCGACGTCTTCCGGAGCGAACCGGCCGCCATCTCAGGCGGCCTCCGGCAGCTGGAACAGCCGCCGCGTGTTCGCCGTGCACTGCGCCGCCAAGGTCTCCACCGGCACGCCGCGGACCTCGGCGATCAGCTTGGCCACGTGCGGCACATAGGCCGGCTGGTTCAGCTTGCCGCGGTACGGCACGGGCGCCAGATAGGGGCTGTCGGTCTCGATCAGGATCCGGTCGGCGGGGACGATCTTCGCGACCTCCCGCAGGTCCGCCGCGTTCTTGAAGGTCACGATCCCGGAGAACGAGATGTGGAAGCCCAGGTCCAGCGCCGCCTTCGCCACGTCCATGGTCTCGGTGAAGCAGTGCACGACGCCGCCGGGCTGGCCGGCGTCCTCCTCGCGCATCAGTCGCAGCGTGTCCTCGGCGGCCGAGCGGGTGTGGATCACCAACGGCTTGCCGGTGCGCTTCGCGGCGCGGATATGGTGGCGGAAGCGCTCGCGCTGCCACTCCATCTCCTCGACGGTCCGGCCGTTGAGGCGGTAGTAGTCCAGTCCGGTTTCGCCGATGGCGACGACCTTCGGATGCGCGGCGCCGTCGACCAGTTCGTCGACGCTGGGCTCATGGACCTCGTCGCTGTCCGGATGGACGCCGACGGTCGCGAACAGCTGCCGGTGCGCGTCCGCGATGGCACGGACCTCGGGGAACTCCTCCATCGTCGTGCAGATGCAGACGGCCTGCGTCACCTGGGCCGCGTCCATCGCGGCGAGCAGGTCGGGGAGTTGGGACTTGAGCTCGGGAAAGCTCAGATGGCAATGGGAATCGATGTACATGGGAACAACTCCGCCGGGCTCGTGGCCGGGCGCTGAAGCGGCGCCGACGCCGCGGCGGGACGGCCACGGTGCCGCCGGTCTGCGGGGATCAGATCGTCTGCGTCGGCTTGGCCGAGGAGATCGCCGTGCCCAGCAGTTCCTCGATCTTGAGCTTGATCACGCGGGTCTTCTCGTCGCCGGGGAAGCGCACGCCGACGCCCTGCGTGCGGCCGCCCGACGCGTTGGCCGGCGTCAGCCAGGCGACCTTGCCGGCGACCGGATAGCGGTTGGGATCCTCGGGCAGTGTCATCAGCAGGTAGATGTCCTCGCCCAGCTTGTAGTCGCGCGTGGTCGGCACGAAGACGCCGCCTTCCGAGAAGATCGGGATGTAGGCCGCGTAGAGGGCGCCCTTCTCCTTGAACACCAGCTGGATCACGCTGGGTCGGGCACCGCCGGCGGGAGCCGGGACGGGGGCGGACGCGGGCGGCGTGGTGCTCATGGGTTTCAGGCTGAGTTCGCTCATGGCGCCAAGTCTACTCGCGGCGCCCCGGGGTCAGACTTGGTTACCGCCTTGATCAGCGTGCCGGCCGCATCGCCTGTTGCCCCTGGGCCACCAGCGACTCCATCAGCAGCCCGGCGTTGAGCGGGTGGTCCGCGTGCCGCGCCGCCTGCTGCAGCGTCCGGGCCCACTGGTCCAGCGCGGCGCGCACTGCCGGCAGCTTGGGCAGCGCATCGCGCGGGAAGTAGGCCGGCCCGGCGCCGTGGGCGATGCGCATCAGGTCGTGCACCAGGCGCTGCATGGCGGCGATCGCGCGCGGCACCGGCCAGTCGGTCAGCGCCACGGCCTCGCCCTTGGCGATGCGGCGCGGCAGCTCCAGCCAAGTCCTGGCGGCGATGCCCTCCTCGCTCCACTGCAGCGCCTCCTGCGGACGGCCACCGGTGGCGTCCAGCAGCACGCCGGGCTGGTCGACGCCCTGCCCGGTCAGCCAGGCCAGCGCCGCTTCGCGGCCGGGCAGCGCCATCTGCAGCGGCTGGCAGCGGCTGCGGATCGTCGGCAGCAACTGCTGCGGCGCGGCGCTCGCCAGGACGAAACGCAGCAGCCCCGCCGGCTCCTCCAGCGTCTTCAGCAGCGCATTGGCGGCGATGGTGTTCAGCGCCTCCGCGGGATAGACGACGACCACCTTGGCCTTGCCCCGTGCCGCGCTGACCTGCGCGAAGGACAGCATCTGGCGGACGGCCTCGATCTTGATCTCGCGGCTGGGCTTGGTCTTGCTGGCCTTGGCCGAGGAGGCGCCGTCCCCCTCGGCGTCCATCGCGCCGAAGCCCAGGGGCTCGCGCAAGGCCTCGGGCAGCAGCACCTGGAAGTCGGGATGCGAGCGCGAGCGCAGCAGGTGGCAGCTCGGGCAGCGGCCGCAGCCGGGCTGGTCGGTCGAGGTGCGCGCCTCGCAGAGCCAGGCCTGCGCCAGCAGCAGCGCCAGGTCGAACTGGCCGACACCGGCCGGCCCCTGCAGCAGCAGCGCATGGCTGCGGCCTTGTGTGAGCGCCTGATGCAGGGGCTCGGCCAGCCAGGGCAGCGGCAACTGGCCGCCTTCGGCCAAGGCCGCGGCGCCGTCGGCCGTGACGGAGGAATCGGTCACCATCCCCGTCGCTCCAGTTCCGCGCGGATCTGGTCCGCGACGCCCGCAATGGTGTCGCCCGCATCGATGCGCACGATGCGGCCCCGCGCCGCCTCGGCGCGACGCTGGTAACCGGCACGCACGCGGGCGAAGAAGTCGAGATCCAGCTGCTCCAGCCGGTCCGCGTCGCGGGCCTGCGCCCGGCGCTGCGCCGCCACGGCGGGGTCCACGTCGAACCAGAAGGTCAGGTCCGGCTGGCGCCCCTGCTGCACCCACTGCTCCAGCGTCGCCAGCACCTGGACGTCCATGCCGCGGCCGCCGCCCTGGTACGCGAAGCTCGCGTCGGTGAAGCGGTCGCACAGCACCGTCTGGCCCAGCGCCAGCGCCGGCGCGATGACGCGCTGCACATGGTCGCGCCGCGCGGCGAAGACCAGCAAGGCCTCGGTCAGCCCGTCCATGTCCTGGTGCAGGAACAGGCCCCGCAACGACTCGGCCAGCGGCGTGCCGCCGGGCTCGCGGGTCTGGACCAGTTCGGCGCCGCGTTGGCGCAGGTGCTGCGCGACGGACTCGATGTGGGTGGACTTGCCCGCCCCGTCGATGCCTTCGAAGGTGATGAAACGACCGCTCACGCGTGGTGCTCTCTCGGAACCCGGATGGGAAAAAAAGCGGAAAAAGCGAAGCGCGGTCGCTTCAGCGGCCGCGCTGGTACTTGTTGACCGCGCGATTATGCGCGGCCAGGTCCTCGCTGAACTGGCTGGTGCCGTCCCCGCGCGACACGAAGTACAGCGCCTTGGACGGCGTCGGATGCAGCGTGGCCTGCAGCGCGGCCAGGCCCGGCATCGCGATCGGCGTCGGCGGCAGGCCGCCGCGGGTGTAGGTGTTGAACGGCGTGTCGGTCTGCAGGTGGCTCTTGCGCAGGTTGCCGTCGAAGTCCGCCCCCAGGCCGTAGATCACCGTCGGATCGGTCTGCAGCGGCATGCCGGCCTTGAGCCGGTTGACGAACACCGCCGCGACCAGGCCGCGATCCGCGGCGGCGCCGGTTTCCTTCTCGACGATGGAGGCCAGGATCAGCGCCTCGTCCGCGCTCTTGAGCGGCAGGCCGTCGCCGCGGCCGGCCCAGGCGCTCTCCAGCCGTTTCTGCATCAACGCATGGGCGCGCTTGAGCACCGTCAGGTCGCTGACGCCCAGGCTGTAGGCGTAGGTGTCCGGGAAGAAGCGCCCCTCGGGCGCCTGCCCGGGCGCGCCGATCGCCGCCATGATCTGCTCGTCCGTCATCGTCGCGGTGGTCTGCTTCAAGGCCGGCGCGGCCGCGATCGCGGCGCGCAGCTGGCGGAAGTTCCAGCCTTCGATCAGGCGCAGCTGTTCCAGCACCTGGTCACCGCGCACCATCTTGTCGAGCAGCTCGCGCGGCGTGATGCCGGCATGGATCTCGTAGCTGCCGGCGCGGATCTTCCTCGCCTGGCCCGAATACCGGAACCACGCGTACAGGAAGCGCGGATCGGTCTGCACGCCGGCCCCGACCCAGGCCTGCGCGACCTGCTGCGGCGGCGTGCCCGGTTCGATGGAGAGTTCGATGCCCGGCTTCTCCAGCGCCAGCGGCGCCTGCAGCCACCACCAGAGCGCGCCCGCGCCGCCGCCGACCAGCACCACGCCCGCCACCAGGACGGACAGCAGCCAGCGCCCGATCCGGCCCGACTGCTTCTTCGTTTTTCTCGCGGTGCCGCGAGATCTGTTTTTCGCGCGTGACAAGACCCGACGCCCTTCGTGAAATGCGGGGGCTGATGATAATCGGCCCATGATCGAAGACCTCCACCACGCTCCGCCGCCCGTGCCGTCCTCGGCGCTGGGCGCCGTCCGGCTTGCCGACTGGGGCGTGATCCGCGCCCAGGGCGAGGAAGCCGCCAAGTTCCTGCACACGCAGCTGACGCAAGACCTGGCCCTTCAGACCGGCGCGCAGGCGCGGCTGGCGGGCTTCTGCTCGGCCAAGGGCCGCCTGCTGGCGACGATGCTGGCGGTCAAGCCCGACGACCAGACCGTGCTGCTGGCGCTGCCCGCCGAGGTGCTGCCGGCGACGGTGAAGCGGCTGTCGATGTTCGTGCTGCGCGCCAAGTGCAAGCTGAGCGACGACAGCGCGGCCTGGGCCGTGTGGGGCTTGTCCGGCGCGCAGGCGCGCGACTGGCTGGCGGGGGCCGCAGCGGGCGCCGCCCCGGCGACGGTCTGGTCCGTGGGCCGCGTCGCCCTGGCCGACGGCCGCGAGGCGCTGGCCACGCGCCTGCCCGACGACGGCCTGACGCCGCGCTTCCTGCTGTTGCAGCCCGCCGACGCGCCGGCGCCGGCGCTGCCTGTCATCGATCCCGAGGAATGGCAAGGCCTGGACGTGACCGCCGGGCTGGCCTGGATCCGCCAGGGGACGGTGGAACAGTTCGTGC
The DNA here is from genome assembly GCF_059415845.1 of Roseateles sp. GW821-FHT09H11. Lineage (NCBI taxonomy): Bacteria > Pseudomonadati > Pseudomonadota > Betaproteobacteria > Burkholderiales > Sphaerotilaceae > Roseateles > Roseateles sp. GW821-FHT09H11. The sequence continues at coordinate 539,153 of NZ_JBWKOA010000002.1, read as the reverse complement.
CCCAGATGCTCAACCTGGAACTGCTGGGCGGCGTGAACTTCCAGAAGGGCTGCTATCCGGGCCAGGAAGTCGTGGCGCGCAGCCAGTACCGCGGCACGATCAAGCGACGGACCCACCTGTTCGCGCTGGAAGGCAGCGATGCCGACGCCACGCCCGGCCAGGAGATCTTCCACAGCGCCGATCCGGAGCAGCCCGCCGGCATGGTCGCCGGCTTCGGCCGCCAGGAAGGCCGCCCGCTGCTGCTGGCGGAAGTGAAGCTCGCCGCGCTCGAGTCCGGCAGCTTGCATCTGGGCAGCGCGCAAGGCGCTGTCCTTACCCCGCGTCCCCTGCCTTACGTCATCGGAGAACCTGAATGAATGCATCGCCGCCGACGCGCGCCGCCGCGCCTCCCCGCCCTCCTGTTCCGCGCTCGACCGCGCCGGTCGAGCTCTACGTCTACTACCGCGTCCATGCGGACCAGCTGACGGCCGCGCTGGCCGCCTTCGAACAGGCGCGTGAGGCGCAGCCGGTGCGGCTGCTCCAGCGCCATGACAACGATCCGGTCTTCCAGACCTGGATGGAGATCTACGGCCCCGAGCTGCCCGACGCGGCGGACGCGGAACGCCGGATCGCCGCCGCCCTGGGCGCGTTCGCGCAGGGCCCCCGTCACCGCGAGGCCTTCGCCGCCGTCGCCGGTCCGGGAGCGGCGCACTGATGGAACACAACGTCTCCCTGATCTCGACGCTGGCGGCGGGCTTCGGCCTGGCGCTGATCCTGGGTTTCATCGCGGAGCGGCTGAAGCTGCCGGCGCTCGTGGGCTACCTGCTGGCGGGCATCGCGATCGGCCCGGCCACGCCGGGCTTTGTCGCCGATGTCGGCATCGCCGCGCAGCTGTCCGAGATCGGCGTGATGCTGCTGATGTTCGGCGTCGGGCTGCACTTCTCGCTGAAGGACCTGATGGCGGTCAAGCGCATCGCGCTGCCGGGCGCGGTCGTGCAGATGGCCGCCGCCACGGCGCTGGGCATGGGCCTGGCGATGTGGTGGGGCTGGCCGGCGGGTCAGGCGCTGGTCTTCGGCCTGACGCTGTCCTGCGCCAGCACGGTGGTGCTGCTGAAGGCGCTGGAGTCGCGCGGCTCGCTCGAATCCATGAACGGCCGCATCGCGGTCGGCTGGCTGGTGGTCGAGGATCTGGCCACGGTGCTGATCCTGGTGCTGCTGCCGCCGCTGTCCACGGTGCTGGGCGGCAACGCCGCGCCCGGCGCCTCCGCCGACGCGCCGCTGTGGCGCACGATCGCCGAGACGCTGGCCCAGATGGCCGCGTTCGTCGTACTGATGCTGGTCGTCGGGCGGCGCGTGCTGCCGTGGATGCTGTGGCAGGTGGCGCGGACCGGCTCGCGCGAGCTGTTCACGTTGATGGTCATCGCCGTGGCGATCGGCATCGCCTACGGCGCGTCGGAGTTGTTCCACGTGTCCTTTGCGCTGGGCGCGTTCTTCGCCGGCACGGTGATGCGCGAGTCCGAATACAGCCACCGCGCCGCGCAGGAATCGCTGCCGCTGCGGGACTCGTTCTCGGTGCTGTTCTTCGTGTCGGTGGGGATGCTGTTCGACCCGATGACGCTGATCGACCAGCCGCTGCACCTGCTGGGCGTCGTCGCGATCGTGATGCTGGGCAAGGCGATCGCGGCGGCGGCGCTGGTCATCGTGTTCCGCTATCCGCTGAACACGGCGATGACGGTATCGGCCAGCCTGGCGCAGATCGGCGAGTTCAGCTTCATCCTCGCCGGCCTGGGCGTGCAGCTGGGGCTGTTGCCGAAGGCCGGGATGAACCTGGTGCTGGCGGCGGCGCTGATCTCGATCGCGCTGAACCCGGTGATGTTCGCGATGATCCAGCCGCTGCAGCGCTGGGTGCTGGCGCGCTCGTCCTTCGCGCGCGAGCTCGAGGCGCGCGACGACCCCTACGCCGAGCTGCCGCAGACGACCGAGCGTCAATACCTGGAGGGTCAGGTCGTGCTGGTCGGCTACGGTCGCGTGGGGCGGCGCATCGCCGACGCGCTGACGGAGCGCGGCATCCCCTTCGTCGTCGCGGACCAGGGCCGCGAGACCGTCGAGGCGCTGCGCAAGCGCGGCATGGCGGCGGTCAGCGGCGACGCGAGCGAACCGATGGTGCTGGTCCAGGCCCACATCGCCAACGCGGCGATGCTGGTGGTGGCGGTGCCCGATTCGATGAAGGCGCGGCAGATGGCCGACACGGCGCGACAGCTGAACCCGGGCATCGAGATCGTGCTGCGCACCCACGGCGAGGAGGAATCCGAACTGCTGCGCCGCGAGCAGCTCGGCACCGTGTTCTACGGCGAGGAGGAACTCGCCAAGGGCATGAGCCGGCACGTGCTGCAGCGCTTCAACGCGGACATCCCGGAGGGCTTGTCGCCGGTGGCGGCGCCGGCGCATTGAGCGCCCGGGCGCCCGGCCGCCCAGCAATCGCCGCTTTACATCGCCCGCTTAGCGTCGCCGCCCATGATCGAACCGACCCGTCCTCGCCCGCGCGCCCGCGCCCGCTCCCTGACCCTCGCGGGTGTTGCCCTGCTCGGCGCGGCGCTGCTGCTCGCCGGTTGCGGCGGCGGGCCGCCGAAGGCGCGCATCGAGGAACAGCAGCAGCAACGCGAGTTCGCTTCCCGCGGCTACGCGCCGCAGGGCGAGCCGGTGACGATGCAACCGATCCTGTGGCGGATCCGCGGCGACGACGTGCGCGTGAGCCTGACGATGCCGGCCAGCATGGGCGCGACGGCGGGGACCACGCCCCGCCCGGTCGTCGTGTACCTGCCCGGCCTGGGCGAGTCCGACACCGCCGGCATCCGCTGGCGCCGCGCCTGGGCGGCGGCCGGTTATGCGGTGCTCTCGCTGCAGGCGCTGGACGACGACGCGACGGCCTGGTCATCGGAGCTGGCGCGCTCGGCGGAGTTCACCGAACTGGGTCGGCGTCACTACGCCGATGCGCAGATGCGCAAGCGGCTGGCGCGGCTGGACGAGCTGCTTGCCGAGGCGCAGCGGCTGGGCCGGCAGGGCCAAGGCCAGGGCGATCCGCCGTGGCGCTCGCTGGACTGGTCGAAAACGGTCGTTGCAGGGTATGAACTCGGCGCGCAGACCGCGATGGCGGTGGCGGGCGAGCGGCAATCCGACGGCTCGGTGCTGGCGCTGAAGACGGTGCAGCCGGTGGCCGCGATCGTGATCAGCCCGCAGGTGTTCGCTTCACCGGACGCGGCGCGGTATCGCGACATCTCGATCCCGGTGCTCGGCCTGACGGGGCCGGACGACAGCGATGTGCTCGGCCTGGTGCGGGACGTGCAGTGGCGCCAGGCGCCGTTCGCCGCGATGCCGGCGGGACGAGGCTGGCTCCTCAGCGCGAACGAGGTCCGCCACGCGGCGCTCGGCGGCAACGAGCCTCGGCCCGAGGACACCGAGCGCGAACAGAAACGGATCCGCGCCGCCGAAGAGCAGGCGCAGTCGCAGCCCCAGGGCCGCCGAGGCGGTGGCGGCCGCGGCGGACGCGGCCAGGAAGGACCGACGCGCATGGCGCCGGTCCCGGCCGTGCCTGACTACCGGCAGTTGCACGAGCAGCAGCTCGGCATGACGGCCGCGCAACAGGTCAGCGTGGCTTTCCTGGACCAGCAACTCAAACAGTCGGAAGCGGCTCGCGCGTGGCTGGCCGGACCTGTCGACACCTGGCTGGGCGCCCTCGGCAGCCTCAGACGTTCACAGGACGGTGCTCGAGGGCATCGGCATTGAAAGCGGAACGTCAGGTGCCAGGAAAAAGCTGTCCTGGCTGACATTGCCGTCCTGGTCTCTCTGGCGGACCTCCGCGGGCCCGACGACGACTTTGCCCTCGACAAGCATTTTCCAACGACCGACGCCGTCGACGCGGTAATCGAGAACGCCGCCCTCTTCGAGGTTGGCAGGGATCAGGATGTCGTCGTCCCCACTGAGCTTGAACTGTGGCGCCTCCGGCGGCGCGGTCTTGTGAGCGACAAGAAGCTGCTGGTGGGCGGACAGATCGGAGGCCTGGCTCGGATTTCCCGCGCGGTCGACCTGGCGCACTTCGACCGGCCCCAGGATGCTTTCGCCAAAGCGGGCGGTCGTCCATTCGCCGCCCCCCGTCCCTCGGTACTGGAAGTGGCTGTCGTGTTCGCGATTGGTGGCCAGCATCGTTTCGTGGCCCCATTCGGTGGGCCGGCTGAGAAACTCCGGCGCAGGCGGAGGCGTGGTGTCCAGCCAGACGGACACCAAGCGAGCTTCCTGGCTGATGTTGTCCGCGCTGTCATACAGTTTGACCCGGATGGTCTGTCCCCCTTCCCGGAACGCCCCTTCCGGAATGAGCTCGCCGCTGCCTTCGACGCCATCGTCTCCCGAGATATCCCTGTGGGTATGGGGATCGGACTGCCAGACACGAAAACGGGCGCCAGGCTCGATACCGCTGATTCGAACGAGCGGCTGATTGGTCAACACATAGTTCTCCCGCCACCCCTCCGGCGTTGCGTCGAACACCAGCCCGCGATCGTGGACGACGGTCAGAGAATTCGGCTCGTCGTTGCCTCTGTCCACTTTGAACGTCAAGCTCGCCTCCGACCGGGGACGGCCATCCGGATCCAGGGTTCGCACGTCCACCTGCTTCGCACCATCCCCCGGGAAATCCGCGTCGCTGATGAGGTCCCTCTCCCCGAGAGGACGCCATTCCCCGGCATCGATCCGGTATTGCGCCAGCTGCCCATGTTCTGAATCGACCCCTTCGACCCGTACGGTGGCATTGCGGGTGATGAGATCGGACTTCTGCTCCTCGGTGACGCCGGTGTCGTTCAACAGGCGGAGTCGAAGGGGGGCAAGGCTCTCGGCATGGGTCTCCTCCCGATCCGGGAGCGACGCCGGATCAGACCTCGCTGCACCGATCGTCAGGATCTGATTGACCCCAAGCCGAGCGGACTCCAGGCTCGAATTCCCCGCGAGGTCGACTTGCCGGACCTCCATCGGTCCTGTCAGCACGCCCTCCCGCACGCGCTGCCAGTCCGAATGCTCGTCCCGACGATGCTCCAGATGCGCATGTCGCTCGAGCTTGTCGAGCTGGAACTGTTCGACGCCCAGGGCCTCGCCAATGGACGACCACTGCGGGGCCGGTGGCGGCGTCGTGTCCAACCAAAGGCCTTGCAACTTGAGGGCCGCGCCGTTGTAGGCTCCCGAGTTGCCTGCCCGATCGGTGACGCCCACGACGAAAAGTTGCGGGCCTTCCTTGAAAAAGCGCCCCGTGAGCATGCTGTCCTGGCCCTCGGCTGATTCCCCGGCAACCTGATGCGTACCCTTTGCTGTGTACTGATGGGCTGCCCACATGGCCCCGTCCTCCAATCCGAGCAGCTTTACCTGCGCGTCTTTCGTGAGCCAAAAGCTGCCATCGGGTTCCGGATCACCGGCCTCGTTCACCCTTCCCATTGGATGCATGACTTGATGGGTAAGCGGCACTGGCCCCGTCGTGTCCAGCTCGAAGTGGAGGCTATCCGCTGACAAGGGACCTCCGTGCGAATCGAAAGACCGGACGTCGACCCGCTTCACGCCATCGCCCTGAAACTGCGCTTCGTGAATGACGTGCTCATCCCCAAGCAGCATCCAGGGCCCCTCATCAATGCGGTACTCGACCTTGTCGTGGTCCTCGGTCACGCCGTCAACCCTCACTGTGGCATCGGAGGTGACGAAGTCCTTCCTTTGCGAATCGGTCAAGCCCGTGTCGTTCTGCAGGCTCAGTCGGAGAAGGCCCGCGACCTCGATCGGCGCCGGGCTGTCGTCGCGCTCATCGAATTCGTCGCTCTCGTGGCTCTCCTCCCCCTCGTCTCTGCCCGCCTCATCCACATCCACATCCACCTGCTCGTGCTCGTGCTCGTGCTCGTGCTCGCGCTCACGCTCACGCTCGGCTGCTGGCACGGGTGCGTGAACTTGCTCGGGCTTGCGATCGGACTCGGATTCGGCGTCGGACGCAGCTGCGGACTCGGATGGTGGAAGCGCTGTCGGAGGCGTGAGCTCAAGCTCTGGCGCGATCGTCGGAACCGGTGACGCGTCGACGTCTGCCCTGGCATCCACCGCCGCCTCGGGCACTCGCTCGTGAACGGGCACAAGCCGAGCGTTCAACGGCATCGACTCATCGGCGATCATCGGTTTCGGAATGGTCAGCATCGTCGGCACTCGCGACGGCGGCGGCTGGAACACCGCCGTCCTCGCGCCGCCTGTCCCCGACATCGCCCCCAATGCCGCGAAGGCAGTCATGACGCCTGCCGCCGCCACGACGACCGAGTCCTGCCCCTCCTCATCGACAGCGACCGGCACGTCCTGCCTGTCCACGTCGCCCGCCTGGTCCCGTGGCGGCGTCTCGTGCTCATGCTCGTGCGCTTGTCCATCCTCCTGCTCTTGCGCCTGCTCGCCATCCTTGCGTCGCTGCTTCACTGCCTTTGCCGTCATCCGGTATCTCCACGAATCAAACCCGGCAGTATCGAAACGGTGCTGTCTGGTGGCACTCGTCGAGGATTGCCTGAATCCGCCGCCGGCCGGTTCCGTCTTGGCGCGCGGCGCCAGATTTCAGTCATTCAAGTTCTCGAACACGCTATTTCTGTCTTGACAGAAATTTCTGTCAAGCTACAGTCCAGCGCATGGAACTCACCGACACCGCCCGCCGCTTCGTCCTGCACTGGGGCGAGATGGGCAGCGCCTGGGGCGTCAACCGCACCGTGGCGCAGATCCACGCCCTGCTCTACTTCCACGGCCGGCCGCTCAACGCGGAGGAACTGGCCGAGACGCTGTCGGTCGCCCGCTCCAACGTCAGCACCAGCCTCAAGGAACTGCAGAGCTGGAACCTGATCCGCGTGACCCACGTGCTCGGGGACCGCCGCGACTATTTCGAGACGACCGCGGACGTCTGGGAACTGCTCCGCACCATCGTCCGCGAGCGCAAGCACCGCGAGTTCGATCCCACCGTGCGCATGCTGGCCGAGCTCGTCGCCGACGAAGGTTTCCAGAACGAATCGCCCGACGCCCAGGACCGCGTGCGCGAGTGCTTGCGCCTGATGCAGACGCTGGGCGCCTGGTCAGAGGAAATGATGCGGCTCTCGCCGTCGACACTGGAGAAGGTGCTCAAGCTCGGCGCGAGCGTGCAGCGCTTCGTGCGCGGGGACGGGTCCTGACCCGCCCCTTTTTTTGAACACGAATTTCTGTCTCTACTGAAATATCAAACAAGACCACAAACCGGAGAACACCATGCGAGTTTTCCCCGCGGCCCCCACCACCGGCCCCGATCCGTCGATCTATCCGCTGACCCTCTACTTCGACGGCGCCTGCCCCATCTGCAGCGGCGAGATGCACAACCTGATGCTGCGCAACACCGCCGGCCTGCTGCGCTTCGTGGACATCTCCGAGCCAGGCTTCTCGGCGTTTCCACCGGGCACGGACATGCCCGCGCTGATGGACCTGATGCACGGTCTGCGCGCCGATGGCCAGCTCGCGATCGGTGCCGAGGCGATTCGGCTCGCCTACCGCGGCGCGCAGCTCGGATGGATCGCGCGGATCATGGACCTGCCCGTGCTGCGGACCGTGTGCGACCGCGCCTATCCGGTCGTCGCCCGCAACCGCTACCGGATTCCCCGGCCGATCGTGCGCATGGTCTTCGAGACCGGCCTGCGCCGCGCGGCGGAACGCCGAGCCGGACGCGCCGCGTGCCGCGACGACGCCTGCGAGTACCACCCCCACCCGCATCCGCATCATGTGCGGCGCGACGACACCGGAGACGCGTCATGAACCCGACATCCATCCGATCGGTCCTGGTCTGCGGCGCCAGCGGCTTCGTCGGTCGCCGCATCGTGCGCACGCTGCGCGAGGCGGGCCTGGCCGTCACCGAGGGGAACTCCCGCACGCAGGACTTCCAGCAAGACCTGACCCCCGACCTCTGGGTGCCGCGCGTCACCGGCTTCGATGCCGTCGTCAACGCGGTCGGCCTGCTGCGCGACACGCCGCGCCGCCAGCTCGAACCGGTCCATCACCGGGCGCCCGCGGCGCTGTTCGAGGCTTGTGCCCGCGCGGGCGTGACGCGCGTGATCCAGATCTCCGCGAACGGCGTGGCGCACAGCCCCACGCGTTACGCGACAACCAAGCGCGCCGCGGATGAGATGCTGCTGCGCCTGCGCGCCGAGGGCCGGCTCGACGCCATCGTGCTGCGCCCGAGCATCGTCTACGGCCGCGGCGGCGCGAGCGCCTCGCTGTTCATGAACCTGGCCCGACTGCCGGTGCTGGTGCTGCCGCGCGCGGCCGTCCAGGCCCAGGTCCAACCCGTCGCCGTGCCCGACGTCGCGCAGGCGGTGCTGCGGCTGCTGCAGGACGGCGGGCCGGAGATCGTGACCGCCGTCGGCCCGCGGGCGCTGAGTCTGGCGGCCTTCATCGGCGAACTCCGGCGCCAGCGCGGACAGCAGCCGGCGCGCGTGATCCCGCTGCCTGACGCCCCCAGCCGCTGGAGCGCCCGGCTGGGCGACCACGTCAGCAGCCAGCCGTGGAGCAGCGAGAGCCTGGCCCTGCTGGAGCAGGACAACATCGGCGACGCCGTCGCGTTCGAGCGCGTGCTCGGCCGGCCGGCGGTCCCCGTCGAACGATTCGTGGAGGCCGCATGGGCATCGGACTTGTGAACTTCCGGCATCGCCGCACGCGCGTCGTTGCGCGGGCGGGGCTGATCGCGCTGTGGCTCGCCACCGGCGCGGCCAGCCTGATCGAGCTCGACGGCCGCAGCCGCGACCTGATGGTCGCCGCGCAGACGCCCGAGGCCTGGATCGCGCCGGTCATCGTGGCGGGCGCGCTGGTGGACCTGCTGATCGGCGCGGCGATGTGGCGCTGGCATCGCCGTTGGGTGTACCGCCTGGCGGGCGGGATGATGCTGCTGATGACGGCGGTGGCCACGGTGATCCTGCCCACGTTGTGGCTGGACCCGCTGGGCTGCCTGACCAAGAACCTGCCGGTGGCGATCCTGCTGCTGATCCTCGACGAGGACGCGCCGGCCTGACGGTACCGGACATCTCGAAGAACAAGAATCCTGGAGGAAAGAAGATGAACACCTACCTCGTGATCAAGTGGCTGCACATCGTGTCGAGCGTGCTGCTGGCGGGCACCGGCTTCGGCTCGGCCTTCTACCTGTTCTTCGCGAACCGCAGCGGCTCGCTGGCGGCGCAGGCCGTGGTGGCGCGGCTGGTCAAGCGCGCGGACCTCTGGTTCACGACGCCGGCGGTGATCGTGCAGCCGCTCACCGGCGTGTGGCTGGCGATGACCGCCGGCTGGTCGCTGGACACGCCGTGGCTGGCGCTGTCCATCGCGCTGTACCTGCTCGCGGGCGCCTGCTGGCTGCCGGTGGTGTGGCTGCAGATCCGGCTGTCGCGGATGGCCGACGCGGCGCTCGCCAGCGGCCAGCCGCTGCCGGCCCTGTACTGGCGCTATGCCCGCTGGTGGGAAGGCCTGGGCTACCCGGCCTTCATCGCGGTGCTCGTCGTCTTCTACCTGATGGTGAACAAGCCGGCGCTGTGGGGCTGAGCGGCCCGGCGCGCCCGGTCAGCCGGGCGCTTGCGGGATGAGACCTACTCGACGATCAAGGTGTAGCTGACCGCCTGCGACATGCGCGGCAACGCGCCGCCGAAGTTCAGCGTGTGCCGGCCGCGCGCGAGCGGCTTCAGCATCACGTAGTAGCCGTTCGACGCCGACGGGAAGAGCCGCGCGCCGCTGGGATGTCGCGCCCAGGCGTTGAAGCACTCCGGGCTGGCCTGCCGATGGCGCCGCAGGTTGTCGTAGCGCACGCCGTCGAGTTCCAGCACCAGCATCTCGGCGCCCTCGGTGATGCGCTCGGCGTCGCGCGTGACCTGCGCGCAGCTCGGCATGCCGGTGCGCGTCGGCGTGAAGACGTAGTTGATCAGCGGGAAGAACAGGTACTTGTCGGCCGGTACCCGGCAGGTGCGCACGGTGCGCGCCGTGCCGTAGGTGCCGGCGAGGAAGAACACGTCCCCCGACTGGCGATTGCCGCACTGGACGCCGGTGCGATCGGCGACGGGACTGAGGTCGCCCTCGAAGGACAAGGCCCATTCCCACCAGCGGCGCGACCACTCGCCCTGCGTCACCCAGCCGACCTGCTCATCGGGACCGAGCAGCGGCGAGGCCGGCGCCGCCGCGGATGCGGGGATCGCCGCGGCCTTCACCTCGTCGGCCTGCGCGTGACCGCCGACCGCCATCATCCAACCCGTCGCGACGGCCAGCAGCGCCGTCTTCCCTCGTGCGTTCATCGTTCCGATCTCCCTTGAAACGGGGCGCATTCTCGCCGTGACGGACGACCGCCCGGCATGACCTCCGCCACAATCCCGCCCCATGAGCTTCGAACCCACCGCGCTGCTGGACATGTCCAGCCCCGAGGCCAAGCGCGCCTCGTATGACACGCTGGTCGCCCAGACCCAGGCCCTGCTGCATGGCGAGCGCGACTGGCTCGCCAACCTGGCGCAGTTCTCCGCGCTGGTCTTCAACGCCGTCCCGACGTTGAACTGGGCCGGCTTCTACCTCGTCAACGCGACGAACGACCAGGAGCTCGTGCTCGGCCCGTTCCAGGGCAAGGTCGCCTGCGTGCGCATCGCCTTCAGCCGCGGCGTCTGCGGCGCCTGCGCGCGGACGCGCGAGGTCCAGCTCGTCGAGGACGTGCACGCCTTCCCCGGCCACATCGCCTGCGACGCGGCCTCGCGTTCGGAACTGGTGCTGCCCATCGTCGCCGGCGGGAAACTGCGCGGGGTCTTCGACCTCGACAGCCCCGAGCCCGCCCGCTTCGACGCGATCGACGCCGACGGCTTCCAGCGCGCGATCGCCGTGCTGGTCGACGGCACCGACTGGGCCTGACCCCGATGCGCACGCGCTCGACGCGCCCCCTGGTCCTGGCGCTGGGGCTGGCGGCCCTGTCCGTCCTGTCGATGCCGCTGTCCGCCGCGGAGCTCAAGCTCCGCGTGCTGGAGACCAGCGACATCCACATGAACCTGTTGAACTACGACTACTACCAGGACCGCCCGGCCCAGGAGTTCGGCCTGGCCAAGACGATCACGCTGATCCACCGCGCCCGCGCCGAGGCGCCCAACAGCCTGCTGTTCGACAACGGCGACCTGCTGCAGGGCAATCCGCTGGGCGACGTCGTCGCGCGTGTGAAGCCGCTGAAGGCCGGGGACATCCATCCCGCCTACAAGATCCTGAACCTGCTGGACGTCGACGCCGGCAACCTCGGCAACCACGAGTTCAACTACGGCCTGCCCTTCCTGCGCCAGGCCATCGCCGGCGCCAGCTTCCCCTACCTGAACGCCAACGTGATGGAGGCCGACGGCCGTCGTCATGCGTTCACGCCCAGTGTGATGCTCGAGCGCACGATGCGCGACGAGGCCGGCCAGGACCACGCGCTGAAGATCGGCGTCGTCGGCGTCACGCCGCCGCAGATCCTGGAGTGGGACCGCCAGAACCTCGCGGGCAAGGTACGGGTGCGCGACATGGTCGACGCCGCGGCCGAGCAGGTGACGGACCTGCGCCGACGTGGCGCGGACCTGATCGTCGTCATCGCCCACACCGGCATCGACAAGACCGAGCTGCCCAAGCTGTCCGAGAACATGGCCGCCCAGCTCGCCCGCGTGAAGGGCGTGGACGCGCTGTTGCTGGGTCATGCGCATACCGAGTTCCCCGGCCCCGGCTTCGCCGGCTACCCGGGCGTGGACCTCGCGAAGGGTCAGCTCTACGGCACGCCCGCCGTGATGCCGGGCCGCTGGGGCGATCACCTCGGCATCGTCGACCTGACGCTGAAGCAGACGGACAGCAAGGACGCCAAGGACGGCAAGGACGGCAAGAGCGGCAAGCGGTGGCAGGTCGTGGACAGCCAGTCCAGCCTGCGCCCGATCTTCGACCGCGCCACGCGCAAGCCGCTCGTCGACGCCGACCCGATGCCCGCGGTCGTGATCGCTGGCGAGCATCAGGCGACGCTCGACTACGTCCGCAGCCAGGTCGCGATGGCGGACCAGCCGATCCAGAGCTACTTCTCGCAGGTGCTCGACGGCACCGCCGTGCGGCTGGTCGCGCAGGCGCAGCTGGCTTACGCGCTGAAGGCGGTCCAGGGCACGGCGCTGGAAAAGCTGCCGATGCTGAGCGCCGCCGCGCCCTTCAAGTCCGGTGGCCGCCAGGGCTGGACGCAGTACACGGACATCCCCGCCGGGCCGGTCGCGATCAAGCATGTGGCCGACCTCTACGTCTACCCGAACACGATCAAGGTCGTGAAGCTCAGCGGCGCCCAGGTGCGCGACTGGCTGGAGATGTCCGCCGGCCAGTTCCGCCGCATCGATCCGCAGGGGCCGGCACGGCAGGACCTTGTGGACACGAGCTACCCGAGCTTCAACTTCGACATGATGCTGGGCCAGGACGGCGCCTTGCGCTACGAGCTCGACCTGACGCAGCCGGCGCGTTTCGACAAGGACGGCAAGCGGCTCGGCGACGGACAGCGCGTCGTGAACCTGACCTGGCGCGGCCAGCCGCTGGATGAACGCGCGGACTTCCTCGTCGTCACGAACAACTACCGCGCCTACGGCGGCGGCCACTTCCCGGCGCTGGCGGCGGACAAGGTCGTCGTCGACGCGCCGGACGAGACGCGCGAGGCCTTGGCCCACTTCCTCGCGGCGCAGCCGTCGTTGAGCACGGCGGTCGCGTCATCGTCCTGGCGCATCCGGCCCGTCCCGGGCGTGGCGATGCAGTTCGTGTCCGGCAACGGGGCCGCGGCGCATCTCAAGGAGACGCCTCAGGTGACCCGGGTCAAGGACAACGGCGACGGTTCGTCGCTGTTCGAGCTGAAGCCATGAGCTGAGGCCCTGGCCGGGCGAAGGCAGCCGCCTCCGCCGCGCTCCGGAAACGACAACGGCCGCTCGAAGCGGCCGTTTGTCATTGAGGCGGGGACGTCCCTGCCGAAACGCTCAGACGTGGATGTCGAGCAGCGCGCCCTCGGCCCGGATCTGCGTCTGCAGCACCCGCAGGTTGCCGACGAAGGCGTAGGTCGCCGACTTCTGCTCGACGATGTCGGCCGGGAGGTCGGCGCCGGGTTCCGGCAGCTTCTCGACCTTGGTCGTGACGCCGTTGCCGTCCTCGGCCGTCTGGGCCTCGATCCGCTCGCGGCGGTAGCCCGGCGTGGCGGCGTTGGCGACGTTGTTCGCGGACGCGCGCAGGCGCTCGTTGGCGGCGGACATGCCGGACAAGGCGGTCGACAGGCTGACGTTGGACATGGCGTTCTTCCCAGGATCCCGGTCTCAAGCGACCAGGCATCCCGCCGTCATCGGCACTTTCCAGCCGATCTTTAGAAAAGAAATGGGTTTCCGGCTCATTTTTCTGGATCGGATCCGTCCGGGTTTCCCCTGAAAACGACGCCGAATGCGCCATCGGAGGGCAATTCGATCGCCAGACGCCCGTCCCACCTACCCCGGATGGGGTGTTTGCAGCGCCGTACCTGCCGGCCGCATCGGACAGAGGCTTGGCCTCCAGATAATGCGAAACATTCTTATCTGCGAACTCTTCTCATCGCCATGCCGTCTGCCGCTTTCCGACCCGCCCTTGCGCCGCTGGCGCTCGCCCTGACCGCCGCGTTGCAGGGTGGCGCGTTCGCCCAGTCGACGCCGCAAGCCCCTGAAACCGCGGCGTCTTCCGCAGCTTCAACAGCTGCCACAACGCAGTTGCAGAAGGTCGTCGTCGAAGCGAGCGCGGACGCCTCGCGAGGCGGCCTGATCAAGTCCTATGCCGGCGGCCAGGTGGCGCGCGGCGGCCGGGTCGGCCTGCTCGGCAACCAGGACCTCATGAACACGCCGTTCAGCACGACGGCCTACACCAACGAACTGATCCAGAACACGCAGGCGCACAGCGTGGGCGACGTGCTGCTCAACGACCCCGGCGTGCGCGTCGCGCGGGGCTTCGGCAACTTCCAGGAGAGCTACTTCATCCGCGGCTTCATCCTGAACTCCGACAGCGTCGCCTACAACGGGCTGTACGGCCTGCTGCCGCGCCAGTACATCTCGGCCGAGCTCTTCGAGCGCGTCGAGGTGCTGCGCGGCGCCTCGGCCTTCCTCAACGGCGCGACGCCCAACAGCGACGCCATCGGCGGTTCGATCAACCTGCTGCCCAAGCGCGCGCCCAGCCTGCCCCTGACGCAGATGACGGTCGGCACGGCCAGCGGCGGGCAGACCATCCTGGCCGTCGACGTGGCTCGGCGCTTCGGCCCGGACAACGCCACCGGCGTGCGCGTCAACCTGGCCTCGCGCGCCGGCGACACCAGCGTGGACAAAGAAAGCGTCAACCTGGGCATGGCCTCCATCGGTCTGGACTGGCGCGCCCGCGACGTGCGCCTGTCCGCCGACGTCGGCTACCAGGACCACAAGCTCAAGCGCACCCGCACCAACGTCACGCTGGGCACGACCGCCACCGCGGTGCCCAAGGCGCCCGACAGCGATTCCAACTGGGCGCAGCCGTGGACCTACTCCAACGAGCGCGACCTGTTCGGCACGCTGCGCGGCGAGGTCGACCTGGACCGCTGGCTCGGCGAGGGATGGACCGCGTGGTTCGCCGCCGGCGCGCGCAGCAGCGACGAAGCCAATTCGCTGGCCAACCTGACCCTGACCAACAGCACGACCGGTGCGGGCACCACCTCCCGCTTCGACAACACGCGCGAGGACCGCGTCCGCACCGGCGAGGTCGGCGTGCGGGGCCTGCTGACCACGGGGCCGGTGAAGCATGAGCTGGTGGCCTCGGTGAGTGCCTTCCGGCTGGACAAGCGCGCCGCCTTCGGCGTGTCCACGACGAGCACGCAAGTGCGGCTGATCCCGACGAATCTGTACGACGGTGGCACGGCGCCGCTGCCGACGCTGCTCTCCGTCAGCAACCAGCTGGACGACCCGGCGACGACCGGCATGACGCGCCTGCGCAGCGCGGCGCTCGCGGACACGCTGGTGATGCTCGACGACACCCTGCGCCTGACGCTGGGCCTGCGCCACCAGTCCATGGACATCCGCAGCTATGCGTACAACACCGGCGTGCCGGCGGCGCCGTACGACCTCAGCCGCACCAGCCCGATGGCGGGCGTCGTGTTCAAGCTCGGCAAGTCGCTGTCGGCCTACGCCAACTACATCGAGGGGCTGACGCAGGGCGACACGGCCGGCGTGTCGGCCGGCCCATCGCTGCAGGGCACGATGCTGCCGCCCTATCAATCGAAGCAGAAGGAAGTCGGCCTGAAGTTCGATGGCGGCCGCATCGGCGGCGGCGTCGCCTTCTTCTCGACGGCCAAGCCGCGGTCCGTGGTAGTCACGAACGTGAGCTTCACCGCCGAGGGTGAAGACCGTCACCAGGGCATCGAGTTGACCGCCTTCGGCGAACCGCTGCCCGGCCTGAAGCTGCTGGGCGGGTTGACCTGGCTGGATGCCGAGCAGAAGCGCACCGGCGTCGCGACGACCGACGGCAAGCGCGTGATCGGCGTACCGCGCGCGATGCTGAACCTGGGCACCGAGTGGAACGTGCCCGGCGCGCAGGGCTTGTCGCTGGATGCGCGGGTGGTCGCCACCAGCAGCATGTACGCCAATGCGACCAACACCTTGAGCGTGCCGGGCTGGGGTCGCGTGGACGTCGGCGCGCGGTATGCGATGGACGTCCGCGGCCACCTGGTCACGCTGCGGGCCCGCGTCGACAACGTGGCGGACCGCAACTACTGGGCGTCCTCGGGCGGCTTCCCGGGCAGCGGCTACCTGGTGCTGGGCACGCCGCGCACGGTCAGCGTGAACGCCTCGTTCGAGTACTGAGCCAGGACGCCCCCACGCAGGCCACGAGCCCTCTCACGAGGGCAGAGACGCCACTGGGCCCGGAACAGGGTGTGAGGGTCCTGGAGGGAGCCCTCATGCCCTGTGATGGGCCGCGCCTGGCGTTGCGAAGTCCGTGGGCCTCCAGCGACGAGCGAGCCTCAAGCCCCCGCCAGTTCCTCGTAGCTCCCGCTCGAGATGAACACCCGGACCGAATCCCCGCCGGCCGCCTTGGCTTCGGCGCAGGCCAACTGCCCGGCGCCGAGCACCGCATCCACGGTATCGAGCGACGGCTGCAGCTGCACCACGCCCAGGCTGGCCTTCACACGCGCCCGGTGCAGGCCCCAGCGCAGGCGATAGCCGGCGATGGACGAGCGGATCTTCTCCGCGACGATCTGGGCGTAATGCTGGTCGCAGTCCGGCAGCAGCACGACGAAGTGGTCGTTCTCCAGCCGCGCGACGGTGTCGGAGGCCCGCACCTTCGTGATCAGCATCTGCCCCAGTCCGTACAGGAAATGGTCGGCGACTTCCGCCCCCATGCCTTGCAGGATCTCGCTGAACTTGTCGATGTCGACGAACAGCACCGACACCGGCTCATGCCGGCGGCTGCCGACGTGTTCGGCCAGGCGGCGTTCCATCTCGCGGCGGTTGGAGAGTTCGGTGACCTCGTCGTGCTTGGCGGACCAGGTCGGCTGCAACCGCTGCTGGCGGGCGGCGGTGACGTCGTCGAGGATCCACATCGCCTCGCCCGCCGGCTGTTCCCAGTGCACGGGCGTCGCCTGCAGCCGGCCCCAGAAGCGCGAGCCGTCGCGGCGGACGAATTCCACTTCCTCGTCCAGCGGGCGTCCCGCGCCGAAGGCGGTGCCGATGCGGGCCTGCAGCGCCTGGTGCGCCGAATCCGACACGACCGACGCGCGCTGGTCGGTGCCTGTCAGGTCGGTCTCGTCGCCGTGGCCGAACAGGTGGTTGAAGTGCTCGCTGACCACCTCGAAGCGGCCGGCGGCCACGAAGGCCACGGCCAGCGGCGCCCGCACCATCATCGCCCGCATGCGGGCGGCGATCGGGTCGGCGGCGTCGTGTTGGGATTGCATGTCGTCTCCTGGCGTTTGACGAAGGTGTACCCGTTTTACCCGGTCCTGGAAACCCCGGAAGGCCCCCGTTCCAGTGCCGCCGCGGTGCCGCCGCAGTGCCGCCGCAGTGTGCCGCCGCCCTGAGGCGACCCCGGTTTGGGATGCACCGTCAGGTGCAAACCACAGCCATCGCCCTGCTATGGCGAGGATTTGCAACGACACGGGGCGCCCAAAGCGGGGTTGCCTCAGGGCGGCGGCGGGGCGATCTGTTCGGCCCAGTCGTACAGGGCGGAGAGGATTTCGCCCGCGCGCTCGTCCTCCGACTCTTCGGCTGCCTGGGCCAGCGTGTCGATGCGTTCAAAGAAGGCTTCCAGCGTCTGTGCCCCACCTTCGCCCAGGTGCAGCCGGGTGGCCCGGTGGTGTTCCCATCGGGCCTGCTCGTCCGCGGTCAGGCTGTCCGGGAAGTTGCGCGCGCGGTAGCGGAACAGGATCTCTTCCAGCCGGGCGTCCTCGAAGGCGACCTTGCCCTGCGCAACACGGTCGGCCAGCGCCTCGGACGACAGCCCGCGCAGGCGTTCCAGCGAGCGGCGGTCGTCGTTCGAGACGAAGCCGCCATACAGGTCCTCGTCGACGTCGACAGCGCCCTCACCGGCCGGGCGCTGGAACACCTGCGGCCACAGCCGCGCGAGCTCCCCGCCACGCGTCGCCAGCGTCTGCGCATGCGCCTGCCCCTGCGCGAGGTCCAGGCCCCAACGCGCGGCCATCTCGGGCGACAGGATCTTCATCGACGAGATCACGATCGGCGACTTGTTGACGTGGATCGTCTTGATCGGCAGCCGCGTCACGCCCTCGGGCAACAGCTCCTGCTTCGTGTACATCCGCAGGCGGATCGCCTCGGCGTCCAGCGCCAGCAGCTCGGCCGGATCGCTGCCCAGGTCCCAGACGATCAGCTCGTTCTTGTTGGTCGGATGCGGCGCCAGCGGCCAGACCAGCGCGATGCAGCCGCGCTCCGTGCCGTACATGCCCGACACGTGGAGGAAGGGCCGGTTCGTGCCGATCTCGGCCCAGACGGCGTCCTTGCGGCGCAGCTTCAGGCAGAAGTCCCACAGCCGGGGCTGCTTCTGCTTGATCAGGCGGGCCAGCGCGATCGTGGCGCGCACGTCGGACAGCGCATCGTGCGCCGCCTCGTGGGCCAGGCCGTTGGCGGCGGTCAGGTGCTCCAGCTTGAAGGACGGGCGGCCGTCCTCGTGCTTCGGCCACTCGATGCCTTCCGGGCGCAGCGCGTAGGCGCAGCGCACGACGTCCAGCAGGTCCCAGCGGCCGCAGTCGTTCTGCCATTCACGACCGTAGGGATCGATCAGGTTGCGCCAGAACAGGAAGCGCGTGACCTCGTCGTCGAAGCGGATCGTGTTGTAGCCCAGCCCGACGGTCCCCGGGCGCGACAGCTCGGCGTGGATGTCGGCGGCGAAGCGGTGTTCGGCCAGGCCCTGCTCGGCGCAGGTCTGCGGGAGGATGCCGGTCAGCAGGCAGGACTCCGGATCGGGCAGCGAGTCCGTCGGCGGCTGGCAGTAGACCATCAGCGGATCGCCGATCTCGTTCAGGTCCGCATCGGTGCGGATACCGGCGAACTGCGCCGGCCGGTCGCGGCGCGGCACGCGTCCGAAGGTCTCGTAGTCGTGCCAGTAGAAAGTCATCTCATGCATGGGGCGGGACGATACCTCAGCGGGGCGGCGATGCCGGGCATCGGGGCGGGCATCCGGGCGGGCGACGGGAGGCGCCACAGGGCGCGCAACGGGCGTGCGTACCGCGCCTGGAAAGGACGCCGCTCCGCTTCGCGGATACTGCGGCGCGATTGCCCCATGACAACCCGGACCCCGATGCCGCTCAGCCACCTGCTCCTGTGCCTGTCGATTGCCGCCACGCTGCTGCCGGTGCGCGCGCCCTGGCCCTGGCTGTCCCTGCTGATCATGGCGGTCACCGCCGGGCTGGTGAACGGGCAGCTCACGGTCGCCGCGATGGTGCCGGTGGCCGCCCTGGCGTCGCTCGCCTGGATGGCGATCGAGGCCCGCCACCGCCCACGCCGCGAGGCCACGCTGATGCTGCTGATGCTGGTGATCGGCCTCGCGCTGGCGCTGCACCTGCTGCCCGGGTTCCTGAATCCGACCTACCTCGCGACCACCTCCGACGCCCGGCCGCCGTCGCTCAAGTACCTGAACTTCGACAAGGGCGTCGCCGGCATGCTGATGCTGGCGGTGCTGGCCTCGCAGCAGCGCAGGCGGTCGGAAGGCGTCGCGCTGGCGCCTTCGCCCGGCCTGCCCGGCCTGCCGGGCTGGGCGCTCGGGGCGGTCGTCGCCGCAACGCTCGCCCTGCCCTGGCTGCTGGCGGTGGTCGGCGGCCTCGGCCGGCCGACGCTGCGCTGGCCGGACAACGCCGGCCTGTACCTGGCCGCCAACCTGTTCCTGACCTGCGTGGCCGAGGAGGCCGCCTTCCGCGGCGTCATCCAGGGCCTGCTGGCGCGCCGCCTCGGCACCGACCTGCGCACGATGAACGGCTGGCTGCCGGTGCT
Source organism: Roseateles sp. GW821-FHT09H11 (assembly GCF_059415845.1). NCBI lineage: Bacteria > Pseudomonadati > Pseudomonadota > Betaproteobacteria > Burkholderiales > Sphaerotilaceae > Roseateles > Roseateles sp. GW821-FHT09H11. The sequence goes on along the minus strand of NZ_JBWKOA010000002.1, from coordinate 519,663 downwards.
GCTGGCCGCCCTGCTGTTCGGCCTGGCCCATGCGGCGGGCGGCACCGCCTACGTGGCGCTGGCGATGCTGGCCGGACTGGGCTACGGCCTGGCCTACACGCTGAGCGGCCGCATCGAGCTCGCCATCCTGCTGCACTTCGCGCTCAACGCGCTGGTCTTCCTGACCTTGAACCTCGGGCACGGTTGATGCCCTGCCCGCCGATTCCCATCAATGTGAGTCGGCCGTGTGTCTTCTGTGTACGGATTGTTGCCGTGCGCAGCGATGCCGGGACAACCCCGGATGTCTGACGATAATCCGCCGACCTGAACTCGTGCGCCCCGCATGCAGCAGATCGCTCAATTCGCCCGCACCGTCGCCCGCTCCCTGGCCGGTTTCTTCCTGGCGCTCTGGCGCCGTACCGCGCCGATCCGGGACTCGCTGCGTGAACTGCCCACGTGGAAGCGCATCGCCGTCTGGTCCGGTGCCGGCGTGCTCGCCCTGGCGCTGCTGGTCGCCGGCGCGGCCGCGGTGGTCTGGCCGGGCCTGCCCGACCTGGACCGTCTGACCGACTACAACCCCAAGCAGCCCTTGCGCGTCTACACCGAGGACGGCCAGCTGCTGGCCGAGTTCGGCGCGGAACGGCGCAGCTACCTGCCGCTGGACAAGATCCCCAAGCAGATGCAGCAGGCGCTGCTCGCGGTGGAGGACGCCAACTTCTACGACCACCAGGGCGTGTCCTTCACCGGCATCTTCCGGGCGGCGATCGCCAACCTGTTCTCGTCGCGCAGCCAGGGCGCGTCGACGATCACGCAGCAGCTCGCGCGCGACCTGTACCTGACGAAGAAGAAGCTCTACACCCGCAAGTTCGTCGAGATCCTGCTGGCCTTCAAGATCGAGAGCCAGCTGTCCAAGGACAAGATCCTGGAGGTCTACATGAACCAGATCTATCTGGGTCAGCGGGCCTACGGCTTCGAGGCGGCGGCGCAGGCCTACTTCGGCAAGTCGCTCAAGGACCTGTCGACCGCGGAGACGGCGATGCTGGCGGGCCTGCCGCAGAACCCGTACTACGCGAACCCGATCATGAACCTGCCCCGCGCGCAGCGCCGCCAGGCGGTGGTGCTGCAGCGGATGGTGGACGTCGGGATGATCACGCCGGAGCAGGCGCAGCACGCGCGCGACGAGCCGGTCAAGCTGCGCACCGCGCAGGACCAGCGCCTGCCCTACGGCCAGTACGCGGCGGAGATGGTCCGCCAGGTGGTGCACGCGCAATACGGCGACGAGGCCTACAGCCGCGGCCTGCGCGTGACGACGACGCTGCGCATGGACGACCAGGTCGCCGCGTACAAGGCGCTGCGCCGCACGCTGATGGACTACGAGCGCCGCAAGGCCTGGCGCGGTCCGGAGGGCGACGTCGACCTGCCCGACGGCATGGACGCGCAGGACCAGGACGCCGCGATCGCGCAGGCGCTCAACGAGCACCAGGACAACGACGACCTGCGCGCCGCGGTCGTCACGCAGGTCGCGAACAACAAGCTCCAGGCGAGCCTCTCCGACGGCGACGACATCGAGATCAAGGGCGAAGGCCTGCGCTCGGTGCAGTCGGCCCTCTCCGCCAAGGCCAAGCCCGACCTGCGCATCCAGCGAGGCTCCATCATCCGCGTGCTGCGCGGCGCGCCGACCAAGGAGTTCCCCAAGGGCGCGTGGGCGGTGACGCAGTCGCCGGAGGCCGAGGGCGCGCTGGTGTCGGTCGAGCCCGACAGCGGCAAGATCCTGGCGCTGGTGGGCGGCTTCGACTTCAACCGCAACCAGTTCAACCACGCGACGCAGGCATGGCGGCAGCCGGGCTCGAGCTTCAAGCCCTTCATCTACTCCGGCGCGATGGAAGTCGGCGCGAGCCCCGCGACGCTGGTGGACGACGCGCCGATCTCGGTCGGCGACTGGAATCCGCGCAACTCCGACGGCAACTTCGACGGCCCGATGACGCTGCGCCAGGCGCTGGCCAAGTCCAAGAACATGGTCACGATCCGGGTGCTGGAGCAGCTCACGCCGGCGCGCGGGCGCGCCTGGGCCGCCAAGTTCGGCGTCGACCTCGAGAAGCAGCCGGAGAACCTGACCCTGGCGCTGGGTTCGGGCTCGGTGACGCCGCTGCAGATGGCGAGCGCCTATTCGGTCTTCGCCAACGGCGGCTACCTGCTCAAGCCGCTGCTGGTGACGAAGATCGTGGATTCGCAGAACCAGGTGCTGTTCCAGGCGGAGCCGGAGAAACTCACCGACGACCGCCGCGCCATCAGCGAGCGCAACGCGTTCATCACCGGCTCGCTGCTGCGCGAGGTGGCGATCCGCGGCACGGCATACAAGGCGAGCGCCTCGCTCAAGCGCTACGACCTCTACGGCAAGACCGGCACGACGAACGACGCGGTGGATGCGTGGTTCGCGGGCTTCCAGCGGCGCGTGGCGACGGTGGTCTGGATCGGCTACGACCAGCCGCGCAGCCTGGGCGCGGGCGAGTCCGGCGGCGGCATCGCGCTGCCGGCGTGGATCGACTACATGCAGGTCGCGCTGAAGGACATCAAGCCCTCCGAGATCGAGCCGCCGAAGGACGGCGGCCTGGTGCAGGAGGAAGGCCCGTTCGGTCCCGACTGGGTCTTCAGCGAGTATGCGGGCGACGCGGGCCTGAAGACGATCGGGCCGATGCCGCCGCCGCTGCCGGCGTCGGACGCGGCCTCGGGGCCTGCGACGGGCGCCTCGGGCGTGCCGCCGTCCTGGTGGATGGGCGGCGATCGCAGCGGCGGACAGTGAGAGGATCCCTTCCATGACGAAAACGCTGGTGATCGTTGCGGCGCTGCTGACGGCGGCGTCCGGTGCCGCCCGGGCGGCGGATGAGGCCATCGAGCCGGATCAGCCCGGCATCGTCGAATCGAGCAGCACCGTCGGCAAGGGCCGCGCGCTGCTGGAGACCGGCCTGGGCTACCAACGCGACAAGAGCGACGGCGTGCGCAGCCGGCTGTGGTCGACGCCGACGCTGCTGCGTTTCGGTTTCGCCGAAGATTGGGAATTCCGCGTCGAGACCGACGGCTACCAGCGCCTGCGTGTCTCCGACGGCAGCGGCACCGCCAAGGTGAGCGGCTGGGCCGACACGGCGCTCGGCGTGAAGTGGCACGTGCAGGACGGCGACGCCGAGCGCAGCAAGCCGGGGCTCGCGTGGCTGTTCAACGTGGACATGGACAGCGGCTCGTCCGCGTTCCGGGGTCAGGGCTTGCGCCCGTCGCTGCGGCTGACGTCGGAATGGGACCTGCCGCATGACTGGTCGGCCGGCCTCATCGGCGGGCTGTACCGCGACAGCCGCGACGACGGCAAGCACTTCGTCGGCGGCATCCTCGGCGCGTCGCTGGGCTGGCCGATCGCGGAGGCGTGGAAGGGCTACGTCGAAGTCGCGGGCGACCAGCTCGCGTCCAACCGCAACGGCGGGCGGAGCATCTCGGCGGGCACCGGCGTGACCTGGCTGGTCGACCGCCGCCTGCAGCTCGACGCGTCGATCAACCGCGGTCTGACGAAGCAGACGGCGGATTGGGTGCTGGGCGTCGGGGTCTCCATCGGGTTCTGAGTCGTCCGGTCGCGACGGGCTCGTTCCCGTCGACGCCGAGATGACGTACAAAGCCGGCTGTCCTGACAGCATCGCCTGACTCCCATGCGCCTCGTTCTCCGAATCGCCGCCCTGTCGCTGGTGATCAGCGCCCTGCCCTCGGCGTGGGCCGATCCCGCGAGCGGCACCTTCACCGCCTCGCGCGCCTGCGACGCCTTCCAGTCCTTCAGGAAGAGCACCAACCCCGACGGCGCGAAGCTGTCGCCGGGCACGGGCTACACGATCCTGGAGTCGCACAACGCGGGCTGGACGCGGGTGCAGGTGCCCGGCGCGCGGCCGCCGGAGCGCTGGGTGCAGAACGACTGCGGCGCGGCCGCGGGCGGTGCCGCCCCGTCGACATCGACCGCGACATCGCCCGGTGCCCGCGCGCCGTCGGGCGACACCGCCGCGGCGAACACCGGTCAGGGCATGTGCAAGACGCCGGATCAATACGACAGCTTCGTGCTGGCGATGTCGTGGCAGCCCGGCTTCTGCGAATGGACGGCGGGCGGCCGGCGCGGCAAGCCCGAGTGCGAGGCGATGGAAGACGGCAAGCTCAAGGTGACCAACCTGACGCTGCACGGCCTGTGGCCCAACCGGCAGCAATGCGGGATCAGCTACGGCGACTGCGGCAATGCGCCGATGAACCTCTCGAAGGAGACGGTGTCGTACATCGGACCGTGGATGCCGAACTTCCTCTACGAGAAGGGCTTCGGCGAGCACGAGTGGCGCAAGCACGGCACCTGCCAGACGACGCTGAATCCGGACGCGTATTTCCGCCGGGCGGTGGACCTGGTGAAGCAGTTCAACGATTCGGGCGTGGGCAAGTACATCCGGCAAAACATCGGCGGAGCGATCTCGCGCAACACCTTCTACGAGAAGCTGAAGGCGGAGACCGGCAGCGACGCCTACCGCGACAGCGTGAAGCTGATGTGCTCGGGGCAGTACCTCACCGAGATCCAGGTGAAGCTGCCGAGGGACTACAAGGCCGGCGGAACACTGAAGGAGCTGCTGGGCGATCAGCCGAGCGGCAGCGGCGGCGGGACCTGCCGCCGGGATGAGATCCGGATCGAGGCGAGCGGCCGCTGAACGCGGCGAAGCCCTACTGCAACGCGATGAACGCTGCTTGTATGCTCCACGTCCAATAAAACGATCCAGGGAGTGAGGCATGGCCGCGGCCATCGAACCGTCGTCCGCGACGGCCATCGGGCGTTGGGAAAGCGTCCGTCGACAGCTGGGCGAGCGCCTGTCCAAGAACCTGCTGGAAGAAGTCTCCCGGGAGGACCTGATCGCAACCCGGCGCCTTCGCGTGCGGGTGTCCGGTCGCCTCGCCCTGGCCCATCTTCGGGCGCAAGCTCGAAGCGATCTACGGACGAGCAGATCTTTCCCATTCTGGCTGGCGGCCTGGGCGACGACCGTCGCGATGACCTCGGCGCACGCGGGCGGACCGGACGTTCATAAGCCCCTCCACTGCGACCGGGTCTTGCGCCCGCATGCGCCGGTCGACGCCAGCGGTCAGCGCGTGTCCGGCGAGATCACGGTCGATGCGCGCTTCGTCCGCGGCCGCGTGGACACCGTCGACTTCCGTGACGGCCGGGCCGATCTGCTGCTGGCCGCGCAGACCAAGCTTCGGGAGATGCGCTGCGAGAAGCTCGCGGAGCCGCGGACGCTGCGGATGACGCTCGCCTTCTCGGGAGTCGTTCAAGACCTGTCCCCGCCCTTGAGGGACGAGCGCAACGCCGTGCATGCCCACAACGCCTTCATCCGCGAGCACTTCCCCACGCGTGTCGATGCGCTGATCAGCCTGCCGGCGATGGATTTCCAGGCCTACGGGGATATCGGCATCCTCGACGACGCGCCGGTCGAACTGGACTCGGAAGCAGCGCTCTACGCCGGCACCTTCAAGGTCAAGCTGATGTTCCTGCTCAACACTGACGGCACGGCCTCCGACTTCCTGGTCATCTCGGACGCGCCGAGCGCGTTCCACAAGCTGTGCATCGCGGCCATGAAGCGATCCAGGTTCGTGCCGGCCACCTACGCCGGACTGCCGATTCCCGCGATCGTGGAGCGGGAGTTCGTCTTCAACATGCTGGATGACCTGGACATCTGAGGTCCGCCCCCCACCATGCCCACCATCCTCACCCACGCCGTCATCCCCGTCGCCGCGCGACTGGGCCTGGGCAAGCCGCTCGTCTCCAACCGCCTGTTGATGGCCGGCATCGCCGCCTCGGTGATCCCGGACCTCGACGTCATCGCCTTCCGCATCGGCATCCCGTACGCGGATGCGTTCGGGCATCGAGGGGCTTCGCATTCTCTGGTCTTCGCGCTGCTGATGGGACTGATCGCATTCCTGTCGGCGCGGGCACTGCGGGCGCCGCGCTGGTGGGCTTTCGTCTTCGTCGCTCTGTCCGGCCTGTCCCACGGCCTGCTGGACATGCTCACCGACGGCGGCCACGGTGTCGCGCTGTGGTGGCCGTTCTCAGAGGAACGCGTCTTCTTCTCCGCGCAGGTCATCGAGGTGTCGCCGCTGAGCTTGAAGCGCGTGCTCAGCGGGCGGGGCTGGGAGGTGCTGCAGTCGGAGCTGGTGTGGGTGTGGTTGCCAGCGTTGGCTACGGCCATCGGGATCGCGGTCGGAGTGGCCGCATGGCGCCGTCGGCGCGTTTGACCCGCCTTGATCGGGTCTGATCGGATCGGCACCAAACCTGATCGCCGCCGCATCGGCGGCGTGAGGCTCTCCCGCTAGGATCGATTCATCCCTTCACGAGGAATCGATTTGAAGCCGAGCACGATCCACGCCCCCGACGGGTCCGCGCTGGCCCGCGAGCTGCACATCCGCCCCGGCGTCGGTGTCGCGGCTCACGTGCTGCAAGGGCGCGGCCTGCAGATCCTGCGGATGCGCGTCGATCTGCCCGCACTGATCCTCGTCGATCGCGGCATCAAGACCGTCAAGCCGGCACGCGGGGCCAGCGTGCGTGCGCAGCCCCGGCAGGCCATCCTGCTGAGCGGCAACCAGACCGTCGACTTCACCAACCTCGTCGCCGAGGGAACGCAGTACGAAGCGCGTTGGCTGCTCTTCGACGCCCAATTGCTGGACGACGCGTACTACGCGGCTCGCGTCGCTCAGCACGAGCGAAGGGGCACACCGCCCTCCCCGGTGCGCTTGCTGTCGAAGGTGCGGCCCGGCCTGTCCGACGCCTTCGAGCGCGCCACGCAAGCACTGGCACCTGACCCTGCGTTGCCCGATGCCATCGCCCGTCAGCGCGTGCTGGAGGTGATGCACTGGTTGTTGGAGGACGGAGTTGTGCTGCGATCCGCGCCCGTCGATGCCAGTGTCTCCATCAGCGTGCGCGCGTTGATCGCCGGCCGGTTGGATCACGGCTGGACAGCCTCCCGCGTCGCCGACGCGCTGGCGATGTCCGAAGCGACGCTGCGGCGCCGACTGGCCGCTGAAGGCGCATCGATGACAGCCTTGATCGTCGACGCCCGCATGGCCTCCGCGCTGACTTTGCTCCAGGCGACCACACAGCCCGTGTCTGAGATCGCCCGTTCCGTGGGCTACGAGTCGCCCTCCCGCTTCGCCGTGCGCTTCCGCGAGCGATTCGGCTTCGCGCCCACTGCCGTCCGCGGGCACGAGCGCGCGGATTGACGCGGCGCTCGGTCGACGACCTCGACGACCCGAGCGCCTTCAACGACTTCGACAACTTCGACTGAACGACATGATCACTCTCCACCACCTCGGCCATTCCCAGTCGGAACGCATCCTGTGGCTCTGCGAAGAGCTCGGCATTCCCTACGAGCTCAAGCGCTACACGCGCGATGCGGTGACGCGCTTGTCGCCACCCGAGCTCAAGGCGCTGCATCCGCTCGGCGCCGCGCCGCTGATCGAGGACGGCGACCTGCTGCTGGCCGAATCGGCGGCGATCGTCGAGTATCTGATCGCGAGGCACGGCGATGGCCGTTTGAAGCCCGGCCCCGATCACCCGGACTTCGAGCCGTTCCTGTACTGGTTCCACTTCGCCAACGGCAATCTGCAGCCGGTGCTGCTGCGACGAATGACGCTGGGGCGCGCGTTGCCGGCGAATCATCCGGTCCTGGAGGCAACGCAGGAGCGGCTCGACAAGGCGCTGGCGCTTGTTGAAGAACGGCTCGGCCAAGCGCCCTACTTCGCCGGCGCCGAGTTCACGGCGGCCGACATCATGAGCGTCTTCTCGCTCACGACGATGCGGCTGTTCATGCCCGTCGATCTGGCGCCGTATCCGAACATCCGGGCCTACCTGCAGCGCATCGGCGAACGGCCGGCCTATCGACGGGCGATGGCGAAGGGCGATCCAGATCTGACGCCGCTGCTGACCTGAGCACGCCGCCCGGCAACGGTCTACCTCGAATGGGACCTTCAGCCTTGGCAGGTTCCCGCCGATGTCATGGCAGGACCTCCGCCTTTGCGACGAGGGACGAGGCTTTCGCCTCTTCAACCGCGACCATGAACATCTCCCTCACCTCGACCCTGAGCGCCTTCAAGCCGTCTGCAGACAGCGGGCCGGCAAGACCTGGCACCGCGCCCAAGGGCGCCGCCGCCGCGTTGCTCGAAACCGGCCTCCAGGCGCAACTGATCAACAAGGACACGACGATCCCGCAAGCGGTCAAGGATGAGAAGCTGAAGGCGCTGTCGCCCAAGGCGCAGCAGGCGCTCGCCCTGGCGCAGGCCGAAACGGAGGCGGCCAGCAAGAGCGACCTGGTCGATTCGACGGCAGGTGCGGCGGACCCGGCGACGGGGACCGAAGTCGACGGGGCCTTGGCGGAGGGATCCGCGGACGCAGCCACGTCCGACGGCACCGCTGCGCCCGTGACCTACGACGGTGCGGTCGGCAAGGCGCCGCAGGAGGCGCCGGACCAGGCCAAGGGTGTCCTGGTGGACGTTGAGGCCTGACCCCTCGGAAGCTCAGCGCTTCTTGACGATCACGCTCCCCACCGAGTACCCCGCCCCGAACGAGCAGATCACCCCCAGGTCGCCCTGCTTGAGGTTGGCGCGATGCTCGTGGAAGGCGATCACCGAGCCGGCCGACGCCGTGTTCGCATACGTGTCCAGGATCAGCGGCGCGATCTCGGCGCCGGCTTCGCCGCCGACCAGCTTCTTGATCACCAGCTGGTTCATGCCCAGGTTGGCCTGGTGCAGCCAGTAGCGGCTGACGTCGTTCGGCTGGATGTGCAGCGCGGCGAGGTGATGCTCGATGTGCGCCGCGGCGATTGGCACCACTTCCTTGAAGACCTTGCGGCCCTCCTGGCGGAAGGTCTTGTCCCGACCGTCGGGATCGCTGTCCTCGGCCTTGTTCATGAAGCCGAAGTTGTTGCGGATGTTGTTGGAGAACTGCGTCGCCAGCTTCGTGCCCAGGATCTCCCACTGCTCAGGCGCCGTCGCCAGATCGGCGCGCTCGACCACGATGGCCGTGCACACGTCGCCGAAGATGAAGTGGCAGTCGCGGTCCTTCCATTCCAGATGCGCGGACGTGATCTCCGGATTCACGATCAGCACGCACTTCGACGCGCCCGAGCGCACCGCGTTGTACGCCTGCTCCAGCGCGAAGGTCGCCGACGAGCACGCCACGTTCATGTCGAAACCGTAGCCGCCCGCGCCCAGCGCCTGCTGGATCTCCACCGCCATCGCCGGATAGGCGCGCTGCATGTTCGCCGCCGAGCAGAACACCGCGTCCACGTCCTCGGGCTTCCTGCCCGCCGCCGCCAGCGCCTTGCGCGACGCGTCGACCGCGATCTCCGCCATCAGCGACAGCTGGTCGTCCGCCCGTTCCTCGAAGCGCGGGTACATGCGCGTCGGGTCCAGCACGCCTTCCTTCTCGATCACGTAGCGCTGCTTGATGCCCGAGGCCTTCTCGATGAACTCCACGTTCGAGTGCACCAGCGCCTCGCGCGTGCCGGCGGCGATGGCCTCGGCGTGCTCGGCGTTCTGCAGGTCCACGTAGCGGTTGAACGAGTCCACCAGCTCGGCGTTGGTGATGACGTGCGGGGGCTGGTAGAGACCGGTGCCGCTGATGACGACGGAATGCATGTGGCTTGTCTTCTGATGTCGCCCGTTGCAGGGCCAAGGGGGCGAAGTTTAGCGAACTGCGCCCAAAAGCCCCCGATCGATGCATGCTGCACCGCAGCGCGGCGCGGACTTCCCGCAGCACGCGTAGAATGGGTCACCGGGCCCAAATTTTGGGACTCGGTTTTTTTTGGCCGGGTCCCAAGTCAAGCGCTCGCAGCCCAGGGCGTGCACTGCATCAACGCAGCCCGACTTTGCGACTTTGGACCATGGAAATCTTTGACTACGACAACATCCTGCTGCTGCCGCGCAAGTGCCGCGTGAACAGCCGCAGCGAGTGCGACACCTCCGTCGAGTTCGGCCCCCGCCGCTTCAAGCTGCCGGCGGTGCCTGCGAACATGAAGACGGTCGTCGACGAGTCCATCACCGAATGGCTGGCCGCCAACGGCTACTTCTACGTGATGCACCGCTTCGACCTCGATGCGATCGCCTTCGCCCGCACGATGCGCGACAAGGGCCTGCTGGTCTCGCTCAGCGCCGGCGTCAAGGAGGCGGATTACGCCCTCATCGACCGCCTGGGCGCCGAGGGTCTCGGCGCCGACTACATCACCATCGACATCGCCCACGGCCACGCCGATGCCGTGCAGCGCATGATCGGTCACATCAAGCACAAGCTGCCCGACACTTTCGTCATCGCCGGCAACGTCGGCACGCCCGAGGGCGTCATCGACCTCGAGAACTGGGGCGCCGACGCGACCAAGGTCGGCATCGGTCCGGGCAAGGTCTGCATCACGCGCTTGAAGACCGGTTTCGGCACCGGCGGCTGGCAGCTTTCGGCGTTGAAGTGGTGTGCCCGCGTCGCGACGAAGCCGATCATTGCCGACGGCGGCATCCGCCATCACGGCGACATCGCCAAGAGCGTGCGTTTCGGTGCCGCGATGGTGATGATCGGCTCGCTCTTCGCGGGTCACGAGGAATCGCCGGGCAACACCGTCGAGGTCGACGGCAAGCGCTACAAGGAGTACTACGGCTCCGCGTCCGACTTCAACAAGGGCGAGTACAAGCACGTCGAGGGCAAGCGCATCCTCGAGCCCGTGAAGGGCCACCTCGCCGACACGCTGCGCGAGATGGAGGAGGACCTGCAGAGCTCCATCTCCTACGCCGGCGGCCGCAGCCTCGGCGACCTGCGCAAGGTGAACTACGTGGTCCTCGGCGGAGAAAACGCCGGCGAACACCTGTTCATGTAAGGACCAGGCCCGCGGACAGCGAGCGCTGGTGGGGCCGGAATGATGCGAGGGGTTCCCGGAGGGATGCCCCTCGCGTCGTGGAGTGCCCGCGCCAGGCCTCACGCAGGAGTGCCCGCTCCAGCCCTCCCGCAGTTCAGGGAGCGCAGCGCCCTCCGCCCCTCCCGCTATGATGCCGCCCGTTGGTGCTCGCGCCCGGCTCCCTGCCGGCGCAGTTCAACGGGAATCAGGAGGGGCCGCACCCGCGCGGTCGTGGCCCCAACCTGAGCTGCCCCCGCAACGGTAAGCGGAAGGCGCGCCTCTTCTGAAAGCTGAGAGCGCGCGGCTCGTGTCTGAAAACCACTGGACGGTCGTCCGGGAAGGCAACACGGGTTCATTCTTCCGACAGCCCGGATACCGGCCAACAGGCGGATCGTCGCCGTCCCTCCAGGGGGATGGTGCGTCCATTCCGCATGCGGCCGCGGGGAAGCGGCCGTCTGCCGCTGCTCATCCGATTCCGACATGCAAGCCTCTTCTCCCCGCGCCGCGTTGCGCGCCGTCGCCCGTGCTTCCGCGACCGCGCTGGTCGCCCTGCCCGCCCTGTCCATCGTCTCGACGGGCGCCTTCGCGCAGTCTTCGCTCGATCCCGTCGTCGTCATCGGCACCCGCGAGCCGCAGGCGCTGAGCAAGAGCGTGGCCGACGTCGTCCTGATCGACCGCGACACCCTGCGCGACAGCGGCGCCGCCAGCGTCGAAGAGGTCCTGCGCCGCTACGCCGGCCTGCAGGTCCTGCAGAACGGCGGTCCCGGACAGACCGCCGGCTACCTGCTGCGCGGCACCAACACCAACAGCACCATCGTGATGATCGATGGTCTGCGCGTCGGCTCCGCGACGCTGGGCCAGGCGGCCTTCGAGTCGATGAGCCTCGACCAGATCGAGCGCATCGAGGTGCTGCGCGGTCCCGCCTCGGGCCTGTACGGCTCGGACGCGGTCGGCGGCGTGATCCAGATCTTCACGAAGCGGGGTCAAGGCCCGCTGAACATCACCGCCGGCGTCGCCGTCGGCGAGTACGACTCGCGCAAGGCGGACTTCGCGCTCAGCGGCGCGCAGGCCGGCTTCGACTACGCGGCCAGCATCGGTCGCGAGACCAGCGACGGCGTGTCGTCGATCCGCCCGAACGACATCAACGGCTACTACAACCCCGACCGCGACGGCTTCCGCCGCACGTCGGCCACGGCGCGGCTGGGCTTCACGCCGGCCGAGGGGCATCGCATCGGCGTCAGTGCCTCGCAGAACAAGCTCAACGCGCAGTACGACAGCGCCAATTTCAATCCGCCGGACTTCCTGCCGGATGCGTCGCCGGACTTCCGCAACCGGCTGACGACCCGCGTGGTCAGTGCCGATTACCGCGGCACGCTGTCGCCGATCTGGACGACGACCGTGCTGGCGACGCACGGCATCGACGACTCGCGCTCCGGCGCGCCGGATCCCGTGCCGTTCAAGACGACCCGTGATCAGGCCACCTGGCAGAACGCCCTGCGCCTGGCGCCGGACCAGCAATTGCTGCTCGCCTACGAGCATCTGTCGGAGAAGGCCGAAGGCGTCGTGACGGATGCGCTCAAGCGCAACAACAACGCCTACATCGCCGGCTACACGGGCCAGTTCGGCGCGACCTCGCTGCAGGCCAACCTGCGCCGCGACGACAACTCCGCCTACGGCGGCTTCACGACCGGCACGCTGGGCGCGAGCTACGCGATCACCGAGACCCTCAAGGTGCGCGCGCTCGCCAGCACCAGCTTCCGCGCGCCGACCTTCAACGACCTGTACTTCCCGTTCTATGGTCGTCCGGACATCCAGCCCGAACGCGGTCGCAGCATCGAACTCGGCGTGAACTGGCGCTCCGGCGCGAGCAGCGCCTCAGCCACGGTGTACCGCAACAAGGTCCGCGACCTGATCGTCTACAACCCCGATCCCACCGGCACCGAATGCCCGGCGGGCTTCTTCGGCTGCGCGGACAACATCGGTCGCGCCAAGCTGCAGGGCGCGACGCTGTCCGGCGCGCATCGCTTCGGCAACCTGAGCCTGACCGCGACGGTCGACTTGCTCGACGCGCGCAATGTGGAGACCGGCTCGCGGCTGCCGCGTCGCGCGGCGCATCAGGAGAGCGTCTCCGCCGACTACGACACCGGCGTGTGGAGCGTCGGCGCGTCGCTGACGGAAGTCGGCGCGCGGCCCGATGTCGGCGCGCAACTCGGCGCCTACGCGGTGACGGACCTGCGCGCGACCTGGCGCTTCCTGCCGCAGTGGCGCCTGGAGGCCAAGGTCCTCAACGTCGCCGATCGCGACGTGCAGCCGGTCTACTCGTACCAGGGTCTGGGTCGTCAGGCCTGGATCGGGGTGCGGTATGACATGAAGGGCTTCTGAGCCGCTCGAAGCTGCATGAGGCTGACTGAGGCCGCATGAGTCGCATGAGGCCGCGCGACGAATCGCTCGCGCGGCCCTTCAATCGCACCCTGCTTGACTGGTAGCGATGCCACTGCGGCATCCATCACGGCGCCTCCCCCCGACGCGGGGGACGCATTCGCGCGGAAGCCACGCGCGCGCCCTTTAGCATCCCGCCCCTTCAGCAACAAACACGACAAGTCGGGGAGTGGGAAATGGTGCGGATGTCGAAGTCCTGGGGTCGCGGCGTGATGGCCGTTCTGGCGGCGTTGGCCGTCGCGGGGCTGCTCAACGGTTGCGGGGGCGGCGGCGACGATGACTGCGAGGTCACCGGCGAACGCGCCGACGTCTACTTCACGCCCAGCGTGCCGCTCACCGGCCAGGTGGCGCAGGACGCGCTGACCTACAAGCTGAACCAGCGCAATACCTGGACGCTCCAGGCGCGCGGTATGACGCAGGCCTGTCTCAAAGGCTTGAAGGTGGAGGTGCGCGATCCGCAGTTCGGGCTGCCGGCCGGCTTCACGTTGAACGAGACGACAGGCACGATCGAGAGTCCGGTCATGTCGCGCCCCATCGAGGGCACGTGTTTCCTCAACGTGACCAATGCCAACGGCACGACGACGCAGCACAGCGCAGCCTCGATCAACCGGGTCTGCCCGGCGGACTACAAGTTGATGGAACGCGTGACCGCGGTGATCGTCACTTCGGACCGATACAACCAATCGACGCGCGTCGTGACGGCCGTGGCTTTCCAGCCGGCGCCGTAAGGCGCGGATCCTGCGTCAGGATGCCGGGCGCGCGGCGGTGCATTCGATCTCGACCCGCGCGCCCAGCGCCAGCCCGTTGCAACCGAACGCGCTGCGCGCCGGCAGCGGCCGGTCGCCGAAGAACGCGCGGTAGACCTCGTTGAAGACGCCCCACTCCGCCATGTCGGCGAGCATCACCGTGCAGCGCATCAGGTGCTCGACGCCGAGGCCTTGCGCCTGGAGCGCGGTCTCGATGTTGCGCAGCGTCTGGAGCGCCTCGGCGCGGATGCCGCCTTCCACCAGCTCCAGCGTGCCGGGCTTGTTGCCCAGCTGACCCGACAGGAACACGAACGGCCCGAAGGCCGTGCCCTCGGGGAACGGGACGCTGGCGGGGAGGACGAGGCCGCTGTTGAAGCGGTGGATGGTGTCGTGGGTCGTGCTCATCGAAGGCTCCTCATTTCGTCATCCCCATCGCCGCTTCCAGCTGGGCCGGATCAAACACCCGCCCCGCCTTGATCGTCTTCACCACCTGCCGCAGCGCGGCGATGTCCTTCAGCGGATCGCCGTCCAGCAGCACCATGTCCGCCTGCTTGCCCGCCGCGATCTCGCCGCGTTGCCCCGCCACGCCCAGCACCTGCGCCGGCGTCAGCGTCGCCAGGCGCAGCACTTCCGCGTTGGGGATGCCGGCGCGCACGTAGAGCTCCAGCTCGCGGTGCAGCGTGTAGCCCGCGAACGCATCCGTGCCCGGCATCAGCGTCACGCCGCCGTCGTGCAGCCGCTTGACCAGCTGCAGCAGCCGCGGCAGCGCCTGCCGGTACGCCTCCTCCTTGCCCGGCGGCACCGCCACCGCGCCGGACAGCAGCCGCCGGCGCACGGTCGGCGGGAAGCGCTCGGCCATGCCCTTCAGCGCCGCGGGCGGCTCGCCCGGCGCGCCCGAGTACAAGCCCTCCAGGATCGCCACCGTCGGGTCGAGCACCGTGTGCCGGCGCCGCAGCTCCGCGATGAATCCCGTCACCGGCGCGCTGTCGAGGTCCAGCTGCAGCAGCTTCTCCGCCATCACCGTGTAGCGGTCCTTGCCTCGCGTGTCGGCGACCTCGGGGAAGAAATTCAGCACGATGAAGTTCAGGTGCTGGATCTCGTCCGCGCCAGCGTCGATGAACTGCCCCGCCCGCATGAACGCGGGCACGTGGCCGCTGACGCGCAGGCCGCGCGCATGCGCCATGTCGGCGATGGGGCGCACCAGCTCCGGCTTGAAGGACGAATAGATCTTGATCTGCTCGTAGCCGCGATCGGCGTACCAGTCGACCGCCTTGCGCGCCTGCTCGACGGTCTCGACGCGCACGTCGGTCGGACCGGCCAGCGGTCCCACGCCTTCGACGATGCCGGCCTTCACCACGCGCGGACCGAGCTCGGTCCCGGCATCGAAGCGCTTCACGCGCTCGATCAGCGGGACGTTGTCGTTGGCCATGTCGCGCGCGCTGGTCACGCCGGCGATCAGGTCGAAGACGCCATCCGTGCCGGAGAAGTGCTGGTGCACGTCCCACAGCCCCGGCATCAGGAATCGGCCGGCGGCCTCGATGACCTCCGTGCCCGCCGGCGCCGGGGAAGCATCGTCGGGCTCGACGTGCACAATGAAGCCGCCGCGGATCAGCACCCGCATGTCTTCCCGCGCCGTCAGGTCGCGCGGCTCGAACAGCCGCGCATGGCGGATCAGCAGGTCGCCCTGCGGCACATGCGTCATCCGCTTCGCCAGGTCCGCGGACCAGCGCTTGTCCGCGTCGCGCTGCGCCGCGGAGAGCCGCGCCAGCGCCGGCACGTCGCGCGCCTCCAGCACCTCGAACCAGTCGTCGATCACGGCGGCGGTCTGCAGGCGCTCGTCCAGCCACACCGCCACCGGCGTGAAGTCGATGCCCGAGATCAGATGCAAGGTCAGCCGACGTCCGCCCGCCGCGATCGTCGGTCCCTTCGCGAGCGTCGCCTCGCCCGCCGGCAGCAGGGCCAGGCGTTGTCCCGGCGCCTTCAGCAGCGCGCGCGCGAGCACGCCGGTGAACTCCGGCGGCGCGTTGGCGGGCAGGTAGAAGGCGCCCGCTTCCGGCCACGCCGCGCCGCCCTGCTCCACGCGGTTCTTCCATGACGCCTTGCCGTACGCGCGGTCGAAGCGCTCGGTGAGCGGAACCTTCCAGTAGTCATTGCCTTCGGCCTCGTAGCGCAGCGGCAGGCCGCGCGCATCGAGCGTCCAGCGCGCGCGGAGCTGATCGCCGCGGCCGCGCTCGCTGAAGGCGTAGTCGACCAGCACCTCGTCGCCCTGGCGGCTGAGCGCCTGCCGGCCGACGGTCATGCCGTGGATCTGGACCTGCGACAGCTGCGCCTTCGCGCCCGGCAGCACCTGCGGCGCGGGCAACGCGGCCTGGGCGGCATGAGCATCGGCGGCCGTCGGCGCCCAATTGCGCTCGTGATCGTCGTGCGCGCGGGCGGCCGGCGCCCAGAGCACCGCACACAAGGCCACACCCAGCGCGGCCCGCGTCGCGGCATGCATGGCGGTCAGCCGGCATTTCGTCGTTCTTGTCATTCCCAGGTCTCCGTCATCAGCCGGCGGAAGTTGCCGTGCAGGATCTTCTCGATGCGCGCCGCGCGGTGTCCCCGCGCCGACAGCAGCCGTGCCAGCTGCTGGTACTGGTCCGGCCCGCACAGGTCCGGCAGGAACAGCCCCACGTCCGCCGTCTCGCCCGGCGCGCCGATGCCCAGGCTGCGGCGCAGCGCGATCTCGTCCTCAAGGTGCTTGCGGTAGGCGGCCATGTCGTCGTAGTGCGTGCTGCCGCCGTCGGAGCCGAGGCCCACGTGGTCCTCGCCGCAGACGTCGATCGCATGCTCCAGATGCGAGATGAGGTCTTCCGCATGCGGCTGCCCGCTCATCCGCAGGTAAGGCATGAAGTACAACCCGACCACCCCGCCCCGCTCGGCAAGCAGCCGCAGCTCGGTGTCGCTCTTGTTGCGCGGATGATCGGCGATTGCGCGGCAGCCGGTGTGCGTGATCGCCACCGGCTGGCGCGCCCGTCGCAGCGTGTCCAGGCAGGTGCGCTCGCTGCTGTGGCTCAGATCGACCAGCACCCGCCGCTGCTGCAGGCGCTCGACCACCTCGGCGCCGAAGGCGCTCAGGCCGTCATCGTCTGGCACCGTCGCGCCGCAGCCCACCGCGTTGCGGCCGTTGTAGGTCAGCTGGATCACCCGCACGCCCAGGTCGGCGAAGTGGTCCACGGCCGCCACGTCGGTGCCCAGCATCTCGGTGTTCTGGAAACCGTAGATCACGCCGATGCGGCCATCCCGGCGCGCCGCGGCGAGGTCCTCGCCCGTGCCCACCTTCAGCAACTGCGGATGCGCCGCGATGAACGCGTCCCAGCCGGCGATGTCGCGCTCCGTGGCGGAACGCGCATCGTCGCTGCCGGCGACATGACCCAGCGTGACGTTGACCGCATAGAGCCCCGACGCCAACGCGTCGTCCAGCGAGCGCGCATCGACGTGCTGCGCGCTGCTGGCGTAGGCCATCGCGCGACGATCGCCGGAAGTCGGCTGCAGATGCGGGAGCAATGGCCGGTTTGGGTTGTCCAGGACACCGAGGGCGTTCAGGACGGGCAGCAACGAGGGTTTCATGCGTGCGCGGACACCATGTTCTTTGAGAGATGATCGCGGCTACAGCCCCGCGATCTCCAGATCCCCGGACGGGATCGCCGACAACTCTAGAATATTATTCTAATCATGCCCACGAAGACCGCCAAGGCCGTCGCGAGGACCGAGCAAGTACTGAAGGCCGCCTATCCGGAGGACCGCGCCGAGACCAAGCGGCTGATCCTGGCGCAGGCCTTGTCGGCCTTCAACGCCCGCGGCATCGAGGCCACGACGATCGACGACCTGCGCGCGGCCAGCGGCCAGAGTGTGGGCACGATCTATCACCACTTCAAGAACAAGGAAGGCGTGGTCGCGGCGCTGCTGTTCGCGGCGGTGGACGACCAGAGCCGCGCCATCTCGGCGCGGATCGGCGGGCTGGAGGACAGCCATGCGGTGGTTGACGCGTTGATCACCGCCTATGTGGACTGGATCACCGAGCATGCGGAGCTGGCGCGTTTCTACTTCATCGCCCGCGAGGTGGTCGCGGGCGGGCCGTTCGGCGACGACCTCCGGGTGCGGATCGCGGCGCGATACGCGCCGATCGACGCGTGTTTCGCGCGCGACGTGAAGTACGGGCGCGTGATGCCGCTGCCGGAGGAACTGATCCCGGCGCTCGTGCTGGGCGCGGCGGAGTGGTACAGCCGCTCGTGGCTGGCGGGACGCCGGCTGGCGAGCCCGGCGGACCGGGGGGCGATCCTGGCCGAAGCCGCCTGGCGGTCGATCGCGCGGCACATCTGAATTCCACCTCGGCAGCCGTGTCCGCCAGGTGTGCGGCGCCTGCTCGCCGGGAAGCGCCTGGGGTCAGGTATTGAGCCGGCGCAGTTCTTCCAGGAACCGCCCCGCGGCGATGTCCGACGGCCAAGGTTCCCACGGCGTCCCACCGTACGCGGCATGCAAGGGATCCGCGTCCAGCACCGGGTGGGTGATGCCCAGCACCTCGCGGACTTCGAGCTCGGACCAGCCCGTGCAGCGCACGGCTTCGGTCGCGGCGGCGGTGCTGTCGGCGCGCTTGTGCGTGGCGTGCGTGTCGGGCGTCCACGCGGGCAGTCGATATCGGACGGCGATCGCCGCCATCAACCGGTCGCCGACAACGCGGAAGGGCTCGCCCAGCACGCGCTTGAGCGGCGAGATGCAATCGAACCCGAGGAAGCCCTCCTCCGCGTCGTGCAGGAGCTCCGCGCGCTGCAGCGCGGGCGACAAGGGTTCGCCGCCCTCGTCAGCCCATGACCGGCGCAGCGCGAGCACCAGCAGCGAATGCTGCGCGACCGACAGCGGCCAGGGCCAGACGGACTCGCCGCCCCAGCGGTAGGTGCGCGCCAGGCGCAGCGCGAGGTCCTGATCGGTCCAGGCGTCGGGGGACGGATTGATCAGGTCGAGCGCCGCCCCGGAGGGCAGGCGGATCCAGGCGCGGGGGCTGTCGGTCATGCGATCGACTGTAGCGAGCGCCGCGGCGCGCCCTGTCAGCAGGGCTCAGTCCATCTGCTCGCGCAGGGCCTTGGCCTTGGCGCGGTAGAACTTCGCCGAGGCGGCGTTGCCGGCCTTCTCGAAGCGGTCCGCGACCGACGTGGCGGCCTTCGCGGCCTCGTCGAAGGCCTGGATGAACACCTGGCGGTCGTCGCTGGGGACGAGCTTGCCCTGCTCGAAGCGGCCGGCCATGTAGCCCTGGTCGGGGATGTCGACGACGCCCAGCGCCATTTCGCCCTTGGCCACGCGGCCGAGGAACATGCGCTTCACGGCGGCGCCCTGCTGCTCCTTGAGCACGCCCAGGCCGTCGGCCCGGTCGGCGGCGCAGGCGCCGTCCCAGCGCGCCGATCCCGCGGCCCAGCCGTCGGGCAGCGTGGCCACGTTGCAGGCGGCCAGCGTGGGCTGGCAGGCGGCGGTCATCACCAGGCCCGACAGGGCCAGCAGGCGGAAGGCGGAGATCAGGCGGAGCTTCATGACGACAAGTATCCATGCGGCGACGCGCACCGGTGGGCGCGCGTCGCGGAGATTGAAACAACGGGTGTCGCGGCGGGCGGCACCCCCGGTGGTCGGGACCGACGCACGGGGCCGGCGACCGCGGTCGCCGGCCGGCAGATCAGGCGAGGTGGCTCAGACCAGGCGCGGCGCCCACTGCGCGACCAGCGAGCGGCTGGCCTCGAAGTGCATCGCGTCCTCGGTGCGGAACGCGGCACCCCAGTACCAGCCGTGGCGATTGAAGATCGGCGCGATCAGCGTCAGGCCGACCTGCACCTTGCTGTCGCCGCGGCGGTCCAGGACGCCGTTGAGGGTCAGGTCGATCGCCGTGCCCCACGAGTGGTTGGAGATGCCGGTCGTCGAGCCGCGGATGTTGCGGCAGCAGAGCATGCCGGCGGTGCCCAGCGCCGCGTAGACGGCGGGCTGCTCCTTGCGGATGTCTTCCATCACGGCGGCCAGGCTGTCGACGGCCAGGTCCAGGCCGGTGGCCTTGAACGGGCCCACCGACTTCGACACGATGTGCTTCTTCAGCTTCTCGTTGGTCAGCGGCTGGCAATCCTGCGAGTACGAGTGACGCGGCTGGCCCAGCGCCTGGACCATGTAGGACGAGGACACGGCCACCAGGCCGGGGTTCATCGTGTGCGCGTCGGGCCGCGGCACGAGCGTGGTCAGCAGGGCGCGGGCGCTGCCGGCGTCGCCGCTGGCGGCGACATGCTGGGGCGTCGCGGCGGAGGTGCTGCCGGCGCTGGTGGTCGACGCCGCCGTGGCGGTGTGCGTGGGCGTGGCCGTGGAGGTGGGGCGAGCGGCGGTGACCGGGCGGGCGGCGGCGGCCGGCGCGACGCGCGCGGCCGGCGTGGCGGCGTGCGTGCTCGAGGACTCGGCGGGCGCGCTCAGGCGTTTGAAGGTGCGGCCGTTGGGGTCGACGCGCCCGTCAGGCTTGCTCATGAAGCCGCGCTGGAAGCGCAGGATGCCGTCGACCGTCAGCGGGCCGCACAGGCCGTCGACGCGACCGCGATAGAGATGACGGGCCGTCAGCAGACGCTGGACGGATTCGACGTCGGCCTTGCGATTCTTGCCGGCGGCGCCGACGGAGTCGATGAGATGAGCTTGCACGCGGGAATCCCCTTGCTGTCTGATGTCGGATGGCAGATGCATTCTGGGCATCGACCTGCGGCGGCGACATTGACCAAGGTCACGCCGACGGGCTCGCGTCCCTTTCAGCTGTGACGGACGGTAACGCGGAGCGCCCAGCGCCCCCCCGGTCAAGCCCCCGCGGCGGCGCCGACGAGCTCGCAGAAGCGCGCCATGTCGACGTTGCCCCCGCTGATGACGATGCCGACGCGCTGGCCTTTCAATCGATCCTTCATCGCCTTCGCGGCGGCGAAACCCAGGCAGCCGGTCGGCTCGACCAGCATCTTCATCCGCGACGCGAAAAAGCCCATCGCGTCGACCAGTTCCGCGTCGGTCGCGGTGAGGACGTCGTCGACGTGCTGGCGGATCAGCGCGAAGGTGATGTCGCCCAGGTGGGGCGTCTGCGCGCCGTCGGCGATGGTGCGGGGCGTGTCGATGGTGACGATGGCGCCGCTGCGGAACGACTGCTGGCCGTCGTTGCCCGCCTCGGGTTCGACGCCGTACAGCGTCGCCTTCGGCGAGAGTGCGCGCGTCGACAGCGCCGTGCCCGACAGCAGGCCGCCGCCGCCCAACGGCGTGAAGACGGCGTCGAGCGCGCCGACCTCGTCGAACAGCTCCTTGGCGGCGGTGCCCTGCCCCGTCAGCACGTCGGGGTGGTCGAACGGCGGGATCAGGGTCAGGCCGTGCTTCTCGGCCAGGTCGCGGCCGATCTGCTGGCGGTCCTCGGAGTAGCGGTCATAAAGGACGACGTTGCCGCCGTAGCCGCGCGTGGCAGCGATCTTGGCCGCGGGCGCGTCCTTGGGCATGACGATGGTCGCCGGCATGCCGAGGATCCGCGCGGACAGCGCGATGGCCTGCGCATGGTTGCCGGACGAGAACGTCACCACGCCGAAGCGGCGCTGTTCCGGCGTGAAGCGCGACAGCGCGTTGAACGCGCCGCGGAACTTGAAGGCGCCCATGCGCTGGAAGTTCTCGCACTTGAAGAACACCTGCGCGCCGAGCAGCTCGTCGACGGTGCGCGAGGTCAGCACCGGCGTGCGATGCGCCTGACCGTCGATGCGGCGGGCGGCGGCCTCGACGTCGGCGTAGGTCGGGAGCGCCACGGGCGTGGCGGCGGCGGGGGACGTGGCGGTCATCTCTGCTCCTGAACGAAGGGCCGGGCCATCATGCCGCAGGGCTGTATCGGAACAGCGTCGGACCGGCCATTCAGGCCTGCCAGACCCCGTACCCGGCCTCGCGCAGGCCGATGGCGAGCTCCACCTCCATCTCCCGCGCGGCCTCATAGGGCATGGGGTTGTAGACCTCGTACAGCTGCGGCAGCAGGCGCAGGCCGTAGTCGAAGACGAAGCGGTTGGACTGGATGCCGGCCTTGTGCTTGTCGAAGCGCAGGTCGGGATCGAGCCCCGTCATGCCGACGTAGACGAAGGGCATGCCGAGCCGATAGTCCGGATTCGACTTGCGGAAGCGCGGCTCGTTCCAGACCTGGTCGGCGAGCTCGACGACGTAGACGTAGTGGTGATGGCGCTTCTCGCGCGGCGCCTTGGCGGCGGGCTTCGCCGGCCGTTTGGCAGCCGGTTTCGCAGCCGGCTTGGCTGTGGTTTTGGCCGCAGGCTTCGCGGCGGTCTTCTTCGACGCCGCGACAATGGCCTTCTTCTTCCGCTGCCCGCCCTCGCCCGCCATGCCGCTGTCCCCTTACCTCGATACCGCCCCGGTGCTCGCCGAGCGCGTCTTCGTCCATGAATCCGCCCAGGTGATCGGCGACGTGACCCTCGGTCCCGACAGCTCGGTCTGGTGCAACGCGGTGCTGCGGGGCGACGTGAACCGCATTGTGATCGGCACCGGCACCAACGTGCAGGACCTGACGATGGGGCACGTCTCGCACAAGAACCCGAAGAAGCCGGAAGGCTCGCCGCTGATCATCGGTGACCACGTGACAGTCGGTCACTCCGTCATCCTGCACGGCTGCCGCATCGGCAACGAATGCCTGATCGGCATGGGCAGCATCGTGATGGACGACGTCGTCATCGAAGACCGCGTGATGCTGGGCGCCGGCAGCCTGGTGTCGCCGGGCAAGGTGCTCAAAAGCGGCCACCTCTACATCGGCCGACCGGCGATGCCCGTGCGCGAACTGACCGCCGACGAGATCGCCTACCTGAAGTACTCCGCCGAGCATTACATCCGGGTGAAGGACAACTACCTGGGCGCTTGATGCAGGGCCCTGCCGGGCGCTCGGCGCCTCACGGGATCACCAGCTCCTCCGGCATGAGCTTGCCCAGATGGCTGCAGGTCGGTGCCTGTCCCGGATCGATCCGTTCGGGATCCACGCCCTCCTGTTCAGCGATGCGGGTCATGGCGCCGCACATGTGCGGGTAATGCATCGAGGCGACGCTGTCCCGGCGGTGCACGGCGCGATATTGCTGGAGGAACTTCGCCGCGCCCGGCGAGGCCGCGGCGAGCTCGGTGAGGTACCGCTTGTACGGCTCGACGATCGGCTGTCCGGCCTTGTGCTCGGTCCACATGCGGAACGCGCCGATCGCCGCAACCGCGAAGACCGCGAACCCGATCAGGATGCCCCACTCGCGCCAGAATGATTTCTTGATGACTGCTTCGGTCATGCGTCCTCCCTGTGTCGACAGCGGCGGATTTTGACCTGCCGGAACACTGCCGCATGGCCCCCGCCGATCAGACCTCCCTCTTCGATCTCGACCCGCCCGCCGACGCGCTGCCCGAGGGCATGACGTATCGTTCGGGCTTCCTGTCGTCGGGCGAGGAAAGCGCGTTGATCGAGCTCATCCGCTCGCTGCCGCTGGAGGCCGCGCAGTACAAGGCGTACACCGCGCGGCGCCGCGTCATCAGCTACGGCGGCAGCTTCGACTACGACACCAACCGGCTGCGCCCGGCACAGGCGCTCATCGAGGAACTGGAGCCACTGCGGCAGCGTGTCGCGGAATGGGCAGGTATTGCGCCGGAGGCTCTGGTGCACACGCTGGTGGCCGAGTACTCGCCCGGCACGCCGCTGGGTTGGCATCGCGATGTGCCGGACTTCGAGGAGGTCTTCGGCGTCTCGCTGGGCGCGGCAGCGACGTTGCGCTTCCGCCCCTACCCGCCCGATGCGCCCAAGCGCGCCGACGTCATCAAGGTGAGCGTCGAGCCGCGATCGATCTACGCGCTGCGAGGACCGTCGCGATGGGCGTGGCAGCACAGCGTCGCGCCGGTGGAACGGCTGCGCTGGTCGATCACGTTCCGGACGGCGCGGCGGGATCGATGAAGGCGCTCATCCGCTGATCGCACGACGACGGGCCGCTCGACATCCTCGCGCTTGACCGCGTTCGCGCGGCGCCACTACGATGACAACCGCTCCGCAGCCATCACCCTGGCACCGGGCCGTAAGCGTTTACGTCAGCCAACGCGCAACCCCACTGGCATTCCGACGCCTCAGCGTCGTGCCGGCTTGCGCATAGGCATTTCATGACCACGCACACCACCACGGTCCGTTCCACGCTCAACCATCTGAGCTTCCCCTCCCACGACGTTCCCGCGACCGCCGCGTTCTTCGAACACTTCCTCGGCTTCGCCGTGCTCTCGATGGGCAGCAGCCGCGTCGTGAAGAAGGACGCCCTCGACATCGTCATCGAGGACGCCCGCGATCGCGACATCCATTGGCCCGGCAACTTCCACATCGGGGTCGAGGTCTCGACGCTGACGGATCTGCAGCGCATCCACGCCGACATGCTCGGCGCGGGCGTGCCAATGGAGACCGAGCTGATCTCGCATGCGCGCGGCTCGCGCTTCTTCTGCTGGATGCCGGGACGGCTGATGCTCGAGGTCAACACCCGCGAGGACGCGGCGCCGGAGTTCCGCAGGACCTTCGCGAGTCAGCAGGCCTGAAGACCGACGGCTGACCGGTGACAACGGCTGACAGCTGAAGCACCGAGCCGGCGGCCTCAAGCCGCCGGCTTGGCCTTCTTCGGCTTGGCGGCCGCGTTGTTCAGCGCCGCGGCCGCCTTGAACAGCGCCTTCAGCGCCGTCTCGTCGATCTTCTCGCCCTTGCGGATGTCGATGGCGCGGCGCGCGTTGCCGTCGAGGCTCGAGTTGAAGAGCTTGCCCGGATCCGCCAGCTTCGCGCCCTTCGCGAAGGTCATCTTCACGACCTCCTTGTAGGTCTCGCCGGTGCAGATCTGGCCGTTGTGCTCGAACACCGGCGTGCCACGCCATTTCCACGTCTCCTCGACACCCGGCACCGCCTCCTTCATGAGCTGGCGCAGCCGCGCAAGCAACTCGCCGCGCCAGTCGCCGAGCTCCGCGATGCGGGCATCGATCATCTTGGAAGCGTCCACGCCAGGCACGTTGTCGTCGCTGGGCGCGGCGCTCCTGAAGGTGCTCTTGGCGACCGGCGTGACCGCCTTCTTCGCCACGTACTTCGCGGCGTGCCTGGCGGCGCCGGTCAAGGGCTTCTTCTTCGGATCGGTGGTGCTGGGCATTCGAGTCTCCGGGGTCAGTTCTTGAGCTGCTGGATACGGATCATGTTGCCCGCCGGGTCGCGCACGCCGAAGTCGCGCACGCCGTAGGGCTGGTCGGTGGGTTCCTGCACGATCTCCGCGTCCCGCGACTGCAGGCGCTGGAAGGTCGCGTCCAGGTCCTTCGCGCCCAGCAGCAGCATCGCGTAGGTGCCCTTGGCCATCATCTCGGCGACGGTGCGCTTCTCCTCGTCGGTGAGGCCGGGCGTGGCGTTGGGCGGGAACAGGACGATGGACGTGTCCGGCTTGCCCTTCGGCCCGATCGTGATCCAGCGGTTGCCGCCGAAGGCGACGTCCTTGCGGATCTCGAAGTCCAGACCGTCGCGATAGAAGGCCAGCGACTCCTCGGCGTCCGCGTGCGGCAGGAAGGTCGAATGAATGGTGATGTCCATGCGTGTCTCCAGATGGGTGGTGTCAGAGAGGTCGGCGGCCGTCGCCGCCGGGGTCCGGACCCTTGGAAGACAGTCTAGGGGGACGTCTTCTCCGGCGCTTCTCGAATCCTGATCGGACGCGTCACCTGTTTGGCGACGCAGGACGGCAGGCCTTCGGCCTCGGCCGCCGAGTCGCGGCGGTAGACGCTCGGCGGCATGCCGACCAGCTCGGTGAAGCGCGTGCTGAAGGTGCCCAGCGACGAGCAGCCGACCTCGAAGCAGACTTCGGTGACGCTGAGGTCGCCGCGGCGCAGCAGCGCCATCGCGCGCTCGATGCGGCGGGTCATCAGGTAGGCGTAGACCGATTCGCCGTAGGCCAGCCGGAACTGCCGGCTGAGGTGCCCGGACGACATGCCGATGCCCAACGCGAGCGCCTCGACGTCCAGCGGCTGGGCGTACTCGCGGTCGATGCGGTCACGCACGCGCCGCAGGCGCGCGAGGTCGCGCAGGCGGGTGCTGGAGGCGTCGGGCGTGGCTGCGACCTCAGGGGCGACGGTGGGCATTCCGGCATCCTAGCGGCGAGATCCGCCCAGGGTTTTCCCTCAACGATCCTAGGGGGTGCCTCCCCCGGATGCATACAAGGCACTCCGACGGTGCGCTTCCTAGACTGGGCTGGCCCGGTGCATCTCGCACCGCGGCACCTCATCAAGGGAGACACCATGACTCAGCCAGCTTCGCTGCGGACCGCCTGGCGGACCGCAGCCTTGTGCGCAGCCTTCGCCACCTTCGCGGCCGGCAGCGCCTCGGCCCAGATCGGTCCCGACCCCACCTCCGCCAGCCTGAACGCCACCTCGGGATCCTTCGCGGTCGCGACCAGCAACGTGACGCTCGCACGCGGCTTCGGCGGCGGCACCATCTACTACCCCACCACCGCCGGCCGTTACGGCGTGGTCGCCATCAGCCCCGGCTTCACCGCCACCGAATCCAGCATCGCCTGGCTCGGCCGCCGCCTGGCCACCCACGGCCTGGTGGTGATCACGATCAACACCAACACGACGCTGGACCAGCCCGCCAGTCGCGCCACGCAGTTGATGGCGGCGCTCAACCACGTGGTCAACAGCGCCAGCAGCACCGTGAGAAGCCGCGTGGACAGCACGCGGCTGGCCGTGGCCGGCCACTCGATGGGCGGCGGCGGCGCGTTGATCGCGGCCGAGGACAACCCGACGCTGAAGGCCGCGCTGCCGCTGACGCCGTGGAACCTCAGCACCAGCTTCACCCAGGTGCGGGTGCCGACACTCATCGTCGGCGCCGACGGCGACACGGTGGCCTCGGTGGCCGTGCATGCGCGGCCCTTCTACGCCAGCCTGCCGGCCACGACCTTCAAGGCCTATGCGGAGCTCAACGGCGCCACCCACTTCACGCCCAACAGCACCAACACGCCGATCGGCCGCTACGGCGTGACCTGGATGAAGCGCTTCGTGGACGCGGACACGCGCTACTCGCCGTTCCTGTGCGGCGCGCCGCACACGGCCTACGCGACCGCGCTGGTCTTCGACCGCTACAACCAGAACTGCCCCTACTGAGCCCGATGGAGGACGCCATGTCGCACATGTCCGATCGCAAACGGGGTCGGCGCGTCGCGCTGGCCCTCGCCGCCGGCCTCGGCGCCGTGGCCCTCCTCGCCTGGCTGGCCGCCGGCGCTCACGCGCCGGCGGTCGTCGAGGACCCGAAGACGGCATTCCCCTGGTCCCGCTCGACCGCCGCTTCCGAGGCCGTCGGCACGCCGACAGCGTCGGCCCGAGTTCCGGTCGACGCGGGCGCCGCGGGCGCCGCGGTCCCATTGCCCGCAGCGGTGCCAGGTCTTGATGGGAAGCCGCAACGCGTGTTCCGTACCGATGCACGGGGGCGGCTCGTCGTCGACCAGCCGATGCGCCTGCGCGCCGAATCGATGCTGGCGCTCAACGAAGGCGATGCGCTGGCCGCCCGCATGGAGGCCGAACTCGCCGGCCTGCCGGCGCCGGCCGCCGCGCGCGCCCGCGAACTGGTGGCGCAGTTCGAGGCCTACCAGACCGCCCAGGCCGCCGCATTCCCGCCGGGCCAGGCGCCGCTGGTGCCCGAAGAGGGACTGGCGCAACTGCGGACGATGCAGGCGCTGCGAGCCGCCCACTTCGGCGAGGAAGCGGCCCAGCAGATGTTCGCGCAGGACGACGCCGTCGCGCGTCGCATCCTGGAGCTCATGCGCGAGGACACCTCGACGGCGCGCAGCATGGAGGAGAAGGCCATGCGCGCGCAGGTCCGCTATGACCAGGAGCGCGGCACGGTTCAGCCTTGACGCGGCGGCGTCGCAGGACGCAGCATGCCGCCATGATGTCTGGCAACTTCGTCGGCCCTCGCCTGGGCCTGTTGGGCGACAGCTTCATCTACGCGAGCGGCGCCGTGCGCTCGCGGGTGCGGCGGCACTCGGTGACGCTGGCCTGCGCGCTGACGCCGCAACCGCTGAGCGTCAGCGTCGACGGGCAGCATTGGCAAGGCCGCCTGGTGGCGGTGCGTCCGTTTGCATCGCGCGCCATCGACTCCGGCGGGCAGCCGGTCGTGCTGATCGACCTCGAGCCGTCCCACCCGCGCTACAACACCTTCAGCCGCTGGCCGGATCGCGCGCCGGTGCGGGTGCTGGATGACCAGGACTTCGCGGGCCTGCTGGACTGCGCCGCCGCCTTTGCCCGCGATGCCTTGAGCGGACGGCGGCTGCGGGCGTCGGTGCAGATGCTGGTGGGCAGCGTGGCGGACAGCGTCGCGCCGCATCGGCCGCTCGATCCGCGCGTGGCGCAGATGATGGCGGGCCTCCGGCTCGACCCCGCACAGGATCTGGCCGCGCTCGGCGCGCCGGTCGGCATGACCGCCGCGCAGGCGTCGCGCGGCTTCCTGCGATCGCTGGGCATCTCCGCGCGGCAATACGCGCTGGCGGTGAAGATCCAGCGCGCAGCGATGTTCTTCGGCAGCGGACGCGCCCTGACCGCCATCGCGCAGGCGTCGGGATTCACCGACTCCGCCCACTTGGCGAAGGTGTGGATGCGCTGCTATGGCGACTGCCCGTCGCGCTACTTCGCGGAGCACCGCAGCACGCAGGACGGTCGCGTGGACCATGCCTGGCGGCAGCAGGTCAGCCTGGCGCAGGGCTTGAGCGGCGCTTGAGCGGCGCTTGAGCGAGGCTCGATCCGGAGCGCTTCGGCCCTGGCTTCAGCCTCGGCCTCGGCGCTCCGAAGCCGTTACTTCGCTGCCGCCGGGAAGGCCGGCAGCTTGCCGATGTCGCGCGGGTCGTGCTGGATGATGACCGTCGCCTTGAGGTTCTTCTCGATCTGCTTGACGCGCTGGATCGAGGCGAGCGTCTGCGCGCGATCGTCGTTGAAGCCGGGCACGCCGTCGTGCTCGTAGTTCTCGTGGAAGTGGACGGAATCGCCGCTGAGGATCACCGGCCCCATCTCCTTGAGGCGGACCAGCAGGATGCTGTGCCCCGGCGTGTGGCCCGGTGCGCGCAGGACCATGACGGTGCCGTCGCCGAAGACGTCCTTGTCCGCGCTCAGCGGCTCGACCTTGCGCTTCTCGGCGATCCACTCGGCGAAGCCTTTGGCGTTCGCGCCGGCCACGGGCGGCGTCGCGTTGATGGCTTCCCAATCGGCCTTGCCGATCAGCAGCGTCGCGTTCTTGAACAGGCTCACCTGACCGGTGTGATCGGCGTGGAAGTGGCTGATGCCCACGTACTTCACGTCGGCCGGATCGACCTTGATCTGCTTGAGCAGATCGCCCAGCGGCTTGTTGGTCGCGTTGGGCGCGGAGCCCGGCAGGTAGCCGGTGTCCCAGACCATCACGTCCGAGCCGTGCCGGATGACGTAGCAGCTGAAGGTGAAGGGCTTGCTCGTCTCGGTGTAGGCGAAGGTGTCGCTGAAGCGCCGAGGGTCGTTGGTCCCGTTGCCGCAATCGAGCCGCGTCAACGTGACCTCCTGAGCCGCCGCAGACAGGGAAGTCAGGGCCAAGAGTGCGCCCGCGGTGAGCGCCATCCAGAAGCGTGTGGTCATGTCGTCTCCTTGATCGCGGCGATGATAGCCACGAAGCAGCCCGGCGTGTGCCGGGTCAGTCACGGACGAGTCGATCCGTCAGCCAGTCACACCGGGAAGCGGACAGGGTCCGGCGCTTTTGAGCGACGTCGCCACGGACCATCCCATCAACCCGTCCGGCGCCTTGACCTGCACTGCGCCCGCGTCACAGGTCCGTCGTCCGATCACCACCAGGTCCGACTCGCGGGCGATCATCCGGGGCACGGCGCCAGGATGGCCGGAGGCCACCGCCGCCGCGTCCTGCTCGGTCCTGAAGACGGAGACGGCATCCGCCGTCAGCATCGAGTCCTCCTCGGGCTGCACTGTCTGGCAAGCAGACAGGCCGAAGAGGATCGCGATGGCCGTTGCGCTTCGGGCAACATTGAATCGGTGAAAGTGCTGCACGCCTTGATTCCCTGAAGGTTCTTTTCGCGGCAGGATTATTGAGCCGCGGGCGGCATGGCCGTCAATCCACCAGACGGTCGGCAGCCCCCGCTCAGAACAACGCGCGCGCCAAGGCTTGCGAGTAGCCCGCCTGGACCCCGGCGCCCGAGGGGCTCGCGGTGGCCTCCGGCGCCGTCGGTGGCTCGATGCCGCGTCCGGGCATCGCTGGCGCAGCCCCTCGGTCTGGCCAGGCATCGGTCGCCGCCGTCATGGCGCACCGCAGCTCCAGCCCCGGCCCTGGTATCCGCCGATGCGCGCTCAAGCGCCAGCCGTGCGCCGCCGCGATCTCGGTGCAGATCGACAGCCCCAGGCCGGCCCCCTGCTCTCGCCGGTCGGCACCGCGCCAGAAGCGCTCGAAGATGCGCGGCAGGTCCCGCTCGGCCACGCCTTTGCCCTGGTCCGCGACCGCGAAGCCGTCCGGCCCCGCCATCAGCGTGACCACGCCTTCGCGCGGGCTGTGCTGGATCGCGTTCTCCAGCAGGTTCTTCAGCAGCGTGAACAGCGCCCCGCGATCCGCCCGCCAGAAGCGCAGCGACGGGCTCACGTGCAGGCCCAGGGTCACG
Organism: Roseateles sp. GW821-FHT09H11; assembly: GCF_059415845.1. Lineage (NCBI taxonomy): Bacteria > Pseudomonadati > Pseudomonadota > Betaproteobacteria > Burkholderiales > Sphaerotilaceae > Roseateles > Roseateles sp. GW821-FHT09H11. Next base: position 488,877 of record NZ_JBWKOA010000002.1, on the reverse strand, counting down.
TCATGCCTCGCGGCCACGCGCTCCATGAACTCGAAGACCTCACGCAGTGCCGGCGTCGGATCGATCGCCTCGACGCGGTAGTTGCGCTGCTCGCTGGCCTCCGCCAGCAGCAGCAGTTGCTGCACCTGCCGCGCGACGCGGTCGATGTCGTCCAGCACCTGGTCGCGCCACGCGCCGGACTCGACCAGCTCCACCTGCGCGCGGATCAGCGCCAGCGGCGTCTTCAGTTCGTGCGCGGCATTCGACAGAAACTCCTGCTGCGTCCTGAAGCCGCCCTGCAGGCGGTCCAGCGCCGCGTTGAAGGCCTCGATCAACGGGCGCAGTTCCCGCGGCTGACCCGCCGCCGGCAGCCGGTCGGCCAGCGTGCGCGGTTCGATGCGGCGTGCGGCGCTGGAGGCTTCCCGCACCGGTTGCAAGGCCTGCCGCAGCGCCACGTGGATCGTGATCAGGAACACCAGCACGAAGGTCGCGCCCAGGGCGATCACCCCCTGCCGGAACACGTCGAAACCGATCGACTTCCGCATCAGCAGCACCAGACGATCGGTGACGGCGAACTGGATGTACCAGCGGCGCCCGGCATGGTCGTAGGGCACGGTGGCCGCGTGCATCGCCACGCCGTTGCGGTGGAAGGTGAAGGACTGGCGTCGCGGCTCGAAGGGCTTCCAGTCCGGTGCGAACGTGGTCTTCAATCCGTCGGGGGCATACGCGACCCGGCCCTCGCGGTCGGCCACGCGCAACATGACCTCGTTGCGCAGGCTGTCGAAGACCCAGGGCTCGATCGCCTTCTCGTTGATGCCGACCGGCCAGCCCTGCGCATCGAAGCGCAGATTGCGCGCCAGTGCATCACCGTTGTCCTCGATCTGGTCACGCAGCACCCAGCGCGTGAACGGCTCCCACAGCACCATGGACGCCACGCCCACCAGTACCGCGCTGAGCACCATGCTGGCCCCCAGCACCGCCAGCACGCGGTTGCGCAGGCTATTCGGCCACCGCATCTTGAAGCGCATACCCGTGGTTCCTGAGATTGACGATGCGCAGCGCCGAGCCGAGGGAATTCAGCTTCTTGCGCAGGCGATGCAGCGCGACGTCGAGCGCGTTCGGCGTCACCGCCTCGGACAGGCCCCAGGCCGCCGCCTCCAGCGCCGCGCGCCGCACCGTGCGCCCCTGCTGCTGCACCAGCGCGATCGCGATCTGAAGCTCCGCCGGCGCCAGCGCCACCGAGACCTCGCCGCGCACCAGCAGCGCCTCCTCGATGACGACCTCGATGTCGCCGAAGACGGCGCGCGACGGCCGTACCGCCACGGACCGGCGCATCAGCGCCCGCACGCGCGCCACGAGCTCCTCCATCGGGAAGGGCTTGGCGAGGTAGTCATCGGCGCCGGATTCGAGTCCGTCGATGCGGTCGTGCAGCGCGTCGCGCGCCGTGAGCATCAGGCACGGCGTGCCCTGATGCGCGGCGCGCAGGCGCTTGACCAGCGACAGGCCGTCGCCGTCCGGCAGGCCCCGGTCGATGACCAGCGCCGCGTAGCCGACGTCGCGATGCGCGACCCAGGCGGCTTCCATCGCGTGGAAGACATCGGTCGGAATGCCGGCGGCCTGCAGGGCCTGACGGATCAGGCCGGCCAGCCGGACGTGGTCCTCGACCAGGGCGATTCGGTTCATGGGCAGCGGGGGCGGAAATGCGGATGTTAAGGGCGCATCCTCCGTTCCCCCGACTTACCCGCGGCTTACCGGGCCTCGTCCTCCACGGGCTCGTGGTACTGCACCACCGGCACGCCGTCGCGGATCGCCTGCTCGTAGACGCCGAGCATGCCCAGCGCCTCGCGCAGGTCGTCGCGGATGGCGGCGGTGGCCACGACCGCTTCGTCGTCGTTGCACAGCGCACCCTCCTCGTCGTCGTCGCGCTTGAGGCGGCAGACCAGCTCGGCGATGACCGCGGCATGCTCGATGCGCTCGCGCAGCGTCTTCATCGCCACGCCGACCGTGATGTCGCGGCGCGGCACGCAGTACTCGACGTTGCCCGGCGCGAAGCGGCTCAGCGTCGGGTACATGCGCGACTGGTAGAGGAAGGCTTCGAACTCCTCGCCGTTCAGGCGCAGCAGCGGTCGCAGTTCCATCAGGCGGCGCTGCATGAACAGCGTCTTCGCGCGACGGGGAGCCGAAGCGGCGGCGGACACCGGTGGCGGCGCGGGCGGCGCAGGCGGCATGCCGCCGCCGGCGCCCGCATCGAGGGACATCGCATCGAGGGACATCGCGTCGAGCGCCCTCGCGGCGAGGTCGGCGCCGGGATCGTCGTCGAGCTCGTCATCGAGGCTGGCGTGGAAGCCGGCCGGGACACGGAAGCGGGCCGAGGCGGCCGAGGCGGCCGAGGCGGCTGAAGAGAAGGAAGGGTTGGAAGCGCCGCAAGGGCTGGCTTGAGAAGAGGAAGACGAGGACATCGGGGACATGGACCACTCCAGTCAGATCGGATCAATTCATAAACATCACCTTCGTCGGGATGACATGGACCGCGCCTGACGACGCGGGAGAGGGATCTTCCTGCGACACCCGCAAGACCTGGCACGAAAAGATCAATGAAATCGATTCAATGAAATCGTTGGCATCGGCGCCACACGGGTTCTCGCAGGAGGACCGACCTGTCTCGGTAGGCGAATCGCCGGATCCCACTCGCATGAGTGGGTGAGCACGAGTGGGTGAGCCCGCCGCTCAGGGGAATCTCACCACCGCCTCGAAGCCCGGCTGCGCGTTGCGCAGCTCCAGTCGGCTGCCGTGCGCCTCGGCAACCAGCCGGCACAGCGACAGGCCCAGACCCACGCCGCCCTCGCTGCGCGCCCGCGCCTCGTCGGGGCGGAAGAACGGCTGGCCGAGCTGCGGCAGCGCCTCCGCCGGCACGCCCGGCCCGTGATCGCGCACGGTGAGCGTCGCGCCGTCGCCATCACGTTCGACGCTCACCATCACCGGCCCGACGTCCGGGTCGTTGTGCCGCAGGGCGTTGTGGACGAGATTTCTCAGCAGCAGTTGCACCCGCATGCGATCGAGCTTCAGCACGGGCAGGTCACGGTCGACGCGCAGCGCGACGCCCGGCTGGTCCTGCTCCCGCGCCAGCGCGCCAAGGTCGCAATCGCTGACCTGCAGCGCACGGTGGCCGCTGCCCAGGCGCTCGCTCTCCAGCAGCGCCGAGATCAGCTCGCGCATCTGGCCCAGCTCGTCCAGCAACGCCGCTTTCGAAGCGCCCTCGTCGACCAGTTCCGCATGCAGCCGCGCCCGCGTCAGCGGGCTTCTCAGCTCGTGGCTGATCGCCAGCAGCAGCGCGCGCTTGCCGTCGAGCATCGCCTGGATGTCCTCGGCCATCTGGTTGAAGCGGTGCGCGAGGTCGCCGATCTCGTCGCGGTGGTAGATGGGGACGCGATGCGCGAGGTCGCCCCGCCCGAACGCTTCCGCCCCCGCCGCCAGCTCGCGCAGCGGCCCCACCAGGTGGCGGATGCCGCCGTAGGCAAGACCTGTCACCAGCAGCAGCAGCGGGATCGCCCAGAGCAGGCCGTACTCGACCTGCATCGACGCCCACAGGATGCCGATCCCGGCACAGGCCAGCACGACGAAGATCGCGATCAGCCGCGCGCCCAGCGAATGCTTGAAATGCGCATGATGCCGATGCCAGCGCTGGTGCCAGCGGTTGCGCGCCCGCATGTGCCAGCGCCAGCCGCGCTCGCGCGGGAACGGAATGCCCTTGGCCTCCATCTCCGCCCAGCGGCGCATCTTCTCCAGCTTGTGCAGGCGCCGGACCTGCCGTTCCCGGCGACGCCAGTCGTCGCGCCGCCGCTCATGGTGGCGGGGATCGTTCCAGTGGTCGTAGGGATGGCGCGGATCGTTCATGCGCCCTCCTCGCCCGCGGCCGGCAACGCGAAGCAGTAGCCCGCGTTGCGCAGCGTCTTGAGCGCCTCCAGCGGTTCGAGCTTGCGACGCATCCGGCTCACCAGGATGTCGACCGCCCGGGTGAAGATGTCGGCCTCCTGGCCGCGCAGCTGGTTCAGGATCTCGTCACGCGAGAACACGCGCCCGGGTTCTCGCGCCAGCATCACGAGCAGTTCGTACTCGGTGCTCGTCAGCTCGACGGGGCCGCTGGCCACGGTGACCTGTCGGCGTGCGGTATCGATGTCCAGGCCCACGAAGCGCAATGTCGTCGCGGCCGGCGCCGCCGCCGCCGCGGGGGACAGTCGCGTGCGACGCAGGATCGTCTGCAGTCGCGCCGCGAGCTCGCGCGGCTCGAAGGGCTTGGACAGGTAATCGTCCGCGCCCAGCTCCAGGCCGACCACGCGGTCGGTCAGGTCGCCGCGCGCGGTCAGCATCAGGATGGGGATCTCGCGCCACGGCTCCGTCCCGCCGCGCACGCGCTTGCAGAACGCGAAGCCGTCCATCTCCGGCAGCATGCCGTCCAGGATCAGCGCGTCGAAGCGCTCCTCGGCCAGGCGCGCGAGCGCGGCGCTCGGCCGCGTCACGGCGCTCAGCGCGAAGTCGAAGCGCGCCAGGTAGCTCGCCAGCGGCGCGGCCAGCGCCTCGTCGTCGTCAATCAGCAGCAATCGATGCATCGTGGCGTCCATTGTGGCCGTGCCGGACCAGCGTGATCGCCCGCTCGGGACAGGCCTTGACGCAATGGCCGCAGGCGCGGCACACGTCGGCGTTCGGCGTGAACGCCTGCTGCCAGCCGTGCGCGTAGCCGCGCAGCTTGCCGAACAGGTTCAGCTCCTTGCGCCGTTCCACCGGCAAGGTGCCGACCGAGAAGACACCGTAGGGGCAGACCTCGACGCAATCGCCCTTGCCTTCGCAGCGGTTGCGGTCGATGACCGGCCGCAGCAGCCCGGGGGGCTGCCGGCAGTCGCGGCTGTCCATCAGAGGCTCCGGTCGTCGGCGGCGTCGCGCGGGACCGGACGGTCCCGACCGTCGCGGCCATCGCGTCCCTCGCGTCCGTCGCGGCCCTCTCCCCGCCCCGCCCGGCGACGCAGCCGGCGCAGCAGGAAGCGCAGCATCTGCTGCTGGTCGAAATCCAGCGCGTCGAAGAAGTCGCCGGAGGCCGCGACCAGCGCCGGACCGGTCGCGCGCAGCGCTTCGATCTGGCCGTCGAAGAGCTCCTGCGCCTCGTCGCGACGGAAGTTCTCGGTCTCGACGAGGCGGGCAACCTCCGGGCCGCGCGCCAGCGCCTTGACCGCGCGCCGCGCCGCGGCGAGCTGGCTGATCAGCCGCTCCAGCAGTTCGGCCTGGCTGTCGCTCAGGTCCAGAAAGGCGCGGGCCCGGGCTTGCAGCCTCTCGCCGCGGCCGGCGTGGTGGGCATCGGATCCCAGGCCCCCGCCGAAGCCGCCCCACCCATGACCGCCGTGGTGACCATGGCGACCGTGGTGGCCGTGGCGACCGTGTCCGCGTCCATGTCCACCGCCATGCCCACCGCCATGCCCGTATCCAAGACCGCCCCACCCCCAGGGGAAGCCGCCGAAACCGCCGAAGCGGTACCAGGGGCCGGTGACGGGCAGCGGGCCGTAGTAGCCATCGTCACACACAGGGCCGACAGGACTGAAACGACCATCGTGGTCGAAGTGAGCGTGCTGACGTTCATGGTGGTGGCTCCAGCGTCGAAACAGATGCATGTTGCAATTCCTCGGTAAAGCCCGGGTGTCCGGGCGGTGAATCCATGTCGCCATGATTCCCATGCCCCCTCGCCAGGGCATCTCACCGCGGTATCGCTGTTTTTCGTTTTGTATCGCCGTTGCCCTGTCCGAGGGAATGCCTCAAAGGGGGGAACTGGGCGAAGCACGGAGGAAAGGCGTCGGAAACAGCGTCCCTGCTGACACGACGCGTCAGGGAGTCGGAATTCGACACGCGGTCCGCCGCCGGGCCGCCATCCCCCGTCATCCCCCTCTACTTCCCTCTGATGCCCCTCTGATCCCCCTGTGGGGTGTCCCCCGTCTCCGGCCGCCCGCCAGGGGCGTCGCAGGGCCCCGCCCCTCTACAATCGCCGGCTCACCTTGTCCCTCGCCCAGATGACACCGCCTCACGGCGGAGCGCCCCCATGACCGAACTCGCCAAGTCCTTCGAACCCGCGTCCCTGGAAGCCCACTGGGGCCCGCTGTGGGAGTCCAAGGGCCTTTATGAGCCGACGCTCGATCCGGCCAAGCCGTCGTTCAGCATCCAGCTGCCCCCGCCGAACGTGACGGGCACGCTGCACATGGGCCACGCGTTCAACCAGACCATCATGGACTCGCTGACGCGCTACCACCGCATGCGCGGCCACAACACGCTGTGGGTCCCCGGCACCGACCACGCCGGCATCGCCACGCAGATCGTCGTGGAGCGCCAGCTGCAGGGCCAGGGCCAGAACCGCCACGACCTGGGCCGCAAGAACTTCGTCGCCCGGGTCTGGGAGTGGAAGCAGCAGTCCGGCTCGACCATCACGCAGCAGATGCGCCGCATGGGCGACTCGGTGTCCTGGGGCCACGAGTACTTCACGATGGACGAGAAGCTCTCGCCCGTCGTCGTCGACACCTTCGTCAAGCTCTTCGACGAGGGCCTGATCTACCGCGGCAAGCGCCTCGTGAGCTGGGACCCGATCCTGAAGTCCGCCGTCTCCGACCTTGAGGTCGAGAGCGAGGAGGAAGACGGCTCGCTGTGGCACATCCGCTATCCGATGGCCGAGGGCGATGAGTCGCTGGTCGTCGCGACCACGCGTCCCGAGACCATGCTGGGCGACACCGCCGTCATGGTCCACCCCGAGGATGAGCGCTACAAGCACCTGATCGGCCGCCAGGTGAAGCTGCCCATCACGGGCCGCCTGGTGCCGGTCATTGCCGACGAGTACGTCGACAAGGAATTCGGCACCGGCGTCGTCAAGGTCACGCCGGCGCACGACACCAACGACTACCAGGTCGGCCAGCGTCACCAGCTGCCGATGCTGACGATCTTCACGCTGGACGCGACCGTCGTGGACACGATGGACGAGATCCCGGCCGAGTACCGCGGCCTGGACCGCTTCGCCGCGCGCAAGCTGATCGTCAAGGCGCTCGAGGACCAGGGCCTGCTGGTCGAGGTCAAGAAGCACAAGCTGATGGTGCCGCGCTGCACCCGCACCGGCCAGATCGTCGAGCCGATGCTGACGGACCAGTGGTTCGTCGCCACCCGCAAGCCGGGCAAGGACGGCAAGTCCATCGCGCAGAAGGCGATCGACGTCGTCGCCAGCGGCGAGGTGAAGTTCGTGCCCGAGAACTGGGTCAACACCTACAACCAGTGGATGAACAACATCCAGGACTGGTGCATCTCGCGCCAGCTGTGGTGGGGCCACCAGATCCCCGCCTGGTACGGCAGCAACGGCGAGGTCTTCGTCGCCCATGACGAGGCCGAAGCCCAGGCCAAGGCCACGGCGGCCGGCTACACCGGCCCGCTGACGCGCGACGAGGACGTGCTGGACACCTGGTACTCGTCGGCGCTGGTGCCCTTCTCGACGCTGGGTTGGCCGGCCAAGACGCTGGAGCAGGACCTCTTCCTGCCGTCGTCGGTGCTGGTGACCGGCTACGACATCATCTTCTTCTGGGTCGCCCGGATGATCATGATGACGACGCACTTCACCGGCCAGGTGCCCTTCAAGCACGTCTACATCCACGGCCTGGTGCTCGACGCGCAGGGCAAGAAGATGAGCAAGTCCGAGGGCAACGTGCTCGACCCGGTCGACCTGATCGACGGCATCGAGCTGGCCCCGCTGCTGGACAAGCGCACGCAGGGCCTGCGCAAGCCCGAGACCGCGCCCAAGGTCCGCAAGGCCACGGAGAAGGAATTCCCCGAAGGCATCCCCGGCTACGGCGCCGATGCGCTGCGCTTCACCTTCGCGGCGATGGCGACGCTGGGTCGCAGCGTCAACTTCGACAGCAAGCGCTGCGAGGGCTACCGGAACTTCTGCAACAAGCTGTGGAACGCCACGCGCTTCGTGCTGATGAACACGCAAGGCCAGGACTGCGGCCTGGTGGAGCACACGAAGGAACAATGCGCCCCCGGCGGCAGCGCCCACGGCTACCTGCAGTTCTCGCAGGCCGACCGCTGGATCGTCAGCGAGCTGCAGAAGGTCGAACAGGCCGTCGCGCAAGGCTTCGCGGACTACCGCCTGGACCAGGTCGCCAACGCGATCTATTCGTTCGTGTGGGACGAGTACTGCGACTGGTACCTGGAGCTGGCCAAGGTCCAGCTGCAGACTGCGCAGGCCGAAGGCAACGACGCCGCGCAGCGCGCCACGCGCCGCACGCTGATCCGGGTGCTGGAGACCATCCTGCGCCTGCTGCACCCGATCGCGCCGTTCATCACCGAGGAACTCTGGCAGACCGTCGCCCCGATCGCGGGTCGCAAGTCCACCGAGTACCTGGTCACGGCCGCCTACCCCGTCGCCCAGCCGGAGCGCATCGATCCGCAGGCCGTGGCCTGGGTCGAGCAATTGAAGTCGGTGGTCGGCACCTGCCGCAGCCTGCGCAGCGAGATGGGCCTGAGCCCGTCCGACCGCGTGCCGCTGCTGGCCGGCGGCGACCTGTCCTTCCTGCGCGAGGCGGCGCCCGCGCTGAAGGTGCTGGCCAAGCTGCAGAGCGTCGAGCTGATCGAGGACGAGACCGCCTTCAACGCGCAGAGCGCGATGTCGCCGGTGCTGGTGCACGGCGCGGCGCGTCTGGCGCTGAAGGTGGAGATCGACGTCGAGGCCGAGCGCGCCCGCATCGCCAAGGAGACGGCCCGTCTGGAAGGCGAGATCACCAAGGCCAAGGCCAAGCTGGACAACGAAGGCTTCGTGGCGCGCGCGCCGGCGGCCGTCGTGGAGCAGGAACGTCAGCGCATCGCCGACTTCAGCGCCACCGTGGCTCGGCTAAAAGATCAGGCAGCGCGCCTGGGTGGGTCGGCCTGAACTCAGGCTGGACGGCGGGCGTGGCCAGGATCTCCGAGATCCGCCGCGCCACGCTCCACGCGGCGCGCATGCGTGACTCGCGCGTCGTCGCCGAGATCCGCGGCGTGACCTGCAATCCGGGCACGCCATGCAAGGGACGCCCGGCTTCCATGAGGCCGGGCTCCATCAGATCCAGCCAGGCCGCCAGCAGCCGGCCGCCTTGCAGCGCATCGGCCAGCGCCTGTTCATCGAACAGCGCCGAGTGCGAGGTCGACACCAGCACCTGCGACGGCTTGCAGAAGTTCAGCACCCGCTCGCCGATCAGGCCGCGGTAGCGCGGGAAGTAGGCCAGCTGCACGCTGACCGCGTCGGCGGCCTGCATCAACTCGCGCAAGCCATAGGGTTCGATGCCCCACTGACCCCAGAGCGGGTCGGCATGGTGCAGGCTGGGGTCATAACCGATCACGCGCGCACCAAAGGCCGGCAGCAGCGTCGCCAGTTGGCGCGCCGACGGCGTGAGGCCGACCAGGCCGACCGTGGCGCAACCCAGCTCGCGTCCCACCCAGTTGCCATCCGCCCCTTGCACGGGGACGCGGCGCAGCAGTGCCAGCAGCGCGCCGATCACAAACTCGGCTTCCGCCGATGCCGCCGCGGTCGGCGCACGCACGACCTCGATGTTGGCGGCGCGGCAGGCTTCGAGATCGATGTTCTCCGCGCCGGCGCCGATGCGGCCCACGGCACGCAGGCGAGGCGCGCGCCGGACCATCTCCGCATCCAGCGCGATCGAGGCGGGCAAGAAAATTGCCTGGGCCTGCGCAACATGCTCTCTCAAGGCGTGCGGCGCCTCCGCCAGATCGGGTGCGGCCTGGATGACGTGGCGCTCCGCCAGCCATTCCAGGACGTCAGCCTCCAGCGGTTCCAGGACTAGCACTGCCATGAGCGGTTTGGAGAGGTTTGTTTGATTTTCTTTCAGCTGCGCCGTGCAAGAATGCCGGCGCAATTACCGTCGGAGTGTACGTAAATGGCCCTCATCAACAAGGCAATCTTCCCGGTTGCCGGACTCGGCACACGCTTTCTGCCCGCCACGAAGGCGCAGCCCAAAGAGATGCTGCCGGTGGTCGACAAGCCGCTGATCCAGTACGCGGTGGAGGAAGCCTACGCGGCGGGCATCCGTCAGATGATCTTCGTGAACGGCCGTAACAAGCGTGCCATTCCGGATCACTTCGACACCGCCTTCGAACTCGAGACCGAACTGGAAGCCGCCGGCAAGAAGGAACTGCTGGCGATGGTCCATTCGATCAAGCCGGACGACATGGAGTGCATCTACATCCGCCAGCCCAAGGCCCTGGGCCTGGGCCATGCGGTGCTGTGCGCGCAATGCGTCGTCGTCAACGAGCCCTTCGCGGTGCTGCTGGCCGACGACCTGATGGTCGGCAAGCCGCCGGTGCTCAAGCAGATGGTGGACCAGTTCGCCGAATGGCAGGCGTCCATCCTGGCGGTCCAGGAAGTGCCGCCCGAGCACACCAAGCGCTACGGCATCGTGGCCGGCGCGGCGATCAGCGACCGACTGATGGATCTCACCCACATGGTCGAGAAGCCCGCCCCCGAGGACGCGCCGTCGCGCCTGGGCGTGGCCGGCCGCTACATCCTGACGCCGGGCGTGTTCCGCGAGATCGCGACCCAGCCGCGCGGTGTCGGCGGCGAGATCCAGCTGACCGACGGCATCGCCGCGCTGATGCGCCGCGAGAAGGTCTTCGCCTTCCGTTATGAAGGCAAGCGCTACGACTGCGGCAGCAAGGAAGGCTTCCTGCAGGCCAACGTCGAACTGGCGCTGGCGCACCCGGAACTGGGCGCCAGCTTCCGCGAGTACCTCAAGGCCCTGGAAATCTGACCGCGCTGAACTTCTGACGGCAGGACTTCCCGTCACTGCCGCGTCATGAAGCACGAAGGCCACGCATCGCGTGGCCTTCTTCATTTCCGGGGATGTCTTCGACTCAGCGTCGTTTGAGCACGTGGATGTACTCGTCGCCCGCCGAGCTCTGCTCGACCAGCTCGTTGCCGGTCTGTCGCGCGAAGGCCTGGAAGTCGCGCGTCGAGCCGGGATCCGTCGCGACGACCTTCAGCAGTTGGCCGCTTTCCATCTCCGCCAGGGCCTTCTTGGCCTTGAGGATGGGCAGCGGGCAGTTCAGGCCGCGGGTGTCGAGTTCCTTGTGAATGTCCATGAGAGCGTCCTTGCCGCCGATGACCGGGGGCGATGAAGCGGATTCTAGTCAGCCCCCTCAGCCGCGAGGCGCCATCCACTTCGGTTCGATGCCGCGCCCGCGCAGCCAGTCCGCCAGCGCCTGGCCGGTGCCGGCGGGCCAGCACTCGAGCTGCTCCGGCGGCGTCAGCGTGTACTCGACCAGTTCCGGCGACAGCGTGACCTCGCCGCGCGCCGGCACGTGGTACGCGATGATGACCTGGTTCTTCTTCTGGAAGTCGTAGACGCCGATCAGCGTCGCGCCCAGCGCTTCCAGCGAGGTCTCTTCCAGCACCTCGCGCCGGATGCCCTCTTCCGGCGACTCGCCGGCTTCCATGAATCCGGTGATCAGGCCGAAGAACGGTCCCGGCCACGCCGCGTTGCGCGCGAGCAAGACCTGGCCCTCGCGGTCGACGCATTCGACGACGGCGGCCAGCACCGGCGTCGGGTTGTTCCAGTGGGTGAAGTCGCAGTTCGGGCAACGCAGCCGGGTCTTCGGGCCGCCGTCTTCCGGCAGCTCGATCCATGCCAGTTCACTGGCGCATTGCGGGCAGAAGCGGAAGCTCATGAGGCGTGGGCGCGGTGGCGCCTGCGTGTCGCGATGCGGCCATCATCCCTGATTGGCCGCGCGGCGTCAGGCCGGGAAGACGCCCGTCGACAGATATCGATCACCCCGGTCGCAGACCACGAAGACGATCGTCGCGTTCGAGACCTGGCGCGCGATCTGCATCGCGACCCAGCAGGCGCCGGCGGCCGAGATGCCCCCGAACAGGCCTTCCTCGCGCGCCAGGCGGCGGGCCATGTCCTCGGCGTCGGACTGGCCGACCAGCACCAGCTCGTCCACGGTCTCGGGCCGGTAGATCTTGGGCAGATACGCGGCCGGCCACTTGCGGATGCCGGGAATGCGCGAGCCCTCGGCCGGTTGCGCGCCGACGATGCGCACCTCCGGGTTCTTCTCCTTCAGGAAACGCGACACGCCGGTGATCGTGCCGGTCGTGCCCATCGCGCTGACGAAATGCGTGATACGCCCGCCGGTGTCGCGCCAGATCTCGGGCCCGGTGGTTTCGTAGTGGATGCGCGGGTTGTCGTTGTTGGCGAACTGGTCGAGCACCCGGCCCTTCCCGTCGCGCTGCATCTGTTCGGCCAGATCGCGGGCGTATTCCATGCCGCCGGAACGCGGCGTCAGGATCAGTTCGGCCCCGAAGGCCTTCATCGTCTGGGCGCGTTCGACCGAGAGGTCCTCCGGCATGATCAGCACCATGCGGTAGCCCCGGATCGCGGCGGCCATCGCCAGCGCGATGCCGGTGTTGCCGGACGTCGCTTCGATCAGCGTGTCGCCGGGCTTGATCTCGCCACGCTCCTCGGCGCGCCGGATCATGCTGATGGCGGGGCGGTCCTTGACCGAGCCCGCCGGGTTGTTCCCTTCGAGCTTGGCCAGCAGCACGTTGCCGCGCGCCGCCAGTTCGGGCCCCAGCATGCGTTGCAGCCGAACCAGCGGCGTGTTGCCGATGACGTCTTCCAGGGTCGGATAGCTCGTGGGGTCGAAGGCGCTTGCATCACTCATAAGCATGCATTCTCTCAGTGGAGGCGTGTTCCTGCGTGGCATAATGTCTTTCTCATTTCGTGGCTCACCGTTGCCTCCACGGCAACGCTTCCGAACCCCGAAACAGATCATGCAGGCCACCCCCGGTGGCTCCGCACGCAGAAAGTTGCCGTGACGCCCGGATGGCGAAATCGGTAGACGCAGGGGACTCAAAATCCCCCGCCGCAAGGTGTGCCGGTTCGAGTCCGGCTCCGGGCACCACCCTCCAGGTGGTCAGGTCTTGGCAACTCCTCTTCCGCGACTCCTCTTCCAATCGTTCCGCGTTTTTCGGCAGGCCGTTCCGCATGCCAAGCCACGCCACGGACGTCCTGGCCGCCTCTGTCAGGTTCCCGTCATCCCGCTGAAGGGAAAGCCGTGCGCGGCCCGGGTCGGGTCTTGCGCATGCCCGGGCTACACTGGTCCGAACGCATTGGCTTGACCTCATGTCCATTGCGCCTTCCCAACGCGCCGTCCGCGGTGCCTTCTGAAGACGCCTGCCCCATGCCCTTCATTCCTCCGGTGACCAAGGCCTTCATGCTGATCTGCGTGGGCCTGTTCTGTCTCCCGATCGTCATCACGCCGCTGGCGTCGATGAATGTCGGGATGGAGTTGTGGCCGCTGAATTCCGGCAGATTCGAGTTCTGGCAGCCGATCACCTACGCCTTCCTGCATGGCAGCGTCGCCCATCTGTTCTTCAACATGTTCGGGCTCTGGATGTTCGGCTCCGAGCTGGAGACGGTGTGGGGCGGCAAGCGCTACGCGCAACTGCTGGTGGCCAGCGCGCTGACCGCCGCCGCGGCGCAACTGGTGTTCACGCTGCTGATGGGATCGCTCGCGCCCACCGTCGGCGCGTCCGGGGCGCTGTTCGGCCTGCTGCTGTCCTACGGGCTGCTGTTCCCGGACCGGGTCATCATGCCGCTGTTCCCGCCGATCCCGATGAAGGCCAAGTACTTCGTCGCCATCTTCGGCGCGCTCGAACTGTTCCTGGGCATCACCGGCGGCAGCGGCATCGCGCACTTCGCGCACCTGGGCGGCATGCTCGGCGCCTGGCTGATGATCAACTACTGGCGCGGCAGCCGCCGGCGCTGAGCCGTCCTCGCCCTCGGCCCTTCCCTTCAGTCGTCGCGCCCTCTTCAGTCCTCGACGGCGAGCAGCCCCTCGCGCGGCGTCGGGTAGCGCAGCCGCAGGCGCAGCTCGCGCTTGAGGCGCCGGTTGTCCATCCGGCGCGATTCGTTCATGAAGCTCATCTGCATCGGCGAGAACACGCTGGAGGCGTCGGTCCGCGTGACGCGGGACGGTGGCGGCAGGCCGCACACGGTGGCGGCCAGCTCGAAGTAGTCGCCCATCAGCAGCTCGCTGTCGTCGCTCGCGTGCAGGATCCGCTGCGTCGGGCCGCGCATCAGCGCCAGCACGCAGGCGCGCGCCAGGTCGTCGGCCTGGATGTGGTTGGTGTAGACATCGTCCTCGCGCGCCAGCACCGGCAGCCCCTTGCCGAGGCGCTCGCGCGGATGCCCGCCGTCGCGGTTGAACGCGTAGATGCCGGGCACGCGCAGGATCGTCACCGGCGCGCCCGTCGCGCGGCCCCACTGGCGCAACTGGTCCTCGGCATCGACCCGGCGCCAGGCGCGGTCATTGGACGGATTGGGACGGCGCGTCTCGTCGATGCGCGCGCCCCCGCAATCGCCGTAGACCCCGCTCGTGCTCGCGTAGACCAGATGCGCCGGTGCCGCCGAGCGCGACAGCGCCTGCAACAGCCGCCGGGTGCGCTCGTCGGTCCGCCCCTGCGCGGCCGGCGGCGCCAGATGCAGCACGCGGTCCGCGAGCCCCGCGAGCCGCCCCAGCGTCGCGGCGTCGTCGAGGTTGCCGATCAGCGGGATCGCGCCGGCGGTGCGCAGTTCATCGACCCGCGCGGCGCTGCTCGTCAACGCCATCACCGTCCAGCGCCCGGCCAGTTGCCGCAGCACACGCATCCCGACATCGCCGCATCCGACGATCAGCAGACGGCTGCGGCGGCCGCGGCGGTGGACGGAGGGCGAGGCGGGATTGGCACCGGACATGGCGGGTCGAAGCGGGGCTGGGGCAAAATGGCGGGCCAGTTTAGATCGCCTTCATGGCTCGAACGGCTCGCGCCCCGGTCTGCGGACCGCGCGGGCCGTGTCGCTTCGGCTGGCTTCCCTTTCTTCAAGACATTGCGCGGACCTCACCCCGCGCCGACTCCGCATCATGAGCTTCCAGGTCACCGTCCTGCCCGCCGGCCGCAACTTCACCGTCGACGACGACGAAACCGTGCTGGCCGCGGCCATCCGCCAGGGCATCGGCTTGCCCTACGGCTGCAAGGACGGCGCCTGCGGTTCCTGCAAGAGCCGGCTGATGGAGGGTCAGGTCGTGCACGGCGAGCACCAGACCAAGGCGCTGTCGCCTGAAGAAGAAGCCGCCGGCCTGATCCTGACCTGCTGCGCCAAGCCGCAGACGGACT
Source organism: Roseateles sp. GW821-FHT09H11 (assembly GCF_059415845.1). NCBI lineage: Bacteria > Pseudomonadati > Pseudomonadota > Betaproteobacteria > Burkholderiales > Sphaerotilaceae > Roseateles > Roseateles sp. GW821-FHT09H11. Next base: position 473,684 of record NZ_JBWKOA010000002.1, on the reverse strand, counting down.
GCACCGTCGAGGCCCGCACCGTGCCCGGCGCCGGCGAGTTCCCGGTGCTGAAGCTGCCCAGCCGCGTGATCACCGTCGAGAAGCCGGCCGGCGACGTCGCCGTGGTCAGGCTCCAGCTGCCGGCCACGCAGAACCTGCAGTACCGGGCCGGCCAGTACGTCGAATTCATCCTGCGCGACGGCGCGCGACGCAGCTACTCGATGGCCAACGCGCCGAGCCGCCTCGGCACGCCGCCGGCGATCGAGCTGCACATCCGCCACATGCCCGGCGGCAAGTTCACCGACCACGTCTTCGGCGCGCTCAAGGAGAAGGACATCCTGCGCATGGAAGGCCCGTTCGGCAGCTTCTTCCTGCGCGAGGACAGCGACAAGCCGATCGTGCTGCTCGCCTCGGGCACGGGCTTCGCGCCGATCAAGGCGATCCTGGAGCGCATCCAGGACGAGGGCATCACCCGGCCCGTGACGCTGTACTGGGGCTGCCGGTCCCAGGCCGACCTCTACCTGCACGACTGGGCCGTGGCGACCGCCGCCGCGATGCCGAGCTTCACCTACGTGCCGGTGCTGTCCGAGCCGAAGGCCGAGGACGGCTGGACCGGCCGCACCGGCTTCGTCCACCAGGTCCTGATGGCGGACCTGCCCGACCTGTCGAAGCACCAGGTCTATGCGTGCGGCGCGCCGGTGATGGTGGAGTCCGCGCAGCGCGACTTCGTCGCGTCCTGCGGCCTGCCCGCCGAAGAGTTCTACGCCGACGCGTTCACGTCCGAATTGGATAAACACGCGGGCTGATCCGGTCCACGTAGCGCCCCGGCAATCCCGCGTTCACGGCGTGACATGTGCCATCCCGGGCGCGACGCTCCATACTTTCGCGCATGAAGCATTTCCCGCCGCCGTACTCCAGCGCCGCGCAGTTCGAACATCAACTGCAGAACCTCGGCCACACCGTCATCGCGCCCGAGAGCCTGACGCACTGGCTGCACTGCCAGGCCGGGGATCTGCGCGCGCTGCAGACCTACTGGAACGACCTGCCCCCGGACGCCTACCTGCGCGACGGCGGCCGCTACCGGTTCCGGCGGCATGCGAGCTTCGTCGTGGACTCGCAGGCCGAGCCGTCGGTGCGTCTGGCGCCGCATCGCGCGCATTGGCAGCCGGTGGACTACAACGCGCTGCACGGCGGCATCGAACGCTGGTTCGAGCCGATGGATCCCGCCGCCGTCGACCTGCCGATCTGGCCGCGGCTGCTGCTGGGACTGGCCTCGGTCGCGGACCGGCTCAAGGGCGCGCGGCCCTGGTTCATCGAGGCGCACCAGTTCCGCATCGACACGGCGGGCGGCATCGGCCGGCCCACGCCCGAGGGCGCGCACCGCGACGGCGTGGACCTGGTGGCGGTGTTCATGCTGGCGCGCCACGGCATCAAGGGCGGCGAGTCGCGCGTCTTCGAAGCGGATGGCCCGCGCGGCCAACGCTTCACGATGATGGAGCCGTGGACGCTGCTGCTGCTCGACGACGAACGCGTCATCCACGAGACCACGCCGATCCAGCCGATCGATCCCGCGCATGCCGGCCATCGTGACACGCTGGTCGTGACGCTGCGCGCGGACGCGTTCATGGGGCGCTGACCAGCGGCACGCCCGGGTCGGGCAGTTCGGCGAAGAAGGTCGAGCCGTTGCCCGGCGAGCTCATCACCCCGACGCTGCCGCCCTGGGCCTCGACGATGCGCTTGCTCAGCGCCAGACCCAGGCCGGTCCCGCGATAGCGGCGGCGTTCTTCCGAAGGCAGCTGCGTGAACTCGGTGAACAGCCGGGGCAGATGCTCGGCCGCGATGCCCGGGCCGGTGTCGCAGACCTCCACCCGGAAGCCGTGTGCCCCGGTGCGCCGGCCGCGCACGACGATCTCGCCGTTCGCCGGCGTGAACTTCCAGGCGTTGGACAGGTAGTTGTAGAGCACCTGACGCAAGCGCAGCGGATCGGTCCAGACGCTCCCCAGTCCGTCATCGATCTCCATCCGGACCGTCATCGCCTTGTCGGTGAAGCTGCCCGCCACCACGTCGACCACTTCGCGCGCCAGCTCGGCGACAGGGGTCGCTTCCGGATGCAGGTCGATCCCGCCGGCCTCGATGCGCGCCATGTCTAGGATGTCGTTGATCAACGCCAGCAGATGGCGGCCGCTGGCCAGGATGTGTCCGCCGTAGCGCTGCACCGCCGGACTGTCCGGCCCGGCGGCGCCGTCGGTCAGCAGCTGGGAGAAGCCGATGATCGCGTTCAGCGGCGTGCGCAGCTCGTGCGACATGTTGGCCAGCACCCGACCCTTCTGCCGGCTGACTTCCAGGATGCGCTTGTTCTCCAGCTCCAGCTCCGCGCTGCGCAGCCGCAGCGCCTGCGAGCGCATCCGCTCGCGGCCCTCGCGGGCGCGGACGATCGCGTAGTCGATGGCCCTCAGCAGCGAGCGCGGGCGCACGTCCTGCTTGGACAGATAGTCCTGCGCGCCGGCCGTCATGCAGGACAGCGCGAGCTGGTCGTCCTCCATGCCCGTGAGCACGACGATCGGCGTATCGCGCGCCTGCGCCCGCACGGCCTTCACGCAGTCGATGCCTTCCCCATCGGGCAGGCGCAGGTCCAGCAGGATGGCCGACATGCGCTGCTGCTGCAGCGCGCGCACGGCCTCGTCCAGCCGCGCGGCCCGCAGCACCGGACGGGGCGGCACCGTGCCGCCCTCGGCCAGCAGGTCGGTGATCAGGTCGGCGTCGCCGTCGTTGTCCTCCACCAGCAGGATCGGCCAGGGCGCGCGTCGAGGCTCGAGGGCCAGGTCGTCGGGCAAGGCGCTCATGGCAGTTTCACCACGGTGAACCAGAAGCCCTCGATCGCCTGCACGATGGACTGGAACGCCACCAGCCCCACCGGCTTGGTCACGTAGCAGTTGGCCCCCAGCTGGTAGCTCCTGACGATGTCGTGCTCGGCGTCGGACGAGGTCAGCACCACCACCGGGATCTCCCGCAGGCCGGGCTCCTGCTTGATGCGCGCCAGCACCTCGCGGCCGGTCACCTTGGGCAGGTTCAGATCGAGCAGGATGAGGTCGGGCGGCATCGCCGCCTCGAATGGCGGCTGGCGCAGCAGCCGCGCCAGCGCCTGCGCGCCGTCGACGGCCACCGCGATGTCCAGCATCAGCTTGCCCTGCTCCAGGGTCTCGATCACCAGATCGGCGTCGCCGGGGTTGTCCTCGACCAGGAGCACGCTCAGCGGCCGGCTCACGAGAACTGCTCCGGTTGGGCTGCGGGCAGCGTGAAGGACACGACGCTGCCGCGCCCCGGCTCCGAGTCGATCCGGATCGTGCCGCCATGCCGTTCGACGATGCGCTTGGCGATCGCCAGGCCGATGCCGCTGCCGTCGTATCGGCCCTGCTCGTGCAGCCGCTGGAACATCTGGAAGACGCGCTCCGCGTACTGCATGTCGATGCCGATGCCGTTGTCGCCGACCCTGAACCGCCAGCGCGGGCCCTCGCGCTGGGCCTCGACGCGCACGCGCGGCGCCGCCTCGGAGCGGAACTTGATGGCATTGCTCACCAGGTTCTGCAGCAGCTGATGCAACTGGACCTCGTCGGCCAGCACGAGCGGCAGCGGCCCGGCGTCGACGGTGCCGCCAGACTCCCTCAGCAGGCGCTGCAGGCCGTGCGTCACCGCGGCGAGCACCTCGTCCGCCGCGACCGGCGCCAGCGGCTTGCCCTGCGATCCCACCCGCGAGTAGGCCAGCAGATCCGCCACCAGCCGCTGCATGCGGCGCGCCCCGTCGGAGGCGTAACGGATGTACTTGTCGGCCCGCTCATCCAACTGGCCCGCATAGCGCTGCGCCAGGAGCTCGGTGTAGTTGGCGACCATGCGCAGCGGCTCCTGCAGATCGTGCGAGGCGACGTAGGCGAACTGCTCCAGGTCCGCGTTGCTGCGCCGGAGCTCGTCCTCGTAACGTTCCCGCGCGCTCTTGCGCTCGGTGATGTCGATGATGGAGGCGAGCGTGCACAGGCCCTCGGCGGTCTCGATCGGACTCAGGCCGATCTCGATCGGCACCTCCTCGCCGCCCTTGCGCCGTCCGAAGAGGTCCCGCCCCGCGCCCATGGGCCGCGTTTCCGGCTGCGCGAAGAACTGCGCGACGTGACGCGGGTGGTCGCCATGGAAGCGGTTGGGGATCAACAGCTCCACCGAGGCGTCGAGCAACTCGTCGCGGGCGTAGCCGAAGAGCTCCTCGGCCTTGCGGTTGACCAGCCGGATCCGGCGCTGGCGATCCACGAGCACGATGGCGCTCGGGATCGCCTCCACGATCGACCGGTACCGGTCGTCGCTGCGATCAGTTGACATGCGGAGCCTCCCTGACGATTGGATTCGTCTTGTGTCCTTCTCCGATGGATAGGTGTAACACGTCGTTGCTCGTGCGCCAATCGCCCGACATGGGGACCTCGGGGTGCTGCGGCGCGGGCGCGACAGGGCGGCTTAAACTCCGGGGCCGGTGCGCCACAAGCGCAGCGGACCCCGCCGGATCGCCGCGATCCGGTCTTCTTCAAGCATCACAAGTGCAGGTTCCCATGAACGCCATCACCGACATCGCCCGCGCGCTCGCCGCCGGCTCGACCGACGCCATCCCCTCCTCCCTCTTCGGCCTGCCCGACCAGGCCCCGCACGAACGCGTGCTGCTGGCCGCCGATCCGGTGACCGGTCTCAAGGCCATCCTGGCGGTGCACAGCACCGCGCGCGGCCCGGCCTTCGGCGGCTGCCGCTTCTGGAGCTACGACAACGAACTGGCCGCGCTGAACGACGCGCTGCGCCTGTCGCAGGGCATGAGCCTGAAGAACGCGCTGGCCAACCTGCCCTTCGGCGGCGGCAAGGCCGTGATCATCAAGCCGCAGGGCGACTTCGACCGCGCCGCGCTGTTCGCGGCCTTCGGTCGCGCAGTGCAGTCGCTGGACGGCGCCTACATCACCGCCGAGGACGTCGGCACCACCACCGCCGACATGCTGGGCATGATGGCGCACACGCAGTACGTCTCGGGCATCCCGCGCGACGGCGCCTTCGGCGGCGACCCCAGCCCCAAGACCGCGTACGGCGTGTTCGTGTCCATCGATGAAGGCGTCAAGCGCGTGCTGCGCCGCGAGTCGCTCGAGGGCGTGCGCGTGGCGCTGCAAGGCCTGGGCGCGGTGGGCTGGCACCTGGCCGAATACCTGCACCGCGCCGGCGCGAAGCTGGTCGTCGCCGACGTGAACGCCGAGAAGGTCGCGCGCGCGCAGACCGAGCTGGGCGCGAAGGCCGTCGGCATCCATGAGATCCTGGCCGCCGACGTCGACGTGGTCGCGCCGTGCGCGCTGGGCGCAACGCTGAACGCGCAGTCCATCCCCGCGCTGCAGGCCGCGCTGATCGCCGGCGCCGCCAACAACCAGCTCGCGACCGCCGCCGACGGCGACGCGCTGCAGGCCCGCGGCATCACCTACCTGCCGGACTACCTCGTGAACGCCGGCGGCATCATCAGCGTCGCGCGCGAGTTCCGCAACGAAGGCGAAGAGAACGCCGTGATGGCCGAGGTCGGCCAGATCCGCGGCCGCGTCGCCGAGCTGCTGGACCGCATCCGCGTCAGTGGCCAGACGCCGGCCCGCGAAGCGGACGCCTGGGCGCGTTCGCTGCTGGTCAAGCCGGCCTGACGACACGGGAGCCGCCGCGCTCCTCGATGACAACGGCGCCTTCAGGGCGCCGTTTTTCGTCTGCCTCCACCACCGTCCGAGGCTGTCCCAACGATGGCTCACGCAATCCGCGTGCCCGCCGCGCACACCCCGTTACATCGGACCGTGTGCCTGATTTCAGCGATCCGGTTGCCTCCCGTCCCCGCCAGGGACTTCATCTCCCCACGCCGGGCTGCCGGTCGCGCACAAGCCCGATGGCATCGACGTATACCGCCGCCTGAGTTCCGCGCAGCCCGTTGCGGAGCCGAACCCAGGAGACCGTCATGACGACGTCCATGAAGTGCTTGAAGTCCATGAAGTCCTTGCCCCTCGCGGCGCTGGCGATCGCGGCCGCGAGCCTTGCGATGCCCGCCGTCGCGCACGACATCGTCTACACCGCGCCGCTGAGCGGCGCGGCCGAGTTCCCGCCGAACGCCTCCGCCGGCACCGGGCTGGCGCGGGTGACCTTCAACGACGACGACTTCACGATGCGCGTGCAGGTCAGCTTCGCCGGGCTGACCGGCACGACGACGGCGGCGCACATCCACTGCTGCACGGCGGTGGCGGGCGCCGGCAACGCGGGCGTCGCGACGACGACGCCGACCTTCCCGAACTTCCCGCTCGGCGTGAGCTCCGGGAGCTACGACCAGACTTTCGACCTGACGCAGACCAGCAGCTGGAACGCGGCCTTCATCAACGCCAACGGCGGCACGATCGCGGGCGCCTTCGCGGCGCTGTCGACGGGGCTGGCGGGCGGCAGTGCCTACCTCAACGTGCACTCGACCTTCGCGCCGGGCGGCGAGATCCGCGGCTTCCTGACTGCGAGCGCGGTGCCCGAGCCGTCGAGCTACGCGCTGATGGTTGCCGGCCTGCTGACGGTCGGCGGACTGGCGCGGCGACGCGCGCGCCGGTCCTGACCCTCCCCCCCCCCAGTCACCGCTGTCATCCCTCGACACACGTCGGGGACACGCCGAGCGTTCGAACCCCGCCCGGCCTCTGTATGCTCGCCCCACAGGAAAGTCCCGCATGATTCCCCCGTGCTGACGCGGCTCCGATTTGGGATGCAGCGCCAGGCGCAAACCGGAGCCATAGCGGGGCTATGGCGAGGATTTGCAACGACGCGATGCGCCCAAATCGGTGCCGCGGCAGCACGGGGGAGGGGCAGGGAGATGGTGATCGAGAGGTTCTGGTTACGCTGGCCCGCGGCGGTACTTGTCTTCGTCGCCGCGACCTGGCTCAACCTGTTCCTCCAGCCCGCGCTCAACAGCCGCGAGCCGCTGCTGCCCTACTTCCCGTCGCTGGTGATCGTCGGGCTGGTCTGCGGCCTCGCCCCGGCGCTGACCTTCCTGGTGGCGGCCAGCCTGGCGATCCTCTACTTCTGGATCGAGCCGGTCGGGCAGATGTTCCCGGTCAACTCGTTCGCGGACGCGGCGATGGTCGTGCTGTTCCTGCTGACCGGCTCGCTGGTCGCGACGGTCTCGGCGTGGGCGGGCCGGCTGATGCAGAAGGAGCGCAACAGCCGGCGCCGTCTCAACCTCGCGCTGGCGGCGGGCCGCATGATCACCTGGGACTGGGACGCGGTCACCGGATTCGCCACCACCGGCGGCGGCGCGAAGCAGCTGTTCGGGCGGAACTGGGCGTCGATGGACGACATGCTCGCCGGCATGTCCGCGCAGGACGCCGCGCGCTTCCGCGACCGCTACCGCTACGCGACGGAGAGCGGCGGCCGCTTCAGCCTGGCCTGCCCGATCACCCGCGCGGACAACGACGAGGTCGTGTGGACGCAGTTCGACGGCTACGTGAGCCTGGACGCGAAGGGCCGCGCGGTGCATGCCTACGGGGTCGCGGTCGACGTCACCTCGCAGCAGGAGGCGCTGCGCGCGAGCCAGGCGGCCGAGGAGCGCTTCCACCTCGCACTGCAGAGCGGCAAGGTGATGGCATGGGAATGCGACGTCCAGGGCCGCTACACCTGGGCCTTCAACACGCCGATGGGCTTCACGCGCGAGGCGCTGATCGGCGCGGAGGTCGGCAGCCTGGTCGGCGAGCCGGAGTTCGCCGGCATCGTCCGCGAGGCGGTGATCACGGGCCAGGCGATGAACCTGGCGCAGCGCACGACGCACGGCGGCAGGACCTACCAGCTGCTGACCTCGCTGCGGCCGATCACGGCGCACGACGGGCAGGTGCAGCGGGTGATCGGCGCGACGGTCGACGTGACCGAGCTGTCCGCCGCGCAGGAGGAACTGCGTCGCGAGAGCGAGCGCAAGGACTCGTTCCTGGCGACGCTGGCGCATGAGCTGCGCAACCCGATGGCGCCGATCCGCTACGCGGTGGCGATGCTGCGGCAGTCGTCGTCCGACGACACCCGCGCGCAGGCCACGGACATCATCGCGCGGCAGTCGGCGCACATGGCGCGGCTGCTCGACGACCTGCTGGACATGAGCCGCATCACGCGCAACGTGGTGGAGCTCAAGCGTCAGGTCATCGACCTGCGCACGGTGGTGAGGCAGGCGCTGGAGGCGATCGAGCCGCTGTACAGCGAGATGAAGCACCGCGTCACGCTGTCGCTGCCGCCGACGCCGGTGCCGGTCGACGGCGATCCGACGCGGCTGCAGCAGGTGCTGGGCAACCTGCTGGACAACGCGGCCAAGTACAGCCCGGAGCCGGGCGAGGTGCACGTGCACGTGGCGGTGGTCGCGGACCGGGCGCAGATCACGGTGACGGACCGGGGCGTGGGCATCGCGCCGGCGATGCAGCCGCGGGTCTTCGAGCTCTTCACGCGGATCGACGCGCGCGGGGCGGCGCCGTCGGGGCTGGGCATCGGCCTGGCCGTGTCGAAGCAGCTCGTGCAGCTGCACAACGGCACGATCACCGCGGCGAGCGAGGGCCTGGGGCACGGCAGCCGCTTCACGGTCACCCTGCCGCTGGCGGACAACGGGCAGACCCCGCACGCGAACGAGCCCGGGGCCGGCGGCGACGGGACACGCCCGACGGCGACGCAGGCGCAGACCCTGGTCCTGGTCGTCGACGACAACGTGGACGCGGCCAACACGCTGGCCGAGGTCCTGCGCGGCGTCGGTTATCGCGCGACGGTCGCGTACAGCGGCGAGGAGGCGCTGGCGGTGTTCGACGACACGCAGCCGCGCGTGGTGCTGCTGGACATCGGGCTGCCGGGGCTCTCCGGGACGGACGTCGCGCGGCGGCTGAGAGCGACGCGCGGCGCCGAGCCGCTCGCGCTGATCGCGATCACCGGCTGGGGTCAGCGCTCCGATCGCGACGCCACGGCGGCCGCGGGCTTCGACGCCCACCTGGTGAAGCCCGTGGAGTTCAACGAGCTGGAGCAGGTGATGCAGGAGCTGCTGGACGCCAGCCACTGACCGGCCGACGGCTCAAGCCAGCAGCGCCGCCCCGATCACCAGGCCCACGACGCCCATCAGCAGCAGCGGCAGATAGAGCCCCGCCAGCAGCCCGCCACGCCAGATCCCGCCCCACCAGCTCGTGCCGTAGACGACCCGCAGCGCGATCACGCCATGCAGCAGCACCAGCGCGGCGATGACCGTCGCCAGCGCGGGCATCACGAGCGCCAGCAGATAGGCGACGAACCAGCAGGCATGCAGGTGCAGCGCGAAGACGAAGTGCTCCGCGTACTTCATCCGCCGTCGCAGGAACATCAGCGCCAGCAGGCCGGCAAAGACCGGCTGCATCAGCAGCATCGCGTAGGGGGCGAGCTTGTCCATGCGCTTCTGCACCTGCGCGACCGAGCCGCCGGCCAGACGCTCGCCGACGTGGTCGAGGCGGCGCTCCCACCAGTTGCAGGTGCTGCCCGGGCTGGAACAACTGCCTTGACGCGCCTGCGCCATGGCCTGTTCGTCGCGCTTGACCGTGAGCATGTGATCGCCCGGCAGCAGATGCACGGCGATGAAGAACACGAAGCTCAGGCTCAGGTACAGGCGCAGCGGCTGGACATAGCGCCGGCGCCGGCCGATGAAGTACTCGCGCGTCAGACGCCCCGGCAGGAACAGCATCGCCCACAAGGTCCGCCACAACGGCCCTTCGAGCGCGACGTAGTGGCCGACGAACTCATGGATGAACTCCCGCATCGAGGCCGCATGCAGATGCGCCTCCTGACCGCAATGGGGACAGAAGTGCCCGCCCGGCTGGAGCGACAGGTCGCAGTTGTGGCAGGTCGCGGCGCCGGAGGTCGGGTGGCGGGCCGGAGAGAGAGGCGTCATTGCAGGCGGCTCCGAAGTCGTCGTGGACGCGCCGGCTGCTCACTCCCTGCCGGCGGCGCGGGCACGATGATAGGTCGGGCGCCCGGGCACGCCGGGCCGGGTTCCCCCGGCACCGCGGCGCTGGCATGCCGGTTGCCTGTTGTCGGCGAGGGCCTCAGGAGGAGGCCGCCAGCACAACAGGAGATCGTCATGACCCATCGCCCCCTGGCCGCCGCCGTCCTCGGCGCTGCCGCCCTGCTGACCGGCCTCGGTGCCGCGGCCCAGTCCGTCGGCAAGGCCTCGGACCCCGAGCGGGACGTCGGCCGCGCCGCGCCGGGGCAGGACAACTCCTACTTCAACGTGACGGCGAAGAACCGCATCCCCGCGCCGCTGCTGCCGCTCAAGAAGGGCCAGTGCGTGATCTGGTATCCCGAGAAGGGCATCGCGGAACACACCGGACCGATGCCGTGCTCGCCGCTGCCCAAGGTGGCACCGGGCGGCTGGCTGATCGCGCCGTCCAAGGATCCGGTGATCCTCGAGGCGGCGGTCTATCACGCGGAGAACCCCGGCGTCGTCATCGCGCGCGGGTCCTTCGACGCGCGCACGCGCTACCTCGTGCGCACGCTGGATCCGGACAGCAAGATGGACGTGGAAAAGGCCCAGAAGGGCCAGCAGGGCCAGAAGGGACGCTGAACGCCTCCGCGTCTTCGCGCTCCCGATCCGTCAGGGCAGCACCTTCACCTTGATGTTGCGGAAGTGCGCCTCGCTCTCCGGATCGTGGCCCTGCAGCGCGAAGGTGCCGCTGGCCAGGTAGCGCTTCTCCAGGCCCTTCTTGCGGACGAGGGGCGACTCTTCGGTGTAGTCGGCCGTCTTCTCGCTGTTGACGAAGGTGGTGACGTGCTTGCCTTCGACGCGCACGGTCAGCGTGAACCACTGGTGGTCCGGCGACACGACCTTCATGTAGTCCTGCACGCCCCACAGGCCGCCGGTGCGGCTGGGGTCGCTGTGGGAGTTGTTGACCTGCACCTCATAGCCCAGCTCGGGCCAGCCCACCTCCTGCCACCTGGTGTGGAAGTAGACGCCGGAGTTGGCCTTGGGGAAGGTCATCACGTCGACCTTCAGCTCGAAGTTCCTGAAGTCGTGCTGCTGCACCGGCCCCATGTAGAACAGGTGCGAACGCGGGCCGCGGACGACGATGGCGCCGTCCTTCACGCTGAAGGAGCCGGGCTGGTCGCTGGCGCGCCAGTGGTCCAGGCTCTTGCCGTCGAACAGCAGTTGCCAGCCGGCGGCGGTCTCCTCGGCGGTGAGCGTGTTGGGCATGTCGGCGGCGTGGACAGTGGCGGACAGGGTGAAGGCGGCAGCAGCCGCGGCGACAACGGGAGCAAGGCGCATCAGGCGACTCCAACGATCTGCAGGACCTTGAGGGGCGGGCCGTCGAAGGTGACGGAGGGGATGTTGCCGACGAAGCCGACGTCCTTCATGCCGTCGGGCGTCGTGTAGAAGCCGCCGGCGGTCAGGTCGCGGAAGCGCTTGAAGAAGCGCGCGGCGGTGGCGAACTCGGGCTTGGCCGTTTCGGTCCAGCAGATGTCGTCGGCGATCTGAGATTGCTGGGCGACATCGAGCTGGTCGAAGCGCTTGCCGCCGAAGCGCCGGTGGCTCTCGGCCTCCAGCCAGTCCAGGCCGTTCACGATGACGGGCTTGTCCTTGGCCTGGTTGGGATACGGCGCGCTGACCCATTCGTCGATGAAGCGGTGCACCTGCAATTGCGCGGCGCTGGGCGACTGGTCGTCGGCCGGGATGATCAGGCCGCACAGCGCCTGCGCGGTGCGGTTCTGCGCGGCGTTGAAAGTCAACGGCCACAGCTCGCCGGACTGGTAGCTCTTCGTCAGCGTGGGGTCGGTGCCGTAGCCCTTGGGCTTGCCACCGATGCCCGCCTTGCCACCCTTGGTGGCGGGCGTGGCACCGGCCGACACGTCGACGCTGAGCGCCGCGGCGGCGGCCAGCATCCATTGCAGGGTCGTTCTGCGGTCCATGCTCAGAGCTCCTTCTTGCGGAAGCGGTCGACGATGTGGTCGGCCTGGCGCCAGGCCAGCGCCATGATGGTCAGCGTGGGGTTCTTGTCGGCGTTGGAGGCGAAAGGCGCACCGTCGGACAGGAACAGGTTGGGCACGTCCCAGGTCTGGCCCCAGCCGTTGGTGACGGAGGTCCTGGCGTCCGCGCCCATGATGGCGCCGCCGACCTCGTGGATGATCGAGCCGCCGGGCGCGATGGCCTTGCGGCCGTCCAGCTCGGGACCGCCGTCGAGCACCCGGCCGCCCATGGCCGCGATGATCTCGGCGAAGGTCTTCTGCATGTGGGCGGCCTGGCGGGTTTCGTGCTCGGCCCACTGCCAGTGGAAACGCGGCACGGGAATGCCGAAGCGGTCTTTCGTCGTCGGGTCGATCTCGCAGAACGAGTGCTCGTTGGGGATCATCTCGCCGCGGCCGGAGAGATACACGAACGAGCCGAAGGTGCGGCGCACGTCCTGCTTGAACGTCGCGCCGTAGCTGCCCTTCGTCAGCCATTCCAGGTTCGCGCCGGTGCTGGCGCCGGGCATGCGGCGGCCGGTGCCCAGCTCGATGTGATAACCGCGGGGGAAACCCAGGCCCTTCTCGGCCCAGCCCTTGCCCTGCCGGCCGTACAGCCACCAGGGGGCGTACATGTGCGAGCCCCCTGCCCCGTCTTCGTTGTGCGGGGGCAGGTTCTCCAGCAGCGGCACCTGACCGGACAGGTCGCTGCCGACGGTGTCCATCACGTACTTGCCGACCTTGCCGCTGCTGTTGGCCAGGCCCTGCGGATAGGCGCTGGTCTTGCTGTTGAGCAGGATGCGCACCGACTCGCAGGCGCTGGCGGACAGCACGACCGCGCGGCCCCTGGCCTCGATGTGCTTGCCGGTCTTGCGATCGACGAAGCGCACGCCGCTGGCCTTGCCGTCCTTGGTGGTCACCTCGTAGACCATGGCGTCGCACAGCACGTCGAGGTTGCCGCTGGCGAGCGCCGGCGGCAGGTGCACCGCAGGGCTCTGGTAGGTCGCGCCGATGGAGCAGCCGCGCGAGCACGGCGTGGCCCAGAAGCAGGCGGCGCGCTCGCGCATGGACTGCGCGACCAGCGCCTGCGCGCGCGGGTTGCCGGGATGCAGCAGCGCGGGGAGGCGGGTGTCGTCGAGCTTCGCCGTCAGCACCGCGCGGTGGATGGGCACCACCGGGATGCCGAGCTTGCCGGCGCGCTGGGCGATGAGGCGTTCACCCACGCGCGCGGCGGGCGCGGGCAGCAGGCAGCCGTCGGGCGAATCGGGCGTGTTCTCCAGGCCCTCGTTGCTGCCGTAGATGCCCACCAGCATCTCGACCTTGTCGTAGTACGGGGCCAGGTCTTCATAGCCGATCGGCCAGTCGAAGCCCAGGCCGTCGCGGCTGTGCGGCTTGAAGTCGTAGGGCCCGTTGCGCAGCGAGATGCGGCCCCAATGATTCGTGCGGCCGCCCAGCATGCGGGCGCGCCACCAGTCGAAGCGCTGCTCCTCGTTGTCGGAGGCCTGCGTGTAGGGCTCGCCCGGCACCTGCCAGCCGCCGTCCACGGTCGCGTCGTAGAAGCCGAAGGGCTTGTCCGGCGTGCCCGCGCCGCGCAGCGGGGCGTCGTGCGAAGCCTGGAACATCGGCGTCTCGGTGCGGAAGTCGTAGTACCGGCCGGCTTCCAGCATCAGCACCTTCACGCCCTCGAGGGCCAGCGTGTAGGCCGTCTGGCCGCCGCCGGCACCCGAGCCGACGACGATGACGTCGTAGTCGCGCGCCATGTTGCGCGTCGTCACAAAACCCATGCGCCCCTCCTGAACAGGTCGGCGGAGTGTGCCACCGGCTCCCGCGTGCCTGGCGGCCGCCCATCGTGGCCGTGCGTCCTACGCGCGCCTGCGTTCCAGGCTGACGTCGCCGCCGGGCACGGGGACCTAGGCTGTGCCTATGGGATTCCACCGACTCCTCGGGCGCCTGGCGATGACGCCCTTCTCCAAGGCCTTGCCCGCGATGGGCGACACGGAACGTGCCGCGCTCGAAGCCGGCACGGTGGGCTTCGAGGGCCAGCTCTTCGCCGGCCAGCCCGATTTCGATGTGCTGATCGCGCGAGGTCCCAATCGCCTCACCGACGAGGAGCGTCGTTTCCTCGATCACGAGGTGAGCACGCTCATCGGCATGCTCGACGACCACGCCATCGACACGGCCGGCGACCTGCCGCCCGAGGTGTGGCGGTACCTGCGCGAGCACCGCTTCTTCGGGATGATCATTCCCAAGGAATACGGCGGCCTGGGCTTCGGCCACTACGCGCACGCCGAGGTCGTGACCCGCATCGCCACCGTCAACACCGCCTGCGCGGTGACGGTGATGGTGCCCAATTCGCTGGGCCCGGCCGAACTGCTGCTGCGCTACGGCACGCCGGCCCAGCAGCAGCACTACCTGCCGCGCCTGGCCGATGGCCGCGAACTGCCCTGCTTCGGCCTCACCTCGCCGTACGCGGGGTCGGACGCCGCCTCCATCCCCGACCGCGGCGTACTCACCGAGCGCGTCATCGACGGCCGCTCGGTGCGTGGCTTCAGCGTGCGCTTCGACAAGCGCTACATCACGCTCGCGCCGGTGGCCAGCGTGGTGGGCCTCGCCTTCCAGGCGATCGATCCCTCGCGGCCCGAAGGTCAGCAGGAACTCGGCATCACCTGCGCGCTGCTGCCCGTGCCCACGCCCGGCATGGAGATCGGTCACCGCCACCGTCCGATGGACTCGGCCTTCATGAACGGCCCGATCCGCGGCGAGGACGTCTTCGTGCCCATGGACTGGGTGATCGGCGGCGAGGAACGTGTCGGCCAGGGCTGGCGCATGCTGATGGAATGCTTGGCCGCCGGCCGCGCCATCTCGCTGCCGGCGCTGGGCGCGGCGATGCAGCAGACGGCGCTGTTCGTGGTCAACGGCTACGGCCAGGTGCGCGAGCAGTTCGGCCTGCCCATCGGACGATTCCACGCGATCGCGGGCATCACCGCGCAGATGGCCGCGCGGCTCTACGCCACCGACGCCGCGCGGCGCTACACCGCCGCGGCGCTCGATGCCGGCGAGCAACCCAGCGTCGCCAGCGCGATCCTCAAGGTGCAGCTCACCGAGGCGGGACGCCGCGCGGTCAACGACGGCATGGACGTGCTCGGCGGCAAGGGGATCATCTCCGGGCCGCGCAACCTGCTGGGCGTGGCCTACCGCCATGCGCCCATCGCGATCACGGTGGAAGGCGCCAACCTGCTCTCGCGGGCGCTGATCATCTTCGGCCAGGGCGCGACGCGCTGCCATCCCTTCGTGCTGGAGGAGATGTCGGCCGTGCAGGCCAAGGACGAGGAGCGACTCGGCCGCGCGCTCGCGGGCCATGTCGGCCATGTGATGCGCAACCTCTGGCGCAGCCTGGCGCACACGCCGCTGCGCGGGAAGCCGCCGGCCGACCTGCGCGCCGAGGCGACGCTCATCGCCTCGCTGTCGGCCCGCTACGCGCTCACCGCCGACCTTGCCATGGGTCTGCTGGGGGGCAAGCTCAAGCGCATGGAGCTGCTGTCGGCGCGGCTGGGCGACGTGCTCGCCGCGCTCTACCTCGCGGCCGCCTGCGTGTGGCGCTATCAGGTCGAGAACGACCCGGCGACGCTGCCCGTGGCGCGGGCAGCGATCCGTCTGCAGCTGTACGAGGCCGCGACGCTGCTGCGCGAGCTTTACGCCAACCTGCCCTCGCGCTTGCTGCGCGCGGTGGCGCCGATGCTGCTGCACGGCACCGGCCACCTCGCCCCGTTGCGCGACCGCGAGGCCATCGCGCTGGCCGACGCGCTGCGCACGCAGCCGGAGCTGGTGCGCCGTCTGTGCCCCGACGTCTCGCGTCCGAAGCACGGCGGCCTGCTCGACCTGATGAGCGCGCTGGATGCGGCCCGCAAGCTGGGCGACGAGGTGCCCGAGCTCAACAAGGCGCTGCGCCGCTCCGGTTCGCTGGAAGAGGTGGCGCGTGGCTCACGCGATCCCGACGCGGCGCTGGCCTATCTGCGAGCCGCGGCGCAGGTGATTGCCGTGGATGAGGACGAGCCCCGAAGCGCTGGCGACGTTGAACGGATTCAGCCGCGTCTGCGCATCTCGGCCGGATAGGGTCCGCGCGACATCACTGCATTGCTGCATCAAGTCGGTCGGTCCGGCTCCGCGCTAGTACATTCGCGATTCAAGGCGCCGAACACCCGGCCCGCGCATCGCCTCCCAGCCCGCGCATCACCGAGCCGCTGCAATGCCAAAGCTCAATACCGCTCTCTGGACCGACCATCCCGGCGTCGTCAATCGCTTCTCCGGACAGAATGATGGTCCCTATGCCGAGCTTGTCCTCGGTGACCAGGCCGGCCTGACGCAGTTCGGCGCGCGGCTCGAACGCCTCCCGGCGGGTTCTCGTTCCTCGCATCGACACTGGCACGAAACGGAAGATGAATTCGTGTACGTGCTTTCCGGCGAGCTGGTGCTCATCGAGAACGAAGAGTCCGTTCTGCATGCCGGAGAGGCCGCCGCCTGGGCCGCGGGGTCGCCTGTGGCTCACTGCCTGGAGAATCGAACCACCTCCGATGCTGTGTACCTCGTTGTAGGCACCCGGGCATTGACAGGGACCGTCCACTACCCGGACCACGACGTCGTCCTGCATCACGACGGCAGCGGACGCCGTTTTACCAGAAGCGATGGTTCCCCCATCGAGCGTGAGTAGGCACCAGCCGGAGTTCCAGCCCCGGAGGCACGCCCCGCGATTCGCCGCTCAGCTACATCGTCGAGAGCACCGGCACGACACCAGCGCGGTCATGGTCTGAATCGGGCCTGCGCCTTGCGGCGCCTTCGCAACGAATGGCCCCGTCGGCCTAGGAACCGATCTGATTCTTCACCTCCGGAATGCCGCGATCGTGCCGTGGACCGCGCCAGACGCGGCGTTGGCAATCATCATGGCCACGGCGCCGCGATGGCGCAGTCCGGGAGGTCACGATGTCGCGCTTGAGTCTCTGGGTTCTGATCGTGCTGGCGACGCTGTGCTGGGCGGTGTCGGGCGGCGTCCGACGTGCGTTGCCGCCGCAGCGCGTCGTCATCCAGGCGGGGCCGCCCGGTGGATCGTTCGACAACCATGCCCACCGCTACGCCGAGCATCTGCGCGCGCATGGCCTGCAGGCCGAGGTGCGCAACCAGAACGACAGCCTGCGCATCATCGACAAGCTCGACACGTCCAGCACCGGCGTGCACATCGGCTTCACCGCGCAGCGCGTCGATGCGGCGCGGCATCCGCAGGTCCTGTCGGCGGGCGTGGTCGAACTGCAGCCGCTGTTCCTGTTCCTGCGCCGCGAAGGGTCGGAACCGGCCACGCTGGCCGGCCTGAAGGGCCGCCGACTGGTCATGCCGCTCGAGGGGAGCGCGACCGCGCAAGCCGCCCACGATGTGCTGGCGCGCTACGGCGTCAGCGCGGCCAATGCCACCTTCTCATTCCGGCAGATGAGCGAGGCCGTCGACGCCCTGCAGCGCGGCGAGCACGAGGCCGGCTTCTTCATGCTGGCGCCCGACAACGCGCTGGTGCGCAAGCTCGCGGTCGATCCGGGGCTGCAGATGTTCTCGCTGAGCGACAGCCGGGGCATCGCCCGCAACCTGGACTACCTGAAGCCCGCGACGCTGGTGCGCGGCGCCTTCGACCTGCAGGGGCCGCTGCCGCCGCGCGACGTATCGCTGGTGGGCGCGACGGTCAACGTCGTCGTCCGCGAGGACCTCCATCCCGCCGTGCTCTATGCGCTGCTGCAGGCGATGAACGAGGTGCACAAGGGCCAGACACTGGTGTCCGATCCGGGCGACTACCCGCGCCAGACCGGCGCGGCATTGCCGGTGCATCCGCTGGCGCTGGAATGGGCCAAAAGCGGCACGCCCTGGCTGTACGAGCACCTGCCCGCCGCGGTGGCCGGCGTCGTCGATGCCTATTGGGGACCGGTGCTGGTCCTGGTGGCGGTGGTATCGGCCTTCGGCACGCTCACCTCGCTGACCGGCTTCATCGAGGCCGCGTTGCTCGGCATCGCGCTGCGGTGGCTGGGCTGGCTGCAGCGGCGTGTCGATCGCGGGGGACGCCCCGGCTGGGGTGGACGGATGCTGTTCCGGATGGTCGAGCCGGTGATCCTGCGCCAGGGCCAGGAGCAGATCGCGCGTGATCGGCTGGAGCGTTTGCGTCCGCACATGTCGGCGGGCTGAGCCCGGGCGAGCGCCCTTCAGCGGCGTCTAGCCGGAGCGGCGCTCCACCCCCCGTTGCGCGGCCAGGATCGCCGCGTCCACCGCCTGGCGAAGCGCGACGAACACCAGCACCACGCCCCCGATCAGGCACAGCCGGTCGGCGGCCTGGGGCAGTTGCTCCAGCGCGCGCAGCGTCACGGCGGTCGCTTCCTTGACGCCGACGGCGGCGCCGAAGCCGCTGGACAGCACCATGACGAAATAGGCCCGGGCCAGCCCCATCAGGAACAGCGGCACGCCGCCGCGCGCGCCGGCCCGCCAGTCCAGGACGGCCACCCGCAGGTTGTCCGCCACGTAGGCGGCGGCATAGGCCGACAGCGACCACGCCACCGCGCCGCTCGGCGACATCGCCCAGCGCGCGGGCAGCGCATGCAGCAGCACATGCATGACGACGAAGGCCGGCGCCGCCCGCAGCAGTGCGACCACGGTGCCGGCCCCGCTCGCGCTCAGCCGCCGCCACGTCGATGGCTCGCCGTGGGTCTCGGGCAGGCGCAGCGCGCCGAGCGCCAGTCCCGCCGGCAGCCCGATCGCGAGCGCCTCCAGGGCGAGCGACAGGTTCGTGCCGAGCGCGCGCACGAAGGTCGGCGCGAAGACCGACAGGACCTGAAGCAGCGAAGCGTCCGGCGCGCTCATTGCGGCGCCTGTGTCGGTCGCGGCGCGGTTGGCGCCGCTTGCAGCCGCGACTCCACGCGGTGGAGCAGCGCCACGACGAGCGACACCAGCGCCATGTAGAAGACCAGCAGCAGCGCGAAGGTTGTCGTCGACTGAGAGGAAAAGGACGCGATGTCGGTCTGCGCCGCGAGCAGCTCCGGCACACCGATCAGCGATGCCACCGGCGTGCCGCGCGTGGCGTTGACCGCGAAGGCCGCGATCTGCCCCCGCGCCCGCAGCGCTGCGGCGCGCAGGCCGGCGCTGCGGCCTTCGTCGCGCAGGGCCAGCCGGGCCTCGGCCACCGCCTGCCCGGCGTTGCTGCCGTTGAACAGGCCCAGCACGACGACCGCCACCAGCGAGGCCGTCGCCGGCGTGGACTGGCCGGCGCCGCTGAGCAGCAGGCCGGCGACGGTCATCATCAACACCATCGGCGTGGACTGGGTGGTCAGCAGCACGCCGCGCAAAGGCCAGCGCAGCGCGCGCGAGCGTGCCGTCAGACCGGCGCCGAAGCCCAGCGCCAGCAGCACCGTCGACAGCACCGCCCCGACGACCAGCGCGACCGAGTAGCCGATGCCCTCCAGGAAGAGGCGCAGCGCGACCCGCGTCTTGAGCATGGCCAGCGTCACCTCCAGCCGCCAGTGCTCCTGCAGCCAATCCTCCAGCCGTTCGACGGCGTCGGCAATCGGCGTCGGGGCCAGGTGGTTGTCGCGCGGCGGGTCGAGACAAGGCGCCGGCTCGAGCGCCGCGGGCGCATCGCAGGGAGGCGACGACCATCGCCGTCGCTGTGCTTCCAGCCAGTCCTCCGGGACGCCGTGTTCATGCGCCAGGCGCAGCAGGGTTCCGTCGGCGTGCAACTGGCGGAGTTCGCGAGCCAGCAGCGATGCCAACGGCGCGCCGTCGCGGCGCACGACCATGCCCCACGGCAGCGGCGCGAAGGACAGCTTCACCTCGTAGCTCGCCGGCAGCAAGGGCAACAGCAGACTGTCGTCATGCGCGGCCAACGGGCAGGTGCCCGCTTGCAGCTGCTCCACCAGTGCGCGCGCCGTGCCGAAGAGCATCAGTCGCGCGCCGTTGACCGCCAGCTCGGCATTGGTTGAATTGCCGATGGTCACGCAGACCGTGCGCCCCGCCAGTGCCGACAGCGTCCGCAGCTCGGGCGGCCCGGTGCCGCGCAGTCCCACGACAACGGTATGCGATTCGTAGTAGTGCGGCCGCACGAACAGCGCCTGGCCGTCGCGCTGCGAGGTATGGCCGGTGGTGGCGATCAGCAGGTCGACGCGCCCGTCGCCCAGGGTCACCATGCGGGTCGCGGCGTCGACCTCCACGAAACGCACGCCGACGCCCAGCCGCGCCGCCAGCAGCCGCGCCAGCGCGGGTTCAAAGCCCTGCGGACCGTCCGCCGTCGACTGGCTGAACGGCGGGTAGAACGCGCGCACGCCGATGCGGACCTCGCCGCGGCAGCGCACGCGTGACAGCGTGTCGGGAGCGGCGTCGCAATGGACGGTGGACGGGAGGTCGCGGGCGTCGCGGGCGTCCGGGGTGTCGGGCGCCGCCTGTGCCGCCCAGCCGCTCAGCGCCAGGACGAGGCACGGGAGCGTCAGCCGCCAGTCACGCGCACGGGTCGACCAAGACATGCCGGATCTCGACGACATGGAAGTCGCAGAACACATAGGGGCCGACAACATGGAACGCGCGGCCCAGGTGGCTCTCCAGCCAGCGCGGAGGCAGCAGGCGCACCTTCCAGGCCGGGACCGGCGCCGACACGGTCTGCGCGACGTCCAGGCGCAGGCCCTGGACCGCCAGGCGCCGGGTGGTCTCCTCCAGTCCGACAAAGCTGCTGTGGGTGAGGACGGCCACGCCCGCCGGCGCCAGGTGGTCGCCAAGGCCGTCGAGGAAGCGGTCCAGCACCTCACGGCCCTCCCGGCCGCCGTCGCTCCAGCTGCGCAGCCGGGCGCCGTCGGTGCAGTCGTCCTGCAGGGGCAACTGGGGCGGGTTGAAGGCGATCAGGTCGAAGCGCTCCCCGCGCAGTGGTTCCCACAGGTCGCCGTGATGCACGGTCGCATGGGGGATGCGCTGCGCCCGCAGCAGCGCGCGGGCATGGTCGACGGCCTCGGGCTCGATGTCGACGCCGACCAGCTCGCGCGCGCCGGCCGCTGCCAGCGCGGCCAGCACGACGCCGCTGCCGGTGCCCATTTCCAGCGCGCGGCCGCTGAAGGGCCCGATCAGCCGCAACTGCCGCAGCAACGCGGCGGTGTACTCGGACGGACGAAAGGGGTTCTCTTCGGGCATGGGTGTCGACTCCGTCGGGACACCTGATGCTGTGACCGGTCGCCGACGGCGGATATCGGCGATTCGCTGAGATCGGGGGTGGGAAAGGCGTGATCCACGAGCCACCGGAGGAGTCGTTGCGCGCGGCGCTCCATCATTGGCTGCCACCGAACACGGCGACTGCAGGCTGTCGACGTGACGGCGCACGGCCTGACCCCATGCAATGGCCCTGAGCCCGCTGGGCATTCCCGGGCATGACAGGATGAGGGGGCCAATTCCGGTGAACAACAGGATGCCGTCATGCCCTTGGTTCGAATCGACATGCAGCGCCAGTCCGACCCCAGCTATCCCCGCCAGGTGGGAGCCGCGGTCTACGAGGCCATGCGCCACACGATCAATGTCCCGGACAAGGACAACTTCCAGATCCTGACCGAGCACGACGAGACGCACTTCGTCTTCGACCCCGGCTATCTGGACATCCCACGCTCGAGCCGGCTGATCTACATCCAGATCACGCTGAACGAGGGACGGACGCTGGATCAGAAGCGCGCGCTGTACAAGACGATCGTCGAGCGCCTGGCACCGCTGGACGTCCGGCCGGAGGATGTCTTCATCAACCTGGTCGAGGTCAAGCGCGAGAACTGGTCGTTCGGCAATGGGGTGGCGCAGTACGCCAATCCGTGACGGGGCGAAGGATCGGGCTCGGCCTGACGCAGACGGCTGCTTTGCAGGGCGGATTCAACCGGTGGATGCAACACATAGGTTGAACATCTCTGCCGGGGTCTGATAGACGAGCGTCTTGCGCGGCCGCTCGTTCAATTGTCGGGCAATGGCGTCGAGCTCAAGCTGCGTGTACTCGGAAAGGTCCATGCCCTTTGGAAAGTACTGCCTGAGCAGACCGTTGACGTTCTCGTTGCTGCCGCGCTGCCACGGGCTCCGCGGGTCGCAGAAGTAGACCTGGATCACCGTCTTCTGCGTATGGTGGCGGGATCGCCGCATTCCCCGAGTGCGCCTCAGGTGCTCCAGCAGCTCCTTCTTCAATGCACCGCGCGCTTGAACAAATAGGCGGCGATAGATGGTCTCGTGAGACACGTGGAGGTTCTCGTCCTGCGGGCAGGTTTGCTTGGCGACCGGTTGAATCCGCCTCTGCGGACGTGGTCAATGCCAACAGGCAGGGGGCAATATCCCCCAGCACCAGCAGGCAGTTGCCCATGAATCGATTGCCCTCGCTCAGACGATCGGATCAATGGGCGAGGCAGGCGTCCCGCGAGCCTCAATGGCCTTGCCGGCCAGGAGGCACAGATCCTCCCTGTAGTGACTGGCGAGAATCTGCACGCCGACGGGTACCGGGCCGACAAGGTCGGTGGAGACAGCAAGCCCAGGCAGGCCAAGCGCCGGCGGCGCTCTCATGGGAAGTTGAGCTCGCCATACGCGCTCGAATCCCGCCTGTCCCTGTAGATCGAGTCCGTCCTGGAAAGGCAATTCGCCAGAGACCGGCAGTAACAGTACCGGATACTCGGTGAAGAACCGCCGCCAAGCCCGTTGCACGGTGGTGCGCACCACCAACGCGCGGCTGACGACATCGCCAGGCAGCGCCTCGGCCATGCCCCTGACCGCATCGACCACGGCGAGTGCGGCTGTATCGCCGTCGCGGCGAGCGGCATCGACGAGGTTGGCGAAGCCGTCGCCCAGCCACAGTTGCATCTGCACGTCAGCCGCCTCTCGCATGAGCGGCACATCGTCGATCTCCGTCACGGTCCACCCGGCGTCAGAGAGGCGTCGTGCCGCGTCCAGCAGGGCCGCCTCGACGTGCTCGTCTATCTCCATGCCCCCGGGGCGAAGACACATCGCCGCAACCAGTGGCGTCTCGGGCCCCTCGAGGGGCACCGGCACCCACCAGGGATCCCGCAGATCGGGCGCCGCCATGGCCGCGAGGCCGATCCGGAGGTCGTCGATCGTTCGGGCCATCAGTCCCGTGGACGACATCATCTGCGGGCCAATGGGGCGCTCAGGAGAGGAGGCGTTGTAGGCGGGAACCCGCCCGAGCGTGGGCCGCAAACCATGGATGCCGCAGGCGTAGGCCGGATAGCGCAGCGATCCGCCGATGTCCGTACCTACGGCGAGGTGTCCGATGCCGGCGGTGACGGCGGCGGCACCACCGCCCGACGAGCCGCCAGGGGTCAGCGCGGAACCGCGCGGATTGCGGGTAGCGCCGTCGAGCGAATTGCTCGTGAACCAGCGCAGCGCGAAGGTCGGCGCGTTGCTACGTCCCAGGAGCACCGCGCCTGCACGTACCAGGTTCTCGACCGCGGGACTGTTCACCTTGGCGACGAAGTCCTTCTGAAGGTGGGTCCCGTTCGTCGTGGGGAAGCCCGCCATGTCGACATTGATCTTGACCGTCACCGGAACGCCGGCCAATGGCCCCACGTCCTCGCCGCGTCCGATCCTGCGATCCAACTCATCTGCCTGCGCGAGCACCTGTTCGGGTCGATGCGCCACCACCGCGTTGATCCGCGGATTGACCTCGTCCAGTCTCTTCAGTGCATCCGCCGCAGCTTCCCGAGCGGAGACCTTGCGCAGCCGCACCAGCTGCGCAAGCTCGGTCGCGGGAAGCCGCCAGAGTTCAGACGATGCCCGCGTGATTCGCGCAGCGTCCCAGGCTGCATCCGTGGGCGCGCTTTCAACATCTCTTTTCATTTCACTCCCGCAGTTCAGCGCCACAGGTTCGAGCGTGCGAGCTCGATGACTTCGTCAGCGCGGCCATTCATCACGGCCCGAAGCATGTAGAGCGAAAAGCCCTTGGCCATCTCAAGCGTGATGGCGGGAGGCATTGCAAGCTCGCTTCGGTTCACGACCGCATCGACAAGGACAGGCCCGTCATGTGCCAACGCTTGCGCGATGCCTCGGTCCACCTCGTCGGGATGCTCGAGCCGGATTCCGCGCACGCCGACGGACTCCGCCATTGCTGCAAAGGACGGGTTCTTCAGTTCCGTACCGACGTTGAGCGTGCCGGTCGACTTCTGCTCCAGCTCGATGAATCCCAGGGCCGAATTGTTGAAGACCACCACCTTCACCGGCAGTCCCAACTGGGCGAGGCTCAGGAAGTCACCCATCAGCATCGTGAACCCGCCATCGCCTGAAAGCGAGATCACCTGTCTGCCAGGAAATGCGGCTTGCGCGCCGATCGCGTGTGGCATCGCGTTCGCCATCGACCCGTGCCAGAACGAGCCGATCAATCGGCGCTTGCCGTTCATGGCGAGATATCGAGAGGCCCACACGGTCGGCAGGCCGACGTCGCAGGTGAAGACCGCATCGTCGGCGGCCTGGTCGCTGAGCGCCTTGGCAATCTGCTGTGGATGGATGCCCCGTCGACCAGGCGCCGCGAGATCGTCGAGACCCTTGCGAGTCTTCCGGTAATGCTCGCGCGCCTGCGTCAGGTGGGCGGCGTCGGGATTCTGCTGAAGCAGCGGCAGCAAGGCCTCCAGCGTCGCTCGGACGTCTCCCACGATTCCGAGGTCGACCGGTGCACGACGTCCAATGTGCTCCGCTCTGATGTCGACCTGGGCGATGCGCACACCCGCCTCGCGGGGGTAGAACTGCCGGTAGGGGAAATCGGTCCCCAGCATCAGCAGGACATCGCAATCGAGCATGGCGTAGTAGCCCGACGAGAAGCCGATCAAGCCCGTCATGCCGACGTCGTAGGGGTTGTCCCATTCGACGTGTTCCTTGCCCCGGAGCGCATGCACCACGGGCGCGTTCAATCGCTCGCAGACAGAGATCAGTTGATCGTGGGCACCCTGGCATCCGGAGCCGCACAGCACCGTGATCCGCCGACCGCTGTTCAACATCTCCGCGAGCTTGACCAACTCGTCTCCGGCGGGCGTCACCAAGGGCGCCGCCGGCAGCAGGCTCGACGTCCTCGCCGTGGGTGCCTCGGTGGCCGGAAGAAGCGCGACATTGCCCGGGATCGTCACGACAGAGACCCCCCGCTTGCTCACTGCCTCGCGTATCGCGATCTCCAGGGTCCGAGGCATCTGCTCGGGGTCGGAGACCAATTCGCAGTAGTGGCTGCACTCCTGGAAGAGCGTCTGCGGGTGAGTCTCCTGGAAATAGCCTGTGCCGATTTCCGGTGAAGGAATATGAGCTGCGATGGCTAGCACTGGCACGCCTGAGCGATGGCAATCGAACAGTCCATTGATCAGATGCAGGTTGCCCGGCCCGCAGCTTCCGGCACAAACGGCGAGCGATCCCGTCAGGTGTGCTTCCGCCCCGGCGGCAAAGGCGGCAACCTCCTCATGCCTGACGGGCACCCATTCGATGTCGCATCGACGGCGTACGGCGTCGGTCAACCCGTTCAGGCTGTCCCCGACGACGCCGAAGATGCGCTTGACGCCAGCAGCCCGAAGGGTGTCCACGAACTGATCTGCAACGGTTCTTGTCATGGTGTATTCGTCTTGAACTGGATCTGGCGCCTCACAGCGCGACGACGCACTCGACCTCGACCAGCGCCCCGCCAGCGAGTGCCGCCACGCCGACCGTGCCGCGTGCGGGGTAAGGCTTCTGGAAGTACGCCGACATGACGCTGTTAAGGAGCGCGGAATGGGCAAGGTCGGTCAGGTAGACATTGACCTTCACGACGTCGTCGAACGTCGCGCCGGCTGCCGTGACGACCGCGCGGAGGTTCTCGAAGACCTGCCGGATCTGCGACTCGGGATTGCCGTCGACCATCCTGTTGGTCCGCGGATCCAATGGGAGTTGGCCCGATAGCCAGATGGTGCTGCCAGCTCGAACAGCTTGGGAGTAGATGCCGATGGCAGTCGGTGCATCGGATGTCGATACGGGTTGCTTGTGCATTGGGTGTCCTTTGATTGCTCCGACGTGGAGACAGATGGGGTGCTGAAAGGGTTCTGCAGACGAGTCGGCAGGCCGGCGATCAACGAACGAGGTGTCGGGATCAGCGCTGGCGGCGCGAGCGCCATGCCAGCAGTCCCGCCTGGATGACGAAGAATCCACCGCCTCCGGTCGCATAGACCGACAGCACGGCCAGGGACGGCATGGGCCCCGTGGCCTGGATGCAGTACGCGATGCCGACGAGAAAGGACAGGCCACCGGAGATGAGCATCGGCCACTGTTGACCGAGTTCCTGGCCACGCCTGCGAATGCCCAGCGCGAACTGCGCCGCACCGGCGATGGCCGCCCAGACGCCGAAGACGGCGAGCACGGCGGCGGGGCCGTAGGCTGACGCGGAGCCAGTGGCGATCGCCGCAAGAGTGCTCAGAGCCGCATTGAAGGCGGTGATGCGGCGCTCCGCGTCGCGCTTCAGCGCGCGGTAGTCGACCAGCGATGAGACTGCGTCGATCAGCGGATAGCTCACGAGCAATGCCGTCGCCGCGGGGCCCAAGGTCGCGTGTGCCGGGGCGAAGGCGGCTGCCCACAACAGCGCGAGCAAGCCGCGGCACAGGTAGAGCGTCGACAGAGATGCGCGATTCGCAGGCGAACTGGGCATTGAGATCGCGTCAGTGGATGGGTTCGTGCGGATCATGGTTGCTCTTCAGAGGAGTTGACGCATGACATCAGGTTCGACACGGCCTCACCATCGGAGGTAGGTTTATCCAACCCCTACCAAGGTTTGAGCACGAGCGGCGCTCGGCTCAGCGGCCCGGTCAGAATCCGCCAGAGTTCTGTTGATCCAGCCTGCCAGTTCGACGATGAACCTGAGGCCCTTGAACTGCAGGATCAGGCAGTGATCATGTCCGACGCGTTGCTGGCATCCCCGTTCTCGCAGGCGTGGGCTCGATCTCACAGGGCCTCGATACTTGCGTCTGCCTGAGGTGCGAGCTGACCGTCACCTGCCGACACTGAACGGCTGCACACAGCCTGGAGCCGCGACGGCATCGCAGCGGGTGCAGCCGTTGAGAGCGATGGACGCCGATGTCAGCAACCTGCCGCAAGGAGTCATCGACAAGCGGCAGCTTTCGGGGTATCTGCAGATGACGGTGCGTCACCGGTGACCTGATACCGCTGCAGGGCCTTGCACACCGTCATGCCGATATCGAAGCAATCGGAAGTTGAACTGAGGTAACCCCATTGCCACCGCCGGGGGTGCTGTAGGCCTTGGCTGTGGGTCGCCGCGCTTTGCCACGCGGCCCGTTCGAGACTCGCGCCCGAAGCGGGTGCCCTGCGGCTACGGCGCATCGGCGGGAGGACATCAGCAATCCTGAAGCGCGTTGTCCGCAATCTGCCGATGGCTGCAATGGGCTCGCAAGGCCACGCTGGCTGCATGAAACATGCAGACAAGGCAGCCGCCCGCCAGATCCCCTCCGAGCCCGCCGCGACTGCGGGTGCGCGGTCCCAGGCTGCAGACGCCTCCTCAGGAGGGTTCGAGCCCGGTGCACGCGCCTCGGTGCAGCGGGCTTTGATCGACGGCATCCACCACGGGCCGCGCATGGCCCTGCAGCGCCGGCAGCTCAGCCATCTGCTCGGCGAACGGCGTGTGTCCCCCTGGGTGCCGAGCGCCCAGTTGAAGGAGCTCCCCGATGATTCGGTCGGCTCGCTCAAAGACATGCCGGTGAAAGGCGAAAAGGAGATCACTGCGGAAGGGCTGCAAAGGAGGCTGATCGACAAGCTCAAGGAAGTGGGACAAGTTGGCTTCGGCTACCGGCTGGTCTCGCTCAGCTATCAAGCGGGCGAATTCAAGAAGGACGAGCGCACGACCCACGACGAAGAACACGGCATGAAGCCCTGGCCGGCCGACATCGACGACAACCTGGGAGACATCAAGCTGCTGGTTCATTCGACTCTTCAGGCCGCCGGGCAACTGGCGTACCTCGAAAAGAATTCAGAAGAGATCAGCAAGACCCACGAAGTGATCGTCGACGTGGACTGGTACCGCGAACGCACGCAGAGCGACGTCGGCTTCCACAAGGACAGCCGCGGCACCACGCTGTTCGTGAACCTCACCTACGACAACGCCTTGAAGATGCAAGGCGCCTCCACCAAGCCCGACCTCGAAGGGCAGGCCAAGCTCGAAGAGGGGCTGCCCGACGAGGTGCAGAAAGACCTGAAGGCTCGACGCCTGGGCTATGCGCAAAAGGGCCTCGCCTCGGGGGACATCAAGGAAGAAGAAGTCGACCCGTATGCGCGCATCAGCTTCAGCGACCCGAGTGTCTGGCACAGCACGCCCCTGCTCGGGCACCGGATCGAGCATGAGGCCCCACCCACGGACGACGTTGAAACGGTAGAGAAGTACCTGGGCCGAGCTGGCCACGCCCCGCACTTCTACCGCGGCATCGTCGAGTACTACAAGGTCAACTACGAGCCCCAGCGCATCTTTGACTTCTTCAGAGACAAGAAGGGAAGCAAGGCTCAGGTCACCGTGGAGTCTTGGGATGTACTGGCGCCCGAGCTGAGCAAGCTCGGCTACGCCTTTCGGGAGCTGTACGGTTGGCGCGACCGCTACCCAAGCCCATTGAGCTTCTGGAAGGCGCTCCCGGGCACGGGCAGCATCGACAAGTACAACAAACACGGCATCTCGGACAAGATCGCCCCGCAGAACGGCCCCGAGCTGACTGAAGCCGTCAAGGCCAAGCGAAGGCCGCTGAGCGTCAAGCTCAATGAAAGCCCTCTGCTTCAGAACGGTCTGAACGAAGAAGCGAAACGCCCCCGCACCTTCATCCGGACCTGGGTTCGCCTGATCAAGATCTGATTCGCGCCAGCAGCATCACCACCACTCAGGCAAGGTCGAGCTCCGGGTAACGACGGAAGGTGCCCTGCTCGTTGAACGCAATGCGCCGCTCGCTGCGCAGATAGGCCGTCATCCGTGCTTGCTCGGCCACCCGCTCGTGCAGCTCGACGATGCGCGGCGTGCGCGCCAGGGTGCGCTCGGCCGCCTGGGGGAACGCGTACCTCAGACCCTCGATCAGCTGAAACAGCGAGCGCGCGCTACGCCTCAATCCCCCCCTGAGTGCTGCCCGCCGACGAGTGCCCTGCGCTGCGGAGCCTCCTACGGGTGACTGTGGGCGTGTCTGACCGGCAGCTTCAGGGCGGCGAGATCAGGACAGTGGATGTCGGCTCAGGGTCGATAGGAGTCAGCCGGCGGCCGCTGTGCGGAGGACCGCAACCAGCCTGAAGCCGCGGCGGCATTGCTGCGCTGGGGATCATTGATGCAGCCAAGTCCATCGATGACGTCATCTCAGACCTTGGCGAGGAAAGCCGCTGCGTCACCTGCTTCGCACTTCCAGTCTGCGAAGACCCCGACCAGGTTGCATTCCACGCAGCGGCAAGCAATGTAGTACCAGCGCACGTCATGGGTGCCTTCGTATACGGAGACGCCGGACACCAGCTCGAACACCTCGTTCTCGCACACGCACTCGTGCGCCTCAGGCGAGGCTTCTTCAACGTAGTCCTCACTGTCGCCCATCAGGTGTTCCTGCCCGCAGTCAGTGCAGGTGCGGATTGCCACACCGGCCTCTTCATCAGTCTGCAGCGCGAAGGTCCGGCATCCGCAATCGCATTTGGACGAGGCGAACCTGACGGCCTCATGGCGATTCGCAACGCTGTAGCTGCGCAGTTCGGCTTGGGTGTCGCCGGACGTGGTCCCGTACCAGAACTCGCCCTTCTTCGTCAGTGCCATTGATGCTGCTCCATTCCTCAAGATGGGCTTCCCGGCAGGCTGGACGCCGGGCTCGCCCCGTTCGTCCGGATTCTGCCTTGGGGTCTGGTGCGTCATCGTGAAAGGCTTGGGTCGCGGTGGTCGCCGACAGGAACTGCGGACATCCAAGGCAGCGTGTTCGGATGTCTACCGAACCTTGAACATGGCAACAAGCCCCACCAGGCGCTCGGATTGGGCGCGCAGACTCTCTGCGGCTGCGGCGCTCTGTTCGACCAGTGCGGCGTTCTGCTGTGTGGTCCGGTCCATCTGCCCGATGGCTTCGCCCACCTGGGCGACACCTTGGCTCTGCTGAAGCGATGCGGCACTGATCTCGGCCATGATGTCCGTGACCCGCTGGATCGAGGTGACGATTTCCTGCATCTTCTGTCCGGCCGTATCCACCTGCGATGTTCCCCGCTCAACGCGTTCGGAACTGGTGGCGATGAGCGTCTTGATCTCTCTTGCCGCGGTAGCGCTTCGCTGGGCCAATGTACGAACTTCCTGCGCCACGACCGCAAAACCCTTGCCATGCTCTCCGGCGCGCGCGGCCTCGACCGCGGCGTTCAGCGCGAGGATGTTTGTCTGGAAGGCGATGCCGTCGATGACTCCAACGATGTCGCCAATCCGCTGCGAGGACTCGTTGATATCGCGCATGGTCGCCACGACCTCGGAGACGGATTGACCTCCCAGCTTTGCAACCTCCGAAGCGCTGCTTGCAAGCTGGTTGGCCTGCATGGCGTTGTCCGAGTTCTGGCGCACCGTCGCGCCGAGCTGTTCCATCGAGGAGGCGGTCTCCTCCAGCGCGGACGCCTGTTGTTCCGTGCGGCTGCTCAGGTCGGAGTTGCCCTGTGCGATCTGCGCGGAAGCCGTGGCCACGCCATGGGCGTTCTCGAGGACTGAGGAAACGACGCCGCTGAGCTTTCCCTGCATCTGCCTGAGCACCGCAAGAACGCTCCGTTCATCGCTTGCGCCGAGTTGGATGTCAGTCGTGAGGTCCCCGTCGGCAACCTTCCTTGCCAGTGATACCGCAACCTCCGGGTCGCCGCCGATCTGGCCGAGCACGTTGCGGACGATGGCCGTGGACAGGATGGCGCCGATCACGACCGCAAGGGCCATGAGACTCCACGACGCGCCCTTGGCAAAGCTGTAGGTGGCCGACGCCTGGTGCGCGGCGGCCGCCGCGCTCGCGTTGTTGATGTCGACCAAGCGACCGATCGCCGCGACCCAGGCTTCGAAAGTGGGCTTGGACGTGGTGAGGTGCGCTTCTCGCGCCTGGGAGAACGAGTCTTCCCCGGCGCGAGATAGCGCCAGCACCGCATCCATGGACTTGAAGAAGGTGTCTCGAAGCTTTTGATAGTCGGCGAACCCTTGCGCTTCCTCGCCGGGAGCGACGAGGGGCTTGTAGTCCTCTTCCTGCTTGGCGAGCGCTGCTCGCAGGCTTGCGATTCGCGCATCCGCTGCCTTGATCTCAGGCTCGTTCTTGCTGAGCACGTGCTCCGCTTCGGCGCGTCGGAGCTGATTGGCGGTTGCGCGTATGTTGGCCAGCGAAGTGACGCTGGGCAACTGTTCACTCGCGATGTCGTTGGCGACCGCGTTCACTTGAGCCAGCTGCACCAGGCCAAATGCGCCCATGAGGACGACCAACCCCACCAGTGCGACGAACGAGTAATTGAGCTTCGACTTGAGCGTCATGGCTGCGTCCTTCTCGCGCCGCCCTGCGCAATGGCGTCCACGACCTGGCGGCGACAAGGAAGTGGAGCGGAAAACCCGTCGGATGCCGGCACCGTTGCTCGGTCGAGTCGCGTCGTGAAGCTTGCGCTGGAGACATGGGATCCTTCGAACGCTGATGTCTCGCGGCAATCGCGTCCCGGCCAGTGCGACGGTCTGGATCGTTGCGTGATGGATAGAACGGGCAAGATCGATGCCCTGTCCGCGCCGACCCTCGGCCAAGGTTTCGAATCGGTCAGGCCACCTTGGGTGGCGCGACTTGGCGGCGATGTCCACGTAGCGCATGGCGGTGCCCCTGACCTGCGTTGGCGGAATGCTGCGCAGGAAGGACTCAAGGCCCTGGCGGTTGGCCAGTCCGGTGAGCGCGTCCCGCCACCTGCGAGATGTCGCGCATGACCGATGAGTAACGAACGACCTCCCCTGACGCATCGCTGTGAGCCAGAACCATATGGTTGACGGGGATGACGCCTGACGCAACGACCACGGACGTCTCGCCGATCCACACGCCTCGGGCAAGCACCTCCGGGATGATCTCGGCTCTGTATCGCCTGGTGGTCTCGGGCGTATTGAAGTCCAGGAAGCTGTACTTCGAGACGTCGGCGTCGACGGCAATGTCCACAGCCCTGCGCACGGCAGGATTCATGTAGGTCACGCGTCCATCTCGATCTGCCTGGACAACGTAGTCCGGCGTGGCATCAAAGATCTGAGTCAGTACACGCAGCGATTCTTCTGCGGCTTTGCGCTCGGTGATGTCGACGCCAATGGTGAAGATGCCCTGCACGTCGCCCGCGCTGTTGAGATCGGGGATGAGCTGGCTCTCCGTGTGAACGAGCTTTCCATCCACCCTCTCCGTCTGCTCGAACCGCTGACGAATGCCCTTGAGCGCCGCATCGAGATGAGCAGTGCCGGCCTCGTTCCCTTTGTGCCCCAACAGTTCGACGCGAGTCCGGCCCAGGACCATCTCCCGCGCAGCCCGCAGACGCTCGCAGTTGGCGCGGTTGGAAAATTGGTAACGCCCCTGCGGGTCAAGATATCCGATACGAACAGGCAAGTTGTCGGTGATGCTGCGCATGAACTGCTCGTTGGCCGCGATCCTTTCCTCCAGCCGCTTGTGGTCGGTGATGTCCTGGACGGCGCCCACGACCCGAATCGCGGCGCCGTTCGCGTCGAACTCAGTGTCGCCAATGGCGCGCACCCAACGTGCCTCGCCATCGCCGGTGACGATGGGAAGTTCGAGTGCCCAGCGTTCTCCAGTCTCCACTCCCCGCTTGAAGGCGGCCTGCAGGGTCTTCAGCGCTTCGTACGAATAGAACTTCGCGACACTCTGGGCCGTGGGTTCAAACGCGTCGTCAACCCCATGAATCTGCCTGGCGACCGGTGACCACGTGATGCGCTCGGCGACCAGGTCGACGACCCACGCTCTTACGGATGCCAGTTCTCCAGTGCGCTGCAGCAACGATGTCGTGGAGCGGACCTCGGCTTCGGCCCTCGCTTGCGCGGCGCGCTGCGCGCTGAGGTCTCTCAGGAACGCGGTTGCTCCCATGCCACCATTCATGCTCATGGGTGCCACGTACAGCTCCACGGGAATTCTGCTGCCGTCCTTGCGAAGGGCGTCCACCTCGAAACGCCGACCCAGCACAGGTCCATGACCGGTCAGTTGCAAGCGCGAGAGGCCTCGTACATGGGCGGACCGATGTTCGGGCGGGATGATGAGTTCGTGCAACGGCTGTCTGATGGCTTCGGCGTAGCTCCATCCAAAAGTCTCCTGGGCGCGTCGGCTCCAGTCGGAGACGAGCCCCTTGGGGTCTATCGTCACGAACGCATCGGGCGCGTTCGCGAGAAGGTTGTCGAAGCGCGCGCCCGCCTGCGGCAAGTCCGGTGGTTGAGCTGGGATGACCTGCTCAGCCGAGACCTCCTCGCCACGGGAGCGCAGGGTGTGCGTGGCGTCCCATCGTCGGCGGGTTTCCGCCGAGGCGCTTTGAGTTCCCACAATGAGTTCATCGTTGGTCAGAGAGCCGACGGTGACCTGAAAGGTGCTCGACCTTGGATGGTCCACAGCGAAGAGCTGACTGCCGCAGCAACCGCAGAAGCGCCGCAATCCCTCGCGGGAGTGCCACGAGGTCGCATTTCCGTTGATGCGCAAGGACGCTTCATCCACCGCGACCCACGCAATGCCTGCGCCACCAGACGCGTGGCGGCAGGTATCGCAGTAGCACACGCAGGCCGTCGTGCTCAGCGCGTGCGCCGCGAACTCGACGCGACCGCAAGCGCATCTACCGTGGAGTACAGCAGGCTTGTCAAGCATCGGAAGATTTCCCCCAGAAGCTCAGTCGACCACAAGGCCGGTGTCCGATCAATGGCGTCCGTGGCGATGCGTCTTCGATCATCTGATCCGCTGGAGCCGGGTCGTCTGAAAACTGCTTCAGGAAGGTCTCCAGACGGCAAGGGCGGCAAATTCCTTGCCTGCTGGCCGGGGCACCTGCGGCTGGACCGAGGATTGGTCATCTTCCCGGGGCGGAAAGAAGGTCCAGGACGAAGCGCGCAGCGTCCTTGCGCGACGCTTCGAAGGCTGCGGCGTTGCGCCCGACATGCGCACCTCTCGTGACGCAGCTGCTGTAGAACGCCGCGACGTCCGCGGTCGGGATGGTGGCGCCGGTGCGCAGAGCCGTCACCGTCCAGCTGGGTATGTCGGTCCGCACGACACCGCAGGCGTACCCGCTGGTGGCGTTCGGGAGCCATCGCACCGGAAGCAGGCTGTCCCAGGCATGGTGGGCGCCTTCGTAACGGATGCTCTTCACCGGTGTTCCCAGGGCCGCGTACTCGGCAGCCAAGGCTTCGCAGGGCTCTGGATGGGTGTAGTCGTCCGCTGCGCCGACGAGATTGAGCAGCGGGGCCAGCGTCACGTCCTGCGAGGTGTAGATCTGCAAACAGCCCGCGTACGCAGCGATGTGGAAGGCGAATGTCTCCCCGCCTTTGACGGCGGCTCGAAGGAACGGCCGCTGAGCGGTTTGAAACGCCACCGTCCCACCGCGCGAAAACCCCATGATGCCGATGCGCGTGGCGTCGATCCGAGGATCGTGAGCCAACAGTTGCAGCGCCGCAAACGAATCCATGAGGTTCGCAGCAGCAGGCACTGATGTCTGGTCCGCGGCGGTCGATGACACGCCGCGGGGGCCAAAGCTGTCGACGACAAACGTGGCGACACCCATGTCGTTGAAGAGATTCACCCACTGGGCGAGGCTCGGCGTGACGCCGTCGCTGCCATGAGCGAGCACGACGGCCGGGATCGGGCCGTTCGCGCCGGCCGGCAAGCTGAGGTCTCCCCAGACCTCCGTGACGGGCCACCGGTCTCTCCTCTCCCGCGCGACGTCGTACAAGGTGGCCGGCGTGGCGCTCTTGAACGGGATGCGGATCGCATCGGCGGCCGCGGCACACAGGGTTCCCACCGCCAGGAGGCTGGCCAAGAAGACGTGTGCAAATCTGCTTATCGACATACCCGGATCATGCTTCGTCTCCGAGGCTGGCTTGTCGCGCAAATTCAGGTCAGCGAATCCTGCCGTCCGCCAAACTCGGGGATCGACTTCGGTAGCCACCGCGCTGCTGCGCGCCGCGTGTGAGGGGCTGAAGGCGCAGGGACGGAGGACTGGAACCGTCAGGACGGTCGATGATCGCGAAGCCTTCGCGCGCGATCTCTTCGATGACCGGATCCGGCGCGATCCCCATGTGGCAGAAGCGGCACTCCTCGCTCTGTTGCTGGACGTTCTGCTGCAGCGACACGATCAGTGGTCCCCGCGCAAAACCTCGACCGATTCGCAGATCACGAATTGACGGTCGAGTATCAAAACCATGACGGAGCTTTGCAGCGAATGTGACTCGATTGTCTTGACGGTCAAGAGTGGATCGACGGCGGCAGCCAGCGCGTCCATCGCGAAACGGGGGCCGCGGGCCAGCAATCCGTAGCCGCCAACCAGGTGCCTTCGCAGTTGCTCGGGTGGGCCGTTCAGATACGTCGCTGGATCGCGCCAATGCCCGAACTCCTTTGTGAGCATGGCGTGGGCCAGATAGAACACCTCTTCCGGCGATGTCGGCGCAGAGGAAAAGAATATCTGCGACTGCGGTCCGCGATGGTCAGCCAGCAGCACGTGTTCCTTGAACTGATCAATCGATCTGAAGCAGCCCGCAGTGACATTGAATTCCTTGGGCCGCAGGCACCTGAGTTCGACGCGTTGCGTTTCTTCAGGCACAACGAAACTGTCGTACTCGATGTGCAGGCGAAGGTCACCCGACTCGTCCAATGACACCGAGCTCACGCAGGCATCAAGGTCCTCATACACGGTATCGATGAGCGTCTGCAGATCCATGCCCGCTAGCCTAGCCCAAAGCCCACGCTCAACCGTCGGCTGAGGACGCAAGTCTCAAGAAGAAGCGCTCGACTCGCCCTGCGCCACCACCCCCTGCCGCCATTCCCGCGGCGATCGCCCCACCCGCTGCGTGAAGACGCGCGACAGCGCCGAAGCGTTCGCGTAGCCGAGCTGGTCGGCGATCTGCTTGATCGAGCGACCCAGTCGCAGTTGCTCCTGCGCGAGGCTCAGCCGCCAATCGGCGAGGTACGCCGCCGGCGCCTGCCCCACCAGCTCGCGGAAGCGCGCCGCGAATGCGCTGCGCGACATGCCCGCGCGCGCCGCCATGCGCTCCAGCGACCAAGCCTCGCCCGGCGCCTCGTGCACCGCCGCCAGCGCGAGCGCGACGCGCGGATCCGACAGGCCCGTCACCAGCCCCGGCTGCACGCCCGCCTCCGCCGGGTGGTCGATGAGCCAGCGCAGCAGCTGGATCAGCACGACCTCGAACAGCCGGTCCGCCAGCACGCGCTGACCGCAGCGCACGCGCTCCGTCTCCGCGAACAGCAGCTGCAAGGACATCTCCAGCCCCGCCACGCGCGCCAGCGGCAGCAGCACCAGCGGCGGCAGCGCGCGCACCAGCGGATTGAGCGGGCCGCCATCGAACTCCAGCTCCGCGCAGGTGAAGTCGGACCCCTCGCGCGGCGGGTTGCGGAACTCGTGCGCGACCGGTCGCGGATAGAAGAGCAGCGACGGCTCGTCCACGC
Organism: Roseateles sp. GW821-FHT09H11; assembly: GCF_059415845.1. NCBI lineage: Bacteria > Pseudomonadati > Pseudomonadota > Betaproteobacteria > Burkholderiales > Sphaerotilaceae > Roseateles > Roseateles sp. GW821-FHT09H11. The sequence continues at coordinate 437,070 of NZ_JBWKOA010000002.1, read as the reverse complement.
GCAGCTTGCGCGGCAGGCCGGCGCTGGCCGGGTGGCGGAGCTCCATCTCGCCGCGCTTCATCACATGCAGGAAGCCCCGGCCCGGCAGCGGATCGAACAGGTTGACCCCGCACAGCGGCCCGACGTGGAACAGCCGCGCACGCACGCGGAAGTGCTCCAACAGCGAGGACAGCCGGTCGATCGGCGGGAGCGACGCCGTCGATGCGGGCGGTGCCTTGGCCGTCGCTTTGGGGGACGCACCGGCAGAGGACGCGGACTTGGCAGCCATGGACGTTTGGATGCGTTTGATGGACGAAACGCGGCCAATGGTACTCCTGCGAGGACCACACTGACGTCCGGCAGCCAACACCAGACGCTGCCTGACACAGCCCCCGTCATCCACCATCGAAAGGAATCATCATGTCCACCACGTCCCGCGTCGCCCTCGTCGACCCCAAGCAAGCCCAAGGCGACGCCAAGGTCGCGCTCGATCAGATCCAGGCCGCCTTCGGCGCCACGCCGGCGATGTTCCGCGCCGTGGCCAACTCGCCCGCCGCGATCAAGAGCCTGTGGGGCAGCTTCGGCGCCCTGGGCGGCGGCGTGATCCCCGCGAAGTTGGGCGAGCAGATCGCCGTCGCCATCGCCGATCGCAACGCCTGCGAGTACTGCCTGGCCGCGCACACCGCGCTTGGCCGCAAGGCGGGCGCCAGTGCCGATGAGATGGCCGCCGCGCAGATGGGCGAGTCCGCCGATCCGAAGACCGCCGCCGCGCTGCGCTTCGCGCTGAAGGTCGTCAGCGACCGCGCCCAGGTCGACGACGCCGACGTGCAGTCGCTGCGCGACGTCGGCTTCGACGACGGCGCCATCGTCGAGATCCTGGCGCACGTCGCGCTGAACCTGTTCACCAACTATGTGAACGTCGCCTTCGCGGTGCCGGTCGACTTCCCGTCGGTGAAGCTGCGCCGCGCTTGAGTGCGCACGGCGGCCCGACGTGGCACATCCCTTGCACTCACGCGGGGCATGTCCACGTCGACCGCCCTGCCCGCTTCCGCCGATGCCGTCGATCAAGCCTCGCCGGACGAGGCCGCGCGCCGGCTCGCCTTGCTGCTGGCCAGCACCGGCGAGGGCATCTTCGGCATCGACATGGACGGCCGATGCACCTTCGTGAATCGCGCCGCCTGCGACACGCTGGGCTGGCGCACCGACGAGGTGCTCGGGCGCAACATGCATGCGCTGATCCACCACTCGCATGGCGACGGCAGCGACTACCGCGAGTGCGACTGCCCGATCTTCAACGCCTTCCGCCGCGGCGATCCCTGCCGCATCGACGACGAGGTGCTCTGGCGCGCCGACGGCAGCGCCTTCCCGGCCGAGTACTCGAGCTACCCGCTCTTCGAGCACGGCCAGGTCCAGGGCGCCGTGGTCACCTTCGTCGACATCTCCAAGCGCAAGCACGCGGAAGAGCTGCTGCGCGCCAGCCACGATCAGCTCGAGCGCCGCGTCGCCGAGCGGACCTCGCAGCTGCGCGAGCTCGCGCATCACCTCGAGGCCGTCCGCGAGACCGAACGCAAGCGCATCGCGCGCGAGATCCACGATGAACTCGGCTCGCTGCTGGTCGCGCTGAAGATGGACGTCAACTGGCTGGAGCGCCGCGTCGGCGACGAAGGCCAGCGCGCCGCGATGGTGGCGAAGTGCCACCGCATGGGCGGCCTCGTCGACACGGCCGTCGATGCCGTGGGCCGCATCATCACGGACCTGCGCCCGAGCATCCTCGACCACCAGGGCCTGTGGGCCGCGCTGGAATGGCAGGCGCAGGAGTTCCAGCTCGCCGGCAGCGACGAGCGCGAGGTGCGCTTCCGCATCTTCGTCGCCGCCGATGTCGCTCCGCCCGAAGGTGGCCTGGCGATCGCGGTGTTCCGGATCTTCCAGGAGGTGCTGTCCAACGTCGCGCGCCACGCGCAGGCGTCGCGCGTCGACATCCGGATCGACGTCGACGCGCCGCCGCAGCCGGTGCTCTACCTCCAGGTCAGCGACGACGGCATCGGCGCGCCGGACGAGGCGCTCAACGACGCGCGCAGCTACGGCGTGCTCGGCATGCGCGAGCGCGCGGCGCAGTTCGGCGGCCTGCTCGGCATCGCCAGCGCGCCCGGGCGCGGCACGACGGTGCGGCTGGTCATGCCCCTGGAAGGCGTGCCGTTGGAAGAGATGCGGCGCCACGAGCCGGGGACGGAAGCGCCACGGCGCGAAGGAGAACCGTCATGACGATCCGCGTGCTGATCTGCGACGACCACCGCATCGTGCGCGAAGGCATCAAGCAGATCCTCGCCGAGGCCAGCGACCTGCGCGTGATGGGCGAGGCCGCCAACGGACCGGAGGCGATCCAGCAGGTCCGCGCGGGAGCGGCGGCCGGCTCGGGCCCCGACGTCGTGCTGCTGGACATCGCCATGCCGCAGCGCGACGGGCTCGACATCCTCAAGGCGCTCCGGAGCGAGTTCCCCAAGCTGCCGGTGCTGATGCTCTCGACCTATCCGGACCGGCAGTACGCGGTGCGCAGCCTCAAGCTGGGCGCGGCGGGCTACCTCAACAAGAGCGCGGACAGCGAGCAGATGATCGACGCCGTGCGCACCGTCGCCCGGGGCCGCCGCTTCATCACGCCCAGCGTCGCCGAGCATCTGGCCGCTGCCATCGGCGACGGCTTCGCCGCGGACGACACGGTGCCGTTGCATGAGGTGCTATCGCACCGCGAGCACCAGGTCTTCCAGATGCTGGTCGCCGGACGCAGCGTCGGCGAGATCGCGGAGCAGCTGGTGCTGTCCTCCAACACCGTGTCGACCTACCGCGCCCGCATCCTCGAGAAGACCGGCGTGCGCAACGACGTGGAGCTGACGCTCTTCGCCGTCCGGCGCGAGCTGCTGGCGCCATAGCGGGACCGCCCGATCACGTCGACATCGGCGCCGTGCGTTTTCGCTCACCCGCTGTGCAGTGATTGCGGCTCCCGCCTCCGGGGAGCCCTCGATAGCATGCCGCGACACTGACCACAGAGGGCCGACATGGCATCCGACAAGCAGCAAGCGATCCACGTTCAAGTGGTGTTCGACATCATCTGTCCCTGGTGTTTCATCGGGAAGCGGCACCTGGACAAGGCACTGAACGTCCTGCAGGACCAGGGCGTCGCGGTCCAGGTCGAATGGCTGCCCTTCCAGCTCAACCCGACGCTGCCCAAGGCGGGCATGGATCGCAAGACTTTCCGCAGCGCGCGTTTCGGCAGCTGGGAGGCCGCCGTCGCGATGGACAGCCGCGCGATGGCCGCCGGCAGTGCCGTGGGCGCGGTCTTCCGGTACGACCTGCAGACGCGGACGTCCCACACGCTGGCCGGGCACCTGCTGGTCCGCCAGGCGCTTGTCGAGGGCGGACCCGCTCTGCAGACGCGCCTCGTCGAGGCGCTGTTCGTCGCCTACTTCAGCGAGGGGCAGGACATCGGCAACGACACCGTGCTCGAGAAGATCGCGGCGGCCTCCGGCATGGCGCCGGGTGCCGTGACGCGGTCACTGTCGCGGCTGTCCGAAGTGGAAGCCGACGAACGACGTGCTCGCAGCCAGGGCCTGAACGCGGTCCCCGGGCTGATCATCAACGGCCGCCCGGTGACCAGCGGCGCGCACGACGCGCTCGCGTATGTGCGGATGATCCTGTCGGCGGCCGAGGACGGCTCGCCCGCGGTCGTGTAGTTCCAGCCCTACATCAGAACCACGGCGCGCACGATGCCGTGATCCGTCGCGCTTTCCTAGAGTGGATGCATCCGTCCACCGACCTGGAAAGCAGCGATGAGCGACCTCCGCCACGACCCTTACGACGCCGATCGCCCGCTGCTGATGCGCTGCGCCTGCGGACGCCACGGCAGCGAGGCGGAGCATGTCCGCGAGCTGGACCGCGACCGCGCTGCGGCGACGCTGCGCCAACGCGCCGACGCGATGGACACGACCGACATCGAGGCCGAGTCCAACCAGTTCGTCGAGGCCGCGTTGGTGAAGGCGCTGTTCCCGCAGGACGCGCTGCGACGCCGCTTCCTGCGCGCGGTCGGTCGCGGCAGCGCGATGGCCGCGATCGGCAGCGTGCTGCCCATCGCGCCGCTGCAGGCGATGGCGCAGGAGCGCGGCGCGCTGGAGAAGAAGGACCTCAAGATCGGCTTCATCCCGATCACCTGCGCGACGCCGCTGATCATGGCGCACCCGCTGGGCTTCTACAGCAAGCAGGGACTGAACGTCGAGGTCGTGAAGACCGCGGGCTGGGCGCTGATCCGCGACAAGATGATCAACAAGGAGTACGACGCCACGCACTTCCTCAGCCCGATGCCGCTGGCGATCAGCCTGGGTCTGGGCGCGACGGCCACGCCGATGAACGTGGCGACGATCCAGAACACCAACGGCCAGGCGATCACGCTGGCGATGAAGCACAAGGACAAGCGCGACCCGAAGTCGTGGAAGGGCTTCAAGTTCGCCGTGCCCTTCGAGTACTCGATGCACAACTTCCTGCTGCGCTACTACGTGGCGGAAGCGGGCCTCGATCCCGACCGCGACATCCAGATCCGCGTCGTGCCGCCGCCGGAGATGGTGGCCAACCTGCGCGCCGGCAACATCGACGGCTTCCTCGGCCCGGACCCGTTCAACCAGCGCGCCGTGTTCGAGGAGGTCGGCTTCATCCACATCCTCTCCAAGGAACTGTGGAACGGCCATCCCTGCTGCGCCTTCGGCACCAGCACCGAGTTCATCCAGAAGAACCCCAACACCTTCGCCGCGCTGTACCGCGCGGTGCTGACCTCGGCCGCGATGGCGCGGGAGGCGCGCAACCGCGAGCTCATCGCCAAGGTCATCGCACCGCAGGCCTACCTGAACCAGCCGGAGACGGTCATCGCGCAGGTGCTGACCGGCAAGTTCGCCGACGGCCTGGGCAACGTGCGGGTCGTGCCGGACCGCGCCGACTTCGACCCCATCCCCTGGCAGAGCATGGCCGTGTGGATGCTCACGCAGATGAAGCGCTGGGGCTATCTGAAGGGCGACGTGAACTACAAGCAGATCGCGGAGAAGGTCTTCCTGCTCACCGACGCGAAGAAGCAGATGAAGGCGCTCGACCAGGCCGTGCCGGAGGGCGCGTATCCGAAGTTCAGCGTCATGGGCAAGACCTTCGACCCCGCGCAGCCCGATGCCTACGTGGCCGGCTTCGCGATCAAGCGCGCCTGAGCGGGAGCCGCGATGACTTCGCTGAACGCGCGCGCCGCCCTGCTCTCGCTGCTGATGCTCGGGTTGGTGCTGGGCATCTGGCACCTGGCGACGATGGGCACGGGGACCGCCTCGTCCGCGGCGTCCACCGCGGGGCCGGCGATGACGGCCGAGCAGATCGAATACGCCAGGCTGATGGGCAAGCCCGTGCCCGCCGACGCGGGCGGCAGCGGCGCCTCCGCCGTGGCGGCCAAGAGCGGCTTCCCGACGCTCGCGCAGATGGGCGCGACCGTCGTCCATCACCTCGCCGATCCGTTCTACGACAAGGGCCCCAACGACAAGGGCATCGGCCTGCAGCTGGCGTACTCGCTGGGGCGGGTGGCGCTGGGTTATCTGCTCGCGGCCCTCGTCGCGATCCCGCTGGGCTTCGCGATCGGGATGAGTCCGCTGGTCCACCGCGCGCTCGATCCCTTCATCCAGGTGCTCAAGCCGATCTCGCCGCTGGCGTGGATGCCGCTGGCGCTCTACACGATCAAGGATTCGGCCGCGAGCGGCATCTTCGTGATCTTCATCTGCAGCGTCTGGCCGATGCTGATCAACACGGCCTTCGGCGTCGCCGGCGTGCGCAAGGAGTGGCTCAACGTCGCGCGCACGCTGGAGGTCCGGCCGCTGCGCCGCGCCTTCGAAGTGATCCTGCCCGCCGCCGCGCCCACCATCCTGACCGGCATGCGCATCAGCATGGGCATCGCCTGGCTGGTGATCGTCGCGGCGGAGATGCTGGTCGGCGGCACCGGCATCGGCTACTTCGTCTGGAACGAGTGGAACAACCTCAGCCTGCCCAACGTGATCTTCGCGATCCTCGTGATCGGCCTCGTGGGCATGGCGCTGGACGGGCTATTCGCCCGCGCGCAGAAGGCGGTGACGTATGCGGATTGATCCGCTGGAACAGGGCGCCGCGGCGGCGGTCGATGCGGCGCCCGTGCTGGTGCGTGTCGAAGGCCTGGCCAAGCGCTACGGCGACACGACCATCTTCGAGGACGTGGACTTCACGCTGCGCCAGGGCGAGTTCGTCTGCATCGTCGGCCACAGCGGCTGCGGCAAGACGACGATCCTGAACACGCTCGCCGGACTGGAGCAGGCCAGCGAGGGCCACGTGATCGTCGACGGCCGCGAGGTCGCCGGCCCCGGCCTCGATCGCGGCGTCGTCTTCCAGGGCCATGCGTTGATGCCCTGGCTGACGGTGCGGCAGAACATCGCCTTCGCGGTCCGCAGCAAGTGGCCGGACTGGTCGAAGACGCAGGTCGACGAGCAGGTCCGCAAGTACGTCGCCCTGGTCAGCCTGACGCCGGCGCTCGACAAGAAGCCGAGCCAGCTGTCCGGCGGCATGAAGCAGCGCGTGGGCATCGCACGGGCCTTCGCGATCGAGCCGCGGATGCTGCTGCTCGACGAGCCCTTCGGCGCGCTGGATGCGCTGACGCGCGGAACGATTCAGGACGAGCTGCTGAAGATCTGCGCCGCGACGCGGCAGACGGTCTTCATGATCACGCACGACGTGGACGAGGCCATCCTGCTGGCCGACCGCGTGATGCTGATGTCGAACGGCCCGCACGCGCGGGTCGCGGAGATCGTCGTCAACACGATGCCCCGCTCGCGCCAGCGCGCCACGCTGCATCACGACCCGCAGTACTACCCGATGCGCAACCACCTGATGGATTTCCTGGTGGAGCGCAGCCATCCCGTCACCCCTCCAAGGAGCATCCCATGAGCCGACTCGACGTCACCGAAAAGATCATCGCCACCAAGGTGGCCAAGGGCCTGAAGTGGTCCGACGTGGCCGAGGCCGTCGGCCTGAGCAAGGAATGGGTCACGGCCGGCTGCCTGGGCCAGATGACCTTCGACGACGCGCAGGCCGCGACGCTGGCGGGCCTCTTCGACCTCACCGAGGCGGAGACGCAGTGGCTCAAGGTCGTGCCCTACAAGGGCAGCCTGCCGACGTCGGTCCCGACCGATCCGCTGATTTACCGCTTCTACGAGCTGATCAGCGTCTACGGCACGACCTTCAAGGAGCTGATCCACGAGGAATTCGGCGACGGCATCATGAGCGCGATCGACTTCCGCATGGACCTGCAGCGCGAGCCCGACCCGAAGGGCGACCGCGTCAGCATCGTGATGAGCGGGAAGTTCCTGCCGTACAAGACGTATTGACGAACCGAGCCTCTGCTCGAAAGCCTGCGGCATAGAATGCCGCGCATGCATGCAACGCGGACTTCGACCAGGCGCTGGGCATGGCTCGTGAGTCTCACGATCCTGCTCGCGGCGATGCTGCCGTCGCTGTCGCATGCGATGCTGGTCCATCAGGGCGCGACCTTCGCGGAGATCTGTTCCGCCACCGGCGCCAGGCTCGTGGTGATCGACGCCGCCGGCAACGTCGATCCGGGTCGCGACAGCTCGACGCTGATGAAGACGTCGATGGACTGCCCGTATTGCGCCATCCACCATGGCGCGCCCGATCTGCCGCCCGCCACGCTGCAGTGGACACCGCCCGACGCGTTGAAGTTCGAGCGTCCGCGCCTGTTCCTCGTCGCACCGCGCCCGCTCTTCGCGTGGGCGCCTTCGCTCGCTCGCGGACCTCCCGCCGTCGCCTGATCGCCGCCTCGAGGCCGATGCGCACTTCGCTCCGTCCCGGACGCGAATCACTCCACGACTGACCTGTCGCCTTCGCTCGCGCGAATGCGCCTCTGCGCCTCTGCGCCTCTGCGCTCATGCGCTCATGCGCGGCAAGGTCGGTCCACGCCCTTTCGATCATGCGACTCCCTTCCCTCGCGCTCCGCTCGCGTTCCCCTCATGGCGATCCCGTCGCCCAGCCCGACGCGCGTCGTCGCGCCTTGACGATCGCCGCCTGCCTGCTGCCGTTGGCGGCGTGCAAGCCCTCTCCGACCTTCCACGGCATCGATCTCTCGCTGGTGAGCTACGCGAGCGATTTCGCGCTGCAAGGCGCGGACGGCCGCCCGTATCGGCTGGCCGACTTCCGCGGCAAGGTCGTGATGATGTTCTTCGGCTTCACGCAGTGCCCCGACGTCTGCCCGACCGCGCTGGCGCGCGCGGCGGCGGTGCATCAGATGCTCGGCGCGGACGCCGCAGACTTCCGGGTCCTCTTCGTCACCATCGACCCCGAGCGCGACACCGCGCCGGTGCTGGCGGCCTACACCGCCGCGTTCCATCCGAGCTTCCTCGGGCTCTACAGCGACCTCGCCGGGACCGCCGCCGTCGCCAAGGAGTTCAAGGTCTATTACGGCAAGGTGCCCACGGGTGCCAGCTACACGATGGACCACTCGACCTTGAGCACCGTGTTCGACCGCAAGGGCAAGGCGCGCCTGGCCATCAAGCACGAGATGAGCGCCGACGACCTCGCCGAGGACGTGCGCCAACTGCTCAACACCTGACCCTCCATATCCCAACACACCCATTCCGGAGAACCGACATGACTTTCAAGATCCACTCGCTGCTGCTCGTCGCGGGCTCGCTGCTCGCTTCCATCGCCCATGCCCAGGTGAAGATCGACGACGCCTGGGTGCGCGCCACCGTGCCGCAGCAGAAGGCCACCGGCGCCTTCATGAAGCTGACGGCGACGAAGGACACGAAGCTCATTGGCGTCACCACGCCATTGACGCCCAAGGCCGAGGTGCATGAGATGGCGATGCAGGACAACGTGATGCGCATGCGCCAGGTGCCGGCGATCGAGCTGCCGGCGGGCAAGACGATCGAGCTCAAGCCCGGCGGGTATCACGTGATGTTCCTGGACCTGCCCGCGCAGGTGAAGGCCGGCGACCAGGTGCCGCTGACGCTGATCTTCGAGGACCGCGGCGGCGTCCGGCAGACCGTCGAGGTGAAGGCGCCGGTTCGGGCGCTCAATGCGGCGATGCCGGCGAAGGACGACAAGGGCGGTGGTCACGGCGACCACGCGCATTGAGCGGGATCGTTCCGACCCGGCGCATCGTCTGCCCCAACTCGGGACCCCGCGTTCGGTTGGGGCGGTGATCCATGGGCGGACATCCTCCATGTTGTGGATGTGTCGGAGAGATCGCGCGGGTAGAACGTCGCCACGGACGATCGAAAGGGCGACCATGCAAGAACCGGCGCGCAAGGCAAGGAACAAGCAGCGGATGACGGAGCTGTATCCCTGGTTTGCCAAGCGGCTCGCCTTGGTGATTCGGGACCTTGAAGCGGAGGGACTGCGGCCCCGTATCCAGGATGCGTGGCGGTCGCCTGCGGATCAACTGGCCGCGTTCAACTCCGGGCACTCCAAGCTCAAGTTCGGCTTTCACAACGTCACCGGGTCGACCGGCAAGATGGAATCGCTCGCGGTCGACCTACTCGACGACAACGCACCTCTGAAGCCTGGCACGGCCTACGTCCTCAAGCTGACTTCGATTGCCGAGAGACACGGGTTGAGCACGGGGGCGCGTTGGGGATTGCCCGCCAAATTGGCGGAGGCGGTCGATGAAGCCATCGCGCAAGGAGACTGGCAGGCCCCGGTGAAGGTGGGATGGGACCCCGTCCATGTGGAGCCCGCCGGCTTCACCGTTCAGCAGGCCAAGAATGGCCTGAGGCCCGACACGGTCTGAATCTTCGTTTGGAGGCGCGTCGGATGCGCGAAGGCGGGCCGCTACTTCGAACTCCCGGACATTTGGAATGCGTTCGATCCAGGCTGGCCGCTCGCAGCGGAAACACCACACGCGATCGGTGAGCATGCGGCCATATTCGCCATAGACATTGGCGTCGGCCGCGGCCTTGCCGGGCGGGAGATACAGCAGTGTCTCGTTGGGGAACGCAAACCGCTCCTCGCATTCGAGACAGGACACGGTGCTGTAGGCCATGTTGGTCATGGGAATCCTCAGGAAGGATCCCGCACTTTACCGATCGCGCGCTGCGGTCGACGTCGCTGGGCGGCTCAGTCCGCCATCCACGCGCTGTTGGACAGCGTGCAGAGCTCCCCGACGAGGCGTTCGAAGTCGCAGGCCTTGTCGTAGAAGCCGTCCGCGCCGCAGGACAGGACGCGCGGCTCGTAGGCCGAGCGGTCTTCCGAACTCAGCACCAGGATGCGGCCGCGGAAGCGCGCCGCGCGCAGGCGTTCGATCACGCCCAGGCCGGAGCCACCGTCGATGCTCAGGTCCACCAGCACCACGTCCGGCGCGCTCAGTGCAATCGTGCTGATCGCGGCGTTCTCGCTGGAGGCCTGGCTCACCACGGTGATGGACGCCTCGGACTCCAGGCGCGACACCATCAGGCGTCGGAGCAGCGCGTTGTCCTCGATCAGTGCAACCTTCATGTCTTGTCTCCCTGTGTGACTCCATGATGGTGGATGCGCGGATCTTTTTCGAGACTGACCGGCCCCCAGCCAGGGTGGGCCCGCTGGCCGACAGGAAGTCAGGCGAAGGACTACACGGCGACGGGTTTCGCTCACGCCGCGCCGCGGCTCAGCGCCTGCGCTTCCGAGGCTGGCGCCGCTGATGCACGATCAACGCGACGAACACCACGCCCGCCGCGACGCTGGTGTGGCCGCTGTAGCTGACGAGGCCCAGGCCCCAGCCTTGTTCGGTCACGACGAGCGCGAGGCTTGCCAGCAGCAGCGCCCAGCCGGCGGTGCGCAGCGCGCGGGACTTCGCCGCGGGCAGCTCGCGGCCCAGGACGTCGCACTGGGCGCGGTCCGTCGCCATCGCAAGCGCCGCGAAGGCGGCCACGCAGATCAACAGGCTGAGGAGGTGCATCACCGCGCGCCCTCCCCGCCGGATCGCAGCGCCAAGCCGACCTCTCCGGAAGACGAGGCCGACGACGCGGCCAGCGGCGACCGCGAGGCCTGGGCATGCGGCCTGTCCTTGGCGACCGGCCGCCCCTTCAACGCGCGAGGGGCGTGGCGCCCCGTGCGGATCGCCAGGTACGCCAGCAGCGCCGCGAACGCCCAGCACATCAGCTCCACGCCCGCGAAGGTCCAGTCGCCCTGCGCGACGCTGCGCCACAGCGGGCGGTCCGTCGTCAGCGCGTTGCCCACCGGCAGCAGGGCCAGCGACACCGCGCCCAGCCACAGCAGTTCGATCCAGGCGCGCTTCGCCGGCCGGACCAGCGCGTGCAGCAGCGTCACCGCCCACACGATGAAGACCACGTGCACTTCCCACTCGGCGCGCTTCTCCAGCCCCGTGGGCAACAGCCGGTTGGCCCACAACATGCCGCTCATCGCCAGCGGCAGGCCTGCGATGGCGGCGATGTTCAGTCGCTCCACGACGCGGAAGCCGAAGTACGGCTTGTCCGGGTTTGGCAGCTTCTGGCGGCGCTTGACGGTCCACATCACCAGCCCGCTGCCGACCATCGCCGTGCCGGCCAGGCTGACGATGAAGTACAGCCAGCGGGTCGCGTCATCGCCGAAGCGCCCGAGGTGCAATCCGTACAGCACGCCGCGGGTCTCCGCCGCCGCGCCGACGCCGTTCTTCTCCTCGACCAGTCGCCCGGAGACGCCGTCGAACAGCAGGTACTGCGGACTCATCGAGACCCGACCGCCCTCGCCGCGCGTGATCGCCACGCGCGCCACGGCATCGCCCGGATTCACCGCGGTGACCCGCGCCACGCTGCCCGGTCCCCAACGGCGCTCGGCCTCGCGCACCATCGCCTCGATCGAGGCCAGCGGGGCCGCCTCGCCCGAGGGCTTGGCCGGCTGAAGGAACGCGTTCATCTCCGAGGTCAGCTGCTGCTTCATCGCCGGCGAGTTGATGCCGGCCTGCTCGCCCCACGGCATGTACAGCGTCATCAGCGTCACCAGGCCGGTGTACGTGATCATCAGGTGGAAGGGCAGCCCGAACACCGACAGCGCGTTGTGCGCGTCCAGCCACGAGCGCTGGCCCTTGCCCCAGCGGAAGGTGAAGAAGTCGGTGAAGATCTTCTTGTGCGTGATCACGCCGCTGACGATCGCCACCAGCATGAACATCGCCGCCAGTCCCGCGAGCCAGCGGCCCCAGACCACCGGCATGTAGTGGAACTGGAAGTGGAAGCGGTAGAAGAACTCGCCGCCCAGCGTCTCACGCGCGCTGACCTTCTCCCCCGTCTGCGGATCGAAGTTCGCGTCCTTGAATGCGCGCCTGGCGCCGTCCTTCGGCGGCACGCGCCAGAAGGCGTTGGCAACGCTGTGGCGATCGTCGGTCAGGCGCAGGCTCCACTGCGTGGTGCCCGGGGCCAGCGTCTCGAGCTCCCTGGCGATGCGGCCTGCGACGACGGCCGGCTCGGGCGTCACGGCCTGATGCGCGATCTCCGGCCGCATCCATTGCGACAGCTCCTCCTTGAAGTAGCTGACGGTCCCGGTGAGGAACATCGCGAACAGGAACCAGCCCAGCAGCAGGCCGGTCCAGATGTGCAGGTCCGACATCGTCTGCCGGATGCCGCGCGGCTGCGGCGCGGCCGAGGGGGCTTGGACGTCGACGCTCATGGCAAGGCGGCGGGTTCGACCGCGGTCCAGACGGACCACGCGAGAGGCAGCAGGAGCAGCGCGGCGACGATCAGCCCGACCCAGGCCCGTGTGGCGCTACGCACCGCGAAGACCCAGACGACCGCGCCAGCGTAGACGGCGAAGCTGCCGAGCATGCCGCCGATCACCGCCTGGATACGGTTCACCGGCAGCGCGAGCACCGCGACGCTGACCAGCGCCGCCAGCGCGTAACCGCCGCCGATCGCCGCGGCGATGCGCGAGATCAGCGGGAATGCGCCCCGCAGGCGTGAGACCGGGAAAGACATGGACGACGGGCTTTGTTGCAAATGAGAATTCTTCTCATCATAGAGCCGCCTCATGGAAGGGTCCATGAATGTCCGTGCGATTGCTGGAGCTTCAGCCCCCAGCGCCCTGCGCGCGTGGGGACGGGCGATTGTTGCGGGCCTCACAACAACCCATTCGCGCCTGAGCCATTTATGCGATTCGGCCCCGCGCCTAACCTTCAGTCATCGGCAAACGAAGCCGGCTCAAGACCCCAGACACCCCGATCCCACGCTCTCTCAAAGGAAACCATCATGACCGCCAAGACCCTGATCGCTACCGCCCTGATCGCCCTGTCCGCCGCCGCCGTGCCGGCCTTCGCGCAGAGCTACAGCCACCTGGACCCCATCACGCAGAGCCAGAAGAGCCGCGCTGAAGTGCTGGCGGATCTGGAGATCTATCGCGAGTCCGGCCTGGCCGCCGTGGACCGCACCGAAGACTCGTCGCTGGAACTGAATCAGCGTGCCAAGGCGGAAGCTCGCTACGCCGAGCTGAAGGCCTCGCCGAAGTACGCGGCGCTGGTGCAGCGCTTCGCGGCGAAGGAAGCCAAGGGCTCGACGACCGAAGGCGTCTCCGCCCGCTGAGCGATCCCCTCGCCCTCCCCGGCCACCAGCGCCGGCAGGACTTCGGTCCTGTCGGCGTCTTCGTTTGGGAGGGGCAATACGGCGTGTGAAGCGCGACGGCTTGTCCGCTTGGCATGCATCTCACACCGCCGCCGCGCAGCTTCGTCGCGCAGCGCTCGAAAGACGGTGCGCCACTGACGACACTGACTCCATCGACACAGCCAACCCCTTCAGGAGATCGACATGAACGCCACCCGCCTCGCCATCACTTCCGCCACCAGCACCACCGTCAAGGCCGTCGCCTTCGGTGCCATCGCGGCGTTGGCCCTCGGCCTGGGAATCGCTCATGCACAAGGACAACGCGAAATGCGTGCCTCGATCGTCACGCTGGATCCGGTGGTCATCACCGTGAAGCGCGAGCAGCTGCCCACGGTCTACATCACTGGCCGTCGCAGCGCCGACGCGGTCGACACGCAAGTCGCCTCGGCCGAGTGAACGCCTGAGGCTGCGCTGTTTCGGTGGAGCGATCCACGGACTGACGACCTTCGGTTCGCCCCCACGCAAGACGCCCGGCTCATGCCGGGCGTCTTGCTTTGTGCCGAGCACGACGAGCAGCCCCTGTGAATCGCGCGTGTCGAAGGACGGTCGATTGTTGCGAGCCTCACAACGAGGCATTGCGGCGCAGCCCGTTTATCCGAACGGGGCCCGCGCCTAACCTTCAGTCATCGGCAAACGACGCCGGCCCAAGACCCCAGACACCCCGATCCAACGCGCTCTCAAAGGAAACCATCATGACCGCCAAGACCCTGATCGCTACCGCCCTGATCGCCCTGTCCGCCGCCGCCGTGCCGGCCTTCGCGCAGAGCTACAGCCACCTCGATCCGATCACGCAGAGCCAGAAGAGCCGCGCCGAAGTGCTGGCCGATCTGGAGATCTATCGTGAGTCCGGCCTGGCTGCCGCGGACCGCACGGAAGACTTCACGCTGAACGCGAGCCAACGCGCCAAGGCAGAAGCCCGCTACGCTGAACTGAAGGCCTCGCCGAAGTACGCGGCGCTGGTGCAACGCTTCGCGGCGAAGGAAGCCAAGGGCTCGACGACCGAAGGCGTCTCCGCCCGCTGAGCGCCGCTCGCCTCCCCGGCCATGGACGCCGGCAGGACTTCGGTCCTGCCGGCGTCTTGGCTTTGTGAGCTCAATGGTTCATCCGCCTCGCCAGCGGTCCACGCTGCCGCGTTGCAGTCAGGCGTGAGCCCGGCGAAAGACCCAGTCACCCTCGTCATAGGTCAGCAAGTCCGGAGCCCTGGCCGGATCGACCCGCTCGTAGCCGCATGCGCTCAGCAGCCGGCCGCTTCGCAGGTTGACCGGCAGCGTCGTGGCCCAGCATCGCGCATCGGGGCACACGCGGGACAACTCGTCATGGAGCCAGCTCAATCCCTCCTTGGCGTAGCCGTGGCCCCAGTACGCCGGTGCCAGCAGAAAGGCCACCTCTGCGATGCCGGCGTGCACCGTCGCCTCCAGCCGCCCGATCAGTTGATGACTTCCGCGCAGTCGCACGGCGTAGTTGAGCCACCGCTCCGAAGCTCGATGGGCGGGAGGCCCGGCCAACGCCCTCCGCAGACCCAGCGCGACCTCTGCCGCGCCTGACGGCAGACCGCCGATGTGCTCGTAGACGCGTTCGTCCCAGAGCAGATTCGCCAGCGTATCGACATCGGCGTCGACGAGCGGAGACAGGGTGAGTCGGGCAGTCTGCATGGATCAAAGGCTCTCGGGCGTCGACGGTGGCCAGGATTATTGCGGCCCTCACCACGGGGCATTGCGGCGCCGCCCGTTTATCCGGACGAGGCCCGCGCCTAACCTTCAGTCATCGGCAGACGACGCCGGCCAAGACCTCAGACACCCCGATCCACTGCTCTCTCAAAGGACCTCATCATGACCGCCAAGACCCTGATCGCCACCGCCCTGATCGCCCTGTCCGCCGCCGCCGTGCCGGCCTTCGCGCAAAGCTACAGCCACCTCGATCCGATCACGCAGAGCCAGAAGAGCCGCGCCGAAGTGCTGGCCGACCTGGAGATCTATCGCGAGTCCGGCCTGGCCGCCGCGGAACGCACGGAAGACTTCACGCTGAACGCAGCCCAGCGCGCCAAGGCAGAGGCCCGCTACGCCGAGCTGAAGGCCTCGCCGAAGTACGCGACGCTGGTGCAGCGCTTCGCGGCGAAGGAAGCCAAGGGCTCGACGACCGGAGGCGTCTCCGCCCGCTGAGTGATCCCCTCGCCCTCCCCGGCCACCAGCGCCGGCAGGACTTCGGTCCCGCCGGCGTCTTCGTCTGGGAGGGGCGAAACGGCGTGTGAACCGCTACGGCTTGTCCGCTTGGCATGCATCTCACACCGCCGCCGCGCAGCTTCGTCGCTGAGCGCTCGAAACGAAGGGGCTCGATGACGACACTGACTCCATCGACACAGCCAACGCCCCCAAGGAGATCGACATGAACACCGCCCACCGCCTCGCCATCACTTCCGCCACCAGCACCACCGTCAAGGCTGTCGCCTTCGGTGCCATCGCGGCGCTGGCCCTCGGCTTGGGTATCGCTCATGCACAAGGCCAACGCGAGATGCGCGCCTCGATCGTCACGCTGGACCCGGTGGTCGTCACCGTGAAGCGCGAGCAGTTGCCCACGGTGTACGTGACCGGCCGCCGCAGCACGGCGGTCGACCAGGACACCTCGGCCGAATGAACGCTTCAGCTTGCGCTGTTTCGGTGGAGCGATCCACGGACTGACGACCTTCGGTTCGCTCCCACGCAAGACGCCCGGCTCATGCCGGGCGTCTTGCTTTGTGCCGAGCACGACGAGCAGCCCCTGTGAATCGCGCGTATCGAAGGACGGTCGATTGTTGCGAGCCTCACAACGAGGCATTGCGACGCAGCCCGTTTATCCGGACGAGGCCCGCGCCTAACCTTCAGTCATCGGCAAACGACGCCGGCCAAAGACTCTCAGACACCCCGATCCACCGCTCTCTCAAAGGAACCCATCATGACCGCCAAGACCCTGATCGCTACCGCCCTGATCGCCCTGTCCGCCGCCGCCGTGCCGACCTTCGCGCAGAGCTACAGCCACCTCGATCCGATCACGCAGAGCCAGAAGAGCCGCGCCGAAGTGCTGGCCGACCTGGAGATCTATCGCGAGTCCGGCCTGGCCGCCGTCGACCGCACCGAGGACTTCAGCCTGAATGCCGGTCAACGCGCGAAGGCGCAAGCCCGCTACGCGGAGATGAAGGCGTCGCCGACGTACGCCGCGCTGGTGCAGCGCTATGCGGCCAAGGAAGCCAAGGGCGTTGCGACCGAAGGCATTGCCGCCCGCTAAGACTGCCCCTCGGGCTTGGAGCCCGAAGCGACCAACGCCGACAGGACCTTCGTCCTGTCGGCGTTGTCATTTGGGCCGGGAGAAAGATCCGTCGTCAGTGATGACCGGCGCGTGCCGCCGCATTGCGCTTGCGCGTCGCCGCAGCCTTCTTCGCGGACGCGGAGCGCTCGGCTGCCGTGCGGCTCGCTGCGGCCTTGCCGCCCAGGTGCCCGCCCTTGCGGGCGGGCGCGTGGTCCTCAGGCTGACCTCGACCGGAGCCGGACTTCTTGCCGCCTCCCGTTTCCGCGTTGACCGTGGCCCACGCGCGCCGTTCCGCTTCATCCTTGGGCACACCGCGGTGCTCGTAGCCACTCTCGATGTGCTCGGCCTGTCGCTTCTGCTTGTCCGTGTAGGACGACTTGTCGCCTCTGGGCATGGGGACCTCCGATCGTCGTTCGATGCAGAAAATCCGGCAGACCGCCTCCGCGATCCGCCGGCCTCAATGTGGCCTCATTACGGCCTCACTTCATGCGCACCTCGCCGGTCTCGGCCAGGCCGGTGGGCGGCTTGCCGGTCACGGCCGCTTTCGCCATCGCGTAGAGCTGCGTCAGCTTGGACGCCTTCACGTCCCAGTAGCTGGCGTGGCTGATGCGCACGCGCACCACCGCCAGGTCGGGATCGTCGATGCCCTGGGTGAACCAGGCCTCCGCCGCCTTGCTCCAGAGCTCCTGGCGCTTGGCGCGGTCCTCGCTGAGCTCCGCCGTGCCGGACACCGAGACGTAGGTGTCGTCGTCCCGATCGGCGAAGCCGACGTTCACTTGCGGCGACGCGACGATGTCGCTGAAGGGCTCGCCGCTGCGGGACATGAAGAACCACAGCGACTCGCCCTCGTCGAGCGCCTTGTTCTGCAGCGTCATCGGGCGCGAGTGCAGATGCCCGTTCGCATGGTGCGTCGTGAACAGGCCGACCTTGATGTCCTTGATGAGGTCCCAGAGCTTCTCGCGTCGCTCGGTGTCGGAGAGGGGTTTGTCGGTCATGGGGACTCCTGTGAAAGGTGGAAAGGTTTCCCTCCTTCGCAGCAAGTCCCGCTCCCGGCCCGCCGAACCGCTCGAGCGCAGGCGCGAATCGCACGGGCATCACATCGGTCGAGCGCTTCATGGCGGCTCGGGAGTGGAACCCGTCATCGGCATCGGCATCGGCAAGGGCCATGTCCGTCCCGGTGGGCATCCTGCTTGCTGATCGGTGCCATCGACCGATACTTCGCCCCCGCCGTCCCA
Organism: Roseateles sp. GW821-FHT09H11; assembly: GCF_059415845.1. Taxonomy (NCBI): domain Bacteria; kingdom Pseudomonadati; phylum Pseudomonadota; class Betaproteobacteria; order Burkholderiales; family Sphaerotilaceae; genus Roseateles; species Roseateles sp. GW821-FHT09H11. Next base: position 418,910 of record NZ_JBWKOA010000002.1, on the reverse strand, counting down.
GCGCGCGTCGCGCTGATCACCCGAGGTTCCGTCTTGGCCAAACGCCCTACCGCTCGCCCACCGTCCTCTTCGTCGTCCACGCCCGGGTCCAAGCAGACGTTCGCGTCCGCGTCCGCGCCCGTCGCGGCGCCCGATGCCGTGCGCGAACGCCCCGGACGCGCCGCCTTCGTCCAGGTCCGCGGCGCGCGCGAGCACAACCTCAAGAACGTCGACGTGGACGTGCCGCGCGACGCGCTCGTGGTGTTCAGCGGCGTGTCGGGTTCCGGCAAGTCCTCCCTCGCCTTCGGCACGATCTACGCGGAGGCGCAGCGTCGTTACTTCGAATCGGTCGCGCCGTACGCGCGCCGGCTCATCGATCAGGTCGGCGTGCCCGCCGTCGATTCGATCGACGGCCTGCCGCCCGCCGTGGCGCTGCAGCAGCAGCGCGGCACGCCGAGCGCGCGCTCGTCCGTGGGCAGCGTGACCGGGCTGTCGTCGCTGCTGCGGATGCTGTACTCGCGCGCCGGCCGTTACCCCGCGAAGCAGCCGATGCTGTACGCGGAGGACTTCTCGCCCAACACGCCGCAGGGCGCCTGCCCGCATTGCCACGGGCTGGGTCGCGTGTACGAGGTCACCGAGGCCTCGATGGTCCCCGACGATACGCTCACCATCCGCGACCGCGCCGTCGCCGCCTGGCCGCCGGCCTGGCACGGCCAGAACCTGCGCGACATCCTGGTCACGCTGGGCATCGACGTCGACAAGCCCTGGCGCGAACTGCCGCGCAAGACGCGCGACTGGATCCTGTTCACCGACGAGCAGCCCACCGTGCCCGTCTACGCCGGCTTCACACCCGCCGAGACCAAGGACGCGCTGCGCCGCAAGATGGAGCCCAGCTACCAGGGCACCTTCAGCAGCGCGCGGCGCTACGTGATGCACACCTTCGCGACCACGCAGAGCGCGCTGATGAAGCGCCGCGTGTCGCGCTACCTGATCGGCGGCGCCTGCCCGGTCTGCGACGGCAAGCGGCTCAAGCGCGAGGCGCTGTCGGTGACCTTCGGCGGGCTCGACATCGGCGCGCTGTCGCAGTTCCCGCTGGCGCAGCTGGCGGAGCACCTCGGCGATGCAGCGACGGACGGCCTCAGCGAGGAGAAGCGCCTCGCGGCGCGGCGCCTGGTCGACGACGTGCTGATGCGGCTGCGTCCGCTGCTCACGCTGGGACTGGGCCATCTGTCGCTGGAGCGCGCGACGCCCTCCGTCTCGCCCGGCGAGCTCCAGCGGCTGCGGCTGGCCACGCAGATCTGCTCCAACCTCTTCGGCGTCGTCTACGTGCTCGACGAGCCCTCCGCGGGCCTGCATCCGGCCGACAACGAATCGCTGCTCGCCTCGCTGCGATCGCTGAAGGCGGCGGGGAACTCGGTCTATGTCGTCGAGCATGACCTCACCCTGATGCGCGCCGCGGACTGGATCGTCGATGTCGGGCCGGCGGCCGGGGAACTCGGCGGCCGCGTGCTGTACAGCGGTCCGCCCGAGGGACTGCGCGGCATAGCGGAGTCACGCACCGCCGCCTACCTGTTCCCCGAGTCATTCCCCGACGCGCCGGCCCACGGCGGCTCCGAGCACTCCATCGAACCCGCCGGCGCGGCGAGCCGTCCCGACCGGCGGCCCGCTCGCCGCGCACCGACGGACTGGCTGCGGCTCGAAGGCATCACGCAGAACAACCTCGTCGACGTGGACGCCGCGTTCCCGCTCGGCGTGTTCACCGCGGTGACCGGCGTGTCGGGTTCCGGCAAGTCATCGCTGGTGAGCCGCGCGCTGGTGGACCTGGTCGGCGCGCACCTGGGCCATGAACCCGCGGCTGTCGAGGACGACGAGGACGCTGAGCTCAGCGCCGACGTGCAAGCGGCCACCGGCGGACGGATCGCCGGCGGCGCCGAGGCGATCCGCCGGCTGGTGCAGGTCGACCAGAAGCCGATCGGCCGCACGCCGCGCTCCAACCTCGCGACCTACACGGGGCTGTTCGACCACGTGCGCAAGCTCTTCGCCGCGACACCGGCCGCGCGCGCCCGCAAGTTCGATGCGGGGCGCTTCTCCTTCAACGTCGCCAAGGGCCGCTGCGAGACCTGCGAGGGCGAAGGTTTCGTCAGCGTGGAGCTGCTGTTCATGCCCAGCGTCTTCGCGCCCTGCCCCGCCTGTCACGGCGCCCGATACAACGAGGCGACGCTGAAGATCCGCTACCGCGACCGCAGCATCGCGGAGGTGCTCGGCATGACCGTGGACACGGCCTTCGAGTTCTTCGCGGAGGAACCGGCGCTGGCGCGGCCGCTGGGGCTGCTGAAGGGCATCGGCCTGGGTTACCTGCGGCTCGGCCAGCCGGCGACCGAGCTGTCGGGCGGTGAGGCGCAGCGCATCAAGCTCGTCACCGAGCTGCAGCGCACGCAGCGCGGCCACACGCTGTACGTGCTGGACGAGCCCACCACCGGGCTCCATCCGTCCGACGTCGACAAGCTGATGGTCCAGCTGCGCGACCTGGTCGAGGCCGGCCACACGGTGGTCGTCGTCGAGCACGAGATGCGCGTCGTCGCCGCGGCGGACTGGGTCATCGACCTCGGCCCCGGGGCCGGCGGCGATGGCGGGCGCGTGGTCGCGGCGGGGACGCCGGACGAGGTGGCCGCCAGCGCGGACTCGCGCACGGCGCCACATCTGAAGGCAGCGATCGACGGCAACACTCGAGGCTGATCAGCCGAGGCTGATCAGTGGCGGATCAGCGGCTCGGCTGGAAGCCCTCGGGATCGAGCGCGAAGCGCCAGGCGCTCGAGCGCTGCAGCGCTTCCTTCAGTTCACGCGAGCTCGGCCGCACCAGCGCCGACAGCTCCTCGCTGAAGAACTCGCAGCCCAGCGCATGGGCGACGTCGCAGACGACCTCGATGAAGTGGTCGGTCTCGCTGGCGCAGGCGTCCAGCCGGGCGTGCAGCTCATAGCGACCGTCGGGATCGGAGACCATGTCGATGCAGTTGCCCGCCTCGTTGCCGAAGTAGCGCCAGCCTTCGAGCATCGGTGTGCTCGGCCCGACGCGCGAGGCGAGGTAGTGCATGACGTCGGTGCGCGAGGACGGCAACCACGAGGCCGCCGCGCCGCCTTGCGAAAAGGCGAGATCGAATTGCCAGACTGACATGACGGGGGACATGAGTCCGAGGAATCTCGATGCTACGCCCCGGTCCTCGGCGTTGTCATGCTGCGCCGCGGCAATGCCCCGTCGCGCTCGTGCCTGATGAGCGGGCTCGGCATGCGGCCTCGGCATGCGGCACGGCATCGAACGGACGCGGTCGACGGTCCATCGTTTCCACGGTCCCTGCACGAGATGGGCAAGCGGCTTGCCGACGAGGAACACCCCCACCCGCCGGAGCCTCACCGAATGACCGCCACCGTCAGCGACCAGATCCTCGATCGACTCCACGGCTGGGGCATCCGTCGCGTCTTCGGCTACCCCGGCGACGGCATCAACGGCCTGATGGGCGCCTTCGGGCGGCGCAAGGACGACATGAGCTTCGTGCAGGTCCGCCACGAAGAACTCGCCGCGTTCATGGCGACCGCGCACGCCAAGTTCACCGGCGAGGTCGGCGTCTGCATGGCCACCTCGGGGCCGGGCGCGATCCACCTGCTCAACGGCCTGTACGACGCCAAGGCCGATCACATGCCGGTGGTCGCGCTGGTCGGGCAGAGCGCGCGCTCCGCGCTCGGCGGCGATTACCAGCAGGAGGTCGATCTGCACAGCCTGTTCAAGGACGTCGCGCACGAGTTCGTCCACACGGCGATGGCGCCCGCGCAGGTGCGCCACCTGATCGACCGCGCGGTGCGCATCGCGCGGGACCAGCGCACCGTGACCTGCGTGATCCTGCCGCATGATCTGCAGGAACTGGACGCCGTGACCGAACCGCCGCGCGCGCATGACACGATCCACACCGGCATCGGCTGGACCGCGTCGCCCGGCGCCCCCGGCGACGCGCAACTGCGCGCCGCGGCGGACATCCTCAATGCGGGCAAGCGCGTGGCGATCCTGGCCGGCGCCGGCGCGCTGCACGCGGGCGATGCGCTCATCCAGGTCGCGGAGCGCCTGGGCGCGGGCATCGCCAAGGCGCTGCTGGGCAAGATGGCCGTCTCCGACGAGTTGCCCTTCGTGACGGGCTCGATCGGCCTGCTCGGCACCAAGCCCAGCTGGACGATGATGAACGAGTGCGACACGCTGCTGATGGTGGGATCGCACTTCCCGTACTCGGAGTTCCTGCCCAAGGAAGGCCAGGCGCGCGGCGTGCAGATCGACATCGACGGCCGACGCGTGTCGACGCGATACCCCATGGAGGCGAACCTGGTCGGCGACAGCCGGATCACGCTCGAGGCGCTCCTGCCGTACCTGAGACCCAATCCGGACCCGTCCTGGCGGCATCGCATCGAGTCCGACGTCCGCGACTGGTGGAAGGTCCTCGAGGCGCGCGCGATGACCGATGCCAAGCCGCTGAATCCGCAGCGCGTGTTCTGGGAGCTGTCGCCCCGCCTGCCGGACGATGTGATCCTGACCTGCGACTCCGGCACGTCCGCGGGCTGGTACGCGCGCGACCTGAAGGCGCGCCCCGGGATGATGGGCTCGGTCTCCGGCGGGCTGGCGACGATGGGCTGCGCCGTGCCCTATGCGCTGGCGGCCAAGCTGGCGCACCCGGGGCGGCCGGTGATCGCGCTGCTCGGCGACGGCGCGATGCAGATGATCGGCATCAACGCGCTGATCACGATCGCGCATCGTTGGCGCGACTGGTCGGACCCGCGCCTCGTCGTGATGGTGCTCAACAACGGCGACCTCAACATGGTGACCTGGGAGCAGCGCGTCACGGCCGGGGATCCCAAGTTCGAGGCCTCGCAGACGCTGCCCGCGTTCCCGTATGCCGAGTACGCCCGCATGCTGGGTCTCGAGGGTCTGCGCATCGACCGGCCCGAGGACGTCGCGCCCGCCTGGGACCGCGCGCTCCGCGCCGACCGGCCGATGCTGCTGGAGATGGTCGTCGATCCGGACGTCCCGCCGCTGCCGCCGCACGTCGAGCCCCGGCAGATGCTGCAGTACGCCAGGGCGCTGCTGCTCGGCGATCCCGACGCGCGCGGCGTCATCGCGGCCACGCTGCGCGAACTGTGGGCGTCCGTCACGAAGAAATCCTGAGCCTCCGGCTCCCAACGCAGCACAACCCCGGCACCCGCCAGGAGGTCCCATGGACATCGCCGAACACCCGCCCCTGCACACCGGCGCGGACGCCCTGCCCGCGCCGATGCGGCCCGAGCCGATCCGGCTCACGATCAACGGCCGCGCGCACGCGCTCGCGGTCGAGCCATGGACGACGCTGCTCGACCTGCTGCGCGAGCAGCTCGACCTCACCGGCACGAAGAAGGGCTGCGACCACGGCCAATGCGGCGCGTGCACGGTGCTCGTGGACGGCGCGCGCATGAACAGCTGCCTGCTGCTCGCCGTGAGCCTCGACGGCCAGGCCATCACGACGGTCGAGGGCCTGCCCGGTCTTGTGAGCGCGGCAACGGCAACGGCAACGGCTGCGGCCACGACCGCGGCCATGGCCGCAACCACGAACACGGGTCAAGACCCCACGGCCACCGACCCGGATGTCCTGCATCCGCTGCAGCAATCGTTCATCGACTGCGACGCGCTGCAGTGCGGTTACTGCACGCCAGGACAACTGTGCTCGGCGGCGGGGCTGCTGAACGAGCCCCGCCCCGTCAACCGGCATGAGCTGCGCGAGCGGCTCAGCGGCAACCTCTGCCGTTGCGGGGCCTATCCGCAGATCGTCGACGCAGTCGCGCGCATCGTGCTGCGACCGGACAGCGCCGTGCCCGCCGTCTGCGCGGCCGCGGCGTCGATGGTGGCCTCCGCCGCCGACACCGGCGAGGTGCGCGAATGAACCGCTTCGACTATCACCGCGCCACGTCCGCGGACGAGGCCCTCCACCAGTTCGCCGGCCTGGCCACCGGTCCGGTCGGTGACGCTGCCGAGACGCCCCTCGCCGAGGCGCCCATCGGGCCGCGCGACCTCGGGACCTCCGACGCCGCCGAGGCGCGCGCGCCGCGCTACCTCGCCGGCGGCACCAACCTCGTCGACCTGATGAAGGAAGGCGTGATGGCGCCGGTGCGGCTCGTCGACATCAGCCGGCTGGGCGTCGGCGACATGCGCGAGATGCGCGAGATGCGCGACACCGGCAACGGCGCCGTGCACCTCGGCGCGCTGGCAACGAACGCGGCGACCGCCTACCACCCGCTGGTCGCCGAGCGCCTGCCGCTGCTGCGTTCGGCCATCCTGGCCGGCGCCTCGCCGCAGATCCGCAACCGCGCGACCAACGGCGGCAACCTGCTGCAGCGCACCCGCTGCCTCTACTTCTACGACACCGGCGTGCCCTGCAACAAGCGCATCCCCGGCAGCGGCTGCCCGGCGGCGACGGGACTGGCGCGGCAGCACGCGATCCTCGGGGCCAGCGCGCATTGCGTGGCCACGCATCCGTCGGACCTCTGCGTCGCGCTGGCCGCGTTGGACGCGGAGGTCCATGTCATCGGCACCGCGGGCCGACGGGTGATCCCGTTCGGCGAGTTCCACCGGCTGCCCGGCGATCGCCCGGACCTCGACACCACACTGGCTCCGGGCGAGCTCATCACCCATCTGGTCGTGCCGCCCAACAGCCTGCAGGCGCACAGCTGCTATCTGAAGCTGCGCGAGCGCGCGTCCTATGCGTTCGCGCTGGTCTCGGTGGCCGCCGGATTCGAGCTCGACGACACGGGGCTGATCGTCGACGCACGGGTCGCCCTGGGCGGCGTCGCCCACAAGCCCTGGCGGAACCCGGATGCCGAACGGCTGCTGGTCGGCGAGCGACCCTCTCCGCAGCTCTTCAACGCCTGCGCGGCGGCGCTGCTGAAGGACGCCACCCCCTGCGGCGGTCCCGCGCTGCCCGAATCGACGCCCGGCAACGCCTTCAAGATCCCGCTGGCGCGACAGGCCGTCGTGCGCGCGCTGGAGATGGCGCTGGCGGGCATCCCCACCAATACCGGCGAAGACGCCTTTCGCGCGCTCGGCGCGCGAGAGGACCGCGCCCCGACCGCGGAGGCTCCATGAGCTCACTGCCCGTTTCCAGTTCGTCCGATGCGGCGAACGCGTCCAACGCGTCCAATGCGTCCAATGCCTCCGACGCCGCCGATCCCTTCGACCTTCCCGCCGGCGCCGGCACGACGACCGGTGATGAACGCCGTCGACTGCGCGAGACGCAGCAGCCCATGGCCCCCGCCGGCACCGGCGCGGTCGCGATCGGCACGCCGCTGCCGCGCATCGACGCGCTGGCAAAGGTCACCGGCGCGGCGAAGTACGCCGCGGAGCATTCGGGCACCGGGCTGCTGATCGGCGTCGTCGTCAACACGCCGGTCGCGCGCGGCCGCATCGTGTCCATCGACGCGAGCGCCGCGCTGGCGCTGCCCGGCGTCGTGGACGTGCTGACCCACCTCCACCGGCCCAAGATGCGATCGATGGACCTGTTCTACAAGGACATGACCGCGCCGGGAGGCTCGCCGTTCAAGCCGCTGCACGACGACGAAGTCCACTACAGCGGCCAGCCGGTGGCGCTGGTGGTGGCGACCACGCTGGAGCTGGCGCGCTACGCGGCGATGCTGGTCCGCGTGGAGGTCGAGGTCGCGCCGCACGACACGCATCTGCTGGACAACCGTTCGCGCGCCCGCGAACCGTCGCGGCTGAAGGTCGGCTTCTCGCCGCCGCCTAAGCCGCGCGGCGATGCGGAGGCCGCGTGGCACGCGGCCGCGTTCTCGACCGACGGCGAGTACTACGCCGGCGTCGAGCACCACAACCCGATGGAGATGCACGCCACGACGGTGCTGATTGATCCCGACGGTCACCTGACCATCCACGACAAAACGCAGGGATCGCAGAACTCGCGCTGGGTCGTGTCGCGCGCCTTCGGGCTGCCGGCGCGCCGGGTGACGGTGAAGAACGCCTTCGTCGGCGGCGCCTTCGGCTCGGGCCTGCGGCCGCAGTACAACCTGCTGCTCGCGACGATGGCGGCGCTGCAGCTGAAGCAGTCGGTGCGGGTCGTGCTGACGCGCCAGCAGATGTTCACCTTCGGCCATCGGCCCGAGACCTGGCAGCGCGTACGGCTGGCCGCGGACGCGAACGGCCGGCTGACGGCCGTGATGCACGAGGCCATCGCGGAGACCTCGCGCCGCGAGGACTACGTGGAGGTCGTCGTCAACTGGTCCGGCCAGCTCTACGCCTGCGACAACGTGCGGCTGGACTACCGGGTCGTCCCGCTCGACCAGTACAGCCCGATCGACATGCGCGCGCCCGGCGCCGCGCACGGCGTCCATGCGCTGGAGGTCGCGATGGACGAACTCGCCCATGCCGCGGGCATCGATCCGCTCGAGCTGCGGCTGCGCAACTACGCCGAGCGGGACGAGGCCAACGACCTGCCCTATTCGACGAAGGCGCTGCGCCAGTGCTACGAGCAGGCCGCGCGGCGCTTCGGCTGGGAGCGACGGCCCGCCGCGCCGCGCTCGATGCGGCAGGGCCATGAGTTCGTCGGCTGGGGCATGGCGACGGGGACCTGGGATGCGATGCAGATGTTCGCGCGGGCGCGGGCGACGCTCGATGAGGACGGTCGTCTCGTCGTCGAGAGCGCCGCGACCGACATCGGCACCGGGACCTACACGACGATGGCGCAGATCGCGGCGGCGGAGATGGGCCTGCCGCTGGAGCAGGTCACGTTCCGGCTCGGTGACTCGACGCTGCCGGTCGCGCCGATCGAGGGCGGTTCGGCGCACGTCGCGACGGTGGGCTCAGCCGTGCAAGGCGTCTGCGAGAAACTGCGCAAGGCGCTGTGGAAACGGGCGAAGCAACACGCGCCGGGCTTCGACGGCGCGCGCTTCGCCGACATCGCCTGCCGCGGCGGCCAGCTCCATCGATCCGACACCGGCGCGGCGGTGCCGCTGTCGCAGCTGCTGCGCGAGGAGGCCGGCGGGCCGCTCGACGAGAAGTACCTGATGCTGCCCGACGTACTGAAGCAGCGGAAGTACATCCGGGCGGTGCACTCGGCGGTCTTCGTCGAGGTGCGCGTCGACGAGCGTCTGGGCACGGTGCGCGTGACGCGGGTCGTCAGCGCGGTCGCGGCGGGCCGGATCATCAATCCGGTGACGGCGCGCAGCCAGATCATCGGCGGCGTCGTGTGGGGCATCGGCCAGGCGCTGCATGAGGAGACGCTGAGCGATCACGCGCTCGGCCGCTTCATGAACCACAGCCTGGCCGAGTACCACATCGCCTGCAACGCCGATGTGCCCGACATCGACGTGCTCTTCGTCGAGGAGGACGACCGCGTGGTCAGCAGCCTCGGCGCCAAGGGCGTCGGCGAGATCGGCCTCGTCGGCGTCGCCGCGGCGATCAGCAACGCGATCTTCCACGCCACCGGCAAGCGCCTGCGCAGCACGCCGATGACGCCGGACAAGGTCGCCGACCTGCGGACATGAGGAGACCCACGGCGTCGGTCATCGCGAGGCCCATGAGGCCAGCGGGGCTGGTGGCCTGCGGGGTCAGTGACCAGTGGCGCTGTGGCGCCTGTGGACCGTGAGGCCTCTGGGTCCTACCGCGAGGCGTGCGAGTCTCACGAAACTCACGAGGTCTGCGGGGACACGCACAGCCCTTGCATGAAGGAGGCGAAGCCCTCCGGCGCGCGGCCGGCGCGGCGGGCGCTCGTCAGCACGCGCACGGTGTTGGTCCATGCGATGCGGGCGCCCTGCGCGACGAGCCGGTGCACCAGCGCCACGTCCTCGCGACTGGTCAGCGGCGGAAAGCCGCCGGCGCGCTGATAGGCGTTCGAGCACACGCCGAGGTTGGCGCCGTGGATGTGGCGATGCCCCTCGGCATCGAGGTAGCCGGCTTCGTAGGCGCGCCGCTCCTCGCTGGAATAGCCGCTCCAGTCGTCGACCTCCACGACGCCGCAGACCGCCTCGCTGCGCAACGCGAGCTGCCGCGCGAGCCAGCACGGCGCGACCGTCGAATCGGCGTCCGTGAAGGCGAGCCAGCGCGCGCCGCGCTGGATCAGCGCCTGGGCGCCGGCCGCGCGCGCGATGCCGACGTTGCGCGCCTCGATCGCGAGGCAGTCGATGCCGAGCGCGTGGGCCACCGCCTCCGTCCCGTCGCGGCACGCATCGAGCACCACGAGGATCCGGACCTCCTCCGCGCCCAGGTCCTCATGCGCCGCGGCGATCTTCAGCGCCCTCAGCGCGCGGCCGATGAGCGCCTGCTCGTCATGCGCGGGGACCACGATGCCGATCATGGTCTCAAGCCCTCGCGCTGCGCCACCGAGCGCACGTCGTCGCTCCAGACCTCGACGAGGAAGTCCGCCTCGTCGTGCCGCAGCAGCCGTGTCATGCCGTGGCGCTCGCGCAGCAGCAGGTCGATGCGACGATGCACCTCGTCGCCCAGGCGCAGGTAGTCGCCCTCCTGGTGCCGCCAATGGCTCGCCAGCAGCGTGCCGCCCGTCTCCAGGCTCGCGGCGGCGCGGCGGATCAACGCGTCGAGACCGCCCTCCTCCAGGTAGTAGCCGATCTCGCTCAGCACGATCAGGTCGAAGCGGCCGACCGGCCAGTCGGCCGGCATCGTCGCGCGCGTGACGTCGACATGGACCAGGGACGCCAGCCGTTCCTTCGCATGCGCCACGGCCGTCTCGCTGCCGTCGGTCGACAGCAGGCGGTCGCATCGCGTGGCCAGCGCGGCACTCAGCTCGCCGTTGGCGCAGCCGGGCTCGAAGCCGCGCGCGTAGCGTTCCCGCGGCATGCAGGCCAGCACCATCGCACGCTTGCGTTGTTCGTACCACCGGGTTCGATAGCCCCAGGGGTCGGCGCTGTCGGTGAACAGCGCTTCGAAATGACGCGCCAACGCCGCCGGAGCACCGCTGGCGTCGTCCTTCATTGAGGCGCCTCGGGCGCGAGCACGAATTCGAAGGGGCGCAGCAGGCGGTTCACCGCTTCGGCGAAGAGCACCGGCGGGTGGTCCCCGTCGTCGAGCAGCTGGCTGCGATGCGCCGCCAGCGCGGTGCGCTTGTCCCGCAGCGAACGCGCGTTGAGCGGCAGGCGCCGCATCCGGTGCCAGGGCACCGCGGCGTCGCCGGGACGGGCCCAGTGCCAGGCCCAGATGGGGATCTCCACCAGCGAGGCGCCCGTCAGCAGCGTGGCGCGCGCGCAGGCGCGGCCCGTGGCCTCATGGTCCGGATGGCCGTCGAATCGCCACGAGGTGAGGACGACATCGTCCGGCCGCAGACGGCGGCACAACTCGAGCACCAGGTCGTCCTCCTGCTCGGCGATGCGCCCGTCCGGCACGCCGAGCGCATGCACGGGGACGTGCAGTCCCAGACGGCGCAGGCCGGAGGCACGCTCGTAGCGGCGCTGCACGGCCAGGCGCTGCGGCGTCCAGCGCGGCGAGCCCGGATGGCTGGCTTCGCCATCCGTCACGGCCACCAGTTCGACCGGCGGCGCCGGCGCGCGATCGGGCGGCAGGCCGGCGCGGTGGCGTGTCACCAGCAGTGACAGCAAGCCGCCGCAGCTCAGGACCTCGTCATCGGGATGCGGCGCGACGACGACGGCACGGCGGCCTTCGGGCACCAGTTCGTCGAGCGAGGTCAGCGGCGCGCCCCACAGCGGCTGCCATTGGCGCCAGGCCCATTCGGGCGTCCCTTCGCCGTCGATGCGGCGGTCGGACGGCGACCGCAGCGGCGACTCGCCGGAGGCGAGGTCGGCGGGCATGCCCTCATTCACGGTCTGGAACGGGCGTCGGTGCATCAGAGCGTCCATGGCGGGGTGTCTTCCTTGAGGTTGTCGGCCCCCAGGGCGGCCAGATCGCGGTCGCCGTGGCATTGCCGGATGAACACTGGCAAATCCGCTGCCAGCCTCCCGAAATGAGGGTCAAGGCACAGCGGACCGGCGCCCATGGCGCGCGTGGCGGCGCGCAGGACCTGCTGGGCGCAGTCGTCGGCGGCCGCCCGCGTGCGCAGCGCCCAGATGCGGGCGTTGGCGGTCGGATGGCGGTCGATCCAGGCGGCGGCCTCGCGCAGCAGGGCGGCGTTGGCGCTGAGCAGGCGGTCCACCTCCCCCAGAGCCAGGCTGCGGTGCCAGCCGGGGTCGGGGCCTGTGTTCGCTTGCGCACGGAGAGCGTCTGCCACCGCACACGCGGCCCCGTGCCAGCAGGCCGCGATGCCGATGCCGCCGTGCCAGAAGCCGGGGCGCGACAGGTAAAAACCGGCGTCGCCGATCAGGCGTGCGGGAGCGGCTTCAAAGTTCACCGTGGCGCTCGCCGTGGCGGCCATGCCGACGGCGTGCCAGGCGGCGTCGTCGATGTGCACGCCGGGGTGATGCAGATCGACATCCGCGAGCCAGGGACCGGCTCCCTGCTCGTCCCACACCGTCAGCAACGCACGGTCGAGCCTCTCGGCGCCGGAGCACCAGGACTTGTTGCCGTGGAGGACGATCCCGCCCGCGGCCACGCGGCGGAACACCACCCGCGCCTGCGGCGGTTCGGCGGCCCACAGGCCGTAGCTGGCGCGGGCGTGCGGCGCGGCGCCGGCCTCCGCGAGCGTGGCGTGGGCATCGGTGTGGCCCTCGAAGAGCTTGACCAGCGACAGATCCTGCGCGGCGACGCGGGCGAGCGCGCGCCAGCGGTCGAGCGTGCGGCCGCCGCCGGGCAGCGGCAGTGCGTCGCGGCCGTCGTCGATCAGTTCGCGCAATTGTCGGGCCAGTGCGGCCCGGTGGATGCCGTCTCGATGCGCATCGCTCTCCATCAATGGCGTCTCCTTGTGGGAAGACGCATGGCAGGCAGGATGCCGTTCTGCGTACGTCAGCGGCGACGACGGACCTCGTCGACCGCGATCCAGGTCCTCAGTGGTTGTCCCGCGGCACGAAGGCCCCGCGCCTGCCGACGAGGAAATCCAGATCCACGCCCTGATCCGCCTGCAGCACGTGGTCCACGTACAGGCGCCAGTAGCCGCTGGCGAGCGGCGGCGGCGGTGCCTGCCAGGCCGCCAGGCGCGTCGCCAGCTCCGCGTCGCTGATGTGCAGCTGCAGACGCCGCTCCGGCACGTTCAGCTCGACGATGTCGCCGTTGCGCACGACCGCCAGCGGCCCGCCCGCCGCGGCCTCCGGCGCGGTGTGCAGCACGATCGTGCCGTAGGCCGTGCCGCTCATGCGCGCGTCGCTGATGCGGACCATGTCGGTGATGCCCTTGCGCAGCACCTTGGGCGGCAAGGGCATGTTGCCGACCTCGGCCATGCCGGGATAGCCCTTGGGGCCGCAATTCTTCAGGACCATCACGCAGGTCTCGTCGATGTCGAGGTCCTCGTCGTCGATGCGCCGGTGAAAGTCCTCGATGTCCTCGAACACCACCGCGCGGCCCTTGTGCACGAGCAGGCCGGGCGTCGCCGCGCTCGGCTTGATCACCGCGCCCCGCGGCGCGAGGTTGCCACGCAGCACGGCAATGCCCGCCTTCTCCTTGAACGGCGTGGCGAGCGGCCGGATCACCTCCGCGTTGAAGTTCTCGGCGTCGGCGATGTTCTCGCCCACGCTCAGACCGCTCGCGGTCATCGCGCCCAGGTGCAGGTGCTGCGCGATCTCCTTCATCACGACCGGGAGCCCGCCGGCATAGCAGAAGTCTTCCATCAGGAACCTGCCGGACGGCTGGAGATCCACGAGACACGGCAAGTCGCTCCCGAGCCGGTCGAAGTCCTCGATGTCCAGCGCCACGCCCATGCGCCGGGCGATCGCGATCAGGTGGATCACCGCGTTGGTGGAACCGCCGATCGCGGCGAGCGTCCTGATCGCGTTCTCGAAGGCTTCGCGCGTCAGGAGGGTCGACAGCCGCTGGTCGTCGTGCACCATCTGCACGATGCGCCGCCCGGCGTTGCGCGCCAGCAGGTTGCGCCGGCCGTCCACGGCCGGGTACGCCGCATTGCCCGGCAACCCGAGGCCCAGGGCCTCGACCATGCACGCCATCGTGCTTGCCGTGCCCATCGACATGCAATGGCCGTGGCTGCGGTGCATGCAGCTCTCGGCGTCGAGGAAATCCGCGAGCTTGAGCGTGCCGGCGCGCACCTGTTCGCTCATGCGCCACACGCCGGTACCCGAACCGAGTTCCTGGCCGCGCCACTTGCCGTTGAGCATCGGCCCCCCGCTGACGCCGATGGTCGGCAGGTCGACGCTGGCCGCGCCCATCACCAGCGACGGCGTCGTCTTGTCGCAGCCCATCAGCAGCACGACGCCGTCGATCGGGTTGCCGCGGATGCTCTCCTCGACATCCATCGACGCCAGGTTGCGGTACAGCATCGCGGTCGGGCGCATCAGCGTCTCGCCCAGCGACATCACCGGGAACTCGAGCGGAAAGCCGCCCGCCTCGTACACGCCGATCTTGACCTGCTCGGCCAGCGTGCGGAAGTGCGAGTTGCAGGGCGTGAGCTCGCTGAAGGTGTTGCAGATGCCGATCACCGGCCGGCCGTCGAACTGGTCGTGCGGCACGCCCGGCCCCTTGAGCCAGCTGCGGTAGGCGAAGCCGTCGCGGTCCTGGCGTCCGAACCATTGCTGGCTGCGGAGCGCGGCGGGTTTCTTCTTGGGAGTCTGGTTCATTTCCACCCCGGTTAACCCGGATCGGCGCCCGGGACTGGCATCAGTATTATGGTATGACGATTGAACGTCAACCTGTCGTGTCATTCCGAGGAATCACCCATGCCCGCCGCCATTCCGCTGCTCACCGCCGCCAGACTGTCGTCCTTGCTCGTGCCGAAACTCGACGCCGCCTTTGCGGTGCACGATCGCCTGCACGAGACCGACCCCACCGCGTTCGCGGCCGTCGCACCGACGATCCGCGCGATCGCCGCCAACGGCGAGTCCAAGATCCCCGCCGAGCTGATCGCCCAGTTGCCCAGACTCGAAATCATCTCGGTGATGGGGGTCGGCTACGACGGCGTCGACGTCGCGGCGGCAAAGGCGCGCGGCGCGGTCGTCACGCACACGCCCGACGTGTTGAACGACGACGTCGCCGACCTCGCGATCGGCTTGATGCTGTCGGCCGCTCGCCAGTTGCCCGCGGCCGACCGCCATGTGCGCAGCGGCCAATGGGCGGCGCGCGGGCCGATGCCGCTGGGCCGCAAGATGTCGGGCGCGCGGCTCGGGCTGGTCGGCATGGGGCGCATCGGACAGGCCATCGCGCACCGTGCCGCGGCGTTCGGCATGTCGATCGCGTACACCTCGCGCAGCCCGCGGGCGGGGGTCACGCACCGCTACCTCGCCAACCCCGTGGCGCTGGCCGCCGAGAGCGACTTTCTCGTCGTCATCACGCCGGGCGGCGCCGCGACGCGCCACCTGATCAACGCCGAGGTGCTGGCCGCGCTGGGCGACAAGGGCATTCTGGTCAACGTGGCGCGCGGCTCGGTCGTCGATGAAGCGGCGCTGATCGATGCGCTGGAGCGCGGCGTGATCGGCGGCGCCGGGCTCGACGTGTTCGAGCGCGAGCCGGACGTGTCCGAGCGCCTGCGCGCGATCCCGCACGTGGTGCTCTCGCCGCACATCGGCAGCGCCACCACCCAGACACGCCAGGCGATGGCCGACCTCGTGGTCGCCAACCTGCAGGCGCGCCTCGGCGGCAGGCCGCCGATCTCGCCGGTGCCGGAATGTCAACCATGAGCGGGATGCTGACCATCGACGCGACGCGGCTGCTCAGCGCCGTGCGGCTGATCGTCGCCGGCTTCGGCAGCAGCGACGACGAGATCGACGCGGTCGCCACCCACCTCGTCGACGCCAATCTGACCGGTCACGACTCCCACGGCATCGGCATCCTGCCGCGTTACGCCGGGGCGTACCAGGAATCCGGCCTCAACCCCAACGCCCATGTGCGCACGCTGCTCGACGCCGGCGCGATGCTGCGGCTCGACGGCGGGGCCGGCTTCGGCCAGGTGATCGGACGCGAGGCGATGGCGCTGGGCATCGCACGGGCCAGGCAATGCGGCTGCTGCATCGTGGCGCTCGGCAACTCGCACCACCTGGGTCGCATCGGCGCCTGGGCGGAGCTGGCGGCCGAGGCGGGCCTGGTGTCGCTCCACTTCGTCAACGTGATCTCGCGCTGCATCGTCGCGCCGTTCGGTGGCAGCGATGCGCGTTTCGGCACCAACCCGTTCACCGCCGGCGTGCCGATGCCGGGCCGCCCGCCGATGATCCTCGACTTCGCGACCAGCCTGCTGGCGCAGGGCAAGACCCGCGTCGCGCACAACAAGGGCGAGCTGCTCGAGCCGGGCATCCTGATCGACGACATCGGACGGCCCACGCGCGATCCGCGCTACTCGGTGATCGAGCCCTTCGGCGCGATCCTCCCCTTCGGCGCGCACAAGGGCTACGGCCTGGCGATGCTGTGCGAACTGCTCGGCGGCGCGCTCGCCGCGGGCCTCGCGCAGCACGGCGGCGACACCGGCCAGCGGCGCGTGCTCAACGGCATGCTCTCGGTGCTGATCGACCCGGCGGCGCTCGGCGACCGCGCGGCCTTCGAGCGCGAGGTGCTGGCGTTCACCGACTGGGCGCTCGCGTCGCCGCCGCGTGAAGGCGTCGACAAGATCCGGCTGGCCGGCGAGCCCGAACGCGAATCGCGCGTGCGCCGGCTGCGCGACGGCGTACCGGTCGATGCGACGACGTGGGGGCAGATCCTCGAGAGCGCACGCCAGCTCGGGGTCGATCCCCGGGCGGTCGCGCGGGCGGCCGGCACCGCCTGAGCCGGTGCGATCGGCGCCGCCATCCGGGTATTTCCCGGCAGTCCGATTCAGCCAATCATCATACGATACTACTAGCCCTCGACAGATTGGGCCCTTCCACAGGAGACAAGCACATGCAGCTCAGAACATGGATGACGGTCGCGCTCGCCGGCGCCTGCCTCGTTGCCACCGGTCCGGTCTTCGCGCAGGAAAAGCTCACCGTCTGGTGGGTCAAGGGCTTCTACAAGGCCGAGGACGACGCGCTCTTCGCCGCGATCAGGAAATTCGAGGAGAAGCACAGGGACATCAAGGTCGAGTTGTCGCTGTACCCGCTGCACGACATGATCCCCAAGATCGTGTCCGCACTCGACTCCGGCAACCCGCCGGACGTGTCCTATGGCGACCTCTTCGACCTGCAGGTCACGGGCAAGTGGGCCTTCGACGGCAAGCTCGAGGACATCAGCAGCGTGATCGACCCGATCCGCGCGCGCTTCGCGCCGAACACGGTCGAGACCACGTTCCTGTACAACGACCAGGAGAGGAAGCGCGCGTACTACGCGTTCCCGATCAAGCAGCAGACGATGCACATCGAGTTCTGGGTCGACATGCTCGCCGAAGCGGGCTTCAAGGAGTCGGACATCCCGACCGTCTGGAAGGACTTCTGGAGCTTCTGGTGCGACAAGGTCCAACCCGCGTACCGCGCCAAGACCGGTTCGCGCGTGTTCGGCATCGGTATGCCGCTGGGCGTGGATTCGAGCGACTCGTTCTACTCGTTCCTGACCTTCATGGACGCCTACAACGTCAAGCTCGTCAACGACAGCGGCAAGCTGCTGATCGACGACCCGACCGTGCGCCAGGGGCTGATCCGCGCGATGACCGACTACACCCAGGTCTACAGCAAGGGATGCTCGCCGCCGTCGAGCACGAGCTGGAAGGACCCGGACAACAACGTCGCGTTCCACAACAGGACGACCGTGATGACGCACAACGCGACGATCTCGATCGCCGCCAAGTGGCTGGACGACATGACCAACGCCATGCTCAGCGACGAGCAGCGCGCCACGGCGAAGAAGAACTACACGCAGCGGATCCGCACCGCGGGGTTCCCCGCCAAGCCCGACGGCTCGAAGATGGTCTACCGCGCGGCGGTGAAGACCGGCGTGGTGTTCAAGGAGGCAAAGAACAAGGCCGCGGCCAAGCAGTTCGTCGCCTTCCTGCTCGAAGAGCAGAACCTGACGCCCTATGTCGAAGGCGCGCTGGGCCGCTGGTTCCCGGTCACCAGGACGGCGCAGCAGAGCGCATTCTGGAAGGCCGACGCCCATCGCCAATCGGTCCACGATCAGTTCATGGCCGGCACGGTCACGTTCGAGTTCACGAAGAACTACAAGTTCACGGTGCTGAACAACGAGAACGTCTGGGCCAAGGCGATGAACCGCGTCCTCAACGAGAAGGTGCCGGTCGACCAGGCCGTCGACGAGATGATCGCGCGCATCAAGGTGGTCGCGACGCCGACCGCGGCGCCGATCGCGGCGGTGGCGGCGCCGAGATGAGCGCCGAGATGAGTGCCGATGTGAGCGCCCCGATGAGTGCCGATCCGGCCGGCGCGGGCACTCGCCCGGGACGAACGCCAGACCGCTGGCAGTTCTGGGGGCGCATGCTCGTGCTGCCCTACCTCCTGGTCTTCGTGGTCTTCGTGCTCTATCCGCTGGGCTACGGGATGTGGCTGGCGCGCCATCCGTCCAGCTACGAAAAGCTCTTCGACGATCCGATCTTCCTGCGCAGCCTGCTCAACACGCTGGTGTTCCTGATCGTCGCGATCAACATCAAGATGGTGGTGGCGATGATGCTCTCGGGCTTCTTCGTGACCGAGCGCTGGTGGATCCGGATCCTGTCGCTGGTCTTCATCCTGCCCTGGGCGCTGCCCTCGATCCCGACGATCCTGTCGGTGCGCTTCATGCTCAACCCCGAGTGGGGCGTGATCAACACGCTGATCTTCCAGCTCACCGGGCGGGACGGCCCGAACTGGCTGAACCACCCGCCGCTGGCGCTCGGTTTCTCGATGCTCATGCATATCTGGAAGTCGCTGCCGTTCTGGACCCTGATCCTGATCGCCGGGCGTCTGGCCATCCCTTCCGAGCAGTACGAGGCCGCGTCGGTCGACGGCGCGACCCGCTGGCAGAAGTTCCGCTTCATCACCTGGCCGTCGATGCGCACGCTCTACGTGACCTCGCTGATCCTGTCGATGATCTGGACGCTGGGCGACTTCAACAGCGTCTACCTGCTGACCGGCGGCGGCCCGGCCGACATGACGCATGTCCTGGCGACCCTGGGCATCCGCTACCTGCGGCTCGACCAGATCGATCTGTCGATGGCGTCGATCGTCGTGGCGCTGCCGCTCGTGCTGCCGCTCGTCTGCATCATGATGAAGAGGTTGTCCAAATGAGCGGCGGGAAGCTGAACTGGACGACGGTGACCACCGAGGCGAAGCTGCTGCTGATCGGCATCCCGGTGCTGCTGTGGACGATCATCCCGGTCTACCACCTCGTGCTGTTCGCGATCTCGCCCAAGGACGAGGGCACGACCGGCAAGCTGTGGCCCGATCACCCGACGCTCAAGAACTTCGAGAACGTGTTCGGACAGAAGCATTTCTACCTCGACCACTTCTGGCTGCAGCTGGGCAACTCGGTGCTGATCGCGGTGGCGGTCGCGGCGATCACGCTGTTCGTCGCCACCTCGGCCGCGTTCGCGATCAGCCGGCTCAAGGTGCGCGGCGGGCGGACGGTGATGAACCTCGCCCTCTTCACCTACTTCATCCCGGCCGCGTTCCTCGCGGTGCCGATGTACAAGACCATGGGCAACTACGGGCTGCTGAACAGCCAGTGGTCGCTGATCCTCGCGATGGTGACGATCGCCTCGCCCTACTGCATCTGGGTGCTCAAGCAGGCGTCGGACAAGCTGCCCCCGGAGCTCGACGAAGCCGCGCGCATGGACGGCGCCTCGCCGCTGCAGCTGTTCCGCCTGGTCTACCTGCCGCTGATGGTGCCCTCGCTGGTCGCGGTCGGCACGTACGCGCTGCTGCTGGCGTGGAACGAATATCTGTACGCCTTCCTGCTGCTGTCCAACGACAGGAGCGTGACGCTGGCGGTCACGCTCGGCAACTTTCTCTCCGCCGACGATTCGCCGTGGGAGCTGCTGATGGCCACCGGCCTGATCTATGCGCTGCCGCCGGCGGCGATCTACTACGCCTTCAAGCGCTACATGGTGAGCGGCCTGACGGCCGGCGCCGTGAAGAGCTGAAGCGCCGCCGACAACCACAGAGCGACGAGGGGACGAGACATGGCCACGGTGGGGTTTCACAAGATCGAGAAGACCTACGGCAACAAGGTCAAGGTGCTGCACGACGTCAGCGTCGACATCGCCGAGGGCGAGTTCGTCGTGCTGGTCGGTCCGTCGGGCTGCGGCAAGTCGACGCTGCTGCGCATGCTCGCGGGCCTGGAGGACATCACCGGCGGCGAGATCACGATCGACGGCAAGGTCGTCAACGATCTCGAGTCGAAGGACCGCGACATCGCGATGGTGTTCCAGAGCTACGCGCTGTACCCGCACATGACGGTCGGGGAGAACATGGCGTTCAGCCTGAAACTGCGCAAGGCCGATGCGGCGCTGATCCACGAGCGGGTCGCCCGGGCCGCGAAGATCCTCAACCTCGACACCCTGCTCGACCGCCACCCGCGCGAGCTCTCCGGCGGCCAGCGTCAGCGCGTCGCGATGGGGCGCGCGATCGTGCGCGACCCGAAGGTCTTCCTGTTCGACGAGCCGCTCTCCAACCTCGACGCCAAGCTGCGCGTCGCGATGCGCGCCGAGATCAAGGCGCTGCACCAGCGGCTCAGGACCACCACCGTCTACGTCACGCACGACCAGATCGAGGCGATGACGATGGCGGACCGCATCGTCGTGATGCACGACGGCATCATCGAGCAGATCGGCACGCCGCTCGATCTGTACGACCGGCCCGACAACCTGTTCGTCGCGCAATTCATCGGCTCGCCGGCGATGAACGTGCTCCCCGGCACGCTGCACGGCAGCGGCGGCGCCACCGAGGTCCTGGCGGCCGGCACGCGGTGGCCGGTGCCGCCGCAGATCGGCGGCAGCGACGGACAGGCCGTGCACTACGGCATCCGCCCGGGCGACATCCATCTGGCGTCCGCGGGCTCGGGCATTGCGGCGAAGGTCATCGTCGTCGAGGCCACCGGCGCCGAGACCGAGCTGCTGCTGCAGGTCGGCGACGCGCAAGTCATCGCCGTGATCCACGGCCGCACCGCCGCACGGCCCGACGACACGCTCCACCTCGCCATCGACGTGGACAAGGCGCATGTGTTTGACTCGGCCAGCGGCCATCGCCTGGGCTGAGCTCGCCGTCACATCCGCACCGCGCCCGGCCTGCGCGGTACCGTGGTCTACACTGCGGACAAGGGGGTCGTGAAGAGCAGACCAAAGGCTTGCCGGTCGCGACGGCAGCGTGATCACCACGCTCTGAACACACATTCGCGATGATCAAGAACGTACACGGCGGCACCGTCGATCTGCTCGGCGAGGCGATCGTCACGGGCCGCTATCCCGTCGGGAGCTCGCTGCCACCCGAGCCGCTGCTGTGCGAAGAGCTCGGCGTGAGCCGTACGGTGATCCGCGAGGCGGTCAAGTCGCTGATTGCCAAGGGCCTGCTGGTGACCGGCCCCAAGGTCGGCACGCGGGTGCTCAACGAGGACCTGTGGAACTGGTTCGACCCCGACGTCGTGAGGTGGCAGTCCCGCGCCGGACTGTCGCGCGATTTCCTGCGTGATCTGCAGGAGCTGCGCCGCCTCGTCGAGCCGGTCGCGGTACGCCTGGCCGCAGAGCGCGCCACGGAGGAAGACATTGCCGAGATCGAGTCGGCCTACGCCGGCATGGTGCGGTCGGTGGAGGAAGGCGGCGACTACGTCACCCACGACCTGCGCTTTCACCATGGCCTGCTGCGCGCCTGCCACAACCGCATGGTCGCGCAGATGAGCAAGGCGCTGGACGCATTGCTGCGCACCAGCTTCGAGATCTCGAACCTGCGCCCGGACGGGCCGGCGTCGTCGCTGCCGCTGCACCGGGCGGTGCTCGACGCGGTGATCGCGCGTTCGCCGCAGAAAGCCGAGCGCGCGATCGTCCTGCTGATCGACGGCGCGAACGAGGACATCGACGCAGTGCTGAACTCGCGCCGGAAGCTGCCGCAGCTGGGCCTGCCGGCGCCGCGGGTGAAGGCGCGGTCGGGCAAGACGGTGGCGCGTTAGGCGCAACGCGGCGACGCGTTGCCCTCGCTGCACGGCAGCCTTGTGCTGAGCCCGCGCGGCGGCGTGGTGGCGTGATGGCGTGCCACTGCTACCGCCCTCGCCGCCCAAAATGAAAAGGGCCCGGACGGAACGTCCGGGCCCTTTCAGGAAGATGGTGGAGCCGGCGGGAATTGAACCCGCGTCCGCAAGCCTTCATCGGGCAGTTCTACATGCTTAGCTCTCTGATTTGGTTCTCACCTATCCGGTCGCGCAGGAGCACGCTACCGGACGGGCCAGCACCCTAAATCTCGCCGTCACCCAAGGTGCACGAATGACAGCCAGCCAATGTGTATAACCTCTCTGTGTCAGGACTTGCGTCCCGTCACCCGGCCCATTGGCCAACCGGTGAGAGGTCCGCGGGGTTTAAGCCGCGAGAGCGTACGTTTGATCGTTCGCAGTTGGTTTGTTCCAGATGGATTTACGAGGTGCCTGGCCCTCGGCATGCCCTACTCCAAATCCGTACCCACGTCGAAACCAGGTCGGCCCCAGAGAGAGAAGTCTCACATTATGCCTGCCGCCCAGACTTCAAGAGCCCGATCTCGACAAGTTCAACAAAGAGTCTTTCAAAGACGCTTCTGAAGTTCGACAGGCGTGTGTCGCCGAGCCAATCGGCGCGCGCTCAGCGCGACGCCCGGAGCCACTCGATCAGTTGCGCCGGCGTGTCCAGCACCACGTCCGCACCCCAGGCCTCGATGGGCTCGCCATCGCCCAGGTAGCCCCAACGCACCGCCACCGTCTGCATGCCCGCCGCGCGACCCGCCAGGATGTCGCGCGCATCGTCACCGACGTAGATGCATTCCTGCGGCGCAACGCCGGCACGTCTGGCCGCTTCGAGCAGCGGCTCGGGGTGCGGTTTGCTGTGCGGCGTCGTGTCGCCGCCGATGACCGCCGCGGCTTGCGCCTCCCAACCCAGCCCTCGCGTCAACGGCAACGCGAAACGCTCGGACTTGTTGGTCACGATGCCCCAGCTCAGGCCGTCGTCCGACAGCGACTGCAGCATCGCGGCGACGCCGTCGAACGGAAAGGTCGCGCGCAGCAGGCGCTGCTCATATCGATCGAAGAATTCGTCGCGCAGCGCGGGGAACGACATCTCCATCGGGGACACGCCGAACGCCACGCCCATCATGCCGCGCGCACCTGCGCCGACCATCGGACGCAGTCGCTCGAACGGCACTTCGGGCAGGCCGCGCGCGATCAGCATCTCGTTCGTCGCGCCCGCCAGATCAGGCGCGCTGTCCACCAGCGTGCCGTCGAGATCGAACAGCACCGTCCGGATGGTCGTGCGCACCGGCATGCCGACCGGCGAGTTCAGCATCACCGTGCTCATGCGGGACGGCGGCAGGCCAGCAGGTAGTTCACGTCGGTATCCGCATTCAGCGCATACCGCTGCGTGAGCGGATTGAAGGTCAGCCCCTTGGCGCCCTGCACTTCCAGGCCGGCATCGCGGCACATCTGCGCCAGCTCCGACGGACGGATGAAGCGCGCGTACTCGTGCGTGCCGGCGGGCAGCATGCGGAGCACGTACTCAGCGCCGACGATCGCGAAGAGGAAGGACTTCGCATTGCGGTTCAAGGTCGACAGGAAGACCCAGCCGCCCGGCTTCACCAGTTGCCCCAGCGCGGTCACGACCGACGCGGGATCCGGCACGTGCTCCAGCATTTCCATGCAGGTCACGACATCGAAGGAGGCTGGGCGTTGGGCCGCCAGGTCCTCGACCGCGATCTCCTGATAGGCGACGTTCTCCGTGCCGGCCTCCATCGCGTGCAACTCGGCCACGCGCAGCGACTTCGTCGCCAGGTCGATGCCCAGGACGTTCGCGCCCTTGCGCGCCATCGCATCGGCCAGGATGCCGCCGCCGCAGCCGACGTCGAGTGCCGTCTTGCCTTGCAGGCCGCACAACCCGTCGATCCAGTTCAATCTCAATTGATTGATCTGGTGCAGCGGCTTGAATTCACTTTCGGTATCCCACCAGCGGTGGGCCAGCTCGCTGAACTTCTCGAGCTCTTTTGCATCGACATTCGCCATGGGCGCAATGGTAGCCGAGCAGCGCGGCGCCACTGCCCGACATCGCGCAGATTGCCGACGCCATGCACCCTCCCGGGCACACCCACGACATGACGCCGCAATGAAAAAACCCCGCGAGCCTGACGGCTGGCGGGGTTTGTCGAGAGGCGACCGAAGTCGCCCTCGGACCGTTTACTTGACGGCGCGGGTACCGACCACTTCGATTTCGACGCGGCGGTTCTTGGCGCGGCCTTCCGCGGTCTTGTTGTCGGCGATGGGCTGCTTCTTGCCCTTGCCTTCGGTGTAGACGCGGTTCTTTTCCAGACCCTTCGACACCAGGTAGGACTTGACCGATTCAGCACGCTGAACCGACAGCTTCTGGTTGTAGGCGTCAGAGCCGATGCCGTCGGTGTGGCCGACAGCAATGATCACTTCCAGGTTGATGCCACCGGTCTTGGAGACCAGGTCATCCAGCTTGGCCTTGGCTTCCGGCTTCAGCGTCGACTTGTCGAAGTCGAAGAAGGCGTCAGCGGCGTAGGTGACCTTTTCGCTGGTCGGTGCCACCGGGACCGGCACCGGCGCCGGAGCGGACGGCGCCGCGGCAGGAGCCGGAGCGGGCGCTGCGGCCGGAGCCTGAGCGACCACCGGCTTCAGCGCGCCGTCGCAGTCCTTGGCAGCGGTAGCCGGGGTCCAGAAAGCATCGCGCCAGCACAGCTCGTTGGTGCCGTTCTTCCAAACGGTGCCATCCGTTGCGCGCCAGTTATCCACGGTTTGGGCCATAGCGCCCGAGGTGGCGACGGCGGCGACAGCGAAGAGCGCTGCCACGCGGTTCAATTTCTTCATGATTCTCCTCTCAAGGAAAGCCGCAGTTGCCCTGCGAAACGTCCAATGTCGGAACTAAAACCTCAGGAGTCTCCCCGACCAAGGGTTTCTCCTAGGGACGAACCGATTGTGCCATAGGGCAACAGGACGTCTGCATTCTCACGGCAGTGGCGACTTCCGTTCATGAACCTGTTGCAGAAGCACGACAAGCGGGCGCAATTAGAATCATCGTCTTCCGATCTCTCCAGAGGCCGTGCACTTCCGTGCGCGGCACACGCGCATGACCCAGTTCGCCAAGGAAACCCTGCCGATCAGCCTCGAGGAGGAGATGCGCCGCTCCTACCTCGACTACGCGATGAGCGTGATCGTCGGCCGCGCGCTGCCCGACGCCCGCGACGGCCTCAAACCGGTGCACCGGCGCGTGCTCTTCGCGATGCACGAGCTGAACAACGACTGGAACCGGCCCTACAAGAAGTCGGCCCGTATCGTCGGCGACGTCATCGGTAAGTACCACCCGCACGGCGACAGCGCCGTGTACGACACCATCGTGCGGCTGGCGCAGGACTTCTCGCTGCGCCACATGCTGGTGGACGGCCAGGGCAATTTCGGCTCGATCGACGGCGACAACGCCGCCGCCATGCGATACACCGAAATCCGGCTGTCGAAAATCGCCCATGAAATGCTGGCCGATATCGACAAGGAAACCGTCGATTACGGTCCGAACTACGATGGCAGCGAGAAAGAACCGCTGGTATTGCCGGCCCGCCTGCCGAATCTGCTGATCAACGGTTCGTCCGGTATTGCGGTCGGCATGGCGACGAATATCCCGCCGCACAACCTCAACGAGGCCGTCGACGCCTGCCTGCATGCGCTGAAGAACCCGGACTGCTCGATCGACGAGCTGATGGAGATCATCCCGGCGCCGGACTTCCCGACCTCCGGGATCATCTACGGCCTGAGCGGCGTGCGCGAGGGCTACCGCACCGGCCGCGGCAAGGTGGTGATGCGCGCGAAGGTGCACTTCGAGGACATCGACCGCGGCCAGCGCCAGGCGATCATCGTCGACGAGATCCCCTACCAGGTGAACAAGAAGACCCTGCTCGAGCGCATCGCCGAGCTGGTCCAGGAAAAGAAGATCGAGGGCATCAGCCACATCCAGGACGAGTCCGACAAGGACGGGATGCGCGTGGTGATCGAGCTCAAGCGCGGCGAGGTCCCGGAAGTCGTCCTGAACAACCTGTACAAGCAGACGCAACTGCAGGACAGCTTCGGCATGAACATGGTGGCGCTGATCGACGGTCAGCCCAAGCTGTGCAACCTGAAGGACCTGATCACGGTCTTCCTGGAGCACCGCCGCGAGGTCGTCACCCGCCGCACCGTCTTCGAACTGCGCAAGGCCCGCGAGCGCGGCCACGTGCTGGAAGGCCTGGCCGTCGCGCTGGCCAACATCGACGACTTCATCGAGATCATCAAGCGCAGCCCCAGCCCGCCGGTCGCCAAGACCGAGCTGATGGCCCGCGCCTGGGACTCGTCGCTGGTGCGCGAGATGCTGTCCCGCGCCGAGGGCGAGACCGCCGGCGGCCGCAACGCCTACCGTCCTGAGGGCCTGCCCGCGCAGTACGGCATGCAGGAGGACGGCCTGTACAAGCTGTCCGACGACCAGGCCGGCGAGATCCTGCAGATGCGCCTGCAACGCCTGACCGGGCTGGAGCAGGACAAGATCGTCGGCGAGTACCGCGACGTGATGGCCCAGATCGCCGACCTGCTCGACATCCTGGCCACGCCCGCCCGCGTGACGACGATCATCGGCGACGAGCTGGCCTCGGTCCGCCAGGAATTCGGCCAGACCAAGCTGGGCGCGCGCCGCAGCGTGATCGAGCACAACGCGCAGGAACTCGGCACCGAGGACCTGATCACGCCGACCGACATGGTGGTGACGCTCTCCCACACCGGCTACATCAAGAGCCAGGCGCTGAGCGAGTACCGCGCGCAACGCCGCGGCGGCCGCGGCAAGCAGGCCACCGCCACGAAGGACGACGACTGGATCGACCAGCTCTTCATCGCCAACACGCACGACTGGATGCTGTGCTTCAGCAACCGCGGCCGCGTGTACTGGCTCAAGGTCTGGGAAGTGCCGCAAGGCTCGCGCAACGCGCGCGGCAAGCCGATCGTCAACATGTTCCCGCTGCAGCCGGAAGAGAAGATCAACGTCATCCTGCCGCTGACCGGCGAGTTCCGCACCTTCCCCGAAGACCACTTCATCTTCTTCGCCACCGCGCTGGGCACGGTCAAGAAGACCTCGCTGAAGGACTTCAGCAACCCGCGCAAGGCCGGCATCATCTCCGTCGACCTGGACGAGGGCGACTACCTGATCGGCGCCGCGCTGACCGACGGCCAGCATGACGTGATGCTGTTCTCCGACGGCGGCAAGGCGGTGCGCTTCGACGAGGACGACGTCCGCCCGATGGGCCGTCAGGCCCGCGGCGTGCGCGGCATGATGCTCGAGCCCGACCAGCGCCTGATCGCCATGCTGGTGGCCGAGGACGAGACGCAGAGCGTGCTGACCGCGACCGAGAACGGGTACGGCAAGCGCACCAACATCGCGGAATACACGCGTCATGGCCGCGGCACGAAGGGCATGATCGCGATCCAGCAGAGCGAGCGCAACGGCAAGGTCGTGGCCGCCACGCTGGTCCGCCCCGAGGACGAGATCATGCTGATCACGGACACCGGCGTGCTGGTGCGCACGCGGGTTGCCGAGATCCGCGAACTGGGCCGTGCCACGCAGGGCGTGACCCTGATCTCGCTGGACGAGGGCGCGAAGCTCTCGGGCCTGCAGCGCATCGTGGAAAACGATGCGGTTGAATCGACAGAATCGACCGATGCGGACGCCACCGGCGCCGACGGTTCCGATGCCGGCGACGCCACGGGCGACGCAGGCGACTCCACCCCCGACGTGAAGGAATGACCTTGTTGCTGAAGTCCATCCAAGCCGGCGCCATCGCCGCCTCGCTGCTGGCGAGCCCCGTCGTCTTCGCGCAGAAGGCTGACAGCCCGCAGTCCAAGAAGGATGTCATCGCGAAGGTCCTGGAAATCCAGCGGCCCGCGATCGAGGCGCTGACCATGGGCGTGCTGAGCCGTCCGGTCAATGAACTCGCCGCCAAGGCCGCGCCCGCACTGCGCAACGTGCCGGAAGCCAAGCGCGAAGCCACCGCCAAGCAGATCGACGCCGACCTGCGCAAGTTCCTCGAAGACAACGCCAAGCCGCTGGTCGACAAGGGCATCAAGCTGGCCCCGTCGACGATGGGCGTCGCGCTGGACGAGAAGTTCACCGAGGACGAACTCAAGCAGCTGCTGGCCTGGCTGCAATCCCCGGTGAGCAAGAAGTTCGCCGAATCCTCGCAGGAACTGCAGAGCCTCTACACGAAGAAGCTGATCGACGACAACGGCAAGCAGCTCGACGAGAAGTTCACCGCGCTGCAGCAGAACATCGCCAAGCAGCTCGGCCTGGAAGCCGGTCCGCCGCCCTCGGGCGCGGCCTCGGCACCGAAGCTGAACACCAACAAGCCCGCGACGACACCGAAGAAGTAATCGGGCATCGCCCTCCGACGAGGGGCCCGCCCCTCGTCGGACCGCTCGATCGCATCCCGATCGCGCCGTCATCGCCACTGACATCCGCGTCCTCCCTCCGCGCCTCCATGCAAGCTGTCCGCCCGTTCAACTTCTCCGCCGGTCCCGCCGCCCTCCCTCAAGAGGTCCTGAGCCTGGTCGCCGAGGAGATGCTCGACTGGCACGGCTCCGGCATGAGCGTCATGGAGATGAGCCATCGCGGTCGCGAATTCATCTCGATCTACGAAGCCGCCGAGGCCGATCTGCGCGAGCTGCTGCAGGTCCCGGCGAACTTCCGCATCCTGTTCATGCAGGGCGGCGGCCTGGGCGAGAACGCCATCCTGCCGCTGAACCTGTCGCGCGGCGGCGCGGTCGACGTCGTCGTCACCGGCTCGTGGTCGAAGAAGAGCGCCGGCGAAGCCAGGCGCTATGCCGACGTGAAGATCGCCGCGAACGCCGCCGAGCTGGACGCCGCCGGCGGTCGTTACCTCGACATCCCCGATCCGTCGACCTGGCAACTGCGCAAGGACGCCGCCTACGTCCACGTCTGCACCAACGAGACGATCGACGGCATCGAATTCCAGGCCTTGCCCGACCTCCGCGCGCTGGGCTGCGACGCGCCGCTGGCGATCGACTTCTCGTCGCACGTGGCCTCGCGCCCGGTCGACTGGTCCAAGGTCGGCATCGCCTTCGCCGGCGCGCAGAAGAACATCGGCCCGGCCGGCCTGACGCTGGTCATCGTCCGCGAGGACCTGCTGGGCCATGCGCTGCCGATCTGCCCGTCCGCGTTCGACTACAAGATCGTGGCCGAGGCCGAGTCGATGTACAACACGCCGCCGACCTTCGGCATCTACGTCGCCGGTCTGGTCTTCCAATGGCTCAAGCGCTTCGAGTACGGCGGCAAGACCGGCCTCGCGGCGATCGAGCAGCGCAACATCGACAAGGCCGCCCTGCTCTATCAGGCACTGGACGGCTCTTCGCTCTATGAAAACCGCGTGGCGGCGCATTGCCGCTCGCGGATGAACGTTCCGTTTTTCCTCCGCGACGAGCGTCTGAACGACGCCTTCCTGGCCGGCGCCAGGGAACGCGGACTGCTGCAACTCAAAGGCCACAAGTCGGTGGGCGGCATGCGGGCATCGATCTACAACGCGATGCCGCTGGAGGGCGTTCAAGCCCTGGTAAGCCACCTCAAGGATTTCGAGACCCGACATGGCTGACACGCCGACCCCTTCCACGCCGCGCGAGCCGCTCGAGCCGGCCGGCACCCCCGTGCCTCCGGCGCCGGTGGCCGACCCGGAACTGCTCGCGCTGCGCGACCAGATCGACGCGCTCGACTCGCAGCTGCTGACGCTGCTGAACCAGCGCGCCCATGTCGCCGAACAGGTCGGCGAGATCAAGCGCCGCGACGGCACGCCCTTCTTCCGCCCCGACCGCGTCGCGCAGGTCATCGCCAAGATCAGGGGCGCCAATCCCGGCCCGCTCAAGGGCGAGCACGTCGCCGCGATCTGGCGCGAGATCATGTCCGCTTGCCTGGCGCTGGAGTCGCCGCAGCGCGTCGCCGTGCTGGGGCCGTTCGGCACCTTTTGCGAGCAGGCCGCGATCGAGTACTTCGGCGGCGCCGCCGACCTCATCTACTGCAACAGCTTCGACGAGGTCTTCCACGCGACCGCCTCCGGCAGCGCGCAGTACGGCGTGGTCGGCGTCGAGAACATGACCGAGGGCGTGGTGACGCGCTCGCTCGACCTGTTCCTGCACACGCCCACGCACGTGGTCGGCGAGGTCAGCCTGCTGATCCGCCACAACCTGCTGCGCAAGGAGAACACGCTGCAGGGCGTGGAAGCCGTGCTGGCCCACCCCCAGGCGCTGGCACAGTGCCAGAACTGGCTGTCCAAGCACCTGCCCAACGCCGAGCGCCGCGCCGTCTCCAGCAACGCCGAAGGCGCCCGCCTGGCCGCCGAGAACCCGGCCTACGCCGCGATCGCCAGCGAGCGCGCGGCGACGCTCTTCGGCCTGCACATCACCGCGCACGCGGTGCAGGACGAGGCGTACAACCGGACCCGTTTCGCCGTGATCTGCCTGCCGCAGACCATGGCCACCCCCCCGGCCACGGGGCGGGACTGCACCAGCCTCATCGTCTCCGTGGCGAACCGCCCCGGCGCGATGCATGATCTGCTGGTTCCTTTGAAGAAGCATGGCGTGTCGATGACACGCCTGGAATCGCGCCCGGCCCGCACCGGTCAGTGGGAGTACTACTTCTACATCGACCTGGACGGCCATCCGTCGCAGCCGCACGTCGCGGCCGCGCTGGCGGAGTTGCGGGAGCTGTGCGCGTTCTACAAGGTCATCGGCGCCTACCCGCTGAAGTCCTGACGCTGACGCCCTGAGCGAAAGAGGTTTCTCGCGATGTACAACCAACTCGGCGTGATCGGTTGCGGCCTGATGGGCGGATCGTTTGCGCTGGCCATGAAGAAAGCCGGCCTCGTGCGCCGGGTGGTCGGCTACAGCAAGAGCCCGTCCACGACCGAGACCGCCCGTCGCATGGGCGTGATCGACATCGCCGCGGAGTCGGCGCTGCTGGCCGTGTCCGGCTCGGACATCGTGCTGATCGCCGTGCCGGTGGCGGCCACCGAGTCGACGCTCAAGGCGATCCGTCACCTGGTCCGCGCCGATGTATTGCTGATGGACGTGGGCTCGACCAAGAGCGACGTGGTCGACGCGGCCAAGCGCGCGCTGGGCAAGCAGTTCTCGAGCTTCGTGCCCGCGCACCCGATCGCCGGCAAGGAGAGCGCCGGCGTGCAGCATGCCGACGCGGCGCTGTACCAGGGCCGCCAGGTCATCCTGACGCCGCTGGAACAGACCAAGCCGGAGATGGTGCAGAAGGCGACGGACCTCTGGTCGGCGCTGGGCTGCCAGGTGCTCAAGATGGCGCCGCACCACCACGACGAGGCTTTCGCCGCGGTCAGCCATCTGCCGCACCTGCTGGCCTACGCGTACTTCAGCTCGGTGCAGAAGCAGCCGTCGGGCCGCGACTTCCTCAGCCTGGCCGGCTCCGGCTTCCGCGACTTCACCCGCATCGCCGCCAGCGATCCGACCATCTGGCGCGACATCCTGATGGCCAACAAGCAGGACCTGCTGACGCAGTCGCAACGCTTCCGCGAAGTGCTGGACCAGATGGAACAGGCCATCCGCGAGGGCGATCCCCACGCGCTGGAAGCGATGATCCGCCAGGCCTCCGAGGGTCGCGCGCAGTGGCAGCTCGGCGCACCCGCGCCGTCCTCGTCGAAGTCCAAGTAAACCTCCTTCCCCTCTCCGCCGGCACGTCGCGCGTGCCGCGACAGCGCCATGTACAAGATCCCCTTCCTGGACCTGCCCCCGCTGCGCGGTGCCGCGGGCACCGTGTCGCTGCCCGGCTCCAAGAGCATCTCGAACCGCGTGCTGCTGCTGGCCGGCCTGTCCGACGGCGTGACGCGCGTCCACGATCTGCTGGATTCGGACGACACGAAGGTCATGCTCGCCGCGTTGCGCGAGCTCGGCTGCCGGCTCGAGACCGGCGCCGACGGCGTGCTGTCGGTGACCGGCATCGGCGGGACGCTGCGCACGAAGGAGGCCAAGCTCTTCCTCGGCAACGCCGGCACGGCCATGCGACCGCTGACGGCGGCGCTGGCGCTTCTGGCCGCGACGCAGGGCGGCACGTTCGAGCTCTCCGGCGTGCCCCGCATGCATGAGCGTCCGATCGGCGACCTCGTCGATGCGCTGCGCGCCTTGGGCTGCCCGATCGACTGCCTCGGCCAGGAAGGGTATCCGCCGCTGCGCCTGAACGGCCCGGCCACGCTGACGCTCGACGCGCCGGTGCGCGTGCGCGGCGACGTGTCCAGCCAGTTCCTCACCGCCCTGCTGCTGGCGCTGCCGCTCGTGGCCGCGAACGACGTCGTCATCGAGGTCACCGGCGAGCTGATCTCCAAGCCCTACGTCCACATCACGCTTGAACTGCTGGCGCGCTTCGGCGTGCAGGTCCGCCGTGACGAGGACTGGCAGCGCTTCGTCATTCCCGCCGGCAGCCGCTACCGCTCACCGGGCGAAGTGCACGTCGAGGGTGACGCGTCCTCGGCGTCCTACTTCGTCGCGCTCGGCGCGATCGCGGCGACCGATGCGCCGCTGCGCATCGAGGGCGTCGGCTCGACCTCGGTGCAAGGCGACGTCCGCTTCGTCGAGGCCGCCCAGGCGATGGGCGCGCGCGTCGAGATCGGTCCGAACTGGCTCGAGGTCCGTCGCGGCGCCTGGCCGCTGAAGGCGCTGGACCTCGACTGCAACCACATCCCCGACGCCGCGATGACGCTGGCCGTGATGGCGCTCTACGCCGACGGCCCGACGACGCTGCGCAACATCGCTTCCTGGCGCGTCAAGGAGACGGACCGCATCGCCGCGATGGTCGCGGAACTGGGCAAGCTCGGCGCGCAGGTGGAGGAAGGTCCCGACTGGTTGCGGGTCCACCCGTTGAAGGCCTGGAAGCCCGCGGCCATCCACACCTACGACGATCACCGCGTGGCGATGTGTTTCTCGCTGGCCGCGTTCAACGGGCTGCAGGATGATCGACAGGGCGCGGCCGTGCCGGTTCGCATCCTCGATCCGCAATGCGTCGCCAAGACCTTCCCGGACTACTTCGAGACGCTGTTCGGCGTCGTCCGCGCGAACGTCGAGGACATCCCCGTCATCACCATCGACGGTCCGACCGCCTCCGGCAAGGGCACGCTGACGGACGAGGTCGCCCAGGCCCTGGGCTACGACGTGCTCGACTCGGGCGCGCTGTACCGGGTGACCGGGTTGGCGGCGTCGCGCAGGGGCATCTCGCTGGACGACGGCGAGGCCGTGGCGGCCATCGTCCCGACGCTGGACTTGAAGTTCGAATCCGGCCGCGTGCTGCTCGACGACGAGGACGTCTCCGGCGATCTGCGCCAGGAGGCGACCGGCCTGATGGCGTCGCAGGTCGGCGCCCACCCGGCGGTGCGCCGCGCGCTGCATCAGCTGCAACTCGACTTCCGCCGCCTGCCCGGGCTGGTTGCCGACGGACGCGACATGGGCACCGCGATCTTCCCCGCCGCGGCGTTGAAAGTCTTCCTGACCGCGAGTGCCGCCACGCGGGCCGAGCGGCGCTACAAGCAATTGATTTCCAAGGGCATTTCGGCTAATATCGAAAGCTTGCGCGCTGATCTTGAAGCGCGGGACGCACGCGACAAGGGTCGCAGCGCCTCCCCGCTGCAGGCCGCCGCGGACGCGATCGAACTGGACAACTCGCAGCAGACCATCGGGGAATCCCGTGATCTGGTGCTGAGCTGGTGGAACGAACGGCGTCCGTTCAAGGCCTGACCCTCACCGGAAGGGTCGAGCGCAATCAGGAGCGTCACCCCTCCCTCCGGACGTCAGTCCACTGGGGGTGATGCGTTCTACAACCTAACCCGCAAGTCCGCTTGCAACACACGCCCACGCACCTCTCGGATCAGGCTGCCTGAGTCACTTGTCAGTGCTCAAGCCGCCGGACGCTCTGTGCCTGGCAAGGAAATCTCACATGTCCCAAATGGAATCTTTCGCCGCCCTGTTCGAGGAATCGCTGCAGAAGGCCAACATGCGCACCGGCGAGGTCATCTCGGCCGAAGTGGTCCGCATCGAGCACAACTTCGTGGTGGTGAATGCCGGCCTGAAGTCTGAAGCCTACGTGCCGGTCGAAGAATTCAAGAACGACCAGGGCGAAGTCGAAGTCCAAGTCGGCGATTTCATCTCGGTGGCGATCGACGCCATCGAAAACGGCTACGGCGACACCATCCTGTCGCGCGACAAGGCCAAGCGTCTGGCCTCGTGGCTGTCGCTGGAGAACGCGCTGGAATCCGGCGAGTTCGTGACCGGCACCGTCTCCGGCAAGGTCAAGGGCGGCCTGACCGTCCTGGTCAACGGCATCCGCGCCTTCCTGCCCGGTTCGCTGCTCGACACCCGCCCGGTGAAGGACATGAGCCCGTTCGAGGGCAAGACCATGGAGTTCAAGGTCATCAAGCTGGACCGCAAGCGCAACAACGTTGTGCTGTCGCGTCGCGCGGTGGTCGAGGCTTCGATGGGTGAAGAGCGCGCCAAGCTGCTCGAGACGCTGACCGAAGGCGCCATCGTCAATGGCGTGGTCAAGAACATCACCGAATACGGTGCGTTCGTGGACCTGGGCGGCATCGACGGCCTGCTGCACATCACCGACATGGCCTGGCGCCGTGTCCGTCACCCGAGCGAAGTGGTGACGGTCGGTCAGGAACTGACCGCCAAGGTCCTGAAGTTCGACGCCGAGAAGAACCGCGTCTCGCTGGGTCTGAAGCAGCTGGGCGACGATCCGTGGTTCGGCGTGTCGCGCCGCTACCCGGCCAACACCCGCCTGTTCGGCAAGGTCACGAACATCGCCGACTACGGCGCGTTCGTCGAGATCGAACCCGGCATCGAAGGCCTGGTGCACGTCTCCGAAATGGACTGGACCAACAAGAACGTGGCGCCCTCCAAGGTCGTCTCGCTGGGCGACGAAGTGGAAGTCATGGTCCTGGAGATCGACGAAGACAAGCGTCGCATCTCGCTGGGCATGAAGCAGTGCCGCGCCAACCCGTGGGAAGAGTTCGCCGAGAACGTCAAGCGCGGCGACCGCGTCAAGGGCCCGATCAAGTCGATCACCGACTTCGGCGTGTTCGTGGGCCTGGCCCAGGGCATCGACGGCCTGGTGCACCTGTCCGACCTGTCGTGGAACGAGCCGGGTGAAACCGCCGTCCGCAACTACAAGAAGGGCCAGGAAGTCGACGCCATCGTTCTGGCCGTGGACGTCGAGCGTGAGCGCATCTCGCTGGGCATCAAGCAGCTGGACGGCGACCCGTTCACGACCTTCGTCTCGGTCAACGACCGCGGCATGATCGTGACCGGCAAGGTCAAGACTGTCGACGCCCGTGGCGCCGAGATCGACCTGGGCGAGGAAGTCACCGGCTACCTGCGTGCTTCGGAAATCGGCCGCGACCGCGTGGAAGATGCCCGCAACGTGCTGAAGGAAGGCGACGAAGTCTCCGCCGTGATCGTCAACGTCGACCGCAAGTCGCGCAGCATCCAGCTGTCGATCAAGGCCAAGGACAGCGCCGACGAACAGCAAGCCATGCAGCGTCTGTCGCAGAACAACGAGCGTGAGAACGCCGGCACGACCAGCCTGGGCGCCCTGCTGCGCGCCAAGCTGGACAACCAGAACAACGGCTGATCTTCTTGAACGCCGGGCGTGGCGCGCAAGCGTCGCGCCCGGTCTCAAGAGAATCCCTTGTTCTGGCTGGAGGCGGGCTGAGTTAGCCTGTTTCCCAGACGCCAAATCGACGCACAAGCGCTTCGACAGGCTCGCTCCGCAGCGAGCCTGTTTTTCTTCAGATGCCGACGACCATGACCCGATCCGACCTGGTGGCCCACTTGTCCGAGCGCTTCGGCCAGCTCACGCAACGAGACACCGAGTTCGCGGTCAAGACCATCCTGGACGCGATGTCCGACGCGCTGGCCCGGGGCCACCGCATCGAGATCCGCGGATTCGGGAGCTTCTCGATCAACCGCCGTCCGCCGCGCATGGGTCGCAATCCACGCAGCGGCGAGCAGGTGCTGATCCCCGAGAAGCTGGTGCCTCACTTCAAGCCGGGCAAGGCCCTGCGCGAAGCCGTCGACGCGCAACTGCCCGTCACGGACGACGACCAGCAGGCCGCCTGAGCACCTCACCGCTCGAACAGAAGCGCCGCGTTCCGCGGCGCTTTTTTTTCGAACGATGCACCGGCAGGCGCCCACTGATTTGCATCATCCAACCTCCAGTGCCGGACACGTCGGCCCGGGCTCATGCTGCAACTCCTGAAGACGGTCTTCGACTCGCCCCCGAGCGCCTCCAACACTGCCGATTTCCTGAAGAAATCGCAGCCGCTTCACCGCGACCTCGAGCAACATCGGGAGGTCGGCGAGGCGCTGTACCGAGAACTCAACCACCTGCAGTTCCAAGGAACGAGGGAGCGCCAGGTCACACCGGGGGGCCGTGACGCCACGGCGCCGCCGGTGTGTGAGTCGACGCTGCTGAAGCCGGACTTCGAGATGCCCGGAGGTTGCATCAATCTTCATGCCAATCTGCTGCCGGCGGACCGCCTCATCCTCATGAGACCCCCCGGGTTCGCGGAGGCCGTGGCCTGGGCCGACGCCTGCATCAGCAACCGGGTTTCCTGCCTGGTCGACCTGGACGCGCCAGAGAAGCGGCAGGGGCATTGCATGAATCGCGGCACAACCACGTGGGGCGCGGCTCGTTGTCGTGTGGATTTCGAGCGGGCAGCCAACGCGAATCCGACCTCGGGAAGCCACGCGGAGGCGAACTTCGAGGTGTCGTTGCTGCGCGCCGGTCAGGACGCCAACACGGCGCGCACGCAGCGGGTTCGACGACTGCAGGCGGCGCCCATGGATCCCCATGACCCCCTCACCCCCCAGCGGATGCTGGATCTCGTGAAGGCGATTGATGATCAAGCTCAGGGCGACGGCGAGGCCGTCGCTTTCCAGTGCGCGGACGATCACGCCTCCGCCCTGATGGCCGTGGCCTTGTCTGCCTACCGCCGTCTGAAGCGGGGGGATGAACCCAGCATCGACGATCTCAACGACTTTGTTTTCAACAAGTGCGCGGAGGTGCGGGCCTACCGCAACGTCGACATTTTCGAATCGCTTCACCTCACGACGCTGGTTGCGTTCAACCATCTCGCACTGGCGCAGACAAGGCGGGGCCCACCGACAGCCGCCCGGCGCACGTCCGGCGACGCCTCTGCGCTGCGCGAGGATCCGGCCTCGGCGAGCGCGGTCAGTGGCGAAGCCTCGCAGACACCGGCGCAGACCAAGCTTCAGGCCATTCGCGCGGACATCACCACACTGTCGGTCGATGCCATCGTCAATGCCGCCAAGCCCTCTTTGCTGGGCGGAGGGGGTGTCGATCGCGCCATCCACCAGGCAGCTGGAAAGGATCTGCTCAAAGCCTGCAAGCCGCTGGGCGGCTGCGACACCGGCGACGCCAAGGTCACCCGCGCCTTCCTCCTTCCGGCGCTGTATGTCGTGCACACCGTGGGACCGAAATGGCAGAACGGCCACCATGACGAGGCCAGTCTGCTCGCCAGTTGCTACCGCCGCTCCCTGGAAGAGGCGTCCAGGAAAGGCGCTCGCAGCGTGGCCTTCCCGTGCATCAGCACAGGCTCGTACGGATTCCCTGCGCCGGAAGCCGCCCAGATCGCGGTGCGCACGGTGACCGACTTCCTGACCAGATCCACGTCGATCAAGGAGGTGATCTTCTGCTGCTCCTCCGACAGGCATCTCGAACTCTACTTGCAGGAACTGGACAAGCTGCCAGCGTGACCTTGCAGGCCGGCCCGTCGATGACCCGTCAGGCACGCGCGGCACGGAGATTTCAAGCGCCGCCTGATCCAGGCCCCGGTTAGGAACGCTCGGTCGATCGATCGTTGGCCGAATGTATGCAGGGGTTAACTCGCCCTGCCATCGGTCATGGCGTACTCCGCACGCGCCTAGAATCGCCCCCCATGCGAATCCTGGTCTGGCTCTTCCGAGCATTCCTGTTCTTCTGTCTCTTCGCCTTCGCGCTGAACAACAGCCAGGAGGTCGTCGTGCACTGGTTCTTTGGCCAGTCCTGGCGCGCTCCGCTGGTG
The DNA here is from genome assembly GCF_059415845.1 of Roseateles sp. GW821-FHT09H11. NCBI lineage: Bacteria > Pseudomonadati > Pseudomonadota > Betaproteobacteria > Burkholderiales > Sphaerotilaceae > Roseateles > Roseateles sp. GW821-FHT09H11. The sequence continues at coordinate 380,624 of NZ_JBWKOA010000002.1, read as the reverse complement.
ATCGTGGTGCTGCTCACCTTCGGGATGGGCTGCGCCTTCGGCGTGCTGGCGATGGTCCCGGCCTGGTGGCGCCACAAGCGCGCCGCCGCGCGATCGCTCCCTCCGGCGGACGACCTGCCGCCCCCTTCGGCGACCGCGACCGCCAACGACCCCAAGATCCCCGATGGAATTTGATCTCAGCTGGCTGCTGATCGGCGTGCCCCTGGTCTTCGGACTGGGCTGGCTCGCGTCCAAGCTGGACGCACGCCAATGGAAGCGCGAACAGCGCGACGCCCCGCGCGCCTACTTCAAAGGCCTGAACCTGCTGCTGAACGAGCAGCAGGACAAGGCCATCGACGCCTTCATCGAAGCGGTGCAGGCCGACCCCGACACCTCCGAGCTGCACTTCGCGCTGGGCAACCTGTTCCGCCGCCGCGGCGAATACGAGCGCGCCGTGCGCGTGCACCAGCATCTGCTGTCGCGCGGCGACCTGCCGAAGTCCGAGCGCGATCGCGCGCAGTACGCGCTGGCGCAGGACTTCTTCAAGGCCGGGCTGTTCGACCGCGCGGAGTCCGCCTACGAGGCGCTCAAGGGCACGGCCTTCGACCACGAGGCCGCGCTGGCGCTCCTGTCGCTGTACGAGCGCTCGCGCGAGTGGGCGAAGGCGGCCGAAGTCTCCGAGCAGCTCGAGGCGGCCGGCACCGGCAGCTTCGCGAGCCGCATCGCCAACTACTGGTGCGAACTGGCGCTGGAAGCCCAGGCCCGTCAGGACGAGCCGCAGGCGCGCCGCTGGCTGGACCAGGCCCGCGAACGTGCGCCGCAATCGGCGCGGGCCTATGTGCTGCTCGGCCAGATGCTGGCACGCCAGGGCGACCAGGCCGGTGCGATGGGCCTCTACGGCGACCTGCTGCGAGCCAACCCCGACGCCTTCAACCTCGTCGCACGCGACTACGCACAGGCCGCCCAGGCCACCGGCACGGCGCCCCAGGCGCTGGCGCTGATCGAGGCCCAGTACCGCCGCCATCCGAGCATGGCGCTGCTGCAGGCCATCGCGCTGCTGGAGCCCGCGCCCGACGCGCAGCGCCGCCGCCTGACCGAGCACCTGCGCGTCGAGCCGGCCCTGTCGGCTGCGACGCAGCTGCTGCAGCAGAGCCAGACGCGCCAGCAGCCGCTCAACGACGACGAGGCCCAACTGGTCGGCACCGCGCTGCAACGCGCCGTGCGGCCGCTGCAGCGCTACCGCTGCGCCGCCTGCGGCTTCGAGTCGCAGCACTATTTCTGGCAATGCCCGGGCTGCCTCAGCTGGGACAGTTATCCGCCCCGCCACGTCGAAGAGCTCTGACACCGATGACCACCCCGATGAGCTCCGCTCCGGCCCCGGCCGCCCACACGCCGGCCACCGCACCGGCCGGCACCCCGGCAACACCTGTCCCCGCGTCCGGCGACCGCGTCATCCTGTGCATGAAGTGGGGCACGAAGTACGGCCCCGAGTACGTCAACCGCCTGTACGCGATGGTGCGCCGGCACCTGCGCGGCGACTTCCGCTTCGTCTGCCTGACCGACCGCGGCGAGGGCGTGCGTGCCGAGGTCGAATGCCTGCCGATCCCGCCGCTGGACCTGCCGCCTGGCAGCCCGGAGCGCGGCTGGACCAAGCTGACGACCTTCAGCGACGACCTCGTGCAGAAGTACGGCTTGCGCGGCACGGCCCTGTTCCTCGACCTGGACGTGGTGATCGTCGACGACATCACGCCCTTCTTCGAGGAGCCCGGCGAGTTCCTCATCATCCATGACTGGAAGCGCCCCTGGCGCATCACGGGCAACTCCTCGGTCTACCGCTTCACGCTGGGCGCGCACCCGGAGGTGCTGGTCAAGTTCCGGCGCGAGTTCGACGCGGTCCGCCGGCAGTTCCGCAACGAGCAGGCCTACCTGTCCGACGAGATGCATCGCAAGGGCCTGCTGAAGTACTGGGACGACCGCTGGTGCGCGAGCTTCAAGTACCACAGCATCCCGCGCTGGCCGATGAACTACTTCCAGGCGCCCTTCATCCCCGACGGCGCGCGGATCCTGATCTTCCACGGCGTCATGAACCCGCCCGATGCACTGGCCGGCCGCAGCAACGGCAACTGGCGCCGTCCGAAACCTGCGCCGTGGATCGCCGATCACTGGCACGAGTGAGCCACGCACCATGAACGGCCCCCTTCCGTCCGCACCGTCACCCGACCGGCAGGCCCAGGACACTGCGAGCCCGGTCGGTGGGGCGACGCCCTGGCTGTCCGTGCTCATTCCCGTGCACAACGTCAAGGACTACCTGCGCGAGTGCCTGGACTCCGTCCTCTCGCAGGCGGATGCCGGCGTCGAGGTGCTGATGGTGGACGACTGCTCCACCGACGGGTCCGACGAGCTCGTGCGCACGCTGGTCGCGGCGCACGCCGACGGCCCGGTGCGCGTGCGGGGCCTTTTCCACGGGCAGAACCAGGGACTCTCCGGCGCACGCAACACCATGCTGCAGGAGGCCCGCGGCGAGTACGTGTGGTTCCTCGACTCCGACGACTACCTGATGCCGGGCGCGATCCCGCGGCTGAGACAGGTGGTCCAGGGGCACGCGCCGGCGCTGGTGCTGTGCGACTTCTTCATGTTGCGCGAGCGGATGAAGCTCAAGCACCGCCTGCGCGGCGAACTGCATCGGCGCACCTTCACCGGTCCGGAACGCCAGCTGCTGCGCGATCCGTCGCTGCTGATCCGCGGCCTGTTCGAGGCGGGCCAGATGCACAGCTGGTCCAAGATCGCACGGCGCAGCGTCTGGGGCGAACAGGTGCGCTTCCCGGTCGGCCGCTACTTCGAGGACATGGCGACCACGCCCTTGCTGGCGCTGCTCGCCGAGAGCTCGTGGTACGAGCCGGAAGTGTGGGTGGCCTACCGCCAGCGGGCCGGTTCCATCCTGAGCACGCCCAACATGACCAAGGCGGAGCACCTGGCCCATGCGCTCGCGAACCTGCGCGACGCGGCACTCGGAGCGCCGCTGGACGATGCGGCGCGTTTCGCCTGGGCGCACTTCGCGGCGCGCAACTTCATCGGCGCCTCGCGCATGGCCGACAAGGCGCAACCCGAAGGTTGTGCGGGGATGGTGGCGATGTTCCGCCAGGCCTTCGAGGAAGCATCGCCGATCCCGCTGCGCGAACTGGATCGCGCCTACAAGCGCCGGGGCTGGTTCATCCGTGCGATGCGCCTGCGCTACTGGCTGCGTCGCGCCGAGGACCAGCGCAGCGCCGCCACGGCCTGAGGCGGGCGATCACGCCACCGCGTGGCCGGACGAAACCGGCCTACGCCGCCCTTCCACCTCAGAGCGCCAGCAGCATGTCCTCGTAGCGCCGCATCATGAGGTCGACGCCGTGCTCCTCGATCGCACGCGCACGCGCCGCGGCGCCGAGCCGTCCGGCCAGCGGCGGATCGCGCAGCAGCCGCTCCAGCGCGTCGGCCAGCGCCGCCGGATCCGCCTCCGGCACGAGCAGGCCGGTGCGCCCGTCCTCGATCACGCCTTCGACGCCGGGCACCAGCGACGCCACGCAGGCGCAGCCCGCCGCCATCGCCTCCAGCAGGGCCAGCGGCATCCCTTCCCAATGCGTCGACAGCACGAAGATCTGCTGACTCATCAGCAGGCCCGGAATGTCGCCGTGATGCCCCAGGAAGCGCACCTGGTCGCCCAAGCCGAGTTGCCGGGTCAGGCGCTCGGTGGCGCGCCGGTAGGCCTCCTTGCCGCCGCCGGCCAGGTGCAGCACCGGCCGCAGGCCGCGCTCGCGCAGCAACGCCAGCGCGCGGATCAGCGTCTGCGGATCCTTCTGTCGCGCAAAGCGCGCCGACATCACGATGCCGGGCTCGCGGCGCTCGGCCGGACGGTCGTCGGCGGCGGCGAAGCGATCGAGCCGGATGCCGTTCGGAATCGCCGTGGTCTTCTCTTCCGGCATGCCCAGGTCGACCAGGCGTCTTCGAACGCCCTCCGACACGCCGACCAGCCGCGCGCTGACCTCGCTCAGCCGACGCGCCTGCGCGCGTTTGCAGCGCGTGTAGCGCTCACGCGAGTTGTGCTCGACCTGCACCAGCACCGGCACGCCGGCCAGGCGCCCGGCGCGACGGCCCAGCAGGTGTTCGGGAAAGCCGTGCGCCATCAGCACGTCGGGGTGCAACTGCTCGCAGAGGCGGCGCAGCGCCCAGATCGTCGCCAGGTGCGCCCAGCCGGGCACGACGTACACGGGCAGGCCCTGCTCGCGCAGCGCCTGGATGCGGGCCAGCTTGGTGGCGTTCTCGGTGCGCATCTTGCGGCGCAGGACCAGGATGGGCGCGATGCGCTCGCTCTTCAGCTGCGCCAGGCACAGATCGACCGCCACCTGCGTGGCGCCGGAGAAGCCGCCGGTCACGAAGTGCAGCACGCGGCGGCGCTCGGGCGCCGCCGGGCCGCTCGGGGAAATCTCAGACATCGCGGCAGTGTATGCGGGGCACGTTCGGTTACCGGCGAGGAACGCCGCGGGCACGACGGCTGCCGAAGAAGGCCGGCTGGGCGCTGAGAAGCCCCGCTAAAGCTGGGTTGTTCCGGAGGATCGCGGCCGCAGCGGAGATCACAATCCGAACGAATTGAATGCAGGAGACAGCCCACCGGGCTCGACCATGAAGACTGATTACCTGATCGTCGGCGCCGGCTTTGCCGGCTCGGTCTGCGCGCGCGTGCTGGCGGATGCCGGCAAGACCGTCCACCTGATCGACAAGCGCCCCCACATCGGCGGCAACGCCTACGACGAGCGTGACGCCCACGGCGTGCTGATCCATCCGTACGGGCCGCACATCTTCCACACGAACGCGAAGAAGGTCTTCGAGTTCCTGTCCCGCTTCACCACCTGGCGTTTCTACGAGCATCGCGTGCTGGCCAAGGTCGGCGAGCAGCTGGTGCCCATCCCCATCAACCGCACGACGATCAACACGCTCTACGGCCTGTCGTTGACGGAGGACGAGGTGCAGGGCTACCTCGAGACGGTGCGCGAGCCGCGCGACCCGATCCAGACCAGCGAGGACGTGGTGCTGAACAGCGTCGGCCGCGACCTGTGCGACAAGTTCTTCCGCGGCTACACGCGCAAGCAATGGGGACTGGACCTGTCGCAGCTGTCGGCCGGCGTCGCGGCGCGCATCCCGACGCGCAGCAACGACGACGACCGCTACTTCAGCGACACCTTCCAGTTCATGCCGGCGGACGGCTACACGGCGATGTTCGAGCGGCTGCTGGACCATCCAGGCATCACGGTCCGCACCGGCGTCGATTTCCAGGAGGTCCGCGGCGATTTCCCCGGCGCGCACATCATCTACACCGGCCCGATCGACGCCTACTTCGGCCACTGCCACGGCGCCCTGCCCTACCGCAGCCTGCGCTTCGACCACGAGCACCTGCCGACGACCGCGCAGGTCCAGCAGGTGGGCACGGTCAACTACCCGAACGACCACGAGTACACCCGCATCACCGAGTTCAAGCACCTGACCGGCGAGACGCATGCGGGCACGTCCATCGTGCGCGAGTACCCGCAGGCCGAGGGCGATCCGTACTACCCGGTGCCACGGCCCGAGAACGAGGCGCTCTTCAAGAAGTACGCCGAGATGGGCGAGCAGGCCCAGGGCGTCACCTTCGTCGGCCGGCTGGCGCAATACCGCTACTACAACATGGACCAGATCGTGGCCGCCGCGCTGAAGACGGCCCAGGACCTGCTGGAAACGCCGCCAACATAATGGCGGGATGAGCGTTTATTCCGAAGACCGGACGCCGCCCGCGATCCGGCGCCCCGTCGTGCTGGTGTCCTGGGACGGCACGAGCGAACCGCTGAGCCTGGTCCACCTGGACGCCTCGCCCGAGTTCGACTGGATCCTGTTCGACTACACCGGCCGGCAAGCCGCCGGTGCGCGCCTGCTGCGCGGTCAGCCGACGACCGTGCTCGCGGCGAAGACCGAGTGCAAGGGCGAGATCTTCAAGCACCTGTCCGATCACCTCGCCGCCACGGCGGCGGATGCCGGCGCCGGTCCCTGGCCGGAGTACGTCGGCGTGATCGACGACGACATCCTGCTGTCGGTCAGCCAGCTCAACACCGCGCTGCACCTGGGGCGCGTCGAGCGCCTGGACGTGTTCTCGCCCTCGCTGAGCCACGACAGCCCGTACTCGCACCAGTGGATGCGGCACCAGCCCAACCGCATCTACCGCGAGGTGGACTGGGTCGAGGTGATGATGCCCTTCTACCGCGGCGACCTGTTCATGGCGGCGCGCGCGTACTACCAGGACAACGTCTCGTCCTGGGGGCTGGACCGCTTCCTGATCCCGACGCTGCAACAGCTGCGCGGCCAGACCCGCACGGCGCTGCTGGACGCGGTGATGGCGAGCCACCGCCGCCCGGTGACCAGCGGCGGCAAGGTCTACCGCAACGGCCGCACCGCCTGGCAGGAACGCCAGATCCTGCGCCAGGCCAGCATGGACCTGATCGCCCGGGAAGCGCCCGGGCTGGTGAACGGCCCGTGGTACCGCCGCACGTTCGTCGCGCGGGAAACGCCCAACAAGTGGATCCGCTGGAAGCGGCGCGCCGCGCGCGTCGTGACGGCCTGGCTCGACGAATCGAGCTGAGCCGCGACTCCGGCACAATCGCCGCTTCCTCCCATCGATCCCCTGGCCGGGGCCGGCGCATCGCGTCCGGCGCCGACCTGCGCCATGACCGACCAAGCCTCCGCCAAAGACAACGAATCGCTCGGCCCCACCGCGAGCCGCCTGTGGCGCTTCATGAAGCCGCACCGCTGGGGGCTGCTGCTGTCGGTGGTCTCCTTCGTGCTGGTGGCGCTGACCGAACCGCTGATCCCGCAACTGCTGGGCTTCGCGCTCGGCGAGGGCTTCCAGGGCAAGAGCGCCGCGGCGACCACGCTGCCCGGTGGCACGGCCGTGCCGAGCATGCACGTCCAGTACAGCTTCCCGATCTGGATGGTCCCGATCGTGCTGATCGGCCTGTTCGCCCTGCGCGGCCTGTTCAGCTTCTGCGGCCAGTACATGCTGAACTGGACGATCTCGCGCACCGTCATGGATCTGCGCGCGGCGCTGCTGCAGGTGCTGCTGCGCGCCGACGCCCGCGTCTACACGAGCCTGCAGCCGGCCACCGCGGTGACCAAGGTCGTCAACGACCCGCAGCATGTCGTGACGCTGATCGCCGGCGCGCTGGTCACCATCCTGCGCGACGGCCTGCCGGCGCTGGCGCTGATGGGCTACCTGTTCTTCATCAACTGGAAGCTGACGCTGCTGTCGCTGATCACGGTGCCGGGGCTGGCCTTCGTGGTGCGAAAGGTCAACAAGCGGGTCCGGCGCATGGGCACCTGGGCCTATGACGCGCAGCTGCGGCTGGTTTCCGTCGTCGAGGACGTCACCCGCGCCTGGCGCGTGGTGCGCAGCTTCGACGCGGCCGATTACGAAACGCGGCGCTTCGCCGACCGGGCGCGCGAGGTGCAGCGCAGCTCGCTGAAGACGGCGGCGTCCAATGCGATGGCGCAGCCGCTCTCGCAGCTGATGGCGAGCATCGGCATCTCGCTCATCGTGAGCCTGGCGCTCTACCAGTCGCGGGTGAACGGCACCGGCGTGGGCGACTTCGCGGCCTTCGTCGCGGCGCTGCTGCTGATGAGCTCGCGGCTGCGGCACCTGAGCGACGTGATGCAGCCCATCACGAACGCGCTCGTCGTCGCGCGCGGCTGCATCGGTCTGCTGGACACGCCGGCCGAGCCCGACACCGGCACGCGCGAGCTGAGCGACGTGCGCGGCGACATCGCCCTGCAGCAGGTCACGCTGCGCTATCCCGGCGCGAACCGCGACGCGCTGGCCACGCTGAACCTGAACATCCCCGCCGGCAGGACGACGGCACTGGTGGGCAGCTCGGGCGCGGGCAAGAGCTCGGTGGTCAACCTGCTGCTGGGCTTCGAGCGTCCGGACAGCGGCCGCATCCTGCTGGACGGCGTCTCGATCGATGAGTTGACGAAGGCCAACCTGCGGCGCCAGTTCGCGGTGGTGTCCCAGGACATCGTGCTGTTCGACGCCTCGGTGGCGGACAACATCGCCTACGGCCAGATGCGCGACGACGCGAAACTGGAACAGGCGTTGCGGGCCGCTGCCTTGTGGGACTTCGCGCAATCGCTGCCCGAAGGCCTGGACACGACCGTCGGTGCCAACGGCAGCAAGCTGTCCGGCGGTCAGCGCCAGCGTCTGGCGATCGCGCGCGCGCTGTACAAGGACGCGCCGGTGTGGATCTTCGACGAGGCGACCTCGGCGCTGGACACCGAGAGCGAGCGCGCCGTGCAGCAGGCGCTGGAGCAATGGCAGGGTCGCAAGACGCTGATCGTCATCGCGCACCGCCTGTCGACGATCCGTCGGGCCGACTGCATCCAGGTCATGGCCGACGGCCAGGTCGTCGAGTCCGGCGACCACGACGAGCTGGTGGCCAGGGACGGCGTCTACGCCGGCATGGTGAAGGTCCAGCACTGAGCGTCGCCCACCGCGCCTCGGACCTGTCCTCGGTCCGAGCCCGTCTTGTCAACGCTGACACAAAGACGATAAGCCCCCGACAAGGCCGATCGATCCAATGCGGAGCATCCCCTTCAGGAGCTCCGCATGCAGCCACACCGCCACACCCCGCACGAATCCGGCCACGACCATGATCAAGGCCTCGCGCACGACCTTGCCGTGCTCCAGCAGCGCCGACGCGCGCTGGGCCTGCTGGCGGGTGTCGCCGGCCTCGGCGGCCTGACCTTGCTCGGCTGCGGTGGTGGCGGCGCGGACGCCGGCACGAGCACCGTGGGTACGGGTTCCACGGGTTCCACGGGATCGACCGGCTCCACGGGATCGACCGCGAGCTGCTCGGTGATCCCCGAGGAAACCGCGGGCCCCTATCCCGGCGACGGTTCCAACAGCAACGGCAGCGGGATCACCAACGCGCTGGCGCTCAGCGGCATCGTGCGCAGCGACATCCGCACCAGCATCGGCACCGCGAGCGGTACCGCCGGCGGCGTGCCGCTGACCCTCACGCTGAAGCTGGTGAACGCGAGCAGCAGCTGCGCGGACCTGTCCGGCTACGCGATCTACCTGTGGCACTGCGACCGGGAGGGCCGCTACTCCCTCTACAGCGCCAGCGTCGTCAACGAGAACTACCTGCGCGGCGTGCAGAGCACCGGCAGCGACGGCACGGTCACCTTCACGACCATCTTCCCCGGCTGCTACGACGGCCGCATGCCCCACATGCACTTCGAGGTCTACCGCAGCGCCGACGTCGCGACCTCGTACGCCAACAAGATCAAGACCTCGCAGATCGCGTTCCCGACGGCGGTCTGCACGACGGTCTACAGCACCGCCTCGGGCTACAGCAGCAGCCTGACGAATTTCAACCGCATCACCTTCGCCTCCGACAACGTCTTCAGCGACGGCTACACGACCCAACTGGCCACGCTCACCGGCGACGTCGCGAGCGGCTACGCCGCGACGCTGACGGTGGGCATCGCCGCCTGATCCGGACGCCCATGCCGCGCTTCATCCCGACGACCCGTGCCGGCGCCGCGGACCCCGGTGTATCGTCCGAGGCTGGCCCCGGCATGCCGCCGGCGGCGCCGGTGGAGGTGCGCATGACGCGGTGTCTGGTGGTCGACGACGATGCGGAGATCCGCCGGTCGCTCGACGAGTATCTGCAGAAGTTCAGCGTCGCGGTGAGCACCGCCGGCGACGGCCGCGAGATGCGCCGCCTGATGGCGACGCAGGTCTTCGACGTCGTCGTGCTGGACCTGATGCTGCCCGACGAGAACGGGCTGACGCTGTGCCAGTGGATCCAGCAGCACCACCCGTCGGTGCCGGTGATCATGCTGACGGCGCACGGCGATCCGATCAGCCGCGTGCTCGGCCTGGAGATGGGCGCCGACGACTACCTGGCCAAGCCCTTCGAGCCCCGCGAGCTGGTGGCCCGCATCCACGCGATCCGGCGCCGCGCGCGTCGCGGCGAACACGAAGCGCAGACGCGCCGCGAGTTCCGTTTCGAGGGCTGGGCCTTCGACCGGCTGCTGCGGCAGCTGGTCTCGCCGCAGGAGGTGGTGGTGCCGTTGTCGAGCGCCGAATTCCGCATGCTGAGCGCGCTCGTCGAGCGGCCCGGACGCGTGCTGAGCCGCGAGCAGCTGATCGAGCTGACACGCGCCCCCGGCGTCGAGGTCAACGATCGCAGCGTGGACCTGACGATTTCGCGGCTGCGGCAGAAGCTCGGCGACTCGCCCAAGGAGCCGCGCCTGATCCGCACGATGCGCGGCGAAGGCTACCTCTTCGACGCCCAGGTGCAGACTTGAGCGCTCCGGATCCCGGGACGGACCGCATGACGGACCGAATGACGCATCGCCTGAAGCGGCGGACCGTCGTGATCCGCGACGGATTCGCGCGGGCTTTCGGCGACACGCTCGCACGGCGGATCTTTCTCCTGCTGTGGGTCACGCTGGTGGTCGCGCAGGCGCTGGCGATCGGCGTCGTGACCTGGACGCGCGGCGATCCCTATGCCCTGCGCATGCACGGCGTGCCGTCGCTGCCGCCGATGCCGGCACTCGTGCGCGGGCCTCAGGTGCCCGGACCCGGACCAAGACCCGGAACCGAACCCGGGCCTGGCCCGGGACCGGGACCGCAAGGCATGGGCGCCGACCCCGAATTGCGCGACGAGCCGCCTCTCCCGGGCGACATGCCGATGCCACCGCGCGAGGGCTTCCGCGGCTTTCCGCCGCCCTCGCAGACGCAGGGCGCGCAGCCCCCAGGACCGCAGCCGCAGTGGCGAGGCCCGTTCCGCGCGCTGACCGCCTGGGAACTGACGCTCGACTACGGCATCCGCCTGCTCGTCACCGGCCTGGCGGCCTGGATCGCCTCACGCTGGCTGTCGCGCCCGATGCGCGATCTCGTGCGGGCGTCGCAGGAACTGGGGCAATCGCTGCACAAGCAGGACCGGCTGCCGCTGCTCGACGAGCAGCGCGGCACCCTGGAGGTCCGCGAGAGCGCGCAGGTCTTCAACGCGATGGCGCGCCAGCTGCGGCGGCAGTTCAACGAGCGCGGGCTGATGGTGGCGGCGATCTCCCACGACCTGCGCACGCCGCTGACGCGGCTGCGCATGCGGCTGGAGACGCTGGATATCGAGGAGATCCAGCGCCAGCGTTCCGTCGAGGACATCCGCGAGATGAATGCGCTGGTGGACGCGGTGATGGAGCTGTTCCGCGGCGACGGGCCGGGCGCGGCGGAGCCGCTGGTCGACGTCGATCTCGGCGCGTTGGCGCAGGCGCTGACCGACGACCTGATCGAGCAGGCGATGCCGGTGCGCTTCGAGGACGACAGCGCGTCGCCTGACGATGAGTCGATGAACGGCGCGCCGGTGCTCGCCAAAGGCCAGCCGATGGCGCTGCGGCGCGTGCTGGGCAACCTCGTGGGCAACGCGGTGCGCTACGGCGGCAGCGCGGAGGTCCGCGTCGGCCGGGACGCGCAAGGCGCCTGGCTGCGCGTGACCGATCCAGGCCCCGGCATTCCGGAGGACAAGCTGGAAGCGGTGTTCGAGCCGTTCTACCGCCTGGAGGACTCCCGCAACCGTCACACCGGCGGCGCGGGACTGGGGCTCTACATCGCGCGGGAGCTGACGCTGAGGCAGCGGGGATCGCTGACCTTGTCGAATCGCCCGGAAGGCGGACTCATGGCTGAACTCCGCCTGACGACCTGAGACGTCACCGTCCCTTGCAAAGATCCATCTCCTCCGGCCCCATTCGGCATGGCGTGGTGCGGTGCAGTGAGATGCGGGTGCGGATGCGGATGTGGGCTCGATTCAGGCCCCGATTCAGGTCTCGATTCAGGCCCCCGATGAGGCCACCAGGCGGGGCGGTCCGGGGGGATTGGGCGGGACCTGCAGCGCGAAGCCGCCGGCGCGCTTGCGCATCGCGGCGGGGTCCATCTGCGGCGCCTGCGCGGGCCAGTCGAAGAACCGCTGGATCTCGACGCGACGGGCGAGCGTGTCCGACATGCCGAGCGTGATGAGCTCGTTCGTGTACTCGGGTTCGAAGAGCAGGTAGCTGACCAGCGCCGAGCCGCTGGCGGTGGCGCCCTCGCCCGACACGCCGACGCTGCGCAGCAGCGCGCGGATCGGCGGCGGCAGCGCGCCCTGGTGCTCGGCGGCAAGGCTGTCCAGCGGCCGGCTCGGCGCGATCACGAGAGCCTCGATCGGCTTGAGCGGCGTGTTGCGCAGCGCCTCTTCCGGCAGCAGCGCGAGCGTGCTGTTGATGCGCTTGAGGCGCTCGATGTCGACGGCCAGCGCGTCCAGGAAGATGTTGGACAGCGCGTGGCCGGCGATCTGCGCCAGGCTGGGATGTCCGGTGGGCGTCGGCCCGTGCTGGCCCTCGCCGCCGGCCTCGTGCATGCGGCCGGCGCCGATGACGAGGACCTTCTCCGCGCCCAGGTGCACGGCCGGCGAGATCGGCGCGGTCTGGCGCATCGAGCCGTCGCCGAACCATTCGACCTCGCCGCCGAGCTCCAGCGGCTCGGCGGGGAAGATGAAGGGGATCGCGGACGAGGCGACCAGATGCTCGATCGAGAGCTTCGGGATGCGGGTGGCGATGCGTTGCGTGCGGACCCAGGGATCGCGCTGCTGGTGCGTCTGATAGAAGGTGACGTGGTGGCCGGACGTGTAGCTGGAGCCCGTCACCGCGAGCGCGTCGATGTAGCCCTTGGCGAGCATCTCGTCGAGGCGGTCGAACTTGATCCACTGGTCCAGCAGGGCGCGCAGCGGGGTGTTGTTCAGCAGGCTGCGCGGGCGGGTGCGGCGCCAGCGGTTCAGCGCCCAGCCGAGCGAGAGCATGCTGAGCCACTTCGCGCCGGAGCGGATCACGCCGAAGGAATCGGCGGCGTAGACCTGGTTGACGTGGATGTTCTGCCAGATGTACATGAGGCCGTCGACGGCGGAGCAGAAGTCGTCGGCCTGGCAGGCGAGCGTGGCGGCGTTGATGGCGCCGGCGGAGGTGCCGGAGATCACCTGGAAGGGGTTGTCGCCGGTGGTGCAGGCATCGCGGCGCAGCTGCGCGATGGCGGCCAGCACGCCGACCTGGTAGGCCGCGCGCGCGCCTCCTCCGGTAAGGATCAGGCCGGTCCGGGGCTTGGCATCCTGCATGGGGGCAGCTTACGCCTGACACCCCCGGCGTGGGGTGGCGTCAGTACCCGTCAAATGGGGGATAGGCGAGTGACCCGAGCCGCAGTGGCCCACCGGCGACGGAGGTCAACGCCCCCGCGGACGCCGGCGTGACGTCGTGCCTGCCGGTGCCTCTGCGTCCAGCCAGGTTGGCGTCTGGAACGGCAGTTCGTCTTCCTGGAAACCGGCAGCGATCACCTGCTCGGTCCACAGAGCCGGCGCTTGGCGACGGGCGGACGCGATGTACTCGCGCGCCTCTTCCTCGACATAGCCATATTCCGTGCAGGCGTCGATCAGGTTGAAGACCGCGGCGGACGCCGCGTGCGTTCGAGAGCGGGAGATGTCCATGGACTGCGTGCCCGAAAAGCCCATGCCATAGGGCGCGATGTCGAACGCTGGAGAAAGAGTCCAGCCCGTTCCGTCGAACAGGAAGCCCGTGTTGCGTGGGTGATCGTCACCGTTGCCCAGGATCGCGTTCATCACGATGCGACGGAACAGTTCGCGCTTTCCCGCCAGCACCGTGTCGCTGTCGGCGCGCCCCCGCCACCGCTGCAGCTCATGCGCGAGAGCCAGATACGAACGCTCCCGGCTTCCTCGCACCTGTTTGTCCAGGCCCAGCACGGTATGTGCGCTGGCGAAGAGACGCCGCGTCACTCGCCGCTGCGCATCCACATGGCGATCGAAACGTCGGACGAGGATCACTTCGCGTTGCTCGACCCGCTTGAACTGCACTTCGGCCGCATTCACGCCGAGTTCTGCCGCCACTTTCATCGCCACGAATTCGCGAAGCGGTGAGTGGGGTCGATCTCCTCGGTCTTGCAGCTTGGCCAGCCACTGCTGCCCCTCATGCAGCACCGTGAGCTTGGGACGTTCACCGCCGGCGCTCGTGCCGACGATGCCTTTCACTTCGCGCACGGCATCGCTGGCTGGCCGCGTGTCCGGCACATCAGCGAGGATCTGGAGCAGATCCTGAGAGGGTGGACAGTGGAACTCCTGCTTTCGCGACACGTCGTCGCAGACGGCAATGGCCCCGACCGAATCGCCTTCAGACTCTTCCAGCACGGCCATGTGATCTTCGACGCGGACCTGCCGCACATGCGCCAGCAGATCCAGCCCATAGCCTTCTGGCTTGGCATCGCGAATCACACCGAAGAGTCCGTCCTGTCTGGTTTCCCTGATCGGCCGAGCGCGTGAGCTCAAGGCGAGGTGTGCCAGATCCAGAGCGACGCCATGCGCGTCCAGATAAGCTTGCCGATACTCAAAAATGCCGACGCCGTCCTTCAACGAGAACACGCCGCATTCGACCGGGTCCGGGCTGTGAGGAAGCCAGACCCACACGGGTTTGGCGTCAGCGCTCATGGGGTCCTCCGTTTGGGCGTACGAACGCGCAGCGGCACGGCGTCGGCCATCAATGCGGAGAGTTCCTTGTCAGATCCCAGGTTGGACAGGGTATCGAACGTCCCTTCCAATCCAAGCCCCCAAAGCACCATCAATACGGAGCCAATCTGAACGGTGGGGGCACCGGTCTCGATCGCCACCAGCGTGCTGAGGCCGATACCTGCTCGGGCCGCCAGATCCGGCCGCGTCAACCGCCGAGCACGGCGGGCAAGCGAAATCCGTTCGCCGAGAGCGGCGAGCGAGTCTTCGACGATGAACGGGAAGGTTTTAAGACTCATGGAACAATTGTTATAGCTCAAAAAAACTGCCATAACAACTGTTATCCAAGAGCCGCTCCTTCCTTCACCCGCCCGCGTCGTACACGATCTCCGCCGGCTTGAGCTGCTCCAGCGCCTCGTCGCTGGGCCAGAACTTGCCGGCGCCGCCCAGGCCCAGTTCCGCGACCGCGCCGTTGCGCTTGATCGGGATGCGCAGCTCCAGCCCCTGGCTGAGCACGCCCTGCTCCGTCTCCACGCGCTTGGCCGGCCAGCTCCTGACCAGCTCCAGCACCGTCGACGCCGGCAGGTTCGGCGCCGTACGCAGGTAGCGCCCGAAGCGCGCCCGCGCCGCCGCCAGGCTGAACACCTGCTGCACGTTCATCCGCAGCCCGCCGGAGAAGCGGTCGTTCTGCACCTTGCCCACCGCGATGATCAGCTCGTCCTCCGCCAGCAGCTCCTTGTTGGCGTTGAGCATCTCCTCGTTGGCCACCGCCTCGATCGCATGGGTCTTGTCGTCGATCTTGAAGATCGCCACCCGGCCGCGCGAGCCGTTGATCACCCGCATGTCCGACACGATGCCCGCCACCGTCGTCGGCTCGCGGCTGTCCTGCAGGTCGACGATGCGGCGCTTGACCATCCGGCGCAGCTCCGTCTCCGCCTGGTCGAACAGGTGCCCCGACAGGTAGAAACCGATCGCCGTCTTCTCCAGGCTCAGGCGCTCCTTGATGCCCCACTCGGGGACGTCGACGAAGTCCGGCTCCGCCGTCGACGAGCCGTGACCGCCGTCGAAGTCGAACAGCCCGCCCTGGTTGACGTTCTGCGCCAGGTTGTCGGCGTAGGTATAGCCCAGCGCGACGCTGGCCAGCAGCCGCGCGCGGCTCGGGTGCAGCGCGTCGAAGGCGCCGGCCTTGATCAGCGCCTCCACGACGCGCTTGTTGACCGCCTTGCGGTCGACGCGCGCGCAGAAGTCGAAGAAGCTGGTGAACGGACCGCCTTCCGTGCGGGCGCGCACGATCGCCTCGATCGCGCCCGCGCCCGTGCCCTTGATCGCGCCGAGGCTGTAGTTGATCTTGCGCGCACGCGGCGTGGTGCCGGCCTTGCCTTCCTTGGCCACCGACTTCGACGTGCCCTCGTCCGCGGCCATCGGCTCGAAGCGGCCGACGCCCAGGTTGATGTTGGGCGGCTCGAACTCGATGCCGAACAGCTTGGCATCGTTCATCAACACCTTGAGCTTGTCGGTGTCGTCCGATTCAATGGTCATGTTCGCGGCGAAGAACTCCGCCGTGAAATGCACCTTCAGCCAGCCCGTGTGATAAGCGAGGAGCGAGTACGCGGCCGCATGCGACTTGTTGAAGCCGTAGCCCGCGAACTTCTCCATCAGGTCGAAGACCTCATCGGCCTTGTCCTGGCCGATGCCCTTTTCCGCGGCGCCCTTGCGGAACAGGTCGCGGTGCATGGCCATCTCTTCGGCCTTCTTCTTGCCCATCGCGCGGCGCAGCATGTCCGCGCCGCCGAGCGAGTAGCCGCCCAGCACCTGGGCGGTCTGCATCACCTGCTCCTGGTAGACCATGATCCCGTAGGTCTCGGACAGCACCGGCTCCACCAGCGGATGCGGGTACTCGACCACCTCCTTGCCGTGCTTGCGCGCGACGAAGCTCGGGATCAGGTCCATCGGGCCCGGCCGGTACAGCGCGTTCAGCGCGATCAGGTCTTCCAGGCGCGACGGCTTCGCGTCCTTGAGCATGCGCTGCATGCCGCTCGATTCGAACTGGAAGACCGACTCCGTCAGGCCGTCGGAGAACAGCTTGTAGGTCCGCTTGTCGTCGAGCGGGATGGTCTCGAACGCGAAGTCCTTGTGCTCGGGATACCGGTCGACGATGAAGTTCTTGGCCAGCTCGAGGATGGTCAGCGTCGCCAGACCCAGGAAGTCGAACTTGACCAGGCCGATGGCCTCGACGTCGTCCTTGTCGTACTGGCTGACCGCCGAGGTCGAGCCCGGCTGCTGGTACTGCGGGCAGAAGTCGGTGATCTTGCCCGGCGCGATCAGCACGCCGCCGGCATGCATGCCGATCGAGCGCACCGTGCCCTCCACGCGCGCCGCCATCTCCAGCAGGCCGGCGACTTCCTCGTCCTGCGCCTCGCGCTCGCCGATCTCCGGCGACTCGTGGCGCGCGTAGACCATCTTGGCCTTGTCCGGATCGAAGTCCGGCGGCAGCTTGGCCAGCGTCACCGTCTTGCCCGGAGGCGCCGGCACCAGCTTGGCGATCGAGTCCACATGGCCGAAGCCCATGCCCAGCACGCGGCCGATGTCGCGCAGCGCGCCCTTGGCCGCCATCGTGCCGAAGGTCGCGATCTGGCTCACCGCCGGGCGGCCGTACTTGTCCTTGACGTACTCGATGACGCGGTCGCGGTTGCCCTGGCAGAAGTCGATGTCGAAGTCGGGCATCGAGACCCGTTCCGGGTTCAGGAAGCGCTCGAACAGCAGGTTGTACTGCAGCGGGTCCAGGTCGGTGATCAGCAGCACGTAGGCGACCAGCGAGCCCGCGCCCGAGCCCCGGCCCGGGCCCACCGGGCAGCCGTTGTTCTTCGCCCAGCGGATGAAGTCACCCACGATGAGGAAGTAGCCGGGGAAGCCCATCTTGATGATGGTCTCGAGCTCGAACTCCAGCCGGTCCACGTAGCGCTGGCGCACCGCCTCGCGTTTGGCCGGATCGGGGTAGAGGAGCTGCAGCCGATCCTCCAGCCCCTCGTGCGAGAGCATGCGGAAGTACTGCTCCATCGGCATCGGCGTGCCGTCGGCCTGGATCGGCGTGGGGAAGTTCGGCAGCTGCGGCTTGCCCAGCACCAGCGTCAGGCTGCAGCGCTTGGCGATCTCCACCGTGTTGGCGATGGCGCTGGGGATGTCGGCGAAGAGCGCCTCCATCTCCGCCTGGCTCTTGAAGTGCTGGCTGGGAAGGAAGCGCTTGACCCGCTTCGGGTTGGCCAGCGTCTCGCCGTCGGCCACGCAGACGCGGGCCTCGTGCGCCTCGAAGTCCTCTTCGCCCAGGAACTGGATCGGGTGCGTCGCCACCACCGGCAGACCCGCCTTGGCGGCCAGCGGCACGAGCTGGCGCAGCAGCGCCTCCTGGCCCGGCAGGCCGGCGCGTTGCAGCTCGATGTAGAAGCGGTTCGGATAGATCGCGGCGAGGCGCTGAGCCACGTCCAGCGCGCGCGCCTCGTCGCCGGCGATCAGCGCCTGGCCGATCGGGCCGAACTGCATGCCGCCCAGGCAGATCAGGCCGGCGTTGAGCTCCTGCATCCACTCCAGTTTCAGCAGCGCCTGGTTGCGCTGCACGTTCTGGATCCAGGCCCGCGACAGCAGCTCGCTCAGGTTGAGGTAGCCCTGGATGTCCTGCACCAGCAGCAGCACCCGCGACGGCGGACGGTCGACCGCTTCGGGCTCCAGCCAGGCCTCCACGCCGAGGATGGGCTTCACGCCCTTCTTGCGGCAGGCGTTGTAGAACTTCACCCCGCCGAACATGTTCGCGAGGTCGGTCAGGCCCAAGGCGACCTGGCCGTCCTTGGCGGCCGCGGCGGCGGCGTCATCGATGCGCAGCGTGCCGTCGACGACGGAGAACTCGGTGTGGGTGCGGAGGTGAACGAAAGCCATTGCGCGATTGTAAGAAGGCTATGCTCGCCCCCCATCGAACACTCTCGCGGAGCGCCCGGATGACGATGAGCATGACGACGATGAAGGCCCTTCCCCTGATGGCGGCCCTGGCGCTGTGCGCCCCGCTGCCGTCCCACGCGGCCGAGCCCGCGGCAAAGGCCGCCAAGCCCGCCGCGGCATCGACGGCGACGTCAACGGCGGCATCCACCGCGGCGGCGAAGAAGCCCGCCCAGCCGCCGCGCAGCAGCGCCGACATCCTCGCCACCGCGCCCGCCTCCGTCTGGCGCGATGTCGATCCGGACAACCTGCTGGTGATGGCACTGCCGCAGGGTCAGGTCTTCATCGAGCTGGCGCCGCGCTTCGCACCGGCGCACGTCGACAACATCCGCGCGCTGGCTCGCGGCGGCTACTACGACGGACTGGCGATCGTCCGCGTGCAGGACAACTTCGTCACCCAATGGGGCGACCCCAACGCGGACGACGAGGACACCGGTCTCAAGGGCAAGGGCAAGCCCTTCCCGGCGGGGGCCAAGTCCCATCTTCCGGCGGAGTTCTCGATCCCCCTGAAGGGCGTGCCGATGACGGTGCTGCCGGATGTCGAGGGCTGGGCGCCGCGCGCCGGGCAGGTGGACGGGTTCCCGGCCGCCGCGGATCCGAAGACCGGCCAGGCCTGGCTGGCGCATTGCTACGGCACCGTCGGCGCGGGTCGCGGCAACGCGAAGGACTCCAGCACCGGCGCCGAGCTCTACGCGGTGATCGGACACGCGCCGCGCGGGCTGGACCTCAACATCACGGTGGTCGGTCGCGTGCTCAAGGGCATGGAGTTCCTGTCGGCGCTGCCGCGCGGTGGCGCGGCGATGGGCTTCTACGACAAGCCCGAGCAGCGGCTGGGCATCGAGCGCGTCTCGCTCGCCTCCGCGCTGCCGGCCGAGCAGCGCCCTGCCCTGCAGGTCCTGCGCACCGACACGCCCACCTGGACCGAACTGCTGAACGCGCGCCGCAACCGCGGCGGCTGGTTCGTCCACAGCCCCGGCTACACGGACCTGTGCAGCGCCGCCGTGCCGGTGCGCATCAAGCCCGTGCCCGCGCCCGATGTGAAGCTCAACGAACCCAAGTCCCCCGAAGCCAAGCGATGAGAAACCGGCGTGGAGCGCCGGCAAGGTCAGCGAGCGCCTGTGGGGCCGGAATGATGCTGGAGGTTCGCGGACGCGAGGCCTCCTGCATCGTGGAGTGCCCGCGCCAGGCCACCCGCAGGCTCTCTTCGCACCCCGCCTACAATCTTCTGTTTTCCTGACCCTGCGCGGCCACTGGCCGCCGCAACGGCATGAACACTGCTGTCCCGACCGATTCCGACTTCAAGACTGTCCTCAACATCTCCTGCTACCAGTTCGTCGCCATCGACGCGCCGGAGGTACTGCGGGACACGTTGCACGAGCGCGCCCAGACCCTGGGCCTGAAGGGCACGGTGCTGATCGCCGAGGAGGGGATCAACCTCTTCCTCGCCGGCGCGCCGGACGCGGTGACGGCCTGGGTGAACGCCTTGCGTGAAGACCGGCGCTTCGCCGCGCTAGCGCCCAAGGAGAGCTGGAGCGACGAGGTCCCGTTCCGCAAGCTGCTGGTGAAGGTGAAGCCGGAGATCATCCGGATGAACCACCCGACGATCCGCCCGGACCAGGCGCCCCGCGCGCCCGCGCTGCCCGCAGCCACGCTGCGGCGCTGGCTGGACCAGGGCCATGACGACGAGGGACGGCCGGTGGTCACGCTGGACACGCGCAACGGCTTCGAGGTCGACGTGGGCGCCTTCGACGGCGCGATCGACTGGCGCATCACGAAGTTCAGCGAGTTCCCCGACGCCTTCCAGGCCCATCGCGCGGAGCTCGCCGGCAAGACCGTCGTCAGCTACTGCACCGGCGGCATCCGCTGCGAAAAGGCCGCGCTCTACCTCGAGCAGGAGGCCGGCCGCCACGACCTCGACGCGAAGGTCTACCAGCTCGAGGGCGGCATCCTCAAGTACTTCGAGGAAGTCGGCAACGCGCATTACCACGGCGACTGCTTCGTGTTCGACGAGCGCCGCGCGGTCGACCCCGAACTGGCGCCCTCGCCCGACTCCGTCGTCGAATGATCGAGCGCATGACCGAGCGTCCCACCGTCGGCGCCCGGCTGATGAAGCTGCTGGGGTTCGCCGTGCTGGCGACGGCCCTGCTCGCGATGGCCTTCCGCGCGCCGGAACGGCCGTTGGAAGGGCTGGTCGCCCGCTGGGCGCCGCCGCCGTCGGACTTCCTCGAACTGAAGCTGCCCGGCGGGCAGGTCCAGCTGGTCCACTTCCGCGACGAGGGCCCGAAGACCGACACCACGCCCATCGTGCTGCTGCACGGCACCGCCGCGAGCCTGCACACCTGGGAGGGCTGGGTGAAGTCGCTCAGCGCGACGCGCCGCGTGATCACGCTCGACCTGCCGGGCTTCGGCCTCACCGGCCCTTCCGTCCTAGGCGATTACGGCGACGATGCCTATGACTCGTTCCTGTTGTCGTTCTTCCGACAGTTGCAGATTGACCGCATGGTCCTCGGCGGCAATTCGATGGGCGGCGGATTGGCCTGGTTGTATGCGGCGCGGCATCCCGGACAGGTCGCGGCGCTGGTGCTCGTCGACGCCGGCGGGCTCGATGTCCGCAGCGAAGCGGTGCCCGCGGGGTTCCGCGTGCCCGACTCGCGCGTGCTGCACTGGCTGGCCGGCGTGTTCCTGCCACGGCCGCTGGTGGACCGCAGCCTGCGCGAGGTCTATGGCGATCCGACCCAGGTTTCCGCGGCGCTGGTGGATCGTTACTTCGAACTGACGCTGCGCGAAGGCAACCGCGAGGCGCTGGCGCAACGACTGGCACAGCGCGCGCCCGGCCGGTACGCCGATCTGCTGCCGCGCATCCAGGTCCCGACCCTGATCCTGTGGGGCGGCAAGGACCGCCTCATCCCGCCCGCGGCGGCCGAGCGCTTCCATCAGGCCATCGCGCACAGCACCGTGCAGGTCTTCCCCGAATTAGGGCATGTCCCCCAGGAGGAGGACCCCGCGTCCACCGTCCAGGCCGTTCACACGTTTTTGCACTCTCCTTAACCCTGATGGCCGCCGCACGTGCGGCATTGCAACAATGCCCCCCAGTCCGGACGACCTCCTCACAAGGCGGACTCGAACCGCCCGAGGTCGTCACCGGATGTCCATTCCACGCGTTTCCACGCTTTCCTGCTCATCACAAGGAGCCCACATGCAACGACGACAACTGATCGCCCGCGCCGCCCTGGCGGCCTGCGCCCTGCTGGCCACCGCCGGCGCCGCGCACGCCCAGGCCCCTGAATGGAAGAAGATCCGCATCGGCGTCGAGGGCGCCTACCCCCCGTTCTCCGAAGTCGGCGCGGACGGCAAGCTCAAGGGCTTCGAGATCGACCTGGCCCTGGCGCTGTGCGCCGAGATCAAGGCCGAGTGCACGCTGGTGCAGCAGGACTTCGACGGCCTGATCCCCGCGCTGCAGTCGCGCAAGGTGGACGCGATCATCGCGTCGGTGTCGATCACCGACGAGCGCAAGAAGGTCATCGCCTTCTCCAACCCGTACTACAACACCCCGGCCCGCTTCACCGCCAAGGCCGACGCGAAGTTCGACTTCTCGCCCGCCGGTCTGAAGGGCAAGAAGATCGGCGTGCAGCGCGCGACCATCCATGAGAAGTTCGCCGCCGACACCTTCAAGCAGAGCGAGATCGTCCGCTACGCGACGCAGGACCAGGCCTTCCTGGACCTGAAGTCGGGCCGCGTGGACCTGACGCTGGCCGACCTGGTGGCCGCCGACATGGGCTTCCTGAAGACGCCGGCCGGCAAGGGCTACGCGTTCGTGGGCCCGAGCTACGACGACGTCAAGTACTTCGGCACCGGCAGCGGCGTGGGCCTGCGCAAGGCGGACGAGAAGACGCTGGGCAAGAAGTTCAACGACGCCATCGCCGCGGTGAAGGCCAACGGCACCTTCAAGAAGCTCAACGACAAGTACTTCGAGTACGACATCTCGGGCAAGACGGGCAAGTGATCCCACCGGAGGCGCCGCGCTCGCGGTGTCTCCGCCCCTGTGCGTTGTGGCCCGGCACCGCCGGGCCTCTTCCCTTCAGAACGAACAAGGTCCGTCGAATGTTCCTGCACGGTTATCTGCCCAGCCTGCTCGAGGGCGCCGTATTGACCCTGGGCGTGGCCCTCAGCTCGATGGCGCTGGCCATGGTGCTGGGGCTGATCGGCGCGATGGCCAAGCTGTCGAAGTCCCGCGTCGCCAAGGGCGTCGCCACCGTCTACACGACACTGATCCGCGGCGTGCCCGACCTGGTGCTGGTGCTGCTGATCTTCTTCGGCGGACAGGTCGCGGTGAACGCCATCGCGCTGTCGCTGGGGCATGAGGACCCCGTCGACATCAACCCCTTCGTCGCCGGCGTGGTGACGATCGCGTTCATCTTCGGCGCCTACCTGACCGAGGCCTTCCGCGGCGCCTTCCTGGCGATCCCGCCGGGGCAGCGCGAGGCGGGCCTGGCCTTCGGCATGAGCCCCGCGCAGGTCGCGTGGCGCATCACGCTGCCGCAGATGTTCCGGCATGCGCTGCCGGGCCTGTCCAACAACTGGCTGGTGCTGATCAAGAGCACGGCCATCGTCTCGGTCATCGGGCTGCATGACCTGATGATGCGCGGCTCGCAGGCCGCCGCCGGCACGCGCGAGCCCTTCGTCTTCTATCTCGCCGTGGCGCTGATCTACCTGCTCTTCACGTCCGTGTCCGAGCTGGTCTTCGACCAGTTGCAGAAGCGCCTGTCCATCGGTGTGCGTCGCCACTCGCTGTAATCACGATTCCCCATGAACCTGGACGCCATCGTCGAGAACCTCCCGCGCTACCTCGAGGGCGCGCTCATCACCTTCGAGCTGCTGTCCATCTCGCTGCTCATCGGCCTGGTCCTGGCCATCCCGCTCGGCGTGCTGCGCACGCTGCCGATCCAATGGCTGTCGCGCACGGTCTGGGCCTACACCTACGTCTTCCGCGGCACGCCGATGCTGGTGCAGCTCTTCCTCATCTACTACGGGCTGGGCCAGTTCGAGTGGATGCAGCAGAGCGCGCTGTGGCCGCTGTTCAGCTCGGCCTGGTTCTGCGCCTGCCTGACCTTCGTGCTGAACACCGCCGCGTACACGACGGAGATCGTCGCCGGCTCGATCCGCTCGCTGCCGCACGGCGAGGTCGAAGCCGCCAAGGCCCTGGGCATGAGCCGCTGGGTGATGCTGCGCCGCATCGTCGTGCCGCACGCGCTGCGCCGCGCGCTGCCCGCCTACAGCAACGAGGTCATCTTCATGCTGCACGGCACCGCGCTGGCCAGCCTCGTCACGATCATGGACGTCACCGGCGTCGCCCGCGACGTCAACGCCACCTACTACATCCCGTTCGAGGCCTTCATCACCGCCGCGATCTTCTACTTCACGATGACGCTGGTGCTGGTCGGTCTCTTCCACCAGGCCGAGAAGCGCTGGCTCAAACCACTGATGCCCCGCTGACGCCCCGCTGATACCCAGCTGACACGGCAGTGCCCCGCTGACACGGCAGTGCCGCCGCCCCGAACGGAACACATCCCATGCAACTCCGACAACACCCGCTCCCGAGCCCGACGCCGGGCACGCAGCGCGAGCTCGTCTCGCTGCACTACGGCCACCCCGGCCAGGGCCAGAAGGTCTACATCCAGGCCTCGCTGCATGCGGACGAGCTGCCGGGCATGCTCACCGCCTGGCACCTGCGCCGCCACTTCGATGCGCTGGAGGCCGCGGGCCGCCTGCGTGGGGAGATCATCCTCGTGCCGATGGCCAATCCGATCGGCCTGTCGCAATGGTGGCTGCAGACGCACCTGGGCCGCTTCGAAGGCCTGTCCGGCGAGAACTTCAACCGCCACTACCCGGAGCACATCGAGGCCGCCGCGCGACACGCCGAGCCGCGCCTGGGCGCCGATCCGGCGCGCAACGTGGCCGTGCTGCGCGCCGCGCTGAAGACCGAAGTCCAGGCGTCGCCCGCGGACACCGAGCTCAAGGCGCTGCGCAAGACGCTGATGCTGATGGCCTGCGACGCGGACGTGGTGCTGGACCTGCACTGCGACGCGCAGGCGGTGATGCACCTCTACACCGAGACGCCATGCTGGCCGCAATGCGAGCCGCTGGCCGCCTTCCTGGGCGCCGGCGTGACGCTGCTGGCGACGGACTCCGGCGACAACCCCTTCGACGAGGCCTGCTCGCAGGTCTGGTGGAAGTGGGCGAAGCAGTTCGGCGACCGCTTCCCGATCCCGCAGGCCTGCCTGTCGGTGACGGTCGAACTTCGCGGCCAGCAGGACGTGCACCACGACCTGGCCGCGAAGGACGCGCAGGCGATCGTGGACTTCCTGACCCATCGCGGCGTGATCGCGTCCGACGCTCCGTACGGCGCGACGCCGCCGGTGCCCGCGCCGGTCGGCGATGCGCGCCCGCTGGCGGGATCGATCCCGGTCCCCTCGCCGGTCGGCGGCGTGCTGACCTTCCTGCGCGAGGTCGGTGAGACGGTGAAGGCCGGCGACGTGATCGCGCAGGTCATCGATCCGATCAGCGGATCGGTGACCGACCTGAAGAGCCCCACCGACGGGCTGCTGTTTGCACGCGACACGCTGCGCCTGGTCACGGCCGGGGCGCGTGTCGCGAAAGTCGCGGGGCGCGAAGCGACCCGCACCGGAAAACTCCTGGGAGCCCGTTGATGTCCGCGGCCAGTCTTGTTGTCGACAACCTCCATAAACGCTACGGCGATCGTGAAGTGCTCAAGGGCGTGTCCCTGGCCGCGAAGCCGGGCGACGTCATCACGCTGATCGGATCCAGCGGCTCGGGCAAGAGCACCTTCCTGCGCTGCCTGAACCTGCTGGAGCAGCCCTTCGAAGGCACGCTGAAGCTGGGCACCGAAGAACTCAAGCTCGTGCGCGACCGCGACGGCAGCCTGAAGTCCGCCGACGCGGCGCAGTTGCAGCGCTGGCGCGCGCGGCTGGCGATGGTGTTCCAGAACTTCAACCTCTGGGGTCACCGCACGGTGCTGCAGAACGTCATCGAGGCGCCGATCCACGTGCTGAAGCAGCCGCGCGCGCAGGCCATCGAGAAGGCCGAGGCGCTGCTGGCGCGCGTGGGCGTGTCGCACCGCAAGGACGTCTATCCGGCGCAGCTGTCGGGCGGCGAGGCGCAGCGCGTGGCGATCGCGCGCGCGCTGGCGGTGGAGCCGGAGGTGATGCTCTTCGACGAGCCGACCTCGGCCCTGGATCCGGAACTGGTGGGCGAAGTGCTGAAGGTGATGCGCGACCTGGCGGCGGAAGGCAGGACGATGATCGTCGTCACGCACGAGATGGGCTTCGCGCGCGAGGTGTCGTCGCACACGATGTTCCTGCACCAGGGGCGCGTCGAGGAACAGGGCAACCCGCGCGAGGTGCTGGCAAAGCCGCAGAGCGAGCGCTTGAAGGCGTTCCTGAGCGGCGGGCTCAAGTAGGCCTCGCGCACGCCATCAGCAGAAGGCCCGGGCATGCCCGGGCCTTCGCGCATCTCGACGAGCTCATTGAAGCTCCGCTGGCAGAAAGATGGCATGGACGCCGCGCTCCCGGACCAGATGCAGCAGACGGAGCGCGGGCCCCTGCGGACGGCCCAGGCCCTGCTCCCACCGTCGCAGTTGTCGCGACGTCGTGTTGATCAGATCCGCAAACACGGCCAGTTCCAACTGGTCCCGCTCGCGGATGGCGCGCACTTCCTCCGGCTCCAGCGGCATCGGCGCGGGCATGCAGACGATCTCGCAGGACCGACGACGCTCATCGCTGATCAGTCCGTGAGCGTGCCACAAGCGGCCTTCCGCAAGTACGCGCTCAACGATGGCGGACTTCCTTTTCCTCATCACACATCACCTCCTTCAGGTGGCCATGGCCGACGACCGCGGCCAACTCCTTCTGCGACAGGCCGGTGAGCCAGGCGCCCTCCTCTCGCAACGCGCGGAGTGCTTTCGGCTCGATGTTGTCCAGTCGGTTCTTTGCATAGCCATCCACGAAGAACCACCGTCCCGCGGGATGCCTCGCGACGATCACGCGATAGCCCTCGCGTTTCCCAGCACCGAATCGTCCGATCCGCTTCTTGAAAAGTCCACTACCGAGATTTGCATCGATCAAGCCACTTTCCATTTCAGCCACGGCGCGGCACAGGTCGCTGTCTTGCCAGCGCCTGCTTGCGCATCCAGCGTTGAAAGCCTTCGACCAGATAGACAGCCCCCGTCACGTGGACCTCCTCGCATCATTGCGACAGGCGTCAGTGCCAAGTCTTGCCGTCTGAAGTCTCGTCCTGAAGTCGGCCCTCTGATGGGGGGCACACCCCGCAGACGCGCAAAAGAAAAGCCGCGCAGAGGCGCGGCTTTCGTGGGATCGAGGGGCCGATGGATCAGCCGTAGACCGACTTCTCCGGCCGTCGCGCCAGCACCGCGATCGGGGGCGCCCAACGCTCGCCGCGGGGCTTCTTGCTCGTGACCAGCGTGATCTCCGACGGCTCGAAGACCTCGACGTTGTGCGTGATCGGCGTCGTCAGCAGGTACTGCGCCCGCGTGCTCTTCAGGAAGTGGCCGACCAGCTGGATGTTGCGCACGTCCAGGTGGGCGAAGGGCTCGTCGATGAAGACGAAGCCGCCGGGCGCGTCGTCGTCCTTCATCAGGCCCACCAGCAGGATCAGGCTCTTGAGGACCTGCTGCCCGCCCGAGGCCTCGCCGTCGTTCATGCCCACCTCGCCCTTGCCGTCGAAGTTGAACTTCACGTGCAGCCCGGCCTGCGCCAGCACCGTGTCGTCGTTGTCGAGGTGCGGCAGCTCGGCCTGCGCATGCACGCCGGCAAGCTCGCCCAGCTCCTGCACGTTCTTCTTGTAGCGCCGCACCGTCGCGCGCAGCACGTCGATGTAGCGCTCGCGCGCGTTGAACGCGGCGATGCGCGCCATCTCGTTGCTCGCGCGGCGGTCGTCGAGCTGCGTGGTCTGCTCCAGCACCGCCATCTGCATCCGCGCATGGCGTTCCTGCACGCCGGCATCGGTTTCCCACACGCCGGTATCCAGCTCCTGCTGCACATGGCGCGACGCGATCTCCGCCTGCTTGGCGTTCTCGAATTCATCGCGCAAGGCGTTCAGGCGCATCGGGTGCACCCAGATCGCGGGGAACTTCGCCCGGGCCTCGCGCGACGCCTTCGCCGTCGCGATCAGGTCGTCGCGCCGGGACGCCCAGTCGCGCTCGGCGCGCGACACGTTGTCCTCGCTGGCCTTCAGGCTGGCCTGCGCGGCTTCGTAGTCGCGCTCGGTGCGCGTCGCCGCGGCCACCGTGCGGTCGTGCTCCTGGTCGAGCGCGCCCATGCGCGTCGCCGCCTCGATCCGCGACTGGCGCAGGCCGGGCAGGCGCGCACGCGCCTCGGCGAATTCCTCGGAGCGCTCCACGAGCTCCTGCGCCGCCTTGTGGCCTTGCGCCGCGCGTTGCGCGTCCTTGAGCTGGCGCTCGATCTCGAGCTGCTCCTTGGCGAGCTTGGACAGCTCCAGGTCGTAGCGCGTCAGCTCCTTGTCCAGCGAGGCCCGACGCGTGTCCAGCGCGGAGTCGCCGAACTGGTACTCGCGCGGCTCGACCCACAGGCTGCGGCCGCCGCGGCCGTCGCGGTAGTAGGCCTCCGGCGTGATCCACTCGCCGCCGGACTGCGCGCCCTTGTCGGTGTCCGCGACGCAGCGGATCGACGCCAGCTGCCGCAGCAGCCAGCCGGGCGCCTTCGCGTTGAACTTGAGCACGGACAACAGGCTGTCCTTCGGGCTCACCGTCGGCGCGAACTCGCCGTCGGCGACGACGTAGTGCCGATAGCGCTCGCGCGACGCGAGGCGGTAGGCCTGGCCCTCGTCGCTCGCATGCGCGAGCACCACGACCCAGCGCGAGGGCCGCAGGAAACCTTCGGCGGCGGCGCGCCACTGGTCGTCGGCGATGTCGATCGCGTCGGCCAGCACGTGGTGCGCGATGCCGGCCTCGTCCAGCGCCTTGCGGAAACGCGTGACCTCGACCGGCGGCGGCGGGAGCCGCTGCCCGGTCAGTTCGTCCATCGCCGCCTGCGCCTTGCGCTGCTGGTCGTTCTGGCGCGTGAAGCTCTCGCGCAGCTGGTGCTGGCGCGTGCCGAGCTCCTCCAGCTTCGCCGTCAGCGCCGCGCCGTCGGTCTCGACGGCGGCAAGCGCCTTCAGGTCCTCCTCGCGCTTGGCGAGCTGCTCCATCGGCCGCTCGCCGTCGCGCGCCGCCTCGAAGGCCTGGCGCGCTTCCTTGCGCTGCTGCTCCAGGTCGGCCAGCTTGTCCTTGGCCGCCTCCTGCGCCTTGAACAGCGCCAGCAGATGCGCGCGCTTGTCGCTGATGCCGCGCTCGTCGGAGCGGGCGAAGAGGCGCTGACGGTGCAGCTCGCGCAGCTGCTGCGCGGTGCGCTGGCGCTGCTCGCTCCACTGCATCACGGGCACGACCTCGGTTGCGAGCCGCTCGCGCTCCTTCAGCCGCAGCTGGTACTGCTGGTAGCTGTTGACGCGGTTGGCCAGGTCCGACAACTGCGCCTGGGCATGCGACAGCTCATGCGTCGACTGGTCGACTTCCTTGAGCAGCTGCTGCTGGTGGTTGCGCGCGAGCTCGTAGCGGTCCAGCACTTCCTGGTCGCCGAAGACCTCGAACACCAGTCGCAGCAGCTCCTTGGACGACAGCTCGCAGAGGCGGTCCGTCTGGCCCTGCTCCAGCGCGAGCACGCGGCCGATCGCGCGCGTCAGCCCGGCGGCCTCCAGGCGCTTCTTCCAGGCCTCGATGCCCAGCCAGTCCTTGTCGGCGCGGGTGTCGAGCTCCTCGATCTCCTGCACGCCGTCGACCAGCGTGTAGCGGCGCACCCAGTCGCCGCCCTGGCGCGAGATGCGGCAGGCCAGCGTCACCTGGTCCGAGTACAGCAGCGAGCTCGCGAACGGGCGGCTGCTGTTCTGGCGGTTGCGCGGCCGGTTGTCCACCAGCGCGCGCAGCCAGGCGTGCTCGGCGTTGGCGTGGCGGGCGTAGGTCTTGTAGGTCCGGCCGCCGGAGCACTCCAGCCCCAACAGCGTCCGCATCGCGTCGAGCAGCGTCGTCTTGCCCGAGCCGTTCGGCCCGGCGATGGTGATGATGTTGCCGTCCAGCGGCATCGAGACGCGGCGGCAGTAGTCCCAGTGCAGCAGTTCCAGGGATTGCAGGTGAAACATCAGGCGTCGCTCAGATCGGATTCTTCGTTGTGGCGGGCGGCCAGGATGGCGGTGAGCATCGGGCCGGACTCGGCGTCCGTGCTGCGCGCGAGCACGTCGGCCAGCGCGCCGTCCAGGATGCGCGGGGCCAGCGTGTCGTAGTCGAGCAGCAGGTCCAGCAGCGGGCCTTCGCAGATGTCCTCGCCCTTGCGGGTGATGAAGCCCTGGCGCTCGAGCAGCTTGAGGTTGGAATCGAGCCGCATCTTCTTGCCCAGCTGGTTGCCGAAGTCGGCCAGCAGGCTGCGATAGGAGAGCGTCGGCGCGCTGCTCGCGGCGCTGGGCAGCGGCTTGTCCTTGGAGAACATCTCGCCCTGCCCTTCGGCGGCCTCCTCGGCGCGCGAGAGCTGGCGCTGGCGCTTGGGCAGCACGATCAGCGCCCACACGACCACCAGCAGCGCGACGCCGTCGCGCGGCAGGTCGAGGTTGTTGTTGGACGCCAGGCCGGTCTCGCCGAACACGGCGACCTCGGCCGGGCGCAGCATCGCCAGCGTGATGTGGTCCGCGTAGACGTTGTCCACGACGCGCAGGCCGACGGCGGCGACGCGCTCGTTGACCGCGCGCCAGAGTTCCTGGTCGATCAGCGCGCGGCGCACCAGCGGCTGGTTCCGCGGCAGCCAGCGGCGCGCCAGCAGTTGAGCCGCCAGTTGGGCGGCGTCGTCGAGTTGATTGCTCATGCCTGGGAAGCCTGGGAGGCCTGGGAAGGGGTGTCGGCATCGACGTCGATCGCACTCGGCGCGTCCGGAGACGGCGTCGTGTCGGCGATCGATGCGGGGGAATCGGGCATCGCCGCGGCCGTGTCGGCGGCGGCATCGGGGGTCAGGGCTTGCGCGCCCGCGTCCGAGGACGTGTCGGCGGCCCCGGCGGCGGCCCCGGCGGCGGCCTTGCGGCGGCCGCGCTTGGGCGCGGGCGGCTCGGGCGGGCGCCACTTGGGTTCGGGTTCAGGCTCGACGGGCGGCTCGACCTCGGTCGAGTGCAGCACGCCCAGGCTCATCCAGCGGACGTGCTCGTCGTCGATCTCGCCCTGCTGCGCGGACCAGCGCACACGCCACGGCTGGCGCGCCATGTCGCCGGTCGCGCCGGCCAGATGCTGTGCCTGCACGTCGCCGAGCAGCGGCAGCAGCTGCGCGCGGTAGGCTGCGCGCGCATAGCTGCCGCCGAGCACCGCCGGCCGCAGGTCGTTCATCTGCACGCTGTCGCCGGTCCACAGGCCCAGCAGCGCCTGCAGCTGGTTCATCTCGGGCGGCAGACTCATGACGGCGAGCTCGCCCTGCGGCGCGGCCAGGCCGGTCGGCAGCGGCTCCGGTGTCGGCGGCACCGGGCGGTCGCGTTCGAACTCGGCCTCGCAGCCGTCCAGCAGCTCATGCTGCGCGACGAAGACCGGATGGACGGGCCGCGACAGCGCGCCCAGCGCGAGGTTCTCGAGGAACGGGACCTCCTGCAGCCAGCGCCGCACATCGGTCGTCGTGATGCCGGTGGAGCCGAGCGTGACGCGCTGGCGGTCGGCCTGCTGCAGCGCGCGGTTGAACTGGCTCGCCATCGCGAGCAGCCGCGCCTGCGCCAGGCCCAGCTCGCGCGCAAGCCGCTCGAGCCGCGCGTTCCCGTCGTCCTCCGCCTGGCGGATGATCGCGGACAGCGCCTCGCTGGCCCGCTCGACCAGCTTGAGCGCGCGCTCGAAGCGCATGCGCGCGCGGCGCAGGTGGAACTCGGAACCGGACGCGATCGCGTCGGCGAATTCGTTGTAGAGCCGCGAGAGCTGCGCCAGCAGATGCTGCAGCTGCGCCGGCTCCAGCGTGCCGAGCTGCTGCGCGCCGGCCACGTTGGCCAGCAGGCCGGCCAGGTCGCCGTCCTCGTCCGCGGCCTGCCCCTGCGTCAGCGGCGACACCATCGCCATCAGCTGCTGCGCGAGCGGCGTCACGCCGTACTGCTGGTTGGACGCGTCCCAGGCCAGCAACTGCGCGTCGCGCAGGCGCTTGAGCACGAGCTCCAGCGCCTCGTCGCGCAGCACGTGGAAGTGGCGGTTCAGGTCGTCGCGGGAGAGCCGCGAATGCGGCAGGCTCATCAGCTCGATGAACACCCAGACGCGCAGCCGCACCAGCGTGGCCGGGCCGTGGAACAGCGCGCGCTGCGCGCCCAGCAGGGCCTCGTTGCGTTCCAGCTGCCACCACAGGAGCGAATCCTGCGGGAGCTGACCTTCGCGGAAATGGTCTTCGAATGAGGGTTCGGGGAGATCGTCGCGCAGCACGTCGTCCACGCCTCCCGGGGTCACTGTCATAGGGGCGGATTATGGCGCCCCCGGACCGCCCGTCCCTGCGGGACGTTCGGTCCCGCCCCCCGAGGGGGCGCGGGCCGGCTTAGGGCGGCCCGGCGCTCGGCCCGCCATCGCCCCTCCACCCATCACACGGGTGTCAGGGACCTGCGCATCAGGGTTGCCCCGGAGCCGAAGCTGGCGAGTTTCTCGGTCAGCGCGGCGCTCAGCGGCGCCTCGGCGTCGGAGAAACCGTGGCGCTCCCAGTAGGCGCGCGAGCCCTGCACCGCCACCAGCGCGACCTGCGTCAGGCCCATGTCCTGGGCGCGATGCACCACCTGCTGCACCAGCTTGTGGCCCAGGCGCTTCGCGCGCCCCGCCGGCGAGACCGCGAGGTCGTGCAGGTACAGCGTGCGCGGTGCGCGCGCCGGCGTGATCGACGGCGCGTCGAGCGCCGGCAGCTGCCCATCGTCGACCGGCAGGCTGACGACATAGGCCAGCGGCTCGCCGGCCTCGACGGCCAGGTAGGAACAGTGGAGATGGCGCGCCGCGTTCAGCTTGGCCTCGAAGGCCTCGGCGCTTTCCAGGAACTCGGGCCCGTAGCACTGGGCCTGCAACGCGAGCACGTGCGGGACGTCCTCGGTGCCAATCACTTTCAACTGCAGCATCAAACGAATGAGCCGGCCGATCGCGCGTTCCAGTGGTCGGAGATCCCGGAGAAGAACGGCGTCAGCAGCGGCGTAAAAAGACAGACGAAGGCCAGGATGTTGAGCGCGACGCTCAACCAGAACACCCGCCGGAAAACCGGCTTGGCGCTCTTGTGCCGCAGCAAGTGCTGTGCCAGCAACGCGCCGGGCCAGCCGCACAGCAGCGCGAGCACATGCAGCGTCGATTCCTTGACGCGCCATTGGCCCAGTCGCGCCGCACGCTTGTCCAGCGCGTAGACGATGAAGGTCGCGAAGCTCATCGCGACGTACACGCCCCACAAGCCGCGCGGCAACGGCCACGCCAGGTGCGTCAACAGCACCAGCGAGGCAAAGCCTGGCACCAGCCACAGCGAGGCACCGGTGTCGGCCGAGGTCTTGGGGGAGGAAGCAGCGGAAGCACCGCGCGCGGACGGCGCGGGCCTGGATCGCGCGCCAGCGCGGGTCGCGTCGGCAGAGCCGGACGACGGACCACGCCGGGGCGCGGGGCCGGCGGGCGCCGGCTTGGGCTCGAGGCTCCGGACCTTCAGCGCGCGGGGCTTGCCCTGCGCATCGGATCCAGGCTCGTAGTCGACGCGTTCGCCGACGAAGGGTCGGCGGGCGCGCATGCCGAAGGCACTGATGTGCGCGAAGCGTTTCGGCCCGCCGTCGGACGGCGCGATGAAGCCGTAGCCCTTCGCGTCGTCCCACTGGACGATCCGACCCTCGACGCGCATCCCTCAGCGCCCCTCGTCAGCCGAGCCGTGAGGCTCAGAACTTGCGCGGACCCTTGCGCGGCACGAAACCACCGCGCTCGCCGCGATCGTCGCCACCTTGCGGACGCGGGCCCTTGCTGAACGCCGGCTTGGCCGGACGACCTTCGAAGCGGTTGTCGTCGCCCTTGTTGAAGGCCGGACGCTCGGCACGCGGTGCGTAGCGGTCGTTGTTCTCGGCCGAACGGTCGAAGCGCGGGTCCGGACGACGCTGGTCGAAACCACCGCCGTTGCCGCCTTCGCGCGGGCCGCCGAAGTCACGCTGCGGACGGTCGCCATAGCTGCGCGGCGCGCCGCCGAAGCCTTGACCGCCTTGCGGACGATCACCGAAACGCGGACGGTCGCCTTGCGGACGATCGCCGAACGGGCGGTCACCTTGCGGGCGCTCGTTGCGGTGCTCGAAGCGTTGGCCGCCACCGAAACCACCGGGGCCACCCTGACCGCCTTCACGACGCTCGCCGAACGGCGGACGGCCTTGGCCTTCCGGACGCTCGAAGCGCGCGCTGTTGTCGAAGCGGTTGTCGCCGCCACGATAGCCACCGCCTTGCGGACGGTTGCCGCCGAAGCCGCCACGGTTGCCACCGTAGCCGCCGCGATTGCCGCCGAAACCGCCACGGTCGCCGCCGCGATCACCGCGGTCGAAACCCGGGCGCGCCGGGTAGATCTTCGGATCTTCGTTACGCGGCTCCAGGCCCTCGATGCGCGAGACCGGGATCTGTTGCGTCGTGAACTGCTGGATGCGCTTGATCATCGAGATGTCACCACGCTCGGCCAGCGTCACCGCGAGGCCGGAGCGGCCGGCGCGGCCGGTACGGCCGATGCGGTGGACATAGTCCTCCGCCTTCATCGGCAGGCCGAAGTTGATGACGTGCGAGATCGTCGGCACGTCGATGCCGCGGGCGGCCACGTCGGTGGCGACCAGCACGCGCAGGTCGCGACGGCGCAGCGCCATCAGCGTGCGGGTGCGCTTGCCCTGCGGCATGCCGCCGTGCAGCGCGGCGACGCGGTGGCCGATGGCCTCCAGCTGTTCGGCCAGCCACTCGGTGTCCTGCTGGGTGCTGGTGAACACCACGGCCTGGTCGACGTCGCGCAGGCCCAGGATGTGTTCCAGCAGCTTGCGCTTGTGCTGGCCGTTGTCGGCCCAGTGCAGGCGCTGCTCGATGTTCTCGTGCGAGTCGGTGTGGCCCGAGACGTCGATGCGCTGCGGGTCCTTCATCAGCTGCGAGGCCAGGCGGCCGGTGTTGCCGGCAAAGGTCGCGCTGTACATCAGCGTCTGGCGTTCGGCCGGAATCTGCTGGGCGACGAAGTTGATGTCGTCGATGAAGCCCATGTCCAGCATGCGGTCGGCTTCGTCGAGGACGAACATCGTCACGTTGTCCAGCTTGCAGCGGCCGCTGTTGATGTGGTCCAGCAGACGGCCCGGGGTGGCGATCAGGACGTCCAGCGGGCCGCTCAGCGCGCGCAGCTGCTGCGCGTAGGGCATGCCGCCCAGCACGGTGGCGACGCGCAGGCCCTGGATGTGGCGGCCGTAGGTCATCGCGGACTTGGCGACCTGCATCGCCAGTTCACGGGTCGGAGCCAGCACGAGCACGCGCGGGCCGACGGTCCGGGTCTTGTTGTTGGTGGCGGCGCGTTCGGCGCGGGCGGTCAGCACCTGCTGCAGCGCGGGCAGGATGAACGAGGCGGTCTTGCCCGAACCGGTGCGCGACGAGACCATCAGGTCCTTGCCGTCGAGCGCCGGCGGGATCGCCTGCGCCTGCACTTCGGTGGTGTTCTCGTAGCCGGAATCCTTGACGGCGCGCAGCAGCGCGTCGTGCAGGCCCAGGGCCGAGAACGGCGTGCCGGTGGTCTCGGCGTCGGCGCCGAGTTCGCCGGCCTCGATCACCTGCTCGAGTCCGCTGTCCAGCGCCTCGTTCGTGTCCAGGGTGTCGGCGGCGGTGTTCTTGTCGTGGTCGAAACTCATTTGTCTTTGCAATCCAAAGGTGCACAGCCGGGCCGACGCCGTCGAAACGGAGTCCGCGCCGGAGCGCCTGGTCGCCGCGCAAGATCGATGTGATCGCGGCAGAACCGTGATGTCGCTGGGAGAAAGCTCGCGTCGATCACCAGGAAAGAAAGACACATGCGCGGCGCGATTGCAGAGCAACCGCCGTGGTCGGCATGAAGGGCCTGGTGAGGCGCCGGGGAACAGTCAAAGCGACGGCATCGCCGCCGACCGAACCCGAGGGCATGCAGTGCGCGCTCCCCGTGGCGGGAAACAGCTTCGGCGGAGAGCCGGAGCCTGCGTGGGAGTCCATTCGGATGCCCGACGCAGCGGTCTGCAAGAGGTCAGAGGAGACGTACGAAGCACCGCCAGAAGCGGTGAAGCCCACGACTATAACAGCGTTCGGGGTTTTCACCTAGCGCATCGTTGCAGCCCGCCTTGGGGGGCCATCGTGCGGAGGATTCGCGCGTCCACCGTCCCGCCACCTCCCGCGATCTGGGGTACGCCCCGATGAGGGATGAGGCATATTGGACTTTCTTCGGTCCTACACTGGTCTCACATTGGACTTCATCTCCAGGGAAGATTTGAAGGTCCGCAGACCTGTTCAGGGAGACCGTGCATGGATCGTCGCGCACTGCTGGGCGCGGGCGTTGGAGCGCTCGCCGGATCATGGCTCACCGGATGCGGGGGCGGCGGAGGCGACGCCGGCACCCCGGTCGTTCCACCTCCCCCACCCGATGTCGGCCCCTACGCCGCACTGGCCCGGCAGATGAAGGGTCAGTTGCTCGTGGCTGGCCAGGCGGATTTCGACGCCTTCCGGCGGCCGGCCAACGCGCGCTTCGACGGCGTGATGCCCCAGGCCCTGGCCCGATGCGCGGGGGCCGAGGACGTCGTGGCCGCCCTGAACTTCGCGCTGTCCAACAAGGTCGCATTCGCCACGCGCAGCGGCGGACACAGCTACCTGGCCGCGTCGACCGGCACCGGGCTGGTGATCGATACCGGCCCGATGGACAGCGTCCGCATGGACGGCGACATCGCCGTCGTCGGCGCCGGCGCCAAGCTCGCCGACGTGTACCGCGCCCTGCTCGCGTTGCCGCAGCCGCGGCTGCTGCCCTCCGGCAGTTGCCCCACCGTCGGCATCAGCGGCATCACGATGGGCGGCGGCTTCGGCTTCTTCCAGCGCGCCCACGGCCTGACCTGCGATGCGCTCCTCGGGGCGACGGTCGTCGGCGCCGATGGTCAATCGCTCACCTGCGATGCGACGCGCAACGTCGACCTCTTCTGGGCCTTGCGCGGCGGTGGTGGCGGCAACTTCGGGATCGTCACGGAACTGCGCTTCCAGACGCAGGCGCTGCCCGCGTTCAACACCTGCTGGGGACAGTTCGTCTCGGGCGACCACGCCGGCGTGGCCCTGGCCTGGCAGGCCTGGTGCGCGACGCTGCCGGACTCGGTGTGGTCGCAGTGCCAGATCGCGGTCGACAGCGTGGGGCATCTGCTGCTGTCCGTCTTCGTCGTGGCCTTCGACACGGCCGCGGCGCTCCGGACGCAGTGGGACCGGTTCCTCGCCGCCACGCCTGTCGCACCGACGGCGCAGGACCCGGCGCAGGTGCTCAGCGCGGCGACGCTGCTGATGAACCGCTGCGCCGACCTGACCGCGGCACAGTGCCACCTGCCCTCGCAGGCCTCGGGCGGCGTGATGCCGCGCGTGGCGATGACGGCAAGCTCCGACTTCTTCGCGCAGCCGATGCCGGCGGCCGGGATGCAGACGTTGGTGGACGCGCTCACGGCGCGCGGACGCGCGGGGCGCGGCGGCACGGTGATCTTCGACCTGATGGGCGGCGCGATCGCGCGAGT
The DNA here is from genome assembly GCF_059415845.1 of Roseateles sp. GW821-FHT09H11. Lineage (NCBI taxonomy): Bacteria > Pseudomonadati > Pseudomonadota > Betaproteobacteria > Burkholderiales > Sphaerotilaceae > Roseateles > Roseateles sp. GW821-FHT09H11. The sequence goes on along the minus strand of NZ_JBWKOA010000002.1, from coordinate 343,263 downwards.
GGCCACGGACGCGACCGCGTTCCCCCATCGCGACGCGCTGTTCAGCGCGCAATACCTGACGGAGGGGCTCGCGGGCAGCGGCACGCCGGCCCAACTCGACGACGATGCCCGATGGACACACAGCCTGCGCGGAGCGATGGCACCGTGGAGCACCGGCGGCGCCTACGTGAACTACCCCGACGCGGCCATCACCGACCCGGCCTCCGCTTATTACCGCGACAACGTGGCACGACTGCGCGCGGTGAAGCGCGCGGTGGACCCGGGGAGTGTCTTCAAGACCTCGCTCGCGACGCTGTGAGTCACAGCCCTTCCAGCAGCGTCGGAAGGACCGTCATCAGCCCATCGAGCTGATCGCCATCCAGCCACGCGGGTGCTGTGTCCAGCCAATCGGGGAAGACGACGCCGTCGCGCTGCGCGCGCAGCACGGCCGCGTCGAGGGAGTCCTCGATCAGCAGCAGCGCCGACGGCACGCCGCAGGCGTCCTCACCGCAGGCCGCCTGGATGCGGCGCGCCAGCACGGCAGGCTGCCAGGGCAGGTCCGCGTGGACGATCGCGACGCGGTCGCCAGCGAGCGCACCCTCGTCCAGGCTGCCGAGCGCGTCATCGCTGGCCAGCAGCACGCCGGCCTCGGCGCCGCGCCAGGCAGATAGCGCCGCCTCGCGGACGTCGGTCGCATCACCGGCGCGCAGGCGCTGCGGCGGCAGGCGGCGCAACTGGGGCGACATCGAGAGGCTGTCGAGCAGCGTCTCCGAGCGCGCGCAGATCACCAAGCGCGCGGCGGCCGGCACGGCGGCGGCCTGGATCCATTCGCGGCGCAACGCAAGCATGGCCTCGGCCTTGGCCGCCAGCGCCTGGCGCGAGGCCGGCGGCAGCAGCGCGAGCGCCTCCAGCAACTGCTGCTGCTCGGCGCTCGACAGGAAGCGCAGCGCGGTCCAGCGCTCGACCAGTTGACGCAGTTGCTTCAGCGGCGCGGCCGGCAGGCTGGCGCCTGTGGATCCCGCCCCATCCAGCCACAGCGGCGTCAGCAACGCGGCGGGCAATTGCTCGTCCAGCTCGCGCTTGCGACGCGACAGCAACACCGGCTCCAGCGCGTCGCGCCTGACCTTCTTGCCGGCGTCGTCCGGCAGCACCCGCAGATCGGACAGCGGGCCGCGACGCATGTCGTCGAGCCAGTCGACCCACTCGCCCAGACGCGCGTCGCCCAGCGGCTCCTCGTGCGCGATCAGCAGCAACTGGGCGGCCGGCAGCGCGCGCAGCGCGGCCAGACGATCCGCGCCCATCAACTCGATGCCGTCGACGATCAGCAACGCGGCCTGCGGCTTCGCGGGCGGCGCGGCGGCCACCGTCACCGACTTCGCGTCGTCGCCGAGCCAGCGCTTCAGGTCGCGCTGCCAGGCGGCATGCGCGGACTCCGGCGCGATGACGACAGCGGGCGTCACGCCGAACAGCGTCGCCCACAGCTGGATCGCGGCGATGGCGGCGCCGCGCTGGCCCAGCCCGAGGTCGTCGGAGATCAACGCACGCCCCGCGCAGACGGCAAACAGCGCGGCCTCCCACGCATGCGTCGGCAGCTCGTCGCGCAGCAGCGCGCGCATCGCGGCACCGTCGGCCATCAAGGTTTCGAGGCGCTGCACCCGCGCCTGCGCATCCCGTCCGCAGGCCAGTTGCGGCCACACCGGCGCATCGACGCGCAGCACGACGCCCAGCGCGCGAGCATCGCTCAGCACCTGCTGCAGCCACGCGTGGCCGCCCTCGGCACGACGGCGTTGTTGAACGTCCAGTCCCGCCTGCTCGCGCAATCGTTGCGGCACCTCGCGGCCGCAGACCCACTGCAGCTCGCGCTCGTCGCCAGGCACGAGCCAGACCTCGGCCTCGCGCGCCGGCCAGCCGGCATCGAGCGCCGCGTGCTGGTCCGCGTCGAACAGCGACAGCAGCTGGCCGCCGTGCTCGCACGCGCCTTGATCCCGATAGCCAGCGCAATCGCAGCGCCAGGTGTGGCGACCCAGCAGGCGCAGGCGGAACGTACCGCCGGTCTCGCCGTCGCGCAGTTCGTAGTCGCCGAACACGCCGTCGTCCTCGCGGGCGCCGAGCGTGAAGCGTGGCGGCTCCGCCGGAACTTCCTCGACGGCGGCCTCGGCCTTGGGCTTGCGGCGCCCCTTGCGGGCGGGGGCGGACTGGGCAACGGCATCGTCGGCGGCAACGGACTCGGCCGGCGGTGCTGGCGCCTCGGCGACCGCCATGACTTCGACGGCCTCCAGCATGACCGCGACGGCGGGCTCCTCGACCGCCGCGGTCTTCGGTGCGGCACCGCGCTTGCGCGGCGGCCGCTTCGGTGCTGGCGCATCGGCGTCGACGACGGCCTCCGCCACCATCACGACCGGCGTTTCAGCGGCTTCTGCCGTCGCCACGGGAGCGACCTCAGACAACACCGCCGGTGCAGCAGCTTCAATCGCCTTGGCGCGGGCAGGCCGCTTGCGTGCGGGCTTGAGCGCTTCGCTCGCCGGGGTCGGCACCGCCTCGGCCACCGCTTCGGGCGCGAGCTCGATCACCGTGTCCACGGCGGCGTCGATCGCAACCGGCGCGGCCGCTTCATTGACCGCTCGGGTCTTGCGCGCCGCGGGGCGGCGTCGTTGGGAAGTCGTCGTCATGAGGATCCTCGTGCCGCAGCCGCACTTCACGCCAGCCGCGGACACCGTTGAAGATGGCGAGCGCATGCGCCCGCCGCAGATCGTCCAGGGTCAGCCGCGCCTCGCGCAGCCGGCCCTGTTCCAGCAGTTCCTCGCGCAGCGTGCCGGGCAGCAGGCCGGCCGCGGCGCGCGGCGTCAGCCACGGCCCGTCCGGCGCCTGTTGCAGCGCGAGATTGGTCAGGCAGCCCTCCGTGAGCTCGCCATCCCGGTTGAACAGCAGCACGTCGAAGCAGTCCGCCGGTTTGGCGTCCAGGAAGACCTGGTACACCTCGCGACGCGTCGTCTTGTGCTGGATGAATTCCGCCCCCGCACCGCGCGTGTCGATCGGCGTCCGGGCCAGCGCCACCATGAGTGGCTCGCCCTTGTCCGTCGGTGCCGCCGGGGCCATCGGTGCCGGCAGGGCCTGCACCGTGTCATTGAATGTGCCGTCGCGGGCCAGCGTCAGACGGACGCGCCACGCGCCACGCGGATGGCGCCGCGCGATGTCGATGAGGCACGCCTTCGCCGCGTCCGCCGACCACGCCAGCCCGAAATGCCGCGCCGTGCGCTGCATCCGCGCCACGTGCCGGCCGGCACGGGCGAACTCGCCGTCCTCGATCCGCATCGTTTCCAGCGCCTCGATGGGCGCCTGGGCACGCGCCAGGAAGCGCGCCTTGGCGCGCCACTCGTCGATCTCGTCCCCCGGCCGCGAGTCCAGCGTGATGCCGCTGCCCACGCCGCAGCGCAGCGCACGCCCCGTCTGCTCGACGGTGCGGATCGGCACGTTGAAGGTCACCGCCCCGCCCGGCTGCAGCAGACCGAGCGCGCCGCAGTACCAGCCGCGGGGGCCGGGCTCCAGCTCGTCGATGACCTCCATCGCCCGCTTCTTCGGCGCGCCGGTGATCGAGCCGCAGGGGAACAGCGCGGTCATGACCTCGTCCAGCGCGAGGCCCGAGCGCGTGACCGCGCCGATCGTCGACGTCATCTGCCAGACCGTCGGCAGCGCGTGCAGCTCGAACAGGCGCGGCACACGCACCGAGCCCGGCACCGCCACGCGCGACAGGTCGTTGCGCAGCAGGTCGACGATCATGAGGTTCTCGGCGCGTTCCTTGGCGCTGGTGCGCAGGTAGGCCTGCGCGGCCTCGTCGCCGGCGCGGTCGCGGCCGCGCGGCGCCGTGCCCTTCATCGGCTGCGCCGACAGCAGCCAGGTGTGGCTGGCCTGCGGCGTCTCGGGCAGCGGACGCCAGTCGAAGAAGAGTTCCGGCGAGACGCTCGCCACGGCACCGCCGTCGCCTTCAGTACCGGCGCCGGTCCCGGTCCGCAGGAACATCGAGAACCCGCCCGGCTGCGCCGCATGCAGCGCGAAGAAATGGGCGACCTCGTCGAAGCCGTCGAGCGCCTCGGCGCTCAGCCGCGTCGTGAGGTTGACCTGGTAGCAGTCACCCTCGCGGATGTACTCGCGGATGCGCTCGACCTGCGCCTGCTCATCGGTCTCGGCCTGCGTGTCGCGCCACGCCGTCATCGGATGCGCGCGGGATGCGCCAGCCGCCGCCAGGTCTTCCGGCCACGGCGCCGGCGCTTCATGCCAGACGTGGAATTCCGCCAGCGGCGCCTCGCCCGCCGGCCGCGTGCGCAGCACCGCGTCGAGCGCGCCCGCCGCCTCATAGCGCAGGCCGCCCAGCACCCACGCCCCGGCGCGCGACGCGGCATGCGCCAGCCGCAGCACGGCGCGCAGGCGATCGGGATCGCGCGCGATCAGGCGCTCCGACGGCGGCGCGAAGAAGGCGCCACGCAGGCGTTCGCCGTCCTCGCGCGCCAGCGGATGACGCGGAAAGTCGAAGGCCGCCCACAGGTCCTGGGGGCGGCGCGGGGTGTCCATCGTGTCTCAGTCGCGCGGGGGCGCGTTCCTCGTCAACAGCGGGAGGGGGACGGAAGCGGGAGCGGCGGGCACGCCTGAAGCCGGACTCAATCCAGCTTCAGGAAATGCTCGCGGTAGTGGAGCAGTTCGTCGATGGATTCGTGGATGTCGGCCAGGGCCGTGTGCTTCTGGGCCTTCTTGAAGCCCTCCATCGCGGCGGGCTTCCAGCGGCGGGCGAGCTCCTTGAGCGTCGACACGTCGAGGTTGCGGTAGTGGAAGAAGTCTTCCAGCTTGGGCATGTAGTTGGCCAGGAAGCGGCGGTCCTGGCAGATCGAGTTGCCGCACATCGGCGACTTGCCGGCCGGGATGTAGGCCTTCAGGAAATCGATGACCTGCTGCTCGGCATCGGCCTCGGCGATCGTCGACGCCTTGACGCGGTCGATCAGGCCGCTCTTGCCGTGCGTGCCCTTGTTCCAGGCGTCCATGCCGTCCAGCATCGCGTCGGACTGGTGGATCGCGAAGACCGGGCCTTCGACGCGCACCGTCAGTTGGGCGTCGGTGACGACGACGGCGATCTCGATGATGCGGTCCTTGTCCGGATACAGGCCGGTCATCTCCAGGTCGATCCAGATCAGGTTCTGGTCGTTGAGCGGCAGCACGGGATTGGCGCCGGCGCCAGCGGCGGGGGCGACGGTGGTGTCGGTGGTCATGGGGTTCTTGTCCTTCAGGTTGGGCGCGATTGTCGCCGAGTCGGGCCCCTCTACACTTGCGTCCATGCAGATCTCTCCCGCGGCGCTCGCCGCCGCTCCGTCGCCCTCGGCGCTGAGCCACTCCCCGCTGATGCTGACCGCGGCCTTCGTCGCCGCGGTGATGCTGTCCTTCCTGGTCAAGCTCTGGCTGTCCTCGCGCCAGATGCGCCATGTGGCGCGGCATCGCGGCGCAGTGCCCTCCGCGTTCGTCGGGACGGTGCCGCTGTCGGCGCATCAGAAGGCGGCCGACTACACCGTCGCCCGCGGCCGCTTCGGCACGCTGCACCTGGCCTGGGACACCGCGCTGCTGGTGGGCTGGACGCTGCTGGGCGGGCTGGACCTGCTCAACCAGTGGATGCTGTCGTGGCGCCCCGAGCTCGGCGACATGGGCTACCAGCTCGGCCTGCTGGCCGCGTTCGCCATGCTGTCCGGCGTGCTGGACCTGCCCTGGTCGATCTACAACACCTTCCGGCTGGAAGAACGCTTCGGCTTCAACCGCACGACGCTCAAGCTGTTCCTCGTCGACGGGGTGAAGGGACTGGCGGTCGGCGCGCTGCTGGGCCTGCCGATCGCGGCGCTGATCCTGTGGCTGATGGCCAAGGCCGGCCGCGGCTGGTGGCTGTGGGCCTGGGGCGCGTGGATGGGCTTCAACCTGTTGATGCTGGTGATCTACCCCACCGTCATCGCGCCGCTGTTCAACAAGTTCCAGCCGCTGGAGGACGCCGTGCTGCGCGAGCGCGTCCAGACGCTGATGCAACGCTGCGGCTTCGCGGCCAAGGGCCTGTTCGTGATGGACGGCAGCCGGCGCTCGGCGCACGGCAATGCGTATTTCACCGGGCTGGGCGCGGCCAAGCGCGTCGTCTTCTTCGACACGCTGCTGGAACGCCTGAACCCGCCGGAGGTCGAGGCTGTGCTCGCGCACGAGCTGGGTCATTTCAAGCGCCGCCACGTGCCGCAGCGCATGGTGCTGATGTTCGCGTTGAGCCTGGCCGGCTTCGCGCTGCTGGGCTGGCTCAGCGCGCAGGCGGGCTTCTACCTGGGCCTGGGCGCGCGGCCCAGCCTGGAAGCGCCCAACGACGCGCTGGCGCTGCTGCTGATCATGCTGGCGCTGCCGCCGTTCGCGTTCTTCCTGACGCCGCTGATGTCGCTGTGGTCGCGCAAGCACGAGTTCGAGGCGGACGCCTACGCCTGCGCGCAGGCCAGCGGCGCCGATCTGTCGAACGCGCTGCTGAAGCTGCATGAGGACAACGCCGGCACGCTGACGCCGGACCCGGTGTTCGCGCGCTTCTACTACTCGCATCCGCCGGCCAGTGAGCGGCTGGCGGCGATCGCCTCGCTCGTGACGCCATCGATGCCCTCCACGCCGACGGGACAACCCGCATGAGCACGAGCACGGGCAAGGACGTCCAGACCGGCCTGGTGGTGCGAGGGCACGGCCGGCATTACGTCGTCGAGGACACCGACGGCCAGCGCATCCACTGCCTGACGCGCGGCAAGAAGAGCGATTGCGTCGTTGGCGACCGCGTGCGCTGGCAGCGCAGCAGCGATCACGAGGGCGTCATCGAGAAGGTCGACCCGCGCCGCAACCTGCTGTTCCGCCAGGACGAGTGGAAGACCAAGAGCTTCGCGGCCAACCTCGACCGGCTGCTGATCCTGGTGGCGGTGGACCCGCAGTTCTCGGAGTCGCAGCTCACCCGCGCGCTGATCGCCGCACGCAGCGCCGGCATCACCGCCGACATCGTGCTGAACAAGACGGACCTGCCCGGCGCGGACGCGGCGCGCGAGCGCCTCGCCCCGTACAAGGCGATGGGCCAGCGCGTGCTGGAGCTCAGTTTCAAGGGCCGTCCCGACGAGGCGAGCGACACGCTGCGACCGCTGCTGCACGGCCAGGCGACGCTGGTGCTGGGCCCCAGCGGCACCGGCAAGAGCACACTGATCAACCTGCTGGTGCCGGATGCGAAGGCTCAGGTGGGCGAGATCTCGCAGGCGCTGAATTCAGGACGCCACACGACGACCACGACGCAGTGGTACTGGATGGACGCGGCACGAGAGGCCGCGCTGCTTGACTCGCCGGGCTTCCAGGAATTCGGCCTGCGGCAGATCGCGGCGCCGGACCTGGCCAGCTACATGCCCGATTTCCAGCCGTATCTGGGCGAGTGCCGCTTCCACAACTGCAGCCATCGGCACGAGCCGGGCTGCGCGGTGCTGGTCGCCGTCGAGGCGGGCAAGATCAGCCCCTCGCGCTACCGCATCTACGACGAGCTCTGGGACGAGCTCAGCGCACCGCCGAAGTATTGAGCGGGGCGACGGCCGCTGGCCCTCACCCCTGCCCTCTCCCGCAAGCGGGAGAGGGAGTAAGAGTGGCGCTCGGTCGGACACCCTCTTCCTCTTGCGGGAGAGGGAGGGGTGAGGGCCAGCGGCCCCACGCAGTCAGCGTTCCAGTCGCGGATCGCTGTTCGGGACTTCGCGGACTTCCGCGTCGATCACTTCGCCCTGCGGCGCACGGCTGCCGTTCATTCCGTTCATCGCACCTGGTCGGAACGCCTGCGAACGGAACTGGGCCGCGCGGCGGAACGTGGCCGTGTGCAGCGTGGGCTTGCGGCCGCGGATCAGGCTCCACAGCAGCACGACGCCGAAGATCACCAGCCCGGCGGCGAGCACCACCAGGAACAGCACGATGGAAGCCACCGCCAGCACGAGGCGGGCGGCGATCGAGAAAAGCGTGGAGAGAGCGTTCATCGTTCCTTCAGATCGGGGCGATCGCGCGGATTCAAGTCCGCGGGGCCATCACGCCCCGGATCCCCCAAAAATCATCCTCGACCAATGTAGGGCATCTTGGTGGCCATGACCGTCAGGAACGGCACGTTGGCCGACAGCGGCAATTCCGCCATGTAGAGCAGCGCGCTGGCGGCATGCGCGACGTCCATCCGCGGTTCGACCATCGTGCCGCCGTGCGCCTGCGGCACGCCGTGCACGAAGCGCTCGGTCAGGTCGGTCTCGGCGTTGCCGATGTCGAGCTGGCCCGCGGCGATGTCATGTTTGCGGCCGTCCAACGCCAGCGTCTTCGTCAGGCCGGTGATGGCATGTTTGGTCGAGGTGTAGGCGATCGACCCCGGCCGCGGCGCATGCGCCGAGATCGAGCCGTTGTTGACGATGCGTCCGCCGCGCGGCGACTGCCGCTTCATCAGCCCGAAGGCGGCGCGGGCGCACAGGAAGCTGCCGGTCAGGTTGATGTCGACGACGGCGCGCCAGGTCTCGATGCTGAGCTCGTCGATGTCCGACGCGGGCGCGCCGCGACCGGCGTTGTTGAACAGGAAATCGAGCCGGCCCCAGCGGCGTTCGATGGCGTCGAAGGCGGCGGCGACCTGTGCCTCGTCGGCGACGTCGGTGGGCAGCACGAGTGCGCGCTCCGGGGCGAACGCGGCGGTCTCGCGCAGCATCTCGTCGCGGCGGCCCAGCAGCGCCACCTGCCAGCCGGCCTGCATCAGCGCCTGCGCGGCGGCGCGGCCGATGCCCGACCCGGCGCCGGTCACGGCGGCGAATCGCAGCTTGGAGGGCGTCGCCGCGGCCAGCGGGACGACCTCAGGCGAGGGGGTCACGTCGGCAGCGACGGAATCGAGGGCGGCGTGGGCAGAGTCCATCCCCCCATCATAGGGAGCACGGGGGAAATCGGCTGACGCGACGCTGAAGCAGCGGCGCGCTCTGCGCCCGCTATCGCCCTTGGGGTTACGCCCTGCATCGCCCCTTGGAGCGGAGCCGGCCACGACAGGCGGATGCCGGACAGGACGTCGTGTTCGCTCATCGCGCGGCCACCTGTTCGCCGTCCATCGGACGATCCGCGCGGCGGGACGTGACGACGACCGTCGGCAGCGTCCGCACGTCGCCGGCAGCGCGCAGCGCGGCCAGTGTCTGGGTCGACTTGCCGTTGATGACCACCGTGGGCAGTCGCTGCGGCTCTTCGGCGCGGCTGGGCAGCGCCAGCAGCAGGCCCGCGGCGATGCCGGTCGCGACGCCGATCAGCGCGGCGACGCGCTTGACGTTCGTGAATCGGTCGTAGCAGCGAATGGTGTTCATCTCGTCCTCCGGGGCCGCGGGTTGCTCTTGCGGCATGGGACGAATGATTGCCGGGGTTAACCCCTAGCGAAAGTCGGCTGCGACCAACCCGTGCCAGCCGGCGATGAACTGCGGCAGGGCGCGATGAATGACACCCGTCGGAAGGGTTTACCCCATGAACTAGGGGCCCCTTCCGGGGCCCCTCGTCAGTCGGATGACCGCCTGATATCCGACTGATATCCACGCGGTATCCGCGTGATGTCAGCGCACGCGCATCAGGCGGGGATCAGTCCCCTGCCCTTCAACATCGGCTCCACGCGCGCATCGCGGCCGCGGAAGGCACGATAGGTCGCGCCTGGTTCGCGGCTGTTGCCGACCGACAGGATGTTGGCCAGCACCGATTGCGCAGTCGCCGCGTCGAACGGATCGCCGGCTTCGACGAAGGCCTCGAAGGCGTCGCAGTCCAACACTTCCGCCCACAGGTAGACGTAGTAGCCGGAGGCGTAATAGCTGCCCGAGAACAGGTGCTGGAAGTGCGTCAACCGGTGGTTCATGCCGATCGCCGGCGGCAGGCCCAGGCGTTCCAGCGTCTCGCGCTCGAAGGCGACCGGATCCGGCGCCTCGGCCTGCTCGCGCCCGTGGAGCGCGAGGTCCACCAGCGCCGACGCGCAGTAGCGCACCGTCTCGTAGCCCTGGTTGAAGGTCGCGGCCGCCTTCAGGCGGTCGAGCAACGCATCGGGCAGCGGCTCGCCGGTCTTGTAATGGCGCGCGTGCCGCTTGAGCACCTCGGGCTCGGCCATCCAGTGCTCCATCAGCTGCGACGGCAGCTCGACGAAGTCGCGCAGCACCTGCGTGCCGGACAGGCGCTCGAACTCGACGTCCGACAGCAGGCCGTGCAAGCCATGGCCGAACTCGTGGAACAGCGTGCGCACGTCGTCGAAGGACAGCAGCGTCGGTTCGCCCGGCGCGCCCTTCGCGAAGTTGTTGTTGTTCAGGATGATGGGCAACGCGTCGATGCCATTGCGGGCCTGCCAACGCAGCGCGTTCATCCAGGCGCCGCTGCGCTTGGTGGGACGCGCGAAGTTGTCCTGGACGAAGATCCCGCGCAGCGAGCCGTCCGGCCGCTGCACCTCGTAGACCTTCACGTCCGGGTGGTAGCCGGCGACCTGCGGCTGCGCGACGAAGCGCAGGCCGTAGAGCCGCGAGGCGCAGTCGAACATCGCCTGCACCATCGCGTCCAGCGGGAAGTAGGGCTTGACCTCGGCCTCGTCGAGCTGGAAGCGCTGCTGGCGGACCTTCTCCGCGTACCAGCGCCAGTCCCAGGCCTCGATCGTCAGGTCGTGACCGAGTTGCGCACGGACCTCGTCGAGCATCGCCCGCTCGCGCGCGGCGGCTGCCTTGGCCGGCTCCCAGACCTGGTCCAGCAGGCCTTGCACGGCGGACTGCCGGCCGGCCATCGTGTCGGCGAGCGCATAGTCCGCGAAGCTGCGGTGACCGTGCAGCGCGGCTTGCTCATGGCGCAGCGCGAGGAGCTCGCGCACCAGCGCTCGGTTGTCGGTCTCGCCAGGGATCTCGCCGCGGCCGACCCAGGCGCGCCAGGCCTGCTCGCGCAGGTCCCGGCGTTCGCTGAAGGTCAGGAAGGGCACGATCAGCGAGCGCGACAGCGTCACGACGTGCACGCCCGCTTCCGCCTGCCCGCGTTCCAGCGCGGCCTGCCGCGCGGCGGCGCGGACGAAGTCCGGCAGCCCGGCCAGTTCGGCCTCGCCGCGCAGCACCAGCTGGTAGCCGCTTTCGTCGGCGAGCACGTTCTGCGCGAAGCGGGTGTTGAGTTCGGCCTGCCGCTCCATGATCGCGGCGTAACGCGCGCGCGCCTCACCCTGCAGGCGGGCGCCGGCGCGGACGAAGTCCAAGTGCACGCGTTCGAGCAGCCGCAGCGACTCGGCCGGCAGGCCCAGCGACGCGCGCTGTTCATGCAGCCGCTCGACGCGCTCGAACAGCGCGGCGTTCAGGTAGATCGCGTTGGTGTGCGCCGCCAGCGGCGCGGCCATGCGGCGTTGCACGGCCTGCAGCTCGGGCGAACTGGCCGAGGCGCTCAGCGTCGAGAACAGATGTTCCAGCGCCGTCAGCGCGCGGCCCGCGCGATCGAGCGCGGCCAGCGTGTTGTCGAAGTCCGGCGCGGCCGGATTCGTGGCGATCGCGTCGAGCTCGGCGCGGTGCGCGGCGAGCGCGGCGTCGAAGGCGGGTTCGACGTGTTCGGCGCGGATCGCGTCGAACGGGGGCAGCCCGTACGGGCCGGTCCAGGCGGACAGCAGCGGATTGGTGCTCATCGGGTCTGCCCCTTCCTCATCACTTCTTGTTCTGTTCCTTCTTGATCGCGATCTCGTCGGCCTCGTCGTACGAACGGTTGCCGCACTTGAACTTCCAGTCGTTGCGCTTGTCGTTCAGATCCTCGACGGCCTCGTTGAAGTCGTCGGCGAGCTTCTGGTGCGCCTCGACGCGGACGTTGAAGGCCTTGTTGCCTTCGACGCGGTCGTTGCGGGCCTTGTTGAAGGCGTCGATCTTCGGCTGCAGCGCGTTCGCGCGGGCCTGGTACTCCTCCTGCTTGGCCTTCAGTTCCGCCTTCTCCATCTTGGCGGCGCCGGCCTCGATCTCCGCGCCGAACGCCTTGACGCCGTCGATCTCGGCCTTCAGGGCCGTGCTCTGCGCCTGCATGTCGGCCTCGAACTTGTCGGAGTCGGCCTTGGCGGCGCGCAGCTCGTCGCGCTCCTTCAGGACCTCGGCCTTCTTCTTGTCGAGTTCCGCGGCGGTGGCTTCGTTCTGCTGATTGGTGTTCATGCAGGTGCGCAGCTCGTCGCGCGTCATCAGCTTGCCCTTGCCACCCTTGGTGGTCGTGGCCGCGGCCGGAGCGGCGGACGTGGCAGGCTTGGCGGCGGGCTTGGCCGGCGCGCTCGTCTGGCCGCTCGTCTGGCCGCTCGTCTGGGCGGAGGCCAGACCGCAGGCCAGCAATGCCGCGACGGCGAGGGAGGTGCGAAGAGTGTTCATGTCGTCTCTCAAGTCATTGCGCCGGATGGGCGCTGTCTCGTCGGTACGGACCGTCCGGCTCGCGACCGGTCCGCTGTGCGGGTCGGCATGATGCCACGACCCGGATAATGCGCCGCTTCAGATCGTTTCCGGCCCGCGTGCAGCCCGCACGGCAGGCTGTCCACCCCGCACACGACCGCCTCAGGCGGCACCCCACCATGGCGCTCAAGGCCACCATCCACAAAGCCCAGCTGCAGCTCTCCGACATGGACCGCCATGTCTACGGCGAGCACTCCCTGACCGTCGCGCGCCACCCGTCGGAAACCGACGAGCGGATGATGCTGCGCATCCTCGCGTACGCGCTGAACGTGCCGGCCGACGACCTGCACGGCAAGCTGGAGTTCAGCAAGGGCCTGTCCGACGTCGACGAACCGCCGCTGTGGCAGCTCGACCTGACCGGCCAGGTCGTCCACTGGATCGAACTCGGCCAGCCCGACGAACGCCGCCTGCGCCAGGCGCATGGCCGGGCGGACCGCGTCACCGTCATCGGCTACGCGTCCAGCACGCCCGTGTGGTGGGCCGGCATCCAGAACAAGCTGCAGCGCACGCCCAAGCTGGCCGTGTGGCAGATTCCGGCGGAGCAGGCCCAGGCGCTGGCCGCACTCGCCGAGCGCGGCATGCAGTGGCAGGTCAGCATCCAGGATGGAACGGCGTACGTCAGCACCGAGAAGGGCGCGGTGGAGATCACGCCGCAATTGCTGAAGGAACGCGAAGAGTAAGACCTGGAGTAAGGTGGGGTGCGCAGACCCCAGCCCTCACCCCTGCCCTCCCCCCTGCCCTCTCCCGCAGGCGGGAAAGGGAGTTGCCCGGGGAGTTGCTTGATCAGGAGACCGTTGTGTCGCAATCCGTGCCTTCCGCTTCCGCCGAACCCACGGCCTCCATCGACCCCGTCGCGGCCCACGCCGGCGGGGACGATCCGTTCCTGTGGCTCGAAGCGCTCGAGGGCGACGAGGGCGAACGCGCGCTGCAATGGGTGCGCGAGCGTAACGAGACCACCCTCGCCGCGCTGAAGGCGGAGCCCGAGTTCGAACCGGTGCGCGAGGAGCTGCTGCAGATCCTCAACGCCCGCGACCGCATCCCGCACGTCGCGCGGCGCGGCGACTGGTTCTACAACCTGTGGCAGGACGAGGCCCATCCGCGCGGCCTGTGGCGGCGCTGCACGCTGGAGGAATACCAGCTCGCCGAACCGCCCTGGCGCCTGGTGCTGGACCTGGACGCGCTGGGTCGCGACGAGGGCCGCAGCTGGGTCTTCCACGGCGCGACGGCGCTGGCGCCCGAGTACCGGCGCTGCCTGGTGTCGCTGTCCGACGGTGGCGCCGACGCACACGAGCTGCGCGAATTCGACCTGGAGACGCTGCGCTTCATCGCGCCGACCGACGGCGGCTTCTTCGTGCCCGAAGCCAAGAGCGACGTCGAATGGCTGGACGCCGACACGTTGCTGGTCGGCAGCGATTTCGGGCCGGACTCGCTGACCGAGTCGGGTTATCCGCGGCAGGTCCGGCGCTGGGCGCGCGGTACGCCGCTCGAAGCCGCGCCGGTGATCTTCGAAGGCGAGAAGGCGGACGTCTCCGTCTCCGCGTCGGTCGACCGCACGCCGGGCTTCGAGCGTGTCGTCTTCAGCCGCGCGCTGGACTTCTACAACGAAGCGCGCTTCCTCTGGAAGGACGGCGCCTTTGTCCCGATCGACCTGCCCAGCGACATGAGCGTCCACCTGGAAGGTCCATGGATGCTGCTGCGTCCGCGCACCGACTGGGCCATCCCGCACGGGCCGACCTATCCGTCGGGCTCGCTGCTGCTGATGGAGGAAGCCTCGTTCTGGAAGAACGAGCGGCACGACAAGCACATCCGGGTGATGTTCTCGCCGACGGCGGGGCGTTCGCTCGAGGACTACACGCTGACGCGCCACCACCTGCTGATCAACGTCAGCGAGCACGTCGCGAGCCGGCTCGAGGAATGGGACCTCTCGCACCGGCCACCGACGCTGCGCCAGGTCAAGGCGCCCTTCCCCGGCACGCTGAGCGTGCAGAGCCTGCACGACCCGGAGCTGCTGGAGGACGCGCTCGGCGACCGCTACCTGCTGCACTACTGCGATTTCCTCACGCCCGACGTCGTCTGCCTGGCGCAGGCCGGCGTCGACACGCGCGAGACGCTGAAGCAGCGCGGCGCGCAGTTCGACGCCCACGGCATGACGGTCGAGCAACGCTTCGCCACCAGCGCGGATGGCGAGACGGTGCCCTACTTCGTCATCGGCAAGCGCGGCCGCAGCGCGCAGGCGCAACAGGAGACGCCGACGCTGCTCTACGGCTACGGCGGCTTCGAGGTCTCGCTGCAGCCGTGGTACTCGGGCGGCAACGGCCGGGCGTGGCTCGCGCGCGGTGGGCAACTGGTGGTCGCCAACATCCGCGGCGGCGGCGAGTACGGTCCGCGCTGGCACCAGGCGGCGACGCTCGAGCACAAGCAGCGCAGCTTCGACGACTTCATCGCCGTGGCCGAGGACCTGATCGCCCACCGCCTGACGCGGCCTGAACGGCTGGGCATCATGGGCGGCAGCAACGGCGGGCTGCTGGTCGGGGCCTGCATGGTGCAGCGGCCGGAGCTGTTCGGCGCGGTGGTGTGCCAGGTGCCGCTGCTCGACATGAAGCGGTATCACCTGCTGCTGGCGGGCGCCTCCTGGATGGCCGAGTACGGCGACCCCGACGACCCCGACGACTGGGCGCACATCGCCGCATACAGCCCGTACCAGCAGCTCAAGCCGGGCGTCACGTATCCGAGGGCGCTGTTCGCCACCTCGACGCGCGACGACCGCGTGCATCCCGGCCATGCGAGGAAAATGGCGGCTCGCATGCTGGCCTTGGGCCAGGCGTGCTTCTATTACGAAAACATCGAGGGCGGCCACGGCGGCGCTGCGGACAACCAGCAGCGGGCGCTGTTGCAAGCCCTCGAGTTCGCCTACCTGTGGCGGCAACTCGGCAGGGAGTCCCCTCGTGGAGACGTATCTTGAATCTGGTCATCCAGCATCATCCCGACGCGAGATGCTTTCTTGCGCAGCCGCAACCCGGACTGCAATGCCGGCTCGACTATGAGCGGCACGGCGAACAGCTGATCATCACCCACACCGGCGTGCCGGCGCAGTTGAGCGGGCAAGGCCTCGCGGCCGCGCTGGTGGAGGCCGCCGCGCGCTGGCTGGCGGAGTTCCCGCTGCAGCTGGTGCCGGGCTGCAGCTACGTGCGGCACTGGCTGCTGCGGCATCCGCGCTGGCAACGGCTGCTGACGCCGGCACCGGCGCAGCGCGTGCTCAACGAATGGTTCGGCCTGCCCGGCAGCGAGCAGGACGGCCAGGTCCAGATGAAGTGGTTCAAGAAGGATGCGGCCTTCGACGCGGCGCTGCGCGAGCGCTTCGGACCCGTCATCGAGCAGGCGCTGCGCGGCGGCCTGCGCGAATGGGACTCCACGGCCTGGGGCGCGCTGGCGCGAATCCTGGTGCTGGACCAATTCACGCGCAACGTCCACCGCGACACGCCGACGTCCTTCGCTGGTGACGCGCTGGCGCTGGAGGCCGCGCTGACGTTGCTGCCGCGCGCGCAGGACCTCGGCACGCTGGAGCGCTGGTTCGTTGCGATGCCACTGGAGCACGCCGAGGACCTCGCGATGCAGGACCGCAGCGTCGCGATCTTCGAGGCGCTGGCTGCCGAGGACGAGCGTCTGAAGGACGCGCTGGACTACGCGCGCAGGCACCGCGACGTCATCGTCCGTTTCGGTCGTTTCCCGCATCGCAACGAGGTCCTCGCCCGCGAGAGCACCCCTGAGGAGACTGAGTTCCTGCAACAGCCCGGTTCGCGATTCTGACTGCCCTCGGGCAGGGCCGGGGCAGGCGACGAAGTCGTGCCGTCAAGACTGACCAGGCGCGTTCTGTCTGACCGCAGCGAGCCGAAGGTGAGCGAAGGGAGTTGAGCGCCCGAGGCACGACGGGAGTCGCCTGCCCCGGCCCTGCCCGAGGGCAGTCGGCGAGGTGCTCTTACGTCGGTTCCTTCTCCTGCAGCAGCCGCCACATGACCTTCCCCGACCCCGACTTGGGCAGCGCGTCGACGAACTCCACGATGCGGGGCGCCTTGTAGGCTGCCATGTGTTCGTGGGCCCAATCGATGATGTCCTTGTCGGTGGTCTTGCCCTTGGCCTCGGCGCGCAGCACGACGACGGCCTTCACCGTCTCGCCGCGATAGGCGTCCTTGGCCGCGATGATGCAGGCCTCCTGCACGGCCGGATGGCGGTACAGCAGCATCTCGACTTCCGACGGCCAGACCTTGTAGCCGCTGGCGTTGATCATCCGCTTGAGCCGGTCGGTGATGAAGAAGTAGCCCTCCTCGTCCATGCGTCCGAGGTCGCCGGTGCGGAAGAAGCGCTTGCCGTCGAGCTCGACGAAGGCTGCGTCGGTCGCTTCCGGTTGCCGCCAGTAGCCCTGGAACACCATCGGGCCGTGCGTGATGATCTCGCCCACCTCGCCGACCGGCAGTTCCTCGAGCGTCGTCGGATCCACGATGCGCGAATCGACGCCGAAGATCGGGATGCCCAGGCACTGCAGCTTCGCGCGCTCGGGCGGATTGCCGTGGCTGGGTGCGGCGGTCTCGGTCAGGCCGTAGCCTTCGGCGAAGGTCAGGCCGAACTCTTCCTGCAGCCGTTCCGCCACGGCCTTGGGCATCGCCGCGCCGCCGCCGCTCAGGTAGCGCAGGCTCCGCAGGTCGAAGGACTTGTAGTTGGGGCTGGCGAACAGGTCGATGATCATCGTCGGGATGCAGGTCCAGTGCGTGACCTGGTAGCGCGAGATCAGCCGCCCGCAGAGCTCGCGGTCCCAGCGCGGCATGATCACGAGCGTCATGCCGATGAACACGGGGCCCAGCACCCCGTAGAGCGTGCCGGTGATGTGGAACATCGGCACCACCGCCAGTCCCACCGATTCCGCGCTGGCATAGCCCCACTGGCAGCCGCCGCAGCTGTTGGCCATCAGTGTCGCGTTCGTGTGCACGCAGCCCTTGGGCAGACCGGTGGTGCCCGACGTGTAGGGCAGCATTGCGAGATCGTCAGGCCCCGCGGTGTGCGGCCCCGGCACGAGGCCGGCGGCGATCGCCTCACGCCAGTCGGTCGCGCCCGGCGGCAGCTCGTGCACGGCGGTCAACCAGGCGCGCATCGCCTCGGGCGCATCGCAGGCGGGATCGGGGCCGGCGGGCGGCAGCATCTGCCAGTACTGCGTCACCAGCACCGCGCGCGGACGCTGCGACACCGGCAGGGTTTCCGCGGCTTTCGCGACGATGCCGGCGAGCTCGCCGCTGCAGATCACGACCTTGGTCTCGGGGTCGGTCAGGTAATGGCCGAACTCGTCCTGGCGGTTCATCGGATTGACCGGCACCACGACCGCATCGGCGCGGTTGATCGCATAGAACGCGATCAGGTACTGCGGACAGTTCTGCAGGAACAGCGCGACGCGGTCGCCCTTGCCCACGCCCTGCGCCCGCAACCAGCCGGCGAGCGCCTCGGCCTGGCGGCGCATCTCGCGGAAGCTCAGCGTCGCACCGAGGAACTGCGTCGCCGCCTTGTCTGGATAACGGTTCGCGGCGACCTCGAGGTTGAACCACAGCGAGGTCCGCGGAATCGCCAGCCGCCGCGGCAACCTGGCCGGCCAATGGCTGTACTGCACGTCGGCGTTCTCGGGACGGGGGGTGACCACGCGCGTCATCGATCTGTCTCCTGTCTTTGTTTGGACCGATCTTCAGTCGGTCTCACGACCCACCTTGTCACGGCAGCGACAACCCCCGATGGAGCGCGAGGACAGCGAGCGCCGATGGGGCCGGAATGGCGCTGGGGGTTCCCGGAGGGATGCCCCCAGCGCCGTGGAGTGCCCGCGCCTGGCCCACCGCAGTCCAAGCGCCCAGCCCGCGCGTTCCACGCCCACGTGTGGCGTAAACCAGACTGCATCCCCGCCATTGGGGTGGTCCCGTAGATGCTCCGCCCGGGCGCCGCGCGTAGCATGCGGGCTTTCACCAATGTCCCGTACGGCATCCGCTTCCGATCCGGCAGCGTCGATGCGAGGCCGGGTCGTGCCTCCGTCCATGCTGATCGCGCGCCGTTCCACCCTGCTGGGGCTGTTGACCTGTGTCCTGGGATCCACCGACGCATCGACGGCGTGGGCGCTCCCCGCCGCGCCGCCGCTGGACCTGCCCGCCGGTCCGGTCGTGCTGACCGTCGGCGGCGCGCTGCGCAACGCCAACCGCGACGGCCGTGCCGCCTTCGACATGGCCATGCTCGAAAAGCTGCCGCAGGTCAGCTTCAGCACACAGACCCCCTGGTACCCGAGCCCGCGCAAGTTCACCGGCCCGCTGCTGCGCGACGTGCTCGCCGCCGCCGGCGCGCAGGGCCGCACGATCGAAGCCCGCGCGCTCAACGACTACCGCGTCAGCATTCCCGTCGACGACAGCGCGCGCTACGACGTGATCGTCGCGCGGCTGATCGACGACAAGCCCATGGCCGTGCGCGACAAGGGCCCGCTGTTCCTGATCTACCCGTTCGACCGCGCGCCCGAACTGCGCAGCAGCATCTTCTACGGTCGCTCGGCGTGGCAGCTCACCCACCTGGAGCTGCGCTGAGCATGACACGCGACGCCGCCCGCCTCGTGAGCGCCAAGGCCAACGCCAAGCGCCGCTGGCGCATCGCCGTCTCCGCGATGGGCCTGCTGCTGGTGCTGGCGCTCGCGGGCGTCGCCTGGCTGCAGGCGCGCCAGTACGAGGCGCTCAACGGCACGCGGCGCTACCAGGACGACTACCTCGTCTGGAGCCTGTTCCAGTTCGAGACCGAATACCTGAAGCTGCGCCTGGCGCTCGAGCAGGCCGCCGGGCCCAGCGTGGCGGTCGATCCCGACCAGGTCGCGCAACGCTACGAGATCTTCGTCAGCCGCCTGAACCTGGTGGAGAGCGAACACGCCGCGCTCGTGCTGGCGCATCACCCGGACTACCAGCGCACGCTCGCGCGAACGCAGGACTTCGTGCGCTGGGCCGACGCGCTGCCGCTCAACGGCGCGCTGATCCGCGAGCATCCGGAGCGCATCGTCGCGATCATCGACCGGCTGGAGCCGCTGGCCGATCCCATCCGTGACCTGTCGCTGACCTCGACCCACCACGTCGCCGAGGACGTCACCCGGCGCAACGACATCGTGCGCAACCAGAGCCGCGTGAGCCTGGGCCTGACGGCGGCGCTGTCGGCGATGACGCTGCTGTTCGCGGCCGTCATCTACCGCCAGTTCCGCGGGCTGGAGCGCTACGGCGACAAGCAGAAGGCGCTGGCCGCCCGGCTCACCGACGCGCAGCGCGAGGCCGACGCGGCCAACCACGCCAAGACGGTGTTCCTTGCCAACATGAGCCACGAGCTGCGCACGCCGCTGCAGGGGCTGCTGGGCATGCTGGGGTTGATCAAGGAGGCGCCGTTGACGTCCGCGCAGCAGGAGCAGTTGAAGGCCGCGAACGACTGCGCGCGCCATCTGCTGGCGGTCCTGGGCGACATCCTGGACGTGACGCGCATGGAAGCCGGCGGCCTGTCGATCGCGCCGGAGCCGCTGCAGCCGGGCGCGCTGATGAAGGAACTCGAGGCGCTGAGCCGGCCGCAGGCGGCGGCCAAGGGCCTGTCGCTGCATTTCGGCGTCGACGACGACGTGCCCGGCTGGTTGCTGGCCGATCCGACGCGGCTGCGCCAGATCCTGCTGAACCTGCTCAGCAACGCGCTGAAGTTCTGCGACCGCGGTCAGGTCGGCTGCCAGATGCGGTGCGGTGTGGGCGCGCTGGGCGAGGACCTGCTGATGGTCGAAGTCAGCGACACCGGGCCCGGCATCGACGCGCAGACGCAGGCGCGGCTGTTCCAGCGCTTCAGCCAGGGCGACGCAAGTACCTCGCGGCGTCACGGCGGCGCGGGGCTGGGGCTGGAGATCTCGCGCCGGCTGGCGCGTGCGATGGGCGGCGACATCCACGTGCAGAGCGCGGTCGGCCAAGGCGCCCGCTTCACGCTCGCGCTGCCGCTGCGCGCCGGTGCGGAGCTGCCGCCGGGGCGCATGGTGCCAGGTGTTGCGGAGGCCTCGAATGCGGCCAACGCCTACCCTGGGGCGCAGGACGCGGCGGCCGCCGCCCAGCCGGTCGCCGGCCTGCGCGTGCTGGTCAGCGAGGACAACCCGACCAACCGCATCGTCATCGAGGCGATGCTGGAGCGGCTCGGCCATCATCCGACCCTGTGCGAGAACGGCTTGCAGGCGCTGCATGCGTTGCGTCAGCAACCGTTCGACATCGTGCTGATGGACCTGCACACGCCGCAGATGGACGGTTTCGAGGCGACCCGGCTGATACGCGAACTGCCGGCGCCGCGCGGCCGGCTGCCGATCATCGCGTTCTCGGCGGACGCGTTCGAGGAGTCGCGCCGGAAGGCCGACGAGGCCGGCATCAGCGCCTTCCTCGCCAAGCCGGTCGAGCTGGAGACCCTGCGCGCGTGCCTGCAGACGCTGGCGCCGTCGCGGGCGAGACCTGAAGCTGCCTGAAGCGGCTTGGAAGCGGCTTGGAGGCGGCTTGGAGGCGGCTTGAAAGTGGCCCGGCCGCGCCGACGGCACGGCGGGCCGTCTTCGCCGAAGCCCACGAGCCTTCTCTTATAGTCCCTCTCCACCACAGAGAGCCCCGCCCATGTACCTGTCCCGGATCGCGCTGACCAACGTGCGCTCGATGGCGTCGCTGGCGATCGACTTCGGCGCCGGTCCGGACGCGCCGGCCGGCACGAACCGGCGCTGGACGCTCCTGCTCGGTGAGAACGGCTGCGGCAAGAGCACCGTGCTGCGTGCGATCGGCCTGCTGCTGGCGGGCAGCGAGGCCCTGCCCGAGCTGCTCGGCGACACCGACAGCTGGATCCGCAATGGCGCGCGGCAGTGCCGCATCGCCGGCACGCTGGTGACGGCCAAGGGTGACCCGCGCGAGATCGCGCTGGAGCTGCATCGCGGCGACGGCCTGCGCGAGATCTTCGAGCGCAACGCGCAGACGCTGGAAGCGCTGGACGCGGCGATCCGCCATGCCGACCGCAACTACTTCGTGCTGGGCTACGGCGTCTCGCGCCGCCCGCCGGAGGGCGGCAAGCGCTCGAGCGGTCCGCTGGACGATTCGGCGCGCTCGTCGCGGGCACGCGCGCTGGCCTCGATGTTCTCGCCGGACGCGTCGCTGGTATCGCTGCAGCGCTGGGCCATGGACCTCGACTACCGGCGCGGCGACGCGGCGCTGGCGCCGATCCGCGCGGCACTCAACCAGTTGATGCGGGGCATGAACTTCTCGCGCATCGACAAGGAGTCGGGCCAGTTGATGTTCAAGACGGTCGACGGCGAAGTGCCGTTGAACCAGCTGTCCGACGGCTACCAGAACATGGCGGCGTGGTGCGGCGACCTGCTCTTCCGCATCACCGAAGCCTTCCCTGATCGCAAGGATCCGCTGGCCACGCGCGGCGTGCTGCTGATCGACGAACTCGACCTGCACCTGCACCCGGTGTGGCGGCGGCAACTGATGGACTTCCTGTCGACCCTGCTGCCGCATTTCCAGTTCATCGCGACGACGCACTCGGCGCTGACCGCGCAGCAGAGCGGTGAAGGCGAGCTCTTCGTCATCCGACGCGAAGGACCGAAGCAGCGGCCGACGCTGGTGCCCTTCATCGGCGAACCGCGGCTCATGATGCTGCACCAGCTGCTGATGAGCCCGATGTTCGGGTTGGAGTCGATGGACTCGGTGGCGGTGGAAACCGCGCGGAACACGGCGCGCAAGCTGCACACGAAAACGAAGACGCAAGGCAAGGCGCTGACCTCGCGCGAGCGCACGCAGCTGCAGCGCAGTGCCGAGGTGCTTCGCGTCGCGCCCGAGTGGGACGCGGTGCCCGATTACGCGCGGCAGCAGACCGCGCTGCTGAAGGAACTCAAGACGACGATCGCGAAGCAGGCGGCGAAGTCCGCGCCCGCCACGGATGCCGCCGTCGGCAAGACCGTCGCGAGGAAATCCTCTGGCACCACAGCCGATCGGAAGCCGGCCAAGCCGGCACCGGCGCTGTCGCCGACCAAGCTGAGGGCGGCGGTGAAGCGGGTGGAGCGCTCGAAGTGATCCGACTGCGGCGCGGCCGCGACGCCGCGAGCCTGGGCGCATTCACCGGCGCCAAGCTGCAGCAGCGGCTGCTCAAGCTCGAGGGCTACTTCTACGAGGACGGCGGCCGGGTCGACTTCAAGCCCAAGGCGCGCCAGATCTGGTCGACCGCGAAGCCCGCGCTCAAGCTCGATTCGGCTGGCAAGTGCGCGTACTGCGAGGCTGACACGGCCGTGGTCGCGCACGGGGACGTCGAGCACTTCAGGCCGAAGGACCTGTACTGGTGGCTCGCCTACTGCGTCGACAACTACACCTTCAGCTGCCAGGTCTGCAACCAGGTCTACAAGGGCAACAGCTTTCCGGTCACCGGCGCGCGATTGAAGCCACCACGCATGCCGGCCGCACAGCCCGTCGACGCGGCCAAGGCGGCGGCGCTCGCCGCGAGCTTCTGCCTCGATCCGGCCAGCGCCACGGACGCATCGCTGAAGCGCTTCTTCGCGGGCGAGCAGCCGCATCTTCCGGATCCTTACCTCGTCGATCCCGAGAAGCTGCTGTCGTGGAACGCGATCGAAGCGACCAAGGAGGTCTGGCTCATCGCGCGAGGACGTTCAGCGAAAGCCAAGGCCGCGGCGAAGGCGGCCGACGAGGTGCTCGGCCTCAACCGCACGGAGCTGCTGCGCCTGCGCTGGAATCACTACGACCTACTGCGCACGCTGGCGCTTGCGTTCCAGGAGATGGATCCGGCGTCACCGAACGCGGCGAAGGTCCTCGCCGGCATCCGCCGCCGCGCCGACGGCGATCAGCCGTTCGCGGCGATGACGCGGCATTTTCTGCGGACGTGGGGATTGCTCTCCTGATCCCCCAAAGGTCTGCACCCTTCAACCCCTCTTCGGAGGGCGACTTTCCGACTAGCGGCTCGCGCCGATTCGGCAGACATTGGACGCATTCCTTTCGTCCCATTTCAGGAGCCACCCGATGAGCAGTCTCATGTCCAATGAGTTCATGGGGTCAGGCGTTGCCAGAGATCCTCGCATGACGTCGCCACATCACCTGACTCTACCTGTCGAGGCCATTGACCGCGCCTCGGTGCCGACCCACGATCGCGGCCTTGCCGTCAGGGTGGCGGTCCTGGAGACCAACGTGCATGGATTGAAGAACGAAGTCAGCGAGTTGAAGAGTGAGTTTCGCGAGTTCCGAAAGGAGATGCGCGCCGACATCTCGGCGATCCGCACCCACGACTTCCGGTTGTTGTTCGGCGCGCTCATCACTGTCGCGCTGAGCCTCGTCGCCGTCATGGCCAAAGGCTTCCACTGGATCTGATCAGACGACCACCGGCTCCGGTTCCAGCCGGATACCGAAGCGGCCGTAGACGCTTTCCTGGATCGCCCGCGCCAGCGTGACGACCTCGGCACCGCGGGCCTCGCCGCGATTCACCAGCACCAACGCCTGCTTCTCGTACACCGCCGCGCCGCCGACGCTCTTGCCCTTCCATCCGCAGGCATCGATCAGCCAGCCCGCGGCCAGCTTGAAGCTGCCGTCAGGCATCGGGTAATGCACGATGTGCGGGTCGCGCGCAATGATGTCGCGGCACTGCTCCGCGCTGACCACCGGGTTCTTGAAGAAGCTGCCCGCGTTGCCGATGCGCGCCGGGTCCGGCAACTTGGCCCGGCGGATCTCGCAGATCCACTCGAACACCTGGCGCGCGTCGGGCGCCGTGATGCCGGTCTCGGCCATCTTGCGTTCGATGTCCAGGTAGCCCAGTTGCGGCTGCCACGGCTTGGGACAGCGCAGGCGCACCTTGGTGATCACGCTCTTGCCCGCGAGGCCGCCGTAACCGGTCTGCTTGAACACGCTGTCGCGGTAGCCGAAGCGGCACACCGCCGCAGGCAGCGTCACGCGGCGCCCCGTCGTCAGGTCGACGACGTCCACGTTCTCCAGCCGGTCCTTCAGCTCGACGCCGTAGGCACCGATGTTCTGCACCGGCGCGGCCCCGACGGTCCCGGGGATCAGCGCCATGTTCTCCAGCCCCGGCACGCCCTGCGCCAGCGACCCAGCCACCACCTCGTGCCAGGGCACGCCGGCGCCGGCCTCGACGATCCAGCAGTCGTCGCGCTCCTCGACGCTCAGGCCCATGATCTCCATCTTGAGCACGACCGCATCGACATCCCGCGTCAGCACGAGGTTCGACCCGCCGCCCAGGACGAACTTCGGCGCGCGGCCCAGTTCCGGGTGATCGACGACGCGGCGGACGTCCAGTTCCTCGCGGATGCGCACCAGCCGGCGCGCCGTCGCGGGCAGGCCGAAGGTGTTGTAGGGCTTGAGGTTGACGTCGTGCTCGATGACGACGCCCTCGCGGCGCTCGGTCGAGGGGGGGATGGCGGGAGACTGCATGGCTAGAATTCTCGCCCATATCCCCAAGGATCCCCCCGGAGGACGGCCCCCGACGACCGGTCGCCGCCCTCCCCCTCTGAAAGAGCCGTACACATGCCCAGCTTTGACACCGTCCTCGAACCCGACATGGTGAAGGTCCGCAACAGCGTGGACGCCAGCGCCAAGGAAATCGCGACCCGCTTCGACTTCAAGGGCACCAGCGCCGCCATCGAGTGGAAGGACAAGGAAAAGGAAGTCCACGCCACCGGCGACGCCGAATTCCAGCTCGAGCAGATCGAAGCCGTGCTCTATTCGAAGCTGACCAAGCAGGGCGTCGTGCTCGGCTTCGTCGACAAGCAGGACAAGATCGAGAAGCTCGGCGGCGACCGCGTCAAGCAGGTCTACAAGATCAAGAACGGCCTGGAGGCGCCCGAGGCCAAGAAGGTCGTCGCCGCGATCAAGGAAAGCAAGCTCAAGGTGCAGGCCCAGATCGAGGGCGACATCGTGCGCATCACCGGCAAGTCGCTGGACGACCTGCAGGGCGCGCAGGCCGCGCTGCGCAAGGCGCTGCCCGATCTGCCGCTGAGCTTCGACAACTACCGCAAGTGATCTTCGGCGCGGACCGGGCGCCTGTCCGGCGCCGGTCCCGCTCCGCCACGCGGGCGCCCTGCCCGCGTGCGCGCCGCGACGGCATCCGCCGCGCAACAGAACAACATCCCCGGGGGACGACATGAGCACTCTTCGCAAGCCTGGCTGGCGACGTCCCGCCGCTGCGGCGTTGACGGCGGCGCTGCTGGCGCTGTGCGCTCCGGCGGCGCAGGCGGACAGCGCCAAGGCCGCGCGCTATTACGAGGACGCGCTCAAGCGCTTCGAACGCCAGGACCTCGACGGCGCTGTCATCCAGCTCAAGAACGCGCTGCAGCAGGACGCCCGGATGCTGGCGGTGCATGTGCTGCTGGGCAAGGCGCTGCTGATGCGCGGCGAGGCCGCGGCCGCCGAGATCGAGTTCAACGAGGCGCTGTCGCAAGGCATCAACCGCGCCGAAGTGGCCGTGCCGCTGGCGCAGGCGCTGGTCGCGCAGGGCAAGCAGCCCGAAGTGTTCAAGCAGCCGGCGCTGGTCCCCGACGGCCTGCCCGACAACATCCGCAAGCCGCTGCTGCTGGTGCGCGCGGCGGCGGCCTCGGACCTCGGCGACCCGACGCGGGCGCAGGCCCAGATCGACCTGGCGCGCGCCATTCCTCCGGACAACGCCGACACCTGGCTGGCCGAGGTGCCGCTGCGCCTGCGTGCGCGCCAGTTCGACCAGGCCACCGCCGCCGCCGACCAGGCGCTGCGGCTGGCACCGGGCCACAGCGAGGCGCTCTACCAGCGCGCCACCGTGCCGCATGTGCAGGGCAAGCTCGATGAAGCGCTCAAGGGCTACGAACGCGCGATCGCGGCCGATCCGCGCCACCTCGAAGCGCAACTGGCGCGCGGCGGCCTGCTGATCGACCTGAACCGCGACGCGGAAGCGCTGGCGCAGGTCCAGTCCGCGTTGAAGCTGGTCCCCAGCGAGCCCCGCGCCCTCTACCTGAGCGCCGTGCTCGCCGAGCGCCGCAACGACGCCGCTGCGGCCAAGGCCGCGCTGAAGGCCGTCACCAACGAGCTGGATCCGGTGCCGATCGAGTTCATCCGCTTCCGCCCCCAGGCGCTGATGCTCAACGGTCTGGCCCATTTCGGCCTGGGCGAGATGGAGAAGGCCAAGCCCTACCTCGAGTACGCCCAGCGCCAGACGCCCAACAGCCCGCTGTCCAAGCTGCTGGCGCAGGTCTATGTGGCGGAGCCCAACCTCGACCGCGCCGGCGAGGTGCTGGAGTCCTACCTCAAGGCCTACCCCGGCGACGGCCAGGCGCTCGTGATGATGGCCACGCTGCAGATGGCACAGGGCCGCCATGCACGCGCCGCCACGCTGATGCAGGAGGCGCTGAAGTCCCGTGACGCGCCGGAGTTCCGCACCGCGCTCGGCCTGTCGCTGCTGCGCGGCGGCCAGTCCGGCGATGCGGTCGGCGAGCTGGAGAAGGCCTTCCAGCGTGACCCGCGCCAGGTCTACGCGGGCATGGCGCTGGTCTCGCTCTACCTGCGCGGCGGGCAGACGGCCAAGGCGGTCGGCATCGCGGACAAGCTGGTCAAGCAGGACCCGAACAACCCCACGGCGTGGATCCAGCTCGGCGTGGCGCGCCGGGCGGCCAACAACGCGGCCGGCGCGCGCGAGGCCTATCAGAAGGCCAGTCAGCTCGACCCCGGCCTGGTCGAGGCGCAGCTCGGGTTGGTGCGCGTCGACATCACCGAGCGCCAGTTCGACGCGGCCCAGACGCGGTTGACGGCCTTGCTGAAGACGGACGAGAAGAACGCCGAGGCGCTCTACGAGATGGCGCTGCTGAGCGAGGCCCGCGGCCAGACGGCCGAGGTGCAGCGCTGGCTGTCCAAGGCCACCGACGTGAGCACCTCGCGCAACACACGGGCGGACCAGGCCCTGGTCGCCTGGCTGCTGAAGCAGGAACAGCCGGGACCGGCACTGGAAGCGGCCCGCAAGCTGCTCGGCAAGGCGCCCGACGATCCGCAGACGTTGATCACCTACGCCCGGGCGCAGCTCGCGAACCGCGACGTCAAGGGCGCCACGGCGACGCTGACCAGCGCGGCGCGGCGGTCGGGATTCGGCGCGGATCCGCTCGCGCAGATCGCCGGGCTGCAACTGGATGCGCGTGACCTGGTCGGCGCCGCCTACAGCCTGGACAAGGCGCTGCAGGCCGCGCCGCAGCATGTCGGCGCCCTGGCCCTGTCCTCGACGGTTGCGATGCAGCAGGGCAATCTGACGCTGGCCGAGAAGCAGGCGAAGCAGGTGGTCCAGCTGCGGCCGCAGATGGCGCTCGGATATTCGCTGCTGGCGGACGTCGCGCAGGCTCGCAAGCAGCCCGCCCAGGCGCTGGAAGCGCTGCGCAAGGCCCATGAGATCCAGCCCACCAGCGGCAGCCTGCTGGCGCTGATGCGGGCCTTGAGCCGGCAGGACGCGGGCGGCAAGGCCGCTCAGGACCTGGCCGAACGCTGGCTGAAGACGCATCCGGCCGACCTCGCGGCCTGGAAGGCGCTGGGCGACGCCCAGGCACGCGCCGGGGCGTTCCCGGCGGCCCGGCGCAGCTACGAGGCTGCGCTGAGGCTCAGGCCCAATGATGTCGAGACGCTGAACAACCTGGCGAGCACGATGATCCGCCAGGGCGAGGCGGCGGCTGCTGCGGCGATGGCCGAGAAGGCCCTGGCGCTGGACCCGCGCAATCCGTCCGTCATCGACACCGCCGGCTGGGCCTACCACCTGGCCGGCAACGGCGAGCGCGCGCTGCCCCTGCTGCGCGATGCGCGCCTGCGGGAGCCCAACAGCCCGGACATCCGCTATCACCTCGCCGCGGCGCTGGCCAAGGCGGGGCGCAAGACCGAAGCGCGCGAGGAACTGGATGCCGCGCTGCGCAGCACCGCGTTCGACAGTCACAAGGAGGCGCTGGCCTTGAGCCAGACCCTGCGCTGAGGGCGGAAAGCCCCTCTGGTGAGGGGTTCCTGCGCCTGTCGGAAGAACTTACAGTCCCGTTCCAGAAGCGGACACATCCAACGGCAAGTGCTTGTGCCGCAAGGCATTCAAGATGTTGGCCCGGGCCTTGCTAAATGAAGGTCGAACGAATCTGACACTCCGATCACGTCGGGGCACCGAGGGGAAACCATGCAAAAAGTTCAACAACGACTGATCGGAATGGCTGCCGTGGCGCTTGCGTCGCTGCTGCCGTTCAGCGCGCATGCGCTTTCCACCTGGACCGCGGGCTCTTGCGTCAGCAACTGCAGCGAGACCGGCGACGCGGCGCCCAACGTCAGCTACGCCGCCTACTCGGCCGTGATCAACCAAACCAGCGGCGGCGCGTATTCCAGCACTGGCGGTTTCGCGCAGAGCACGTTGGCGTACTACAGCGGCAGCGGTTTTGGCGTCACGGCGCCGGGCGGTGACTCGCAGTCGCCCAACCATGCGTTGGACAATTTCGGCTACCAGGACCTGATCCTGTTGAAGTTCGACTCCGCCGTGAACCTGACCCAGCTGAAGCTGGGCTGGTGGCAATACGACAGCGACATCACCGTGCTGGCCTACACCGGCAACACGAGTGGCGGCGACGCAGCGAGCACCATCGCAGGCAAGACGGCAGCGAACCTGAAGTCGGCCAACGGCTGGTCGCTGGTGAACAGCTATGCGGATGTCGGCAGTGCCAATTCGCTCAACCTGAACACGAGCCTCACCTCCAGCTGGTGGATCATCACCGCCTACAACTCGCAGTTGGGCGGCGCGGCGACGGGCAACGACGGCAGCACCAGCGGGCTGACCCGTGGCACGGGCACCACCAGCTACAACGGCTATGACTTCGTCAAGCTGTTCTCCGTCTCGGGCAACAAGGCGCCCGGCGGCGGCAGCAACAACGGCAACGTCCCGGAACCGGCCTCGCTGGCTCTGGCCTCAGTCGCCCTGCTCGGCCTGGTCGGCGTGCGCCGCCGCAAGCAATCTCAAAGCTGAGCCTCCCTGCTCCGCGAAAGGCGACCGATGGGTCGCCTTTCTTTTTGCCGAAGCGCAGCCCACCCAACGAGCACCCAAAGAAAAACGCCCGATGCAAATGCACCGGGCGTTTTCATCTCACATCGTCCTCGGTCGCAAAACCGTTGAAGGACGGTGATGGTGGGGGGCGGTGAGGCGTGAGGTTTTGGCGCTTGCCGCCAAGGCCTCATGCCTCGGCGACCAACGCCCGGACCTCCGCAGTCCAACAAGCGCCCCCGAAGATCAGCTCCGCAGCGCGCGCTTGCGCTCGTTTTCCGACAGGTGGCGCTTACGCAGCCGCACCGACTTCGGCGTGATTTCCACCAGCTCGTCGTCCTCGATGAATTCAACGCCGTATTCCAGCGTCAGGTCGATCGGCGGCGTCACCTTGATGGCGTCTTCCTTGCCGCTGACGCGGAAGTTGGTCAGCTGCTTGGTGCGGGTCGCGTTGACGATCAGGTCGTTGTCGCGGTTGTGGATGCCGACGATCATGCCTTCGTAGACCGGATCGTTCGGCTTCACGAACATGCGGCCGCGGTCGTCGAGCTTGCCCAGCGCATAGGTGAAGATTTCACCCGCGTCCATCGAGATCAGCACGCCGTTCTTGCGACCGGCGATGTCGCCCTTGTGGGGTTCGTAGCCGTCGAAGATGTTGGAGATCAGGCCCGAGCCGCGCGTCAGGTTCAGGAACTCGTTCGAAAAGCCGATCAGGCCGCGGGCGGGGATGCGGTACTCGAGGCGCACGCGGCCACGGCCGTCCGGCTCCATGTTGACCAGTTCGCCCTTGCGCTCGCCCAGCGCCTGCATGACGCCGCCCTGATGGGTTTCTTCCACGTCGGCAGTGACCAGCTCGATCGGCTCGCACTTCACGCCGTCGATGTCCTGGAACACCACGCGCGGCTTCGACACCGCCAGCTCGTAGCCTTCGCGGCGCATGTTTTCCAGCAGGATGGTCAGGTGCAGTTCGCCGCGGCCCATCACTTCGAAGATGCCATCTTCGTCGGTCTCGCTCACGCGCAGCGCGACGTTGGCTTGCAGTTCCTTCTGCAGGCGGTCCCAGATCTGGCGGCTGGTGACGAACTTGCCTTCACGGCCCGCCAGCGGCGAGGTGTTGACGCAGAAGTTCATCGTCAGCGTCGGCTCGTCGACCTTGAGCATCGGCAGCGGGGCCGGGTTGCTCGGGCTGGTGACGGTCACGCCGATGCCGATCTCTTCGATGCCGTTGATCAGCACGATGTCGCCGGGACCCGCCTCGGTGGCCTGCACGCGGTCCAGCCCCTGGAAGGTCAGCACCTGGTTGATACGGCCCTTGGTGGCCTTGCCGTCCGGACCTTCCATGACGACCACGTCCATCGACGGCTTGATCGTGCCCTGGCTGATGCGGCCCACGCCGATGCGGCCGACGAAGGTCGAGAAGTCCAGCGCGGAGATCTGCAGCTGCAGCGGCGCATCCGGATCACCCTTCTGCGCCGGCACGTGCTTGAGCACGGTGTTGAACAGGGCGGACATGTCCTCGCCCCACTTCTCGCCCGGTGCGCCCTCTTCCAGCGACGACCAGCCGTTGATGCCCGAGGCGTACACGACCGGGAAGTCCAGCTGTTCGTCGGTGGCGCCGAGCTTGTCGAACAGGTCGAACGCGGCGTTGATGACGGCGTCCGGCTTGGCGCCCGGCTTGTCGACCTTGTTCACGACGACGATGGGCTTGAGGCCCAGCGCCAGCGCCTTCTTGGTCACGAAGCGCGTCTGCGGCATCGGGCCTTCCTGCGCGTCGATCAGCAGCACCACGCCGTCGACCATCGACAGCGCGCGCTCGACTTCACCGCCGAAGTCCGCGTGTCCCGGGGTGTCGACGATGTTGATGTGCGTGCCTTCCCAGCTGACCGCGCAGTTCTTCGCCAGGATGGTGATGCCGCGCTCGCGTTCGATGGCGTTGTTGTCCATCACGGTGTCGACGACCTTTTCGTGCTCGGCAAAGGTGCCGCTCTGGCGAAGGAGCTGGTCCACCATGGTGGTCTTGCCATGGTCGACGTGGGCGATGATGGCGATGTTGCGGATTTGCTTGCTCATGGGGCGGCTTTCGCTAGGGGCTTTCTCTGGATTCGGAGGAAGTCGGGGAACTCGGGATGTCTCGGATCTTTTAGGCGATGCGGGCTCAGGCGGCCTGCATCAGCATGGAAGCGATTTCGGTCGGGCTCAGCAGCCGGTCGGCGATCAGCTCGCCGCCGGCCACGTGGGCGCTGCCCAGGAAGGCGCGCGGCGCCTGGCCGTACACCCGCACCTGCGGCATGTCCGTCAGCGTCACGCGTCGGCGCATGCCGGACAGGAAACGGCCGGCCTCGTCGTTGCTCAGCTCGACCTCGGGCCATTCGCCCAGCAGGCTGTCCGGCGCGGTCAGCAGCGACAGGCGGGCATCTTCGTCCAGCGCCTCGATCTGTTCCAGCGTCACCGCCCGTTCGATCGACACCGGACCGCTCGCCGTCCGGCGCAGGCCGGCCAGGTGCGCGCCGCAGCCCAGCTTGGCGCCGATGTCCTCGCCCAGCGTGCGGATGTAGGTGCCCTTGGTGCAGCGCACGTCGATCACGAGCAGCAGCTCGGCAGGTTGCCAGTCGACGATGTCCAGCGCATGAATGGTCACATTGCGCGGCTGCCGTTCGACGGTCACGCCTTCGCGGGCGAGCTCGTACAGCGCGCGACCCTGATGCTTGAGCGCCGAATACATCGGCGGCAGCTGCGAGATCGCGCCGCGGAAGCTTTCGCAGGCGGCGCGGATCGCGTCGAGGTCCAGCGACTTCGCGACCTCGTCGCGCTGCTCGACGATCTCGCCCTCGCCGTCGCCGGTCGTGGTCGTGATGCCCAGGCGCAAGGTGGCGCGGTAGCCCTTGTCGGCCTCCAGCGAGACCTGGCTGAACTTGGTCGCCGCGCCGAAGGTCAGCGGCAGCAGCCCGGTCGCCAGCGGATCCAGCGTGCCGGTATGACCGGCCTTCTCGGCGCGCAGCAGGCGCTTGACCTTCTGCAATGCGTCATTGCTGGTCAGGCCAATCGGCTTGTCCAGCATCAGCACGCCATGCACGGCGCGCTTCACGATCTTGGGGCGGGGGGCTACTGCGCTCATCACAACGCGGCGGCCCTCTCGGGACGCCGTCTTTCTGGCTCGGAGGACCTCAGTCCTCGGTGGTCTCGTCGTCCTTGGCTCGGGACAGGTTCGCTTTGCTGATCAGCGCGCTCATCTCGGCGGCGCGCTCGATCGTGCGGTCGAAATGGAAATGCAGGCTCGGCACGGTGTGGATCTGCAGCCGCTTGAACAGGCCGTTGCGCAGGAATCCCGCCGCCTCGTTCAGCGCCGCGCCGGTCGCTTCCGGATCGCCGACCAGCAGCGAGAAGTAGACCTTCGCGTGCGCGTAGTCGGGCGTGACCTCCACCGCGTTGATCGTCACCATGCCGACGCGCGGGTCCTTGAGGTCCCGGATCAGCTCGGCCAGGTCGCGCTGGATCTGGTCCGCCACGCGCAGACCGCGGTTGGGGATAGATCGCTTGTGACGCATGGCTCTTTCCTCACTCTCTCAAACAACAAAGCCCGGCGGTGCGAACCGCCGGGCATGAAGCTGCGGCAGGCTGGTTTACAGCGTGCGCGCCACTTCCTTGATTTCGAAGACTTCCAGCTGGTCGCCTTCCTTGATATCGCTGTAGTTCTTCAGCTTGATACCGCACTCGAAGCCTTCGCGGACTTCCTTGACATCGTCCTTCAGGCGCTTGAGCGACTCGATCTCGCCGGTGTAGACCACGACGTTGTCGCGCAGCAGGCGGAAGCGCGCGTTGCGCGTCACGTGACCGCTGGTGATCATCGAACCGGCGATGGTGCCGATCTTGGTCGCCACGAACACGGTGCGGATCTCGGCGGTACCGATGATCTCCTCGCGCTGCTCCGGCGCCAGCATGCCAGCCATCGCCGCCTTCACCTCATCCACGGCGTCGTAGATGATGTTGTAGTAGCGCAGGTCGACGTCGTTGTGCTCGGCCACCTTGCGCGCGCCGGCATCGGCACGCACGTTGAAGCCGATCACGACGGCCTTGGAGGCGATCGCCAGGTTGATGTCGGACTCGCTGATGGCACCCACCGCGGCGTGCACGATCTGCACCTTGACCTCGTCGGTCGACAGCTTGAGCAGCGAGGAGGCCAGCGCTTCCTGCGAACCCTGCACGTCGGCCTTGATGATCAGCGGCAGCGTCTGCACGTCGCCGGCCGTCATGTCGGCGAACATGTTCTCCAGCTTGGCGGCCTGCTGGCGGGCCAGCTTGACGTCGCGGTACTTGCCGGCGCGGAACGTCGCGATTTCACGGGCGCGGCGTTCGTCGCCCAGCACCATGAACTCGTCACCGGCGCGCGGGACTTCCGTCAGACCCTGGATCTCGACCGGGATCGACGGACCGGCTTCGGCGGCAGCCTTGCCGTCCTCGTCCAGCATGGCGCGGACGCGACCGTAGGTCGAACCGGCCAGCACCACGTCGCCACGCTTGAGCGTGCCCGACTGCACCAGCACCGTCGCGACCGGGCCGCGGCCCTTGTCCAGCTTGGCTTCGATGACCAGACCCTTGGCCATCGAATCCTTCGCGGCCTTCAGTTCCAGCACTTCGGCCTGCAGCAGCACCTGCTCCAGCAGATCGTCGATGCCCTGGCCGGTCTTGGCCGACACCGGGACGAACGGCGACTCGCCGCCGAACTCTTCCGGCACGACCTGCTCGGCCACCAGCTCGCTCTTCACGCGCTCGGCGTTGGCATCGGGCTTGTCGATCTTGTTCATCGCGACCACGATCGGCACACCGGCCGCCTTCGCGTGGTGGATGGCTTCCTTGGTCTGCGGCATCACGCCGTCATCGGCGGCCACGACCAGGATGACGATGTCCGTCGCCTGTGCACCGCGGGCGCGCATGGCCGTGAAGGCCTCGTGACCCGGGGTGTCGAGGAAGGTGATCATGCCGCGCGGCGTGTCGACGTGATAAGCGCCGATGTGCTGCGTGATGCCGCCGGCTTCGCCCGCCGCCACGCGGGCGCGGCGGATGCTGTCCAGCAGCGAGGTCTTGCCGTGGTCGACGTGACCCATGACGGTGACGACCGGCGCACGGGGCAGCAGCTCGTGCTGGCCTTCGGCGGCGGCGCCCTCTTCCTCGAGGAACGCGTCCGGATCGTCCAGCTTGGCCGCGAAGGCCTTGTGGCCCATTTCCTCGACCAGGATCATGGCCGTCTCTTGGTCCAGCTGCTGGTTGATGGTGACCATCTGACCCAGCTTCATCAGCTGCTTGATGACCTCGGAGGCCTTCACCGACATCTTGTGCGCCAGATCGGCGACCGAGATGGTTTCGGGGACGTGGACTTCCTGGGTCACCGGCTCGTTCGGCGCCTGGAAATTGGACTGCGAGGCGCCGCGATCGTCGCGACCGCCACGGCGGCCCGACGGACCGCCACGGCCCGGCGCGCGCCAACCCGTGCCGCCGCCAGGACGGGCCGGACCATCGGTGCGGCCGCCACCCGGCTTGCCGGCGACGCCACGCTTCTTGGCGTCATCGGCCCAGCTGGACGACAGCTTCTCGGACTTGACCGACTTCTTGTCGCCGGGCTTCGCGCCTGCGGCGGCGGTCGTGCCGGCGGCGCCAGGAGCACCACCCGGCTTCTTGTGGATCGTGCCCTTGATGCCGGCAGCCGGCGTGGCTTCGGGCTTGGGCTCTTCCTTCTTCGCGACCAGCACCTTCTTGGGTGCATTCATCATCGCGCGGATGGCGGCAGCCTCGGCTTCGGCGGCCTTGCGGCGGCGCTCCAGCTCGACCTGGCGCGCCTTCTCGTCGGCGGCGACGTCGGCGGCCTTCACCACGCGCAGCACGGGCTTCGCGGGTTCGACCGGAGCCGGTGCCGGAGCAGCGGCCACGGGAGCCGGCGCCGGTGCGGGCGCGGCAGCAGCCGCGGCCTTCTCGGCCGCCTTGTCGGCGGCCTTCTCGGCCTTGGACTTGGCGGCGTCGGCGATCTTGCGCGCTTCGGCGTCGGCGGCGGCCTTGGCCGCGGCTTCGGCGGCGGCCTGTTCAGCCGCTTCGCGCGCGGCGCGCTCTTCCTCGCGACGCTTCTCTTCGGCTTCGCGCGCGGCGCGCTCGGCGTCCTCGCGCTCACGCACCTTGCGGGCGAGTTCCTCTTCCTGCTGGCGAAGCGCCTCGGCCTGCGCCTGCACTTCTTCCTCGCGGCGCTTCAGCTCGGCTTCCTCGGCGGCGGCGGCGGTGGCGTCATCGACACCGTCCTCGCGCTTGACGAAGACGCGCTTCTTGCGCACCTCGACCTGGATCGTGCGAGCCTTGCCCGAGGCATCGGCCTGCTTGATCTCGCTGGTCGACTTGCGGGTCAGCGTGATCTTCTTGCGCTCGGCGCCGCCGGCGGTCCCGTGCGCAGTGCGCAGGTGATCCAGCAGACGTTCCTTGTCGCTTTCGTTCAAGGTGTCCTCGGCGGACGCCTTCTTGACGCCCGCAGCTTGGAGCTGCTCCAGCAACGTGGTCGCAGGCCTGTTGAGCTCTGCGGCCAGCTGGGCGACGGTGGTCACGGCCATTGTTGAAATCCTTAAATCTTGTGTGGGGCGGAGCGGTCTGGTTTCGCTTGAAGTCGCTTCAGAGCGTGTCTGCTCGGGCGTTATGCGTTGAACCAGTGCTCGCGCGCCTTCATGATCAAAGCGCGTGCCGCTGCCTCGTCCAGGGACGAAATCTCGACCAATTCGTCAACGGCCAGGTCTGCCAGGTCGTCACGGGTATGGATGTCGCCGGCCGCCAGCTTGGCGATCAGCTCGGGGGTCACGCCGTCCAGGTCGCGCAGGTCCTGGGAGACCTCCTCGACCTTTTCCTCGCGGGCGATTTCCATCGTCAGCAGGGCGTCCTTGGCGCGGGTGCGCAGCTCGTTGACGGTCTCTTCGTCGAAGGACTCGATCTCGAGCATCTCCTGCATCGGGACGTAGGCGACTTCTTCCAGCGAGGCGAACCCTTCGGCGATCAGGATGTCGGCGACTTCCTCATCCACGTCCAGCTTCTCGACGAACAGCTTGCGCACCCCGTCGGATTCCTCGGCCTGCTTGGCCGCGGATTCCTCGGCGGTCATGATGTTGATCTTCCAGCCGGTCAGCTCCGAGGCCAGACGCACGTTCTGGCCGCCGCGACCGATCGCGATCGCGAGGTTCTCCTCGTCGACGACGACGTCCATCGCGTGGCGCTCCTCGTCCACGACGATCGACTGCACGTTCGCCGGCGCCAGCGCGCCGATCACGAACTGCGCCGGATCCTCCGACCACAGCACGATGTCCACGCGTTCGCCGGCCAGCTCGTTGGTCACGCCGTTGACGCGAGAACCGCGCACGCCGACGCAGGTACCGATCGGGTCGACGCGCTTGTCGTACGAGACGACGGCGATCTTGGCGCGGCTGCCAGCATCGCGGGCGGCGTTCTTGATCTCGAGCAGGCCCTGCTCGATCTCCGGCACTTCCTGCGCGAAGAGTTCCTTCATGAACTCGCCGGAGGAGCGCGACAGCATGATCTGCGGACCGCGCTGCGTCGGGTCGATGCCCAGGATCACCGCGCGGACGCGGTCGCCGGTGCGCAGGTTTTCCTTCGGGATCATCTCGTTGCGCTTGAGGCGGCCCTCGACGCGGCCGGACTCGGCAATGATGTCGCCCTTGTCCAGGCGCTTGACCGTGCCGACGAAGATGCGCTCGCCGCGCGACATGAAGTCGTTCAGCAGCTGCTCGCGTTCGGCGTCGCGGATCTTCTGCAGGATGACCTGCTTGGCGGCCTGGGCACCGATGCGGCCGATCGGCACGGACTCGACGCCTTCCTCGATGTGGTCGTCGACTTCGATGTCGGCGATCTGCTCCTGCGCTTCGAACAGCAGGATCTCGGAATCGGGGTTCTGCAGACCGGCCTCGTTGGGCACGACGTGCCAACGGCGGAAGGTCTCATACTCGCCGGTGTCGCGATCGATGGCCACGCGGATGTCGACCTCGCCGCCATACAACTTCTTGGTGGCCGAAGCCAGTGCCGCCTCAACGGCGCCGAACACCACATCGCGCTCCACGCTCTTCTCGCGCGAGATGGCGTCCACCAGCATCAACAGTTCGCGGTTCATTGATCGAGACCTCCGTCAACCTTGTCATCCGTCTGCCGGGACTTGGCATTGCTCTTCTTCTTCGACGCCTTGGGCTTCGCAGCCGCTCCGTCAGCAGATTCCGATCCGGGCGCCAAGCCCGTGTTCTTTTTCGCCGCGTCATCCGCGGCAGCGCCGCCCGCCGGCTTCGGCGGGCGACCCTTGAAAACGATCTCCGGCACCAGCTTGGCCGAGCGCACTTCGTCCAGCGCGAAGTCCAGCACCTGCTCGGTCTTGCCGTCCATGAAGATCACGCGCCAGGCGGTGTTCTGCGCCAGCGCGTTCCAGTCGTCCTGCGCCACGCCTTCGGCCGCGACCAGGACACCCCGGTACTTCTTGCGACCCTGGAAAGCCTCGCGCAATGTGATTTCCACTTCGTGACCGCGGAACCGGGCGTAGTCGCCGGCATTGTTCAGCGGACGGTCCAGGCCGGGGGTCGACACTTCCAGGCGCGTGTAGTCGACTTCCTCGACTTCCATCACGTAGCGCAACTGGCGCGTGACGCGCTCGCAGTCCTCGACGTTGACCGGCTGCTCCGGCTCCTGACCGTTCACGAGCGCCTTGTCGATGTACACGCGCAGCAAGCCCCCGGCGCTGCGTTCGCAGCCCACCACCTCGTAACCGAGTCCGGTCACGGTTTTTTCAACAACGGCTTGCCAGCTCAAATTCATCGACGAAAGTATTTGCCCTGTGACAGGCACGTAGGTACAGCCAAAAAAAATGGGCTGGATGAATCCGCCCACCGTTCACTTTTTCAGCGAAGCTAGAAGTGTACTATGCAAACAGCGTGCCGACAAGGCTGCGTCATCCTTCACGGCATGACGTGCGAGAATCCCTGCCTTCCTTGAATCTATGAATACCAGGAGCAGACATGGGATTTCTCGCCGGCAAGCGACTGCTGATCACGGGCGTGCTGTCCAACCGTTCGATCGCCTACGGCATCGCCAAGGCCTGCCACCGCGAGGGCGCTGAACTGGCCTTCAGCTACCAGGGCGAGCGCTTCAAGGATCGCATCACCGAATTCGCCGCCGAATTCGACTCCAAACTGGTGTTCGACTGCGACGTGAGCGACGACGCCCAGATCGATCGCCTGTTCGCGGACCTCGGCCAGCACTGGCCGGAATTCGACGGTTTCGTCCATTCGATCGGATTCGCGCCGCGCGAGGCGATCGCCGGTGAATTCCTGGACGGCATGACGCGCGAGAACTTCCGCATCGCGCACGACATTTCGGCGTACAGCTTCCCGGCGATGGCCAAGGCCGCCCAGCCGCGCCTGCGCGCGGGCTCGGCACTGCTGACGCTGTCCTATCTGGGGGCGGACCGCTTCGTTCCCAACTACAACACGATGGGCCTGGCCAAGGCCTCGCTGGAAGCCAGCGTGCGCTACCTGGCCTACGGCCTGGGCGGCAAGGGCATCCGCGTGAACGGCATCTCCGCCGGTCCGATCAAGACGCTGGCCGCCTCGGGCATCAAGGACTTCGGCAAGCTGCTCAAGCAGTTCGCCGACAGCGCCGCCATCAAGCGCAACGTCACGATCGAGGACGTCGGCAACACGGCCGCCTTCCTGCTGTCGGACCTGGCGGGCGGAATCAGCTCGGAGATCGTCTACGTGGACGGCGGGTTCAGCCACGGGGCGATGGCCGGCACGGAGTGAATCTCCCAACCCTATGAAAACAGGCCCCGAGGGGCCTGTTTCTTTTGGGATTACTTCTTGGTGTCGATCACGCAGTCCACGTAGTAGCGCGTCACGCCGTCCTCTCCCTTTTCCGCCACCAGTCCGTGGACGTCGGTGGCGAAGCCCGGGAACTTGGCGTTGAAGTCTCTGGTGAACTTCAGGTAGTCCACGATCCGCTTGTTGAAGCGCTCGCCCGGGATCAGCAGCGGGATGCCCGGGGGATACGGCGTCAGCAATGCGGTGGTGACGCGGCCTTCCAGCTTGTCGATCTCGACGCGCTCCGTCTTGCGATGCGCGATGTGCGCATACGCATCCGACGGCTTCATCGCCGGCTCCAGCTCGGACAGGTAGACCTCGGTCGTCAGGCGCGCGATGTCGCCCGACGCATAGGCCTCGTGCACGCTCTGGCTCAAATCGCGCAGGCCCATGCGCTCATAGCGCGGGAACGCCGCCACGAAGTCCGGCAGGATGCGCCAGATCGGCGCGTTGCGGTCGTAGTCGTCCTTGAACTGCTGCAGCGCGGTCAGCAGCGTGTTCCAGCGGCCCTTGGTGATGCCGATGGTGAACATGATGAAGAACGAGTACAGCCCCGTCTTCTCCACCACCACGCCGTGCTCGGCCAGGAACTTGGTGACGATGCTGGCCGGGATGCCGGTCTTGGCGAACTTGCCGCTCATGTCCAGCCCCGGCGTGATGACCGTGGACTTGATCGGATCCAGCATGTTGAAGCCGGCCTCGATCGGCCCGAAGCCGTGCCACTTCTCGTTGGCCTTGAGCATCCAGTCGGCCGCCTTGCCGATGCCGTCGTTGGCGAGCTTGTCCGGCCCCCAGACCTTGAACCACCAGTCCTTGCCGTAGTCCTTCTCGACCTTGCGCATCGCGCGGCGGAAGTCCAGCGCCTCGCTGATGGATTCCTCCACCAGGGCCGTGCCGCCCGGGGGCTCCATCATCGCGGCCGCGACGTCGCAGCTGGCGATGATCGAGTACTGCGGGCTGGTCGAGGTGTGCATCAGGTACGCCTCGTTGAACAGGTGCTTGTCCAGCTTCACGTTCTGCGAGTCCTGCACCAGCACCTGCGAGGCCTGCGAGATGCCCGCCAGCAGCTTGTGCGTCGACTGCGTGGCGTAGACCATCGCGGTCTTCGGACGCGGACGGTGCTTGCCCATCGCGTGGTACGAGCCGTAGAAGTTGTGGAACGCCGCGTGCGGCAGCCACGCCTCGTCGAAGTGCAGCGTGTCGATCCAGCCGTCCAGCTTCGACTTGATGGTCTCGGTGTTGTAGAGCACGCCGTCGTAGGTGCTCTGCGTCAGCGTCATGATCCGCGGCTTGGCCTTCTTCGCGTCCACGCCCTTGAGCAGCGGATTCTTGGCGATCTTCTTGCGGATGGTCTCGGGCGAGAACTCGCTCTCCGGGATCGGGCCGATGATGCCGTAGTGGTTGCGCGTGGGCGTCATGAAGACCGGCACCGCGCCGGTCATGATGATGCTGTGCAGGATGGACTTGTGGCAGTTGCGGTCCACGACCACGATGTCGCCCGGCGCCACCGTGTGGTGCCAGACCATCTTGTTGGACGTCGACGTGCCGTTGGTGACGAAGAAGCAGTGGTCCGCATTGAAGATGCGGGCGGCGTTCTTCTCGCTCTCGGCGACCGGACCGGTGTGGTCCAGCAGCTGGCCGAGTTCCTCGACGGCATTGCACACGTCGGCGCGCAGCATGTTCTCGCCGAAGAATTGGTGGAACATCTGTCCGACCGGGCTCTTCAGGAAGGCCACGCCGCCGGAGTGCCCCGGGCAGTGCCACGAGTACGACCCATCCTGCGCGTAGGCCATCAGCGCCTTGAAGAACGGCGGCGCCAGACCGTCGAGGTAGCTCCTCGATTCACGGATGATGTGACGCGCCACGAATTCCGGCGTGTCCTCGAACATGTGGATGAAGCCGTGCAGTTCACGCAGCACGTCGTTGGGCAGATGCTGCGAGGTCCGCGTCTCGCCGTACACGTAGATGGGGATGTCCGCATTCTTGAAGCGGATCTCCTGGATGAACTTGCGCAGGTTCAGGACGGCCGGGTCGAGTTCCGCGCCGTCGCCGTTGCCGGAGAACTCCTCGTCGTCGATCGACAGGATGAAGGCGCTGGCACGGCTCTGCTGCTGCGCGAACTGGCTCAGGTCGCCGTAGCTCGTGACGCCCAGGACTTCGAAGCCCTCCTTCTGGATGGCCTCCGCGAGCGCGCGGATGCCCAAACCCGAGGTGTTCTCGGAGCGATAGTCCTCGTCGATGATGACGATGGGAAAGCGGAAACGCGGCGTCATGGAGGCCTCCGGATCGGGGCAGGTCAAACAAGAAAGGCGCGAAGTGTAGGGCTACAGCCGTGTCACGCAAGTGTTGATCGGGGGTTGTCGCAGAAACAGAACGGCCATGCCGCCGGCCACCCGCCGACCACCCGCCAACGGGCCGTCGATCACCCCTCGCCCACTGGTTGATGGCCCGGAAAAGCAGGAGGCAAGCCCCCTTTGGAGCGCCCTGGCAAGCACCGGCCCCGGGCGTACACTGACCCGACTCGAAGGACCGGGCGAATCACGGATCGCCCGGCAATCAGCTAGGAGGAATCGATGGACTGGAGTCTCGCCACCTGGTGGTGGGTGATCTGCGGCGTACTGGTGGCGGCGGAGCTCGCGACCGGCACGACGTTCTATCTCTTGATGCTGGCGCTGGGCGCCGCCGCGGCGGCATTGACCGCCCATGTCGGCGGGCCGTTCTCGGCGCAGCTGGTCCTCGCCGCGCTGATCGGCGGCGGCGCGGTGACCTGGTGGCATCTGCGCCTGCGTCGCCATCCAAGACTGCCGGCTGCAGAGAACCCCAACGTGAACCTCGACATCGGCCAGAGCCTGGAGGTTGCGCACTGGCGCGCCGACGGTACCGCCGAGGTCCGGTATCGCGGCGCCGCCTGGCAGGCCCGCTTCGTCGGCACCGGCACCCCGGCCATCGGGCGCCATGTCATCCGCGCGGTCGAGGGCAGTTGCCTGCTCGTCGAAGCCGGCTGATCCGCCGCCCCCTCCGTTTCAATTCCCTTCCCGAGAGAGAACCCCGCTCATGGAAATCATCGCCCTGGTCATCTTGATCGTCGCCATCGTCTTCGTCATCCAGTCGGTGAAGGTGGTCCCGCAGCAGAACGCCTGGGTCGTGGAACGCCTGGGCAAGTACCACGGCACGCTGACGCCCGGCCTGAACATCCTGGTGCCTTTCGTGGACCGGCTGGCCTACAAGCACTCGCTCAAGGAGATCCCGCTGGACGTGCCCAGCCAGGTCTGCATCACGCGGGACAACACCCAGCTGACGGTGGACGGCATCCTGTACTTCCAGGTCACCGACGCGATGCGGGCCAGCTACGGCTCGAGCAACTACATCATCGCGATCACGCAGCTGGCGCAGACGACGCTGCGCTCGGTGATCGGCCGCATGGAACTGGACCGGACCTTCGAGGAACGCGACGTGATCAACAGCTCCGTCGTGCAGGCGCTCGACGAGGCCGCGCTGAACTGGGGCGTGAAGGTGCTGCGCTACGAGATCAAGGACCTGACGCCGCCGGCGGAGATCCTGCGCTCGATGCAGGCGCAGATCACCGCGGAGCGCGAGAAGCGCGCGCTGATCGCGGCCTCGGAAGGCCGCCGCCAGGAGCAGATCAACATCGCCACCGGCGAGCGCGAGGCGGCGATCGCGCGTTCCGAGGGCGAGAAGCAGGCCGAGATCAACAAGGCGCAGGGCGAGGCCGCCGCCATCCTGTCGGTGGCGGAGGCGAGCGCCGAGGCGATCCGCAAGGTCGCCGCGGCGATCCAGCAGCCGGGCGGCAGCGACGCGGTGCAACTGAAGGTCGCGGAGAAGGCGGTCGAGGCCTTCTCGCAACTGGCCCAGAAGAACAACACGATGATCGTGCCGGCCAACATGAGCGAGGTCTCGGGCCTGATCGGCACCGCGATGGCGCTGATCAAGAGCGACAAGGTGATCCAGCCGGGCCGCTGAGGACTCGAGCCCCTCCTCCGCCCTGAGCGCGAAGGCTCTGCAAGCTGCGCCGGAAGTTGCTCGGCAACTCACCCCCGCAAGTTTGATTCAGGGCCAAAAATCTGCGCTATGATGGCGGGCTTCGGAGAGATGGATGAGCGGTTTAAGTCGCACGCCTGGAAAGCGTGTGTAGGTTAATAGCCTACCGAGGGTTCGAATCCCTCTCTCTCCGCCAGACATGAAAAAGCCCTCGACCTTTCAGTCGAGGGCTTTTTTCATTTGCAGGAAGAGGTCATCGGCATCCCGGCCTCGGAACCGGGGCTGGGCGTGCGGGTCAATCTTCAAGCAGAACGCTCAGCAGACTGGC
The DNA here is from genome assembly GCF_059415845.1 of Roseateles sp. GW821-FHT09H11. NCBI lineage: Bacteria > Pseudomonadati > Pseudomonadota > Betaproteobacteria > Burkholderiales > Sphaerotilaceae > Roseateles > Roseateles sp. GW821-FHT09H11. Next base: position 299,566 of record NZ_JBWKOA010000002.1, on the reverse strand, counting down.
GAGCCACGCCGCCGCCGCCCCCGACTGGACCGATATCGCCGAGGCATTGCTGGCGAGATTGGCGCCATCCCCCCCGTAGGCGGCCGTGAAGTTGTGGAAGCCAAAGGGCAGCGCCGCAGTCGTCAACGTCGCCACGCCGTTGACCAGCGTTCCCGAACCAATCAGCGTGCCGTTGTCGTAGAAGTTCACGCTCCCATCCACCCGCGGGCCGCCAGTCAACCGGGCGGTGAGCGTGACGGTTCCGCCGGGCTCGATGGCGGCATTGGAACTGCCCAGGGTCATGCGGGTCGCGTAGTAAGCCGACCCCGCCCGGGTCGCCAGCTTCGTGCCGGCTTTCACGTAGACGTGCTCCCTGCGTTCGTTCGTCTGAGGATTGAACTCCAGAACCACGTCGCCACGCCCATTGGTCACGAAGTACATCGTCTGTCCTGCACTCGTGCGGCTCAGGCGGCGCCCCAGCGCGTCATAGGCATAGTCGATGCGATCCGCGCCATCGCACTTCGCGCAGACCAGCCGCGAGGCGTCGTCGTACTGGAAGTTCAACTGACCGTCGGACGACACATTGCCCCGCGCGTCATAGGAATAGCTGGCGGCCTTCTTGCCCGCGACCCCAGTCAGGCGGTTGGTTGCCGGATCATAGGCATAGTCGAGCACCCCGCCGAAGGTCTGCTGCCTGAGATTGCCCGCGCCGTCATAGGCGATCGGATACGACACACCGTTGGCCGTGACACTGGTCAGGCGCTCGGTGCCGTCATAACCGTAGCTGCGGTTGTTCTCCGGACCGGCGGCGTCCGTCACCGACGTCTGATTGTTGGCGCCGTCGTACTGCAGCGTCATGTCGATGTAGCGCCCGCCGCCCGCGCCCGTGACCCGATAGGTGGACGGCCGCCGCCGCGTGTCCGGGGACGTCTCCGAGACCACGCCGTTGCCGTAGGTCAGCGACCGCACCAGGCCGCTCGGGTGGTACGCGATCCGCGCAGCGAAATCACCGATGCGCGACGGACGGCCCAGCACATCGGGCGCCAGCGCCAGCACGCTTCCGCTCTTCGGATAGAGCATCGCCATGGCGCGGTCGTTGCCGTCGTACTGGTAGTCCAGGCTGAAATCGTGACCTCCGGCGCTCATCGTCTCGTTCACGAGATTGAGGTTGGCGTCGTAGCGCCAGGTCAGCACGCTGGCGCCGTTGCTCGCCGTCTTGCGCTTGCCGTTCCGGTACCAGGTCTGCGTCACGTTCCGGCTCGCATCCGGATAGCGGATCGCGGACACCTGCCCCAGACCGTCCACGTCGAAGACAGTGACCCCACTACCGCCGATCTGCACGGAGATCATGTTCCCCACCGGGTCTCTGCCGAATTGCGTGAGGCCGGTCTCCGGATGCGTCGCACCCGTGAGATGGAAGTGCCCGTCGTAGCCGTAGAGCCGCGTGAATCCGCCCTGATTCACCTGCGTCACCTGGCCGCGCACGTTCCTCGACAGGAGCATGTTCATCGAGGATTCGGCTGGATAGACCGCCATCAGCTCCTGCTTGTCCGGCTCTCCGAACGCACGGAAGGCCCGGACCGTCGCAAGGCCGCGCTCGTCGGTGATGCGGGTCCGGACTTCGCCGCCCTCGCCGACTTGGTATTGGTAGGCGATCCTGCTGCCGTCGGCATGCACCGTGCTCTTGAGGCGTCCCGCACCGTCATAGACAAACGTATCCCCGTCGATGGCGGTCTCGCCCACACCAAGCACGAGCGACTCGAACGACACGCGCCCCAGCCCGTCGTACCGCCACACCTTCCTGATCGGCCCGGTCACCTTGTCGGTCAGGCGGCCGAAGCCGTCGTACCGACGCGTTTCCACGTAATCCCCACGCTGCACGGTGTGCGTCTCCGGCGTGACGCCGTTGACCAGGGCATAGACCGCGGTAGTGACAGTGGATCCGGACCTGGCCGGGGCGATGGTGGTGATGCGGCATTGCTCGTCCACGCCATAGGACGTGCGATTGCCTTCACCGTCCGTCTCGGCGACCAGACAACCTCGGTCGTCGATCTCCCGCGTGAGGACACGCTCCTCCGGTCGCCCTTCCGCCTGGACTTCGCGCCGAGCCACGCCGCGCCGGTAATCGGCGAACCGGGTGACGACGCCGCGCGCGTCGGTAGAGGTTTCCAGGCGCCCGTTGGGGTAGTAGGTGAAGCGGGTGATGATGCCGTCCCTGGTCTGGCTCGACACGAGCGCCGTTCCCGGGTGGTACTCCAAGGTCGTCGTGCTGGTGTCGGCCCGCGCCGATGTCGCGCCCAGCGCGATCGCCGCCGCCGCTGCCAGCGCCAGGCGGTTCGGACGGAGGACGCCGCGCGCCCGTTCAATGCTTGTCGTGTGGCGCATCGCGGTCATTCCTGCGTCGAGATGGAGATGGACTTGGTCTTCGGCAGGCCGAGCAGCCAGCGCCCCGCGTCATTGACGTAGGTGATGGAGGTGGTCCTCACCCGTCCCTTCGGATCGGTCTCCACGATCGTGCCGGGATTGCCATAGGCGTCGTAGTCCGAATAGCGCGTCGTGTAGCTCGCGCCGTCGCGCACGATGGTCCGTTGCCGCAGATCGGGCGTCCAGAGTCGTTCATCATTCACGATGCCCAGCTCGTAGATGGCGAAGTAGGTGTTGTAGAGCTCCCGGGGTTGCCAGGCATAGGTCTCGACGTTGCCGTCGGGATCCGTCTTCGTCATCAGCTGACCGACCTGCCAGGCGTTGTTCTGATAGGGGGGATGGGTCCGGATCGTCGCAATCGAATAGCCCGCTCCCATGAACTGCAGCGTGTTGACGCCGTCGGGTCCGGTGACTCGCGTGGTGTCGTACTGGCCGGGTCCGCCCCGCGTGTATTCGTAGCTCCACGATTCACCGGTCGACAGCGTCCGGCGCACCACCTGCTCCGACGCGGATCGCATCGGCGTCGAGTTGTAGATCGACTGGGCGCGCAGGTAGTAGCCGTAGTCGAACTGCATGCTGCCGCCGGTCGGCAGGGTCAACCCCACCATCTTCCGTGCGGCCATGACCTCTGGCGTCTGCGGCGACACGGGTTGACCGGCGGCGGACTGGTAGCGGCCGGGTCCGTAGCGGTAGGTCCATGTCGCGCCGGTCGGCAACCGCGCGGAAGACAGCACCCGCGAGTTTTCGTCGTCGGGCGTCGTGTAGGCGTACTGCCATATCCGCCCCGTGCCGTCCCGCATGACGGAGAGACGCCCCGTCGCGGGGTCGTATTCGAAGCTCACGCTCCGGCCGTCGCTGGCGGACACGCCGGTCAACAGCAGCGATGGCGAGTCATAGTCCGCCGACGGATCCGGCACGGCGACCGCCGCGGGCAGCTTGCCGTAATAAGTGAAGGGCCACGGCGTCATCGGCGTACCACGCATCTGATACTGGAACGACAGCCGGTTGCCCTGCAGATCGATCGCCGTCCTGGCCACCATGTAGGTAGCCGACGCCATCGGCGGCGGCGGCACCTGCGGCGGTGAGATGACGGGAATGCCGTAGAACTGCTTGCCGACGTAGAGGTCGGTCGCCAAATCGCCGAAGTCGTAGACGGTGCCGTCGGGCGAGGTGACGGAGATCCGGTTATCCGTGCAGTCCAGCTTCCAGTGCGCCTTGGTGAGCGCCTGCCTGCCGCCGATCGAGAAGAAGGTCTGCTGACTGCCGTCGGGCAGGTCCATCCGGATATCGGGCTGGAACACCGAGAAAGTCTCGCCGCGACACAGCCGATGGAGCGGCGTATCCGTCCGCACGGAGGCATAGCTGGGATAGGGACCCAGTTTCGTCGGGTCCTCGCCGTAGCCATTGGCCATCGAGAGCATCGGCGCGACGCCGAGTGTCCAGCCCGGACCCAGCGCGGTCCAGCGGAACGACTTCATGTAGGTCGATTGCAGACCGGCGGACATGCCCTGCATGTTGTAGGTACGCCAGACAACGATATCGGGGCCGGCGTCGCCGGCGATCACCAGATCGCGGTGACGGACGGTGAGATTGCCGTTGCGGGGGTCCACCGTAACCACCTCCGACCCGGAGATGGCATCCAGGCCCTTCGGGCGGGGATCGTTCTGCTTGTCGTCGGACTGGGCGAACGCAGGCGACAGCCAGACGGCGGCAAGCGCAAGCACGGCAGCCCGAAGCGCGACGGCCGATCGGCCAGGCAGGAAGCCGCTCCGCCGAGCCGGTCGGCGGCAGGTCAAGTCATGAATCATGATGAAGAAGGGATAGCTGCTATTGAGCGGTCGACACGCTGGCATAGATGCCGGCGGGGGGCTGGTCGAGACAGGCGATCAATGCCGATCGCAGGGGACGTCCGGCGGGGCCGAGCGCACCATGTCCGACCACGAGGTCCTTGCCTTGCCAATACAGCACGAAGTCACCCGTGCCGCCATTGATGTAAGCGGCGCGGATCAGGTGGGCCTTGGCCGGGGCCGGACATTGAAAGCCCGGCCTGCCGAAATACTGAAGATCCGCGGCGTTCATCGGCTGGCTGACCGACTGCCTCAACGCGTACTCCGCCGAAGAAAGACGTGAGGCGGTCACTTCGAAGAATCTATCCCGGGCGATCTCCGTGTGCGCCGCGGCCGTCGCCGGCGGAGGCTTCAACCAGTCCTTGTCGGTCTGGGCGCTCGCCTGCAGCGGCAAGGCCGCGATGGCCGATGCAATCCACCACCTCATGGTCCACCTCCAAACAGACGTGCGAACCAGGACACCTTCTCTGCCTGGGTCTTGACGATCTCTTCGACGTTACGCCCATCGGGCTTGCCCGAACTCTCCGCCATCAGGTTGCCCCGGAATCCGTCCATGGGCGGCGTGATGCGGTTGCCGTTCGCATCCTTCGCTTCGACATAACGGTCCTTGGCGCCCATCAGGTGCCCCGCTTCATGGGCGGCCTCGTTGAGCTTCATGCCAGCCGCCTGCACGTTCCATTCGCCGGTTCGCGCCTCCCGAACGAAGGACGTGCCGCCGGCCAGTGAAGTCGGGCCGTCCGTCAATGTAATCTCGTTCAGCTTCCCGTTGACGGCGGTATCCGTCACGTTGAGCTTCACGTCCATGGATTTGCCGTCGACCGTGTAGTTGCCCGTCCAGTTGCTTTCGATGTTTTGCTTCATCGCCGCGATGTTGGCGGGCGTCGCCCCGGGACCCGAAAACTTGATGGGCAGCGTGATGTTCAGCGAGCCGTCCTTGTTGAACACCAGCACCGCGTCATTGCCGTCCGGATCGACGTACTTCAGCGGGTTGTTGTTGCCGTAGGCATAACGATTGAACGAATGGAGCTTGCCCGGCGACACGTCGACCGGATCGATCGACAGGAAGCGCCCCACGACAGGGTCATAGTTTCTCGACCCGAAATCCTGCATGCCGGTGGCAGCATCCACCGGTTTGCCGTGGAACCACTGCGTGTTGGCCGAGGCGGGTTTCAGGACGCGCTCGCCGTAGGGTCGATAGCTTTCCTTCCACAGCAGCTCACCGGATTCTCCGGTGGCTGCAATGGGTGAGCCCGCCATGTCAGCGTGGTAATAAACCGTCTGGGCAGCCGCCCCCGTGGCGCCGATCAGCGCACAGGCCAACAGCACCACCGGGCGCACCATTGAGCGCGCGCGCGTCCTCGCCGCGGTCTCGCGGACCGACTTGTCATCTTTCATTTTCCTCCCTTGTCGTGACATCTTCTCGTGGGGAAGGTTTGAGTCACGAACTCCTCGCGGAGCGAGCGTATTCTGCACGAAATCGAAGCCTATGATTCCTTCGATGCTGACCTTCGAACAATTCTTCGGTTTCCTGCTCGCCGCCACGTTGATCACCGCATCGCCCGGCCCCGACAACCTGATGGTGCTCGGCATGGGCGTGTCGAAGGGCCGCCGACACGGCATGGCCTTCGGCCTGGGCTGTGCGCTGGGTTGCCTGAGCCACACGGTGCTGGCGGCGATCGGCGTCAGCGCATTGATCGCGGCGTCGCCGGTGGCCTTCACCGCGCTGAAGGTCTGCGGCGGGCTGTACCTGATCTGGCTCGGCATCAAGGCGCTGCGCAGCCGCGGCGGCGCGACGGTCGGCGATGCGTCGCAGGTGGAGGACTCGCTCTCGCGCCTGTTCTTCAAGGGCGTCTTCGCCAACGCGATCAACCCGAAGGTCGTGCTGTTCTTCCTGTCCTTCCTGCCGCAGTTCGTCGTGCCGGCGCAGGGCCACGTGGCGGCGCAGACGGCCTTGCTCGGCCTGACCTTCACGCTGCAGGCGGCGGTGCTGTTCGGCCTGCTCGGCTACTTCGCCGGCGCGATCGGCCAATGGCTGCAGCGCAAGCCGCGCGCGGGGCTGTGGCTGGATCGCGTCGCCGGCGCCGTGTTCGTCGCGTTGGGCCTGCGGCTCATCGTGGCGCGCTGAGCGCGCCTGCAGACCCAACGGGGAAAGCGACACCAGGCAGCCTGGCGCCGCACGTGAAGCTGCTGACGTCCAGCGGCCTGCCCCAGCCTGAGCCGGGGCTGGCCCTTCATGCCGAGGCCAACGGCAGCGCGTGCCCGTCCCCCTGCGCCAGCACCGGCGCGTCGTACAAAGCGCGGATCGCGTCGCGCCCCACCGCCACCGTGCTCAGAATGCGTCCGTCGGCGCCCACCCACAGCGCGCTCGGCGTGGCGATCACGCCGAAGAGCTGGTTGATGTCCTGACCCGACTGCAGCACCACGCGATCCGGCGCGAGGTTGTTGAAGATCGTGCGGTTCGACTCCGCGCTGCCGCTGCTGATGGTCAGCCAGTGCACGGGCTCGCCGTCCTGACGGCGCCAGGACGCCATCTCCTTCATGACCTCGTGGCACGGCGCGCACTGCGGTCCGACGAAGACCAGCAGCTGCGACCCCGACTGCGCGACGTAGTCCGCCAGCGTGCGCGTGTTCCCCGCCACCGTTGGCGCGGCGAAGGCCGGCGCCGCCTGACCGACATGCAGCACCTGGTTGGACACCAGCGTCTCCAGGCTGGGCACGCCGCCCGCGGGTTCGATGCCCAGCGACTGCAGCCGCAGCTCCAGGTGGTCGATCTTCAGCAGCAGTCGACCCTGCTGGCGCGCCAGATGCAGCACCAGCCAACCCAGCAATCCCACCGCCAGCACCAGCACCGTCGAGAGCAAGACCTGACCCCGTCCGCCGGAGACCAGCGTGCCGGTCAACGATGCCGCGCCCTCGCCCGCCAGCGCGCTGGACAGCAACCAGGCCGCCAACGCCACCAGCAGGCCGTTACGGACCACGCTGGCCCACGAGATCGGCTGCGAGCGCGTCTGTCCGAAGCAGTTGCACGAGGGCTTGTTGCCCTGCGCCAGCTGCACCGCCATCGCCGCGGCGAAGACGGCCAGCAGGCCGGCGGCCGATGCGATGCCCAGGGCCGGCGCCCACGGCAGCACCACCAGCAGCGCGACCGCGAATTCCAGCAGCGGCAGCAGCCAGGCGCCCGAGCGCGCCAGCGCCGCGGGCGCGCCGAAGCTGCGCAGCGCCTGCGCGGTCGCGTCCGGCTCCGAGAGCTTGGACCACGCCGCGAGCGCGAACACGCCCGCCAGGAACCAACCCCCCAACACGATCAGGATGTCCACGATACGTCTCCCTTCCCGTTCCGTTTGTCCGGTGTCGCCACCAATGGTTGCGCCCGGCCGAGAGGCCGGGCGACATGACAGCGCGCTGCGTTATTTCGCCCGCATTTCTTCCGAGCCGGATGCCGGACCCGCCGTCGTCATGCCGAAGCTGGGCACCGATGCCGAGCGGCTCGCCAGACTCGATCCCACGACGAAGCAAGGCCGGATGCAGATCGGCGTCGATCCGCAGCAGGTCACGCTCACGCAGGCCCATCCCGACGGGCAACCGGCGGACGACGAGCAGGTCGGCAATCCCGCGCACGACTGCGGCAGGTGGCAGAAGCCGCGGCCCTCGATGGTCTGGAAGCAGACGCAGCCCGGGTCCTGGCAACTCGGCAACGCGCCGCAGGTGCCGCCGGGGCAGGTCGGGCAAGGCTGCGTGCCGCAGCAATCGCAACCGGCCTGCTGCGCGGCGGTGAAGGCATCGCCGCCCGCGTTGTTGACCGCCTGGTAATAGGCTCCCGCAGCCGCCTTGCAGGCGCCGCGCTTGATCTTGTTGCTGTCCACCGTGATCGGTCCGACCTGCACCAGGTTGACCGGGTAGGCCGCATCGCAGGAGCCCGTCATGCAGCTGTAGAAGGTGTTGTCGCAACCGGCCTTGGCCTGGTTGCACTCGCCGTAGCAGCAATCGTGGCCGTTGCAGCAGCCCAGGAAGCTCGCCGCGCCGTATTGCGACGGGAACTGCGTGCCGCCCGCCGCGCCGCAGCCGTTGGGCGTGCAGCTGTAGCCGGGATGCGCGACCCGGTTGGGGCAGGCCGCGAGATCCGCCACCGGATGCTTGTTGGCGATGGCGCCGCTGGGCAGGCAGCACTGCAGCGCCGGGTCGTAGAGCTGGCGACCGCACAGGCAGTCCGCCGCCGCCTGAGCCGGTCGCGGCAGCAGACCCCCAGCCAGCGTCGAGAACATCCCCAGCACCGACACCTTCAGCACGTCGCGGCGCGAGCCCTGGCTGCCCAGCGAGCGGGTGAAGTTGTCGAAGGCGTTGTCGGCCAGGTGTCCCTGGAGATCGATGGCGTCATCCGAGCGCAAGGCGGGCGAGTCGCTGGCGGAGAAACCGCCCATGCCGCGCCGCAAGAGCGCGGCGACGCGTTGCCCGAAACCGAAGGTGCGTTCTGTCATGGATCACTCCTTGCTGGCGCGGCTCAGGCCCGCGACGGCGTCAGCGTGTAGTCGGCGGCCACCTTGCCGGCGTCGTCGGCCGCGTGGTTCCAGGCGACCAGGCTCGCGCCGGTCGATTCGGAGCTCGTGCGCGGGCTCATCAGCTGGAAACCGGACAACGACGCCCCGGGCGCCACGTGATTCGGATACGGCGGCAGCAGGTCCGAGGCGACCCAGGTCACGTAGGTCATGCCGTCGGTGTCCGCTTCCCATCCCGCCGGCGTGCCCGTCACCGTCACCGGCGCGTTGACCGTCAACGACAGCGTCGCGATGCGCTGCGGGCTGCCCGCCGACTCGTTGTTGGTCAGCGTGTAGCTCCAGTAGTTGGGCGTGGTCGTGACCGCGAGCGAGGCGCGCAGTTCGTCGGCCGGGAAGCTCCCCGCGGCCGGCACCCGCACGTAGCGGCTGACCGTCAGGCCGTAGGCCACGCCGGCGACCAGGTAGGACCCGCGCACCGTCAGCAACAGGTTGGCGTTGTCGGCCAACCCCGCATCGGAGAAGCGGCCGGCGAAGGTCGTCGACGACGATGCCCCGAGCGTGCCCAGCACGATGGGCGCGTTGGGCGGACTCTGCCGCGTGGCGCTGCCGTAGGTGATGCTGGTGATCTGCACGCCCTGGAGCGCCGACTCACCGATGTTCATCAACGGGATGTTCAACCTCACCTGACCGGCGAAGCGCTGGATGAATGGCGCGCCGAGGGTCACGCGCGCGGAGACGACTGTGGCCATGCCTGCCCCTTGTGATGTCTCGAAGAGAGTCGATGTGGACCCGTCGTGCCCGACCGCGACCGCCTGATGCCCGAGGGCCGGTCCGCTGCTGGAGACGGGAGAGGAAACCGGCCGGCGGCGCGATCCGCCGGCCATCCGTTTTCAGGTGCCGGCGGGCAGCGTCGCGGTCGGCGCCGACGGGCCCGACGCGCGGCTGGCGCGTCGGACGATCAGCGGCGCGAGCGCGATCAGCGCCAGCGCGAGCGTGCCGGGTTCCGGCACCTCGCTCGCCGCCGCGGCGCGCACCGTCACCGCCACGGACACCTCGTCGGCGAAGTTGCCGTTGATGTCCTGCAGCAGGATGAAGAGGTTGAAGTTCAGGTCCGCGAGGATGTCGGGCAGCGTCGCGATCATCAGCAAATCCAGCACCGGGCTGATGGTGCGGTCCGGGATCAGCACCTCGGGATCGCCCAGCAGCGGCGTGACGTCGACATACGGGAACGGATAGCCGCTGAGGGAGAGGAAGAAGTCGGTGGTCAGCAGCGGACCGCCGCTGACGTTGGTGATCTGGCCGGTGATCACGAAGTTGTCACCGGCATCCAGCACCACCGAGGTCTGGGTCGTCGTGAGCGTGATCGGCGCGCCGGCGGCGGGCGCTGCGGACAGGCCCAGCAGGCCGGCCGCGGAGGCCGCCATCAGGAGCCCTTTCGCCAACAAGCCAGCACAGGCGTATCGACTTCTCTGGAACCAGGCTGTCGCGAGCATGATCACCCTCCCGTGCGCCGATGGCGCCCCTGTTGCGATGCGATTGCTGCGAAGTCTAGGAGGCGACCCGCGGCCCGCGCACCCCCTACTCCTTAAGCGGGGACAGCCCCCCTCATTTGAGGCAGCCTGCCGGAAAGGTCCGTGTTCATCGGGGTTGCAAGACATCCCCGCGCCTCTGTAGCCCTGCATCGTCTCCCTCGCCGGGTGGGTGTCCCGCCCCGGCACGACGGGGCCGGGCGAGGGACACACGCGACCACCACCCCGGTGACAGGCAAGGGACAGTCGGGGTTTGCGGACGGGACAAGCCAGGGACAAAGCAGGGACAGACGTGGTCTTCCCGCGCGCTTGACATCGCGCTCGAATTCATGCCTTGGCATGGGTATGTGGATGGCCAGCCGCGGCACCCGGACCGAATGCTTGCGCAGGCATGGGGCTTGCCAAGCTGAAACGTCCGGTTTCAGACCGCTTCATCCACTTGCAGAGAGGTTCCCACCATGAACAGCCCAGTCGGCCCGCTCAGCCCGATCGTCCAGGTCGGTCCGGTCGGCACCGCCGTCCCGCACATCAACGACCAGGCCAAAGCGCTGCAGCGCCACCTGATGCAGTGCGCGAAGGCCCGAGGGCGATGGTTCGGCGTCGCATTGTTCGCCGAACGTGCACGGGGGCTGGTGCTGCCCCGGCTGGCCACGACGGCCGCCCTCAGCGCCATCACCTTCGGCCTGTTTGCCCACTGGCTATGACCGAAGTCCGGAGCGCGAACGACCCACATCGACCTCCGGCGCCCCCGTCGGAGGGACCGTCGGACCGCTCCTCCGAGCCGGGGACGGACCCCTCCCCGGAAATTGCGGAAGAACTTGCGCTGCTCGACCCGGCACTCGGCACGATCGAGCCGCCGGTCCGGGCCGTGCTGTTCGGTCTGGCGCGCTTCGAGCAGCACGGGCGCAGCCTCGCGCAGGCGCAGGCGGTCCAGGGCACGGCCGGCGCCGGCCAGTTCTTCCCGCGTCTCGACGACAACGTCGCGATGCTGCAGCAGGCGCGGCGCCTGATCGAGAAGCGCCATCGCGACTTCCGCCACCTCGGCGCCGCCGGCAAATGGCTGCTGGACAACGCCGCGCTGATCGACGAACAGACCCATCAGGTGCGGCGCGGCCTGCCGCGCGGTTTCTTCCGGCTGCTGCCGCGACTGCGCGACGAACCGCTGGCCGGCCTGCCCCGCATCTACGGCATCGCCTGGGCCTGGGTCGCGCACACCGACGGCGGCTTCGACACCGAGCTGCTGGCCGCCTACCTGCGTGCGTACCAGGAGGAACGCGCGCTCTCGCTGGCCGAGCTGTGGGCGCTGCCGACGACGCTGCGCGTCGTGCTGGTCGAGAACCTGCGCCGGCTGGCCGAGCGTTTCGCGACGCTGCAGGCGGCGCGCGACGTCGTCCATCACTGGTACGACGGCCGCCCCGCGGAGACCGGCATCGAGGCGATCACGCGGCTGGAGCCGCGCATGAAAGAACGCGGCGTGCTCGAAGCGTTCTGGCTCCAGGTCGATCATCGCCTCGAGGAATTGCCGCAGCCGCTGATGGGCGAACTGGCCGCCTGGCTCAGCACGCGCCTGCCCGCGCCCGCGCAAGCGCTCGCGCGGCAACAGGACGAATCGATCCGCGACCTGCAGAGCATCCGCAATGCCATCACCGCGCTGCGGCGCATCGACCAGACGGACTGGCGCCGGCTGATCCAGACCGTCAGTCCCGTCATGCAGACGCTGGGCCGCTCGCCGGTGTTCGCCGCCGAGGCGCCCGACACGCAGGACATGACGCTGCACGAGATCGAAGCGCTCGCGCGCAAGTGCGACAAGAGCGAACTCGACATCGCCCGGCAGTTGCTGGAACTGACGCAGCGCGCCAGCCCGCCGGAGGACGGCGAGCCCGACCGCCGCAGCGCGCCGGTCTACTGGTGGCGCGGCGCCGGCCGGCCCACGCTGCTGGCGGCGCTGGGCCTGCAGGAGCGCCGCTGGCCGCCGCACGACACGGCGCCCGGCCAACGCTGGGCGGCGGTGGCCTACCTCGGCGGTCTCGCGCTGCTGGGCCTGCTCGGCCTGTACTGGCTGATGAGCCAGGCCCATCCCGGCGCGGCGACCTGGCTGCTGTGGACCGCCGCCGTGCTGGCCGCAGGACCGATCAGCGAAGCCGTCGTGGCCTTGACCAACCGCTGGGTCAGCGAGCTCGCCCGCCCCGCGCGCCTGCCGCGGCTGGACTTCTCCGCCGGCCTGCCCGACGCGGAACGCACGCTGGTCGTGATGCCGGTGCTGCTGCCCAACGAGGACGCCATCGCGCCCTTGATCGCGCAGCTGGAGCAGCACCACCTCGCCAATCCCGAGCGCCTCGTGCAGTTCGCGCTGCTCAGCGATCACGCCGATGCCTATGAGGAACACCAGCCCGGCGACACGATGATCGTCGTCACTGCGGCGGACGCGATCTCGGCGCTCAACGAGCGCCACGGCCCGCTGGCCGACGGACAGCCGCGTTTCCTGCTGCTGCACCGCCAGCGCGAGTGGTCCGCGACCGAGCGCCGCTGGATCGGCTGGGAACGCAAGCGCGGCAAGATCGAGCTGCTGCTGCGCACGCTGGCGACCTCCGCGGGGACGTCGCCCTTCGTCGACTTCGGCCCGATGTCGCGGCCCGCCGACGGCGTGCGCCACCTGATCACGCTGGACGCGGACACCGACATGCCGCCGGGCCGCCTGCGCGCGCTGGTCGGCACCGCCGCCCACCCGATGAACCGTCCCCGCGTGGACGCCCAACGGCGTCGCGTCGTCGAGGGCTACGCCATCCTGCAACCGCGCGTGCTCGCGCCCATGCCCGACGACAAGGAGAGCACGCCGTACCACCGCCTGTTCGTCGGCCAGTTCGGCATCGACCCGTACAGCGCGGTCAGCTCGGAGATCTTCCAGGACCTGTTCGGTGAAGGCAGTTTCACCGGCAAGGGCCTGCTCGACGTGCGGGCCTGCCATGCGGTGCTCGATGCGCGGCTGCCCGAGGGTCAGGTGTTGAGCCACGACCTGCTGGAAGGCAGCATCGCGCGCTGCGCCGGCATCTCCGACATCACGCTGGTCGAGGACTCGCCGATGCACGCGGACGTCGCGCATGCGCGGCTGCATCGGTGGACACGCGGCGACTGGCAGCTGCTGCCCTTCATCGCGCGCGCCGGCCGTTACGGCATCGCGCCGATCAACCGCTGGAAACTGATCGACAACCTGCGCCGCTCGCTGGTCGCGCCCATGTCGCTCGGCTTGATGCTGCTGGTGCTGGGCACCGAGGTGCTGCCCTTCTGGCTGACGCTGGCGGTGGTCGCCGGCGCTTTCGCGGTCGGGCCGCTGGTGGGCGCGCTGGCCGGGCTGGTGCCCAGCCGCGACGGCCTGGCGCGGCGGCACTTCTACCGCGAGACCGCGCTCGACCTGCGCCGTGCGCTGGGCCTCGCGGCCTGGCATGTCGCGCTGCTGCTGCACCTGTCGCTGCTGTACCTCGACGCGATCGGCCGGGCCCTGTGGCGGCAGACCGTGTCGGGACGCCGGCTGCTCGAATGGACGACGGCCGCGGCCGCGCAGGCCGCCGCGCGGCGCGAGCTGCCGGCCCTGGTCCGTCAGCATCTGCGCGTGCCCATCGCGGCCGCGGTGCTCGGCGGCGTGCTGGCCGCCGCCGCCCTGTCCGGCGCGCCGGTCGAGGGCACGGCGGCGGTCGTGCTGCTGATCGTCTGGGCGCTCTCGCCGCTGTGGATCTGGTGGGCCAGCGCGCCGCGGGCGCCGCTGCTGAACCGCGAGGCCGAGCTCGATCCGCAGGGCCGAGACTACCTCTGGCAGCTCGCGCGCGACACCTGGCGCTTCTACGACACGCACGTCGGCGCGGCCGACAACCACCTGCCGCCGGACAACGTGCAGCTGACGCCGCACCTGCTCATCGCGCACCGCACCTCGCCGACCAACATCGGCCTCTACCTGCTGGCCGTGGCCTGCGCACGCGAGATGGGCTTCATCGGCGTCGTGACGATGTCGGAGCGGCTGTCGGCGACGCTGGACACGCTCGAGCGCCTGCCCCGCTGGCACGGCCATTTCTACAACTGGTACGACACGGAGTCGCTGGTCGTGCTGGCGCCGGGCTACGTGTCGGCGGTCGACAGCGGCAACTGCTCGGCACACCTGCTGACGGTGGCGCGAGCCTGCGAGCTGGCGGCGGAGATGACGCCGGACCAGCTCGCCGCGGCCCCGCGCGAGGCGTTGATGAAGACGCTGCACCGGCTGCGCGTGATGCAGCCGCCGCTGGCCAATGACGGCGTGCTGGGCGCGGGCGCCTCGCTGGTGGCCGCGTTGATCGATCCCGAGAACGCCGGCGCCGGCGCCGAGGAACAGCAGGCCGTGCTGCGCGTGCAGGTCGCGGCGGCGCGCGCGGAGCTTGACGGCCTCGCCACCGCCGAGCACTACGAAGCGACGGCGGCGCATTGGCTGTTGCGCGACCTGATCGCGCAGCTGGAGTCGTTCTGGCGCGATCACGGCGCGGGCCTCGCCGAGTCGCGACAGCGCCTGCGCGAACTCGCCCAGCGCGCGCGGCGCCTCGGCCTGGAGGCCGACTACCGCTCGCTGTTCGATCCCGAGCGGCGCCTGCTGCGCATCGGCTGGCGCGGCGACGCGCAGCAGCTGGACGACAACCACTACGACCTGCTCGCCAGCGAGGCCCGGCTCACCAGCCTGATCGCGATCGCCAAGGGCGATCTGCCGCCGGAGCACTGGCGCTCGCTGGGGCGGCCGTTCTTCTCGCGCGAAGCGGCCGGCGACTCGCTGGGGCTGAAGTCCTGGACGGGCTCGATGTTCGAGTACCTCATGCCCTCGCTGGTGCTGCGCGAGCCGGCCAACAGCGCGCTGGGCCGCGCCATCCGCACGGCGGTGGCCGAGCAGCGCTTCGAGGCCCGCGGCAAGGGCACGCCGTGGGGCATCTCGGAGTCGGCGATCGCCGGACAGGACCACACCCTCGCCTACCAGTACGGCCCGCAGGGCGTGCAGACGCTGGCGCTGGCGCGGCTGGCCGTCGACGAGCGCGTGCTGGCGCCGTATGCGGCCGTGATGGCCGCGATCGTGGCGCCGGTGCGCGTCGTGTCCAACCTGCAGGCCTTCGAACGGCTGGGCGCGCGCGGCGCGTTCGGCTTCATCGAGGCCGTCGACTACACGCCGCAGCGGCAGACCGCCGGCGCGGGATTCACGCTGGTGCAGACCTACATGGCCCACCACCAGGCGATGGGATTCGTCGCGCTGACCAACCTGCTGGCCGACGACGCGCCGCGCCGCTGGCTGATGAGCGATCCGCACGTGAAGGCCGTCGCCACGCTGCTGCACGAGCGCGCACCGCGCGAAGTCGCGCCGCTGTCGACGGCGGTCGTGGATCCGACGCTGCGCACGCGCCAGGTACGCAAGACGCGCATGGTGCGCGAGAGCGAGCCGCTGAGCGAGACGCTGCCGCTGACGCACATGCTGACCAACGGGCGCTATTCGGTGGTGCTGCGCAGCCATGGCGGCGGCTACAGCAACTGGGACGGCGTCGCGGTCACGCGCTGGCGCGACGACCTGCTGCGCGACCAGCACGGCAGCTTCACGATGCTGCGCCGCGCCGGCGAGGACGACTGGTTCAGCAACACCGTCCGCCCGACGCCCGATCCGCGCGCCCGTTATACGGCCCGCATGCAGGCCGAGCGGGTGATCTTCGAGGCCGGCTGGCCGGACCTGCACAGCAGCACCACGGTGTGGGTGAGCCCCGAGGACGACTGCGAGCTGCGCCAGGTCGAGCTCACGAACCGCGGCACGACGCCGCTGTCGATGGACCTGGTGTCCTCCTTCGAGGCCACGCTCGCGCCGCAGCGCGGCGACGAGGCGCACCCGGCCTTCTCCAACCTGTTCATCCAGGCCCGCTGGGACGAGGCGGAACACGCGCTGCACCTGCGGCGCCGGCCGCGGCTGTTCGACGAGGCGGCGATGCGCGCGGTGTTCTTCCTGGCCGGCGTCGACGGCGGCGCAGCCTGCGGCAAGGCCGCGCGCCGCGACGACGTCCGCGCGGCCGACAGCCGCGACAGCCGCGACAGCCGCGAAGCGCGTGACGCTGGCGGACGTGACGGCCTCGACATCGGTGCCGACGGCTACACGGTGCGCGAGGTCTTGCCGATCGCCGATCGCGGGCGCTGGCTGGGTCGCTACGGCAGCACGACGCGACCGGTCGGCGATGCGCGGCCGGAGTTCGTCGACGACGAGGCCGACGTGACCGCCGCCAGCGAACCGGGCCGGCTGCTCGACACCGGCCTGGATCCGATCGCCGGCCTGCGCGTCGGGCTGGAGATCGCGCCAGGCGCCACCGTGCGGCTGACCTTTTGCACGGCGGCCTCGCGCGATGGCGACCTGTTGCGCGCGCTGGTCGACAAGTACCGGCAGGCGGCGCACGTGGAGCGCTCCGCCTCGATGTCGCACACGATGGGCGGCATCCGGCTGCGCGAACTGCAGTTCGACACGGCCACCTGGGGCGCGCTGCTGCAGCTCAACACGCTGGTCACCGGCCAGGCGGTGCGTGAGCCCGCGCATGTCCGCGAACCGCGCGGCCGCTGCGACCGGCGCGCGCTGTACCGCTTCGGCATCTCCGGGGACCGGCCGATCCTGATGGTCACGGTCACCGGCGAAGAAGGCATCGACCTGATCCGCGCGCTGAAGAAGGCGCTGCGCATGTGGACCACGCACGCGGTGGGCGTCGACCTCGTCGTGCTCAACGAAGAACCTTCGTCGTACAACGCGCCGGTGCAGCAGGCGCTGCAGGCCTTGCAGGCCCGACTTCAGGGCCAGGCGCAGGGCAAGCCGGGCCACCTCTGTTCGGCGCTGCATGTGCTGCGCGAAGGCGACCTGCACCCCGACGAGCGCTTCACGCTGCAGACGCTGACGCGCCTGCGGCTGCAGGCCGATGGCCGCTCGCTCTCCCAGCAGCTCGAACGCTGGATCGAGGACACCGCGCCGGCGAACGACTCGGCGCTTTTGCCGGTGGCGCATGCGCTGGCCGAGCGGCCAAGACCGGAAGCCACGCCGCGGCCGCCGGAAGGCCGCTTCGACCCGGAACACGGCGGCTTCTCCTTCGAGGTGTCGCCGGACCGGCATCCGTCCAAGCCCTGGGTCAACGTGCTCGCGAACCGCGACTTCGGCTGCCAAGTCACCGAGATCGCGGCGGGCTACACCTGGGCCGGCAACAGCCGGATGCACCAGGTCACGCCGTGGTCCAACGATCCGCTGATCGATCCGCCCGGCGAGTGGCTGCTGCTCCACGACCTGGACAACGACCGCGTCTGGCCACTGGGCCGGCAACTGCGCCGCGAGGCGCCGCTGTCGATCGAGCACGGCATCGGCTACTCGCGCAGTCGGCAGCGGCTGGGCGATCTCCAGGTGGACCTGTGCTGGTGCGTGGACCGCGACGCCTCGGTGAAGCAGGTGCAGGTGCGCATCGATTCCGGGGCTCGATCACGCCGCCGACTGCGGCTCGTGGCGCTGGCCGAGTGGCAACTCGGCAGCGCGCGCGGCGAGCGCCTGTCGGTGACGACGCACAACGACTGGCTGACGGTCGGTGAACTCGGCGCCGGACTGCCGCAGCCGGAACGCGCACTCGCGCTGCAGGCGACGCAGCTCGACCACCTCGGCGGATTCGGCGACGCGACGGCGGCGCTGTGCATCCGCCCGCGACAACCGACCGACGGTGGCATTGCGCGCGGCGGTGCCGATGCCGGCACGACTCGCGTGCGACTCGACCAGCAGGACTGGAGCTGCGACCGCCGGGAGTTCTTCGACAGCGCCGGCCGCATGGTGCTGCCCAAGGCGCTGGGCCGTCGCAGCGGCGGCGGGCTCGACGCCTGCGCGGCGCTGGCCGCCCGCCTCGAACTCGACGGCACGCAGCCCGCGGAACTGACCGTCCTGCTGGGTCACGCCCCGACGCCGGAGGCCGCGCACGCGCTGATGGAAGCGGCCTGGAGGCTCGATCCGGCCACCCGGCTGGACCGTCAGCGGCGGCAATGGCCGGAGCTGCTGGGCGGCCTGCAAGTGTCGACGCCGGATCCGCGCTTCGACGCGCTGACCAACCACTGGCTGCCGTACCAGACGCTGGTCTGCCGCATGTGGGCGCGCGCCGGCTTCTACCAGGCGGGCGGTGCCTTCGGTTACCGCGACCAGTTGCAGGACGCGATGGCGCTGACGGACGTCGCGCCGCAACTGCTGGCCGACCAGATCCGCCGCAGCGCGGCGCGGCAGTTCCCCGAGGGCGACGTGCAGCACTGGTGGCACGAACCCGGCGGCGCGGGCGTGCGGACGCATTTCTCGGACGACCGGCTGTGGCTGCCGTACGCGCTGGCGCACTACCTGGTCCGGACCGGCGACCTGACGCTGCTGGAGGACGCGGTGCCCTTCCTCAACGGGCAGCAGGTGCCCGAGGGCGCCGAGGACATCTACGAGAGTCCCCGCACCGATGGTCCGATGGCCACGGTCTACGAGCACGCGGCCCGCGCGATCGACCGCAGCCTGGGCAGCGGACAGCACGGCCTGCCGCTGTTCGGCACCGGCGACTGGAACGACGGCATGAACCGCGTCGGCCACGAGGGCAAGGGCGAATCGGTGTGGATGGCCTGGTTCCTGGCGCAGGTGATCGAGGACTTCGCGCCGGTCGCGACCGCGCGCGGCGAGCACGAACGCGTGCAGCGCTGGAAGGCGGCGCGCGACGGCTGGGTGGCGGCGCTGGACGGTCCCGGCTGGGACGGCCAGTGGTACCGGCGCGGCTTCTTCGACGACGGCTCGCCGCTGGGCTCGTCGGAGAACGCGGAGTGCAAGATCGACCTGATCGCGCAGAGCTGGGCGGTGCTGACCTCGGCGGCCGATCCGGCGCATGCGCGGCAGGCGATGTCGAGCGCCTGCGCGCACCTGCTCGATCCGGTGGCGAAGCTGGCGCGGCTGCTGCATCCGCCGCTGGCGATGGCGCAGCCAAGCGCGGGCTACATCCAGTCCTATGCGCCCGGCGTGCGCGAAAACGGCGGCCAGTACAACCACGCGGCGGTGTGGGCGCTGATGGCGCTGGCGCGGCTGGGGCAGCGCGACACGATGTGGCAGGTCTACACCGGGCTGAGCCCCGCGCACCGATGGGCCGATCCGCGGCTGGGACCGATCTACGCGATCGAGCCCTACGTGATGGCCGGCGACATCTACTCGCACGCGCCCTGGGTCGGCCGCGGCGGCTGGAGCTGGTACAGCGGCTCGGCGGGGTGGCTGCTGCGGGCGTCGCTGGAGTCGATCTGCGGCGTCGTCGTCGAGCAGGGCCGACTGCGCGTCACCGCCTGCCTGCCGGTGCACTGGGACCAGGCGGAGGTGCGCATCCGCCACCAGGACCGCTGGCTGCGCGTGATCGTCTGCGCCAACGAGACGGCCTGCCGCGCCGCGCAGACGCGCGAGCCCGGCGCCCGGCGCGAGAACGCGGGGGAATCGATCGAGCTGTCCTCGCTGTCGCCGGACCAGACGCTGGTGGTCGTCAGCGTGCCGGAGATGGTGCGCTTGCCCGAGGCACCGGAGCTGCGCACGACAGGACGTTGAGGCGCAAGAGGGCTCCAGCTTTTCCACCGTTGCTGGCCCTCACCCCTTCCCTCTCCCGCAAGCGGGAGAGGGAGTTCTCCGGCCAACTCGGTGCACTCTCGCTCCCTCTCCCGCTTGCGGGAGAGGGTGGGGTGAGGGCCAGCGGACTGGGCAGTCAACGAGCGCTTGACACGGTTGCTATCCCGCAAGCGGGAGAGAGATTCCTACGGAGAGGGGGAGCCAGCAGAGAGGGTGCCACCAGAGAGGGATTCCACTGACCGAAGCGCCTCAGGCGGTACGGCCAGAATGGCGCGATGTCCTTCGAACCCCTTTCGCTGAACCTGCAGGACCGCTTCGTCGCGGACCTGCTGACCAACCCGAACAACCGCGCGATCCTGGCGCGCTGGGAGGCGCTCGCGCTGCCCGACGGCTGGCTGGTCGCCGGCTGCCTGTTCCAGACCGTCTGGAACCTGCGGGACGGCAGGCCGCCGACGGCGGACATCAAGGATTACGACCTCTTCTACTTCGATCCGGACGACCTGAGCGCCGAGGCCGAGCGTCGCGTCCAGGCCCGCGTGGATGCGGTGCTGGGGGATCTCGGCATCACGACCGAGGTCGCGAACCAGGCGCGCGTGCACCTCTGGTACGAAGCGGATTTCGGCGAACCCTATGAGCCGCTGCGCAGTTCGCGCGACGGCATCGAACGCTTCCTGGTGCCGTCGACCTGCGTGGGCGTGCGACCCGGCGAGGTCTACGCGCCGTATGGCCTGGAAGGGCTGTACCGGGGCGTGCTCGCGATGAATCCGCTGGTGCCGCACCGCCAGCTCTTCGAGGGCAAGGCCGCGTCGTACCAGCGGCGCTGGCCGTGGCTGACGATCAAGTTGCCGGCATAGGCGCTGGTCCCGGCTGGGCCAATTGCGCCAGCCGCTGATGGTCCTCCAGATCGTCGGCGCTGAAGCCGAGCACTTCCGGCGCCCTCGCCTTGCCTCGCCTCGCTTCGCCGTAGGATGCCCAACCCTGCATGTCGGCCCTGCAATTCCATGTCCGGAAACGGCGCGACCGTCGCGGCTTGCATCCCTATCGTGAGTACATCCACCACTCGGACGGCCACCGCGCCGCGCTCACATGGACTTCCGCATCCTGGGTCTCGACCCTGCCCCGTTCCGCCCGATGTTCAGCATGACCGACGCGACGTTGCGCGCGCACGGCGTGCTGCGCGTGCGCATCGACAGCCCGCGCTCGGCGCCGGACCGGGTCACGCTGGACGACGCCGCGCCCGGCGAAACGGTGCTGCTGCTCAACTACGTCTACCTGGACGTCGACACGCCGTACCGCGGCACGCATGCGATCTACATCCGCGAGGCCGACGCCGAGCGCTTCGATCGCGTCAACGAGGTGCCGAAGGCGCTGCGCGGCCGGATGCTCTCGGTCCGGGCGTTCGACACGGCGGGGATGATGGTCGACGCGGACCTCGTCGACGGCGACCAGGTCGAACCCCTCATCGAGCGGCTCTTTGCCCACCCCGAGACCACTTACCTCCAGGTGCATTTCGCAAAGCGGGGGTGCTACGCGGCGCGGGTGGAGCGGTTCACCTGACCCGACATCCAGTGCGCGAGCAAAGTATCGAATTCGATGCTTTCCCCGCGCGATGTATCGAATTCAATGCACGGCCTCCGCCAATGCGTCGAACCCGGCCTTCTTCACCGCCTCATCGATCGTCGGCATCAGCTTGCGCGCGGCCTCCAGGTCCTGACGGCCCTTCTCCGCCTCGTTGAGCTTGAGCTGCGCCAGGCCGCGGCCGTACAGCGGCCAGGCCCAGGATCTCAGCTCGATCGTCTTGTCGAAAGCCTTTTTCGCCCGGGACGCGTCGCCCAGGCGCAGGTAGGTCCAGCCCAGGCTGTCGCGATACGCCGGCGTGTCGCCGTCCAGGTCGACCGCTTCCTTGCAGTCATCCAGCCCCTGCGCCACGTCGACGTTCATCCGCGCCCGCAACCAGCAGCGGCCGTTGTAGGCCTCGGCCAGTCGCAGGTCGTTCGGGTGGCTCTTGATCCAGAGCTCGTATTGCCTGAGCGCGTCGGGCACCTGGTTGAAGCGGGCGTGGAACTCCGCCATCGTGACGCGCAGGTTCGACGCCGTCGGCAGTGCCGCATCGAGCGCCGCCAGATCCGCTTTCGCGCCGTCCCGGTCGCCGGCGGCCACGCGCAGCGGCACGCGGCGCAGGCGCGCCTCGGCCAGCGAGGGGTCCAGCGTCAGCGCCGTGTCCAGGTCCGCCAGCGCCAGCTTGGGTTGCTTCATCGCCTGGTGCACGCGCGAACGCGCGTCGAAACAGCTCGCGACCTCGGGCTTGAGTTCACACGCGCGATTCAGGTCCTCCAGCGCCCGCTTCGGATCGCCGGCCGTCAGCGCCGCCGCACCGCGCCGCAGCAAGCCGTCGGCATCGTCAGCAGCGATTTCCTCCGCCTTCGCGGCGTATCGCTGGTCGTACTGGGTCGCATCGGCGCGCCCCTGCGCGAAGATCGGCCCACCGTTCCAGGTCGCGTACACCTTGCCCTGCAACCGCGACACATAAACCCGGTGCGACAGGAAGTAGTCCAGCCCCAGCAGCATCCCGTGGTCATAGGTGTCCACGTCGTTGATCGGCAGCCGGTTCCGGGTGATCTTCTCGCCGGCCAGTTCGAAGGTCTCGACGTCGGCGATCCAGCGCTCCGCATAGCCGCTGCCGATCCCGCTGGTCCGGCCGAAGGGCTTCATGTCTTCCTGCTTGATCCCGGCCCGCCGCGCCGCCTTCAACGACAGCGACGTTCCCGGCGCCCCCGTGTCCATCAGCGCCGTCACGCGCTCCCCGTTGATCTTGGTGAGGACGCGCACCGCCGTGTCGTTGCGGCGGCCGTTGTTCTCGATGGGCGCCTCGATCACCGGCGCGTCGCCGGCCCAGTAGGCGAGGTTCACCTTCTCGCAATCCCCCTTGGGAAAGACCAGGCGCAGCATGCCGTGCGCGAGGTCGTATTCGGTGTCCGCCGCGGACAGGAAGTTGCGGCCCAGGATGCCCATGATCCCGGCGTTGAGCTCGTTGCCGCCGACGAAGAAGTCCACCCGCTTGAGCGTCGCCAGCTGCAGCCCGACCTCGTCCACCGTCGTGACCCGCAGCGACTCGACCGAGCCGGCCTGTCCATTGATGGTGAAGTTGGGCGGCGGGCGACGCAGTTTCAGGTTGAGCTGCGCCGCCGTGGCCGCGCTCATCATGCTGTAGAAGGCGCCGCTGTCGACCAGCATGGGCACCTCGACCCCGTTGAGTTGCACGGTGGCGACCGGCCGGTGCTCGACCAGCCGCACCGGGATGTTCATCGTCTCGATGCTGCACCGGGCCTTGCCCGGTTCGTCCGCGGCGGCGGCCCCGGTGGCCGCGAGGATCAGCGCCAGCAACGGCGCAAGTCGGCGTGCGTTCAATGTTCCCTCCCTGGGTTCAGGAGGCTGACGATACCCGTCCCGAGCGCCGGAAACGCTCCTTCCGAAGGGGGTGTCGACGTCCGCGCCACACGATGGCGGCGGGGCAAACGCGTTCTCAACGACTTCTCAACGCGGCCTTATTGCCCGGCCGCCGCCGGCTTCAGCGTCTCGGCCCACAACGCCGCCGCGCGCGCCGTGCCGTTCACCGTGAAGTGGCACCCGTTGCGCAGCGGCAGGCTGAGCGTGTCCGTGTCCGGCCCCGCGCGGAAGCCGCTGTCGGGAATGGCGAGCAGCTCGCGCACGGCCTCGCGCACCTGGCCGCCGTCGTGCGGCGGGCAATAGGTCGAACGCGCGATCCACCACGGCGCGTCGATGCCCCGCTGGGCCACGCCGGCGCGCAGCGCCGCCAGTGCGTCGCGGTAGTCGGCCATCGCCGTGCGGTCGCGTGCATCGGCTTCGCCCTGCTGCCACAGCACCGCGGCCACCGGCCAACGCGTGCCCTTGATGCGGTCCATCTGCGTCTGCCAGTAGCTGCGCAGCGCGCTGTTCGGCTCGGTCCATTCGGCGATGGAACTGCCGTCCACGGCCACCACTGCCCACACGATCGGATGGCCCTTCCATCGCCCGCCCAGTGCCTGATTCACCGCCGGCCAGATGCTGCCGCCGGTGCCGGTCGCGCCCGGCACCGGTGAACTCGCCAGACCGCAGCCACCCAGATGCAGCACCGGCATCGGCGGCACCGGTGCGGCGGCCGGCGGGATCGGGTCGGCGTGATTCGCGGCGTTGGACTGCCCCATCACCACGATCACCACGGGCTCCTCGTTCTTGAACACCGTGCCGCAGTCGGGTGCCGTCACCGGCATGTCGTGGATCGCGGCGATCCGTGCCGCCAGATCATCGGCGGGCGTCGAGGGCTTGCCGTTGCGCAGCATCGCGACGCCCGCCGCGATCATGCCGCCGCAGGACAGCAGCGCCACGGCGCCGATCGCCAGCGGGATCAGGGAATTCTTCCGTTCTTCGGTCATCAGGAGCGTCGTGCTGAGGAGAGTGAACGCGCATTGTCTCCGCATGCCTCGCTTCGAGCTTGGGGGCGCCGGTGCCCCTCGCAGCGAATGCCGAGCGTGAGGAGGCGATTGAGCGGAGAGGGGTACCGGCGCCCCCAAGCGGGCGGGGTGCGACGTGCGCAGTGCGCCTCAGCCCCCGGCGGGTGCGGGTGTCGACGTCTGCCGCCGCGCGCGATAGCGGTCGCGGATCCAGCGCATCCCTGGCTGTTCCACCAACGTCGTCAGCCCATGGGCGAGGGCCATCGACAGGGCCATCGTCAGCGCGATGGCGAGGTGCACCTCGACGCCCCAGGACTCGAGCCGCCGCAACACCGCCCAGCCGATGTTCTCGTGCAGCAGGTACAGCGTGTACGAGATCGCTCCCAGCCACAGCAGCACCCGATGCTCCAGCCAGGTCCAGCGCCCGCGCGCCGCGCCGAACAGCACCGCGTAGAACACCACTGCGAGTGCCGCGAGGCCCCAGTCCTCGACCAGCCCGATCACGAGGATCGCCGCCGCCGCCAGGGCCCAGTCCCAGGCGGACCCGGCGCCCCTGCGACTCAAGCGGTAGACCGTCACGCCGAGCGCGAACCAGCAGATGTAGGGCAGCAGCAGCCATCGCTGCCCGACCCAGGGCAGGTCGACGCCCCAGAAGCTCTTGGCCGCTGCATAGACCAGCCGCAGCGCCAGGCACGCGAAGAGGAAGTTCCGCAGGCCCGCCGCGCCG
The DNA here is from genome assembly GCF_059415845.1 of Roseateles sp. GW821-FHT09H11. Classification (NCBI taxonomy): domain Bacteria; kingdom Pseudomonadati; phylum Pseudomonadota; class Betaproteobacteria; order Burkholderiales; family Sphaerotilaceae; genus Roseateles; species Roseateles sp. GW821-FHT09H11. Next base: position 274,509 of record NZ_JBWKOA010000002.1, on the reverse strand, counting down.
CCGAAGCGGAAGCTCAGCAGCGCCCAGGCGTAGAAGAGCAGCTCCACTTCCAGCGTCCAGTACACGCCGTCGACATGCGCCACGCCGAAGAAGCCCTGCACCATCGTCACGTTGACCAGCAGCACGTCCCAGCCCACCGTCTTGCCGGGCAGGCCGATCGCGTGGGTCAGCGCGAAGGTCAGCAGGATCGCGCCCCAGTACGCCGGATACAGCCGGCTGAAACGCGAGACGACGAAGTCCATCGGCCGCGCGGTGCGCTCCAGCGTCATGAAGATGACGAAGCCGCTGATCATGAAGAACAGGTTGACGCCCAGGTACCCGTACGGGAACGAGACCACCGGCGCCTGCGCGTGACCGAAGAGCTGGTCATAGCGCGTCGTGTAGTGGAACAGCACCACCGCCAGCGCCGCGATGCCACGCAGGGCATCGAGCTGCGCCAGGCGTGGAGCGGAACTCACACCAGGACCTCGGCCGCGCCGGGATGGCTCAGGAAGCCTTGCGGGCTCGCCGTGATGCCGTAGGCACCGGACTGGAAGACGACCACCAGATCCCCCGGCTCGGCGTGCGCCAGTGTCATGCGCTCGCCCAGCAGGTCCAACGGCGTGCACAGCGGCCCGACCACGGACACGCCCGGCTCGGCCTCGCCGCCGACGCGGTTGCCGATGGCGACCGGATAGTTCTTGCGGATCACCTGGCCGAAGTTGCCCGAGGCCGCCAGGTGGTGATGCAGGCCGCCATCGGTGACGAGAAAGACCTGACCCCGCGAGACCTTGCGGTCCACGACGCGGCACACGTAGACACCGGCCTCGCCGACCAGGTAGCGGCCGAGCTCGACGACCAGCTTCGCCTGCGGCAGCTCGACCGCGGCCCGCTCGATCAGCGCCGCGAGGTTGGCGCCGATGGTCGTCAGGTCCAGGCGCTGCTCGCCGGGGAAGTACGGGATGCCGAAGCCGCCGCCGAGGTTCAGCACCTTCACCGGCGCCGGTGCGTCCTTCGCCAGCCGCAGCGCGAGCTCGAAGCTCTTGAGCTGCGCCTCGACGATCGCCTCCGGCTTCAGGTTCTGCGAGCCGGCAAAGAGATGGAAGCCTTCGAAACCGAGGCCCGCCTCGCCGATGCGCGCGAGCAGTTCCGGCACCAGCTCGGCGTCGACGCCGAACTGCTTCGGACCGCCGCCCATTTTCATGCCCGAGGACTTCAGCTCGAAGTCCGGGTTCACGCGCACGGCGACGCGCGCCGCGTAGCCGGTCTCCGCGCACAGCGTGCGCAGCAGCTCGACCTCGCGGAAGGATTCCAGGTTGATCAGGATGCCGGCGGCCAGCGCCTGCTTCAGCTCCAGCACGCTCTTGCCGGGACCGGCGAAGCTGATCTCGCGCGGATCGGCGCCCGCGTCCAGCGCGACCTGCAGCTCTCCGGCCGAGGCGACGTCGATGCCGTCCACCAGCGTCGCGAGGTGCGCGACCAGCGCCGGCATCGGGTTGGCCTTCATCGCGAAGTGCAGCTCCAGCTTCGCGGGCATCGCGGCGCGGAGTTCCTCGACGCGACGCGTCAGCAGCGCGCGGTCATACGCGTAGAACGGCGTGCGGCCCACGCGGTCCGCGAGCCGCGTCAGCGGCTGGCCGCCGATCTGCAGCACGCCGTCGCGCGCGACGAACTGGTCCATCGTCGCGTGTTGCGGCGCGGCCTTGGCAGGCGCGGCGGGAGAGGTCTTGTCGTCGTTGTTCACGGCAGTCGTCACGAGGTTCTCACTGGGCTTCCTGCTTCGCCACCCATTCGGTGCTCAGCAGCTTGCGATCGATCTTGCCGTTGGGGTTGCGCGGCAGCGGGCCGGCCTTCTGCTCGACGCCGGCGGGAATCATGTAGGCCGGCATGCGCGCCTTGCACAGCGCCAGCAACGCGGCGCTGTCGAGGGTGTCGGCACCGGCCGGCGGCGTCGCGATCACCTGGATCGTCTGGCCCAGCGTCGCGTGGTCCACGCCGAAGGCCACGCATTCGCCCACCAGTTGCGTCGCGTACAGGATCTCCTCGACCTCGGTCGGGCTGACGCGGTAGCCGGAGGTCTTGATCATCTCGTCGCGCCGGCCGATGAAGTACAGGAAGCCTTCGGCGTCCATGCGCACGTTGTCGCCGGAGAAGACGGCGTACTCCGGCAGTTGCAGTCCGGCCTCGCGGCCCGCCGCGCCGGGCGGCAGCAGCTTGTAGCGCTCCGCCGTCTTCTCGGCGTCGTTCCAGTAGCCCATCCCGACCAGCGCGCCGCGGTGCACCAGTTCGCCGGGCTCGTCCGGCGCGCAGGGCGAGCCGTCCTCGCGCAGCACCAGGATCTCGGCGTTCGGGATCGCCTTGCCGATCGAATCGGGCCGGCGGTCGACCTCCTCCGGCGGCAGGTAGGTCGAGCGGAAGGCCTCGGTCAGGCCGTACATCAGGAAGGGCTGCGCCGACGGCACGCGCTGGCGCAGCAGGTTCAGCGTCTCGCGCGGCATGCGCCCGCCGGTGTTGGCGAAGTAGCGCAGCTGCTGGTCGATCGCCGCCGGCCACTCCAGCTGTGCGAGCTGGATGTACAGCGGCGGCACGGCTGTCAGGCCGGTGATGCGGTCGCGCTCCAGCGCCTTGAGCACGTCGCGCGGCATCAGGTAGTTCAGCAGCGACACCGACGCGCCCGCGTGGAAGGCCGTCGTCAGCTGGCTGAAGCCGGCGTCGAAGGACAGCGGCAGCGCGGCCAGCAGGCGATCCTCGGGTCGGTTGCGGAGGTAGCTCGCGACGCTCTTCGCGCCGGCCACCATGTTGCGGTGAGACAGCACCACGCCCTTGGGCCGGCCGGTCGATCCGGAGGTGTAGAGGATGGCCACCATGTCGTTGTCGATGACGCGATGCGCGGTCTGCGCCGGTGCGTCCAGCAGGTCGCTGTAACGGACCCAGCCGTCCGGCGACGCATCGGACGCCGCCGCAGACGACGCCTCAGACGACACATTCGGCGCGGGATCGACCACGACGACATGCCGCACCGATGGGCATTCGGCCAGCACCGTCCGCAGCGACGAGAAGCGGTCGCGCGAGGTGATCAGCACGCGCACGTCGCAGTCGCGCACGATGAAGCCGACCTGCTCCGGCTTGAGGATGGGGTTGACCGGCACGAACACGCCGCCCGCGGCCGGCGCCGCGAAACTGGCCACCACCGTCTCCAGCCGCTTGTCGAGGTAGATGCCGACACGCTCGGCCCGTTGCAGGCCCAGCGACAGCAGTCCGTTGGCCAGCGCGCGGACCTGCGCGGCGAGTCCGGCGTAGTCCAGCGCGCGGGCGCCGTCGCGCAGCGCCGGGGCCGCCGGATCGCGCTCGGCGCTGTGCCAGATCAGGTGCGGAAGCAGGTGGCTGTCGGTGGCGGCGGTCATGAAAAAAGTATCTCACGCGGTCCCCTGGCAATCCCGCACGAAGCCCGCCGGATCCCCTTGGATCCCCTTGGGATGAGGGGGCGCCCCAGGGGTTCCCCCAGAGGGCGACAGTTAAGATCCTCCCCGACCATGAACAGCCAACAACACCTGCTCGCCATCCTCGACGACGTCCTCAGCCTGGAAGGCCGGGCGAAGGACTTCACCGTCGACACCGCGCTGCTGGGCGCGATCCCGGAGCTCGACTCCATGGCGGTCGTCAGCCTGATCACCGCGCTCGAGGAACAGTTCGGCATCGTCGTCGACGACGACGAGATCGACGGCGCCACCTTCGCCACCGTCGGCGCGCTGCTCGACTTCGTGAACGGCAAGCTCGCCGCCTGACGGGCGCCGCGACCGCCGCGCCACCTGCCCATGGCCGCCGCCACCACGCCGCCCGCCCCATCCACGCCGTTCTTCCTGGATGACGGCGCGGGCGGACAGCGGCTGTGCGTCCACTACCCCGCGACCGGCGCCGCGCGCGGCCAGATCCTGCTCCTGCCGCCCTTCGCGGAGGAGATGAACAAGTCCCGCCGCATGATCGCCCTCGCCGCGCGCGCGTTCGCCGCCGCCGGCTTCGAGGTGCTGACGATCGACCTGCTCGGCTGCGGCGACAGCAGCGGCGACTTCGGCGACGCCAGTTGGTCGCACTGGCAGGACGATGTGCGGCTGGCGGTCGACTGGCTGGATGCACGCGCCTTGCCCGGTCCCACCGGTCCCGACGGCGTGAAGCCGCCGCTGTGGCTATGGGGCCTGCGCGCCGGCGCGCTGCTGGCGACCGCTGCCTTCGACGCGTTGGCCGATCGGCCGCTGCATCTGCTGCTCTGGCAGCCGCTGGCGGCCGGCAAGCTCCAGCTCCAACAATTCATGCGCCTGCGCGTCGCGGCCGACCTCATCGGTGGCCAGGCCAAGGGCGCTGTCCAGGCGATGCGCGACCAGCTCGCGCGTGGCGAGCCGGTCGAGATCGCGGGCTACCTGCTCGCGCCCGCGCTGGCCGAAGGCCTCGAATCCGCCCAGTTGAAGCCGTCGGCGCGTGTGCGCCGCGTCGCGTGGCTGGAGCTCTCGCCGCGCGAAGACGCGACGCTCACGCCCGCCGCGGCGATGGCCGTCGACGCCTGGACCGCGCAAGGCGCCGAGGTGCGCGCCGCCGTCTGCCAGGGCCCGTCGTTCTGGGCGACCACCGAGATCGAGGAAGCGCCGCGCCTGATCGAAGCCAGCCTCGCCGCGCTGAGCGCCGACGCGGACTTCGCGACTCGCCCGGTCGAGGCGGTGCCCGCATGAACGCGACCGCCGCACCCGCCCATCGCGACAGCGTGCTGCGCATCGACTGCGACGGCCAGGCGCTCGTCGGACTGCTGAGCGAGCCCGTCGTCGCGATCTCCGCCGCGTCGAACGCCGCATCCGCTTCAGCGTCCGCGTCGATGAACGCGCCCGCTCCCGATACCGGCGTGCTGCTGATCGTCGGCGGCCCGCAGTACCGCGTGGGCAGCCATCGCCAGTTCACGCTGCTCGGCCGCGCGCTGGCCGGCGCCGGCGTGCCCTGCCTGCGGCTGGACCACCGCGGCATGGGCGACGCGCAAGGCGAGCAACGCGACTTCGAACAGCTCGACGCCGACATCGCCGCCGCCATCGATGCCTGGCAGCGGGAACATCCGTCGCTGAAGCGCGTGGTGCTCTGGGGCCTGTGCGACGCCGCCTCCGCCGCCCTGCTCTACGTGCATCGCCGTCGCGACCCGCGTGTCGCCGGGCTGTGCCTGGCCAATCCCTGGGTCCGCACCGCGACCAGCCTGGCCCGCGCGCAGGTCAAGCACTACTACCTGGACCGCCTGCGCCAGCCGGCGTTCTGGCGCAAGCTGCTGAGCGGCCGCGTGGGCCTGGGCGCCGTGCGCGAGCTGCTGGGCAAGCTCGCGCAGAGCCGCGCGCCGGCACACGCCGCCGGCTCGTCGAGCGCGACAAGTCTGGTCGACACCCGCCACTACACCGAGCAGATGGCCGACGGCCTGCGCGCGTTCGGCGGCCCGGTGCTGCTGATCCTCTCGGGCGACGATGTCTGCGCCAATGAATTCCTGGACCGTTGCCGCGACGGCGGCCCCGCCTGGCAGGGCCTGCTGACCCGCCCCGGCCTGCGCCGCGAGGACCTGCCCGACGCGGACCACACCTTCTCGACCGCCGCCTGGCGCGCCCACGTCGAACGGCTGACCGCCGCCTTCGTGCGCGGCGTGCCCGCCGCCGCCTGACCGCCTGACCGGTACACCCGGCCCCACCGGAGCCCCGCCATGTCCGTCCCTGCTACCCCCGGCGCCCCTTGTGCCCCTTGTGCCCCCCGTGCCCCTGGCGCTTCTGAAGCGCCTCGCGCCCGCTGGCGCACCCTCGTGCTGGCGCTGGCCGGCGTCGTCGCCGCCCACGCCGCCGTCGCGCAGGGCACGGGCTGCGGCGGACTGGCCAACAACTACGGCCCGTACGACTACCGCCAGTACAAGGACGCGCCCGAGATCGACCCGGTGACCAGGCAGATGTCGCCGCTGCAGATGGTCGAGGGCGCCCACTTCATCGACACCTGCGAGGCGCTGGTCAAGTGCAAGCGCGGCACCATCGGCAGCGACATCGACTACACGCTGCGCGCCTTCCCCAACCACCATCGCGCGCTGGTCGCGATGATGCTCTACGGCGATCGCACCAAGCGCGACCAGCCGCCGGACGCGCTGTTCACCGTCGACTGCTACTTCAAGCGCGCGCTGGCCTGGAAGTCGGACGACGTCATCGTGCGCCTGATCTACGCCGGCTACCTGAACGGCAAGGGCAAGCCCGCGCCCGCCAAGGAGCAGCTGGAAGCGGCGTCCAAGCTGACCGGCGACAACGCCTTCTCGGTCTACAACGTAGGCATGGTCGCGCTGGACCTCAACCAGGTCGACCTGGCGGTCGAGTCCGCCCGCAAGGCCTACGGCGCCGGCATGACGCACCCGGTGCTGCGCCAGCGGCTGATGGCGATCAACCGCTGGCCCGCGGACATCGTGCTGCCCGGCGAAGCGGCCTCCGCGCCGGAGTCCTCGCCCGCATCCGCGTCAGCCGCGTCGGCGTCGGCCGCGGCGTCCGCCGCGTCGGCGCTCGAGTCCGGCGCGCCGGCCACCGCCCGCTGACCGGGAGGCCGCCGACTTGAGCCCGCCGCCCACCATGCTCGCGCCGCGACTGCCTGTCATCGGCTGGCGCACCTTCGCCGGCGCCGCGCACATCGACCAGCACAGCCTGCTCGACCATCCGCGCCACCTGTCGACCACCAGCGGCCGCGCGGCGATCCTGCTGGCCCTGGAATGCCTGGACGTCGGTCCCGGCGACCTGGTGCTGCTGCCGACCTACCACTGCCCGACGATGGTCTCGCCGGTGAAGACGCTCGGCGCCGATGCCGCCTTCTATCCGATCGACGAGCACGGCGCGCCACGACTGGACTGGCTCTCGGCCCACGTGCCGCCCGCCACCAAGGCACTGCTGGTGCCGCATTACTTCGGGCTGCCGCAGCCGATGGAAGCGGTGCGCGCCTGGTGCGACGCGCGCGGCATCGCGCTGATCGAGGACTGCGCGCACGCGATGTTCGGTCGCGCCGGCACGCGGCCGATCGGCTCCTGGGGCGACGTCGCCATCGCCAGCCTGACCAAGTTCTTCCCGACCCCCGAGGGCGGCATCCTCGCGCTCAACCGCGCCGACCTGACGATGCCGGCGCTGACGCCGGCCTCGCGGATCGACCAGGTCAAGGCCGGCTCCGACATCCTCCACATGGGCGCCGCGCACGACCGGCTGACCGGCCTGAACCGGCTGATCCGCGGCGCGTTCGCGCTCAAGAGCGCCCTGCGCCATCTGGTGAAGGGCCGGCCGGGCGGCGCGGACGCGACGCCGAGCCGCCATGGCGAACTCGACGAGGCCGAGGAGATCGACGCCAACATGGCGCTGATCGACCTGCCGCTGTCGCACCGCGCGCTGACGCGCGCCAGCGGATGGATCTCGCGGCGCGTGCCGCGGCGTCGCATCGTCGAGGCGCGCCGGCACCACTACGCGTTCTTCACCGAAGCCTTCCTGCGGCGCGAGGGCGTGTATCCGCTGCTGCCGACGCTGCCGGCGGACTGCGCGCCCTACGTCTTCCCGCTGTGGGTGCGCACGCCCGATCCGGGCTACGCCGAGATGCGCAAGCTCGGCGTGCCGGTGTCGCGCTGGGACCGGCTCTGGCCCGGCGTGCCGGCGCTGCCCGGCGACGCCGGCAAGTCGTGGTCGCACCACGTGCTGCAGCTCGCCTGCCACCAGGACCTCAGCGACGCCGACCTGCGCCGCATCGTCGAGCAGGTCGAGCGCCTCTTCATCGCGCCCGCGCGCTGAGGGCCAGGCAATGCGGCGCGTGCTCATGGTCTCCTTCCAGTTCCCGCCGATGGCGGGGACCAGCGGCGTGCAGCGCGCGTTGCGCTTCGCGCAGCAGCTGCCCGCGTCGGGCTGGACACCGAGCGTGCTGACCGCGCATCCCCGCGTGCATGCGCAGACCGGCACCGACCTTGTCGAGGAGATCCCGGCCGACCTGATCGTGCGCCGCGCCTTCGCGCTGGACGCCGCGCGGCACCTGTCGATCGCGGGCCGTTATCCCGGTTTCCTGGCGCGCCCGGACCGTTGGCACAGCTGGCTGCTCGGCGCCGTGCCGGCCGGCCTGAAGCTGATCCGCGAGACCCGCCCCGACGCGATCTGGAGCACCTACCCGATCCCGACCGCGCATCTGGTCGGTGACTGGCTGTCCCGTCTCAGCGGCCTGCCCTGGGTCGCCGACTTCCGCGATCCGATGGCCCACGACGGGTATCCCGCCGACCCGGTGCTGTGGCAGCGCTTCGCGGCGGTCGAGCGCAAGGTCTTCGCGCGCGCGGCGCGATTCACCTTCACGACACCGGGTGCTGCGCGCCTTTATGCGAAGCGCTTCCCCGCCGCCGCCGACCGCATCCGCGTGATCGAGAACGGCTACAGCGAGGACGCGTTCCGGCAGGCTGAACAGGCAGTGGGCGTGAGCGTGGGCGGCACCGGCCCGCGCGTGCTGCTGCACAGCGGCGTCGTCTATCCCGACTGGCGCAGTCCGGTGCGGCTGTTCGAGGCGCTGGCCGCCGCGAAGGCCGCGGGCCGCATCGATGCCTCCCGCCTGAAGCTGCGCCTGCGCGCGACCGCGCACGACGACTTCGTTCGCGAGCTCGCGCAGCGCCTGGGCGTGGCCGATCTGGTCGAGCTCGCGCCCCCAATCCCCTATGCCGACGCGCTCGCCGAGATGCTGCGCGCCGACGGCCTGCTGCTGCTGCAGTCGAACGACTGCAACGACCAGATCCCCGCCAAGGCCTACGAATACCTGCGCGCGCGCCGGCCGGTGCTGACGCTGGCCGATCCGGCCGGCGACACCGCGCAGCTGATGCGCCGCGCCGGCCTGCCGCACAACGCGGCGCTGGAAGACGGTCCCGGCGTGGCCGCCGTGCTCGACCGCTTCCTCGACGACCTGTTCCACGGCCGTGCCGCGCTGCCCGCGGCGCCGGCCATCGCCGCAGCCTCGCGCGAGTCCCGCAGCGGCGAACTCGCCCGCGTGCTCGACGAGGCCTGCGCCCCCCAGATGCCTACCGCCGAGGCCCGCCCATGACCCCGACGACTCCGCCTTCCCCGTCTTTCCCGCCTGCCTCGACGGCCTCCGCCGCCCTGCGCTGGACCCTGATCCCGCTGCCGCAGCCCGACGCGGCGGCCGCCTTCGCGCCGCATGCCGCCGCGTGGGACGCGCTGCAGGCGCGCGTGGCGGGCCTGCCGTTCCTGGAGAGCGCCTTCCTCGCGCCGCTGCTGAGCGTCTTCGGCACCGGCCGCGAACGGCTGGCGCTGCTCGGCGATCCGAAGGCTCCGCGAGCCGCCGCGATCGTCACGCCCGCAGGGACCGCGCAATGGGCCACCTTCCAGCCCTCGCAGCTGCCGCTGGGCGCCTGGTTGAGCGCCGGCGGCGAGGCCCTCGAGCCCTTGGCGGACGGCCTGCTGCGCGCGCTGCCACTGCCCGCGCTCGCGCTGGGCCTGACGCAGATCGACAGCCTGTTCCACCCTCGCCCTGCCGACGGCACGCGCTGGCGCGGACAGGACTACATCGACACCGCCTGGGTCGACCTGACCGGCGATTTCGCGACCTACTGGGAAGCGCGCGGCAAGAACCTGCGACAGAACCTGAAGAAGCAGCAGAAGAAGCTGGATACGGCGGGCACCGTCACGCGACTGGAGTGCCTGACGCGGCCCGAGGATGTCGCCCCCGCGCTGACGAACTACGGCCGGCTGGAAGCCAGCGGCTGGAAGGGTTCCGAAGGCACGGCGATCGCGCCGGGGCATCCGCAGTACGAGTTCTATCGCGCGATGCTGGAAGCCTTCGCGCGCGCCGGCCGGGTCCGGCTCTACCAGTACTGGTTCGACGACGCCGTCGTCGCGATGGACCTGTGCATCGAGTCGGGCGGCAAGATCGTGATCCTCAAGACCGCCTACGACGAGGCGCACAAGGCCGTGTCGCCGTCGACGCTGATGCGCCAGCTGAAGTTCCAGCAGCTGTTCGACGCGGCCGCGGCCGGCGGTCCGATCCGCCGCATCGAGTTCTACGGCAAGGTCATGGAGTGGCACACGCGCTGGACCGCCGACGCGCGTCCGGTCTATCACGCCACGCTGTACCGCTGGAGCTGGGTGCCGGCGCTCAAGCGCCTGCTGCGTCGCGGCGGCGCCGAACCCGGCGCCGATGCGGCGCAAGAGAGTGCGGCCAAGACGCCGGAGGCGGCCTCAGCAGGAATGCCGGAGGCGGCCTCAGCAGGAATGCCTGAGGCGGCTTCAGCAGCAATGCCGGAGGCGGCCTCTGCAGCAACGCCCGCTACGGCGATGGCATCGACATCGCCGACGCCTCCCCCGGCGCGCGCGGAGTCCGCGTCGTGAAGGCCGGTTCATGAGCAAGACCCCGTCCGTGCGCGGCGCGCTGGCCTGGTCCTTCGGCGAGCGCTACCTGAGCCTGCTGATCACCGTGCCGACCACGATGATCCTGGCGCGGCTGCTGACGCCGACACAGGTGGGCGTCTATTCGCTGTGCGCGGTGGTCACGAACCTGGCGTCCATCCTGCGCGACTTCGGCGTCAGCGAGTACCTCATCCAGGAGCGCGAGCTCGACCGCGAGAAGCTGCGCAGCGCCTTCACCATCACGCTGCTGATGGCCTGGAGCATCGCGCTGGTGATCCTGGGCGGCCGCTTCCTGCTGGCCGACTGGTACCACGAGCCGCTGCTGGCGGACCTGCTGCTGGTGCTGAGCCTCAACTTCGTGATGCTGCCGCTGGCGTCGCCCTCCTTCGCGCTGCTCAACCGCGAGATGGCCTTCCACCAGGTCTTCCTCGTGCAGGTCAGCGCCAACGCCGCCAACTCGGCCACCAGCATCGCGCTGGCCTGGAGCGGCCATGGCGCGATGAGCCTGGCCTGGGGCCCGGTGGTCGGCATCGCCGTGCAGGTGGCGATCCTCGTCTGGCTGCGGCCGCGCGACGCGCTGCTGATGCCGCGTCTGCGTGGCGCGGGCCGGCAGTTGCGCTTCGGCGCGATGTTCACCGGCTCGCGGCTGGTGGAATCGGGCTCGCGCAACGGCCATGAACTGATCATCGGCAAGGTCTTCGGCTTCACCTCGCTGGGGCTGTTCAGCCGCGCGACGGGGCTGATCGACCTGCTCGGGCAGACGGTGAGCTCGGCCATCCTGCGCGTCGCGACGCCCGCGCTGGCGGCGGACCACCGCGCCGGCCACAGCCTGGTCGGACCGTACGCGAAGGGCACGGCCATCTTCACCGGCATCGCCTGGCCCTTCATGGGCGGCGTGGCGCTGATGTCGGGCGACATCATCGCGCTGCTGTTCGGCCCGCAATGGCACGAGGCCGCGCCGCTGGCCACGCTGCTCGCTCTGGCCGGCCTGCCCTACGCGCTGACGATGCTGGCGCCCAACGCGCTGGCGGCCACCGGCCAGATCCGCCGCCGGCTGTCGGTGGCGCTCTGGTACGGACCGACGCACCTGGCCTGCGTCGGGATGGCCGCGTTCTGGAACCTGCACGCGGTGGCGGCGGTGTTCGTCATCGGCAACCTCGTGCAGGTCGCGATGTACACGCGCCACCTGACCGAAGTGCTGAAGGCCACGCCGCGCGAGCTGTTCGCGCCCAGCTGGGTCAGCGTGCAACTGACCTTGGGCTGCTGTGCCGGCCTCGGGCTGGCGCAACTGGCCAGCCACGAGTTGAGCCTGCCGTTGATCCCGCGCATCGTCCTGTGCGTCGTCGCCGGCGCCGGTGCGTGGCTGGCCTGCGCCGCGCTGCTGCGGCATCCGGCGATGACCGAGGTCCGTCGCGCCCTGACCCATCTGCGGAGCCGCCATGCCTGAGCTGACACCGTCCCTGGCCGTGCCCGCCACCGCCGCGCCGATCCGCCCCGGCGAGGCGCTGCGCTGGGCGATGTTCCGCGCGCTGGAGCGCCTCAGCGACCTGCGCGGCAACAACACGCTGGGCGCGTTCTCGGTGACGCCGGCCGACGCGTCGGGTCCGGCGCTGTGGTTCTACGTGACGACGATCGGCGAGCTCAACGCGGTCGCGCCGATGATCGAGTGGCTGATCGCGCAGCGGCCCGACCTGCGTCCGGTGCTGATCACCGAGCATCCGCACTACCGCGACGCCTACCTGGCCCGGCTGCCGCAGGCGGTGGTCTGCACCAGCCGCGGCCACAGCGCCGATGCGCGCCGGCTCGCCCGCCTGCTGCCGCCGGCGATGCTGGCCGTGGCGGAGATCCCCTGCCTGCCGTCGGAGGCGCCCTGCCGCTTCTCCTATGCCTTCCTGCGCGAGGCGCGCCGCCACAACGCGGCCACGCTGATGCTCAATGGCTGGCTCTACCACTACGACCCGCCGGCGCGGCTGGACCAGATGGAGCGCCGGCTGCTGGAGCGCGACTTCCTGAACGCCTTCGACGTGCTGTGCGTGCAGGACGCCGAGACCGCGCGACAGCTCGAGGCGCGCGGCGCGCCGCGCGAGCGGCTGCAGGTGACGGGCAACATGAAGTTCGACGCGATGCGCCGCGCCGACTGGGGCGTCGAGCAGGCCACGCGCAGCCCGCGACTGCTCGGCCATCTGCTCGCGTCGGCCCGGCCCATCGTGGTCGGCGGCTGCGTCACCGAGCTCGCCGAGCAGCATCAGGTGCTGGCCGCCTTCGAACGGCTGCGGCGCACGCATCCCGACGCGCTGCTGATCCTGGCGCCGCGGCATCCGGAGAACCTGGAGCGCATGGGCGAGTTGCTGGGCCAGCTCGGCGAGGCGGGACTGCGGGTCACGCGGCGCTCGCAGATCGAGGACGCGCCGCTCGCAGTCGACGTGCAATGCCTGGTGCTGGACACCGTCGGCGAGCTGCGGGACTTCTACGCGGCGGCGACCGTCGCGCATGTGGGCGTGGACCACAACGTGCTGGAGCCGTTGGGGCTGAACAAGCCGCTGACGATCCGCGGCGGCTGGGACACGACCTACCCGTCCTATCCGGTCTACCGCCTGCTGCGCGATCGCGGCGTGCTGCACGAGTGCGACGACGCGGCCTCGATGTGCGACTACTGGCTGGCCGCGATCGAACGCGCGCCGCGCATCGCCGACGACCTGCAGCGCACCGAAGACGCGCTGGCGTCGATGCGGGGCTCGGTGGCCCGGCACCAGGCCGCGTGCGCGGCCCGGATCGGGCGCTGAGCGGCCGGTGCAGTCCTGGTCCGCCGGACCGATGGACCCACTCAAGCGTTCTGCTTCAACGCGTCGCGCGTCGCTTCCAGCAGCGCGCGGCCGTTCAGCGCGTCGGGCTCGAGGTGGTTGCCCTCGGCCCATTCGTTCCAGGCGTTGATGAACACCACCTGACGCTGCGGCGGCTGGTGCTTGCGCGTCCACGCGAGCGCGGCCTCGAGCCAGCGGCGATACCGCTGCGGCGTGCTGTTCATGAGAATCGTCGCGCCCCCCGAGGAGCGCCGCGCGCTGTTGTCGAAGCCGGGACTGACGCAGCGCAGGAACGGATAGTCCGGCGCCGGCTTGGCCAGCACGCCGTCGACCATCCGGTCGTAGTCGAAGAAGTTGTGCTGGCCGTAGGCCTTGGGCAGCAGGCCCAGCGCCATCGCCAGGCGCGACTTCCAGCCGGTGAAGTGCTTGCCGCCCAGGCGCCGCCAGTCCGGTGCGAACTCGATGGACAGGTCCAGCCCGACCTCGCGCGGATCGGCGCCGGAGCCGGTGCCGCTCCATTCGAACTGGGCCAGCGTCAGCTCCCCGACGCCCTCCTCGCGCGCGATGCGGCGCCACGTCGCCAGCGTGCGCCGCGGATCGGGCAGGTGGTCGACCTTGTAGACGATGAACAGCGGCTTGCCGTCGATGCGGATGTAGCGCGGATCACGGAAGTGCGGCAGCAGCGTGCGGATGTGCGCCTCGTCGTCCTCGTCCGAGTAGCGCTGCTCGATCAGCATCTCCCGGTCCTTGCCGTTCCAGGCGCGGGTCCAGTTCTCGTTGGCCCAGGCCAGGCAGTAGGGGAAGTCGGGCTCGCCGCTGGCGCGGATCTCCTCGATCGGGCGCTCCATCAGGCGCTCGCCGGTGAACCAGTAGTGGTAGTAGCAGAAGCCGCCGATGCCGTGCTCGCGGGCCAGCTCGGCCTGCGCGGCGCGCGCCTCGGGCAGGCGCAGGTCGTAGAACCCGAGCTCGCCCGGCAGGCGCGGCTGGTAGTGGCCCTTGTACAGCGGCTTGGCCTTGGCGACGTTGCGCCACTCGGTGAAGCCCTTGCCCCACCAGGCGTCGTTCTGACGGAACGGGTGAAACTGCGGCAGCACGATGGCGATGGCGAGCGGGTTCTCCGCGGAGGAGGCCGGCGTCGACGACGCGTGCGCGTCCGCGTGGTCCGCCACATGGTCCGGCGTGGCGAGGGAATCGGGCGTCATGCGGTTCATCGGGAAACGAGGGCTTGGAGCGCCTCGCGCCATTGGGCGGCGATGGCACGCGTGGAGTAGTCGCGCTCGATGGCGGGCATCGCGGCACGCGCGCGGGCGGCCAGCGGCGCCGGATCGGCGATGTGGTCGGCCAGGTGGTCCCAGTCGTCCAGCGCGCAGTGCGCGCGCCACGGCTGGTAATCGGGCAAGGGGTCGGCCATCACCGGCACGCCCTGGGCGAGCGCCAGCAGCATGCGGTTGTTGCTCTTGGCCATCGTGAAGGCGGTCATGCGGGTGGGCAGCAGCACCAGGTCCTGCTCGCCGAGCAGCGACAGGAAATGCAGCCGGTCCCAGGGCCGATAGCGATGCGCAAAGGCGGCGCGGCCGAGCAGCTCGCGATAGCGTTGCTCGGAGTTGCTGACCACCGTCAGCCGCAGCGGCTGACGCCGCGAGGCGGCCTCCAGCAGCGGCAGCAGCGGCTCGAGCTCGGCCATGCCGCCGGTCGCGTAGGCGCTGCCGTGATTGCCGAACCACACCAGTTGACGGGCGACACGGCGCTGCGCGCGGTGCTCGCGCAACTCGCGCCAGGCGCGCCACTGACCGCGCCAGCGGCCGGGATGCATGCGGTGCGGCCAGGATTCGAAGTCGCGCGCGGCGGCGGGCGTCTCGACCGGATCGCCGACGACCCGCACCGGCGCGGCGGCACGCAGGTCGGCGGGCAGCTCCGCCTCCAGCAAGGGTTTCAGGCCCGGCGACGACACGGTGAACAACGCGAACAGCGGCAGCGCCTCGCGGTAGGCGGTCAGCAGCTCGGCCCGGGCGGGGTCGCCGGACTCGTTCAGGAAGTAGTTGTCGAAGCTGTCCAGCACCAGCCGGACGCCGCGTTCACGGGCCTGGGCCAGACGCCGGGTCCGGTCG
The DNA here is from genome assembly GCF_059415845.1 of Roseateles sp. GW821-FHT09H11. NCBI lineage: Bacteria > Pseudomonadati > Pseudomonadota > Betaproteobacteria > Burkholderiales > Sphaerotilaceae > Roseateles > Roseateles sp. GW821-FHT09H11. The sequence continues at coordinate 259,218 of NZ_JBWKOA010000002.1, read as the reverse complement.
CGCAGCGCGGCCGGCGAGCCGGCATCGAGCAGCCATTTCGCCTGGACCACCAGCACGCCGTCAGCGGGCAGCGGTTGCGTGTCCGGCGCCGGATCCAGCACGCGCGAGACCAGACCCGAGCGGCGCAATTCGCGGCTCGGCATCAGGCAGCGCAGGCGCACGCCGGCGTAGGCCGGGTTCAGCGCGTGAGGCATCCAGTGAATCTGCAAACCGGCTCCAGCGCCCGCCTCCGGCGGCGGGCAGGCCGCGATTGTGCGGCATGGTCGGAAGCCTCCCCCCGAAGCGCGGCCCTCCAAGTGGGTGGGGTCGGGGACGGGTGCGCCGACGCATTTCCACGCCAGAATCCGCCGGGGGAATTCCACGCCGCGTGGACGCCCCTTCCCTTGCCTCCTGGCCGCTTCGCCGGTCCGTACACAACGATGACGACGAGCCCCGCCACCTTCCTTTCCACTGGTCAACCGGTGCTGCCCGGTCTCTCCGCCGACGTCCCGGCCGCGCAACGCGACGCCGCGTGGCAGACGCTGCTGTCGGCGACCGATCCGGCGCCGGCGCTGGCGCAGGTCGGCGGACGCTTCTCGGTGGCATGGCGGCAGCCCGGCGGGCGCACGCTGCTGGCGACGGACCGCTTCGGCATCGAGCCGCTGTGCTACCGCATCGTCGGGCACGACCTGCAGTTCGCGACCCGCGCGGACGACCTGGCCGGCGACGACGTCGACCTCGACCCGCAGGCGCTGTTCGACTACCTCTACTTCCACGTCATCCCGTCGCCGCGGACGGTGTTCCGCAACATCTTCCGGCTGCCTCCGGGGCACGTCGCGATCTTCGAGCGCGGCGAGCTGCGCGTGACGCCGTACTGGACGCCAACCTTCCGCGCCGATCCGTCGCCCCGGCTCGAGGACCTGAAGGTCGAGTTCAAGGAGATCCTGCAGCGCTCCGTGCAACGGGCGATGCACGCGCCGGACGCGGCCTGCTTCCTGAGCGGCGGCACGGACAGCTCCACGGTCGCAGGCATGTTGAGCCGCGTGGCGGGGCGGTCGGCGGACACCTACTCGATCGGCTTCGAAGCCGAGGGCTACGACGAGATGGCCTTCGCGCGCATCGCGGCCAAGCACTTCGGCTGCCGGCATCACGAGTACTACGTGACGCCGAAGGACCTGGTCGACGGGATCGCCAAGGTCGCGACGCATTACGACCAGCCCTTCGGCAACAGCTCGGCGCTGCCGGCCTACTACTGCGCGCGCCGGGCCCACGACAACGGCGTGCGGCACCTGCTGGCCGGCGACGGCGGGGACGAGCTCTTCGGCGGCAACACGCGCTATGCGAAGCAGACGGTGTTCTCCTGGTACGGCAGCGTGCCGGGTCCGCTGCGCGACTTCGTGCTGCAGCCCGTGTTCGGCTCGCCGATCGGCAAGCTGCCGCTGCTGAAGAAGGGCGCCAGCTACATCGACCAGGCGCGGGTGCCGATGCCGGACCGGCTGCAGAGCTACAACCTGCTGACGCGGCTGGGCATGGCGGACGTGCTGGAGACGGACTTCCTGCGCCGCGTGGATCCCCTGGGACCGCAGAAGCAGCAGCGCCAGGTGTGGGGCGGGCTGAAGACCGGCAAGCTGGTGGACCGGATGCTGGCTTTCGACTGGCGCTACACGCTGGCGGACACCGACCTGCCCAAGGTCGTGGGCACGACGCGGCTGGCGGGGACCTCGGTCGGTTTCCCGATGCTGGACGACGAACTGCTGGCCTTCTCCGAGCGTCTGCCGGCGGACTACAAGCTCAAGGGGCTGCAGCTGCGCTGGTTCTTCAAGGAGGCGCTGCGCGGCTTCCTGCCCGACGAGATCATCGTCAAGAAGAAGCAGGGCTTCGGCCTGCCCTTCGGTGTCTGGGCCACGCGCGACGCCAACCTGCGCGCGCTGGCGGAGGACTCGCTCGGCAGCCTGGCCACGCGCGGCATCGTCCGCCCGCAGTTCATCCAGAGCCTGCTCAAGGATCGGCTGCCGGAACACCCCGGGTACTACGGCGAGATGGTGTGGATCCTGATGATGCTGGAGCAGTGGCTCAGGGGGCGGCGGCCGAATTACCGCGTCTGAGTCTGCCGCCTTTCGGACTCTCGGACTTTCGGGCCGCCGGACGTCACGACACCAGCACAGGGAAGTCCGGGGGCTGCCCCGTCAGGACGGGTGGCGACACGTCGTCCGGGTCCCCTCGAAAGTCCATGATCGGATCCAGCGACAGCAGCCAATCCGCGGCGCGCTGGTTCTCGAAGGCGAAGCCCAGGCCGCGCCAGATGATGCCGCGAGCCACCAGTCCGTCGAGGGCCGACTCGATGTCCTCCCGCGCAGGATCCGGGGCCTGGGGAACACCCAGCAGCATCTCCAGGACTGCCGCGGTGCGTCGACGGCACCACGTGGCGTGCGGCGAGAAGCGAGGCCCGGTTTCCGCCATCACACGCAGCAACGCCAGTTCCAGGTCGGCGAGCGATCGAAGCTTCGCGACGAACTCACCCTTTCCCTCGGCAGCACGATCAGCGACCAGCAACTGGAACAGTTGATCGGCCGCGCCTTCCGATCGGATGTCGGTCTCTCCCAATTGCCTACAGACATCCATCAGTTCGCGAGGACGATGCAGCAGCAGCTCAAAGCCCTTGACCATCAGTTCCGGGTTCAGCCTCAGCAGGCCCGGTAACTGTTCCCTGAGCCAGAAGACGAACCCGGTTCCGAGATGGGGCAGATCCCGTACCGTGGCGTCGTAGAACGCCTCTTCCTTGGAGGACAGCAGTTTCCTCAGCTTGTGCGTGTGCGATCCCGTCGCCACGACGCGCACGCCGGTTCCTCGGCCGATGTTCAGGTGGTCCGAACTGCGCATGAGGGCAAAGAGCACGTTGCGCCCGTGCTCCGTGGACTGGCTGCGCTGCACCTCGTCCATGACGATGACCAGACGCTTCCCGGCCTTCTGCGAGAGCGCCTTTAGCACGTCGAGCACACCGTCCGTGTAGACCGCCTGGGCCTGGGCCACATTCATCTCGAGGCCGCCCAACCGGATGTTCGTGAGCCCGAGGCTCCGAGCCGCGCGCAAAACCACGCCATCGAAGCGCTGCAGCTCCGTCCTCAGCGCGTGCAGGATCGCCTGTCCGGGCTCCGCATTCCGATAGGCCGCCAGATCGATATGGACGACGTGTACGTCGTGCTCGGCGTACAGCATCGGGAGCAGATCTTCGCGGACGAATGTGCTCTTGCCGGTGCGACGTGGACCGGTGAGCAGCAATCCCGACTCGCGAGGGCGCGACATCAGGTCATTCGCGATCTGGGACGCCAACTGACGACGGGGAAAGAGCAGACCCGAGTCGTCAATGTCGAGATCGGAAGATTCCGGAACGCACTGACTGACCGGGAGCGGAATTTGAAGCATGGATCACCTCCAGACCACAAATTCTTAGCCCGTCCGAACACGTCGAAATTCAACGGGGCCGGCGAAACGGGGTCAGTCGTTGCGCCGCGCCCACGAACTGGCGGGAATCTTTTGGGGGGTGTTTGTCCACAGACAACCGAAGTTCCATTCCTAGAACTTTTGCGTTCGGAAGGCGACGATCCGCAGCGGCACACGGAGGTGCCGAGCGTGCTCAGACCACCGCTGCCGGTCCGCCCATGCGCGCGTTGCGCATCATCCGCGCGGCAAACATCGCGGTGGAATTCCCCCACGGCGTGTAGCGCGGCAGCTGGAACAGATCGGCGCCCGGCAGTGCCACGCCGGGCGCGGTGCTGACCGCCGCCTCGAAGCCAAGATCCCGCAGCATCGCCGCGTGACCCGCGTCGTAATCGCGCGCCGGCCGTCCGTTCGGGTACGCGAAGCTGCGCACCGGCCGCCCCAGCAGCGCCGCGAGGTGATCGCGTCCCGCCTGCACCTGTTCGCGCGCGCCGTCGGGCGACAAGGTCGTCAGCACCGTGTGGTCCACCGTGTGACCGCCGATCTCGTGGCCCGCGTCGGCCAGGTGCTTCAGTTGCGCGTCAGTGAGCATCAGGTCGTCCGGCATCGGACCGACCGGCTGCGCCGCCAGCATCCGGTGGAGTTGCGCCTCGCGCTCGTCCGGCGCCAGGTACTTCAGCTGCACCTGCAGCGCGGACACCGCCTTCAGACGTTCCTCGGTCGTCGCGACCGGATGCACGCCCATCCCGACCGCCGACAGGTCCAGCACCGGTCCCGGCACCAGACGCACGAACTCGACCACCGTGTCGCTGAACATGCGGCCGCCGTTCAGGTAGCCGGTCGCGATGAACACCGTCGCGCGCGCGCCGTGACGCGCCAGGATCGGATGCGCCACCGTCCAGTTGTCCGCATAGCCGTCGTCGAAGGTGATGCACGCCGCGCGCTTCGGCAGGCGCCCCTCGCGCAGCGCGAGCGCCGCGTCGCTCACCGTCATCAGCGTGAAGTGCCGCGCCAGGAACGACACCTGCGCCTCGAAACGCGCCGCGTCGATCTCGCCCGGCCGCATCGCGTCCGGCGCGGGCAGCACGCGGTGGTAGATCAGGATGCTCAGCGCGGGCTCGCCGCGCGGCCAGCCGAGCAGGCTCAGCGACGCCAGCATCAGGTGCCTCCCCAGTACGGCGAGTGCACGTCCCGCGGCGCCTGCCCCGCCGCGACGGCGGCCTGCTTGCGCCCCGCCACCTCCGCGACGACGACGCGGTTCACCACCACCACGATCAGCACGAGGTAGTACGGCAGGTCGAAGTACACCAGGCTCAGGAACGCCCCGCCGGTCGCGTAGCCGATCAGCCCGACCTGGCACATTGCCGACAGGTCCCGCGCCCACTGCAGCTCGGGCAGGTCCTTGGCGGTCCGGATGGTCGCGCTCGCCAGCCGCCAGGTCGTGGCGAAGATGCCGACGAAAATCGCCAGGCCCAGGAAACCGTGCTCCCCCATCGCCTGGAAGTAGATGCTGTGCGCCGTCAGCGGCACCGACGGATCGGGCGCGTACTTCGCGAACACCGCCGGCCCCGCGACCGTGAAGCCGCCGCCGAACGGGAACAGGTCGATCGCCAGCCGCCAGGCCATCTGCCATGCATTGATCCGCCCCATCGCCGACGAGTCCTGGTCATAGGTCTTGATGGTCTCCATCCGGCTGGTCCAGCTCTCCGGCATGAAGACGAAGATCAGCGGCAGCGCCACCAGCACCACCAGGGCCAGCGGCAGCTTGTTGCGGCTCTTCATCCACATGAAGAACGACATCGTCACGATCGCGAGGAAGGCGCCGCGTGACTGCGACCCCACCGCCGACGCCATGCACAGCAGCATGGCCGCGGTGGCCAGGTGGCGTTGCCAGCGCTTGGTGGCCTGCAGCTGCAGGTAGCGGATCAGCGGCACCGTCATGATGGTCGCGAGCGCCAGCGAGTTGTTGTCCTCGATGAACGAGCCCTCCGGCCCCCACACCCGCGCCGAGCCGCCGGACAGCACCGTGAACACGCCGCCCTTGATGCCGTAGTAGCCGATCGAGATCACCAGCACCAGCACCAGCCAGTCCAGGTCGCGCCGCCGCTTCACCACCAGCAGCGACACCAGCACCATCAGCAGCACCTTGAACGCGCGCGACCAGAAGTGCATCTCCTTGTCCGGGTAGAACGAGAACAGCAGCGGCGACACGCCGATCCACAGGATCCAGATCGACAGCAGGATGGTCACCGCATTGACGGGGAACTTCACCAGCTTGTCGCGGTGCACCATCAGGCTCGCGAACAGCGCCAGCGCGATCACCATCGACCACGGCGCGTCGTGCGCAAAGCCGTAGGCCAGGCGGTGCGGGTTCATCACCCCCATCCACACCCAGCCCAGCACGCCCCACATCGGGTCCTTGAAGGTCTTGTAGATCAGGGCCAGGAACAGGCCCAGCATCAGCAGGTCACGCATGGCGCAGCTCCGGCGACCGCCGCGCGGCCAGGATGCGGTGGAACAGGTCGAGCTGGCCCTGCGTCGTCGCGTCCCAGCTGAAACGCTCGGCGTAGCGCCGCGTCGCCGCGCGGTCGCGGGGCGACGCGCGCAGGCGGCGCACGGCCTCGGCCACGCCCGACGCGGTGCGTTCGGGCATCAGCTCGCCCGCTTCGGGGCTGGCCACGACCTCGGGCGTGCCCCAGACGTTGGAGGCCGCCACCGGCGTGCCGCAGGCCATCGCCTCCAGCAGCACGTTGGCCCAGCCTTCGCGGCTCGACGCCAGCACCAGCGCGTCGACACCGACGTAGACCTCGCGCAGCCGCGCCTGCGGCAGCGCGCCGAGGAATCGCACGCGCGACGCCACGCCCAGCGATTCGGCCAGGCGGCGCAACGCGCCCTCCTCCGGACCGGTGCCGGCGATCAGCAGATCGACGTCGGGCAGTTCAGCGAGGGCGCCGATGACCAGCTCATGGCCCTTGCGCTCGATCAGGTGACCGACCGAGGCCAGCGTGAAGCGCCCGGCCGCCAGGCCCAGCGCGGCGCGGGCCTCGTCGCGGCCGGCCGGATGGAAGAGCGTCAGGTCCACGCCGTTGCGCAGGGCGGTCACCTTCGCGGCGTCCGCGCCCAGCGCGACCAGTTCGTCCTTGAGCGCCTCGCACACGGTGATCATCGCGTCGGCCTGCGCCGACGCGCGCAGGATCAGCTTGCGCGGGAAGGCGTGCTGCGGGATCAGGTTGATGTCGGTGCCGCGCGCGGTGATCACCACCGGCTTGTTCAGCGCCCGCGCCACCATCACCGCGGCGACGCCGTCGGGATAGAAGTAGTGCGCGTCGATCAGGTCGAAGTCGTAGCCCGTCGCCTGCAGTTGCCGCGCCGCGCGCAGGAAGGTCCAGGCCAGCGTGTACGGCGCGCTGCTCATGCCGACCTTGGGCAGCCGCACGAAGCGCGGATGCGTGATGTCCAGGCCGTGCCGCGATTCGCGCGCCGGCGTCGCGGCGAACTTGCCGTACTCGCCGAAGCGCTCGCCCTTGAGCGGAAACCACGGCACCGGCGCGATGACGCGGGATTCAGCCTGCCCTGACGCGACCAGGTGACGCAGCCGGGTCTCCACGAAGATGCCGTGGCTGGGCATCACCGCGCTCGGGTACAGCGTCGAGAAGGTCAGCAGCTTCAGCATGGCTCAGGCCTTTGCGTCCTCGGCACGGGACGTCGCCGCGGATGCGGCCTCGACGGCAGGCGTGATGGCGCGCGGGGCAATGGCCGCATGAGCGGCCTGCTGCGCCTCGCGAGCCCCCTGCCCGCTCTTCAATGCCCGGCCCAGCGCCACGACGCGCGCGGCGTTGCCGTGCCAGGTCAGCTGCAGTCGACCAATCGTGGCACGCGCGCCTTCGCCCAGACGTCGGCGCAGCGCCTCGTCCGACGCCAGCCGCGCCAGCAGCGCTTCCAGCGCGCCGGCCTGCGCCGGATCGAAGAGCAAGGCGTTGAGGTCGTCGTCCAGCACTTCCTCGATGTTGGGCTGGTTCGGCGCGACGATGGCCTTGCCCAGCGCCAGGTATTCGAAGAGCTTCAGCGGCGACGCGTAGGCGACCACCGCCGGCTGCAGCGCGATGTCGAAGGCGGCCACGTAGGCGGGTACCGCGTCGCGCGAGACGACGCCGGTGAAGCGCACGCGCTCGCCGAGCTTCAGCTCGCCGGCCAGCGCCTCGAGGTCAGCCCGCGCCGGCCCGTCGCCGACCAGCAGCAGCCGTGCATTGGCGGGCGCCGCGTCCGTCGCCATCCAGCGGATCACGCGGTCCATGCCGTGCCAGTCGCGCACGAAGCCGGTGAATCCCAGCACCAGCGCACCGTCCCAGCCGAGCGTGCGCTTGGCCGCCTCGGACGACGGCGCCGCGTCGAAGTGTTCCTCGTTGATGCCGTTCGGGATCACGACCAGCCGCTCCTGCGGCACGCCGCGCGCGCCGACCATCGCGCCGAGCACCTGGGTCACCGGCAGCACTGCGTCAGCGCCGCGCCAGACGGTGTCCTCGGCCCAGCGCGCGATGCGCGGCAGGGCCAGGCCGCCGAACTTCGCGCGCTCGTCGACCAGCGGCGCGTTCACCTCCAGCAGCAGCGGCACGCGCAGGCGCCGCTTGAGCATCAGCCCGCTGAGCAGGAAGAGGTTGTAGCGCTCGTAGATCAGGTCGGGCTGGAAGTCCCGGGCCGCCGCCGCGAGTCGCCGGTACGCCACCAGCGAGTACGCCAGCTCCAGCAGCTCGTAGACGAACTTGGGCAGCTTCGCGCGCAGGCGATGCACCCAGCCGGTGTCGTCGCCCATCTTCGCCTTGTCCTCGGGCGCCGACTCGCCGCCGGGCGCGACCACGCGCACCTCGTGGCCGAGCGCGCGCAGCGAGCCGATCATCTCCTCGATGTGGACCGCCTGGCCGTCCTTGGACGCGGTGCGATGGTGGTAGAGGATCTTCACGCCGCCTCGCGCATCGAGGTCGCGCCCATCACATTGCGCAGGAAAGCGTCGTACATCAGCAGCGTCCACAGTGGCGTGCTGTGATCGCGGCTGCCGTTCTCATGCTGCTCGACCATCTGGCCGACGGTCTTCAGGTCGAACATGCCGGAATCCGCGAGCGGCCCGCCCAGCAGCGAGTGGCGCACGCGCTGGCGCAGCGGTCCGCGGAACCAGCGCGACAGCGGCACGGCGAAGCCCATCTTGGGCCGGTACAGCACGTCGTTGGGCAGGTGCGGCTCGAGCGTCTTCTTGAACAGGTACTTGCCCTCGCCGCCGCGCAGCTTCAGGTGGGACGGCAGCGTCGCCAGCCACTCGACCAGCGGATGGTCCATCAGCGGCTCTCGCACTTCCAGCGAATGCGCCATCGACGCGCGGTCGACCTTGGTGTTGATGTCGCCGACCAGGTAGGTGTGCGTGTCGATGTACTGGATCATCGCCAGCGGATCGTCGGTGTTGGCGCGTTCGGCGTGCTGCAGGAACAGGTCGCGTGCGTTGTAGCCGCCGAGCTCCGACTTGAAGCGCGCGCTGTACAGCGGCATGCGCTCGTTGTCGCGGATCACGGACATCGTGTGGAAGTAGGCCTCCACCGAGTTGCGCGCCAGCGCCTGGAAGGTCGTCTTCGCGCGGAACACGCGCGGCGCCCAGTCCGCCTTCGGATAGAGCCGGCCCAGCGTGCCGAACAGCGGCTTGCGCAGCCCCAGCGGCAGGCTGGCGCGCATGCGCTCTTCCATCATGTGCAGCTTGTAGCGGCGGTAGCCGCCGAAGCTCTCGTCGCCGCCGTCGCCCGACAGCGCCACCGTCACGTGCTTGCGCGCGAGCTGGCAGACGCGGTAGGTCGGGATCGCGGAGCTGTCGGCATAAGGCTCGTCGTAGAGCCGCGCCAGCGTGTCGATCAGGTCGAAGTCGTCGCTCTGGACGGTCTCGACGTGGTGCTCGGTCTGGTAGCGGTCCGCCACTCTCTGCGCGAACTCGGACTCGTTGTACTGCGGGTCGTCGAACGCGATCGAGCAGGTCTTCACCGGCCCGTTGGTCTCGCCGGCCATCATCGCCACGACCGCGCTCGAGTCCACGCCGCCCGAGAGGAAGGCGCCCAGCGGCACTTCGGCGATCAGGCGCAGCTTGACCGACTCGCGCAGGCGGCGGGTCAGTTCTTCCTGCGCCTGGACCTCGTCGATCTTGCTGTCGGTCGTGAAGCTGACGTCCCAGTAGCGGCGCGGCTGGCCCAGCGGCTCGCCGCGCCGGATCACCAGCGTGTGCGCCGGCGGCAGCTTCAGCGCCTGGCGGAAGATGGTGCGCGGCTCGGCGACGTAACCCAGCGCGAAGTACTCCTCCACCGCCTGCGGGACGATGTCGCGCTTCATGCCCGGATGCGCGAGCAGCGCCTTCAGCTCGGAGCCGAAGACCAGCGTGCCGTCGTCCAGCAGCCCGTAGAACATCGGCTTCACGCCGAGCCGGTCGCGCGCCATGAAGAGCTGGTCGCGCGCCTTGTCCCAGATCACGAACGCGAACATGCCGCGCAGCTTCTGCACGCAGGCCTCGCCCCAGGCGGACCAGGCGTGCACGATGGCCTCGGTGTCGCTCTTCGTCTGGAACTGGTAGCCCAGCGCGGTGAGCTCGTCGGTCAGCTGCTGGTAGTTGTAGATCTCGCCGTTGAAGACGATGCCCACCGAATGGTCCGCGTTGAACAGCGGCTGCTGGCCCGTCGCGATGTCGATGATCGACAGCCGGCGGTGGCCGAAGGCCAGCCCGGGCTGCAGGTGGATCGAGCCTTCGTCGGGGCCGCGGTGGTGCAGCGAGTCGTTGATGCGATGCATCAGCGCGCCATCGAAGTCGCGCCGCCCCCGGGTATCGAAAAGTCCGCTGATTCCGCACATGGTCGTACCCCGTGTCAGTTCTTGTGGCTGGCGGCATTGTGGCCGCGCAGCGTGTCATACAGGCCCTGGTACCGAGCGACCATGGCACGCATGCTGAAATCCTGCTCGACCCGCGCGCGGCCGGCCTCGCCCATCGCCATCGCACCTTCGGGATCGCGCGCCAGGCGCAGCAGCGCCGCGGCCATCGCCGCGGGATCCGCCGCGGGCACCAGCAGCCCGCTGACGTCGCGCGTGACCAGGTCCGCGTTGCCGCCGACCTCGGTCGCGACCACCGGCAGTCCGCTGGCCATCGCCTCGAGGATGGTGTTGGAGATGCCCTCCGCCAGCGACGGCAGCGCGAAGACGTGCAGTCCGCGCATCACCGCCGGCACGTCGGTGCGTTCGCCCGGGAGCCAGGCGAGCTCGCTCAGGCCGGCCTCGTCGAGCAAGACCTGGCACTGCGCCCGCAGCGGCCCGTCGCCGATCAGCACCAGCCGCGCACGCGCGCGCAGGTCCGGCGCCTGGCCGATCAGCGCGATGAAGGCGCGCGTCAGCATCAGTTGGTCCTTCACCGGCGCCATGCGGCCGACGGTGCCGATCAGCCAGTGCGCGGCGGGATCGAAGGGGCAGCCCGGGATGGCCTCGACCTGCTGGCGCTGGAAGCGCAGGGTGTCGACGCCGTTGACGAACTGGCTCACGCGCGCCGGCGGCACGCCGACCGGACCGGTCAGGTAGTCGCCGAGGTCGCGCGAGAGCGCGATGTAGTGCGAGACGAAGGGCTTGTAGAAGCGCCGCACGCGCTGGTAGGCGCGGTTGCGGCCGTCGAGGTCGCCGACGTCGCGGCCGTGCTCGCCGTGGATGCGCACCGGTACGCGCGCGGCCCAGGCCGGCAGCTGGACTTCCAGCGCCGCCAGGTTGCGGCTGTGCACGATGGCCGGCTTGAGCGCGCGGAACAGCCGGTAGAGCCTGGGATAGAGCCAGAAGCCCTGCCCCGGCGGCTTGTCCAGGGCGAAGCACTCGACGTCGTCGCGCTGCAGCCGCTTGCGGAAATCGGTGACTTCGGTGAGGGCGACGATCGCGTGCCGGTAGCGGTCGGCCGGCATGTGGTTGATCAGGTTCACCACGCCGTTCTCGAGACCGCCCGTGTCGAAGCGGTACATCACGTGCAGCACCAGCGGCCGCTCGTCCGCGGCCGCGAGCGCGCGCTCGACGCTCAGGCCGGCGCTCATGTCGGCGCCCCTGGCGACGAGGGCGTCAATGTCGTTGGCGTCGTTGGCGTCGTCGAAGGCGCGCCCCGTGCGCCGCCGTCGCGCACGCGGCGGAGTTCGCCATCGATCGTGCCCCAGTGCTGACGCAGGAAGAGATCCAGCCGCTGCGGCGCCAGCTCGTCAGCCTCGGTATAGACGAGTACCAGGGCCGCGTCGTCGCCGCGGCCCTGGAGCCGCTCCAGCGCGCCGCGCACGCGCGCCTGCCAGGCACTCGTCATCGGCCGGCCGTTGATCCAGTACACGTGCCACACCAGCATCCGCGGCGCGGTCACCGCGTCCAGCGACGAGGCGCGCACCTGTGTGGTCAGCACGGGAACCGGCGCCGCCGAGACGCCGGTGACCGGCGAGAACGCGGCCTGGCCGCGGCCGGTGACGGCCCAGTGCTTGTCCTCGGCGGCCACGACGGCGTTGCTGGAACTGACCAGCTTGCGTTCGTAGTCCTGATCGCGGAAGTACTGCAGGTGCAGCCCGACACGCGGCTTCGCGGCGCCGACCTGGGCCGGGCCGGTGAACTCCTGGTGCAGCGCGGCGTTGGCGCCTTCGAAGTCCGGCACCCAGGCGTCGGACGGGACGGTCTGGTCCGACCAGCCCGGCTCCGCGGACACGGCGGGCAGCGCGGCGATCGGGGCCGAGTGCCCCTGGCGCAGCAGCACGCCGGCGGTGATCGGCAGCGCAATGGCGAGCAGCACGGCGACGGTCGCCAGCCAGGCCGCACCGGTCGCGGCCGGCGCGACATCGCGCGGCGGCGGCACCAGCGGCAACTCGGGCTGCGCCCAGCGTGCGCCGATGAGGAACATCGCCAGCATCACGATGCCGAAGAACAGCCAGCCGTAGATCAGGTGGTCGACGCCGACCGCCAGCGTGTTGCCCGACAGATGGCCGATCATCACGATCAGGTAGGCCCGGGCCCAGTTCGCCACCAGCGGCAGCGCCAGCGCGAAGGCGATGAAGCCCAGCCGACGGCGGTTCGAGTGGTAGCTGATGTAGGCGTACAGCGTGCCCACCATCGCCGACGCGATCAGGTAGCGCACGCCGGAGCAGGCTTCGACGACCGACCACTGGCCGCTCGGAATGATGAACTGCAGGCCTTCCTGGTAGACCGGCAGGCCGCTGAGCCGCAATGCGACGACGGTGAACTTGGCGGTCCAGTCCATCAGCTGCGGCAGCAGGAACTCGCCGACCGGCACGCAGAAGAACAGGAAGCCGAGCGGGAAGACCATCTCGCGCGCGATGCGCCAGCCCAGCACCGCCGGCACCAGCAGCACGAGCATGGCGACGAGCGTGAACTGCGTGACCGCGTTGATCGCGGCGAAGTCGGCGAACAGCCAGACCGCGCCGAGCGCCACCAGCGGCAGCGCCAGCCACGGCACCGGCCGCGGCGTCAGCGGCGCGACCATCCCGCGGCGGCGCCAGGCCAGCCACAGCACGATCGGCGGCACCAGGAAGGCATGCGTGAAGGTGCCGGACCGCCACCAGATCGTGACCATGCCCAGCGCCGTCTGCCGGTACAGCAGCAGCAACGCGACGACGAGCAGCACCAGCACCGCCAGCGGGCGGCGCCAGGCATCGGGGACACCGCGCTGCTGAAGCGCCGACGGGGTGGTGGCGCTCATTGCTGCCCCTCGTCTGCGGCAAGCCGCAGCCGGTCCCCCGCGGGGACGCTGAGCTTGCTTGGGGCGGCCCTGCGCGCGCTCATGCCGCTTGTCCTTGCGGCAGATACCCGTCCAGCTTGGCCAGGTGCGCCTGCCAGCTGAACTGGCGCAGGACGCGTTCGCGCGCCTGCTGGCCGATCGCCTGCGCGCGGGTGGGCGCGCTGAGCAGCGCGTGGACCAGTTCGAGGTAGTCGGCGGCGCTGTCGGCCGAGAGCAGGTCCTGGCCGGCGAGCACGCCGTCGGCGCCCAGCGCCTCGACGCAGCTGCGCGCCGCCACGACGGGCCGGCCCACGGCCATCGCCTCGAGGATCTTGTTCTGCACGCCGCGCGCCAGGCGCAGCGGCGCGACGACAGCCGCCGCGTGCTGCAGGTAGGGCCGCACATCGGGCACCGTGCCGGTCACGCGCACCGCGTCGCCCGCCAGCGCCAGCACCGCGGGCGTCGGCGCGCGGCCGACGATGGTGAAGCGCAACGTCGGCCAGCGTTGGCGCAGCTGCGGCAGCACCTCGGCCGCGAACCACTGCACCGCATCGACGTTGGGCCAGTAGTCCATCGCGCCGGTGAAGACCAGCGGCAGCTCGTCCGCCGCGAAGGGATTCGCCTGCTGCGGCAGCGGGGCGAAGTAGCCGCTGTCGACGCCGTTGCCCAGCGCCTCGACCGGCGCGCCGGTCGCGGACAGGCGCTGGAACAGCGCCTTCTCGCCCTCGGTGACGAAGAACGAGCAGCGGGCCTGTTCCGCGACGCGGCGCTCGTAGGCCAGCAGTTCGCGGCCCTCGCGCCGGTACAGCCACGACATCGGCCAGCGGTTGGCCTTGGCGTAGTCGGTCCACTTGGCCGAGTCCACGTCGACGAAGTCGATCAGCATCGGCACCGGGCCGGCGACGGCCCGCAGCTGCTCGGCGTACTGCGCCATCGTCGACGAGAACACGACGATCGCGTCGAAGCGCTGCGTCTTGGCGATCTGCGCGATCCAGTCACGCATCGCGCGGTGGCGGTAGTACGGCAGGCTCAGCGCCTCGCCGGTCGCCAGGCCGCGCAGGCTGGCCACACGCGCCAGCAGCGGGTTGAGGTCGGCGGCGAAGAGCTGCTCGCACTGCGCCTGCAGCGCGGGCACGTGGGCCCAGTCCTCGGCGTCGTCGACGAAGGTGCCCAGCCAGACCTTGTGATGCGCGGTCAGGTGCTTGAGCAGGTGGTACGAGCGCAGCTTGTCGCCCTTGTTGGGCGGGTACGGCAGCCGGTGGACCAGGTAGAGGATGTTGGCCATGCGTCGTCCTCAGCCCAGGCTGCGCACGATGTGCGGACCGAGCCAGTTGGCGACGGCGATCGGCAGCTTGCGCCAGGCCTTGATCATGAGCTGGTACTTGGCGTTGCTGGGGTTGTTCTGCGGCACGCTGTCACGCCGGTACAGGCAGTACTCGTAGTGCAGCGGCGTCGGCTCGAAGCCCCAGTTCTTCTTGAACGAATAGCTGCCGGTGCCCTGCTTGCTGCGGCCGTAGTCGAAGACCTTGAGCCCGCGGGCGCAGGCGCGACGCATCAGCTCCCAGTACTTGAAGTCGTTGGCGGCCAGGTCGCGCGCGGCGACCGCATCGCCGGCGTAGTACGGCAGCACCTCGTCGCGGAAGTAGAAGCTCAGCACGCCGGAGAGCGGCTGGCCCTGCGGGCTGCTGACGATCAGCACCTCGGCGGCGTCGCCGAATTCGTCCAGCAGCGCCTGGAAGTAGCGCTTGGGCATCGCGGGCGTGCCGTGACGATGGACGTTGTCCGCGTAGAGCGCGAAGAAACGCGACACGTCGCGGTCGATCTCCGCCTTCAATTCGTTCTTGATGCCCTTGCGGACCATGGCGCGCTGCTTGCGCGGGATGGCCAGCATGTTGGCTTCCTCGTCCTCGAGGATCTCCTTGCGGAAGGTCACGTAGAGGTCCTGGTGCGGCCAGTCCTCGTGACGGCGCTGGACGTTGCGGAACTCCAGGTGGTCCGGATCCAGGCTCTTGCACAGGCTTTGCGCCATCTGCTCCAGATGGTCGGCCGCCTCCAGGCTGTCCGCCGCCACGCCGCCGTAGACGGCGAAGGGCAGGCTCACCAGCGCATGGCCGAACAGGCGGCTCTTGACCTGGGCCAACGGCAGCACGCCTTCGATGCGGCCGTCGCGCTCGGCGTAGAGGAAGAAGCACCGGTGCTTGAACTGACGGCTGATGATGCGTTGCCAGCCGGACAGGTGAAAGAAGGTGGCGGTGGCGCAACCGCGGACGAACTCGTCCCAGCGCCGCGCGGTCGCGCTGTCCGCGATGTCGAGTTGACGGACCTCGAGCTGGCCCGCCGCGGCCGCGCCGACGGCGGTCGGCGCGGCCACGTCCGTGGCGACGCCCGGGATCGACGGTGCCGCCGCGCTCATGCCGCCAGCCGGTCCGTGCCGGCCTGCGGCAGGAAGATCTCGTCCATCCGCGCCCAGGCGAAGTCGCCCAGCAGTTGCTCGATGCGCGACTCGGTGCGGCCGATGTTGACGTAATGGCGGAAGCGCGTCTTCGCGTCGATGCCGGGGATGCGTGGCTGTTCCGGATCGATCTCCCACGGGTGGAAGTAGAAGACCGCGCTGCGGCCTTCGATGCGGTTGAAGCGCTCGATCATCCAGCGCGACACGCCGTAGGGCAGCAGCCGGAACCAGCCGCCGCCGCTGCTCGGATAGTTCTTGCCGCGCCAGCGCAGCGTCGTCACCGGCACCTCGATCAGGCCCGGGCGCACCTCGTAGGCGAAGCGCGGCGAATCGGGCATGCCGTAGTGGTCATGTTCGATGGGATAGACGCTGGAGCTGTAGCGGTAGCCGCACTCGGCCAGCACGTCGAAGGCCCAGAGGTTATCCTTGCCGATCGAGAAGCTGGGCGCACGGTAGCCCTTGACCTCGACGCCGCCCAGGTCCTCGAGCAGCGCCTTGGCGTCGCCGACGTCCTTCAGGAAGGCGGCGCGGTCCAGGTCGCTGGCGCGCTCGTGGCCGAAGCCGTGGCTCGCCAGTTCATGCCCGCGCGCGACGATCTCGCGCACGATCTGCGGATAACGCTGCGCGATCCAGCCCAGCGTGAAGAAGGTGGCCTTGACGCTCTTGGCGTCCAGCAGATCGAGGATGCGCGCGATGTTGCGCTCGACGCGGCACTCGCGCGCGTCCCACTCGCCACGGGCGATGTAGGGCGCGAAGGCGGAGACCTGGAAGTAGTCCTCGACGTCGATGCTCATCGCGTTGCGGATCTTGTTCATCGCATCGCTCCCACGAGTTTCTGCAGCAGCGCCAGCGTCTGCTGGTTGATCCGTTCCAGGCGCATCAGGCTGTCCTCGATGCGCTGCAGGCGCGTCTCCTGGCCGTCCAGGTTCAGGCCCGCGAGTCCGTCGGCCAACGCGCCGAGTTCTCCGTTCAGCCCGCCGCCGGCCACGCGCGAACGCAGCCGCGTCAGGTCCAGGTCGACCGCGAGGTCGCCCTCGGACGCATGGCCGTTGATCTCGGACCCATGCACCGCCGGCGCCGGCGCGGACGCCGACTCGGCGGACAGGTCCTGCACGACCTCTTCCACGTCGGCCGCGGTCAGGTGCGGGTTCTCGTGCATGAAGCCCAGCAGCAGCAACCGGTCGCACAGCGTGTTGATGCGGCGCGGAATGCCGTGGCTGGCGCGGTGCAGCGCGGTGAAGGCGTCGGCGTCGAAGCTGGGCTTGTCGGCGGCGCCGGCGCACTTGAGCCGGTGCTCGATGTAGCGCTGCGTGTCTTCCTCGTCGAGCGGACCGATGTGGCAGCTCGCCGCGATGCGCTGGCGGAACTGCTCCATCTCGGGCCGCTGCAGGATGCCGCGGAACTCCGGCTGCCCGACCAGGAAGGTCTGCACCAGCGACTGGTTGCCGAACTGGAAGTTGGACAGCATGCGCAGTTCCTCGACCGCGCGCGCGGTGAGGTTCTGCGCCTCGTCGACGATCAGCAGGCAGCGCTTGCCGCGGCTGGCCTCGCTGACGAAGAAGGCCTCCAGCGCCATCAGCACTTCGCTCTTGGGCAGGTCCTTGACCCGCACGCCGAAGGCGGCGCCGACCAGGCGCAGCGTGTCCTCGGCGTCCAGCTGCGTCGTGACGATGTTGCCGATGACGACGTTGCTGCGGTTCAGGCTGTCCAGCAGCCCGCGCACCAGCGTCGTCTTGCCGGCGCCGATCTCGCCGGTGATGACGATGAAGCCGTCGCTGCGCAGCACCCCGTAGTCGAGGTAGGCCTTGGCGCGGCGATGCTGCTTGCTGCCGAAGTAGAAGCTGGGGTCGGGACTGAGCTGGAACGGCTTGCTGGCCAGCCCGTAGAAGGCCTCGTACATGTCGGTGACTGCTTAAAAGCGCTGGGTCAGCGATGCGTAGATCGCGTGTTCCTGATAGCTGGTGGCGAACAGGCTGGTGTCGTCGAACCTGGTCTGACGCAGGCCGAAGGCCGCGTCGGTGCGCGGGCCCAGCCGGTAGGTGGCGTTGGCGGTCAGCGTGCGCATGTCGTTGCCGCCCACGCCGCCGTCGCCGCGCGAGTTCTGCCGCGAGTAGCTGACGTTGGCGTTGGCCAGCGGAGTGAGCCGATAGCCCACCGACACCGTCGCGCCGCGCTGGCGCACGCGGTCCGTCAGCGACAGGTCGCCGCTGCCCACGCCCAGCGGCGAGTTGATGAGGCGGCGGCTGTTGTTGTCATTGCCGCTGAGCGTGACCGTCATGCGCGGTCCGGTCCAGATCAGCGACAGGTCGCTGCGACGCTGCAGCGACGCGGTGTTGCTCAGGAAGCCGGCGCCGCTGAACGAATTCGGGTCCAGGCCCAGCGCGGCCAGCAGCCCGCGGACGAAGGCGTCGCGCTTGACCGGATCGGGCTCCAGGCTGCCGAACTGCAGATCCAGCAGCTGGTAGTTGGTCGCCTGGGTCGGCGTCTCGCCGGTGCTGACGCTCTGGCTGCTGTTGGCCCGCACCGAGAACTGCGCCATGCGGTGCTCGAAGCTCAGGTTGTGGCTGTTGCCGTAGCTGTGGTGCTGCCAGTCGGCGGCGAACTTGGTCCGCGGGCCCGGCGACCAGCGCAGGTTGGCGCCGTAGACGGAGGTCGTCTCGGGTCCGAAGTAGTCGCTGCGCTCGCGACCGCCGGTGAGGCCGACGCCCCAGTCGACGTCGGGCACCCAGTTCAGCGACGCGATCACGCTGGTGGTGCGGTAGTCGATGCCGGTCTGCTCGAAGTGCATGCGCGACGTCGACGTGTTCAGACCCCAGTTGAGTTCGCGGCCGGCGGGACCGAACAGGTTCAGCGACAACGCGCCTTCCTTGCTGTTGCCGCTGCCGCCGGCGGCACCGGTGCCGCCCTCGCTGGAATCGCGCATCTGGCCCATCGCCCTCAGCTCGAAGCCCGCGAAGCTGCCCAGCCGGCCGCGCCAGTACGGCGAGACCTGCAGCGTGCGCGTCTCCGTGCGATTGGGGTTGTCCAGCGTGCCGTCCGGCGACTGCTGTCCGAAGGCCGAGACCGTCTGCTGGCTGATGTTGCCGGTGACGTCGACGAACAGCGCCGACTGCACCAGTTCCGCCGTGACGCGGGTGCTCAGCTGGTTCTGCAGCCGCGCGTCGCGGTCGCTCTTCGTGTAGACGATGCCGTCGAGCGTGTAGTCGAAGCTGCCGCGGATCGCGCCGGTGGTGCTGGAGATGGTCAGACCGGGCGACACCGTCGTGATGAACGCGCGATCGCGCGAGTTGTCGGGCGACAGCGCCAGGTTGTCGGTCCAGGTCTCGGAGACGCTGACGCGCGGCGTGAACGCGATGCCCTTGCGCGTGCCCGCGGCGCTGGTGCCGTCATCCTGGGCGGCGGCCGGCGTCTGCGCCAGGACCGCGGCCAGACCCATCGCCGCCAGACAGGCGACACGGACCGGGGACAGCGGCCGGCGGCGGAGGTCGTTGGCCCGCGTCATCGTGTCAGGCCCGATCCGGGCCGGCGGCCGTGCTGGGCGCGGCGTCCGGCGCATGGCCCTGCCCATCCGCGCTGCCGTACCCATAACCGTAGCCGTAGCCATAGCCGTACCCATAGCCGTAGCCGCTGCTGCGCTTGTTGCTGGCCTGGTTGAGCAGCAGCATCTTCAGCGGGCAGTGCTCGATCGCAGCGACCGCCTGCTGCACGGCGCTCTGCGGCGTGCGCTCGGCCTGCACGACGATGACGATCTGGCCCATGTGCGTGGCCAGCACCCGGGACTCGGTGGTCAGCAGCAGCGGCGGGCTGTCGAAGATGATGATCCGGTCCGGATAGCGCTTGGCCATGTCGTCCAGCAGCGCGGTCATCGCATCGCTGGCCAGCAGTTCCGTGGCGCGCGCATGCGGGCGGCCGCTGGGCAGCAGCGTCAGCTTGTCGACGTTGGTCTTGAGCAGGACGCTGGCCATGTCGGCCTCCTTCTCCAGCACGTCGAGCAGGCCGGGGCCGGGCGGCAGGCCCAGCATGCGCAGCATCGACGGGCGGGCGACGTCGGCGTCGACCAGCATCACGGTGGAGTCGAACTCGGCCGCGATCGACATGGCCAGGTTCAGCGAGGTGAAGCTCTTGCCCTCGCCGGGCAGCGCGCTGGTCACCATGATCAGGTTGGCGTGATTGAGCGACGAGGCGCCCTTGTTCATCGCGTTGCGGATCAGCGGGCGCTTGATGTTGCGGTACTGGTCCGCCATCACGGTGCGCGGCGCGTTCGGCGTCAGGAAGCCCTGGGCGGCGAGCGCCTCGAGGTCCAGGTCGACGCGCTTGGAGGTCGCGTCGCCAGGGGCGCGGATCACCGCCGGCGCGGCAGCCGGCAGCACCGCCGGTGCGACCGCGGGCGCCACGTGAGGCGCCGGCGACGAGGTCGCGGGCACGGTCGCCGGTGCGGCCGCCGTGGCCAGGCCGACGTCGACGCCGGCCTGCTTCAGTTGTTCCAGCCGCGCGGCGGCTTGTTCGATCAGGCTCGTCATGCGAAAGCTCCCCTCACCCGGCCTGGCGGCTGATCCAGATGGCCATGCCGATCAGGCCGACCGCGTACAGGCTGACCAGGCTGCCCGACGCGACGCCGAAACGCAGCAGGTCCACCTTCTGGCGACGCCGGTCCTCGCGCGTCTCCTGGCGCGACACGGCGCCCAGGATCGGCAGCTCCAGGCGGTGGCGCAGCTCGTTGAGGTCGTGGAAGACCGGACGGATCTGGCTGGCGGCGAAGGCCGTGACCAGGCCGGCCAGCGCCGCCACCACCAGACCGGCGGCCAGCAGCATCAGGCGGTTCGGCGACACCGGCTTGGGCGACGCGCGCGGCGGGTCGATGATGCGGAAATCGGCGACGCCCGAGGTGTTGTCCAGGTCGGTCGACAGCGAGGCCGACTCGCGGCGCTCGACCATCTCCTGGTAGTTCTTCTTGATGATGTCGTAGTCGCGGTTCAGCTGCGAGAACTCCGCCTCCAGTTGGGGCGCCAGCTTGATCGAGCCTTGCGCGGAGGCGTAGCGCGAGCCGTACTCGTCGACGCGGGCGCGGATCTGCGCGACCTCGACTTCCTTGGCCGCCAGGATGCGGGCCAGCTCCTGGTTGGCCAGGCTGTCGTTGGGGCCGCCGGTCGGCACCGGATTGGCCAGCGCGGCCTTCTGCAGGTCGGCGACTTCCTTGCGGCGCTGCTCTTCCAGATCGCGGATCTGGCGCTTGACGTTGACGATGTCCGGGTGCGCGTCGGTGTAGCGCTGCTGCAGCTGGTCCAGGTTGCGCTTGAGCTCGACGATGCGGTTGTCCAGCTCGGGCGTCGCGAACTTCTGCGCGCTCTCCTGCATCAGACTCTGCAGGCTGGTGCCGGGCTGGCTGCGCTTGCGCTCGGCCTCGATCTGCTGGCGCGCGGCGTCGCGGGCGTTGACGGCCTCGCGCAGTTGCAGGCGGGCGGCCTCGAGCTGGTTGCTGGCCTCCGCCAGGCGCGCGGCGGCATCCTTGCCGTCGGCCTGCGTCAGCTGCAGGTTGCGCAGGCGGAATTCCTTGCGGCGCGCCTCGGCCTCCTCCAGCTTGGTCTCGTAGGTCTTGATCTGCTCGTTCAGGAAGGTCGCTGCGGTCGTGCTGTCCTTGCGGTTGGCCCCCAGGCTGGACTCCATGAAGATCGACAGCAGCGAGGCCACGACCTTCTTCGACGTCTCCGGCGACGAATCGCGGTAGGACAGCAGGTACAGGTTGTTGGCCGAGTTGCCGGCGGTCTGGATCGACAGGTTGCGGGTGACGCGGTCGATGAGCGCTTCCTGGTCGGACTTGCTGGTGGCCTTCAGGTCCAGATCGGCCATGCGCACCAGCTTCTCGACGTTGGGGCGGCTGATCAGCGTGCGGCTGAGCATGTTGACCTGCTGCTCGGTGTTGGACAGCACGGCCATGCCGGACATCAGCGGCTTGAGGATCGACTGCGTATCGACGTAGACGCGCGCGCTGGCCTCGTAGCGGTCGGGCACCACGAACACAACGACGGCCGCGGCGATGGCGGCCAGCCACGACGCGATCAGGCCCGGCCAGCGGTAGCGCCACATCCGCTTGAACACGGCCATCAGTTGCGCGATGAGGGAATCCATGCGGCGATCTCGGTTGCACCGGCGGGAGCGCCGGCGGGGCCCGGTTCGGGGCGGGCCGATACTGCGGGAAATGCGGGAAACGATCCGGGGCACGCCCCCTGGCCGACCCCGGCGACCCGGAGGGCCGCGCGCGCGGCCGTCCGGGCGACGGTCAGAAGAAGCTCTGCGGAATGATCAGGATGTCGCCGGGACGCATCTCGACGTTGGCGGACACGTCGCCGCGACGGATCAGGTCCTTGAGGCGCACGGAGTACTGCTTGTTGCCCTCGGCGGTCCGCAGGATGGAGGCGGAGTTGCCGGCGGCGAAGTCGGTCAGGCCGCCAACGGCGATCATCACGTCCAGCAGCGTCATCTTCTGCTTGTAGGGCAGGAACATCGGCTTGGCGGCTTCGCCGACGACGCGGATCTGCTCGCTGTACGGGCCGACGAAGCTGGTCACGATCACGGTCACCACCGGATCGCGCACGTACTTGCCGAGCTGCTTCTCGATGTCGCGGGCGACCTCGACCGAGTTCTTGCCCTGCACCTGCAGCTCATCGATCAGCGGGGCGGCGATCTTGCCGTCGGGCCGGACCGGCACCGTCAGCGACAGCTCCGGGTTGCGCCACACGATGATGTTGAGCTGGTCGCCGGCACCGACGACGTAGCTGTAGTCCGCCTGCGAGGCGGCGACCGGCGCGGGCGGCAGGTTGCCGGTGGTCGAGCAGCCGGCGAGCGCCGCGGCGGCGGCCAGCAACGCGGCGTGTGCCGCCTTGACGGAAGCGATCTTCAATCCAGTGTTCTTCACCATGTCCACCCCTCTGGAAGCTGACCGGATTGCACCTCAGCGCGCACGGGTGTGGAACCCCCTGGACTGAGGGCGATCCCTCCCTGACGTGAGCGATTTCCGTGCTAGCGGATCCGCCCCGGGGAACCGTCCGGATACACCCCCGAAACAACTCGGCGTGAAGCCGCTTCGAAATCCCCGCGGAAAACCTCATGACAGCGTCATGGAAAACCCGCAAGCGGGAAGCGTCAGTCGCTATTTCCCGCGCAGCACCGGCTTGATCAGCGCAATCAGCAGGCGCTGCAGCGGATGGGCATTTCCCCAGGGCCGCCAGGTGTGCTTGAGCCGGCCGCGATAGGCGTCGAAATGCATGCCCCACGGCGCGGCGCGCAAAGCGCCGCGATTCAGCAGCAGCTTCAGCACGCTGGTGCCCATCAGCCCCGCGCACAACTCGCAGGCCATGCCGGTGGAGGGCCCGCGCTTCTCCTTGAAATTCACCGCCTCGGGCGCGACCAGATACTGGCGGCTGAGCATCGCCGGCGATACCCCGGCGATGAAGCGCGCATATTGATCCTCGTGGTCGCGGCCTTCGACCTGGAAATAGTCCTCGAAACTCATCCCGGTCGGGCTGAAGTACAGGAACGCGGTGCCCATGCCCAGAGGCGCGGCGGTCATCGCGGGAATGCCCAGCTCGCGACAGCGGCGGAAAACCTTGCGGCGCACCTCGAGGACGAAGAAGTCCAGGCTGTCGACATACACGTCAACCCCTTTCAGGAACTCGTCGAGGTTGGCGTCGGTGACGCCCTCGCGGAAAAGACGGAGGTCGCTTTCCGGATTGATGTCGCGGGCCATTTCCGCGACCACGTCGATCTTGGGGCGGCCCATCGACGACATGAATGCCGCCGCCTGGCGATTCATGTTGTGGACGTCGAATTCATCGAAGTCGGCGATATTGAAATTGGCGATCCCCAGGCGCGACAGCGCCAGCACATGCGCACCGCCGACGCCGCCCAATCCAGCCACTGCCACGCGCGCCCGGCGCAAACGCTGCTGTTCGTCCTTCGTGACCCAGCCGATATTGCGCGAGAACGCGCGGTCGTAATCGAAGACGAAACCGGAAGGAGTGTCTCGCGTCATGGGGTCTCCCTTTATTCGAATCGCGCCGCCGCCAGACCACGCGAAATCGGTTCGCACAGCGCAGGCGAGGAGTATGCGCTCGCGCCATGACGGCAAAACGCTGAAAAGCGCCCGCGCCGGCCCTCGGGCAACGGACGGCCGGCGGCTCCCTCCCCCCCTCGACACCCCCCGATATGCGGGCCAGACCGCTGTCGAAAAACTTGACAGGACCCGTCGAAGATTCCCGCATCAGAATGTTAAGTCGTTGATTTAAAACGATGAAAGTTCGCTGGCACGGTTGTCGCTTTGATGTCCGCCAAGAAGCCGGCACGTGCCGCTTCCTAACGTGCTTCTGGCAAGACGCATCCTCAAGGAGAGACACATGTTCAAGCAAGCAAAGCTCGCACTGGCAGCGATGACGCTGGCAGCCGCGACGTTGCCGGCGATGGCAGCACCGCTGTACATCAACACCGGGCAGGACTTCAATCCCGAGCCCAACGGCTCGACCAACACCACGGTGTTCGACCAGCTGGGTTACAGCGGCACCCTGGCGACCTCGATCTATCTGGGCTCGCCGGCCACCCCCGGCACCACGGTGATCGACACCAACATCCCGTCGGTGATGAATTCGTACGGCTTCTCGGCCGGCACGCACACCACGCTGTCGGGCGGCTCCGCTTCGTTCAACTACCCGAACGCGCCGGCGCAGACCAACATCGATTCGCTGAACAACCCGGTCAACCCGACCGACCTGAACGGCTTCGTCGGCGGCGTGGGCTTCCCGGCCTACGGCTTCGGCAACGTCGGCGGCCTGGGCGGCGCGTGGGGCCTGACCTACTCGTACCAGATCGTGGGTACGACCGTGGACTCCACCGGCGACGGCGTGTCGGACTACGTGTCCTACACCAGCGGCGTCTTCAGCGTGTTCTATCAGAGCGCTGCGACGGATCCGAACAACGGCAAGGAAGTTCTGCGCCTGATCGTCACGGGTTCGGACATCCAGCTGACCAACCTGAATGTCAAGGGCTATGTCGACTACAGCTACGCTGGCGGCGACACCTTCATCCAGAACTTCTTCAACTCCGGCGAAGGCCTGGGCTCGCTGTACAGCAACTGGCTGAACAACAGCATCTCGGTGAGCTGGGTGCTCGACACCAACGTCGATCCCCCGATCCCGACCCCGGACCAACTGTGGAACTCCGGCGGCGGCCTGATCCGTCAGTCGACCCTGGACGGCTCGCTGGTCATCAACGTGCCGGAACCTGGCACGCTGGCCCTGGTCGGCCTGGCCCTGGCGGGCGTGGGCTTCGCCCAACGCCGCCGCGCCCTGCGCAAGTAATCAGCCTCGGCTGAATGCGAAAGCCGCCCCTCGGGGCGGCTTTTCCGTTTCCGATTCTCTTTCCTGCTCAACGCAGCGGCGTCACCACGCCGCGCCCTTGCGACCAGATGATCGCCACGACCTGCTGCGCGTCGTAGAGCGCGTTCACGTGCGCGATGCGGTTCGAGTAGTAGTCGCCCTCCGCCGCCATCACATCGAACAGCGAGCGCTTGCCGAGCTGTTGCCACTGCTGCAGCGTGAAGCCGCGGACGCGCTCGCTGCTGCGCAGGATGTCGACCAGCCGACGCGAACGGTCGAGCGACGAGGACGCGGCCTCGTACATCTCCTGCACGCGATAGCGCTTGGCCTCGATCGTCTCGTCACGCTGCAGCGAGGCCGCCTGCGCGCGTCGCCGCGCCGAGGTCAGCGCCGAGTCGGCGCCCGGCTGCACGATCGGGATGTTGACCGTGACGCCGCCGATCCAGTCGGTCTGCCGCGCCTGGCCGATCGTCGAATTCCCGCTGACCAGCAGGCTCACGCTGGGCTGCTGCCCGGCGCGCACCGATTCCGCGTAGCTGCGCTGCGCCTGAGCCTGCGCCGCGGCCGCCGACACGTCGGGCGACACCATCACGTCGGCCAGCATCTCGTTGAGATCGGGCAGGCGTGCCAGCACGGAACTCATGGCCGCGCCGCGCGGCAGATCGTCGCCGACGAAGCGCTTCAGCCTCACCTCGGTCTGACGCAGCGCCGAGGTCGTCTGCTCATACGACAGGTCGGCCTGCTGCAGACTCTTCTGCGCCTGCACGAGTTCGCTGGCGCGGCCTCGGTCGGCCTTGGTGATGATCTCCAGGGCCTCGACCAGGCAGGACATCTTGCGCACGTACTGGCTGTAGACCTGCGCCTGCAATTGATAGCGCCCGCGATCCAGCGCCAGCGACACGGTCTGGAGGGCGACCTGCTCCTCGGCGCTCGACTGGCCGTAGCGCGCGGCCTCGAGCAGCTGCGAGCGCCACTCGGTGAGCTTGGTGATGCGGCCGGAGTCGTAGATCGGCGCGGTCACGCTCAACGAGCCGCGCCCCTGGAGGCCGCTGGAGTTGTCGATCGAACCGTTGCCCGGCACGACGGTGCCGGTGTGACCGGCCGTGATGCCCATCGTCACCGTCGGCAGTCGCTGCGACTTGGCTTCCTCGAAGTCGGCCTCGGCCGCCAGCGTGAGCAGCCGGGTCGCGCCCAGCGCCTTGCTGCGGTTGAGCGAGCGGTTGACGAGGTCCTGCAACTGGGCGCGCGGATCGGAGTCGCCGACATCCAGCAGCGCCGTGTCCTTGGCGGACAGCTGCGCGGGCGGCAGCGTGCGCTCGTCCGAGCAGCGGCTGGGCGGCGGATCCTGCGCCCAGGCGGACGCGCTGAACACGCAGAGCGCCGTCAGGACGACGGTCGCGCCGGCGCTCAATCGGAAGGAGGAGATCGAGGCGCGCCGCAGGCTGCGGCGACGGGTGGTGTCGGTCATGGTCACGCGTACTGCAAGCAATTTCCCATGCCTCTACTGGACCATTCCAGCGGGAAATCGAAGCGCCGATAAGCGGCGCGCAACCGGACTGTTTCAGCCCTGACTCAGCGCTCTCGCAGCGCTTCCTTGGACTTCAGCATCGGCCGCAGCAGATAGCTCAGGACCGAGCGCTCGCCGGTGCGGATGTCCACCATCGCCGTCATGCCGGGGATCACCGGCAGCGGCTCGCCCTTGGCGCGCAGCGTGTTGCGCTCGGCCGTGATGAGCACGCGGTAGTAGGTGCCTTCGTTGTTCTTCTCGGTCTCGCCGAGCGCGTCGGGGCTGACGTACTCGATCTTGCCGTGCAGGCCGCCGTTGACGTTGAAGTCGTAGCCGTTGAGCTTGACGATGGCCGTCTGCCCGACCTGGATGTAGCCGATGTCCTTGGGCTTGATGCGCGCCTCGATCAGGATGCGCGGGCCGATCGGGACGATCTCCATGATCGGCGTGCCGGACGTGACGACGCCGCCCACCGTGTTCATCTTGATGTTCTTGACCAGGCCCTTGACCGGCGACTTCAGCACCGAGCGCGTGACCGCGTCACGGCGCACGACGAGCTGTTCGTCCAACTGCGCGAGGTCGGTCTGCGCCTTCGACAGTTCGGAACTCGAGTCCTGGCGGAAGCGGCTGATGCGCTCGTTGCGCTGCTGCTGCAGCTCGTTGACCTGGCGGGTGACGCGCATCACCTCGACGTTGGACATCAGGCCCTTGGACGCCATGTCCTGCGCCATCTTCTGCTCGGTGGCGAGCAGCCCGATGCTGCGGTTGATGCTGGCGGTCGCCTCCTCGAGGACGCGGCGGCGGGTGTCGAAGACCTCGGTCTCGCTGTCGACCAGGCGCTGCACGCCCTTGACCTCGTCGGGGAACTTCAGCGGCACGCCCAGCGCCTCGGCGCGCAGGCGGGAGACCTGCGCCATCAGACCCAGACGCTTGGCCTGGCTCTCGTTCTCGGCGGCCTCGGCGCGGGTCGGATCAAGTTCGGCCAAGGCCTCGCCAGCCTCGACTTCCTCGCCTTCATGGACCAGCAGCTTGCCCAGCGTGCCGGACTCCAGGCTGGCGATCACCTGTTCCTTGCCATCCGGCACGATGCGCGCGTCGCTGCGGGTGACCTCGTCGACCGTCGCGATCGACGACCAGGCCAGCCCCACCAGCAGCACCGCCGCCATCAGGTAGAGCGCCCAGACGGCGCGCGGCAGCGGCTCGTCGATCAGCGCCGACTGGACGCTGCCGACGAACAGGCCTTCTTCGCGGCTGAGGGTGCGGGACTGCGACATGGGGCGGACTTCTTCAGATCGGACGTCGGACGGCCATCACACCGACGCGGCGCGGTTCACCGCCTGCGCGGCCGGATGGACGTGAACGGGCGCGGCTTGCGGCTGCTGGCCCGGTTGCGGTTGCTGCTGCTGCGGCTGGCCGGGCGGGCGGGCGCCGGAGAGCGCCGCCAGGACCTGGTCGCGCGGACCGTCCATGACGAGGCGACCGGTATCGACGACAACGATGCGCGACACGAGTTCCAACACCGCCGGACGGTGCGTGACCATGATCAGCGTGCAGTCGCCGGCGGCGTCGCGCAGCTGACGGAGGAAGGCGATCTCGGACTGCGCGTCCATCGAACTGGTCGGCTCGTCCATCAGCAGGATCTGCGGTTTGGTGACGAGACTGCGCGCCAGCGCCACCAGCTGGCGCTGGCCGCCGGACAGCAGCGAGCCCATCTCGCCCACCGGCAGGTCCCAGCCCATCGGGTGACCGGCGACGACACGGTCCAGGCCGGTGAGCTTGGCGACCTCGACGAGCCGCTGCGCATCGACGTGGCGGCCCATCAGGACGTTGTCGCGCAACGTGCCGTGGAACAGCCGCGGCTCCTGCGACACGAAACCGACCTTGCTGCGGAATTCCGCTGGGTCGACCTGACGCAGGTCGATGCCGTCGATCTCGACGTGGCCCTCGGTCGGCTGGTACAGACCGGCCAGCATGCGCAGCACCGTCGACTTGCCGCTGCCGATGCGGCCCAGGATCGCGAGTCGCTCGCCGGGTTGCACGCGCATGGTGACGTTGCGCAGTACCTTGGGCGACTGCGCGTCGCCTTGCGCCGGGTACGAGAAGCCGATGTCGTTCAGGCCGATGCGGCCGGTGATCTGGTTCAGCGGGACGTAGTTGCGGGTGGAGTCGCGCTCCACCGGCGCGCTCATCACCGAGTTCAGCGACAGCATCGCCGCGCGGGCGCCCTGGTACCGGGTCGCCAGGCTCACGAGGCTGTTCAGCGGCACCGTGGCGCGGCCGGCGAACATGACCGCGCCGATCAGCGCACCGGCGCTGATGACGCTCTCGTTGATCAGGTAGACGCCCCAGACCAGCATCACGAGGTTGATCGCCTGCTGCATGGTCATCGAGATGTTCATGCTCCAGCTCGCCATCGTGCGGGCCTTGAGCGCGGACTCGGCGACGATGGCGGTACTGTGCTCGTAACGGCGCAGGAAGCGGCCTTCGGCACCGGTGGTCTTGAGGTCCTCGAGGCCTTCCAGCGCCTCGACCAGCGTGCCGTGCAGGTCGGCCGCCTCGGTCATGTTGGTGCGCATCGCACGACGCAGGTAGCCCTGGATGCCGAAGCTCATCAGCAGCATCAGCGGGATCGCCGCCATCAGCACCCAGCCCAGCGGGCCGCCGATGATGAAGGTCATCGCGACGAAGAGCACCACGAACGGCAGGTCCGTCAGCACCGACATCGTGGCCGAGGTGAAGAAGTCGCGGACGACTTCCACCTGCGCCAAGTAATGCGCGTAGGAGCCGGCCGATGCGGGGCGGTGCTCCATCCGCACGCCCAGCGTCTGGCGGAACAGCTTGGCGCCGACGATCAGGTCGGTCTTGCGGCCGGCGAGGTCGATCAGGTGAGCCCGCAGCTGGCGCGCGAAGAGGTCGAAGACCAGCGCCAGGCCGGCGCCGACGGCCAGCGTCCACAGCGTGACGAAAGCCTGGTGCGGGATGACCTTGTCGTAGATGACCGAGGTCACCAGGCCCGACACCATCATCAGCACGTTGCTCAGCAGCGCGGCGAGCATCGCCGACCGGTAGTACGGGATGAAGCGTTTCAGCGTGCCGAACAGCCAGTGCGAATCGGCCTGCAGCAGCGGGGTGTCGTCTTTCGCGCCGGCGATCGGCTTGGCCTGCGAGACCTCCTGGGGAGCGATCGCGAGGATGAAGCCGCTGTACTCCTGGTCCAGCTCCGAGGCCGGGGCGACGCAGCTGGCGGCCTCGGGGCCGGGGAACACGACCTCGTAGCGGACCGCGCCCGAACCGTCGTCGTCCAGGCGACGCACCAGCACGCAGGCGTCGCCGCCGTTGAGCAGCAGCACCGCGGGCAGCAGCAGCTGGTTGATTTCCTCGATGCCCTTGCGGAGCAGGCCGGCGTTGTAGCCGGCTTCGCGCATCAGGCGGATGGCCTGATCGGGGCTGAGCGCGCCTTCGACGGGCGCGCCGGCACGCAGCGATTCGACCGACCGGGCACGGCCATGATGCTGCGTCAGCCAGGACAGGCACTGCAGCAGCGGATCGACGGCCGGCTGCTGCGCCAGGTCCGCGAGCGGGTCGTGCGGCGCGTCCGGGATGCCGGGCGCACGCTGACCATCTTCCGCGGCCAGGCGCAGGCCGGGGCCGCGGGCGCGCTGGTCACCGTCGAAGAAGGGGTCGTGCGGCCGGTTCATTGATCAAATCTTTTCAGTTTCAGCCTCGATGCGCGAGGGCCAATTGCTCGAATTCGCGCTCGATGTCACGAACGATCGCCGGCATGTCGAAAAGTGCGCTGTTGTGCCCTTCGTCCCGCAGGTAGCGCTTGTAGGACTTCGCACGGCCAGGATTGAGGCCGATCTGGATGGCGCGCTGGACGTATTCCTCGACCGAGAAGGTGATCAGGTCCGGCAGGCCCACCGCCGTCAGCAGGCTGCCGCACATGCGGGAGATGTAGCTGCGGCCGGAGCGGGTCAGGATCGGGGTGCCCATCCACAGGCAGTCGCTGGCGGTCGTGCCGGCGTTGTACGGGAAGGTGTCCAGCACCAGGTCCGGCAGCTGGAAGCGCGCCAGGTAGTCGGGCGGCGCCACGCGCGGGGCGAAGATCAGCCGCGATGGATCGACGCCTGCGGACTCGGCCTCGCGCCGCAGGTTGGCCTTGGCCCACTCGTTGTCCGCCAGCAGCCACAGCACCGAGTTCGGCACGCCCTGCAGGATGCGCATCCAGGCGCCGAACACCTCGGCGTTCATCTTGTGGTTGTTGTTGAACGAGCAGAAGACGAAGGCGTCCTCGGGCAGCTCGTACTGGGCGCGCGTGGGGGTCGCCCCGATCTCGCGCTTGCGGTCGCTGACCTGGTAGCAATGTGGCAGGTAAATGGGCTTTTCGCTGCAGTACGGCAGGTATTCGGCCGGCATCGTGAAGCGATCCGCCAGGATCCAGTCCACGCCGGGCAGCAGCGAGGTCGCCGGCAGGCCCAGGTAGCTGACCTGCACCGGCGCCGGCCGATGGGCCAGGATGTTGGGGCGCGCGCCGCTGGTCAGGCCCTGCAGGTCGACCAGTACGTCGATCCCCGCCTGCGCGATCAGCTTGGCGGCCGTGGCATCGTCCATCGCGTTCAGGCGCCAGACCTTGTCCATGGACATCAGGATCCGCTTGCGCAGCGCGGTGCCGTCGTCGCGGCTCCAGTCGAAGGCATGGATCTCGAACTTCTCGCGGTCGTGCAGTTCGTACAGCTCGGCGGTCAGCAGGCCGACGGCGTGCATGCAGAGGTCGCCGGACAGGTAGCCGATCTTGAGCTTCCCCTGCTGGCGCGCGGCCACGGAAACAGGATGGCGCCAGAGCGCCTCCTTCTGCTTCGTCACCTTCTCGTGGACAAAGCGCTGCGCGGCGCCCATCTGCAGGGCGGGATCGTCGGTGGCGCTCAGCGTCGCCAGCAACGAGGTCGCAATGAGCAGCTTGTTGTGCGTAACTTCGCCGAACGGCTCGTAAACCGGCCACTTGCACTGCTTCTGGCGGATGTGCACGTAATGCTGCATCACGTCCGTCTGCTCGGGGTTGAGCGTAAGGCTGCGCACCATCAACGCTTCCGATTCGTCGTAGCGACGCTGCACTTCGAGCAGCCGGGCCGCGTTGTTCAGGGCGTGCGTGCGCAGGCCGGTCTGGTCGGCACCGAGGGCCTCCATCGGGCCGGCGCCTTCGTACACCTCGCGCCAGGCGCCGAGGGCCTCGTCGACACGCCCGAGGTGCTCCAGCTGATGACCGAGATTCAGACGGGCCTGGGCGAAGGTCGGGCTGATCGCCAGCGCCTGGCGATAGACCTGCTCGGCGCGTTCGTGCTGCTGGATGTTGCCCAGCACGGTGCCCCAGTTGTACAGCGCCACCAGACGCGCGGCGGGCGGCGGGCCCTCCTGCGCGAGCCACGTCTCATAGAGATGGGCGGCGGCATCGCCAAGATTCTGGCCCTGGAAGAAATTGCCGCGGTCCATCAGCTCCGGCAGCGGGAGCGAGCCCTCGCGGGCACGGGTCAGCAACTGCTCCCATTCCTGGGCCAGCGGGGCGGGAACGCTCAAGTTCGGCATGCTGGGGTGGGCGATGTCCATGTGATCGGGCTTTCGGGGCACGGTGGAGCGATCCGGCGGGCACGGCCGGACGTGCCGGCTCGGGCCCATGGGCCGCCTGTACGGGATTGTGTCCGTGCGTTCCCGGAAGCATCCCGGCAAATGGACGGTGCCGACCACCCATTTCCCCGCCTGGGACCTCCGCCCTGGGCGCGCCGCGGACACCGGCGACCCGCCCATTCAGCCCTTTATCGGCCGCCGGAGTGAGAACTTGAGCACGATTTGAGGCCCCCGTCACCGCCTTATTCGAGCTTCTTGTTACATGGCCGACTTCCACAATCGTCTCGCGATCCGGGCACTCAGAAGCCCGGACGCCGCGCGATAGAGCAAGCCCGCAAAGGGACGTCGAGGGACGCGCGTCCGATCAACCAGGACAAGAAGAACGCAGCCTATGAAAGCGATTCCGAGTCTGTCCCGTTGGGATGAGATCGTCGAAGCGGCGGAAGCGGTGGATTCCGTGGCGCCGGACGATTTCGAGACGCGGGCGGTGGAGACCCAGACCTGGACGGAACCGGCGGTCCGCCCCGGCGGTGCCGGCGGCGCGGCGATGAACGATGCGCCGACGCGGCGGCGCAACGGCGATTCCATCTTCCAGAGCCTGATGCGGCTGTGGCCCGGCGAAGGTCGCCGGCCCCAGGCCAGCGCCCGGGCGATGGCCCGGCTGCGCACAGCCTTCCGCGCCAGCGTCACCGACCTGGCCGACGATGCCGATGTCGACACGCAGGAGCGCGTGCGCGCCCTGCTCCGGCACATCGTGCATGCCCGCCATCCGCAGGACCTGTGGCACCTGCGGACGGCGATCTACACGGAAGTGGCCCGGTGCGTCGACCAGGCGGAAGCCGAGGCGCGCCTGATCGCGCTCAATCGGCAGCTCGAGCAGGGGAAGAGCCTGCTGCGACGCCTGCTCGGCTGATTACTTCGGCTGACCCAGGAAATCCATCTTGCCCAGCGGCACGCCGGCGTGGCGCAGCAGCGCGTACAGCGTGGTGGCGTGGAAGAAGAAGTTGGGCAGGTTGAAGAAGCGGGTGAAGTCCTGCCCCTGGAACTGCAGCGGCTCCTTGTCGCGCCGCGGCACGCTGACCGCACGGGTCTCGGAGCCGTTGATCTGCTCGGCGCTGACCGACTTGATGAAGTCGCGCGTCTTCTGGATGCGCTGGATCAGCTCTTCCAGCGTGGCTTCGCTGTCGGGCCAGCTCGGCACCTCGATGCCGGCCAGACGCGCGACGCCGCTCTTCGCCGCATCGCTGGCGATCTGGACCTGGCGCGGCAGCGGGAGCATGTCGGGCGCCAGGCGCAGCGTCAGGTAGACCGATTCGTCGAAGCCCTTGGCCAGGGCGTGATCGCGCGCGGTGCGGATCCAGGTCTGCATGTTGCTCAGCATGCGGTCAAACACCGGGACGGTGGCGGCGTACATGTCCATGGGAGTCTCCTTGTCTGGGATGGGGGGATGCGATGCGGGCGCGATGCTAGTGCCTGTTCCGATCTGTTGCACGACGCTCGCCCAATGGCCTTGGGGCGACCGTTTCAGGCGAGTAGGATCGGAGCCCGCACGCCTATGAACATCATCATCCTCGACGACTACCAGGACGCCGTGCGCAAGCTGCCTTGCGCCGCCAAGCTGGACGCGCTGAACGCCAAGGTCTTCACCAACACCGTCAAGGGCATCGGGCAGCTGTCGGTCCGGCTGCGCGACGCCGAAGTGCTGGTGACGATCCGCGAACGCACCCACTTCCCTCGCCAACTGCTGGAGAAGCTGCCCAAGCTGAAGCTGATCTCGCAGACCGGCCGCGTCGGCAAACACATCGACGTCGACGCCTGCACGCGGCTCGGCATCGCCGTGGCGGAAGGCGGCGGTTCACCGATCGCCCCCGCGGAGCTGACCTGGGCGCTGATCATGGCCGCGATGCGGCGGCTGCCGCAGTACATCTCCACGCTCAAGCACGGCGTGTGGCAGCAGTCGGGCCTGAAGTCCGGCTCGATGCCGCCGAACTTCGGCCTGGGCATGGTGCTGCGCGGCAAGACACTGGGCATCTGGGGCTACGGCAAGATCGGCCAGCTGATCGCCGGCTACGGCAAGGCCTTCGGCATGCAGGTGCTGGTCTGGGGCAGCGAGGCCTCGCGGCTGCGCGCGCAGGCCGACGGTCACCAGGCCGCGGACAGCCGCGAAGCCTTCTTCGAACAGGCGGACGTACTGACGCTGCACCTGCGGCTGTCGGACGAAACCACCGGCATCGTGAGCGCCGAAGACCTGGCGCGGATGAAACCGACCTCGCTGTTCGTGAACACCTCGCGCGCGGAACTGGTCGCCGACGGCGCGCTGGTCTCCGGGCTGAACCGCGGACGACCCGGCATGGCCGCGGTCGACGTGTTCGAGTCCGAACCGATCCTGCAAGGCCACCCTCTGCTCAGGCTCGAGAACGCCGTGTGCACGCCGCACATCGGCTACGTCGAGCAGGACAGCTACCAGATGTACTTCGACGCGGCGTTCGACAACGTCCTGAACTACATGGCCGGCAAGCCGACCAACATCGTCAATCCGGATGTGCTGAAGGGGCACCGGTGAGCGCGGGGCCCTCCTCCACGCCGCCACCGTCCCCTGAAGGCGCCGAGCCAGGCGCCGCTGCCTTCACGCCCGAACCCGCGCTCGCGCAACCCGAATCCCTCTCCCAGCTGTTCTGGGCCTTCACCTGGCTGGCGCTGCAGGGCTTCGGCGGCGTGCTGGCCGTGGCGCAGCGGGAACTGGTCGAGCGCCTGAACTGGATGACGCGCGAGGAGTTCGTCGAGACGCTCGCCGTCGCGCAGGTGCTGCCGGGGCCGAACATCGTGAACATCTCGCTGATGATCGGCGACCGCTTCTTCGGCCTGCGCGGTGCGATGGTCGCGCTGGCGGGAATGATGCTCTTCCCGGCCGTGATCGTGCTGATCCTGGCGGCCCTGTCCACGACCTGGCTGGCCTCGCCGCGCATGACCGGCGCGCTGCGCGGCATGGGGGCGGTGTCGGCCGGACTGATCCTGGCCACGGGCTTCAAGCTGCTGCCCTCGCTGAGGAAGAACCCGATCGGTCTGATGCCCGGACTGGCGCTCGCCGCGCTGGTCTTCGGCGCGACGGTCTGGCTCAAGCTGCCCTTGTTCTGGATCGTGCTGAGCGTCGGCGGACTGGGCATGTCGCTGGCGCT
Source organism: Roseateles sp. GW821-FHT09H11 (assembly GCF_059415845.1). NCBI lineage: Bacteria > Pseudomonadati > Pseudomonadota > Betaproteobacteria > Burkholderiales > Sphaerotilaceae > Roseateles > Roseateles sp. GW821-FHT09H11. Next base: position 223,934 of record NZ_JBWKOA010000002.1, on the reverse strand, counting down.
GATCGCACTCAAACGTAGCCGCGCGGGAGTGCGCACGTGAGCGTCGGCGCGCAGGTCAGTCCCCATGTCGTCGCGCACGTCGGCTGGACGCAGATGCTCGTCGGTACGCTGAGCTGGCCCGAACTCGGCGCGCTGATGCTGCACTTCCTGATGCTGTCGCTGCTGTCGATCGGCGGTGCGATCACGACGGCGCCGGACATGCATCGCTACCTGGTGGATGAGCGGCACTGGCTGACGGACCAGAGCTTCACGAGTTCGATCGCCCTGGCGCAGGCGGCGCCGGGTCCGAACATCCTGTTCGTCGCAGTGCTCGGCTTCAACGTGTCGGGACTGCTGGGCGCGGCGGCGGCGATGGCCGGCATCCTGCTGCCGTCGACGACGCTGGTGGTCGCGGCCACGCGCTGGGCCCGCAACAACCGCGAGCACCTGGGCGTGCGCGCCTTCACCGTCGGCATGGCGCCGCTGACATTGGGCCTGATGATCGCGACGGGCTGGCTGCTGGCCGCGCCCTACCTCGTGGAGCCCGACCACCGATGGGCCACGCTGGCCATGATCGTCGCGACCGTGGTCCTCACGATGCGGACCAAGATCGGCATCGTGTGGTTGGTCCTTGCGGGTGGCGTGCTGGGAGCACTCGGGGTGGTCTAGCGGCTGCAGTTCTGCCGCGGGCGCGGACGTAACAGTCCGGCCAGCACGCCTCGAATACGATGGACCGATCCCCCATCGGCAAAGACCCCGCCCATGCGACGCCTCGGCATCACGATCACGTTCACCCTTGCGGCCACCACTCATGCGGGTGCCCAGGACTGCGAGCGACTCTGCAACGCGCAGGCCCGGCCCCTGCCCGCTCAGGACGGCAAGCCATGACCCCGATCCAGCAATGGCATGCCACCCGCAGCCTGCGCCTGCTGGTGCAGACGGTGCGCGACATGCTGGTCTCGATGGGGCCGTTGCTGCTGCTCGGCGGCGGCCTGCTGGTCGCAGCCTACTGGTGGCTGGATCCGCAGCCGCCGCGCCAGGTGCGCCTGGCCACCGGCCCGGCCGGCAGTGCCTACGCCGGCTTCGGCGAGGGCTATGCGAAGGCGCTGGCGCGCGAGCGCATCCAGGTGGCGCTGATCGCCAGCGAAGGCGCGCAGGACGATCTGGCCCATCTGCGCGCGAGCACGGCCGATGTGGGCTTCGTCCGCGGCGGCATGGCCGATCCGGTGGCCGATACCGAGGCCGGCATCGTCTCGCTGGGTAGCCTGTTCTACGAGCCGATCTGGATCTTCTATCGCCGCGATCTCGGCATCGCGCGCCGCCAGCCCGGCGGCGAACTGCAGCGCCTGACCCAGCTGCGCGGCCTGCGGGTCAATGTGGACCAGGACGGCAGCGGTGTCCCGCAGATCGTCGAGAAGCTGCTGGCGCTGAACCAGCTGAAGCCGACCGATCTGCAGCTGTCCAATCTGGCGCCCGACGACGCCGGCGCGGCGCTGCGCCAGGGCCGGCTGGACGCCGCGGTGCTGATCTCGGCGCCGCAGTCCGGCCTGATCCGCGCGCTGCTGCGCGACCCGGCCATGGCGCTGATGGCCTTCGAGCAGAACGAGGCCTATTCGCGCCACCTGCCCTTCCTGTCCACCGTCACGCTACCGCGCGGCGTGGTGGACCTGGCGGCCGATCTGCCGCCGCACGACGTGCCGCTGCTGGCCACCACCACCGCACTGCTGGCGCGCGAGCAGACGCACCCTGCACTGCGCCAACTGTTCGCGCAGGCGGCCCTGGGCCAGCACAGCGGGGCCGGCTGGTTCAACGGCGCGCGCGACTTCCCCAACACCCGCACCAGCGAGTTGCCGGTCAGCGCCGAGGGCGACCGCGCGATCAACGGCACGCCGCCGGCCTGGGCGCGCTACCTGCCCTTCTGGGCCGGCAATCTGCTGGAACGCATGTGGCTGGTGGTCGGCGGCCTGCTGGTGCTGATGCTGCCGCTGTCGCGCGTGGTGCCGCCGCTCTACACCTTCCGCGTGCGCTCGCGCGTCTTCCGCTGGTATGCGCGGCTGCGCGAGGTGGAAGCCAAGCTGGAAACCGGCACCGGCGAGCGCGAGGCTTTGCTCGACGAGCTGGACGAGCTGGACCGCGTCACACACCGCATTGCGGTGCCGCTGTCCTATGCCGAAGAGCTCTACGCGCTGCGCAACAACATCTATGCGGTGCGCAAGCGCCTGTTGGCGCAGCGGTCCCGGCCGACAGACGGACCGACCGAGAGACCGATCGACTGATCAACGACCGGTCGTATCGATCATCCCTTCACCACGCAAGGACCTCAGACGTCCTTCGTCCCGAAGATCTTGTCCCCGGCGTCACCCAGGCCCGCGATGATGTAGCCGTTCTCGTTGAAGTGCGAATCGATCGCCGCGGTCCAGCAGCGGATGTCCGGATGCGCCTTGTTCATGAGCGCCACTGACTGGTCGGAGCTTCACCAGTTCGATCAGCTGGCGCAGGCCGCGTCGGGTCTGAACATCCTGTTCGTCGTGGTGCTGGGGTTCAACGTGTCGGACCTGCTGGGCGCGGCCGCGCCGATGGTCGGCATCCTGCTGCCGTCGATGCATGGCGGCCACACGCTGGGCTCGCAACAACCGCGAGCACGTGGGCCTCGCGCGTTCACGGTCGGCATCGCGTCGCAGAGGTCGGGGCCGATGATCGCAACGGGCTGGCTCCTGGCCGCACTGGCGATGATCGTCGCGACTGTGATGCTCACGATACGGACCAAGATCGGGATCGTGTGGATGGTCCTGGCGAGTGGCGTACTGGGGGCACTCGGGGTCGTCTAGTTTGGTGTTTTATCCCGAAGGTGAATCGCCCCGGATTTCCTAGACGTTCCTGAGCCGTTGGGAATGGCGGCGCTCGAACCCGGCGGGCGAGGTGGCGCCGGCAGTACCGTGGCGCTGCCTGGCGTTATAGAACATCTCGATGTAGTTGAAAACATCGGACTTGGCTGCGTCTCGGGTCGGGTTATATCTGCCGACGGATGCGTTCCCGCTTGAGCAACTGGAAGAAGCTCTCGGCCACGGCGTTGTCGTGGCAGTTGCCGCGACGACTCATGCTGGAGACGAGGTTGTGCTCGCGCAGGAAGTCCTGCCATTCGTGGCTCGTGAACTGGCAGCCCTGGTCCGAGTGCAGCATCACCGAGGACTGGGGGCGTCGCCGCCCCAGCGCCATCAGCAACGCATCGAGAACTGAGGTCGTGTCGATGCGGCTGCCCATGGACCATCCGACGACCTGTCGCGAGAACAGGTCAACGACCACCGCCAGGTACAGCCAGCCTTCGTGCGTGCGGATGTACGTGATGTCGGTGACCCAAGCTCGATTGGGCTCGTCGACAGTGAACTGTCCCTGCAGGTGATTTGGCGCGACCACTGCGGGCTTGGCCACCACGCATGCCGGGCCGACGCCCATATCCCGTCTGATAGAGCAGTCCTTCGCGCTTGAGTAGCCGCGCCACGCGATGCTTGCCGCAACGCTCCCCGAGGTCGCGCATGTCGAGGTTGAACTTGCGATACCCGTAGGTCCCGCCGCTCTCGAGCCAGGCATACTTGAGCAGGCCAAGCAGCCTGCGGTCATCCTGCTCGCGCGGACTCTGCGGCTCGGCCCTCCACGCGTAGAAGCCGCTAGGGTGGACCCGCATCACGCTGCACATGCGACGCACGCTGTGCTCATGCTCGTGCTTCTTGATGAACGCGTACCTTACCCGGACTGCTTGGCGAAGTACGCTGCGGCCTCTTTTAGGATGTCTCGCTCCTCGGTCACGCGCTTGAGCTCGGCCTTCAGTCGTCGCAGCTCTTCAGCCTGCGAGTTGGCCGCCTGCCGCTCGGGCGCCGGCACGCCATAAGCCTTTATCCACTTGTACAGACTGTGCTGACTGACGCCGATTCGCGCCGACACCTCGGCGACCTCGTGGCCGCGTTCGGTGGTCTGCCTGACCGCCTCAATCTTGAATTCTTCCGGGTAGGGCTGGTTCGTTTTCATGGCACCTCCTATCGGGCCTCACTTCTGAGGCTCAGAGATGTCTAGCAAACCTGGGGCGATTCACCGGGCGCCGTACAGCGAATACAGCTGGCAGGTCTACTACACGGTCATTGATCAAGCTGTGCTTCGGTACGCTGTTGAAGCGTGGTGGAGGCAAGAAGTCGGCTGGCCGGCCTTCTGCTTGCGCTAGCCAGCCGGGGAGTATCCTTCGTCACCCGACGGCAGCATCGTCGCGCAGCCGGCCTGATCTCGAGCGTCACTATTCAGAACGGCAAATGCGACCGTCTTTGTCTAGAAGTACTGGTTGATTGAAACTTCGCTGGCCGACGTCTCGTATGTTCGTCGTTCCGGCGCTTGTGGCTGTGCCATCGGTAAGACTGAAGGTAGCGGTTGTCGTCTGGTGTGGCGGCCTCTGCGTATAAGCGAACCACGATTAGCATTGTCCCAGCCGCTCCGAGCGGATGAGATCGTCAAACTCCCGCTTCAGCATCGCGATGTGACGCGTCAGCAGCGCACTCACCGCTTCTTCTGACGTTGCGAAATCAAACTTCAGCGTGATTGGTCCCGGCTCTTCCTTGAGTCGCGGCGCTCTTTTTAGGTAAGCCTTGCGCATCTTTTCGATGGTTGGCCGCACGCGCGCGAAGGCTTCGGGGCTGAGCGTTCTTGAGTCGATACGAGATACCACCAAATAGCGATCGGCCTCTCCTTCAGCTTTGCCGGACAGGATTCTCACCATGGTGCGAAGAGCCGGACGATCAGCGTCTTGCGTCGCACGCCACTCCGGCAGCGAGAAATAGAACGCCTTTCGCTTTGGGTCGTGTTCGATATCCGGGAACTGGGTTCGTACGGACTGCAAGAGACCCGCGTACAAAAGCATGGGAATGCAGACGCTCCATAGCCTCTTCCGTTGCATGAAAGCCTGGAACAGTTGCTGAGCAGCCTTCTCATCCAGGGTCTTCGCTCGAGCGTAGATCTTCTCAAGCCGTTCTTCCAAGGGCGCCTTGTCCTTGCTCCACTCGCGCATCTTTTCGAAGACATCGCGATGGGTACTGACTACACCCAGTAAATGGTCATCGTCAACGTCGACATGCACAAACGGCGCGCCTTCCGGCTCCAAGACCGACCGAAACTCTCGGAGCGCGGCTTTAGAGTCGTCGCCCAGCCAGGGCGATCTTTCAGCTGCGGAGATTTCATCCACGAGCCAGACATAGTCGAGCCCGATCCAGGAAGGACGCGACGGCGCTTGTCCAAACACATCCAGGAATACCAGGATTTGTATCCAGCCAGGGTATCGCTCGGCAAGGCTCGCCTCGTACGATTCGAGCTGGTTGCGACCTTCGCCGGCGCCGTACTTGTTCTCGATGGCGAGCAGCCAGCGCCTTTTCGGGTCGAGCACCAGAACATCCAGAGAACCGCTGCCAAGCTTGACCTCACGTCGAACCAGGCATGAGTCAAACGCCTGTGAGGCGACGTGCGTGGGCGAGAGTTGATGGCGAACCTTCGCATCGATCGTGGAGTCGCCCATGCGACGCCAAGCCTCCCCCAATAGAGCCCGGATACAAACATCGCCAAGTCCGTGACCCTCGGTCGGGTCGAAGAACCAGGCCAGAAAACGAGAGATTGGCACCTCGCGTGGATAGCAGATGTGTAGCGGGCGCGTCTCGCGGGCGAGATCGAGAAGCCGCAGTACCGCAGGATCCCCTAGAAATTTGTCTACGCACTCGTGAAACGGCATCCTTCCCCCTATTCACAGATTTTGACCATGGCACACTTTAAGCCCCGTCGGCGTTAGGAAAATGCGAGAGTTCAGGCGATCTGGAAGCTATAGCGTGGGGCAATATTGGATCGGCGCCCACATACGCCGTCAGCGAACCTCATGTAGACCGCGGCCGTGCCTCGAAGCGGAGCACCGTGCCGGCGCCGGCCATTCTCTGAGTCAAGATCTCCTATGAGCCAGCGAAGCGCAATACCTCGGCATCGACACTCAGTCTACCTGGCGACAATGAGGCCAACAGAAGCCGCCTATGAGAGGAAGCCTTGACCGTCAAAATGAACACGATGTGGGAGATTCACTCCCACCATACGCGGGTGCCTTGCCAATGTGGTGGTGAGTACGCATTCGAGTTCACGGCGATTGGTGAATGGACCGCAGAGAGAAAGACGGAGAAATTCATCTCCAAGTGCGCCCACTGTGGTGACCGAGTGATGACCGAGTTCGACATCAGTGATCGCAGCCAGGAGATGGACGATCTCGATCGCATGCTGATGAAGAAGTGGCCTCCCGCGTCGAGTGGGCCGTATCCAATGGGTTCGCGCGGCTTCCCAAAATTTGAGGCCGAGGGGATCAAGACGTTCAGCATCTTGGGTCACTGGCAGCTTATTGGTGCTTCCCAAGGCTCGATGAGCAAGGTCTACCTTTGCGCACATCGAGGCGACCCGCGTTCTCTCGCTGTTGCCAAGCTGCCGATCAGCCCAGGCGGCAACGAGGACCACGTTCGCGAGTGCCAGTTGCTGCTCCTTCTGAACTTCGGCAGACGCAGCCCGCATGTGGTTCGGCTGCTCGAAGTAGAGGCACGGCCCGGCGGAGTGCCCGTCTGGCTATTGGAGTCCGTTCTGCCAGGCCCGAGGGGCTGCGTCACGCTAGCGGACTGGATCTCGGAGTATCGGAATGAACTCGAGACGCTTCCGATGCGCCAGTGGATCGGGCAGATCGCCACGGGGCTACTCCATTGTGGTGAACTGGTCGAGGGCTTCGCGCATGCGGACCTCAAGCCAGACAACATCCTCGTCGCGGAAGGCTGGATCTGCAAGATTGCCGATTTCGGACTGGCTGGATGGAAGGGTCGAGCAGCCACACCCGGCGCGCCGCTGTACCAAGCGCCTGAGCTTGCGAATGGCGTCCTCCCGAATGCAAGTTCCGACGTTTTCAGCCTGGGCGTCATCGCCTATGAGCTGTTCACGGGGAGGAATCCTTGGGAGGCAGCGTCAAGGGCTTCGATCGATCGCCTCCAGATCGCGATGCGCAGCGGCGTGGTCAATGCGGATCCGAGCGTCCCTTTGATCGTGTTGCAATGCCTTGAGGTCGATCCGGCCAAGCGCCCGACGTTGTTGGAGATCCAACGGGCGTTCATGTTTCCAGAGTTGCGCACCTCGCTTGTCGACGCTGGGGAGGAAGCTTTTGCAGTATTCAGCCAAGGCTTGATAGCGCTCGGCATGCCAGACGTGGTCGTCAAGACGATGGCTGAGGGATCGGCATCGCGCAACGCTGCGACCAGGGTCAACATTGCCGTGGCCCTTTCCCAAACGGGATTCCACGAGCTCGCTGAACTGCAGTATGCGCAACTGGCCAGTGAAGGCATCGATGTTGTGGCTCAGCGTGCAGTCAACGACCAACGTCGCGGTCTCCACGAGGCCAGCCTGAATGCACTCCGGCCTCTCATCGCGAAGTCGACCAATGACGTCGGTCTTCGCATCAACGCATCGGCAGCATGCAATGACCTTGGGCTTCACCTGGAAGCCCTTGAATTACTGGAGCAAGCGAAGGCGTCTGATCCGGGCAACCCGACTGTCCTTTACCAGTACGCCTATACCTTGATTGCATTGCGCAAATGCTCAAAGGCCAAGGATGCGGTGGACAAGTACAAAAAGGTCGCCGGAGAGACGTTGCTTTGGCAGCGTCTAGAGGCGGCGGTCAGAGCTTGTTGTCCCGGCCTATACAATTCTCGATAGGCGCGCCGCCTGACCCCGCTGCTTCGGCGAGTTGTTCACAGAATATGTGGATACTACGGGGCGTTTTGGTAGCGTGGGAGCTCTGCGGGCGTAGGAATGCTTGGTCGGCATGGGCTCGATTTCCCCAAGCCCGGCTCGTTCACGCATCCGGCGATGTCCCCGAAAGTGATTTCGGCCGCGCGGACACCTAGGTGGGTGCAGACGGGGCACTTGCAACACGCTTCATTCCTTGTCCGGCTGATAGATTGGGGCGGATTTCGTGCGAGCGGTCCAAGGGCCGCTTGATGCGCGCGGGCAATCGCTTCTTTCCGCGTCTGGGCAGATTGAGCTTGAGGTCACAGTCACGCGCCACATCACGGTCTTGCCCCAGGGCTTGCCCTGGTGGCGCGCACTGTCGTAGATCAGGTCGAAGCCATGCCGCGGGTTGACCGCGATGTGCTGTTCGAGGAATTCGATCACCCCGGAATCGTCGCGAGCCGCGGCCCTGTAGCGCAACGTGGATCTGGCGATCCCCTGGCCCGACAGGCTTGACGCTGGCTCAAGCCGTGGTCCGCCATCAGCCCTTGCACGATCTGCTCGCGACGCTCCGGGGTCAGAGCTTTCGCTCGATGACATCCTTGAGCGCGCTGTGCATCAGCGCCAGCTCCGCGTACATGCGCTTGCTACCTGCAGTCGGCGTTGGCTTCAGAGCTTCACCGCGACTAGCTAGTTCACTGAGATCGAACTTGGAAAGCGGGCTGTCCCACGTTCTCAACCGCGCGCGTCCTGTCCCTAGGAATCAATTGGCTCATACGACACAACGCTCATCCCGAGCGTGCCTCGATAGCCCATGTCGGTCAGTCCGGTCACCTGCGCTACTGCGGTTCGAACTGACGCCGCCTCCTCCGTTTCAGCGGGCATCGGCGCGTGCCAGAACGACTTGGCGCTGAAACCGCCGCTGCCGTTCAGCAGCACCAGCGAGCGCAGACCGGTCGTGACCAGGGACACTCGGCACATCAGGGAGCGACCAACACCGGCTGAATGCGACTCGACGGCGGCAAAGTCTGACAGCGCATAGCGGCGCTGCTTTGCGGAGAGCCCGAACCGAGGCAGGCGCTCGATCAGCACCAGATCGCGCGCCCGATCGATGGTCGTGACGGAGATGCGCGCATGGATGAAATCCAGCGCTGCGCCCATCAGGGCCAGCGACGGAAACAACAGGAGCCAGAGCGCCTTCAGACTGGTGTCGTAGAGGCTGAACTTCCAGAACATCCAGCTCAAGGCGGTCGTGAAGGCGAGCACCCACAGCCACATCGTCGACGGCGTGGGCCGGATGACGACGGTGGTGTCAGTGACTTCTAGGAAACGAGACATGAACGCGATGGGAGACCCCGCCGCTCATCCAGTGAGCAAGAACCTCAGACGTCCTTCGTCCCGAAGATCTTGTCCCCGGCGTCACCCAAGCCCGGGATGATGTAGCCGTTCTCGTTGAGGTGCGAATCGATCGCCGCGGTCCAGCACCGGATGTCCGGATGCGCCTTGTTCAGCGCCGCCACGCCTTCCGGCGCCGCGACCAGCACCAGCGCGCGGATGTCCTTGCAGCCGCGCTGCTTGAGCAGGTCCACCGTCGCGATCATCGAGCCGGCCGTCGCCAGCATCGGATCCACGATCAGCGCGGTGCGCTCGTCCAGCTTGCCGACGAACTTCTCGAAGTAGTTCACCGGCTGCAGCGTCTCATGGTCGCGCGCCAGGCCGACCACGCTCACCTTGGCGTTGGGCATCATGTCCAGCACGCCGTCCAGCATGCCCAGGCCCGCGCGCAGGATCGGCACCACCGTCACCTTGCGGCCCGCGATCTGGTCGATCTCGACCTGGCCGCACCAGCCCTCGATCGTCGTCTTCTCGAGCGGGAAGTCCGCCGTCGCCTCGTAGGCCAGCAGCCGCGCGACCTCGCCGGTCAGTTCGCGGAACTTCTTGGTGGACATGTCGCCCTCCCGCATCAGGCCGATCTTGTGCTTGACGAGGGGATGCTTGACTTCGATGACTGGCATGGCGCTACCGGGATGCGGAGTGTGGAACGGCGCCTCGTGGGCGCCGGAATGGACGCGATTATCTCGCGTCGGGTGCTCAGGCCTTCTTCTGACGTTGGCGCAGCGCCTCGTACAGGCACACGCCGGCGGCCACGGAGACATTCAGGCTTTCCACCGCGCCCTGCATCGGGATGCGCACGAGCTCGTCGCAGGTCTTCGCGGTCAGCTGGCGCATGCCGTCGCCTTCGGCGCCCAGCACCAGCGCCACCGGACCCGTCAGGTCCAGGTCGTACAGCGTCTTCTCCGCCTGGTCCGAGGTGCCGATCACCCAGATGTCGCGTTCCTTGAGCTCATTGAGCGAACGCGCCAGGTTGGTCACCATCAGGTAGGGCACGGTCTCCGCGGCGCCGCTGGCGACCTTGGCCACCGTCGCGTTCAGTCCCACGGCATGGTCCTTGGGCGCGACCACCGCATGGGCGCCGGCACCGTCGGCCACGCGCAGGCAGGCGCCGAGGTTGTGCGGATCGGTGACGCCGTCCAGCACCAGCACCAGCGGCGGTCCCTCGACCTGTTCCAGCACCTCATCCAGCGAATGCGACTGCGCCACCGCCTTCACCCGCGCCACGACGCCCTGGTGGCGGTGCGTGCCGCACAGCGCTTTCAACCGGTCGTCGTCGCTCTCGACGAGCTTCGCGCCCGCCGCCTCGGCCTTCTCGAGGAAGCCCCGCATGCGCTGATCCTTGCGGGTGGCGTCGAACAGGATCTCCTGCACCGAGGCGGGCGCGGTCTTCAGCCGCACGGTGACGGCGTGGAAGCCGAACAGGATCTGGGTCTTGGAAGGAGAAGAAGGGGAGGAGCTCATGGGCGCGATTGTCGCGCACCCGTCACGGCCTGCCTGACAGCCAGCCCAGGGTCCGTGCCGCCGCCAGCAGGCCGATCATCACCGGCTGATGGAGCATGTAGTACGACAGCGACCACCGCCCCATCACCGACAGCGGACGCACCGCCGGCAGCACCGGACGCTGCATCCAGGTCCGCACCGCCTCGACGCGCATCAGCGCGCAGCCCCACAGCATCGGGCCGAGCCACGGCAGCAGCGGGACGTAGTCCTCGGTCAGCGGCTTGCGCGTGACCAGGCCGAGCCAGTTGGTGGTGCGGGTGTCGAAGAAGGGATGCGCGACGAAGAACGGCAGCGCGACCGCGACCGCGCCCAGCAGCCACAACGCCGCGGTGGGCAGTCTCGAGAAGCCGAAGCGCACCAGGATCAGCATCAGCGCCATGCCGTGCAGCACGCCGAAGCTGATGAAGGAGCGCGGGAACATCCACCACGACCCGATCGACACCAGCAGCGCGCAGGCCATGACCTGGCCCCAGCGGCGCCAGAAGCGGTAGGCCGTCTGGCCCTGCGCCAGCGCCACCGCCTGGCCCATGCCGGCGCACAGCAGGAACAGGCTGACGATGCCGCTGCGCTGCCAGGTCCAGAACGGATCGCGGTAGAAGTCCTCCACCACGATCTTGTAGTAGCTCAGGTCGAAGCAGAAGTGGAAGACGGTCATCCAGACCATGGCCAGGCCCCGCAGCGCATCGAGACGGTCGAAGCGCGGGGTCGTCGGGAAGTCGCGCGCCACGGCGTCCAGGCCGGGGTCAGGCGTTGCGGTCGGGAAGCGGGCCGGCGGATTCATCGGGGAAACAGTCTACATAAGCCGCCGGACCGCGCGATGACGCCCGTCCGGCAATCGACCGCCGACCCCAGGGCACCCCCCGCATCCGGGTGGTTCCCTCCCCTCGATCGGCCAGTCGGGGCCGCTGTTTCCCCCCGTCCGCCGCATTGAGCCGGAGCGACGCGGCATCGACGATCGCTTCTTCGACTCCCGCGGCCCGTCTCCTCTCCCCCTTCCTCATCCCCCTCTTCCCTCCTCCCCGACTCCCCATGCGCCCTTCACCTCCCTCGCTGTTCACCGTGCTCAGCCTGTCCGTCCTGGTCACCGCCTGCGGCGGCGGCAAGGGCGACAAGAGCCCGGACATCGTCGCGCCCGCCTGCACGGTGCTGCGCGTCACGCCCGAAGCCTCCGTCACGGCCGGGTTCATCGATCCGTCGGTGACCCTCGACTACACCGCCGCCACCGCGGGCGCGTGCGACGACTTCAAGCTGGTCGACAAGACCCAGGCGACGGTTCCGACCACCGTCGTCGCGTCCAGCGAATGGGCGAACCCGAATGGGGGTGTCGCAGGCTCGCGCACGATCGAGCCGCGACAGACGCTGCAGCCGGACACGGCCTACGGGCTCCAGCTGAACGGCAAGGCCGTGTCCGTCTTCAGCACCGGCCAGCAACGCCGTGGGGCCCTGGACGGCGAGGTCGCGGACCTCCCGGTGGAGTTCGGCGGCCTGACGGGCTCGTCGCGGATCGCCCGTTCGCAGATCAACGATCTGATCAGCGTCCTGGTGGAGGACTACGCCAGGGGCAACCCCGTGACCGCCGCGGTGCTCAAGCCGCTCCTGCGCCACGAACTGCCTCACATCGCCTCGCCGAACGCCAGCTTCGACGCTCAGGTCAAGCGGGTGCGTTATCGAAGCATCGACGCGTCCGGCGCGCCCATCACGCTCAGCGGCCTGCTGGTCTATCCCGTGCCGTGGGCAGGCGGGCCGCCGGTCGACTACAACGGCCGGCCCGTGGTGATCGGGCAGCGCGGTGCCGAATCCAACGAGTCCGACGCCCCCTCATCGGGCAGGAACGCCATGGTCCTGATCGGCCTGGGCGCGGCGGGCAAGGGCCACATCTACTTCACCCCCGACCTGATCGGCAAGGGCGACACGGCGGCCTCACCGCAGGCCTTCCTGATCGCCGCGGACACGGCCTCGCACACCGTGGACATGCTCAGCGCCGTCAACGAATACTTCATGCAGGTCCACCGCGCGCAGCCCGGGAAGGACCTGCGCATGATCGGTCCGTCGCAGGGGGCGTTCTCCGCCATGGCCTCGATCCCGCACCTGGCGCGCCAGACGACGATCCGGCTGGTGTCGACCGGCGACGGTCCCTTCGAGATCCGCCGGACGCTGGATTCGTCCCTGCGAGCGGCCGCCGGCGAACCGCGCGACGAGTATTCGGACAAGGCCGATCTGAGCCGCATCCCGGACTACCTGGGTCGCACGCTGGCGGCACTGCGCGACTACCAGCACCTGTCCTACGACCCCAAGACGGTCTTTGGCGCCGATGGCCAGGTGCTGCCGGCCTTCCTCGCCGACTACCGGGCCGGGAAGCTCAGCGGCCTGACGCCGCATCTCCTGCTGAACAGCCTGGCGTCCGGTTCGCAGCGCTACGACCTGCCCCTGGCCGAGTTCAGGATGTTCCACAACAGCAAGGACTCCCTGATCCCGGCGCGCAACACCGAGGACATGATCGCGCGATTGAAGACCGAGGATCAGCGCGTCGCCAGCGTCGAGCGGGGCGACTGTCGCGAAGACTCGCTGCTCGTGAAGACGCTGCTCGAGTTCAGCCACAGCAAGTCGCTGCCGCACACGATCTGCCTGCCGTTCCAGATCGACGATTTCATCGGCCGCCTGCCGTCCTCCTGAGCGGCCCCGTCGGGCGTCGAGCGTCGGGCCCCGTCAGGGCGACAGCAACTGACGCACGCGCTGCCGGTGCATGCCGCGCAGCGCCGGCAGCAGCGCGCCGACGTCGCTGTACTCGGCGCCGGACAGCGCGCCCGCCAACGCGCCGGCGAGGGCGCCAGCCTGCTCCGGCACCATCGACGGCGCCGGCCGCGCGGCCGACTCGAGCTGCTCATGCAGGCGGGCCCGCGCCTGCGCGACCTTGGGCTGCGCCTGCAGCAACTGTCCCAGCGCCTGGCGCTGGCCGGTCGCTTCCTTCAGGTCCCAGCGCTGCGGCTGCAGCGCGTCCGGTGCCGGCTCCAGCAGCGCGCGCACCGGCTGGCCGCTGGGGAAGCGCTTGCCTTCGCCGCGCAAGGTCAGGCCGTCGCGCAACGCGGGCCACTGCGACTCGGTCACGCTGAACACGATCTCCGTGCCCTGTGCCTGCACCGACAGCCCCGCCGGCGACAACGCCTTCGTCAGCGCCTGCAACTGCTGCTGCGTGCCCTCGCCGTCCAGCGACACGGCAATCACCGTCGCCTTGCCCGGCGCGCCGCTCTCCTGCGGCTGGCCCGGAAGCTGGAGTCTCAGCGTCTCCTTGCCCCCTTGCTGCAGCACGGCCAGATCCAGGCCGCGCAACTTGAAGCGCTGGCGCGCCGCGCCGTCCTCGGGCGCGGCCTGCAATTCGGCATCAACGCGCCCGCCGGCCTCGCGGCTGCGCTGCGACCAGAGCTGACGCAACTGGTCGACCTGCCCGCCCAGCGTCGCCGACGGGGGGGTCTGGCGCGCCAGCGTCTCGCTGAGACCGCCCTTGAGCTGCTGCATCGCCGCGGCCAGCCGATCGAGGTAGTCCAGCCCCTGCTGGAGTTTCCCGAGCTGAAGTTGGGCGCCCGGTTCGCGTGCGGGTGAAGCGCCGTCGCCCGCGCGCAGCGGCGCGGCGGCGACATCGATGAGGACGGGCTTCTCTCCGGCCGGCGCGCTCAGCGCGGGCCGCGTGCCCGGCACATCGAGGAGCGCGGGACGTGCCGCGGCAACGCCGGCACCGCCGGCACCGCTCGTCGCCAAGGCGGGCGCGGTCGGCAACGCCGCCATGCGAGCGCCGTCGGCGGACCGCGACGCGCGATCCCCGCCGAACACCGGCGCGGTGAGCGCGTCAGATCGCATCGAACAGGCTCAACTGGCTGACCTTCGCATAGGCCTTCTGCGTCGCCTGCAGCGCCAGCGTGTAGCTGTTGAGGCGCGTGGCGGCCTCGCCGTAGTCGATCTGGCCGAGGTCGAGCGCGGTCTGCCGGTTGGCCAGGCTGACGGACGCATGGTTCGTGTCGATCGTGTCCAGGATGTTCTGCCGTCCGCCGAGCTGGCCGATCTTGCCCGCCACGTCGCCCAGCGTCTGGTCGAGCGCGGCGATCATCGCGGTCACGTCCGCGTGCACGCCTTCGGCGGTGACACCCGGCGTGGCCAGCTGGCCGCCCAGCGTGTTGAGCTGCCGCAGGAAGGCGCCCATGCCCTCGAGCGACACGTTGCCGCCGATGGCCATGTTGTCCGCCACGGCGACCTGCTGCGTCTGCGAGTTGCCCAGGAAGTTGTAGCCCGCGTCGACGGTCGGCTGGTCGCTGGCCGTGCCGGAGAACAGGTAGCGGCCTTCCGCGTTCTTGCTGTTGGCCAGGAAGAGCAGGCTGTCGTGCAGCGTCTTCACCGAGCCCGACATCGCGTTCAGGTCGTCGCCGGTGTTGCCCGCGTCGGCCGCCCAGACCAGCAGGTCGCGCGTCGCCTGCAGGTCCTCGCGGATGCTGTCCAGCGACACCTCGCTGGTCTTGAGCCGGCTCTGCAGCGCGCCGATGTTGTCGCGGTACTGGTCGAGCGAGGCCTCCTCGCGCGACAGCCGCGCCAGGCGCAGCGCCGCGATGCTGTCGTCGGACGGCTTGAGCACGCGCTGGCCCGACGCCATCTGCTGCATCACGTGCGTCAGGCCCTCGTTGGCGGCCTGCAGCGCGCTGTTCATCGTCGTGTGGTACTGGTTGCTGGCGATGCGCATGGCGGCTTCTCCGGAAATCGACGATCTGAACGGGGACTGAGGGGAATGGACGACGCCGGGCTCAGCCCAGCATCTGCAGCGTGCTGTCGAACAGCTGGTTCGCCACCGCCACGACCTTCATGTTGGCCTGGTACATCTGCTGGTACTGCATGAGGTTGATGGCTTCCTCGTCGGTGTTGACGCCGGCGCTGGACTTCCAGTCCTCCTCGGACTGGTCGCGCACCGTCGTCGCGGTCTTCTGCGAGCCCTGGTTCAGCGAGCTCGCCACGCCCAGCTTGCCCACCAGCTGCGTGAACACGTCGCCGGTGATGATCTGCGTCGTGCCGGCGGCGTTGCCGGCCGCATCGAAGGTGGTGATGGTCATCGGCCGGTTCTTCAGGCCGATCAGCGCGGTCAGGTTGCCGCTGTCGCCGCTGACCGTGGCGCTGCTGGAGAACGCCAGCTGCGCCGCGGTGATGCCGGTCATCTTGAGCGTGCCGCCGCTGGTGTCGAACAGCGGCGCGCCCGGCGTGGCGGCCGGCGGGGCGAAGCCCAGCGCCAGCTGCGCGTTGAACGCGTTGCCGATGCCTAGCGCGAGCTCCGAGATCGTCGTGCGCATCGGTCCCAGCACCTGCTTCTGCAGATCGGCCAGGCCGCCGAGCTGACCGCCCTGCCCCACGTCCGACAAGGTGAACGAGGTGTTGGCGAACTGGATCTTCAGCGCGCCCGGGCCGGACGTGGACATCACCGCCGCGTCCGCGCCGACGACCAGCGGCTGGCCGCCCTTGAGCGACACGCTCTTGGCGCCGTCGGGCGTGTCGACGACCTGCAGGCCGACCAGCGCGGACAGCGCCTTGATCTTCTCGTCGCGGGCGTCCTGCAGCCCGGCGTCGTTCATGCCGGTGGCGCGGCCGCCGGCGATCTGCTTGTTCAGCAGCGCGATGTCCTGCGTCAGCGCGTTGACCTGGTTGACCACGCCGTCGCGCTGCGTCGCGATCGCCGTCTGCTGGTTGGCGAACAGCTGCTGCAGGCTGTCGAAGCGCTTGACCAGGCCGTCGGCGGCGGTCAGCACGGCCTCGCGCAGCGGGCCGGATTCCGGCTGGACGCTGGCCGCGTTCAGCGCGGCGAAGAACTGGTCGATGCCGTTGTTGATGTTGGCCGTGTCGTCGGACATGACCTGCTCGAGCTGGGTCATGTAGGACTGCCCGGCGCTGTACTGGCCGAGCTGGCTGGTCGCCTGCCACAGCTGCACGTTCTTGAAGCTGTCGGCGAAGCGCAGCAGCTTGGACACCTGCACGCCGGCCCCGCCCTGCGGCGTCTGCAGCGAGCCCAGCAGCACGCCGGTGCGGGTGTAGCCCGGCGTCATCGCGTTGGCGACGTTCTGGCTGGTGGTGCCCAGCGCGGCCTGGGCGGCCTGCGCGCCGGTGAGGCCGTTGAGGAGGATGCTCATGGGGTCGAGGTTCCTGAGGATGCGGGGGCGCCCGCGGGGAAGTCCGCAGGGGTCTTCCCTCCGGAAGGCGACGCGCCGGCGCCGGAACTTAAGCCCGCCGCGGGAAGGACCTGCTTGAGCATCAGGTCGGCGATGCCGAAGGCGCGCTGCTGGGCGAGCGCGTCGGCGACCATCCCGTCGGCCAGGTCCAGCATGTCCTGGTTGGCGCGCTTGTGTTCGACGCTGTCGTCGTCGGCCAGCGCGCGCGTGCCGGCGCGCATCTGGCTGATCATCTGCTTGATGAAGAAAGCTTCGAACTTGACGGCGGCGTCGGTGGCCTGCGCCTTGATGCGCGCATCGGGATCCTTGGCGCCGTCCAGCGCGGCGACCGACGGCATCGGAGAGGAAGTCGGGAAGTCGCTCATCAGATCACCTGCAGCTCGCCCTCGATCGCGCCGGCCTGATCGAGCGCCTGAAGGATCGCCATCAGGTCGTCCGGATTCGCGCCGATGCTGTTGACCATGTCGACGATCGCCTGCAGCGAGGTGCCCGCCGGCCAGCGGAACATCCGGCCGTCGCCCTGGTCCACGCGCAGCTGCGACTGCGGCACCGTCTGCGTGCGGCCCTGGCTGAACGCGTTGGGCTGGCTGACCTGCGGGCTCTCGCTGATGACGACCTTCAGCGAGCCGTGCGACACCGCCGCCGGGCGCACCTTGACGCCGTCGGCGATGACGACGGTGCCGGTGCGGGAATTGAAGATCACGCGCGGCAGCGCCGGCGCGGCGTCGATGGACAGGCCCTGCAGCTGCGCGACGAAGGCCACGCGCTGCGTCGATTCCATCGGGGCGCGCACCGACACGCTGGTCCCGTCGCGCGTCGACGCCGTGCCGCTGCCGAAGCGCTGGTTCAGCGCGTCGACGATCTGCGTCGCGGTCTGGAAGGCGGGGCGCTTGAGGTTCAGCACCACATCCGGCCGGGAGTCGAAGTCGCTCGCGATCTCGCGCTCGATCGACGCGCCGTTGGGCACGCGGCCGGTCGTCGGCGTGTTCACCGTCACGCTGGAGCCGCTCTGCCCCTGCGCGTTCAGGCCGGTCACGACCAGGTTGCCTTGCGCCAGCGCGTAGACCTCGCCGTCGGCGGCGTGCAGCTCGGTCAGCAGCAACGTGCCGCCGCGCAGGCTCTTCGCATCGCCCAGCGAGGACACGGTGATGTCGATGGACTGCCCGCGGCGATAGCCCGACGGGAAACTCGCGCTCACCATCACGGCCGCCGCGTTGCGCGACTTGGCCTCGGTCTTCTCGGGCAGCTTCACGCCGAACTGCTTCAGCAGGTTGGCCACCGACTGGCCGGCGAACTTCACCTGCGTGCTGTCGCCGCTGCCGTTCAGCCCGACGACCAGGCCGTAGCCCAGCAGCTGGTTCTCGCGCACGCCCTCGATGTCGACGAGCTGGCGCAGCGGCTGCGCCGCGAAGGTCGGCATCGCCACGCCCAGGCCGAGGACCACGCCGAGCACCAGGCCGAGCACCAGGCCGGTGGACAGGGGAATCGATCGATTCTTCATGGGGGACTCGCGATGGAGGGGAGTCGGATTGGTCATCTGACCGGATCTCAGATCGGATTCCACGGGCTGTTGAACCAGCGCGTGAACCAGCCCGGCGTGGCGGCATCGGCCAGGACGCCCCGGCCGCTGTAGGCGATGCGGGCGTTGGCCACGCGCTGCGAGGACACGCGGTTCTCGCTGTCCACATCCGCCGGACGGACGTAGCCGGCCACGCGCATCAGTTCCTCGCCCTGGTTCAGCGTCAGGCTCTTCTCGCCGTGCACGCGCAGCAGGCCGTTGGAGGTCACCTCCTGCACGACCACGGTGATCGCGCCCTGCAGCGTGTTCTGCTGCGTGCTGCTGCCGCTGCCGTTGAAGTCGCGCCCCGCGTTGATGCCGTACGAGCGCTGCTTGCCGTTCAGGTCCAGGCCGAAGCTGCCGCCGCTGGTCTTGCCGCTCTGCGTGTTGGCGCTCTTGCTGGCCTGCGTCGCTTCTTCGAGCACGATGGTCAGCACGTCGCCGGAACGGAAGGCACGCGTGTCGGCGATCAGGCTGGCGCTGCGGCCCGCGGCGAACACGCCGCCCCCCGACGGCCGGACCGTCTCCGCGATCGGCAGCGGCAGGCCGCCGGGATCGGCGCTCGGCAGTTCCGGCGGCGCGATGATCGCGCAGCCGCCCAGGGCCGTCGCGAGCGCCACGGCAAGGACCGCGGCCAGGGTCGCGGAGCGCGCGGAGCGGTCGAGGCGGTCGGCCCCGGTGGGAAGTGCGGCGGCGGGCGGTGCGGCGGCGTTCATCGACGTCTCCTCAGCGTGCGGCCTGCGCCAGCACCTGCAGCATGTTGTCGGCGGCGGAGAGCACCTTGGTGTTCATCTCGTAGGTGCGCTGCGCCGCGATCATGTCGACCATCTCCTCGACGACCTGGACGTTCGAGCCTTCCAGCGCGCCCTGCTTGAGCTTGCCCAGGCCGTTCTCGCCCGGCACGCCCTCGGTGGGCGCGCCACTGGCGCCGGTCTCCTGGTACAGGTTGTCGCCCAGCGCCAGCAGGCCGGCCGGGTTGACGAACTGCGTCAGGCGCAGCTGGCCGATCTCCTGCGGCGCGGCGTTGTCGGCGACGGTGATCGACACGACGCCGTTCTCGCCGATCGTCAGCGACTTGGCGTTGACGGGGATGGTGATCTCCGGCTGCAGGCGCTGGCCCTGCGCCGTCGTCAGCCGGCCTTCCGGGCTGACGTTGAGCTGGCCGGCGCGCGTGTAGGCCGGCCGGCCGTTCGGTCCCTCGACCTGCAGGAAGCCGTTGCCGACGATGGCCACGTCCATGCTCTGGCCGGTCGTCTGCAGGCTGCCGTTGGTGAACACCTTCTGCGTGCCCACCATGCGCGTGCCGTTGCCCAGCTGCACGCCGGTCGGCGCGGCGGTGCCGTCCTCGGCCTGCGCGCCGGGCTGGCGCTCGACCTGGTAGAAGAGGTCCTCGAACATCACCCGGTCGCGCTTGAAGCCGACCGTGTTGACGTTGGCCAGGTTGTTGGCGATCGCTTGCAGCTTGGCGTCCTGCGCCTGCACGCCGGTCTTGCTGATCCACATGGCGGGGTTCATCGGGGGCTCCTTGGGGAAATGCGGGAATGTCGGAGGAACGGGATCGAGGTCGAGGTCGAGGCCGAGGTCGAGATCGAGGTCGAGTGAACGGACGGCCGCGTCACTCGCGGACCAGCCGGTTGCCGGTATCGGCCATGCCGTCGGCGGCCTTGTAGAGGCGCATCTGCAGCTCGAAGTCGCGGGCCAGGTTCATCGTGGCGACCATCTCCTCGACGGCCGAGACGTTGCTCGATTCGAGCTTGCCCTTGGCGACCTGCACGGCCGGATCGGCGGCCGGCGTGCTGCCGTCGCGCGTCACCAGCAGGCCGGCCTCGTTCTTGGTCAGCTGCGAGAACGGCGGCTTGACGAGCTTGAGGCGGTCCACCGTCTGCAGCTCGGGCTGGCCGTTGGCCAGGACCGAGATCGTGCCGTCGGCCTGTACTTCGAGCCTGTCGTGCGGCGGCAGCACGATCGGACCGCCCTCGCCCAGCACCGCGTGACGGCCCAGGCGCAGCGTGCCGTCGGCGTCGACGGTGAAGTTGCCGCTGCGGGTGTAGGCCTCGCGGCCCGCCGGTCCGTCCTGCGCCACGGCGAACAGGCCCTCGCCCTCGACCGCCAGGTCGAGATCGCGGCCCGTGTCGCGCTGGCTGCCGGCGCGCGCGCTGACGACGTCCGAACGCGCCTGCGCCAGGTGCCGCGCGTCGTAGCCGTAGCCCTTCACCTGCGCGGCGCCGGCCTGCTCCAGGTTGGCGCGGAAGCCGGCCGTCTCCATGTTGGCCAGGTTGTTGGCATGCACGGCCTGCGCGCGCTGGATGCGCTCGGCGCCGCTCATGACGGTGTAGATCAGGGCGTCCATCGGGGGCTCGCTTCAGTCCGGGTGGTCGGGAAGAACTCGCGGAGAACTCGCGGGGAACTCGCGGAGAACTCGCGTCAGACGGCCTGCATCAGCGCCTGCATCATCTCGTTCTCGGTCGAGATGAGCTTGGTGTTGGCCTGGTAGTTGCGCTGCGCGCTCATCAGGCTGACGAGCTCGCCGGTGACGTCGACGTTGGACTGCTCGATCGCGCCGGCGCTGAGCTTGGACGCCGTGCCCGCGCCCGGGCGCGAGTACAGCGCCACGCCGCTGTCGATGGTCGACGTCCAGCTCGTGTCGCTCATCGGCTTGAGCGCGCTCTCGTTGGCGAAGGTGGCCAGCGCGATGGTGCCGACGGTCTGCTTCTCGCCGTTGCTGTAGTTGGCCACCAGCGAGCCGTCCTCCGACAGGCTGGTGCCGGTCAGCGTGCCGGCGGCATAGCCGTTGGACTCGTTGGTGCGGGTCGTCGTGTCGCCGGCGTACTGCGTGGTGGTGGTGTAGTCGATGCGCATGGCGATCGGCGCGGCGCCGTTGGCCGGCGCGGCGTTCAACGTCACGGCGGGCACGGCGGTGAGCTGGCCCAGCGCGTCGAAGTTCATCGTCGCGCCGACGCCGGCCGGGGCCGCGCCGTCGAAGCTGTAGTACGCGTTGACGGCGCCGACGCCGGTCTTCACGAAGTACTGCGTCACGCTGTGCTTGGTGCCCAGCGAGTCGTACACGACCGAGGTCACCGAGCTGTTGTAGCTGCGCGAGTCGTCCTTGTCGAAGGGCGCGAGCGCGGGCACGGTCCAGTCGGCGCTGAGGTTGCCGTTGTAGGTCAGCACGTCGCTGGCCTGCGCCGGGATCGTGCCGGCGTTGACGCGCAGGTCGCCGAAGGCGCCCAGGCCGGCACCCGGCACCGGCCGGCCGTTGGCGTCCAGCACCGCGGCGTAGCCCTGCGCCTTGCGGCCCAGGCTGTCGATGACGTTGCCGTCCTTGTCGACGTCGAACAGGCCCACGCGGGTGAACACGGTCTGGCCGTCGTCGCCCTTGACCGCGAAGAAGCCGCGGCCCTGGATCATCGCGTCCATGCCGCGTCCGGTGTTGAACAGGCCGCCGCCGGTCTGGATGCTTTGCGAGATCGAGCCCACTTCCACGCCGGTGGGCGCGCTGTCGGCGTACATGGACGAGAAGTTGCTGCGGCTGGACTTGAAGCCGTAGGTGCCGGAGTTGGCGATGTTGTTGCTGATGGTCTCCAGGCTGGCGTTGACCGCGTTGATGCCCGAACGTGCGATTTCGAAACTCATGGGGGCCTCCGAAGGCGTTGGATGCTGGGAACTGGGGAAGACTCTGAAGAACCTGGGAAGGACGCGCGTCAGGACGCGGCGCGGCCCTTGAACTGGGTGATGGCCTGGCTGGTGACCTCGCCGACGCCGGCGAGCTGCAGCATCACGCTGCCGTCGGCGGACAGGCGCACGCCGTCCAGGCGGGCGACGGTCTCCAGGCTCACCTCGCGCTTGTCCTTGGCCTCGAACTTCAGGCTGTACTGGCCGTCGCGCAGGCCCAGCTTGGCCGGGTCCAGCGTGTAGCCGTGCTCGCCCTTGCCGAGCGAGCCGAGGTCGATGCGCTGCTCGGTGCCGTCGCCGGCCGTCACCACCAGCGTGTTGGCGGGGCTGCTCGAATCCAGCGTGTAGCGCAGCTCGACCGGATCGCCCTGCAGCTGCACCTGCGAGACGGTGGCCTGCAGCGTCGAGCCGACCTGCGCGCCCAGCGTCATCAGCTGCAGGCTCGCCAGCATGCTGGCGTTGGTCTGGCCCTGCGAGGTGAGCTTCTGCATCGACTCGACCTGGCTCAACTGCGTGAGCTGGCTGACGAACTGCGACGGGTCCTGCGGCGACAGCGGGTCCTGGTTCTTGATCTGCGCGACGAGCAGCGTGGTGAACAGGTTGCTCAGGCCGCCGCTGTCGCCGTTGCCGGCGATCGCGCTGGACGACGAAGTGCCGTTGCCGCTCGAGTTGTTGTTGACGGAAGTGGTCATGTCGGTGCTCCGTGGAGGATCGGGGTCAGGCCTTGATCAGGGTCGGATCAGGCATGGATCAGCCTTCGCCGAGGCGCAGCAGCGACTGCTGCATCGACTTCACGCGCGACAGCACCTCGACGTTGGTCTCGAAGGCGCGCGAGGCGGACAACATGTCGGTCATCTCGGCGACCGGGTTGACGTTGGGGTAGAAGACCTCGCCGTTCTCGTTGGCCAGCGGGTTCTCGGGCTCGTAGGCCTTGCGCAGCGGCTCCTGGCTCTCGACGACGTCCAGCACCTGCACGCGCGTGCCCGCGAGTTGCTGGTCGCCCAGCCCTTCGCGCGCGGCGAGCGCGGCGAACACCGGCTTGCGGGCGTGGTACGTGGCGGTCTCGCTGCCGGCGGCCGACTGCGCGTTGGCCAGGTTGCTGGCGATCGTGTTCAGGCGCACCGTCTGCGCGGACATCGCCGAACCGGCGATCTGGCTGATCTGCTTGAAGGACATGACAGCTCCCGTTTTGTCGCTCATTGACCGCTGATGGCCTTGGCCACGCCCTTGAGCTTCATGTTCACGAAGCTCAGGCTGGTCTGGAAATCGAGCGCGTTCTGCGCGAAGGCGGCCTGCTCCACGCCGAGCTCGACGGTGTTGCCGTCCTGCGCCGGGTGGTACGGGACGCGGTACTTCATGTCCTGGTCGCCGGTGTCGAGCGCGAGCTCGCCGTTGAACCCGTCGCCCGATCCGTCGCCGGAACCCAGTGCGCTGCGCAAGGACGCGGCAAAATCGATGTCGCGCGCCTGAAACCCCGGCGTGCTGACGTTGGCGATGTTGGAGGCCAGGACCTTGGTCCGCTCCGCGCGCAGACGCAGCGCGTCGTCATGCACCCCGGCCGCCTTGCTGAAATCGATGCTCATGCGCGACTCCCTCTTTCCGTTCGTTTCCGAATCCGTTGCTGTCTGTCGTCCGCTGTCGATCGCTCTGGCGATCTCAGCGTTGTCCTTGCCCTGCGGGCTGCCGGCCGCCCTGGCCGCGGGTCCGGCACCGCAGGCGCCGAGCGCCTCCAGGGACGGCACCGCCCTGCTCGACGCCCAGGTGCTGGACACCGCCCGCGACGCCTTGCTCGACCAGGCGCAGCAGGCCGGCCTGATCTCGCCCGAACTGCAGCTTCAGCAGCCCGCGCCGCGTCCGCGTCCGGCCTGCCCGGCCGGCTGGGACGTCGCGCTGCAGGACAGCCGCAGCCTGATGCGCCTGCGCCTGGTGGCCCGCTGCACCGACGACGCCGCCCGCGTGCCGCCGCAGGACTTCCTGCTGCGCGCGACGTTGAGCGCCGAGGTGCTCGTCGTCACGCAGGGCGTGGCCAGCGGTCAGCCGGTCAGCGACGATCAACTCCAGCTGCAGCGCCGCGACATCAGCCAGACGCCCGACGCGCTGTCCACGCTGGAGCCCGGCTTCGCCGCACGCACCACACTGCGCCCGGGCCAGCTGCTGCAGAAACGTCTGCTGGCCGCGGCCATCGTGGTCAAGCGCGGCGACGCCGTGCGCATCCAGGCCAGCCGCGGCGGCGTCAGCGTCGAAGGCGCCGGCGAGGCGCTCGACAGCGGCGCGCGCCAGGGCCTGATCCGCGTGCGCAACAGCGCCAGCGGCCGCGTGATCCAGGCGCGCGTGCTGGACGCCGGACTGGTCGAGCCCGCCGAACTGCGCTGAGTCGATCGCCGCGAAGACCGGCTTCATTTCGCAACTCCAGCCGCGCGCGCGGCGGCGCCCGTCGAGGTCGATTTCTGAGCGGTGTCGAGTTGCGCCGTCACGCGCGCCGCCACCTGCGTGAGCTTCTCCGCATACGCCGGATCGGTGGCGTAGCCGCCGCGCTGCAGCGCGACGCCGTAGGCGCGTGCATCGGCGCCGGCGTTGAGCGCGCCCTGATAACGCGGGCTCGTGCCGACCAGCCGGGCCAGATCGTCGAAGGACTGCGACGGCGACGCGTAGGCGCGGAACGCCTCGCGGCGCGCGACGGGCGTGCCGCCTTCGACCTCCGTCGTCATCGCCTGCGCGACGGCGCCCTGCCAGCCGGTGGCCTTGATGCCGAAGTAGTTGTGGCTGCTCGAGCCATCCGCTGCGCGGATCGGCGAGCGGCCCCAGCCCGTTTCCAGCGCGGCCTGCGCGGTCAGCACCTCGGGCGCGACGCCCAGCTTCGCGCCGGCGCCGCGCGCCAGCGGCAGCACCTCGTCGATGAAGGCCTGACGCTGCGCATCGCTGACGGCGTCGTCCGCGGAGCCGCCGGTGCCCGGCGCCGCGTCCATGCCCGCCACCGCCTGGGACCGCACGCGGCCCCACGCGCCTTCGGGGCTGAGACCGCCGCCGTCGCCCTGCTCGATGTAGCGGACGACGTCGCGATTCAGCTCATTGAACAACGCATCGAAGCGCGGCGTACCGAAGCCGCCCGCGCCAGCGCCACGTCCAGGCGCGACCGGCTCCGTCGCCAGCGACGGGAACTCACCCGCCCGGAAGTCAACGTTCCGCATAGATGTGCTCCTCGCGGCCCAGCAGTTGCTGCATCAGCGCCTGCTGCTCGCCGATCAGTTGCGCGTTGCGCAGGTTCATCGCCTTGCACTCCGCCAGCGCGCGTTCGATCGCGCGGCGCAGCGCGGCGATCGGCTCGGCCGTCGCGGCCGGCAGGCGCTCCAGCAGCGCGCGCAGGCTGGGCTGCGCCGCGCGGCCGAGCAGGCCGACCAGCAGCTCGCGGCGACGCGCGCGTTGCGCCTCCATCTCCGCGGCCTGCGCGAGGATCTCCGCGGACAGCGCCGCCATCGCCTCGGCCTCGTGCCGCAGCGCGGCGTGGAACTGGCGGTCCAGCAGCTCGCGCAAGGTCTCGTAGCCGCGCAGGTCCTGCGAGAGTCCGTCGACGAGCTGCTGCAGCATCACCGCGGCGGTGCTGTCGGCGCGGCGCGCCGTGCGGGTCAGCGTCGCGGTCACGCGCGGCCTCCGTGATAACGCTGGATGAGCTGCGACAGCCGGTTCGCGTCGAACTTGATCTCGCCCTTGGCCAGCGCGTCGCGCAGCGCGGCGACCTTCACCTCGTCGACTTCCGGCATCGCGGCGAGCGTCGCCTGCGCGGGCTTGAGGACCTCGCTCGCCAGCTCGCCGGCGAGCATCGCGGGACCGGACGACGGGCCGGCGCCGAGCGCGCGGTCGGTCGACTCGACGGACGCCGACGACGTCGTGCCGGCGGCGGGATTCAACGGGTTGGTGCCAGTGATCTTCATTCGTTCACCCTTGGATCTGGTGCGCATGCGGCCTCCGTCAGCGGGAGGCCGCCGGCTGCGGCTTCATCAACGCGCCGCGAACCTGCTCGGCGGCATCGCCGTCGCGGGCCGGGTCGCGCAGCCCGGCCGGGCCGAACATCCCGGCGATCGCCTGCGCCTGCTTGGCGGTCAGCAGCATCAGCTCGATGCGGCGGTTGGCGGCCGCGGTCGGCGTCAGCGGGTCCAGCGGCGCGGCGTCGGCCATGCCGGTGACCTGCAGCACGCTGGACTCGGGCATGCCGCCGACCAGCAGTTCCTGGCGGGCCGCCATCGCGCGATGGCTGGACAGCGCCCAGTTGGTGAAGGCGCCCGGCCCCTTGTCCTGATAGGCCGTCGCATCGGTGTGCCCGACGATCAGCAGCTGGTTGCGGATCTCCGCCAGCAGCGGGCCCAGCTTGCGCAGCAGCGCGCGCAGCGGCGCGGCCGGCTGGGCGCTCCCGCGCTCGAACATGCCGCTGGCTTCGGTGTCGTGCAACTGCAGCCGCAGACCCTGCGGCGTGACGGCGCTGCGCAGATGGCCCTCCAGGCCCTCTTCCTTGGCCAGCGCGGCGATGCGACGCGCGAGCGCCTGCAACTGCTCCGGCGAATCCAGGCTGGGCCGACCCATGCGCGAATCCGTCGAGCCGTGCTGCGGATCGCCGGGGCTGGGCTCCTCGCTGCGCGCGGGCACCGGATGGCGCTCGATCATGCTGCCGCGCGAGCCGGCGGCCAGCGAGTTCGTCAGCCCCTGCCCGTCCTCGATCAGGTTGGCGCCCGCGTTCTGCAGCACGACCTGCATGCGCTCGGCGTTGCGCGAGGCCAGCAGCCACAGCACCAGGAACAGGCACAGCAGCGCCAGGCAGAAGTCGGCGAACGCGACCTTCCACGCGCCGCCGTGGCCTTCGTCGTCGGCACGGCGCGAGACGCGCTTCACCACGGTCGGGTAGTGATCGCGCGCGGCCTTGCCGCCAGCACCAGCCAGGCCGCCGGGACCGATGGACACGACCTCAGGCTGCACGGCGCTCTCCTTCTCCCGCCGGGCGATCGCCCGCGCGGCGGCGCGGCGTGGCGGCCGGCTCATCGCCGTTGAGGGCGTCGATCCAGCTTTCGAGCAGCGCGAAGCTGGGCTTGATGTTGAGCTGCACCAGACGGCGTCCGGCGTCGATCGCCAGCAGCGGCGGCTTGCCCGACACATGCGTCACCAGCACGACCTTGACCGACTCCAGCGACGCCAGCTCCTCATGCACCAGCTGCTTCATCATGTTGGACAGCGGGTCCATCACGCCGTAGCAGAAGAAGATGCCGATGAAGGTCCCGACCATCGCGGCGGCGACCATCACGGCAATCTCGCCGGTGCCCGCGCCTTCGGCGACGTGGTTCATCGCCATCACGATGCCCAGCACCGCGGCCAGGATGCCGAAGCCGGGCATCGCCTCGGCGATCTTGTGCAGCGACTTGGACGGCTGCATCAGCTCGTCGTGGATGGCCTCGAGCTCCTGCTCCAGCACGCCCTCGAGCTCATGCGCGTTGATCTTGCCCATCGCCATCAGGCGGAAGTTGTCGACGATGAAGTGCAGCAGCTTGCGGTTGTCGAGGATCAGCGGATAACGCTGGAACAGCGCGCTCTCGTGCGGCGCCTCGACGTGCGCGTCCAGCGCCTTCAGGCCGCCGGCGGCCGTCTGCAGCAGCTCGTACATCAGCAGCAGCAGCTGGCGCTGGAACTCCTGGCCGTGGTCGCTGCGGCGCACCAGCTTGCGCAGTTGCAGCAGCATCTCCGACAGCACGTGGCGCGGGTTGCCCAGCACGATCGCGCCCACGCCGGCGCCGACGATGATCAGCAGCTCCACCGGCTGCCAGATGACCTTGAACTGGCCGCCGTGCAGCATGAAGCCGCCGAAGACGCAGCCCAGGACGATCCCGATTCCGATGAGTGCCTGCATGTCCGTTCCTTTTTCCTGTTCCGCCGGTCTTCAGACTTGCTGCAGAAAGGCGCGCATCTTGGCGAGCGCGGCCTTGTTGATCTGGGAGACGCGCGCCTCGGTGAGATCGAGCACGGCGGCGATCTCCTTGAGGCTGGCGTCGAATTCGTAATAGAGCTGGATCACCCGCTGCTCGCGCTCGTTGAGCGCCGTCAGCGCCTGCGCGATCGAGCGCGTGACCATCAGCTGCGCTTCCGGGTTGCGATGCTCGCTGGGCATCTGCGCCAGTTCCTCGACCAGTTCGTCGAAGCTGGCCATCTCCTCGGCCACCTCGGCCTGGAGGAAGTCCTGGTACTGCTGCGGCGTGAGCTTCAGGTGGCGCAGGATCTCGGCCTCGGCCGGCTCGCGGCCGAGCTGGCGCGTCAGCGCGCGCAGCGCGTCGCGCTGCTTGTGGCTGTCCTGGCGCACGGTGCGCGGACGCCAGTCCTGGCGGCGCAGCTCGTCCAGGATCGCGCCGCGCACCCGCAGCGCGGCGAAGGCGCCGAAACCGCCGTCCGGTTGTCCGTAGCGGCGCAGCGCCTCCAGCAGGCCCATCAGGCCGATCTGCTCCATGTCCTCGCGGTCCATCACCGCGCTGGCCTGCGCCGACAGCTGCCGCACCACGCGCTTGACCAGCGGCGCGTACTCGCGCAGCGCGCGCTGCTCGAGCTCGGCGCTTTGCGCGGCGCTGAGGCCCGCCGTCGCGACGGCGCCCCATTCGGCGTAGGCATGCTGCACGGTGCTCTGTCCCGGTGGTGCTGGTGGTTCTGGTCGTGCTGGTGATCGCGCGCGGACGGGACCGTCACTCGATGATCAGCTTGCCGATCAGCGCCTCGGCGAACGGCGCGTCGCGCCGGTCCGCCGCATAGCTCTCGGCATAGGCCTGGTTGAGCAGCTGCGCGAACTGCTCGACGCTCATCGCCTGCGCGCTCTCGACCGTGTGCGTGGACAGCGCCTTCACCGCCACCGTGCGCAGCAGCGGCAGGTGGTCCTTGGTGCGCTTTTCCTGCTCGGGCAAGGTCTTGAAGACGATGTCCACCGCCATGTAGTGCGACACCGCCGAGCCGTTCGGGCCGCGCAGCATCACCAGCACCTTGTCCAGCGTCACGTACTTGTAGTCGGGCGCCGGCTTGCCGTCGTCCTTGGGATCCTTGGCGTCCTTGCCGCCATGCGCGGCGTCGGCGCCGGCGGCGGTCGCCGCCGTCTTGGTGCCGTCGGCCTTCAGCCACCACACGGCGGCGCCGGTACCACCGGCGGCCAGCAGCGCGACGACGGCGATCACGCCGATCAACTTGGTCCTGTTCTTCATCGCGTGGTCCTCGTGTTGCCGCCCCTGATGCCGCCCGTGATGCCCATGGCGCCCACACCGCCCGCCCCCGCGGCGTTGCCCGCCAACGCGTCCGCGAAGCCGAAGGCGGCGGAAGCGCCCGACGCGCCGTGGTCGTCGTCCTGCAGCGCGCGACCGGGCTGGCGTTGCGCATCGCGTTGCTGACCGCCCGATTGCGGCTGGCCGCCCGCGGCGGCGCCGTCGCGACCACGGCCGTCGCCGGCCGCCTGCGCGCCCGAGGCGACCTGCACCGACACATCGCCCGAGTGGCGCTGCACCAGTTCATGGCGCAGCGGCTCGGCGATCTGGCGCAGTTGCTGGCGCACGTCGTCATTGCTGGCGGAGAGCTGCACCTGCAGCGCGCCGCCTTGCTGGCGGATGTCGATCTCGATGCGGCCCAGCTGCGGCGGCTCCAAATGGAGGCGAGCACTGTCCGCGCGCTGCGCGATCTGCAGTTGCAGCCGGTCGCCCAGCGCCTGCATCAGCGGCTGCTGCCAGGCCTCGCGCGAGGCGGGCAGCGTGAGCGTCGAGGACGCCGAGGCTCCGACGTCGGTGCCGCCCGACATCGCGCCCGGCGTCATTGCCGTCATCAGGTCGGCGCTCCAGCGCTGCAGCCCTTGCCAGGCGCCGGCGTCGGTCGCGCTCGCCGGCACCGCGACGTCCGCGCCTTGCAGCGCGAGCAGACGCGCCGCGTCGGTGGTCAGTGCCGATGGCAGGGTCGTCGCGTCTTGCGAGGCCCGCGAAGACGGCGAGGCCGGCGAGTTCGACGCCGCACCGGCCAGGTTTCCCGACGCGCCGGCCGCATCGCGCGCCACCGGGGCCGGCGGCATCACCACGGGGATCAGCGTCGGCATCAGCATCGCCATCAGCGGCGCGCTCGCGGGCAGCGCAGCGTCATCCTGCGCGGCGGAGGCCTCGCCATCGGTGCCGTCGCCCGCCGGCCGCGCGCCCCCCGCGACGACTCCGATCGCGTCCTGGCCCGCGGTGCCTGCCGGGCCGCGACCCAGCAGTTCATCAAGGGCCTGCATCAGCGCGGCGTCGAGCACGTCGACGTTCCCATCGGCGCTGCCGCCCGACGCGTCGGCCCCCTGGGCCTGTGCGGTGTCACGCTCCCCCGCGGGCGCCATCAGCGGCGCGAAGGGCAGCACCACGGCCGGCGCGGCAGTCCCGTCCGCCGTGCCCGCACGGTCCGCCTTGCCGCCCGCCGCGTTGCCAGAAGGCAGTCCCGGCGCCGTCGCGGCGGACGGCGAGGCGGCGGCGTTGGCCGCGGCGGCCATCGGAGTCATCGTCATCGTCATGCTTGCGCCTCCGTGCCCCAGTCGGCGGACTCCGCATACGCGGACCACCCCTGGCGCTGCTGCCGCATCTGTTCCAGCGTCTGCCCGACGCGCTCGAGCTCGCGCTGGCATTCGCCGCTGATCTGCTGATGGAGCCGGCGCAGCTGCTGCAGCGCGGCGCGCTCGCCGGGCGTCAGCGCCGCGGCGTCGAGGCCGCCCAGCAGCTGGGCCAGTTCCGCGTCGCCGCGGGCCAGCGCGGTCCAGTTGCGTTGGGCACAGGCGTCGCGCAGACGCTCGCCGAGCATCTGCAGGCGCGCGGTGATCGGCACCGGGCGGAGGGTCTGGGGCATCGCCATGTCCTCCTCACCCGTGGCGGGCGAGCACGCCCTGCCAGCCGCCGCGGATCTGCGCGAGCAGGCCGCGGACCTCGTCGACCAGCGCGACGTCCAGCTCGACGCCGGCGCGGTACAGCCGCTCCGCGCAGTAGTCGTAGAGCCGCGCCAGGCTGGCCACGACCTCCCCGCCCGTGTCCAGGTCCAGCGCGCTGGACAGCCCGTTGATGATGGCGACGCACTTGTCCAGGCTGGCGGCCTTGAGCTCGAAGCGCCGCGCCTCGATGTGGGCGCGGGCGCGGGCGAGCTCGTCCAGCAGGCCGTCCATCAGCACCAGCACCAGCTGGAGCGGCGAGGCCTGCGCGGTCTGCGCCTGCAGATGGACGGACTGGTAGCTCTGGTAGGCGTCGTAGCTCATGGGGTCGTCGTGGGCGTGTCGTCGAGGAGGTGCGCGGCGCTCAGGCCGCGACGGCGTCGAACAGGCTGCCCGTGCCACCCAGTTGCGTCTGCAGGTTCTGCAGCTGCGTGAACTGTTGGAGGTAGCGCGTGTACGCCTGGTTGTATTGCTGGTCCAGACGCAGCTGGCGGTCGCTGATGCTCTTCTGCTGAGACTGGATCGTGGTCTGGCGCTGCTTGATCTGGCCGTTGGCACTGTTGGTCCAGGTGTCGGCGAGCTTGTCCATCGCGCCGAGCAGGCCCGACGAGTTGGACAGCGCGGTCGAGCCCAGCACCTTGTCCAGCGCGTCGGGCGTGGCCGAGAGCGCCTTGCCCAGCTTGGCGCTGTCGAGCGTGGCGCTGCCGTCGCGGCCGATGGACACGCCCAGCGTGCGCAGGCTGGCGCCGCCGTAGTCGTTGCGCAGCACGTTGCCGATGCGGTCGCGCAGCGCGCGCACGCCGGCGTCGCTGGCGAAGGCGCCGTTGGCCGTGCCTTCCTTGCCGACGACGGTCAGGTCGTCGAGCGCCTTCTCCAGCGTGTTGTACGCGTCGACGAAGCTCTGCAGCTTGGCGCTGGTGGCCGTGTCGTCGCGCGCGACGGTCAGCGTCACCGGCGACTCGCCGGTGACCTGCGCCTTCTTCAGCGTGATGGACACGCCCTGGATCGCGGTGACCGTGTTGCTGGCCTGCTGCAGCCGCACGCCGGTGCCCTGCGCGCCCAGCCAGACGACGGCGTCCTGCGCGCCGACCAGCTCCTTGCGCTTGCTCGTGTCGTCCAGCGCGGTCTTCAACGGGCCGGACAGGCCCGAGGTGTCGATCGTCAGCTTGCCGCCCGCGCCGCTGACCCCGGAGGTCAGCACCAGCTGCGTCGCGCCGCCGACGGTCACGACCATCGCGGTGGCGTTGCCGCTGGCCGCGGTGTTGATCGCGCGGGCGATCTCGGTCTGCGACAACGTGCCGTCGCCGTCGCCGTCGGCGCTGGCGAGGTCGACGTTGAAGCTGGTGCCGTTGGCCAGTTGCACGGACATGCTGCCCGGGCCGGCCGGCACCGCCGGCAGGTCCTGGAAGGCGACCTGGTTGGTCGTCGCGAGCTGCTCGACGAACAGCGGCGTGCTGGTCGGCTGCGCGCCGGACGCGGCGGTCGCGGTCATGACCGCGCTGTCGCTGGGCGTGGCGCTGTACTGCGTGACCGACTGGCCGGGCTTGGACGACAAGGCGGCCAGCGCCGTCTTGAACGCGCTCAGCGCGCTCTGCAGCTTGGTCAGGCCGCTGGACGCGGTCTGCGCGGCCTTGGTCTGGGCGTCCAGCAGCGTCTGCGCCGGCTGCGTGTACGCGGTGGCCAGGCTGGTGGCCGTCGAGGTCGGATCGAAACTAGTCGCCATGGCGGGCTCCTCCACAAGGTCCGGGGTTGAGACTTCCCTGGTGGTAGGCGACCGGCAGCGGCCGGAACTTAAGCGGTGCGCGGTCAGCCACGGTTCCCCCGATCGTTGAGACGGGTCATCGGACCGAAGCCGCCCCAGGAACCGAGGGCGCCGAAGGCGCTCAAGCCGCCGTAGGCGCTGTCGTTCTGGGCGCTCTGCGACGCGATCTCGTCCTGCCCCTTCTGGTCGCGGCGGGCCTGCTCGGTGCGGACGCGCGCGTCGGCGCGGTCGACCAGCTGACGCAAGGTCTCCTGCTTGCGGGCGGCGGCCAGCGTGTCGGCGCGGGCCAGCTCCAGCTCGGCCTGGCGGCGCGCCAGCTCGGCGCGCTGCTGGTCGGCCCAGCCGCGCATCGCCTGCTTGTAGGCGGCGCTGTTCTGCGCCAGGCCGGGCAGCGCGACGCCGCTCAGCGTCGCCTGCGCGCCGAGCGCGTCCAGCCGGTCGACCGTGCCCTGCACCCGCTGGCACAGCTGCTGCTGCGCGACCAGCTTCGCCTGCTGACGATCGAGCTGGAGCTGCTGCAGCTCGGCCAGCTTGCCGAGGCTGCGACGCAGCGAATCCTGGCTGCCGCTCATGCGAGCACCTCCGTCAGTTGGGCTTGCGTGGAAACCAGCGGCGCGCCCTCGTGGGTGCCCTGGTGGAGAAAGGCCTCGATGCGCGGCCACAGCGCGACGGCGCGGTCGGTGGCCGGGTCGGCGCCGGGCACGTAGGCGCCCAGCGGCATCAACTCGCGGACCTGCTCGAAGCGGGCCATCAACTGCTTGATCTCGCGTGCGGCCTGCTGCTGGCCGCGATCGGCGACCAGCGCCATGCAGCGGCTGATCGACTGCGCGACGTCGATGGCGGGGTAATGCCCGCGCTCGGCCAGCGCGCGCGTCAGCACGATGTGGCCGTCCAGGATCGCGCGGGCCGTGTCGACGACCGGGTCCTGCTGGTCGTCGCCCTCGGCGAGGACCGTGTAGATCGCGCTCATGCTGCCGTCGCCCTCGCCGTTGCCGGCGCTCTCGACGAGCTCCGGCAGCAGGCTGAAGACCGACGGCGGATACCCGCGCGTGGCCGGCGGCTCGCCCAGCGCCAGCGCGACTTCGCGGCGCGCCATCGCGTATCGCGTCAGCGAATCGACCAGCAGCAGCACGTGCTGGCCCTGGTCGCGGTAGTGGGCGGCGATGCTGTGGCACAGCTCGGTGGCGCGCAGGCGCATCAGCGGCGACTCGTCGGCCGGCGCCACGACGACGACCGCGCGCGCCAGGCCCTCGGCGCCGAGGGACAGGTCGATGAACTCGCGCACCTCGCGGCCGCGTTCGCCGATCAGGCCGACGACGACGACGTCGGCGACCGTGTTGCGCGTGATCAGGCCCAGCAGCACGCTCTTGCCGACGCCGGAGCCGGCCATCAGGCCGACGCGCTGGCCGCGGCCCAGCGTCAGCAGGCCGTTGATGGCGCGCACGCCGACGTCGAGCGGCTCGTGCACCGGCTTCTTGCGCAGCGGATTGACCTTGGGCGGCACCATCTGCAGCGGCAGGTCGCCGCCGAGACGGCCGCGGCCGTCGATGGGCTCGCCCAGGCCGTTGACGATGCGGCCCAGCCACTGCGGACCGATCATCAGCGACGAGCGCTCCGGCGCCGGCAGCACGCGCGCGCCGGCGGCCAGGCCGTCGGGTTTCTTGAAGGGCATCAGGTAGGCGACCTGGTCGCGGAAGCCCACGACCTGCGCCGCCAGCCAGCCGTCGGGCGCATGCTCGCTCGCGCCTTCGAGCCGCTGTTCGATCAGGCAGCGCTGACCGGTGCGCAGCGTGCAGCCGCTCGCCTCGAGCAGCAGGCCCGAGGCGCCGACCAGACGGCCGGTGGGGGTCGACACCGGCACGTCGCCAAGCTCGACGCGACGCAGCGCGTTGCTGATCATCGGGCGCCCTCCCCGGCCGCGCCGAGCGCATCGAGCTCGCCGGCCGCCGTGTGCGAATGCGAGGGCGCGGAACCGCCGTCGGACCCGTGGCCATCGATCGTGGTCTCGGGCATCAACTGACCCCGCACCTGATCCATGCAGGCCGCCAGGCGCTGGCGGCAGCCGGCATCGGCCTCGCGACCGCCGGCGATGACGCGGCACTCGCCCGGGTCCAGCGAGGCGTCGGCATGCAGCGTCCACTCGTGCACGCGTTCGGGACCCAGCTCCAGCAGCCGCTGGCGATCCTCGGGATTCAGGAAGACCTCGACGCCGTCGCGCGCCGGCGGCATCGCCGACAGCGTCTCGTCGACCAGCGCCATCAGCTGCGTCGGCCGCAGCGTCAACTCGGCACGGATGACCTGGCGCGCCACGCGCTCCACCAGCTCGACGACCTCGCGCCGCATCGCGGACTGGTAGTCCTGCTGCAGCTGGCACAGGTGGGTGAGCAGCGTGTCGACCGCGGCCACGGGGCTGACCAGCAGCGCCCGCGCGTCCTCGCGGCCGGCGGCCAGTCCTTCGGCATGGCCGGCCGCCTCGGCGGCGCTGCGCGCCTCGTCGATGCCGGTCTGCAGGCCGCTCGCATAGCCTTCCTCGTAGCCCTTGGCCAGGCCTTCCTGGAAGCCCTGCGCCAGGCTGGCCTGCAGCTGCGCGCCGGACTGCCCGTCGAGCAGCAAGGACGCGCGGCCGACCTGGGCCAGCGGCGGGAAGCGATGCGGGCGCAGCGTCTTCATTCGACGACGTCCTCGGCGAACAGCTGGACCTGGATCTCGCCGACGTCCACCAGCGCCTTGACCTGCGCCATGATCTCGGCGCGCGCCTGCTCGACGCGGCTCATCGGCATCGGACCGCCGCGGCGCATCAGGTCCTCGAAGCTCTGCGCCTGGCGGCGCGGCATCGCGGCCAGCAGCGCATCGCGCACCGGCGGCTCGGCGCCCTTGAGCGCGACGGCCCACAGCTCCAGCGGCACTTCCTCAATGAGGCGAGTCAGCGTCGCCTCGCTCTGGCGCGAGAGCATGAAGAACTCGTACATCGACGACTCGATCTCGCCGACCACGCCCGGGTCGTGCGCGCGCAGCAGCTCCACCATCTGCTGGCGCTGGCCGGGCATGCGGTTGAGGATCTCGGCGACCTGCTTGACGCCTTCGACGGTCGCGCCCTGCTGGCCCAGGCCGGAGAGGCAGCGCTCGACCAGTTCCTCGAGCTCGACCAGCAATTCGGCGTCGACCTCCGACAGGCGCGCCATCTGCAGCAGCACGCGGTCGCGGCCGCCGGCCGGTCCTTCGGGCAGCGCGGCGACGACGTCGCCGGCCAGCGCGCTCGGCAGGAAGGCCAGGAAGACCGCCTGCATGCGCTGGTGCTCATGGCTGATCTGCTCGGCCAGCCACTTCGGCGAGGCCCATTGCAGGCGCTGCATCTTGGGCCGGATCGCGTCGCCGTAGATGCTGTTGAGCACGCTGGCCGCGATCTGCCCGCCCAGCGCGAGGTCCAGCGATCGCTTCAGGTAGGTGCGCGACGCGCCGTGCACGCCGCTCTGTTCGCGATAGTCGTCGAAGAAGGTCTGCAGCGAGGTGCGCACCCAGTCGACCTTGATGCCCGACAGCCGCGACATCACCTGCGTGACGTCCAGCAGCTCGTCGCGCGACAGGCAGCGCAGCACCGCGGCCGCGGGCTCCTCGCCCATGCTCAGCAGCACGATGGCGGCACGCTCGACCGGGCTCAGCGACGATGCGCTGCCGGGCGGAATGAAATCACTCGCTTCGGCCATTTTTCTTCTGCACCCATTGCTTGACGACTTCCGCCACCCGCTCCGGCTCCTTGGCCGCGAGCACCTTCAGGTGGTCCACCAGCACGTCCACCGGGGATCCCGGCGGCGGCAGTTCGTAGTTCTCGAGGAGCGGCGTCACCGCGGAGCCGGACTGCCCGGCACCGGCCGAAGCGCCCATGCCGGCGCCCATGCCGGCACCGATCGGGCCGCCCAGCGCCGGAACGCCCTCGCCCGCCGGCGCCATCGCCGGCTGAGCGCCCAGGCCGGCGGCGCCGGACAGCGGCTCCAGCGGCGTGATCCCGGGACCGTCGGCGCGGCGATCGGCGCGGCCGTCGTTGCCACGTTCCTTGCGACGCGCACCGCCCATGCCCAGCGCGTGCTGGCCCATGCGCAGCAGCGGACGCGCCAGCAGCAGGTAGCCGAGCAGCGCGGCCAACGCGTACGCGCCCCAGCCGCCGAACTCGACGATCGTGTCGCGCTGCTGGTACCAGGGCTCGACGACCGGCGGCGCCGGGAAGGCGAGCGTGGAGACGCTCAGCTTGTCGCCCCGCTGCGTGTCGATGCCCAGGCCGCCGTTGAGCAGGCGCTCGACCTTCTGCAGGTCGGCCGGCGTCCAGTCCTTCGCGCCGCCCGGCGCGGCGGCGGTGTTGAGCAGCACGGCCACGCTCAGGCGCTCCAGCCGGCCGCGACTCTTCTTCACCTGCGTGATCGAGCGGTCATAGGCGTACTGGCGCGTGGAGGCGTTCTTGCGCGCGGTGTTGCTGTTGGCGTTCGCGCCGTTGGGATCCTCGCCCTGCGCCGCGGACGCGGCGGCCGCCGCCAGCGCGGCCGGCGGACGGTTGCTCAGCGAGCCCGGCACGCCCAGCGCGATGCGCTCGCGGTCCTGCTCCTCGCGCATCGCCTCGTTGGTCAGCTTGGGCGAGTCGCCGTACTGCTCGCGGGTTTCCTGGATGCGATCGTTGTTGACGTCGGCGGTGACGCTCAGGCGATAGTTCTGCTCGCCCAGCACCGGGGCCAGCAGTTCATGCACGTTGCGGCGGATGTCGTCCTGGATGCGGCGCTGCGCCTCGTTGCCCTGCGCGCCACCATCGAAGCCTTCACTCAGGTCGACGCGCGCCGACAGCAGGTTGCCTTGCTGGTCGACCAGGCTGACCCGCGACGGATCGAGGTTGGCCACCGAGCCCGCGACCAGGTTGATCGCCGCGGCGATCTGCTCGTGGTTGAGCGAACGGCCCGGCTTGAGCGTCAGCACGACCGAGGCCGAGCTCTTCTGCCCGTCGTTGAGCACGAAGGAGCTGCTCTTGGCGACGGACAGATGCACGCGCGCGCCCTCGACGGCGTCGAGCGCCATCATGCTCTGGGCGAGCTCGCCCTCGAGGCCGCGGCGGAAGCGGATGTCCTGCACGAACTGGCTCACGCCCAGCGGATCGTTCTGGTCCATCAGCTCCAGGCCGGCCGGCAGCTTGGCCACGACGCCCTTGGCGGCGAGCAGCATGCGCGCGCGACCCAGGTCCGCATCGGGCACCAGCACCTGGCCGCTCTCGGGATGCAGGCGGTAGGCGATGTGTTCGGCGTCGAGCACCGACAGCACGTCGGCGGTCGGCACGTGCTCGCGCTGGCCGAAGACCGGCTTGTAGCCGGCCTGGTCGCGCCACAGCAGCATCAGCACGAGCGCGGTGACGACGGCGGCCAGGATCAGCAGCGGCGCGGCCGACCGGAGCAGGGGCAAGCCGGCGCCAGGGGCGGGCGCGGCCCTGTTGAAGCCGCCCAGCGCCTGGCCGAGGCGGCGGCGCCACGCCGGCATGCCGCTGTCGCCGGCGGTGCCGGTGGCGTTCTGAAGGGTCTGCAGCTCGTTCATCTTGTGCGTCCCGCAGGCCTCAGAGCTGCATCTTGATCAGCTCGTCCACGGCGCCGACGACCTTGTTGCGGACCTGCATCAGCATCGAGAACGACAGGCTGGCTTCCTGGCTGGCGAGCATCGCGCCGACCAGGTCGTCGCTCTCCCCGCGCTCGACCGCTTCCATGCGCGCCGCGGCGGCCTGGTCGCGGTCGTCCACGCGCCGCAGCATCTGCTCGAAACCCGGTGTGGACAGGTTATCGCCGGCACCTTGTGACAGCGCCTGGGCGTCCTGCTGCAGCCGCACGCTGTCCTGTTTCAGCAGGGATTCCATCGTCGATTGACCGATGGCCGCATTGAGCGTCAAAGCCGACATACCTTTGCTCCGGGCGAAAAGGGGCCTTGCCACGCCGGACGGCGCGGGTTTTCCCGTGACCATTCATTCACCTCATCCGCCCATTCCTTCTGGTTAATGGCGCGGTTTTGGCATCGATATCTTTCAATCTCCGGGCTGGAGATTCATGACGGATGGAATGTCGCTCTTCTTCTTGTCATCGCGTTGGCTGCGCGTATTTTTGTTGCGACATTTCCTCGATATTTACAGACCGTTTCATTCACGGAAATTCGGACAAAGAAATCCCCTCGCGCCGGATTGGCTGCGATATCGATTCTGCAAATTTCCGGGGAATTTCCGGGGAATATCCGGAACCCATGCGGCGGCGGACCGCATTCGGCCGGTCGACGCTGGCGGAAGCCATCCGACAGTGCCGTCGCGGGCCGGGTCAGGGAATGAAAAGGTGTCTGTGAATGACCATGTCCGTCCTCTCTCTGCAAGACGGGCGCACCTCGGCGAGAGGGCAGGCAGGGTCACAACAGGCCCGGGTGGGGCCTGGCAGGCGAGCGCCTGTGAACCACGCGTCACGCGGCTCGCAGACTCAGGTCTGGCAACCCCGCTATCGTGATCCGGCGCCTGGCTGAAAGAGTTTCAGCCGGCGCCCGACGGTAGACCGGAGGCTTTGCGACCCCGGCTTTCGCTCGGGTGTGCCCTGATGTGTCCGGACTGTAGTCAATGTGAGCGTGCGCAACAAGAACCCTTTTTGCACCGCACCAAAACAGCGTTCGCCCGTGTGACGGATGTCACGAACCGGCGCCGATACTCCCAGGATGGTGATCCGCTACTCGCGCATTTGCCTCGAAATAAGTCGGTTTTGTTTCGGGATTGATAAATGTGAAAAATGCAATCCGCCCTGCGCTCGTCGGGATATTAACGACCGGACCGGCGAGCGACTTAAACGCGCAGCTTCCGCGATGTGCGATTCGCGATCGGCGGTTTGTGATTTATTCCCCGCATGTTCCGAACCAGCACTTCCAATGCTGGCCGAAATCACCATCGATTCCTAGAATTCGCTGGTTATGGCGTGAAATGCATTGGCCGACCGATGGTTGTCCCGACTGTTGTCGTACAACAGTTTCATTCAGAACGCCTCCCTTCTTCTCTGGAACCACGGATGAACCAGCCACGCTCCGCCCAGCCGCACCGGCCCGCCGCGCTCGATCCGCGCAGCCTGGGCCGCCCCGTGCATCTGCTGCCGCAGGTGGCGCAGCGCCTGCGCGAGGCGCTGCAGCGCCTGCTCGTGCAGCCGTGGAATCGCCGCTATCACAGCCGCCATGAGCTGCACGCGCTGACGCTGCGGCCGCTGGACGGCGCGGGGCTCCAGGCCGGCGACGTCGGCGACCTCGGCGAAGCGGGCCCGGCCGGGGACTCGCCCCGCTGGCTGCGCACCACGGGGCCGTCGGGCCTGCTGGCCTGCCGCATCGACCGGCCGCTGGTGCTGGCGCTGATGGCCAAGCGGCTCGGCCTGGGCGCGGACACCGCGCTGGCCACCGCCGACACGCCGCCCACCGCGACCGAGGACCGCCTGCTGCACCTGCTCGCCGGCCAGTTCGCCGGGCTGTGCGTGCACTGGTTGGCGCAGGCCTCCCGTCCCGATGGCGGCGCCACGCAAGACCTGACCCCCGCCAGCGATCTGCCGCCGCTGCAGGGCGGCGCCCTGCCCGCCTTCGGCCCCGACGGCTGGGAGTTGATCGCCTCGCTGCGCGACGGCGACCAGGAGGCCACGATCTCGCTCGCCCTGGCCGGCGCCTATCTGTTGCCGCTGCTGCGTCAACTGTCCGCGCAGCACCGTCCGTCGCGGCCCCCGGCGCAGCAGCAGCCGCTGGACCGCCGCCTGGCGCTGACCGTGCAGGCGCGCCTGTTGGAGCGCGAACTGGACCTCGGCAGCGTGCTGGACCTGCGTCCGGGCGCGCTGATCCCGATCCGGCTGACCGACGCGACCGTGATGGTCGAGGGCTCGGCGCTGATGAGCGCGGCCGTGGCCGAACACCAGGGCAAGTTGTGCCTGACCTCTTTCCAAGACCTGGAGTGATTGATGATGAGCGATACCGATCTGATCGCCGGCCTGCTCGACGAACCGATGGCGGAGGACGCCCGTGTGGTCGAGAGCCGACCGGCCGGCCGCGACCTGCCCGCGCTGATGCGCAAGATCCCGGTGACGCTGACGCTGGAGGTCGGCGAGGCGCGCCTGTCGCTGCACGACCTGGCGCAGCTGCAGGCCGACAGCGTCGTCGAGCTCGACACGCTGGCCGGCGCGCCGTTGGTGATCAAGGTGAACGGCACGCCGATCGGGCATGCCGAGGTCGTCGTCAGCGGCGACAGCCACGCGCTGCGCGTGCTCGACATCGACGGGCTGGACCTGGACCGGCTGGGTTCATGAGGACTGCACGCGCGATCGCCTTGGGCGCGGGCGCGATCGCGCTCGCGTCGATCGCGGCCGACCCGGCGATGGCGGCGATCCGCATCGCCGGTGCCGGCGCGGGGGGCGGCGACTTCACGCTGAAGACGCAGGTGCTGGTCATCATGACGCTGCTCGGGCTGCTGCCCGTGCTGGTGCTGATGATGACGAGCTTCACGCGCTTCGTGATCGTGCTGTCGCTGCTGCGCCAGGCGCTGGGCCTGCAGCAGGGCCTGCCGAACCGGCTGGTGACCGGCATCGCGCTGATCCTGACGATCCTGGTGATGCGCCCGATCGGCGCGCAGATCTACGAGCAGGCGATGGTGCCCTACGACAGCGACAGGATCACGCTGATGCAGGCGCTGTCCATCGCGGAGAAGCCGATCTCGCGCTTCATGCTGGCGCAGACCGGCAAGAGCGCGCTGGCGCAGATCGCGCAGCTGTCGGGCGAGACGAACGTGGCCAAGCCCGAGGACCACAGCTTCGCGGTGAAGCTCGCCGCCTTCACGCTGTCCGAGCTGAAGACCGCCTTCCAGATCGGCTGCATGCTGTTCATCCCCTTCCTGGTGATCGACCTGGTGGTGTCCTCGGTGCTGATGGCGATGGGGATGATGATGCTGTCGCCGCTGGTGATCTCGCTGCCGCTCAAGCTGCTGCTGTTCGTGCTGGTCGACGGCTGGACGCTGACGGTGAACACGCTGGTGTCGAGCGTGCGCGGGGTGGCGGGATGACGCCCGAGATCGCCGCCGACCTGATCGGCGAGAGCCTGCACCTGACGATGCTGCTGGTGCTGGTGCTGATCCTGCCGGGGCTGGTGACGGGCCTGATCGTGGCGCTGTTCCAGGCCGCGACGCAGATCAACGAGCAGACGCTGGCCTTCCTGCCGCGGCTGCTGGTGACGCTCCTGGTACTCGGGCTGGCGGGCCGCTGGATGGTGGGCCTGCTGATGGACTACTGCGTCTCGATCTTCGAGCGCGCGGCGCAGCTGGCCTCGTAGCCGGACTCGCCGTCGCACTCTGAGCCGCACTCGTCGCCGCACTCGCAGGGAAAGCGCGCCGTGGACATCGACTTCAGCCAGCTCACCGCCTGGCTCAGCGCGCTGTGGTGGCCGTTCTGCCGCATCCTGGCGATGCTGGCCGCGGCGCCGACGATGGGCGACGCCGGCATGCCGATGTCCGCGCGCGTGCTGCTGTCGCTGGTGCTGGCGGTGGTGATGATGCCGGTCGCGCAGTCGACGGCGGTGCACATCCCGGTCTTCTCGATGCAGGGCGTGCTGGCCGCCGCCGAGCAGGCCATCCTCGGCCTGGCCATGGGCCTGACCTTCCACCTGGCGATCGCCGTGATCGGGGTGCTGGGCTTCCTGCTGTCGTCGCAGCTGGGCCTGGCGATGGCGGTGATGAACGATCCGATCAACGGCAGCTCCTCGGACGTCGTCGGCGCGCTGCTCAACATCCTGTGCGTGCTCGCCTTCTTCGGCATGGACGGCCATCTGCTGTTCACCGCGGTGCTGGGAGAGAGCTTCCGCGCCTGGCCGCTGGGCGCCGGGCTCTCGCTGCTGACGCTGCAGAACCTGGCCTACAACCTGGCGTGGGTGTTCTCCGCGGCGCTGCTGCTGGCGCTGCCGGTGGTGGCGGCGACGCTGGTCGTGCAGCTGGGCATGGGCTTCCTGAACCGCGTGGCGCCGGCGCTCAACCTGTTTTCGCTGGGCTACTCGCTGGTCACGCTCTTCGGGCTGTTCATGTTGACGCAGATGCTGGCGCACGTGCCGGCGCACTACCTGCGCATGACGCAGCAGCTGCTGCGGATGCTGGAGCAAGGCATGCGCGGCGTGCCCGAAGTGGCGGGACTGATCGGACCAGGAGGCGTTCATGGCTGAGTCCGACACCGCCGACAAGACCGAGAAGGCCTCCGAGCAGAAGCTGCGCAAGGCGCGCGAGCAGGGCCAGGTCGCGCGCAGCAAGGACATCGGCGCGGCGATCGGCCTGCTGGCCGGCTTGAAGCTGCTGATGATGATCGCGCCGTCCTACCTCGAGGACTTCGCTCGGTTGTTCCGGCTGGCGCTCGCGCCGCTGGACGGCAACGATGCGCTGCAGGGACTGGACGCGCTCTGGGGCGAGGCGGCGCATGAGTCGCTGTGGCTGCTGGCGAAGATGCTGATGCCGCTGCTGGCCTTGCCGGCGGCGGTGATCCTCGCGACGCAGCTCGGCGGCGGCATCGTGTTCTCGCCGTCGCAGTGGGCGCCGAAGTTCTCGAAGCTGAATCCGCTGGGCAACCTCGGCCGGCTCTTCAGCGCCAAGCATTACACCGAGCTCGCCGCGACGCTGATGAAGACCGGCGGCGTGCTGGCCGTGCTGTACTGGGTGACCACGGCCTACGCGGCGCAGTACGTGCAGTTGCAGGCGCTGAGCCTGCCGCTGGCGCTGGCGCGCGCGGCCTCGCTGGTGATGGACGGCCTGCTGACGCTGGCGGCGGTGCTCGCCTTCTATGCGCTGGTGGACGTGCCCTTGCAGCGCCTGCTGTTCCTGCGCAACCAGCGCATGAGCAAGCAGGAGGTCAAGGAAGAATACAAGCAGAACGAAGGCCGGCCCGAGGTGCGCCAGCGCATCCGACAGCTGCAGCAGCAGCTGGCCCGGCGCAGCGTGCGCAAGTCCGTGCCCGAGGCCGACGTCGTCATCGTCAACCCGTCGCACTACGCGGTCGCGCTGCGCTACGACAGCACCAAGGCGGAGGCGCCCTACGTCGTCGCCAAAGGCGTCGACGAGATGGCGCTCTACATCCGCTCCCTCGCGCGCGAGCACCGCGTGCAGCTGCTGGAGCTGCCGCCGCTGGCGCGCGCGCTCTACAACAGCGCGCAGGTGCAGCAGCAGATTCCCGCGTCGCTGTACCAGGCGGTCGCGCAGGTGCTCAGCTACGTGATGCAGCTGAAGGCCTTCCACGCGGGCCGCCGCCCGACCGAACCGAGCCTGGCGGGCGACCTGCCGGTGCCGCGTCATCTCTCCGATCCGGAGTCCGAATGAAGTCCTCCCCGCCCTCCTCTTCTGCATCGTCCGCCGGGCCCGCCCGCTTCGGCCGTTTCGGCCGCCTCGGCCAGCAACTGCGCGACCTGCGCGTGGCGGCGCCGTTGTTCCTGCTGGCCATCCTGGCGATGGTGATCCTGCCGCTGCCGCCGGTGCTGCTGGACGTGCTGTTCACGTTCAACATCGTGCTGTCGCTGGTGGTGATCCTGGTCAGCGTGAACAGCAGGCGGCCGCTGGACTTCTCGATCTTCCCCAGCGTGATCCTGGCGACGACGCTGATGCGGCTGTCGCTGAACGTCGCGTCCACGCGCGTGGTGCTGCTGCACGGGCACGAGGGCACGCACGCGGCGGGCAAGGTGATCGAGGCCTTCGGCAACGTCGT
The DNA here is from genome assembly GCF_059415845.1 of Roseateles sp. GW821-FHT09H11. Taxonomy (NCBI): domain Bacteria; kingdom Pseudomonadati; phylum Pseudomonadota; class Betaproteobacteria; order Burkholderiales; family Sphaerotilaceae; genus Roseateles; species Roseateles sp. GW821-FHT09H11. Next base: position 179,443 of record NZ_JBWKOA010000002.1, on the reverse strand, counting down.
CATCGGCGGCAACTTCATCGTCGGCCTGGTGGTGTTCGTGATCCTGATGGTGGTGAACTTCATCGTCGTCACCAAAGGCGCGGAGCGGATCTCGGAGGTGTCGGCGCGTTTCACGCTGGACGCGCTGCCTGGCAAGCAGATGGCGATCGACGCCGACCTCAACGCCGGCCTGATCAACCAGGAGCAGGCGCAGAAGCGGCGGCAGGAGGTCGGCACCGAGGCCGACTTCTACGGCGCGATGGACGGTGCGAGCAAGTTCGTGCGCGGCGACGCGATCGCGTCGATCCTGATCCTGCTGATCAACCTGGTGGGCGGCGTCGCGATCGGCGCGCTGATGCACGGCCTGTCGCTGGGCGAGGCGATCCGCCAATACGGCCTGCTGACGATCGGCGACGGCCTGGTCGCGCAGATCCCGGCGCTGCTGCTGTCGGCGGCGGCCGCGATCATCGTGACGCGGGTCAGCGACTCGGGCGAGTTCGAGCAGCAGGTCAGCGACCAGATGCTGGCGTCGCCGCAGGTGCTGTACAGCGCGGCGGGCGTGATGGGCGTGCTGGCGCTGATCCCCGGCATGCCGTGGCTGGCGTTCGGTGCGTTCGCGGTGGCGCTGGCCTATGCGGCGTGGCGGATGGGGGACCGGTCGCGCGACCGCATCCAGCCGGCGGCGCCGGTGGAGAGCGCGCTGGTCGCCGGCACACCGCCGGAGATCGACTGGCGCGCGCTGCCCGTGGTGGAAGCGGTGTCGGTGAGCCTGGGCTACAAGCTGGTCGGCCTGATCGATCCGGCGCAGGGCGCGCCGCTGCAGGCGCGGGTGCGCGGGATGCGGCAGTCGCTGAGCGAGTCGCTGGGCGTGCTGCTGCCGACGCTGTCGGTGCGGGACGATCTCTCGCTGAAGCCGAGCCAGTACGCGATCTCGCTGAGCGGCGCGGTGGTGGCGCAGGCGGAGGTCTATCCGGACCGCCTGATGGCGATCGCGTCGGGCCAGGTGTGGGGCGACGTGGACGGCATCCCGGGTTTCGATCCGGCGTACGCGATGCCGATCACGTGGATCGACACCGAACACAAGGCGCACGCGCTGGGGCTCGGTTACCAGGTGGTGGACGTGGCGAGCGTGGTCGCGACGCACGTGTCGAAGGTGCTGCGCGAGCAGTTGCCGGAGCTGCTGAAGTTCGACGACATCGCGGCGCTGATGGAGCGCCTGAACGCGATCGCGCCCAAGCTCGGCGGTGCGCTGGACAAGGCGTACACGCACGCGCAGCTGCTGAAGGTGATGCGCCTGCTGCTGGCCGAGGGCGTGGCGGTGAAGGACATCCAGAGCATCGCGTCGACGCTGGTCGAGAACGCGGAGGCGACGAAGGATCCGGTGCTGCTGGCGGCGGAGGTGCGCTGCGCGCTGAAGCGGCAGATCGTCTCGCAGCTGCAGGGGCCGCAGGGCGCGCTGGGTGCGCTGAAGGTGTTCAACCTCGGCAGCGATCTGGAGAACCACCTCTTGAATGCGCTGAACCAGGCGCGCGCGGGCGGCGCGAAGGTGCAGCTGGACAGCTACCCGGTGGATCCGCAGCTGCTGTCGCAGCTGCAGCAGCACATGCCGGGGGCGCGGGACCAGATGAAGTCGCTCGGCGCGCCGCCGGCGCTGCTCGTCATGCCGCAGGTGCGACCGCTGCTGGCGCGATACGCCCGGCTCTTCGCGCCCGGGCTGGCGGTGCTGTCGTACAACGAGGTGCCGGATCAGAAGGAGATTGCGGTGGTGGGGACCTTGGGCTGAGTCCTTTGAACGCCCGCGCCTATGCCGATTCGGGCTGTGCAGCACGCATGACCCTGGCAGACAGATCCGCGCCCCACATGTCCTCGTAGCGGGCCGGAATCCTGTCTTTCATTTGAAGAAGGCGACAGTGCGCGGAGCGCGTGAGTTGCCCATAGGTCACCGCGCGGACACTGCCGCGAATCAGACCGCCGGCCACGAACGGCATTTCAAGTTCCGCGTCCTCTCCGATCGCGTGACCGACGACGAATGCAGTCAGTTGCGACGGCCCGTCCAATGCGCCGCAGCGATAGAAGTCGTCCAGATAGCCGAGCGTCTGCCAGAGATCAACGCGCTGCAGCACATGTCCGCCACGCTTGAGTTCCACCAGCAGTACTTTCTGCTGCCGGATCAGGCGCTCGTCACCGGGCCCGAAACCCTCCGTCCCGACGACACAACAGGTGGCATCCGCAAGCATCACCAGATCGGGGCGCTTTCGGTGATTGGAGAAGTCCATCGGAGACAAGCGCTTCTTGAAGATCTTCTCCGCTGCGGTCCGAAGCGACACGTTGGACACGTATTCGGCGCTATCGAACTCTGCTCCGAAGAGCCACCGGGATTGGGCCACCAATGGATGCAGGACCTTCAATTCGTCAGCCGTCGGGTCACCGCTCAACTGGTCTAGCGTGGCGAGCACGGCCATGCGGTGGTCGATCTCATCCAGCACGGTGAGCGCGTCCCGGACGGTCCATTGGTCCAGAAGACGACCCAGACCTTCGATGTCCGAGTCCCCGAACACCGCCAACCTGTCGAGCAACCCTGAGCCACCACGCGATTGTTCAAGGCGGATGGCCGCCAGCACAGCCGCGGACAGGATGTCCTGGGACACAGCCGGTGTGGCCTTCACCAGCTCCCGCGTGAAGGTCGCGACTCCCGCGCGCTGCATCGGCGTCAGCATCCCGAAGGCAGCTCGATGACACATCAATGCGTCCTCGGAACTCTTCTCGGACACCGTGCCTCCCCATTTGTCGAGCGAGATGCTGACGTAGTCGCGCACCGCGAGACGCATGGCATCGACCATCGGGCCTGGCCTGAACTCACGCCAGTCCCTCCCGACTTCCGGCAACCACGCCTCCCCCGCCTGAACGACGATGGCATAGCGCTCGGCGAAACGGCCGTGTGCATCGATCAGGGATTCGCCGTCGATCGTCCAGCTCGGCATTCCAACGCGCCGTCCATTCACCCAGAAGGAGATGCCGGCATGGCTGGCGCCCCGACCGGCGCGAGTGGCGTCGACAACGCTGACCGATACCGGCGGGCGACCGTCCAGCCGCAGCGCGGTGCGCTCGATTGAACCGGACAGATCCGCGGTCGTCACAGCTTCACCATTCACACGCACCAGAAATCGTGGGTCATGGAGGAACCCCGCCGCGAGGAGCGCGCGGATCTCACCAGCTTCCGGAAGCCGCCGTTCAACGACGACGGCGATGCGCGTCCCATGACCATCGCGGAGAGCGCGAAGCTCGTTCTCGATACCGAGCGGCATCGACACCGTGGGCGTAGCGAGGGTTACACACGTGGCATCGCCGTCGCGCCAGGTCTCGACCGAATACCTGTCCGCGAAGCAGAGCAGCCCGTGACGCCCCATGCCGCTGCGGCCGTAGGCGAAGCGCCGCCAACCCTTGCGCAGCGAAGGGAACTCGACCTCGACCCCTTGACGCTTGAGTCGGTCGTACCCCAGCGTCATCCACCGCTCCCGGAACTGGTCGGCGGTCATGCCGTGGCCGTCGTCCTCGACCACCAGCATCCCACCGGTCGTCTCCGGAATCGTCAGATCGACAAGCGATGCGCCGGCGTCCCACGCGTTGGCCACGAGCTCCGTCAACGCCATGCCGGCGTCTTCCGCGATGGAACCGATCGTCCGGAGGAGGAAGTCCTCTTCAAAAAGCGAGGTCGTCGATTCGTCGTTCTGTGATTGGAATGCGGTCATGTCATGTCTCTTCAGATCAATGCATGAAGGCACTCTATGGCCGCTCCGGCGGGGCGCGAACCAAGGGTCTGGGCATCGTGGTTCGGGCGTCTCACCCTCTGGAGTGACTGAGATCCCCCAAAGGTGCAGGACTCACGCCAGGGCCGACTTCAACAAGCCAATCGGACCTGACGATGCATCAACCATTCCGCAGTGTTCCCCTCGACCGGCAGCGACGGAACGCCCACCGATCCATCCCGCTTCAACTCATCGAGCAAGGCCTTCGCCCGTTCCACCGTATCCGGGCTGATGCTGTTTGACACCAGTGCCCACCGCAACCATTCGATGGTGCGGGGGCGTTCACGCTTTCGCCCCTTGAAACCTCGAAAGACTTTTTCCAACGGTCGCCCGCGAAGCACTCTGTTGCGTGGCGCAACGGCCGTCGCGGCTTCTGCAGAAATACATTGGCAACAAACCAGCCAATGAGCCGCCTCCATGCAGAAGCAACGCCTCCTCCGCCGTCCGTTCACGGGCATGAGCCCGATCGCCGCGGCGTTCTCGCTGGCGATCCTCACGGCCTGCGGAGGCGGATCGGGGTCGAGCGAGGCCTCGCCGCCGCCGGTGGCAACCACTCCGCCACCGACTGGGGCCAGCTCGCCGACTACGCCGGAAACGCCGTCCACACCGACGACACCAACAACGCCGACTACGCCAACTACGCCGACGACTCCGCCGAATCCGGAAACACCGACCACCACGCCGACACCTGCTCCCGTGCCTCCTGCCGGGACGGACGAGCCCCAGACGGCCGCCACCTTCACCGCCACCGACGCCGAGCTTCCCAACCCCGAGCGCGGCTTCTACCGCTGGACCTGGGCCAACCTCGACACCTTCACCCGCGCCGACGCCGATGACGCCTACAAGGCCGGCTATCGCCTGCTCTTTTCCAAGCTGGACCTGTCGGCCTATCGCGGTTCAGACCTGACCCCGGCGCTGCTCGCTCAAGTGGAGACGGCGCTCGGCCATGCGCGCGCCGCCGGCGTCAAGCTCGTGATCCGCGTGGTCTACAACTATCCGGAATCGGAAGTCGACTACCAGAACGCCAAGGACGCGCCGCTGTCACGCGTGCTCGCCCACATCACGCAGTTCAAGCCGGTCCTGCAGCGCAATGCCGACGTGATCGCGTTCATGCAGGCAGGCTTTATCGGCGCGTGGGGCGAGTGGCACACCTCCTCCAACAACCTGACCGCCCCGGCCAGCCGCAACCAGATCCGCGATGCGCTGCTCGCCGCGCTGCCGGCAAGCCGCTTCATCCAGCTGCGTTATCCGCCGTATGTGATGGACGGGACGCCGACGCTGCCGCCCTTGAGCGCCGTGCTGACCGGCGGTCTGCGTGTCGGCGTTCACAACGACTGCTTCCTCGCCAGCAAGACCGACGTCGGCACCTACGACGAGGACACGGCCACCGCTGCGAAGCAGCGCGACTACGTCGACCGGTTGGGCGACCTCGCGCCCTTCGGCGGCGAGACCTGCAACCCGGCCGACGAAGCCGGCGCCGTGCCGCGCAGCCAATGTGCCGACATCCTCGCCGAGGGCGCCCGCTACAACCTGACCTACCTCAACGACGAGTACTACCGCACCGCCTTCCACGACAAATGGGTGCAAGGCGGCTGCATGGCCGAGGTGAGACGGAAGATGGGTTATCGACTGGCGCTGGTGAAGGCCTCGCACGCGGCGTCGGTCACACGGGGTCAGGCCTTGAGTGTGCGTCTGGACCTGCGCAACGACGGATGGGCGCGCGTGTTCAATCCGCGCGGCGTGCAGCTCGTGCTCAAGAACGCCGCGAACGGCGAGGTTCGCCGCATCGATGCGTCGGGCGCCGACCCGCGCACGTGGCTGCCCGGCGGCGTCGAACAAGCCGCGACGCTCACCGCGTCCGTGCCGGCCGACCTGCCGCTTGGCCGCTATCAGGTCAGCGTGGCGCTGCCCGACGGCGACGCCCGTCTGAGCGGTGATGCGCGCTTCGCCATCCGCTGGGCGAATGCGGACAACGTCGCCTCGGGTCAGCGCTGGGATGCGACGCTGGGCGCCTTCTCGCTTGGCACCGTCGTCGACGTGAAGTGACGCTCTCTTCTCCCTCTCCCGCTTGCGGGAGAGGGCGGGGGTGAGGGCCAGCGGCGGCGGAAGTGCTGAAGCCTCGTGCTCGTGCGCGTACTCGCGGGCGAGGATCTTCGATCAGCGCGCAGCCACCGCCACCGCGTGCAGCCGACCGATGGCCGTCACCCGCTGCAGTCGCTTCAAGGCCTGATGGGCTGACGGCCCGTCGCAGTCGTCGTATTCCAACGTGGCGGCCAAGGCGTCGCGCAGTCGCGCGATGTCATTCGCAGCCGCAGCCCGTCGGAACCAGACGCTGAAGCACAGCGAGGACAGCGCCGCCTGCTCGCGCTCCTCCAGCGCGAGGAAAGCCCGTTGCCAACGCGGCACGAGCGGCCTCGGCGGCAGGCGCCGCAACAGGTCGCCATCGAGCCGATGCCGCATGTTCAGGGCCTGCTCCGCCATCAGCGGCTCCGCGGGCGGCTCCCTGCCCGCCTGCAGCGCGACAGCGCACAGCATGCCCATCACGAGGTTCGCGTGATACGAGGTGCGCTGCACGACGTCCTCATGCGCGAGGCCGTGTCCAGTCGCCGCCATCCATCGCGCATGGTCCGGCCCGGGCAGGAAACCCTGCGCGTCCTGCGCGCTCGCCAGCACGTCGAAGGCGAAGACCGCCACCGGGCTACAGGGCTGCTGCAGCATCGGCCAGGTCCACAGCAACTCCGCCGCGAGGTCGAAGTTGTCCGCGTCGAGTGCCGCGGCCAGTCCCGCCTCCGCCTCGGCGAGGATCTCCTCCACCGGTCGCGGCAGGTGCACCGGACGCCGCCCCATGTCGGAGGCATACATCACCACGTGCGTGAACATGTAGAGGTCCAGCGTCGAGCACCCCAGCACGTCGAGCGGCCAGGCGATGCAGGTGCTCATCAGCAGCTCTTCATCGATGGGCTCGACATCGACGCGGCCGCGCCGGATCTGATCGAGCCACGCGCATTCGAGCTGGTGATTCGGCAGCCGCTCCGGCCCGCAGGCCTCGTTGCCATCGAGGATGTCGCCGAGCAGGCGATCGAACGCCTCGTCCGGATACCCCGCGTCGCCGAGGAACAGATGCGCCGACGCATGCTCCAGCGCGCAACCCGCGTCGTTGCACAGGCGCTCCCGCACCCTCGCCCCGCGCGCCTGCGCCACGAGCTGCACCGCGAGCAGGCGCGCCTCGACCTCGAGCGTCTCGTCCTCCCCGCGCAAGGGCGCCGTCGTGCGCAGCAGCATGGCGGCCTCGCCGACGACCTTGCCCAGCACCAGCGCGGCCGGCGCCTCCGTGCCGCCTTTGGCGAGGACCTCCTCCTCCGCGGCCACGGCCGCCTTCAAGGTTCTCCGGGCCAGGCGCACCGCGAGGTGCACGCGGCCCAGCAGGTCGTCCCGACGCCGGGTCGCGACCGACCGCCTGCCAACCATCGGCCGGACACTGGGCATCGAGACGACCGCGCTCATGGCGTCACTCGCGCAGTTGAGGGACGTTGCGCAGGATGTCCAGCTCCGGTCCCGGCCAGCCGCAGTTCCAGATGGCGTGGCGGTTGATGATGGTCACCAGCGGTTCGCCCTGCAGCAGGGCACGCTCGCCGAACTTGGCGAAGGTCGCGCTGACCGCGTCGATGTTGATGGCCTTGCTCTCGACGAGCGCTTCGATGACTTGCTGCTGGAATGCGGTTCTCGCTTCGGTTCTCATGGCTGACTCCTTGGTAATGCCGTGAAGAGGCCTGCGTACGGCCTCGGCGCATCGGGAACAAAGCGGACTGCTTCCCCTCGATCGCCTACCGGTTGTAGATGCCGCTCCGGCGACCCACTACCCCTAGCTCTCCCCCCTCTGAAGTGGTCCCTCCAATGGGCGCCCGCGAATGAGCGCCCCCCATTGGGGGACATCAGAAGCACCGCCGCATCGATTCCGGCGACTGCCCGCCATCGCCAAACCTGCTCGATGTCGGCCCCATGTCCTGCGCGAAGAACGATTAGGTGATTACCCGCAGTTGTACGACCTCCCTCTTGAACCGTGAGGTCGTGCTCGCTACCATCCGGCTCACGCTGGTACCGGTACCAATTCAGGTGCGATGAAGGGTCCAGCGCTGTTGTAGCCACGGAGACAAGCCCCCTCATGACCTCGCCCCAAGCCCTCAAAGAGACGATTTCCCACGGCCTGCTGTCGTTCCCGCTGACCGACTTCGACGCCCAGTTGAACTTCGCGCCCAAGCCCTACGCCGAGCGCCTGGAATGGCTGATGCCTTACGGCGCCACCGCCCTGTTCGCCGCCGGCGGCACCGGCGAGTTCTTCTCGCTCGAGCCCAAGGAATACAGCGACGTCATCCGCGTCGCCGTCGAGACCTGCAAGGGCCGCATGCCCATCATCGCCGGCGCCGGCGGCCCCACCCGCGTCGCCATCCAGTACGCGCAGGAGGCCGAACGCCTCGGCGCCCAGGGCATCCTGCTGCTGCCGCACTACCTGACCGAAGCGTCGCAGGAAGGCCTCGTCGCCCACGTCCAGGCCGTGTGCCGCAGCGTCAAGTTCGGCGTCATCGTCTACAACCGCGGCGCCTGCCGCCTGACGCCCGAGTCGCTGCTCAAGCTCGCCGACACCTGCCCCAACCTGATCGGCTTCAAGGACGGCTTCGGCGACATCGAGTCCTTCGTCTCCATCCGCCAGACCCTCGGCGACCGCTTCAGCTACCTGGGCGGCCTGCCCACCGCCGAAGTCTTCGCCGGCGCCTACCGCGCCATGGGCTGCCCGGTGTATTCGTCCGCCGTCTTCAACTTCATCCCGAAGACCGCCATCGACTTCTACAACGCCCACGCCGCCGGCGACACCGCCACGACGGACCGCCTGATCAAGGAGTTCTTCCTGCCCTACATCGCCCTGCGCAACAAGGGCCACGGCTACGCGGTCTCCATCGTCAAGGCCGGCGCGACCCTGGTCGGCCACACCGCCGGTCCGGTGCGTCCGCCGCTGTCGGACCTCAAGCCCGCCGAAGTCGACGAGCTGGGCGCGCTGATCTCCAAGCTCGGCCCGCAGTAAGCCCCGCGGCGCGCACCGACGCTGTGTCGGCGCGCGCCCAGGATCCCGACGCGAGCGCAGTCCAAGAAAGAGCAGTCCGCATGTTCAAGAACCTCATCAACGGCGAGTGGGTCGACGGCCCCCGCGCCTCCCGCAACATCAATCCGAGCGACACGCGCGACGTGGTCGGCGAATACGCCCAGGCCGACGTGACGCAGACCCGCGCCGCCATCGCCGCCGCGCGCAACGCCTTCGGCAAGTGGAGCCTGGCCACGCCGCAGCAGCGCTTCGACGTGCTGGACGCGGCCGGCGCCGAGATCCTCGCGCGCCGCGCCGAACTCGGCGACCTCCTCGCCCGCGAGGAAGGCAAGACGCTGCCCGAAGCCATCGGCGAAGTCGTGCGCGCCGGCAACATCTTCAAGTTCTTCGCCGGCGAGGCGCTGCGCGTCGGCGGCGAGGTCGTGCCCTCCGTGCGACCCGGCGTCGGCGTCGAGGTGACGCGCGAGCCCATCGGCGTCGTCGGCCTGATCACGCCGTGGAACTTCCCCATCGCGATCCCCGCGTGGAAGATCGCGCCCGCCCTCGCCTTCGGCAACAGCGTCGTGCTCAAGCCGGCCGACCTGGTGCCCGGCTCGGCCTGGTCGATCGCCGACATCCTCAAGCGCGCGGGTCTGCCCGACGGCGTCTTCAACCTCGTCATGGGCCGCGGCTCCGAGGTCGGCGCCGAACTGCTGGAGAACACCGGCGTCGACGCCATCAGCTTCACCGGCAGCGTCGCCACCGGCCAGCGCGTCGCGGCGGCCTGCGTCGCGCGCGGCGCCAAGTTCCAGCTGGAGATGGGCGGCAAGAATCCGTTCGTCGTGCTGGACGACGCGGACCTCGACGTCGCCGTCGCGGCCGCGATCAACAGCGGTTTCTTCTCGACCGGCCAGCGTTGCACCGCGTCCTCGCGCCTGATCGTGACCGAAGGCATCCACGACCGCTTCGTCGCCGCGATGGTCGAGCGCATGAAGACACTGAAGGTCGACGACGCGCGCAAGGCCGGCACCGACATCGGCCCGGTCGTCGACGAGCGCCAGCTCGCGCAGGACCTCGAGTACATCGCCATCGCCAAGGCGGAAGGCGCGACGCTCGCCGCCGGCGGCCAAGCGCAGGCCAGCAGCAGCGCGGGCGCGCCCGGCTTCTACCTGACGCCGGCGCTGTTCACCGAGACCGCGCCGTCCATGCGCATCAACCAGGAAGAGGTCTTCGGCCCCGTGGTCAGCGTGATCAAGGCGAAGAACTACGACGAGGCGCTGCACCTGGCCAACGACACGCCGTTCGGCCTGGCCACCGGCATCGCGACGACCTCGCTGAAGCATGCGACGCACTTCAAGCGTCACGCGCAGGCCGGCATGGTGATGGTCAACCTGCCGACGGCGGGCGTCGACTATCACGTGCCCTTCGGCGGTCGCAAGTCGTCGAGCTACGGCCCGCGCGAACAGGGCCGCTACGCCGCCGAGTTCTACACGACGGTGAAGACGGCTTACACGCAAGCCTGAGTACGCCCCTGATTCCAAGCCCGACCCCGGGCTTTTCCGACAGGCAAGCCGGCGCAGACCGGCCCTCGATACGATCCGGAGACAACATGCAGTTATCCCTCTCCTCCTCGGCCGCGGCCGGCATCGGCCGCGCGCGCTTCGGCGTGCTGGCGATGATCTTCGCCGTCACCGTCCTGAACTACGCGGACCGCGCCACGGTCGGCGTCGCCGGCCCCGTCCTGTCCAAGGAACTGGGCATCGACGCGGTCCAGATGGGCTTCATCTTCTCGGCCTTCAGCTGGTCCTACGTGCTGGGTCAGCTGCCCGGCGGCTGGCTGCTCGACAAGTTCGGCGCCAAGCAGGTCTACGCCTGGAGCATCCTGCTCTGGTCGCTGTTCACCATGCTGCAGGGCAGCGTGCACCACATGGGCATGGACGCGATGCTGTTCGGCCTGCCGCTGGCGGTGTCGGCGCTGTTCCTGATGCGGCTGATGGTCGGCCTGGCAGAGTCGCCCTCCTTCCCCGCCAACGGCCGCATGGTCGCCGCCTGGTTCCCGGTGAAGGAACGCGGCACGGCGTCGGCGATCTTCAACTCCGCGCAGTACTTCGCCACCGTGCTGTTCGCGCCGATCATGGCGTGGATCGTGCACGCGATCGGCTGGTCCGAGGTCTTCTACTTCATGGGCGCGCTGGGCATCGTGATGAGCGTGGTGTGGATGCGCACGATGCACAACAGTCCCGCCGACCACCCGACCATCACGGCCGCGGAGCGCGAGCACATCGAGTCCGGCGGCGCGCTGCTGTCCGGCGGCGGCAAGGCCAAGACCGCGTCGGGACCCAAGCTCGGCTACCTGAAGCAACTGCTGGGCAACCGCATGCTGATGGGCGTCTACATCGCGCAGTACTGCGTGAACGTGCTGACCTATTTCTTCCTGACCTGGTTCCCGATCTACCTGGTGAAGGAGCGCGGCATGTCGCTGCTGAACGCCGGCATCGTCGCGGCGCTGCCCGCGATCTGCGGCTTCGCCGGCGGCGTGCTGGGCGGCGTGATCTCGGACTGGCTGCTGCGCCGCGGCCATTCGCTGACCTTCGCCCGCAAGCTGCCGATCGTGGTCGGCATGCTGCTGTCGACGTCGATGATCGCGTGCAACTACGTGGGCATCGAGGCCGTCGTCGTCGGCATCATGGCGCTGGCCTTCTTCGGCAAGGGCCTGGGCGCGCTGGGCTGGGCGGTGGTGTCGGACACTTCGCCCAAGGAGATCGCCGGCCTGTCGGGCGCGCTGTTCAACACCTTCGGCAATGTCGCCGGCATCGTGACGCCGATCGTGATCGGCTACATCGTGCAGACGACGAAGTCGTTCAACGGCGCGCTGGTGTTCGTCGGCGCGCATGCGCTGATCGCGGTGGCAAGCTATCTGCTCATCGTCGGCGAGATCAAGCGCGTCGAATTGAAGCCCGTCTGAACGTCCGGACGCGAGGGCGCCGAGCACCGCGCCCTCGCCCTTCCCCCCATTTCCCCAGGTTGCATCGACCCAGGACACCGCCATGATCACCTCCCCGCTGACCATCCAGATCCACGAGGCCGACAACGTCGCCATCGTGGCCAACGACGGCGGACTGCCCGAGGGCACGGTGCTGGCCTCCGGGCTGGTGCTGCGCAACCACGTGCCGCAGGGCCACAAGGTCGCGCTGGTCGACCTGCCGGCCGACGCGGCGGTGCTGCGCTACAACGTGCCGATCGGCTACGCGCTGCAGGACATCCCGGCCGGCAGCTGGGTGCACGAGCGCCTGCTGCGCATGCCGCCGGCGCGCGAGCTCGAGGGCCTGCCGATGGCCACGGTGAAGGCGCCCGCGCAGGCGCCGCTCGAGGGCTACACCTTCCAGGGCTACCGCAACGCGGACGGCTCGGTGGGCACGCGCAACATCCTGGCGATCACGCAGACGGTGCAATGCGTGTCGGGGGTGGTCGAGTTCGCGGTGGACCGCATCAAGCGTGAGCTGCTGCCGAAGTACCCGAACGTCGACGACGTCGTCGGCCTGGAGCACACCTACGGCTGCGGCGTCGCGATCGACGCGCCGGACGCGGTGATCCCGATCCGCACGGTGCGCAACATCAGCCTCAACCCGAACTTCGGCGGCGAGGTGATGGTCGTCAGCCTCGGCTGCGAGAAGCTGCAGCCCGAGCGGTTGATGCCGCCGGGCGTGATCCCGATCGCGGATCAGCGCGGCGAGTCCGCGACTCCCGAGGCGCTCGACGTCGTCTGCCTGCAGGATGCGAAGCACGTCGGCTTCATGTCGATGATCGATTCGGTGATGACGCAGGCGACCGTCCATCTGGAGCGCCTCAACCAGCGTCGCCGCGAGACGGTGCCGGCGTCGGAGCTGGTGGTCGGCGTGCAGTGCGGCGGCAGCGATGCGTTCTCCGGCGTGACCGCGAATCCGACGGTGGGCTTCTGTGCCGACCTGCTGGTGCGCGCAGGCGCGACGGTGATGTTCAGCGAGAACACGGAGGTGCGCGACGGCATCGCGCAGCTGACCTCGCGCGCGAGCACGCCGGAGGTGGCCGAGGCGATGGTGCGCGAGATGGCCTGGTACGACGCGTATCTGGAGCGCGGCAGCGTCGACCGCAGCGCCAACACGACGCCGGGCAACAAGAAGGGCGGGCTGTCCAACATCGTCGAGAAGGCGATGGGCTCGATCGTGAAGAGCGGCAGCTCGGCGATCTCGGGCGTGCTGTCGCCGGGCAACAAGCTGACGCGCGAGCAGCGGGGGCTGATCTACGCGGCCACGCCGGCCAGCGACTTCATCTGCGGCACGCTGCAGCTGGCCGCGGGCATGAACCTGCATGTCTTCACGACGGGCCGCGGCACGCCCTACGGCCTGGCGGAATGCCCGGTGATCAAGGTCGCGACGCGCAGCGACCTGGCGCGCCGCTGGCACGACCTGATGGACATCAACGCCGGCCAGATCGCCGATGGCGAGAAGTCCATCCAGGAAATGGGCTGGGAGATGTTCCGGCTGATGCTCGATGTGGCCTCAGGCCGCAAGACGTGGGCGGAACACCACAAGCTGCACAACGCGCTGGTGCTGTTCAATCCGGCGCCGGTGACTTGAGGTGGGTTCTCCCTCTCTTGCTTGCGGGAGAGGCTCGGGGCGAGGGTCGACTCAGGGCACCGCCGTTACCTGCCTGAACGACACCGCCAGGATCTCCGCCAACTGGTCCAGCAGCTGTCCCGTGTCATCGTCCGGCAGCGGCTCATGCGCCGCGGCCTCCGCGCGGCTCAACGCGAGCAGCGCATGGAACGGCGTGCAGCCCAGCGCGCCGATCGGTTGATGCTCGCCCAGGGAGCGATCCTGATACGGCGTGAACGGCCGCACCGTCAGGTCCACCATCGTGCCCAGCATCCGCTGCACGTTGCCACGGTGATCGCGCTGCACCACCCGGCCACGCGACAGCACGCTGCGATAGCCGGAGCCGTTGCTGCGCAGGCGGAAGCGCTGCTCGTAGGTGTCGGTGAAGCCGTCGAAGTGCGCCCGCAAGGACAGCATCATCGGCTCGAGGTCCTCGGGATGGACGCGGCAGCGCCAGAACGCCGTGCTGTCGGGCTGGTCCGGATGCGGAAAGCCCAGGTGCTCCTTCCAGCGCGGCGAGTAATGCACCAGCTCCAGCGGCGGGTTCAAGTCCCAGACGCCGAAGGCGCCCTGCTCGACCGCCGTCCGCCAGTTCCTGACTTCGTCATGACGGATCCCCATGACGAGGCATCTTGCGCGCCGACCGGAGGCCGGTCAACGCACGTTCCCCCTCAAGGCGGGTAACGCTGCCGGCGCGCCACACCGCCCAGGCCAGCCTTGACAGCCCATCGGTCTATCCGAGCGCCGTCACCAGTTCGGCCGCCGCCGTCAGCAAGGTCGCGTCAGAACGCATCGGCGGCGACGGATCCACCGGCACCCACAGGGGCTGCCTGCGCCAGCCCAGGCGGCGCAGACGGAAGCCCGCCCGCACCAGCGCCGCGACCACGCGCGGCAACTCGCCGCGCAGCGCCGTCAGCACGTGGTCGTGCTCGGCCAGGACCGTCAGCGCCAGCGCCGCGCGCGTGCCCTGGAGCTGCAGGCCGACCGCCTCTCCGCGCCAGCGCAGCAGGAGACTCAGCGCGGGCTCCTCGCCGGGCGCGGATGCGGCTGGCGCATGCAGCGCGTCGTCATGGCGGGCCGACGATCCGGTGCCGGCAGGCCGCGCTGGCGGGTCGCCAGGGTCCCGGCCCTCTCGCCGGATCCAATAGGGAATCGGCAGCAGCCACAGCGGCTCACCGCCCGGTCCCACGGGCACCTGGCCGTGCGCCAGCGCCAGGGTCCAGGCCGACACCAATCCGGCCGGCGTGCGCGCCAGCGGGGTCTCGACGATCGCGGTCAAGAGCTGCCGCCGCCATTGCGCCAGGTCCACCCGCAAGGCGGACAGCTGCCCCCAGGCGCTGGGGATTGCACCATCGCCACCCCCCCCGGCAGGCCCGGCGTGGGGGGAACCTGCACCGACGTTGGCGGGATCCCGCCGGCGCTCGATCACTTCGAGCTCCATCCGCGGCACCACCGCCCGCACGCGCAGCAGCACCTGGTCGCCCGGCAGCAGGTCGTCCAGCGGCGGCTCGATCAGCGTCATGATCTCGCCGCTGTCGAGCGACTCCAGCCGCCATCCAGATCCGCCACCGTTGCGGTCGCCGCCGCCGGACAGACGCAGCACCGCGCCGGGCGTCAGTCCGCCGACATCGCGCAGCGACGCCTGCAGCCGCCCGACGGCGCCGATGCCGCTCACGCCGCCGACCGCGCCGGCATTCGATGTCGATCCCGCCATGTGCCCCCGCCTCGTGCGGCCGTTCCGGCTGCCGTTGAAAAAGGAAAGGGCCGGACGTTGCCGTCCAGCCCTCGCGTCGATGTCGTCGGACGCGCCGCGCGGCGCGCCCCGCGGTCATCAGCCCAGCAGCGACATGACCAGGCCGGACATGCTGTTGCTCTGCTTGAGCATCGCCGTGCCCGACTGCATCAGCATCTGCTTGGTCGTCATCGTCGACGACTCGGCCGCGTAGTCCGTGTCCATGATCCGGCCCTTGGCGGCGGCCGTGTTGGTGCTCATGTTCTGCAGGTTGTTGTAGACGTGGTCCAGGCGGTTGGCCGCGGCACCGAAGGAGGCGCGCAGTTCACCGACCTTGTCGATCGCGCCGCCGATGGTGGTCAGCAGCGTGTTCGTCGTGGCCGACAGTTCCGTGCCGGCAGCCGGCGTGGCGTTGTACTGGGTCGAGACGGTGCCCAGCGCGGTCGTCAGCGCGGTCAGCTGCGTGCTGACGTCCACCGACATCGATTCGCCGGCCGAGGCGCCGATCTGGAAGCTCATCGCAGCCGACATCTTGCCCAGCGTGCCGTCGATGGTCGTGCCGTCCGAGAACAGCTGCGTGCCGCCGAAGGACGTGTTCTTGACGATGTTGGTCAGTTCGGTGCCGAGCGCGTCGTACTCGCCCTGCATCGCGGTCTTGTCGGTCGCGGTCGAGGAGGCCGAGAAGGCTTCCGTGGCCAGGTCCTTCATGCGCAGCAGGATGTTGCTGACTTCGTTCAGCGCGCCTTCACCGGTCTGCAGCATCGAGATGCCGTTCTGCGTGTTGCGCTGGGCCACGGCCATGCCGCGGGTCTGGGCATCCAGACGCGTGGCGATCTGCAGGCCGGCGGCGTCGTCCATCGCGGAGTTGACGCGGAAGCCGGTCCCCAGACGGGTCATCGACGTGGCCAGGCTCTTCTGCGTCGAGCTCAGCGAGTTCTGGGTCGACAGGGCCGAGGCATTGGTGTGCAGGCTCAACATGGTGTTCGCTCCTTGAGAGTGTGGGCAAGCGCGGGGGCGCTTCGTTGATCGAAGGGCTTGAGCTGCCCTCCCACTCACAGGACGACCGGGGGGTGAGGGGACTTAAATGGGTTGTGGAAAAAAACTTCGGGGGGGCTCGGGGTGGGGACCTGGTCGAGCTCCGGGAAAACTTCGGGAGGCCTGGCGGCGGGCACTCCACGGTGCAGGGGGCGCCCCTCCAGGGACCCCCAGCACCATTCCGGCCCCACAAGCGCACGTTGACCTCGGGCCTTGGGAATGCGGTCAGCGGGCGTCGTACATGTAGCGGCGCGTCAACGGCACGGGGGCCGGGCCACCATCACGCTTGCTCGCCAGGATCTGGTACAGGCCCAGCTCGCCGGTCTCGAACTCCAGCGCCGAGGCCGCCATGTAGAGACGCCAGATCCGGTAGTGCGCTTCGTCCACGTACTGGAGCGCCTGGTCGTGCCCCTCCTCCAGCTTCGCGACCCAGGCACGCAGCGTCTTCGCGTAGTGCATGCGCAGCGCCTCGACGTCGTGGAGTTCGAACTGCTCCTGCTCCATCACCCGCATCACGTTGCTCGCCCGGTCCAGTTCGCCATCGGGGAACACATAGCGGTTGATGAACTTCGACGACAAGGCCTGCCCCCACCCCTCCTCCTCATGGGTGATGCCATGGTTGAGGAAGAGGCCCGCCGGCCTGAGCAGCCGGTTCACACTCGCGAAATAGGTCGGCAGGTTCTTCAGCCCGACATGCTCGAACATGCCGACGCTGGAGATCTTGTCGAACTGTCCCGTCATGTCGCGGTAATCGCACAGGCGGACCTCCACCTGCCCCTGCAGCCCGGCCGCGGCGACGCGCTCCTGGGCCAGCGCCAGCTGGCGTTCCGACAGCGTGATGCCCGTGGCCTTCACGCCGTAATGTCGCGCCGCATGCATCACCAGCGCGCCCCAGCCGCAACCGATGTCCAGCAGTTCCTCGCCGGGCTGCAGCCGCAGCTTGCGGCAGATGTGATCCAGCTTGGACCACTGGGCCTGGGCCAGCGCCGTGTCGTCGGTCTCGTAGTAGGCGCAGGAATAGACCATCGCCGGATCCAGCCACAACGCATAGAAGTCGTTGGACAGGTCGTAATGGAAGGCGATCGCCGCCTTGTTCTCGGCGCGCGTGTGGCGGCGCACACCGCCCGAACGCAGCTCGGCGTCGGTCGCGGGCGGCGGCGGGGCCAGCAGCCGCACGGCCAGGCGCAGGCGGTCGCTCCAGGAGAGCGTCAGGTCCGGCAGGTGGTCCTTGAGCTGGAGCGCGGCGAAGAAATCGCCTTCGACGTCGATCTGGCTGGTGAAGTAGGCCTCGGCGAACCGCAAGGGGTCGCGGCCGAGCAGCAGGCGCCGCAGCGCGGTGGGGTCGTTCAGCACCAGCGTGAACTCGGCCGGCTGCTGCGCCTGCCGGCCCAGCCGCGTCGACCAGTGCCCGAGCCGCAGCCCCATGCTGCCGGGGTAGGCGGAAAACAGACGCTGCAGCAGCGTGAGCCCGGCCGGCGGCAGCGGCGGCGCGCCGGCGACCTCCGGGATCACCTCGGCCGCGCGGGGGGCGGCGCTGGCGGTGGGCGACAACAGTTCCTGATCCATGGATTCCTCGTCCGGAAAGCTACGAAAGAATGTTGGTCGGAAGCGCCCCGGGGTCAGTTCTTGTCGGCCAGGGTGCCGGCGGCCTGGAAGTCCCCGGCGATGTTAGCCAATGCCTCACCCCCCGCCCGGACTGGGGACATTGATGCAAGCCGCATGCCCGCTCCCCTCCGGCGGGGGCCTCGCGAGGGGTCGTTGCGCCCTCGCACAAGCTCGCCCGAAGGAGTCATCACAAGCCCGCCGCCCGAGGCCACAATCAGCCCCGATATCCCATCCCCATCCGACCGAAGAGAAACCGTCCCGCCTCCTCGACGGCCAGGAGCGCGCCAGGACCCCCAAGCCAAGGAGTCAGCCATGCCCCATGCATTCGCCAACACCGTCGCCAGCTTCAAGACCGCGTCCGGCAAGAGCGGCAAGTACTACTCGCTGCCCAAGCTGGCCGAGCGCTTCCCCAACGTGAACCAGCTGCCGGTCTCGATCCGGCTGGTGCTCGAATCGGTGCTGCGCAACTGCGACGGCAAGCGCGTGACCGCGGAGCATGTCGAGCAGCTCGCCAACTGGCAGCCCAACGCGCCCCGCAACGAGGAGATCCCCTTCGTCGTCGCCCGTGTGGTGCTGCAGGACTTCACCGGCGTGCCGCTGCTGGCCGACCTGGCCGCGATGCGCAACGTCGCCAAGGCCCAGGGCAAGGATCCCAAGACGATCGAGCCGCTGGTGCCGGTCGACCTGGTCGTCGACCACTCGATCATGATCGACCACTTCGGCAGCCCGAAGGCGCTGGACCTGAACATGAAGCTGGAGTTCGAGCGCAACCGCGAGCGCTACGAGTTCATGAAGTGGGGCATGCAGGCCTTCGACACCTTCGGCGTCGTGCCGCCCGGCTTCGGCATCGTCCACCAGGTCAACCTCGAATACCTGGCCCGCGGCGTGCACAAGACCGGCAGCGGCGCGGACACCGTCTACTACCCCGACACGCTGGTCGGCACCGACAGCCACACGACGATGATCAACGGCGTCGGCGTGGTGGGCTGGGGCGTCGGCGGCATCGAGGCCGAGGCCGGCATGCTCGGCCAGCCGGTCTACTTCCTGACGCCGGACGTCGTCGGCTTCGAGCTGTCGGGCCGCCTGCGCGAGGGCGTCACCGCCACCGACCTGGTGCTCACCGTGACCGAGATCCTGCGCAAGGCCAAGGTCGTGGGCAAGTTCGTCGAGTTCTTCGGCGAGGGCACCGCCTCGCTGACCGTCCCGGACCGCGCCACCATCGGCAACATGGCGCCCGAGTACGGCGCGACGATGGGCTTCTTCCCCGTCGACGAGCGCACCATCGACTACTTCAAGGGCACCGGCCGCACGGCCGACGAGATCGAGACCTTCGAGAGCTACTTCCGCGCGCAGGGCCTGTTCGGCGTCCCCAAGGCGGGCGACATCCGCTTCAGCCAGGTGGTCTCGCTGGACCTGGGCACCGTGGTGCCGTCGCTGGCCGGCCCGAAGCGCCCGCAGGACCGCATCGTCATCACCGACCTGGCCAAGACCTTCGCCTCGCTGTTCACCAAGCCGGTCGCGGAGAACGGGTTCAACCAACCCGTCGACAAGCTGCCGAAGTCCTTCCCGCTCGGCGGCACGCAGAAGGGGCTGGACATCTTCAACGGCGACGTGCTGATCGCCGCGATCACGTCCTGCACCAACACGTCCAACCCGAGCGTGATGCTCGCCGCCGGCCTGCTGGCCAAGAAGGCGGTCGAGGCGGGCCTGAAGGTCCAGCCGCACATCAAGACGTCGCTGGCGCCGGGTTCGCGCATCGTCACCGAATACCTGCAGAACGCCGGCCTGCTGCCCTACCTGGAGAAGCTGGGCTTCTCCGTGGCCGCCTACGGCTGCACGACCTGCATCGGCAACGCCGGCGACCTGACGCCCGAGATCAACGAGGCAATCACCGGCAACGACCTCGTCTGCGCCGCGGTGCTGTCGGGCAACCGCAACTTCGAGGCCCGCATCCACCCCAACATCAAGGCCAACTTCCTGGCCAGCCCGCCGCTGGTGGTCGCGTATGCCATCGCCGGCAACGTGACGCGCGACCTGATGACCGAGCCGGTCGGTCTGGGCACGGGCGGCAAGCCGGTCTACCTGGGCGACATCTGGCCGACCAGCGACGAGATCCATGCGCTGCTCAAGCTGGCGCTCAACCCCGACGCCTTCCGGTCCAACTACGGCAAGGTCAAGTCGGAGCCCGGCAAGCTGTGGGAGAAGATCAAGGGCAGCACCGGCCAGGTCTACGGCTGGCCCAAGAGCACCTACATCGCGCAGCCGCCCTTCTTCGGCAAGTTCACGCAGATCCCCGAGGCACAGGAAGTCGGCGTCAAGGGCGCGCGGATCATGGCGCTGTTCGGCGACTCCATCACCACCGACCACATCTCCCCGGCCGGCTCGATCAAGGAGGTCTCGCCCGCCGGCGCCTACCTCAAGGCGCAGGGCGTGCTCAAGGCCGACTTCAACAGCTACGGCTCGCGCCGCGGCAACCATGAAGTCATGATGCGCGGCACCTTCGCCAACGTCCGGATCAAGAACCTGATGATCCCGGCCAAGCTCGACGGCGCGCGCGAGGAAGGCGGCCTGACGCTGTTCCAGCCGGGCGGCGAGAAGATGTTCATCTACGACGCCGCGATGCGCTACATCGCCGCCGGCACGCCGACGGTGATCTTCGCCGGCGAGGAATACGGCACCGGCTCCAGCCGCGACTGGGCGGCCAAGGGCACGCAGCTGCTGGGCATCGGCGCGGTCGTGGCCAAGAGCTTCGAACGCATCCACCGCTCCAACCTGGTCGGCATGGGCGTGCTGCCGCTGCAGTTCCGCCCGGGCGACTCCTGGGAATCGCTGGGACTGAAGGGCGACGAGGTCATCGACATCCAGCTCGGCGACGAGATCAAGCCGCAGTCCGAGGCGACGCTGGTGATCCGTGCGGCCGACGGCGTCGCGCCGGAGCGCCGCGTCCCGCTGATCCTGCGCATCGACACGCCGATCGAGGTCGAGTACTACCGCCACGGCGGCATCCTGCCCTACGTGCTGCGCCAACTGCTGGCCGCGTGATCGGGCGACCGCGGAACCCATCGATCCGCCACTGAAAAGAACGGCGGGGCCGCTGTCGACCATGTCGAAAGCGGTGCCCGCCGAACGTCATGAGGGTGAGACGCGCCATTCGTTCAATGGTTCGTCCACCCTCTTTCATTTTCAGGACTGCATCAGGAGACCGACATGCGATTCATGGTCATCGTCAAGGCGGACGAGCACAGCGAAGCGGGCGAGATGCCCAGCACCGAACTGCTTGCCGCGATGGGCGCGTACAACGAGGAGCTGGTGAAGGCCGGCGTGATGCTCGCCGGCGAAGGGCTGCATCCGACAAGCAAGGGCGCGCGGGTGCGTTTCTCCGGGAAGGCACGCCAGGTCATCGACGGTCCCTTCGCAGAAACGAAGGAGCTGATCGCCGGCTACTGGATCTGGCAATGCGCCTCGTTGCAGGAGGCCATCGAGTGGGTCAAGAAGTGCCCCAACCCGCAGATGACCGAGTCCGACATCGAAATCCGCCAGATCTTCGAAGCCGAGGATTTCGGCGAGGCCTTCACGCCTGAACTGCGCGAGCAGGAAGAGCGCCTGCGCGCCGACATCCAGAAGCAATAGAGGCAAAAGCAAAGCCCTACCCCGCTCGCCACGGCCCCAAAAACGGGGCCGTCAGCAGCTGCAGGTGGGGCCGGAATGCTGCTGGGGGTTCCCGGAGGGACGCCCCCTGCTGCGTGGAGAGCCCGCGCTTGGCGTAGCGCAGTTGGGCGGTCTCCCGACCCCCCCGCACTCCCTCAACGCATCACTTCGTCGTCGGCGGCGTCGTGGTGGTTGCGGGCTTCTTCGCCGCCGGCTTGGCGGCCGGCTTCGGTGCCGCCTTCGCGGGCGTGGCGGCCTGGTCGACTTCCTTGGACGCCGCGGTCGAACCGCCCTGCACGCCCAGGCGGCCGCCGGTCCCCAGCCCGCCCTTGACCTGCTGCGCCTTGTAGTTGCGCAGCGCCTTGACCATCTGGTTGTACGAGTCCGCGAACGCGGTCACGATGACCTTGCCCTGCGGCGTCTTGCCGTAGGCGCCGCCGGCGATCGCCGCATTGCCGAAGAAGCTCGCGCCGCCGAAGCCGAAGTCGAAGTTCTTGGCCGTGCCTTCCGCGGCGGAGATCTGCACGCCGGAGCGGTTGTCCACCAGCAGCAGCGTCGTGGACGCCTCGTTGGTGCTGACGTTGGCCGCCACCGCGGTGAGCAGGCCGATCGCGCCGGTCCCGATGCCGCCGCCACCGCCGCCGGTCTTGCCGGAGAACTGGATCTCGGGGCTCATCGTGTAGTCGGCGGCGACCATCTGGCCCTGGCCGAAGTTGCTGCCCGAGCGGACTTCGCCGGATTGCATCAGCGCGCGCTCACGTTCCATGTTGGCGAAGGCGCGGCCGCGTTCCACGATCACGAAGCAGTTGGACTGCTGGACCATCAGGCGCAGCACCGGCGTGGTCGAACCCAGCTGGCGGTCGCGCAGCTGCGACCACCACGGGGCGTTGGTGTCTTCGAAGATGGCCAGCGTGCCCAGCGTCTCGTCGCAATGCTCGAGCTTGCTGTTCTGGTTCTCGGCGGTCGCGCCGCCGGCGGCGCCGGAGACGGTGCCCTTGTTCTCGCCCATCGTCGGCGCGGTGGCCAGGCAACCGGCCAGCAGCAGCGGGGACAGCATCAGGGCGGACTTCAGCACGAGGCTGGACGAGGAGACGAGAGGGGAAGTGGCAAGCATGGAATCCTCCAGGTTTTCTAACGACGTCCGGGACGACGTCTCACAACGAGCAACAAGAACGAGCGACAACAAGCAACAGCGAGCGACTGCTGGCGACGACAAGGACGCGGGCAACGGACGCAATGCCCCGCCCGGACCCGACCGGACGGAGCCGGGAACTCAGGGATCAATCGAGGGGCGTGGCCGGCGCGACGCCGTAATAGCCGCCGACCGGCTGGCCGTGCGGATTGCCGATCCAGATGCTGGTACCGAACACGTCGCTGCACCCGCCCCAGGCGATCTCGAACGCGCGCGCCTCTTCATTGCGGGTCTGGGTGTAGACCGACACGGTGCTGTCCGAGGGGCCGATCGTGTAGCAGACCCGCGCCCACACCGGACGCGGCGAGGACGAGACCACCGAGGCCGCGCCTTCGGCGTTGCCGTCGGAGGCCTTGGCCATCCATTTCGTGCCGCGGGACGGGCCCGGGTTGTAGCTGAACACGTAAGGCACCTGGGCAAGCGCCGCGATCGAGGCGGCAAGCAATCCGGCAACCATCAGGCCTCTGGCCAACATTCGTTTCCCCTAACGCGTGTGTACCGAAATCCAACGATTTCAAAGGAATGTCGCGGATTGTTAGGCGCCTCCCGGCGAAAAAGCGAGGCCCCCATCGTGGTGGTACGGGCGCCTCCCACGTTGACGGGATGGCGGATTGCGCAATCCGCCACGCCTGCGTTCCACACGTCGCACGGCCTGCTGTCGACGCACACCGCACGGCAAGGCCTGCCCCCGGCAAAGCGAGCAACGGCGCGGCTTGGCGGGGAGCGTCGCGAGGGCCGATGGACACGGGGAAAAGTCGGCGGCGCCCCTCCCGGGGGCCGCGGTCCGCGCGCGGCCGGAGGGGCCGCGGGGACTTTCGTTCAGTCGACGCGCGGGCGCTCCGCGCCGCGCGCATGACTTAGGTCATCTGGTGTTGTAGGGATGGCGAATGCGGGGACATCGACTATGCGTCGACCTCGCGATGGCGAGCCCGCCGACCGTGCCGCCGACCGCGCGGCCTATGCGTCGAGGTCCAGGCCCCGCTCCTGCGCGAACAGCTTCAGCGCCGGCATCAGCGCGCCGATCTTCTCGGCGACGGCGTCCCGGACGGTATCCACCATCACCTGCGTCTGGCGCTCGATCTCGATGTGCAGCGGCGCGCCCTCGCCCTTGTCGGCGAAGGTGGTCATGCGCAGCGTCTCGGGGATGAGCCAGACCTCGAACCAGCCCGAGCCGTCGGCGTTGCGGCCGGCCTCGGCCACCGTCAGGCTGGCGCCGTTCACGGCGATGTAGCCCTTGGCGAAGATGTAGCGCATCCACGGCGCCGGCACGGCGATGCGGATCACGTGGTTGTTGGCGGGGCGGCGGATCGACTCGACCTTCGCCATGAAATCGACGTGGCCCGACAGCGGGTGGCCGCCGATCTCGGCGCCCTCCTTGGCGGCGCGCTCGACGTTGAGCCGGCCGCCGACGCCCAGTTGCCCCAGCGCCGTGAGGTTCAGGCTCTGGAGCATCACGTCGAAGTCGGCCTCGTGATCGCCCTTCAGGGCGGTGACGGTCAGGCAGACCCCGTCGCAGGCGACGGACGCGCCGATCTCCAGGTCCTGGCAGAAGCCCTCGGGGAAGTCGAGCGTGAAGCTGCGCAGGCCTTCCCTGTCGGTGATGGCGGCGACCTGCGCGATGCCTTGGACGATACCGGTGAACATGGCGGGCCTCCGATCAGCGTTTCGCCGTTTTCGCCGTCTTCGCCGTCTTCGCCGCTTCAGCAGCGTGCGACGCGAACAGCTCGGGCGAGAAGCCCAGGCTCAGCCGGCCATCGTTCCATTCGACGACCGGGCGCTTGATCACGCTCGGCTGCTCGACCATCAGCGCGGCGGCGCGGGTCGCATCCGTCACGCCGGCCTTGGCGCCATCGTCCAGCTTGCGCCAGGTGGTCCCGGCGCGGTTCAGCACCTTGTCCCAGCCGAGCTCGGCCATCCACTGCGGCAGCTTCGCCGCGGGCACGCCCTGCTTCTTGTAGTCGTGGAACTGGTACGCGAGGCCCTGCTCGTCGAGCCAGGCGCGAGCGCGCTTGACGGTGTCGCAGTTGGGGATGCCGTAGAGGGTGATCATGGGAACGAGGGGGGCGCCGACGGGCGTGGAACGAAGGCGGCACGCTACCATGAAGCGGATGATCCCCTGGCTCGACGATGACTCTCTGGACTTCCCGCCGACCCGCCGCGCGCTGGGGCCGCGCAGCGACGCTCCGGGGCTGCTCGCGGCCGGCGGCGACCTGAGGCCCGCCCGCCTGCGCGCGGCCTACGCCCGGGGGATCTTCCCCTGGTATGGGGAAGGCCAGCCCATCCTGTGGTGGACCACCGATCCGCGCATGGTCCTGCGGACGGAGGATTTCAAGCTCTCGCGCTCGCTGCGCAAGACGGTGGCGAAGTTCATCCGCACGCCGGGCTGCGAGATCCGCGTCGACCACGCCGCCGAGACCGTGCTCAAGGCCTGCGCCAGCACCTCGCGCGACGGCCAGGACGGCACCTGGATCGTGCCGGAGATGCAGCAGGCCTACCTGCAGCTGGCGCGCGAAGGCACGGTGCATTCGGTCGAGACCTGGATGGACGGCGAACTGGTCGGCGGCCTGTATGGCGTCAACCTTGGCCGGATGTTCTTCGGCGAATCGATGTTCATGCGCAGGACCGACGCGTCCAAGATCGCTCTCGCGGCGCTGATCTGCCTGTGCCGGGAATTCGACATCCCCTGGATCGACTGCCAGCAGCAGACGGCGCATCTCGCCTCGCTGGGCGCGGCGCCGGTCACCCGCGAGGCGTTCGAGGCGCACCTCGCCGCGCACGCCGGCCTGCCTGCGCCCGGGGATTGGTCCTATCATCCGCGCCTGTGGGCCCACCTGGGCCTGAGCGACTCTTTGAGCGACTCCCAGAACGACCCGCCCTGAGCCACCAAGCCCCCGAGCCCCAGAGCCCGTGACGCACCCCAAGGAACTCCCGCTGGCCGAGCTGCAGTTCTACGCGACTGCGCCCTACCCCTGCAGCTACCTCAGCGACCGCCAGGCGCGCTCGCAGGTCGCCACGCCGAGCCATCTGATCCACGCCGACGCGTATTCGAGCCTGGTCGCCGCCGGCTTCCGGCGCAGCGGCATGTTCACTTACCGTCCCTACTGCGACGGCTGCAAGGCCTGCGTGCCGATGCGCATCCCGGTGGCGGACTTCCAGCCCAACCGCAGCCAGCGCCGTGCCTGGACGCAGCACCAGGCGCTGCAGGCCCGCGTCATGCGGCTGGGCTACAGCGACGAGCACTACCAGCTCTACCTGCGCTACCAGGCCGGCCGCCACAGCGGCGGCGGCATGGACCACGACAGCGTCGACCAGTACACGCAGTTCCTGCTGCAGAGCCGGGTGAACTCGCGGCTGGTGGAGTTCCGCGAGCCCGATGGCGCGCTGAAGATGGTTTCCATCCTCGACATCCTGGGTGACGGGCTGTCGGCGGTCTACACCTTCTACGAGCCCGAGCCCAACGTCAGCTACGGCACCTACAACGTGCTGTGGCAGCTGCGTCAGACCCGCGACCTGAGCCTGCCCCACCTCTACCTGGGCTACTGGATCGCGCAGAGCGACAAGATGGCCTACAAGGCCCGCTTCCTGCCGCACGAGTTGCTGCGCGACGGGTTGTGGTCGCGCGTCGAGCGCTGAGTTCCGACGCTGTCGCGCCTCCCGGGCGCGTCCCCCTTTGCCTCCCTGGCAGCGGGTCGGGAGACCGCGCGTGGCAAGAATTGGTCCCACACTGGTTTTTCCTGTCGACCTCTCCGGTCGTACCGGTTTTCCCTTTGATTTGCCTGAATTGACGTCCATACACGTCCTTGACGACATCATTACGACACGTTACGCAGGTCTTGAGGGTTAACCTGAATGATGCAGACGTTAGTGGTATCTACATTGCATACCACTATGAGATCAGCAGCGGTATTGGTCTCCTAGACGCCGCGGTTGCAAACCGCACGCCGTCCGCCGGGATCAGCCCGCGGACCGCACGTCGACAAGCCAGGGAGTGACTGCCATGTCTTCTGCACGCGCCTTTCTTCGTACCGCCGACCGCGCCGCCGGACCCGTTCCGGCCGCGGCGCCGCTGATCCGCCCCGCCGCCCCCGAGTGGCCGGCCTGACAGCAGCCTGAGGCCGGTCCCCGGCGGCCGGGCCCGAGCGGCCGCCGCCTTCGCCGGTTGAACCGACCGGCGCTTTTTCTTCCGAGCCCTGACCGTTTCCGCCGCGCTGCGTCCGCAGTCGCCCGGCGCGGCGGCGCTCATCCCTGCAGTTCGCGAAGACGACCACAAGACGTCTGCAAGACGTCCATAACGACCACCCGTCAGGAGCCCCCCCGATGAGACAACGTCCCTGCGCCCGTCCCCACCCGATGCTGCCGTGGCTGATGCCGATGGTGCTGGCCGTCGCCGGCACCTCGGCGATGGCCTACGACTGCACCGGCGTCGCCGATTGGAATGTCGCCACCGCGTACAGCGGCAATGCGATCGTCAAGCAGAGCAGCACCGCCTACCAGGCCAAGTGGTGGACGCAGAACAACCCGCCGGCGACGAACTCCGGGCAATGGGATGTGTGGAAGGTGCTGGGCGCCTGCGACGGCGGCGGCGGCACGAACAAGCCGCCGACGGTGGCGTTGAGCGCGCCGACCGCGGGCACCTCGCCGACCGCCGGTGACACCGTGACGCTGGCCGCGACGGCCGCGGACAGCGACGGCACCGTCGCCAAGGTCGGCTTCTACGTCAACGGCGCGCTGGTCGCCGAGGACACCACCGCGCCGTTCAGCGTGAGCTGGACCGCGCGTGCCGGCGTGGCCGACATCACCGCCCGCGCCACCGACGACAAGGGCGCGACCACCGACACCGCCGCGCTGCGCATCACCGTGCAGGGCCAGGTCACCGGCGACGAGCGCTGTCGCCCCGAGGGCCTCGCCACCACCGCCGGCACGGCGCCCGCCTACTGCAAGGTCTACGACGACCAGGGCCGCGAGAAGATGGGCGCGGACAAGCCGCGCCGCATCATCGGCTACTTCACCAGCTGGCGCACCGGCAAGACCGGTCAGCCCGCGTTCCTGGCGCACCAGATCCCGTGGGGTCAGGTCACGCACATCAACTACGCGTTCGCGCATGTGGACGCGGCCAACAAGCTTTCCGTCGGCAACACCGCCGACGCGACCAACCCCGCCACCGGCCTCACCTGGCCCGGCATCGCGGGCGCGGAGATGGACCCGGCCTATGCGTACAAGGGCCACTTCAACCTGCTCAACAAGTTCAAGAAGCAGTACCCCAACGTCAAGACGCTGATCTCGGTCGGCGGCTGGGCCGAGACGGGCGGCTTCTACACGATGACGACGAACGCGGACGGCTCGACCAACACGGCCGGCATCAACGCGTTCGCGGATTCGGCGGTGGCCTTCCTGCGGCAGTACGGGTTCGACGGCGTCGACATCGACTACGAGTACCCGACCAGCATGAACAACGCCGGCAACCCGGTGGACTTCGCCATCAGCAACGCGCGGCGCGGCGCGCTGATGAAGAACTACGTCGTGCTGATGCGCACGCTGCGCGCGAAGCTCGACGCGGCCAGCCAGTCCGATCAGCGCCATTACCTGCTCACGATCGCGGCGCCTTCCTCCGCCTACCTGCTGCGCGGGATGGAGGCCTTCCAGGTCACGCAGTACCTGGACTACGTGAACATCATGAGCTACGACCTGCACGGGGCGTGGAATCAATTCGTCGGTCCCAACGCGGCGCTGTATGACGACGGCAAGGACGGCGAGCTCACCGCGTGGAGCTACTACACCGCCACGCAGTACGCGCGCATCGGCTACCTCAACACCGACTGGGCCTACCACTACTTCCGCGGCGCGATGCCGGCCGGCCGCATCAACATCGGCGTGCCGTACTACACCCGCGGCTGGCAGGGCGTGACCGGCGGCACCAACGGCCTGTGGGGCCAGGCGGCCCTGCCCGACCAGAGCAAGTGCCCCGCCGGCACCGGCGGCGGCACCGTGCAGAAGTGCGGCAACGGCGCCGTCGGCATCGACAACCTCTGGCACGACCTCGACGTCTCCAGCAAGGAAGTGCCCGCCGGCTCCAACCCGATGTGGCATGCGATGAACCTCGCGTCGGGCCGCCCGGGCAGCTACCTCGCCGCCTACGGCCTGAACCCGGCCACGAACCCGGCCGACCAGCTGACCGGCACCTACGTCCGCAACTACGACGCGACGCTGGTGGCACCGTGGTTGTGGAACGCGCAGAAGAAGGTCTTCATCAGCACCGAGGACGAGCAGTCGCTCGGCGTGAAGGCGCAGTACGTGGCCGATCGCGGCATCGGCGGCGTGATGTTCTGGGAGTTCGCCGGCGATTACGCCTTCGACACGGCACGCAACGAGTACTTCATCGGCAACACGCTGACGAGCGCGCTCTACAACAAGCTGAAGACGGCACCGGCCTACGGCAACCGCCTCAGCTCGGCGGCGCTGCCGGCGGAGACGCTGGACATCGCGTACGCGCTCGGCGGCTTCGCGCTCGGCGACAGCAACTACCCGATCACGCCCAAGCTCACGCTGACCAACAACAGCACGACGACGCTGCCCGGCGGCACGGAGTTCCAGTTCGACGTCCCCACCGCGATCCCGTCGACGGTGACGGACCAGAGCGGTTTCGGCCTCACGGTGATCAGCAACGGCTCGAACCCCGCGGGCAACAACATCGGCGGGCTGAAGAACGACTTCCACCGCGCCAGCTTCAAGCTGCCGTCGTGGCAAAGCCTGGCCCCCGGCGCCAGCGTGACGCTGACGATCAACTACTTCCTGCCGTCGACGATGCCCAGCAACTGGACCGTCACCGTGAACGGCCGCAGCTATGCGCTGGCGCAGGAAGCGCGCCGCGGCGCGGTGCCTGCCGCAGCACCGGCGGCGGCGGCGGCGAAGACCTCCGCCAAGACTTCGGCCACGCGATGAACGACATCGGCGCCGGCCTCCCGGACCTCCCCACCACCACCCTTTGACCCACAGGAGATCGACATGAAGAGACAGATGGTCCGCCTCGGCGGCATCGCCCTGGCCGCCGCGATGGCCGCCGGCACCGCGCACGCCTACGACTGCACCAACGTGCCCGAATGGTCGGCGTCCGGCATCTACACCGGCACCTCCAACAGCTTTGCCAAGCAGAACAACATCGCCTACCAGGCCAAGTGGTGGACGCAGAACGAAGCGCCCGCCACCCACTCCGGCCAGTGGGACGTGTGGAAGTCGCTGGGCGCCTGCACCGGCGGCGGCACCGACACCACGCCGCCGACCGTGCCCTCGGGCCTGACCTCCAGCGGCATCACCAGCAGCAGCATCACGCTGAGCTGGGGCGCGTCCACCGACGCCGGCAGCGGCGTCAACAACTACGAGCTGCTGCGCGGCGGCTCCCTGATCGCGTCGCCCACGGCGACCAGCTACACCGACTCCGGCCTGTCGGCGGGGACCTCGTACAGCTACCAGGTCCGCGCGAAGGACAAGGCGGGCAATGTCTCCGGCCTGAGCAGCACGCTGCTCACCAGCACCGCCAGCAACGGCACCTGCGCCGCGGCGCCGGCCACGCCCTCGGGCCTGAGCTCGCCGTCCAAGACGGCCACCAGCGTCAACCTGGCCTGGAACGCCGTCGCCGCGGGCCCGAACTGCACGGTGCAGTACCGCGTCAACCAGGGTTCGACGCAGGTCGCGCAGGGCGCGGCCACCAGCGCCAGCGTCACCAACCTGACGGCCAACACGAACTACACCTTCACGGTCTCGGCCTTCAACCAGGCCGGCTCGTCGCAGCCGTCGGCGCCGATCACGGTGAAGACCGACACGCAGACCGCCGGCGACAAGGTGCTGCTGGGCTACTTCGCGCAGTGGGGCATCTACGGCCGCAACTACCACGTCAAGAACATCGACACGAGCGGCTCCGCGGCCAACCTGACGCACATCAACTACGCGTTCGGCAACGTCCGCAACAACGTCTGCGAAGTCGGCAAGATCATCCCGAGCAACGAGTCCACCGGGGAAGGCGGCGACGCCTTCGCCGACTACGGCAAGTCCTACGGCGCCGACCTCAGCGTCGACGGCGTGGCCGACACCTGGGACCAGCCGCTGCGCGGCAGCTGGAACCAGCTCAAGAAGCTCAAGGCCAAGTATCCGAAGATCAAGGTGCTGATCTCGCTGGGCGGCTGGACCTGGTCGCGCGGCTTCTCGAGCGCGGCGCGTCCGGAGAACCGGGTCAACTTCGTCAAGAGCTGCGTGGACGCCTACATCAAGGGCAACGTGCCGGTGACGGACGGCGCGGGCGGCCCGGGCGCGGCGGCCGGCGTGTTCGACGGCATCGACCTCGACTGGGAGTACCCGAACGCCTGCGGCCTGGCCTGCGGCACGGCCGAGGATCGCGCCAACTTCACCGGCCTGCTGGCCGAGTTCCGCAAGCAGCTGGACGCGGTGCGTCCGGGCCTGCTGCTGTCGATCGCGTCGGGCGCGGGCGTGGACAAGGTGCGGGCCTATGACCCGGACCAGATCCATCCGTACCTGAACTTCATCAACGTGATGACGTACGACTTCCACGGCGGCTGGGACACGATCACCGGGTTCCACTCGGCGCTGTACGCGCCGGCCAACGATCCGTCGACCGGTGACGTGAAGAAGTACAACACCAACGACGCGATGCAGGCCTTCCTGGACAAGGGCGTCCCGGCCTCGAAGCTGAACGTCGGCATCGGCTTCTACGGCCGCGGCTGGACCAACGTCCCCAACGTCAACAACGGCCTGTACCAGAGCGGCACGCCGGCCCCCGGCACCTACGAGGCGGGCAACGAGGACTACAAGGTCCTGAAGAACCTGCAGGGCTACACCAGCCGGATCGACGACGTCAGCAAGGCGCAGTGGATCTACAACGGCTCGACCTTCTGGAGCTTCGACACGCCCGCCACGATCGCCATCAAGATGGCCTACGTGAAGTCCAAGGGCTTCGGCGGCGCGTTCTTCTGGGAGTTCTCGGGGGACGATCCGACGGCCTCGCTGTCCAAGGCGATGGGCGCGGGCCTGAAGTAAGGCCTGGAGCCCTCCGGAGCGGCCCCGGCCGCTCCCCCCGACAGGGTGCCAAGAGCCCCCGCGCGGTCCTCCGCGCGGGGGCTTTTTTCGTCCTGCCTTCCCCCGGCCGTCCTGCTGTTCTCCCTCCTGCGGCCCCTGCTGCGCTCCTCCTGCCAGCGCGTGGCAGCTACCCCAAGGATCGCGATTGAATACTGTACGTTCATCCAGTATTCTCATCCTTCCCATTCAGCAGCCGAGCCACCGAGGAACCCGTCATGCGTCGCTACGAAGTCATCCTGGAACGAGTCATGGTCCCCTATCACCAGCGCGAGCTGGCGTGCGTCATCGCCATGCAGGTGCTGGACGCCCGCCTGGGCGGACCGGCGGGCGTGGTGGACGCGTTCAACGCCGCGCGTGCGGTGACGGGCGGGGACACGCGGTGGTCCATCCCGGAAGCCGCGTCCCGCGCCGACGTCGCCGCGGTGAAGCGCTGGCGCCGCGCCACGGAAGCGGCGCTGGATGCCATCGAGCAGGGCTTCGCGCACGTGTTCGTGGGCATGTCGGCGCAGGAGATCGAGCTCGCCCGCGCGGACGAGTCCCTCAGCATCGTCCCGCACCTGATGGAGGTGCCGGCCCGCCTGCTGGCCGAGGCCCGCGTCGGACTGCCGTGGTCGGCGACGGCCGCGGTGGTCGTCAGCGCCGCGGCCCAGGCCGCGATGGTGCCGCCGGCCTCGATGCTGACGCACATGCCGACCCTGGCGCACGCGGCGATGATGGCCCACTGAGGCGCCGCGAGCCGCAAGGCCTGCACCGGGAACGCCCACAGCGCAGAGAGCGCCGAAAGCGCCGAAATCGCCAAGCGCTTCAGGAGCGCGGCGCGGGTTCCGCCAGTTCCGAGATCTCGATGAGGTTGAGGTCGGGATCCCGCAGGTAGACCGAGCGGATCTTTCCCGTCGCGCCGGTGCGCATCACCGGCCCTTCGATGATGGCCACCTGCAGCGCGTTCAAGCGTTCGATGACCTGATCCAGCGGGATCGACGCGATGAAGCAGAGGTCCAGCGCGCCCGGCACCGGCGTGTGCGCCTTCGGCTCGAACTCCCGGCCCTTCACATGCAGGTTGATCTTCTGCTGGCCGAAGAGGAAGGCCTGGCGCGTGACCGGCGGCGTGCCGCCGACGAAGCTCTCCAGCCGCATGCCCAGCACCTCGGTATAGAAGCGGATGCAGTCCGCCTCATGGGCGGTCGTGAGGACCAGGTGGTCGAGGTGATCGATCAAGGCAGACTCCCGTCAGGCGACAACGCCGGGATTCTGCCTGCCTTCCTCAACTGGCGCGGAACACCAGCTCCTTGATCCGCGCCAGCCGCGGCGCCACCACGGGCACCGTCAGCATCGTCGACCCGACGGCCATCAGCAGCAGCGCGGTGAAGGTCTCGCTGGTGATGATCTGCTTGTCCAGCAGCACGTTGGCAAAGATGATCATGATCAGCGCCTTGGTCTGCAGCAGCCAGCCGATGATGCCGGCCTCGCCCGGCGCCCATCGCAGGATGCGCCCCGCCACGTGCGTGCCCAGCAGCTTGCCGCTGACCGACGCCGCCAGCAGCAGCGCCGCCGCCGCGAACACCGCGCCGCCCTCCAGTCCCCACTGCGTGCGCAGGCCCGTGCTGAGGAAGAAGACCGGCATGATCACCAGCAGCACGTGATGGCGCAGCGCGTCCATCTGCGCCTGGTCGAACCATTCGGCATCCATCACGACACCGGCCAGGAACGCCCCGACCATGTAGTGCAGCCCCGACCAGTCCGCGCCGAACGCGATCACCGCCAGCCAGATCAGCCCCACGTACCAGCGGTCCCGCGCGGGAATGGCGCGCATCAGGCGCCGGAACAGCACGGTCGCGATGGCGAATGCCGCCAGGAACAACACCTGCTTGCCGACCCGCGACCAGTCCATCAGGATGATCGCGAGCACGGCCCAGATCAGGATGTCGTCCAGGCTGGCGTAACGGAGGATGCGCTGCCCGATCGGCTGGCGCAGGATCTCGAGTTTCTCCATCAGCAGGATGAGGATGGGCAGGGCCGTCACCGCGCACGCCATGCCGACGCCGACGATGAACTGCCAGGTCTGCGCCTGCGCGCCCATCCACTGCGATCCCATGCCCAGCAGCACCACTGCGGCCGCCGAGCCGAAGGCCATCGGCACGCCCAGCGCCAGGCCGGCGGTGATGCCGCTCTCGACGCGATGCGCCCAGGCCTTCTTCAGGTCGAGCTCGATGCCGGCGATCCACACGAACAGCATCACCGCCCACCAGGCCACGCCGTTGAGCGACTGCACGACCGACGGGTTGAAGACGAACTGGTAGTACTCGGGAAAGGCCCGGCCGAGCACGCCCGGGCCGAGCAGGATGCCGGTGATGATCTGCACCACGACCAACGGCGCGAAGTAGTCCGTGCCCCCCAGTCGCCACACCAGGTAGGGGACGGTGAAGATGATCGCCATGGCGATCAGGAAGATCTCGGTCGTGCTCATCGGCGGCTCCTCTGCGCTGTCCGCCGCCCGGTGCGCCACAGCGCCCAGGCAGTCGATGACAACGTTGTCTCTCGGGAATTGGATTGTGAGGGTCAAGCCCCCGCAATCACCGCCCTCGCTTTCCCTAGGCTCTCATGAAAGCGGTTTCAGAGGATTTCACTCCGGCAGCCCGGCGCCGGCAATAGGGGCTCTCCCGCTGGTCGCGGCGATCAGGCCGAGCACGCGGCCCGGCTCGGCGCCGACCATGTCCCAGGTGAAGCGCCATTCCCAGTTGCCGCCGAGGGTGCCGGGGATGTTCATGCGATGGGCGCTGTCCAGGCCCAGCACATCCTGCAGCGGATAGACCGCCACGTTGGCCACCGAATTCGCGCAGGCGCGGATCATGGCCCAGTGGATGTCGTGGTCGCCGCAGGCCAGGTAGGCGGCGACGTAGGCGCGTTCGTGGGCGCTGGCCTGGTTCCACCAGCCGCGCACCGTGTCGTTGTCGTGCGTGCCGGTGTAACAGACGGCCGCGCGCGGCCAGTTGTGCGGCAGGAACTCGTGCCCGCCGTCGCCGCCGAAACCGAACTGGAGGATCTTCATCCCGGGATAGGCCAGCGCGTCGCGCAGCTCATGCACGTCGGGCGTGATGAATCCCAGGTCTTCGGCCACGATGGGCAGTTGGCCCAGCGACTTCGCGATCGCGTCGAACAGCGCCTTGCCCGGACCGGTCTTCCAGACACCGCGCGTGGCGTCGGGGCTGTCGGCGGGAATCTCGTAGTAGGCCGCGAAGCCGCGGAAGTGGTCGATGCGGAACACGTCCGCCGAGCTCAGCATGCGCTTGACGCGCGCGGTCCACCACGCGAAGTGCTCGTGGGCCATCTTGTCCCAGCGGTACATCGGATTGCCCCAGCGCTGGCCGGTCGCGGCCATCGCGTCCGGCGGCACGCCGGCGACGACGGTGGGCTGGAAGTGCTCGTCGAACTCGTACAGGTCGGGACGGGCCCAGCAATCGGCGCTGTCGTGGGCGACGAAGATCGGCAGGTCGCCCATGATGTGGACGCCGCGTTCATTCGCGTAGGCCTTCAGCGCGCCGACCTGGACGTCGAAGCACCATTGCACGAACTGCCAGAACGCGACCTCGTCCGCGTACTGCTCGCGGGCGGCCACGAGCGCGCGCGGCTCGCGCGCGGCCAGGTCGCGCGGCCAGTCCCACCAGCCCTGCCCGTCGCGTCGCGAGCGGATCGCCATGAACAGCGCGTAGTCCTGCAGCCAGTCGCGCTGCGACACGCACCAGAGTTCATAAGCGGCGCGGTCGGTGGCCGCGCCCGTCGTGAAGAAGCCCTGCGCGGCGGCGCGCAGCTGCTGCTCGCGCCACGGCAGCACGCGGCCGTAATCGACGCGCGCCGCATCGAAGCCGCCTTCGGGCGGCACCGGCTGTGCGAGCCAGCCCTTGGCCACCAGCGGCTCCAGGGCCACCAGCCACGGATTGCCGGCGAAGGCCGACACGCCCTGATAGGGACTCTCGCCCGGGCCGATCGGGGTGCTGGGCAGCCACTGCCAGATCGACTGGCCGGCCGACTGCAACCAGTCGACGAAGTGGTAGGCCCCGGGCCCGAAGTCGCCGGCGCCGTTCGGGCCGGGCAGCGATGTGACGTGCAGCAGCACGCCGGATTGGCGCTTGTGGAGGTCGATCGTCATGGTGTCGCTCTGAGGGGTTCTGCGGAATTCTCGATGCACAGCAGCAGGCTGCGCGCGGGCGCCGTGAGCGCGGTGAAGGCATCGTCGCCCAAGGGTTCGGCCGTGAGTTCGCCGCTGCTGTCCAGCAGCAGGCGCCACGCGCCGGCCGGCAGCGTGAAGCGGCTGGGCGTCGCCGAGGGATTGGCGATCAGCAGCAGGCGCTCGCGGCCATCGCTCAGCAGCGCGGCGAGCGCCGGCGCTTCGTCATCGCGCCAGTCCGGATTGCGCATCGCATGTCCATCGGGATGGAACCAGCGCAACGCCGGGCGGTCAATCGCGCCTGTGCCCGTGTACGGTGCGACCTCGGTCTCATCGGCCTTATCGGTCTCATCGGCCTGCGGCTCGGCAAACCAGCGCGCGTGACGAAGCAAAGGGTGCGTGCGGCGCAGCCGCGCGAGTTCAGCGGTGAACGCGATCAGCGCCTCGTCGGCGTTCGGCCAGTCCAGCCAGCCGATCTCGTTGTCCTGGCAGTATGCGTTGTTGTTGCCGCCCTGCCCGTTGCCGAACTCGTCGCCCGAGTACAGCATCGGCGTGCCCTGAGACAGGAGCAGCGTCGCGAGCATCGCGCGCCGGGCGCGTTCACGGGCCTCGCGGATGTGGGGATCGTCGGTCGGCCCTTCCACGCCGAAGTTGCCGCACAGCTCGCCGTCGCGGCCATCGCGGTTGTCTTCGCCGTTGGCCTGGTTGTGCTTGCGGCTGTAGCTGACGAGGTCGTTCAGCGTGTAGCCGTCGTGCACCGCCAGGAAGTTGATCGAGGCCAGCGGCGAACGTACCGCCCGCTCGCCGCCCTGCCCTTGCGGATGGAACACATCGCCCGACGCGCTGAAACGCCGCGCGAATTCGGCGCGGCCGATCGTCGTACCGTCCGGCCCGTGGCCGAGCCAGAAGCCACGCGCCGCATCGCGGAATTTGTCGTTCCATTCCATGAAGCGGCCCGGGAATCGTCCGAGCTGATAACCGTCCGGCCCGACGTCCCAGGGCTCGGCGATCAGATGCACCTGGGAGAGCAGCGGATCCTGCCGCAGCGCCGTGTAGAACGACGCCTGCGGATCGTGCCCCGCCGCCGTGCGGCCCAGCACCGGCGCGAGGTCGAAGCGGAAGCCGTCCACGCCCATCTCGCCGACCCAGAAGCGCAGCGAGTCCAGCACGAGCTGCGCGACGCGCGGGTGCTCGACGTTGACGGTGTTGCCGCAGGCGGTCAGGTTCTCCATCCGCGAGGGATCGTCGGCCTGCAGCCGGTAGTAGCTCTTCTGGTCGAGCCCGCGCAGCGACAGCGTCGGCCCCCACTCGTTGCCCTCGGGCGTGTGGTTGTAGACGACGTCGAGCACGACTTCCAGCCCGGCCTCGTGCAGCGCCCGGACCATCCCGCGGAACTCGGCGGCGACGGCCGTCGGGTCGTGACGCACGGCGGCGGAGGCCAGCCGCGGATCGGGCGCGAAGAAGCCCAGCGTGTTGTAGCCCCAGTAGTTGCGCAGGCCGGTGCCGAAGAGATGCGGCTCGTCGACGGCGAACTGCACCGGCAGCAGAGACAGCGTGGTCACGCCGAGCCGCTTGAAGTGCGCGATCGCCACCGGATGCGCGAGCGCGGCATAGCTGCCTCGCAGCGCCTGCGGGATCTGCGGATGGCGCATCGAGAAGCCCTTCACATGGACCTCGTACAGCACCACGTCGCGCGGCGCATGACGCGGCGCATTGGCGCGCGGACTCGGGCCGGCGGGCGGCGCGGCGACACGCGCCTTCAGCGCGGTCGCGCCGTTGTCGCGCTCGTCCAGCGCGAGCGGGCCGTCCGGATGGCCGAAGGGATAACCGTGGTCCTCGGGCAGGTTGCGGAACTCGCCGACGATCTCGCGCGCGTAGGGATCCAGCAGCAGCTTGCCGGCGTTGAAGCGGTGCCCCTCGCGCGGCGCGTGCGGGCCGTGCGCGCGCAGGCCGTAGAGTTGGCCCGCCCGCGCGCCGGGCAGGAAGCCGGTCCACACGCCGTCGACCGGCTCGTCCAGCGCATACCGTTTCAGCTCGACAGTCCCGGTCTCGTCATAGAGGCACAGGTCGACGCCCGTCGCGTGGGCCGAGAACACCGCGACGTTGACGCCCCCGTCGCGGACGGTGGCGCCCAGCGGCTCATGGCGGCCCGCTGACAAGGCCTCTGGGAAGACGGTCATCATGGTTCGAAGTATCTCTCAGGCGTTCACAGGAATGTAGTTTCACTACATCGGGTAATCCCGAATTCAATCGCAAGCTGTTGATTTAATGAGATTCATCGATTCAGCGCGGGGCGAGTCCGCGTTGTGAATCGCTGGTCTGGCATGTATATTCTCTACAAACAAGGAGACACCCCGTGGCGGATGTGAAGCTGCAAGCCGTGGCCAAGGCCTATGGCGAGACCAAGATCCTGCATGGCATCGACCTGGAGATCCGGGACGGTGAATTCATGGTCTTCGTCGGTCCGTCGGGCTGCGGCAAGTCGACGCTGCTGCGCACGATCGCGGGCCTGGAGGACATCACAGGCGGCGAGCTGCGCATCGGCGGCCGCCTGGTCAACGACGTGCCGCCGGCCGAGCGCGGCATCGCGATGGTGTTCCAGAGCTACGCGCTCTACCCCCACATGAACCTGTACGACAACATGGCGTTCGGGTTGAAGCTGGCGAAGGTGCCCAAGGACGAGATCGACCGCGCGGTGCGCTACGCCGCGCGCATCCTGCACATCGAGCACCTGCTGGAGCGCAAGCCCAAGGACTTGTCCGGCGGGCAGCGCCAGCGCGTGGCCATCGGCCGCGCGATCGTGCGCAAGCCCGAGGTCTTCCTCTTCGACGAGCCGCTGTCCAACCTCGACGCCGCGCTGCGCGTGCGCATGCGCTACGAGTTCGCGAAGCTGCACGAGGACCTGAAGACCACGATGGTCTACGTCACCCACGACCAGGTCGAGGCGATGACGCTGGCGGACCGCATCGTGGTGCTGAGCGCCGGCACCATCGAGCAGGTCGGCACGCCGCTGGAACTCTACGAGCATCCGGACAACCTCTTCGTGGCCGGTTTCATCGGCAGCCCGAAGATGAACTTCATCGAGGCCGAGGTGGTGAGCGCCGGCGCCGACCACGCGACGCTGCGGCTCGGCGACGGCGCGACGATCCGCACGCGCGTCGACGCGTCGCGCGCGAAGGCCGGCGACAAGGTCACGCTGGGCCTGCGACCGGAACACTTCGAGGTCGGCGGCGACGCCAACCTGATCGCCAGCACGGTGACCTTCGTCGAATCGCTGGGCGGCGTGACGCATGCGTACTGCGCCTATCCGGGCGTCGAGGACGCGCTGACCTGCGAATTCGACGGCAGGACGCGCGTGCGCGCCGGCGACACCTTGCAGCTGCACCTGCCGCCGGACCTCTGCTATCTCTTCGACGCACAGGGCCTGGCGTTCAAGCGGCTCGGGGCGGCGCAATGACACGGCCCTTCACGGCGTCCTTCACCCGCCCTGCCTCTCGTGCAGGCGGGCGCGTGGCGGTGGCGCGCGGCGCGCTCGTCACGCTGGCGGCGGTCGCACTGCTCGGCGGCTGCGAGAAGGTCGCCGCGCAGACCACACCGAAGCTGCTGGTCTGGATCAACGGCGACAAGGCCTACAACGGGCTGCAGAAGGTCGGCGACGCCTTCGAACGCGAGTCCGGCGTGAAGGTCGTCGTCGAGCACCCGGTCGACGCGCCCGAGAAATACACGCAGGCCGCGGGCGCCGGCAAGGGGCCGGACGTCTTCTGCTGGCCGCACGATCGCGTCGGCGAATGGGCCAAGGCCGGGCTGCTGACGCCGGTCCAGCCGCGCAAGGCGCTGCAGGATGAGGTGGAGCCCGCCGCGTGGCAGGCCTTCCGCTATCAGGGCCGCCTGTGGGGCTACCCGATCGCGATCGAGACGACCGGCCTGATCTACAACAAGGCACTGGTGAGCAAGCCGCCCGCGACCTGGGATGAACTGATCGCCGTCGACAAGCAGCTGCGCCAGCGCGGCAAGCACGCGATCCTGTGGGACTACAACAAGAGCTTCTTCACCTGGCCGATGTTCGCGGGCGCCGGCGGCGTCATCTTCGGACGTGACGCGCAAGGCGACTTCGATGCGCGCCAGGTCAAGGTCAACAACGACGGCGCGCTGGCCGCGGGCCAAATGCTGGAGCGACTGATCACCGAGGGCGTGATGCCGCGCGGCGCGCGTTACTCCGAGATGGAATCGGGCTTCGCGCGCGGCGAGGTCGCGATGATGATCTCCGGCCCCTGGGCCTGGGAGAACGCGCGCAAGGCCGGCATCGACATCGGCGTCGCGCCGATCCCGGCGGTGGTGGCGAGCAAGCCGTCCAAGCCCTTCGTCGGGGTGCTGGGCTGCATGATCTCGGCGCCGTCGAAGAACAAGGACCTCGCGCGCGAGTTCATCGAGCATCATCTGATGCGCCCCGCCTCGCTGAAAGTCCTCGACGCCGACGTGCCGATCGGCGTGCCGGCCAACAAGGCCTTCTACCAGCAGCTGTCGGTGAACCCGCTGATCCGCGCGAGCATGGAGAACGCGCGCGCCGGCGAGGCCATTCCCAACATCCCCGAGGTGGGACGTTTCTGGACCGCGATGGACGCGGCGCTGGAGGCGATCACCAACGGCCTGCAAAGCCCCAAGGACGCGCTGGACGGCGCGTCGGGCCGGATGCTGCTGAAGCAATGAACGCCACGACCGCATCGACTCCGGCACCGTCAGGCGCCCTGTCCAGTTCCAGGGCCGCCGCCCTGCCCGGCTCGCCGCTGTCCGAGGCCTACACGCGCCAGGCGCCCGGCGCGCTCGACCGGATCACCCAGGCGCTGTACTGGCCGACGATGGCCGTGATCGCGCTGGCGGCGCTGTACCTCGTCTTCATGCTGTACGCGGCCGGGCTGACGAGCTGGGCGCTGGGCGTGCTGCTGCTCTTCGGCACGGGCTTCGCGGTCTATCTGTCGAAGGCCGGCTTCGCCTACCGCTACCTCTTCCCCGGCGTGGCCGGGATGCTGCTGTTCATCGCGTTCCCGCTCGCGTACACGACGCAGATCGGCTTCACCAACTACTCGTCGGCCCACCTGCTGAGCCAGGAACGCGTGCGCGAGTTCCTGCTCGACCAGCACGACACGGCGCTCGAGGCCGTGCGCGACTACAGCGTGCACGGCGCCGGCAGCGACTTCCGCGTGGTGCTGCGCGACCCGTCGAGCGGCACGGCGCAATTCATCTCTCCGCCGCTGGCGCTGCGCCAGGGCACGAAGCCGGTCGACGTCGCGATGCAGGCGACCGGACCCGCGGACGCGACGCTGGGCACCGCGCTCACGCTGAAGGAACTGGTCGAGCACCGCCAGGCGCTGGCGCAACTGCGTCTGCGGCTGCCCGGCGAAAGCGGCGGCACGGCGGCCACCGGCGGCGCGGGCGACGCCTCGACGCTGCGCTACCTCGGCCTGCGCGAGTTCGGCCCGATCCGCCCCCACTTCGAGGAGCAGTCCGACGGCAGCTTGAAGCGTGTCGCCGACGGCGCCCTCTTCCGCCCGGACGCGACCACCGGCTACTACGAAGGCCAGGGCGCGGCGGCGGGCACGCACCTGGCGCCCGGCTACAAGGTCATGGTCGGCGCGCAGA
This sequence comes from Roseateles sp. GW821-FHT09H11, assembly GCF_059415845.1. Taxonomy (NCBI): domain Bacteria; kingdom Pseudomonadati; phylum Pseudomonadota; class Betaproteobacteria; order Burkholderiales; family Sphaerotilaceae; genus Roseateles; species Roseateles sp. GW821-FHT09H11. The sequence goes on along the minus strand of NZ_JBWKOA010000002.1, from coordinate 137,855 downwards.
ACTACAAGCGCATGCTGTTCGACGCGGAGTTCCGCGGTCCCTTCCTGTCGATCTTCGGCTGGACGGTGGTGTTCTCGCTGCTGACGGTGGTCTTCGCGACGGCGATCGGCATGATGCTGGCGGTGCTGCTGAACTGGGAGGACCTGCGCTACCGCACGACCTACCGCACGCTGCTGTTCCTGCCCTACGCGGTGCCGGGCTTCATCTCGATCCTCGTGTTCAAGGGCCTGTTCAACCAGAACTTCGGCGAGATCAACGCGATCCTGGACGCGCTCTTCGGCGTGCGGCCGGCGTGGTTCGCGGACCCGTCGCTGGCGCGGACGATGCTGCTGATCGTCAACGTGTGGCTGGGCTATCCGTACGTGATGATCCTGTGCACGGGGCTGCTGAAGGCGATCCCCTCGGACCTGTACGAGGCCTCGGCGCTCGCGGGCGCGGGGCCGCTGACCAACTTCTTCAAGATCACGGCGCCGCTGATCATCAAGCCGCTGTCGCCGCTGCTGGTCTCGGCCTTCGCCTTCAACTTCAACAACTTCGTGCTGATCGCGCTGCTGACCGATGGGCGGCCGGATTACCTGTCCACCAAGATCCCCGCGGGGCAGACCGACATCCTGGTCAGCTACACGTACCGCATCGCCTTCCGCGATTCGGGCACGGACTTCGGCCTGGCCGCGGCCATCTCGACGCTGATCTTCGTGCTGGTCGCGGGGATGTCGCTGCTCAACCTGCGCCTGATGCGCAACGCCAACCGCTGACGCGGCCGAAGGACAAGGACACGACATGGCCATCGTTCGAGGCAAACAGGCGCGCTGGCGCGTCATCGCGGCGCATGTGCTGCTGTGGGTGTTCCTGGCGATCACGCTGTTCCCGCTGCTGGCGGTGGTGTCGATCTCGCTGCGGCCGGGCAACTTCGCCACCGGCAGCCTGATCCCGACGACGATCAGCCTGGAGCACTGGCAGCTGGCGCTGGGCATTCCGTACCAGGCGGCGGACGGCTCGCTGGTGCAGCCGCCCTTCCCGGTGCTGACGTGGCTGTGGAACTCGATCAAGGTGGCGACGATCTCGGCGGTGCTGATCGTGGCCATCTCGACGACGGCGGCCTACGGTTTCGCGCGGCTGAAGTTCCCGTTCAAGGCCAGCATCCTGAACAGCATGCTGCTGCTGCAGATGTTCCCGGCGGTGCTGGCGCTGGTGGCGATCTACGCGATCTTCGAGACCATCGGCACCTTCGTGCCGTGGCTGGGCATCGAGACGCACGCGGGCGTGATCGTGGCCTACCTGGGCGGCGTGGCGACGCACATCTGGACGATCAAGGGCTACTTCGAGACCATCCCCGTGGAGATCGAGGAGAACGCCAAGGTCGACGGCGCGTCGCACTGGCAGGCGTTCCGACTGGTGCTGCTGCCGATGGCGGTGCCGATCCTGATGGTGGTGTTCGTGCTGGCCTTCATCGGCTGCATCATCGAGTACCCGGTGGCGTCGGTGCTGCTGCGCGAGGAATCCAACCTCACGCTGGCGGTCGGGTCGAAGTACTTCCTGCACGACCAGCGCTTCCTGTGGGGCGACTTCGCGGCGGCGGCGGTCCTGTCGGGACTGCCGATCACGGCGGTGTTCCTGCTGGCGCAGCGGTGGATCGTGTCGGGGCTGACGGCGGGTGGGGTGAAGGGCTGAGGCCCTGCTACGTTCAACGCGCCTGGGACACGGCACGCTGCGATCCAGCTCAAGTTCATTCCGAGAGCGTTCCCTCGCCATCAAGCCCCGTGCGCATCGCAACCCATTCCGCGTGTGTGTGTCGCTTCACGTAACTTTGCGAAACGTGCCAGGCCTTGCCTGGCAAGGGCCCTCACGCGGCCTTGACGTCGAGTGACACGGATCCGTCATGCGTGATTTCTAGAGTGCGCGGCGTTTCGAACAGCCTCCTCCCCGAGGTCCACGAACACAGCCATCGCCACCACTCCAGGACTCCCATGCGACACAGCAAATCCACCGCGCTGAACGCCTCGCTCACCCTCGTTGCCGCCGCCATCCTGGCGGCCTGCGGCTCCGATAGCGACACCCAGTCGCCGAGCGTCACGATCAACGGCGTCGTCACCGCCACCAGCTTCACCGCCGGCAGCGCGACCGATCCCAAGATCGACCCCGCCTACTACGTCGGCGCCAAGGTCTGCGTCGACACCAACGGCAACGGCGTCTGCGACACCGCCGAGAACCCCGTCGTCACCGACGCCAAGGGCCACTTCTCGCTGACCCTGCCGGCCAACGCCGCGCTGATCGCCGACATCGGCACCGATGCCACGCTGTCCACCACCAGCGCCAAGGTCGCGAGCCGCGACGTGCTGCGCGCGTCGCTGGACCAGGTCATCGAGCAGGCCGGCAACGTCGTCATCAGCCCGCTGTCGTCGGAAGTGCAGCGCCTCGTCGAGGCCAACGGCACCAGCTACGCGACCGAGAAGCAGACCGTCGCCACGCGCATCGGCGTGTCGCTGGCCAATGTGCTGGCCGACGCGAGCACCGTCACCGGCGCCGACCAGGTCGCCCTGCTGGCCGAGTCCAAGGCCCTGGACAACCGCTTCACCTACGCGATCACCAAGCTCGACCGCGGCGACCTGTACCCCGACGCGCTGGCCGCGCCCGGCGGCGATCCGCGACTGGCCGGCGCCGCCAACGTGAGCGTCGCCACCGCGCCCACCGGCACGGACGCCCGCACGAAGATCACCTTCGCCCAATCGCAGCAGGCCGCGTTCGCGCTCGAAGGCGTGCCGCGCTACGACCACATCTTCATCGTGATGCTGGAGAACAAGGCCACGCTGTCGATCAAGGGCTCGCCGTGGGCGCCCAAGATCAACGCGCTGCTCGCCAGCGGCAACCAGCTGACCAGCTACTACGCCACCGGCAACCCGTCGGAGCCGAACTACACGGCCCTCGGCGGCGCCGACGACTTCGGCATCACCGACGACAGCCAGTGGAACTGCGATGCCACCGGCGCCAATGCGGTCCAGGACCTGCCGCTGCCCGACAAGACCCAGCCGGGCCTGGCGAGCTCGCCATTCGCGGCCAGCTGCACGCAGACCGCCGCGGTCAACCACAACATCGTCGGCAAGCCCAACCTGTTCAACGCGATCACGGCCGCCGGCATGACCTGGCGCACCTACAGCGAGTCGATGAACCCGGGCCAGGACTTCCGCACCGACTCCGTCGCCGACGCCGCCGTCACGGCCGCCGACAACGTCTACGCGCCGGGCACGATCAACGGCAACACCGCCGCCGTCGGCACCGCCGGCCTGACGCTGCCGATGCCCGCGGGCCTGTACAAGACCAAGCATCATCCGGGCATGGCCTACCAGAACGTCCGCAGCGCGCCGGAGTTCAAGTACAGCAACCGCACCATGGGCGGCGGCCAGTGGGACGCCAACCTCAAGAGCAGCAGCGCCTACGCCATGCCGGCCAACTACGACGTCGACCAGCTCGGCACCGACCTGGCCAGCGGCAAGGTCGGCACGCTGAACTTCCTGGTGCCCGACCAGTGCGACGACATGCACGGCATCAGCGTCATCGGCAAGCTGGCCAACGGCAGCACCGCCACGGCCAGCGACTGCGGCAGCGTCGCCAACAACGTGGCGCAGAGCTCGGCGGCCAACATCATCACGCGCGGCGACAACTACGTCGACGCGCTGGTGAAGAAGATCCAGGCCTCGCCGCTGTGGAAGAACCCCGCCAAGCGCGTCGCCATCGTGCTGATGTTCGACGAAGGCAGCGCCACCTCGGGCTTCAACTCCTGCTGCGGCTGGAACGTGTCCAACAGCGCGGTGGCCAAGCCGGTGGTCGTCGATCCCAAGACCGGCGCGGTCACGGTCGACGCCAGCGTCAACAACTACACCAAGGGCAATCGCGGCCACGGCCAGAGCATCTTCGGCATCCTGACCAACCAGGCCGACGCGCCCAAGGGCGTGTCCGACGGCGATGCCTACAGCCACTTCTCGTTCGTGCGCACGCTGCAGGACATGTTCCAGCTGGCCGACCCGGCGGTGGATGCGTCGTACATGAACCGCTCGAAGTACACCGAGAAGTTCATCGCGGCCAACATCCTCAACCTGCCGGAGTACGCCGGCAGCGCCGACACCCACTTCGACTCGGTGCGCGCGATCAACCATGCGTGGAAGGCCCCGGCCAACTACACGCAGAAGCAGTCGTCCGACGTGAACACGGCCGCGCAGATCGGCGCCGACGCGGTCCAGACCAACGTCTGGGCGTTGAAGAAGTGATCGCCGTCCTCCGCGCCGGCGCGGTCCTCGGACTCGGCCTGCTGCTCGCCGGCTGCGGCCCGTCGGGCAGCGCCGACACCGGGAGCGCCGCGTCCGGCGCGGAGGCGGCATCCTCCGCCGGCACCGCGCTGAACCCGGTCACGCCGCTGAGCGCCATCGCGCAGGTCGGTCAGAAGATGTTCTTCGACACGACGCTGTCGGGCTCCGGCCGCATGGCCTGCGCGACCTGCCACGATCCGAAGAATGCCTACGGCCCGCCGAACGATCTGTCGGTGCAGCTCGGCGGTCCCGATCTGAAGCGCGCCGGCTTGCGCGCCGTGCCGTCGCTGCGCTACAAGGACGCGACGCCGCCCTACGCGGACCTGCTGGACAACCCGGACGGCGTCAGCGTGCCCGGACCCGGCGGCGGCTTCGCGTGGGACGGCCGTGCGGCCACGCTCGCCGAGCAGGCGGGCCTGCCGCTGCTGGACCCGAACGAGATGGCCAACGCCAGCGCCGCCGACGTCGTCAAGAAGCTGCAGGCCGGCCCCTACGCCGAGCAGTTCCGGCAAGCCTTCGGCGCGCGGATCTTCGAGGACGCCGATCAGGCCTTCGCCGCCGCCGGCAAGGCGCTGCAGGCCTTCCAGCTGGAGGACGTCAGCTTCCATCCGTACTCGAGCAAGTTCGACCTCTACATCGGCAACAAGATCGGCGGCGTGCTGACCGCCGCCGAGGCGCGCGGCCTGAAGGTCTTCGCCGACCCGAACGGCGGCAACTGCGCGTCCTGCCACTACCAGGGCGCCGGCCTGAACGGCAGCACGGCGATCTTCACGGACTTCTCCTACGAGGCGATCGGCGTCCCGCGCAACACGGCCATTCCGGCGAACGCGGACCCGGCCTACGCCGACATCGGCCTGTGCGGCCCGCTGCGCACGGACCACGCGCCGGTGAAGGGCAACACCTTCTGCGGCATGTTCAAGTCGCCGACGCTGCGCAACGTGGCCACGCGCGGCAGCTTCTTCCACAACGGGATCTTCCATTCGCTGGAGCAGACGATCCGCTTCTACAACACGCGCGACACGATGCCCGAGCTCTGGTATCCGACGGTGGGCGGGACGCCCAAGGCGACGCCGGATCCCGACTTCCCGACCTACGGCCTGATCACCACGCAGTACGTCGGCGGCAAGGTGCGCAAGTTCGACGATCTGCCTCAGCAGTTCGTCGGCAACATCGACTCGCAGATGCCGCTGGACGGCCGCGCGGCGCACACCAAGCCACCGATGTCGGAGCAGGACATCGCCGACCTGCTCTGCTTCCTGAACACGCTCAACGACAAGGACACCCAGCCGGCGAAAGCGCCCGCGCCGGGGGCCTGCACGTCGTGATGATCTCTTCCGATTTCTCCATGTCCATCTTCCGCATGTCGTCCGCTTCCACTCCTCATCGCGCCGTGCGCGCAGCCGGCCTCGTCGTCGCCGTGCTCGCGCTGACCGCGCTGTGCGCCTGCTCGCGGTCCGGCGAGTCGTCGGCCTCGACAGCGTCGGCTGAGCCGACCGCGGATCACTTCGTCGCCGGCATGCAGGACTACCTCGCCAAGCGCGGCGACCTGTGCCTGGCCAAGAACGAGTGGCCCATCGATCTGACCCAGCGCGAGATCGACGCCGGCGCGCGCAACGCGCTGCAGATGCCCGTGCTGGAGCGGCTGGGGCTGGCGAGCTCGACGGTGGCCGAGGTCGACGTGAAGGACGACAACGAGGTGTCGCACCACATGAAAGTCCGGCGCTACGCGCTGACCGAGAGCGGCAAGCAGTTCTACCTGACGCGCGAGCAGCCGCGGCCCGACGGCGGCAAGGAGACGCGCGGCAACTTCTGCGCGGCCAAGCTGAGTCTGGACAAGGTCGTGCATTGGGAACTCGGCGGCGAGGGCAAGGACCGGCACGCGATCGTCAGCTACACCTACCGGGTCAAGGCTGCGCCGTGGACCGGCGATGCCGAGCTGCAGAAGGTGTTCCCCGTCGTGGCTCAGGTGATCCGCGGCGCGGGCAGCGCGCAGCTGCAGGAGACGTTCAAGAAGACGGAGACCGGTTGGGTCGCCGTGGACCTGCTCTGAGCGGCACGCCGTCATGACGACCGTCGTGCGCTTTCCTCCCGCGCTGGGCGACTGGGTCCGCCAGCATCTGGACAACGGCGTGGCGCCTGGCGAGCTGCGAGGCGCGCTGCAGGAACGCGACATCGCGGCCGAGGCGGCGCAGGCGATCGTCGAGGCGTTCGTGCGTGCGCGCCGCGGAGAGCGCGCGATGCCGGTGGATCAGGTCGAGCTGTCGCCCCAGCCGATGCCGACGGGCATGTCGACAGGGACGCCGACGGGAATGCCGATGGCATCGGCCCTCGACGGCGCACCGCCTTACCGGTACGAGACGCCGCGCTTTCGACCTGGTACGTCGATCGCGACGGACGACCGCCTTGTGCGCGTGGCCGCGCGTGCGGAGCGACCGATGCTGGCGGTGCTCAACGGCGTCTTCAGCGCCGATGAATGCGAGGAAGTCATCGCCTTGGCGCGAGGCCGTCTGCGGCCATCGACGCTCGTCGATCCGCGCACGGGGCGCGACGTCGTGAGCGGCTTGCGCAGCAGCCTTGGGATGTTCTTCCGCCCGGCCGAGACGCCGCTGATCGCGCGCCTGGATCGGCGCATCGCGGAGATCATGAACCTGCCGGTGTCACACGGCGAAGGTCTGCAGATCCTGCACTACCCCGAAGGCGCCGGCAGCGCGCCGCACTATGACTTCCTGGTGCCGTCGAACCCCGCCAACCAGGCGTCGATCGCGCGCAGCGGGCAGCGCGTGAGCACCTTGGTCACTTACCTCAACGACGTACCCGCCGGCGGCGAGACGGTGTTCCCTGCAGCGGGCTGGGCGGTCTCGCCGCAGCGCGGCAACGCCGTCTACTTCGAGTACGCCAACTCACACGGCGAACTGGACCACGCCTCGCTGCACGCCAGCAGCGCGGTCACGCGCGGCGAAAAGTGGGTGGCGACGAAGTGGATGCGGGAGCGGGTGTTCGTGAGCGCGTGAGTCGACTGCTTGACGCAAGAACTACTCCGAGCCGGCGTTGGCGACTTCCCGTCGGGCTTCCTTACCGCTTGAGGTCGTCGGGCATGTCGTCGACTGCGAGTGGAAAGCGCAGCTTGCCGTCGTCAGGGCGCTGTTCTTCCTGCCGGTGCATCGCCAGTGCCAGATAGACCAAGGCCGAACGAGCAATCTTGAGAATTCGCTCGGCCCTTGTCACTAGCTCCTCCGGTGTCATCTTCCGAGACAAACTGTCTTGATAGATATCGGGTCCTTGGTCGGAGGGGAGGACGTCGACCACTTTGAGGAACTTGTGCTCCAGATGATTCCGCAGGTCTCTCAGGGCTCGGGCGTCAGGTGCCGCGACTTTGTGAAACGCCTCGTCGTAGAAGTCGCGAGATAACCAGTACAGCGCCTGAAGCGCGAGGTTCTTTGAGTTCTCAAGCACCGTCCAGACCCGACCCACCCTCGGTTTTTTCTTCTCGGTCCAGATGGAGCTGAAGTCGACCTGCTTCTCCGGAATCTGAAGCTGCCAGTAGTCGTTGACGAAGTAGGCAACTTTGTCGAGCAAGGAGTACGCCGTGCGGAAGGCCGTCTTCACTTGTTCCAAGCCGATGGAGTAGCGGGCGTGGTCGGCGTTGAATGTCAACTTCACCTCGCGATCGGCGAGGTGAAGCTTGTGCGACGAGGAGCCTTCGTAGAGGCACCAACGCGCGTACGCATATTCCTGCTTCAACTGGTTGAAGAAGGCGAGGTACTTGATGCCGGCGTCGGCTGGGTGGTTCGGCAAGTTCAGTACGTCGTGCGCTGCGATGGGCTCGACGTACGCGTCGTTCAGCGGGTTGATGAAGAGCCTGCGCTCCAAGCACCATCGCCGGTATCTCTGCTCGGTCTTCGACTTCCCCAGGGAGAAGTCCTTCACCCAAGATATGTCGTCGTCAAATGTGGCCGCGGCTCTTGTCAGACAGTCATCGACGAAATCGAGACGTTGCTCGAAGTATTCCAGTGCCGCGCCATATGTCGCGCCATCGCGACCAAGTCCAATCTCAACGGCCAGAGCGAGGTGGTAGCGCGCCCGCCGAAAGAGCATCTCCGCATGTCCTTCGTCGTAGAGGGTCGATGCGTAGAAGACAAGACCGTCCCCAAGGTTCCCACGAGCCATCGCAAGAATAGGATTCAACTCAAGAGCCGCCTCCCAGTGTTCGATGGCATCGATAGAGCGTCCCGTCCTATTGAATGAGTTGCCCAGGTTGCAATGCAACTGCGCTTGCAGGTGGGGCTTTAGCTCCGCCGCCCCTTCATGCTGGAGTGCGGAGCGAAGGTAGAGAATCTCGCTAAGAAGCTCCGGCTGGTCCCACGACAGCGCGAGGGATGGGTACTTTCGAAGGCGGTAGAGACCAGACCAAGCATTGGCGTGGCAGTAGTGCGCCCATGCAGCATTGGGGCCAGTGCATGCTGCCTCGACTGCTGGCGCTAGTTCAGTAGCGCGAACCAAAGCTGGTTCGTCGCTTTCATCCCCTGCTTCGTCGACCAACTCTCCAAAGGCCTCGAGAGTCTCGGCCTCTGGAGCTGCACGAGCGAGCAGGTCTTCTACCTTTCGAATCTTGTCCAGCAGAGTTGGATGGGGCATTTGGTACGGCGCTACTGAGCGTTGACTACGCCGAAAGTTCGGAGACCATCGGGCCGTTTGCTCCGATGGCTTGGAACCGGTAAAGCTTGGATGCGGATCCTAGGTGGAGCAACCTATGCCGCGCAAGCTGCAGCAATTTCTCATCGCACGTTGATGACGCTGGAGGTTGATGCTAATGGCCTTGTCTTTGCTCGTAAGCTCAATTCCATCAATCCCGTAGACAGGAAAGAGTCACTGCTGGATGACGGCGATCCGAGGTCCATACTCGTCGATGAAGTGCTCGGTAGCGAAGCTCTGCTGCGCGCCAAGGAGCTCCGTGACTTCGGTGAACTAACCAACCCACGTTTGGACGCGTTGGAAGTGGGCGTTGCCCCTTGGACGCATTGCTCATGGTCCTGAATGCGTCGACGGGGGCTCAGGAAAGCGGCCAACGTCGCTGCTGCGTCTTACAGACGCGGCACCATCTTCTCGAAGTTGTCGTCGAGATAGCTCTCCAAGCGCGCATTCATTTGGTGAATGAGGAGACCATAGTCATTGCCTGACTGGACATTCACACCCACGCGAAGAGAAGCAACTTTCGACGTGTACTTATTCCCCAGCTCCGTCACAGTTCCCGCATTAAAGCCTCATATCCGGATGACACCACCCCACTAAGCAATCGAGGATCTGAAGGATCAGATCTTCGCGCCCGACGTCCACGGTTGCACGGAGGTCTTCCAGTTCCTCGACGAGCTGATCCCTGCTGGCACCCTCCGCAAGACGATGTGCCATCGCATCACGGAAGTGAACGAGCGGGGATGCATCGCTCATCGCCTGTTCGAGCTGATCCTGCAGCGAGTCCATGCGATCAGCGGCTGGGCACGTTGATTCGAAAGATGACCACGCAGTTGCTTCGTCGCGACGAGCACATTCGCAGGGTCAAGGCTTGCGCGCCACCCGCAGTCGCCGCATCACCGGCTCATTGAGCTGCTTCGCCAGCGCATTCCACTTCGCGCTGACCTTGTCGATCTTCGCCAGCAGCGGCTGCGCGGTCGCGTCGTCGCCGCGGCCCAGCGCCCAGATCGCGTATTCCGCCCAGGCTTCGACGCTGCCGAAGCGCTCCGAGGCGGATTCGAATTCGGCGCGCGCCTCCACGCTGCGGTCCAGCGCCGCCAGCGATCGCGCCGTCAGCAAGGACACCGCCTCGGCGCGGAAGTCGGCCTTCTCGGCGCGCATCGATGCCAGGTGTTCCAGCGCCTGAGCCGCCTGTCCGGCCGCGAGGAAGGCGCGAGCCGCGCCGAGCTGGATCTCCAGGTCCTTCGCGAACGGGCCGCGCAGGCACGCCTGGAACTGCTCGGCGGACTGCGCCGCCTCGCCGGCTTCCAGCAGCGCGGTGGCCAGGCGCATCTGGTTCTGCGCGGTCGGGGTCTCGTCGAAGGCGATGCGCGCCTCGCGCAGTTCCCGACCCGGATCCATTGCGCGGCCGGCCGCGCGCACGGCGCGCTTGGCGCTGCGCTCGACCCGCGAGTGCGGCACCACGAACACCAGCAGGTAGACAAGGCTGCCCAGCAGCGGGAACGAGAACAGGATGATCAGCCAGTACAGCTGCCCCCCGTTGCGCACGACGTGAACGGCGCAGAACAGCGCCAGCAGAATGTGAACACCCAATCCGACGAATGGCATCGCCTTTTCCTCCCGAGTTCGATCGCCTTGTTGGCTTTTTTGCGACCGCGGATTCTGCACTCGGGAGATGAAGGCGCCAAGACGGCAGAAGGTAACTGTTCAGCGTTCCTCTTCAGCGTCTTCTTCAGCGTTTGGGCGGTCGCGCGCGATCGTCCCGGCTGTCGCGGTCCTGCTGCTCGTGATGGGCTCGATCGACGTCGCCATCACCTTCCGGGCCCTTCTGGCCCGTCTCGCCGACGCGGTGGTCCTCGTCGTCGTGCTCGAGCCCGCCGTAGAGGCCGGGCGGGAAGTCCCGGGGAGAGCGCGGTGTGTTCATGCGGTCCTCCTGAAGTGGTCGTCCGATCTTAGCCATCGGGTCGTCGCCCTGATGGCGACTCAGAATCGTCCGTCTCAGCAGTGCTCCCAGAAGCGCTCATTCCACGGTCGGAGATCCAGCTCGCTGGTCCATGCAGACTTCGGCTGTCGATGGAGGAACAACAGCGTCTCCGCAATGTGGTGCGGCTCCGATTGTGGATGGGTATGTCCCTCGCCTTCCTGGATGTCGGCGTCGATCATCACGTGAGCCACGTGAACGCCTCGCGGCCACATCTCGCGGGCGAGCACCTGCGCGAGACCGCGCTGTCCGAATTTTCCGGCGACAAGATTCAGGTGCCCTGCCCGCCCGATGACCGACGACGTCGAACCGTCCAGCAGCAGCGTGCCCCGCCCCGCCTCGGCCATCGCCCGGCATGCCAGGCGAGAGACCAGGAAGGCGCCGAAGCAGTTGTGGCGCAGGCCCTCTTCGAAGGCGGGCACTTCGATGTCGTCGATCGTGCCGGGACCGAAGCTCTGCAGTGCGTAGATCACCAACGATGGCGCGCCGAAGTCGCGCTCGAATTGCGCGAAGGCTTTGTCGACGGAGGTCTCCAGCGTCACGTCGCAGGCATAGGCGTGATGTCGACGACCGCCTCCCGGCAATCGATCCAGCAGCCCCTGCAGGCGCCCAGCGTTGCGCGACACGACGCCAAGCCGGAAGCCCTCGCCATCCAGTCGCTCCATGAGCGCTTCGCCCAATCCAGGCCCGACCCCGAACAGCAGCGCGCTGGGCGGCGACAGCGGCTCGGCAGGACGCTCAGCCTGTCGCTCGACAGGCGCGACCGGTTCCCGGACTGCGCCGGCATCGAAGGCCGCCCGGCCAGTTCTCCTCGTCCTCGATCGGACCAGCCGTGTCGACCGCCCCCATTGGAAGGTCAACATGAGCGGCCCCATGGCCACCCTGCGCTGAATCTTCAGCGCCCTCCAGATCGTCGTGAGCATGATTTTTTTCGCTCCATCCCTGACCACCTCAGCTTAGCGAAGCGACCTGACGTGCGCCACGCCTAATCAAGGGGAAGTCGATGCGCCGACACGAACGACCGAGCATTGAAATGCCAGAAGCGCAAAGCGAAAACGACAAAGGCGCCACACGGGCGCCTTCGGATCGGGATGGAGGGCGGAACGTCGGCTCAGTGCACCAGGCCGATCCATTCGCCGCGACGCTGGTAGGCATCGAACAGCTCCTGCGCGGCCGCCTGCAGCCGCGCGTCGCCGCGGGCATGCGCGGTGTTCAGGCGCTCCAGCGCGTAGAGACGGTCGTACAGCATGCGCGTCGGTTGCAGGGTCAGGCCTTGTCCGGCCATCAGGTCCTGCAGTGCGAAGAGCTCGTCCATGCTGGCCGTGCCGGCCACCGTCAGGCCGAGATCCGGCACCAGTCCCCAGGGAGCCTGGGCGGTTTCGGGCATCAGGTGCGGCGGGATGGTGGTGTGCATGGCGGCCTCGGAACGATTCATGTCGGCGTGGGAAGGATCATGAATCGGGCCGAAAAAAACTTGAGCGGGAAAAGCGGGGTCTTTCCCGGTCAGTTCATCGGATCACCCGTCGGAGCGATCCTTCGAAGCGACCGTCGGACCCATCGCCCCCTCGCACGGCTTCCGCCAGCCGCCGGGCACCGCTCAGGTCCGCGGCTTGGCGATGAAGCCCGACAGGTCGGTGCACCAGACGGCCGCCGGCACGTCGAGCTCGTTGAGCGCCAGCACGTCGATCCGCGCGTCGGTCAGCATCTTGGCCGAGGCGGTGTTGAGGCCGATCTGGTGGTCCTTCTTCTCCAGGTAGACCACCCGCTGGATGCCCACCTGGATGATGGACTGCACGCAGCGCGGGCACGGGTACTGCGTCGTGTAGATGGTGCTGCCGGTCAGCGGCAGCACGACGCAGTTGAGGATCGCATTGACCTCGGCATGCACGATGTAGCTGTGGCGCGAGTTGGCCGGATCGGCGTCATCGTCGGACCAGTAGGCGGGGTCGTTGTCGTCGCAGCCGCGCGGCAGGCCGTTGTAGCCCACCCCGACGATCTTGTAGTCCGCGCTGGCGATGCAGGCACCGTTGCGCTTGCGGCTGTCCTTGGAACGGGCGCTGGCCAGCAGGGCCACACCCATGAACATCGAATGCCAGTCGATCAGCGGTTGGTTGTCCATGACGGGAGCGGGAACGCGGAGGTCCAGGAAGGCGGAGAAGTGTAGTGGAGCGGTCGGGGCGCCGTGGCACGCGGGACGTCGACCCGGCGAAGCCATCGCGGAGCGGGCGAACCGCCGCGTCGGTTTTCTACAAGACCCGGCCGCGGCCTTGTCCGACAGTGAGGCCATTCCCACCCCGCCAAGGAGCCGCCATGAACACCGCCATCCATCCGTTCCGGATCGAGATCGCAGACTCGCAGATCGACGACCTTCGCGCCCGCCTCGCCGCCACGCGCTGGCCGCAGCCGGTCGTGCGCGATTTCAGCCACGGCCAGGCCGTGTCGCTGGTGCGCGAACTGGCCGACTACTGGCGCGACGGCTTCGACTGGCGCGCCCAGGAAGCGCGCCTGAACGCGCTGCCGCAATTCACGACGGAGATCGACGGCCAGACCCTCCACTTCATCCACGTGAAGTCGCCGGAAGCGGAAGCCTTCCCGCTGATCCTGACGCATGGCTGGCCGAGCTCCCCGGCCGAGTACCTGGACCTCATCGGTCCGCTGACGGACCCGCGCGGCCACGGCCGCGACGATGCGCCGGCCTTCGACCTGGTCATCCCGTCGGTGCCGGGCATGGGCTTGTCGTCGCCACTGGCGGCTGCGGGCTGGGATGCCGCCCGCACCGCGGCCGCCTGGGACACCTTGATGAAGCGCCTGGGCTACGAGCACTACGGCGCGCAGGGGGGCGACGTCGGCGCGCTGGTCGCTCGGGAGATGGGCATCCTCGCGCCGGAAGGTTTGGCTGGTGTCCACGTCCAGCAGATCTTCGCGTTCCCCGCCGGCACGCCCGACGAAATGCAAGACCTGACCCCGTTCGAGATGGCGGGGTTCGAGCGCCTGAACTACTTCAGGAAGTACGCCGGTTATGTCGACATCCAGTCCAAGCGGCCGGGCACCCTCGCCTTCGGCCTGGTGGATTCGCCGGCGGCGTTGCTGGCCTGGAACGCCGAGCTGTTTTTCGGCTTCGAAGGAGAACGCGCCGCCGAGGTCGACCGCGACCGCTTCCTCACCCACCTGTCGCTCTACTGGTTCACCGGCACCGGCGGGCAGGCGGCCGAGATGTACTTCGCCAACGCCGCCAGCGGCGCGGGCTATCGCGACCTGCCCAATCACACGCCGACCGCCGTGGCCGTGTTCCCCGACGACTTCCGCTCGGTCCGAAGCTTCGCGGCGCGCTCGCATACCCGGCTGCTACAGTGGACCGAGATGCCACGCGGCGGTCACTTCGCCAACGAAACGGACCCGCAACTGGTCGTGGACGACCTGCGCCGATTCTTCGGCGCGCTGCGGGCGCAAGCGTCCCGAACACCCCGAGAGGGTCTGGATGGAAGGACCGATCGCTGAGGAGGAACGTCCGGCGGATTCGCCCCTGGTGGCGAAGGTCCGCCGTGTCCGGCATCTCGCGGACAACCGTGAGACCGCCTTGCCCGACGGTTCGTGGGACCTGCTGTTCGTGCGCCGCGGCGACGGTCCGGTGATGGTGATCCAGACCGGCCAGATCACCGCTCCGCTCACGATCGACAACCGCGCGGGCGACGAGATCCTCAGCATCGCCTTCAAGACCGATGTCTACATGCCGCGCCTGCCGGGGCGGCTGATGGTCGGCCAGGGCGTGATCTGCCCGGTCGACCGGCAGGGGCGCTTCCACCTCGGCGACGAGCGCTTCGAGATCCCCCGCTTCGACAACGCCGAGCAGCTCGTGGCGGCGCTGGCGCGCCAGGGCGTGCTGGAGCGGGATCCGGTCGTCCTGCGGGCGCTGCAGGGCGCGCGGCAACGGCTCGACGAACGCAGCATCCAGCGGCACTTCGCGGAGGTGGCGGGGCTCGGTCTCAAGACGCTGCAGCAGATCGCGCGGGCCCACCAGGCCGCGGAGCTGCTTCGCCAGGGGTGGACCGCGTCGCAGGTCGCTGCCGAGCTCGGCTTCTCCGATCAAGCGCACATGAGCCACTCACTGAAGCGGCTGCTCGGGAAGACGCCGCGAGAGATCGCGCAAGGACCGTTGCCAGCTGCCCGCTGAAGACACGCAGCCGTTCGACATGCGTCGCTGCAGTCGTCGATTCACTTGAATTGCTGGAAGGCGTCAGCGCATCGCCATGGATGAGTCATAGCCGGCGAACCGGTCGACAAGTACGGTCACAGGAGTCGCGACGCCCGCTTGGAGGTGTTGCGTTTTCTAGGTACTTGTAGACTTATGCATAGCTTTTCCAACACACTCACCGGGATGCCTCGCCGTCCACCCCCGCCTCCACCGTCCTATGAGCAGGCCGTTCTCGCGCTCGCAAAGCGGCGATCGCTGCTGCGCGCGCGGGATGTGGTCGAGGAAGGAATTCCGTCGATGGTGCTGAGCCGGATGGTGCGGGCTGGCACCTTGCAACGCATCAGCCACGGCATCTACGCCCCGAATGAACGCGACGTCTCGGAACACATTTCGCTTGCCGAGGTGTGCGTGCGAGCGCCACGCGCGGTGGTCTGCCTGCTCTCCGCGCTGCGCTTCCACGAGATCGGGACGCAGGAGCCCTACGACGTCTGGGTCGCCCTGCCATCCAGCGCGGCCGCCCCGCGGCTCCATTCGCCCGCGGTTCGCATCATCCGCATGTCGGGCGACGCGCTGACCGAGGGCGTCGTCGACCACGAGATCGACGGCGTCCGCGTGCCGGTCTTCAGCCCGGCGAAGACCGTGGCTGACTGCTTCAAGTTCCGCAACAAGGTCGGACTGGATGTGAGCATCGAAGCCCTGCGCGACGGATGGGCCCGGCAATCCTTCAAGTCGAGCGAACTCCGTCGGTTCGCCAAGATCGATCGCGTCGACAACGTGATGCGTCCGTATGTGGAGAGCCTGATCGCATGAGCCGCAACGTCGCCGCCTCGGTGCGCGACCGGCTGCTCAATCTGGCGCAACGCACCGACCACAACTTCTCCCGCGTCATCACCCGTTTCGGGCTTGAGCGGTTCCTCTATCGTCTGTCCGCATCGCCGCATGCAAACGAGTTTCTGCTGAAGGGCGCCCTGCTCTTTTCTCTTTGGTACCAGGACAGCCAGCGCCCCACCCGCGATGCCGATTTCGTCGCGCTGACCTCGAACGACGTCGACCGCCTGGTCGCGGTGTTCAAGGCTGTCTGCGCTATCCAGGTCGACGATGGTGTCCATTTCGATCCGGAATCGGTGAACGGACGCGTCCTGGGCATTGAAGAGAAGTACGTCGTCAGGGTCACACTGACCGGCGAACTCCATCGGGCGCGACTCAGCATCCAGATCGACGTCGGATATGGCGATGCCGTTTCGCCCGGACCTCAGCCCGTCGTGTATCCAACGCTGTTGCCTGATCTGCCCGCCCCGCGTTTGATGGCCTATCCCAAGGAAACGGCGATCGCCGAGAAGCTGCATGCGATCTGGGCGCGGGGCATCGACAACACGCGTCTCAAGGACTACTTCGATCTGGATGTGCTGCTGCACGATGAGCTAATCGATCCGAAGGAATTGCGAACCGCGATTGGGGCGACCTTCGCTCAGCGCGGGACGCCCCCGCCCGATGGCATTCCCGAAGGTCTCACCGATGAGTTCTCGGCCCATCCGATCAGGGTCAGCATGTGGAAGTCGTTCCTGAAGAAGAACAACCTGACGGGAAGGGATCTCCCGGATCTCGTGAACCGGATGGTCCTGGCCTTGCGTCGCCTCAAGGTGATCTGACGCATCGCGCGCTTGAGGGCGCGCGATGTCCAATGCGCGGGTCCGCGATCGGCGCGCGGCCTACTTGGCGACCAGCACACCCTTGTTCGCCAACGCATCCGCGCGTTCGTTGCCCGGATCGCCGGCGTGGCCCTTGACCCAGCGCCACTCGACCGTGTGCAGCTTGCGCAGCGCCTCCAGGCGCTGCCACAGGTCGGCGTTCTTCACCGGCTTGCCGTCCGCCGTCTTCCAGCCGCGGCGCTGCCAGCCCGAGATCCACTCGGTCATGCCCTTGCGGACGTACTCGCTGTCCGTGTAGATCACGATGTTGCAGCTGCGCTTGAGCGAGGTCAGCGCCTCGATCACCGCCGTCAGCTCCATGCGGTTGTTCGTCGTGTTGCGCTCGCCGCCGAACAGTTCCTTCTCGTGGTCGCCGCTCTTGAGCCACGCGCCCCAGCCGCCCGGGCCTGGGTTGCCCTTGCAGGCGCCGTCGGTGTAGATGACGACGGGCGGCTTGGCGATCTTCGGCGCGGCGGGAGCGGGATCAGGAGAAGCGGAGGTATCGGTCATGAAGGAGTCGGAAAGGAACTGGAACGTCGAAGTCGGGTCGGGATCACGCGCCCGACAGCCGGGATGGCGTGAGGATCAATCGACCTCGGCATCGTCGCGATGATGATGGTGATGGTGGACCGCCGCGACCGCCGGAGCCGTCTTGGCGGCGCGCTTCTTGCCGCGCGCCAGGCCGATCAGCCGCATGCCGTGCACGCGCTTGACCGCGATCACGCCGTACAGCGCGCCGAGCACCGTCCACCACTTGCCGCCGGGCTTCTCGATCCACTGCCAGCGCGCGAGCCACGCATCGCTGAGCAGCGGCGGCCGGTAGCAACCGAACTGCGCGCGTTCGACGTCGAAGGACAGCAGCCGCAGCCAGTCGCGCAAGCGCCAGTAGCCGAGGTACTCGCGCTCCTCCGGCAGGTAGAGCCGCGGCGGGCGGCCCAGCATGCGACCGTTGACGCGGGCCAGATTCTGCCTCACCGCCCACAGGCTGGCGGGGTTCATGCCGAGGATCACGACGCGCCCCTCGGGACGCAGCACGCGCTCCACCTCGCGCAGGCAACGGTGCGGGTCGGCCGCCTGTTCCAGCGTGTGCGGCAGCAGCACCAGGTCCAGGCTGTTGGACTCGAACGGCAGCGCATCGAACTCGCAATAGACCGCCGCGCGGCCCGCGCCGTTCAGGCCCGGGGCGAGTTCGGCCTGCGGCTCGGGCTGGTACTCCAGCGGATGGACGCTCAGTCCCTGCCGCGGCGGGCCGGCGACGCCGTCCTCGAAGGGCCGGTGGTTCAGCGCCAGCCAGCGGTTGGTCATGCGGTTGGTCCGCAGGCCGTGCAGTTGCGGGAAGCCGAGCTGCAGCGCGTGATACCCGAACCAGTCGATGACGGCGGCATCGATGAAGCGCTGTTCCCACGCGAGCAGGTAGCGCCCGGCAGGCGTGCGCAACCAGTGCGCGAACTCCGCCGCGGCGGTGTCCGGCCGGAAGTGCGCCTCTACAATCGGCGGCTTCTCGTCGCTGTCGTCGTCCTGGCCCGGAGTCTTCATCGCTGGGACCTGATCCCCTTGCCTGCATGAACCTGGTCGCCGTTCCCGCCTTCACAGACAACTATCTCTGGCTGCTGCATGACGGCCGGTCGGCGCTCGTGGTCGACCCGGGCGACGCCGCACCGGTGAAGGAGGCGCTGCGCTCGCTGGGACTGGACCTGCAGGGCATTCTAGTGACCCATCACCATGCCGATCATGTCGGCGGCCTGCGCGAGTTGATGCCCTTGCTGGCCGAGGGCGCAAAGATCTGGGGGCCCGCTGGCGAAAGCATGCCAGTGCCCGTCGAACCGTTGAGCGAAGGCGACCGCTTCGAGGTCCTCGGCCAGGTCGTCGACGTGCTCGACGTCCCCGGTCACACCGCCGGTCACATCGCTTTCGTGTTGAAGCAGCCCACCGATGGCGGCGCGCCGATCCTGTTCTGCGGCGACACGCTGTTCTCCGCCGGCTGCGGCCGGCTCTTCGAGGGCACGCCCGCGCAGATGCACGAGTCGCTGTCCAAGCTCGCGGCACTCCCCGGGGAAACCCGCGTTTGCTGTGCGCACGAGTACACCTTGTCGAATCTGCGTTTTGCTCGCACAGTCGAGCCCCAGAACGAGGCGGTCGCGCGACACGAGGCCTGGTGTCTGGCCCGGCGCGAGCAGTCGCTGCCCACCCTGCCCTCCACCATCGCCGTGGAGCTCCAGATCAACCCCTTCCTGCGCTGCGAGCACGCCGCCGTCCGCGAGGCCGCCCAGCGCCGCGATCCGCGCGTCACCTCGCAGCCGGTCTCGGTCCTGGCCGGACTGCGTCAATGGAAGAACGAATTTCGCTGAGCCTCCGATGCATCGACACCTGACCCCGCCCCGCACGACCGCCCGTTCCCACCGCGCCGCGACCGGCGCGGACGCCGCCTCCCCCCCTTCCGCCCACGGCACCGCGAAACGTCCCGCGTTGACGCTGATCGCCGCGCTGCTGCCCCTGGTGCTGGCCGCCTGCGCGACGAACGCGCCGCGGGCCGACAACCAGGAAGCCCAGGCGGTCGCGCAGCAGACGGTGCAGGCGGTCGAGTCCGCGGCCTCCGCCGTCCCGTCGCCGGCCACGCCGGTGGCGCGCGTCGCCACGGCACCGGAAGAGAAGCTGGACGTCCTGCTCGAGGACAACCTGAACCCCGGCGAGAAGGTCGACCTCGACGCCCCGAAGACGCACGTCGACCTGTGGGCGCGGATGCGCGCCGGCATGGCGATGCCCGAGCTTGACAATGACCTGGTCCGCAAGGCCGAGGACTGGTACAGCAGCCGGCCCGACTACGTCGCGCGCATGACCGGCCGCGGCAGCCTCTACCTCTATCACGTGGTCGAGGAAGTCCAGAAGCGCGGCATGCCGATGGAGCTGGCGCTGCTGCCCTTCGTCGAGAGCGCGTTCCGCAACGACGCTCAGTCCAGCGCGAAGGCCGTCGGCATGTGGCAATTCATGCCCGCCACGGGTCGCGACTTCGACCTGAAGCAGAACATCTTCCGCGACGACCGCCGCGACGTGCTGGCCTCGACCAAGGCGGCACTGGACTACCTGCAGCGCCTGAACAAGCTGTTCGACGGCGACTGGCAGCTGGCGCTGGCCGCCTACAACTGGGGCCAGGGCAACGTCAGCAAGGCAGTCGCGCGCAACCAGAAGGCCGGCCTGCCGATCGACTACGACAGCCTGCGCATGCCCGACGAGACGCGCTACTACCTGCCCAAGCTGCAGGCGGTGAAGAACATCGTGATGCGCCCCGAGGCCTACGGCCTGGAGCTGCCGGCGGTGGCGAACCATCCGTATTTCCTGTCGGTCAACATCGACCGCGACATGGACGTCACGCGCGCCGCGCAACTGGCCGAACTGGACGAGGAGACCTTCCGCCAGTTCAACCCGTCGATGAACAAGCCGGTGATCCTGGCGGCCAGCAGCGGCCAGCTGCTGCTGCCCTACGACAACGCCAGCACCTTCGTCGCCAACCTCGAGAAGCACCGCGGCCCGCTGGCGTCGTGGACGGCCTGGGTCGTGCCGAAGACGATGAAGCCGGCGGATGCCGCGAAGCAGGTCGGCATGAGCGAGACCGGCCTGCGCGAGATCAACCGCATCCCGGCGCGGATGCTGGTGACCAAGGGCTCGACACTGCTGGTGCCGCGCACCGCGTCGCGCGACCAGGACGTGTCCGAGCACCTGGCCGACAACGCCCGCATCGGCTTCGCGCCCGACGTGCCGCCGATGCGCCGCGTCACGCTCAAGGCCAACAAGGGCGACACGGTGGCCAGCATCGCGCGCCGCTACCGCCTGGGCACGACGCAGCTGGCGCAGTGGAACCGCGTCAGCACCAAGGCCACTTTCAAGCCGGGCCAGCAGGTCGTCGCCTACGTGCGTGAAGGCCAGCAGCTCGCCGCGGCGGAAGCGTCGGCCGCGCCGTCGAAGTCCTCGTCGAGCAAGACGATGAAGTCGGCGAAGGTCACCAAGGTCGCGTCGAGCGCGGCCAACAAGCCGGCCAAGGCCGGCGCGAAGACCCGCAGCGCCAAGGTCGCCGCCAGCGACGGCAAGGGCGGTCGCACCGTGGCGACGAAGACGGCGCTGCGCTGATCCACGGCGCGCGCCAGGAGAAGAACGGGCGCTCGATCGAGCGCCCGTCGTTCATCGGGAATCGCCGGTCACCGCAACTGCGCCAGCAGGTCCTCCGCGCCCTTGTCGATACCGACCCGGGCCGCGTCGAGCCTGCCGAAGGTGGCACCCAGGTTCCACGCGTTGGGGTACTGCTTGGTGACGTAGGCCCCGAGCAGCTCCTGCGTCGAGGCATCCAGGATCTCGACCGCGTAAGAGATCGAGCCGGTGAACGCGCCTTCCTTGCCGCGGACCGCCTGCACCGCGTTGTACGGTCCGCCCGCCAGGTCGAACCGGGTGAAGGTGCTGACGACCCGCGTGGTCGTCTTCGCGCCG
This sequence comes from Roseateles sp. GW821-FHT09H11, assembly GCF_059415845.1. Lineage (NCBI taxonomy): Bacteria > Pseudomonadati > Pseudomonadota > Betaproteobacteria > Burkholderiales > Sphaerotilaceae > Roseateles > Roseateles sp. GW821-FHT09H11. The sequence continues at coordinate 116,528 of NZ_JBWKOA010000002.1, read as the reverse complement.
GTCAAGGTCAGGCGCACGAGCAGCGTGCCGACGTCGGGAACGGTCGTCAGCCTGAACCGCTGCTTCAACTCCGCGGCGAAGACCCGCCGCATCTCACCCGCCAGCACGGCCTTGTCGTCGTCCGAGATGTCCTCGAACTGATGGTCGGCGCCTCGATACACGATCACCGGGTCCACGATGACCGAGCCGTACTGCCCCCAGTCCACGGTCCTGGGCAGGCGGTAAGGCACATGTCCGCTGTCGTCGGCAGGGTTGGGACGGAGCTCGGGCGTGGACGCCAGGCCGGCATAGGGATAGGGCTGCGGGCTGGCGCAGCCGGTCGACACCGCGGCCACGACGGCCAGCAGGATCAGGCGGCGCAGGGGTAGGCCACGCAGGGAGAGCCCGCGCGGGACGAGGCGGCAAGTGGGAAAACGGGTCATCGGATCACCTTCAAGAATGGGTGGGGGGCACACAGTCCGTGTCGTTCGGAGACGTGTCAGCGACGCGCGCCGCGCCGCCTCGGCCGCTTGCGCGGCAACAGCAGCAGCAGCCACAACCCCAGAAGGTCGATCAGGTGCAGGAAGTAGCTCAGCATCGGGCGCTCCAATACAATACGGTACGGATCCGTACGGTATTGAAGCGGCCGTTGTGGTGTCAAGTTAAATGTACAGATCCGTACTGTTTTGGAGATCAACGATGCGAGTGAGGACCCAGGCAAGACGGGAATCCATCATCGAAGCCGCTGTCGAGCTCTTCGAGGAAGCGGGCTACGAGGGGACGTCGATGAGCGAACTGGCGCGGCGGCTCGGCGGGTCGAAGGCCACGCTCTACGGCTATTTCCCGTCCAAGGAGGAGCTGTTCGTCGCCGTGGTGGAAGCCTTCGCCACGGCGCATCTGGCGGAAGCCACGGCGATCGTCGAGGCGGCGATCGATGGCGGCCCGGCGCTCGCGCCGCTACTGACGAAGGCGGGCACCTGCGTGCTGCAGGTGATGCTCAACGACCGTCGCGCAATCCTGGTCTACCGGATGGTGATGGCGGAAGCGGGCCGATCGGACCTGGGTCCCCTGTTCCACCGCGCGGGTCCCCAGCAGCTTGTCGACGCCCTGACCCGGCTGTTCGCCGAGGCCATGCAGCGCGGCGTCATCCGCAAGCTGGATCCGACGATCACGGCGATGCAGTTCATGTCGCTGCTGACCGCGGAGACGGGGCAGCGCTTGTATGAGAGAAGCCCGCGCCAGATGTCGCGCGCCGAGATCGAGCAGCGCGCGATGCGCGCCGTCGACATGTTCCTGGGCGGCGCGAAGCCACGGGACGAAGCTCGCCCCGAGCGCTGAATCGCATCGTCAGGCGAAGGTCGGGCGAGGGTCGGGCGAGGGTCAGCCTAAGTCAGGCGAAGAACAGCGCCACGCTGAGCGCCGTGCCGACCGCCCAGGCGAGGCTGCGCAGGCTCGGCTGGTCGGCGATGTAGAGCGCGACATACACGACGCGCGTGACCACGAAAGCGATCGCCAGCAGGTCGATGCGCGACTGCGCGTGCTGCATCTGCTGCGCGGCCAGCACGCCGGCGATGAACAGCGGCAGCGATTCGAAGCTGTTGGCCTGCGCCGCGTTCGCGCGGGCCTGCCAGCCGCCCTGCCGCGTCAGCCAGCCACGCGGGTCGTGATTGTCGAAGCCGCCGTCGCGGCGGCGCTTGCCGAAGCCCTTGGACTTGGCCAGCGCGGCGCACAGCACCGGCATCAGGCACGCGACGATCAGACAGTAGTTGGCGATGGTCATGGGGTATCCCTCACCGGGTCGGGAGACGGTGCGTCGACGGTCCGCATCAAGGGGTCGCGCCGGAGCTGATGCGTCAGGTGGACCGGCGATCCACCAGCGCATGCGCGATGGTGCCGAGGTCGACGTACTCGAGCTCGCTGCCCACCGGCACGCCGCGCGCCAGCCGCGTGCTGCGCAGGCCGCGCGCGCGCAGCGCCTCGGCCAGCACATGCGCGGTCGCCTCGCCTTCGGCGGTGAAGCTGGTGGCGAGGATCACCTCCTCCACCTGCCCGTCGGCGGCGCGCTCCAGCAGTTGATCGACGCCGATCTCGCGCGTGGACACGCCATCCAGCGGACTGATCCGGCCCTGCAGCACGAAGTAGTAGCCGAAGTAGGAGGCGGTGCGCTCCATCGCGGCCTGGTCGGCCGGCGACTCGACCACGCACAGCAGCCGCGCGTCGCGCTGCCGGTCCGAGCAGATCGGGCACAGCGGCGCTTCGCTGAAGGTGTGGCACCGCTCGCAATGCCGCACGTTGGTCGCCGCGGATTGCAGCGCGCGGGCCAGCGCGTCGGCGCCAGCGCGGTCGTGCTGCAGCAGGTGGTAGGCCATGCGCTGGGCCGACTTCTGGCCCACGCCGGGCAGGCGCCGCAGGGCCTCGATCAATTGCTCGAGCGCGGTCACCGCAGTCCGATCCGATCGATGATCAGAACGGCGATCAGAACGGGAACTTCATGCCCGGGGGCATGGGCATGCCGGCAGTCAGCTTGCCCATCTTCTCCGAGCTGACCTGCTCGGCGCGGCGCACGGCGTCGTTGAACGCGGCGGCGACGAGGTCCTCCAGCATGTCCTTGTCATCGGCCAGCAGGCTGGGGTCGATGGCGACGCGCTTGACGTCGTGCTTGCAGGTCATCGTGACCTTCACCAGGCCGGCGCCGGACTGGCCTTCGACCTCGATGTTGGCGAGCTCGTCCTGCGCCTTCTTCAGGTTGTCCTGCATCGCCTGCGCCTGCTTCATCAGGCCTGCGAGTTGACCCTTCATCATGATCGTGATTCCTTGTTCAGAGATTCAATGGGGCGGTGGAGGGCCGCCCCGGAGATGACCCGGAGGTCGATGCGATGGGCAGGATTGTCGCCCACGGCGCGCGCCTGCGCTGGCGCCGCGTCGTGGGGTCCTGCGATCGGCCGTCTGCGGTCGAAGGTCGGCGGTCCGCGGCCGGATCTTCAGACCGGCTTGATCGAGCCCGGCAGGATCCGCGCCGTCTTGAACTGCGCGAGCAGCTGCTGGACTTCCGGATCTTCCAGGATGATGGACTCCGCCTGCCGCTGGCGGGCGCGCGTGGCCTGCGTGTCGCGCAGCGCGGGCGAATCGGACGCGCGGCCGGCTTCGATGTCGACCCGCACCGGCTTGCCGACGAAGCCCGCGAGCACCGACTGCAGCTTCTCCAGCAGGCCGGGTTGGCGCAGCGATTCGCGCTCGACGCGGAAACGCCAGCGTTGCGGCTCGGCGGTCTCGTCGATCTCCAGGCATTCGGCCTGCAGCGCCAGCTCGCGCGCCAGCGCGTTCAGGCCCAGTTGGGGCACGACCGCGTACCAGCGCTCGCCCAGCGCCGTCGGCACGAGTTCGACCTCTTCGATCGCAGTCGACACGTAGATGCCGTTGCCGCCACCGCTGCCGCCGCCTGAATCGCCGGACGACGGCATCGGATCGTCCATGTCCGGCATCGACATGCCAACGGACGCTTCCTCATCGGACGGCGGCGGCACGTCCATCCAGGGCGGCGGACCGTCGTCATCGTGCGGCGGGGACAGGTCCTCGGGCTCCTCGCCGTCGGCCTCGGCCTTCGCGGCGGGCAGCGGCGCGGCGCGCGGGCGCAGGCGCTCGCTGAAACGGGTCGCGGGCGCGCCCGCGGTGGCGGCGCGCAACGGACCCGACGGAGCGGGTGCGCGCGGCGCTGCCTGCACTGGCGCCGGCGCTGGTGCAGGCACGGGTTCAGGGGCAGGTGCCGGCACGGGTTCAGGGGCAGGTGCCGGCACGGGTTCAGGGGCGGGTGCCGCCGCCACCGGTGTCGGCGCAGGCGCAGGCGCATGCTCAGGCGGTCGCGCAACGGCAGGCTCTGCAAGCTCCGCAGGCGCCGGCGCAGCGGCGTAAGGCGGCGCTTCAGCGACTGCGGCCGCCGGAGCGGGCGACTCAGGGGCCGGCGCCGCTGCGGGCGCTTCCGCAGGCTCGGGTTCGGGTTCGGGCGCCGCCGCTTCGGCAACGCGCGGCACGGCGGGCGCCGGAGCAGGCGCGACCGGCAGCGGTGCCGCGGCTTGCGGCGCGGGCGCGGCGGGCGGACGAGCGACCGGCGCGGCGCTCGCAGCAGAGGCCGGCGCGGGACGCGCCGCGCCTTCGGGCGCCGACGGCTGACGCGCGCCCTGCCCGTTCGGCCGGAACGCCATCATGCGCAGCAGCACCATCGTGAGTCCGGCGTACTCGTCCGGCGCCAGCGGCAGTTCCTGCCGGCCATGCAGCGCCATGCTGTACATCAGCTGAATCTCATCCGCCGGCAGCTGGCTCGCCAGCGGCAGCAGTTCGGCCAGGTCGGGATCGCCCGCGTCGAGCGCGCCCGGCGCCGCCTGCGCGACCGCCAGATGCTGCAGCGCGACCGCCAGATCCTCCAGCGTGCCGCCCGCCGACAGGCCCATGTCTCGCAACCGGTCCGACGCGCCGACCAGCGAGGCGCCATCGCCCGCGATCAACGCGTTCAGGATGCCCAGCACATGGCCGCGGTCGACGCTGCCCAGCATCTGGCGCACGCCGGCTTCCTTGAGCTCGCCGGAGCCGAAGGCGATCGCCTGGTCGGTCAGCGACAGCGCGTCGCGCATCGAGCCGCGCGCGGCGCGGGCGAGCAGGCGCAGGGCGCCGGGCTCGTTCGGGACGTGCTCGTTGGAGAGCACGCGCGTCAGGTGCTCCAGCACCGTCTGCGGCGCCATCGGGCGCAGGTTGAACTGCAGGCAGCGCGACAGCACGGTCACCGGGACCTTCTGCGGATCGGTCGTCGCCAGCACGAACTTCAGGTACTCGGGCGGCTCCTCCAGCGTCTTCAGCATCGCGTTGAAGGCGGTGTTCGAGAGCATGTGCACTTCGTCGATCATGTAGACCTTGAAGCGCCCGATGACCGGCTTGTAGACGGCCTGGTCCAGCAGCTGGGAGATCTCCTCCACGCCGCGGTTGGAGGCGGCATCCAGCTCGACGTAGTCGACGAAGCGGCCGGCGTCGATGTCGCGGCAGGCGTCGCAGACGTTGCAGGGCTGGGCGGTGATGCCGCCGGTGCCGTCCGGTCCGACGCAGTTCAGCGACTTGGCCAGGATCCGCGACACCGAGGTCTTGCCGACGCCCCGCGTGCCGGTGAACAGATAGGCGTGGTGCAGGCGCTGCTGCGTCAGCGCGTTGGCCAGGGCCTGCACGACGTGTTCCTGACCCATCAGCTCCTCGAACGTGCGGGAGCGGTACTTGCGTGCGAGGACCTGGTAACTCATGGCGGGGCATTCTACGGGGGCGGCCTGGCACGCCCGGACAGGCGGCGGCGGGAACGCGTCCGGGTTTGTCAGGAGAGGCGTTCGGCGCTGACGGATAATCCGCGCCCATGAGCACCCCGCACGATCCCTCCTCCGGCACGCTGAGCTACGAACAGGCCGGCGTCAACTACGACCTGATCGACCCGCTGAAGATCAGCGCCCAGCGCGCCGCGGCCGCGACCGCCGGCCACCTGAGCGCCCACGGCTTCACCGAGGTGAAGGCATCGCGCGGCGAGTCGGCGTACGTCGTCGACGTGGGTCCGTTCTACATCGCGTCGATCGTCGAGTGCCTGGGCACGAAGACGCTGGTGGCCGACGAAATGGCGACGCTGACCGGCAAGAGCTACTACGACGGCATCGCGCAGGACACGATCGCGATGGCGGTGAACGACCTGATCACGGTTGGCGCGACGCCGCTGGTGGTGCAGGCCTACTGGGCCGCGGGCGGCTCGGACTGGTTCGGCGACGCGCAGCGCGCGCAGGCGCTGGTGGCGGGCTGGAAGAAGGCCTGTGACGTCTGCCAGGTCGCCTGGGGCGGTGGCGAGACGCCGGCGCTGGCGGGCATCGTCGAAGGTGGCCGCATCGATCTGGCCGCGTCCTGCACCGGCCTGATCAATCCGAAGGAACGCCTGTCGGTCGGCGACAAGCTGGGCGCGGGCGACGCGATCGTGCTGCTGGCCTCGTCGGGCATCCACGCCAACGGCCTGAGCCTGGCGCGCAAGCTGACGGAGCGCCTGCCGCAGGGCTACCTGACCGAGGTGCAGCCGGGCCTGACCTACGGCGACGCGCTGCTGGCGCCGACGGCGCTGTACTCGCCGGTGACCGAGGCGCTGTACAAGGCCGGCATCACGCCGCACTACTGCGCCAACATCACGGGCCACGGCTGGCGCAAGCTGCTGCGCCACCCCGGCAAGTTCACGTACCGCATCCACACGGTGCCGCCGGTGACGCCGGTGCTGAAGTTCATCCAGGACCACGCGCAGCAGGACGACCGCGAGGCCTATTCGACGCTGAACATGGGCGCCGGTTTCGCCATCTTCGTGAAGGCGGACCAGGCGGCGAAGGTGGTGGAGATCGCCAAGGCCTGCGGCATCGACGCATGGGACGCGGGCCGCGTCGAGGATGGCGAGAAGCAGCTGCTGATCGAGCCGCTGGACATCCGCTTCGGGGATGACGATCTGCAACTGCGCTGAGCGGGGTCAGGTCTGAAGGAATGAAGGGCGCTGAGGCGCCCTTCGTCGTTCATGCAGGTGGATTTGTGGTCGCGACCTTGTTTCCTCGTTCGAGGCGGTACTTCTCGCGGCCCGCGATCACCTGGAGCTGGGCGCGGATCTGACGGGACCGCCTCATTGCGTCATCGGTGTCCTGTTGACTCACATGGCGATCGGTCGCGTAATCAGCGTCGTTCCTGCTCTCGCGCAGCAGTCGCAAGTTCTTGGCCAGTGCCTTCTCCCCTTCTCGCTCGTAGTGCTCCAGGGTCCATCGATGAACCTTGGGATGCCGATCAGAAATGTTCGCCATGTCGCGCGCCCTCAGGAACACACCATAGTAGGCGCGCGACACTGCACTGCGGTTGCTCGCTTCGTCGTTTCGCGTCAACAAGTGTTGCGCGACGACAAGGACCTCATCAGGATCGAAAACTGTCATTGCGCTGTCCTCACCTCACCAGATGGCGGTCCTCATAGCGACCGGGGCAGGTACGGACCAACGCTGTCAGCCAGAGGCGATCTATTGCCGGCACCGTCGTGTGCAATGCTTCAAATGCCTCAACCTCCGCGTAGGGGTAGCCAGAAGTCGGCGGATAGCCGAAGAGCGTGAACATCAAGAGCAGGTCGTACTCCTCGGGATCCCTTTTCACATGGACACTGATCTGCCGCCCCCCCGCGCACCGGGCGAGCTCTCGGTCGACCGTATCGAAGTCCTCGCGCTGCAGATGCGGATGCTTGCGGGCGAACCAGTCGATGATGTCTTCGTAGTCTTGCGTGCCACGCAAGGCCTGGAGGTCATAAGGCCATTCGCCGGGCACGCAGGGGTTCATCCACGGACGGAAGAGATACGGCGCCTGGGACTTGCTGTGCACCCACACTGGTCGCGCACGACCGGTGGCGTGCGACTCCAGCGCCGCCATCTGTGGCGCTTCCATGATTTCAACTTGCTGCAACATCGCTGCTTGCCTTTCCATCACCGACCCACGTCGATGCAATGCGCTCATTCTCGGAATCGAGAGGCGTTCTGCCATGACTCAAAGTTGTGGGTGACGGGGGATGCGGAGAGGGCCCTCTTCCGAGGGAAGTCGGGGGATTTGCCGGGCGCCCTGCCCGCCTCGCGTTCCCCAGGTTGACATCCCCCCGCCGGGTGACGAAGCTCCCTGGTCATGGACTGGTTCTACGGCCCGATGGTCAAGATGCATGCGCTGTTGGCGTGGTGCAGCATCGGGCTGTTCCTCGTCCGCGGGCTGGCGCATCAGTTCGGCGCCGCGTGGGTGGCGGACGAGCGGCTGCGCACGCTGGTGTTCAGCAGCCACGTGCTGATCGTCGTGTCCGGCCTGAGCCTGTGGGGCGCGCTGCACCACGACCCGCGCTACGAGCCCTGGATGACGGCGAAGTTCATCGCGCTGGGCGTCTACTTCGCGACCGGGCACTGGGCCTTCGGGCGCGGGGAGTTCCGCATCCTCGGCTACGTGCTCGCGCTGGTGGCGCTCGCGTATGTGATGGCGGTGTCGGTGACGCGTCAGGTCTTGCTCGGGCTCTGAGACGCGCCTCGATGCGTCGAGGGATCGGCGCTGGACGACCGTTCGGTCGACGGGCGATCACACCGACGACACGGGCTTGACGCCGCCTCGCCCAGCCGGGCGTAGGATCGTCCGATGCCCTCGACCCCCCCATCCACGACGCCGCGCAGCGCGGCTACACGAGCGCCTCCGACAACTACCAGCGCGGTCGCCCCGAGTACCCCGACGCCCTCGCCGGCTGGCTGGGCGAGGCGCTCGGCGTCCAGGCGGGCGCGCGGGTCCTCGATCTCGGCGCGGGCACCGGCAAGTTCACGAAGCTGCTGGCGCGCACCGGCGCGACGGTGACGGCGGTCGAGCCGGTCGACGCGATGCGCGCGCGTCTCTCGGAAAGCCTGCCCGGCGTGCGGGCGCTCGCGGGCACGGCGGAGGCGATCCCGCTGGCCGACGGCGATGCGGACGTGCTCGTCTGCGCCCAGGCCTTCCACTGGTTCGCGAACGACCGGGCGCTGCGAGAGATGCATCGTGTGCTGCGGCCCGGCGGACGACTGGGCCTGATCTGGAATGTGCGGGACGAATCGCGCGACTGGGTCGCCGAGATCACAGAGATCGTCACCCCCTACGAGGGCGATGCGCCGCGCTTCTACAAGGGCACGTGGAAGCAGCCCTTCGAGGGACAGTCGCTCTTCGGACCGCTGCAGCGGACGGTGCTCCCGCACAGCCACGTGGGAACGTTCGAGCAAGTGGTGCTCGACCGCATCCTGTCGGTGAGCTTCATCGCCGCGCTGCCGGAGGCGGAACAAGCGATCGTCGCGGATCGGCTGCGCGCCTTGAAGGATCGCTACGCGGAACTGCGCGAGCCGACGATCGCGTTCCCCTACGCCACCGAGGCGTGGCTCGCGGAGCGGCTCGTCACGGCGTGAACGCGGCCGCCAGGTCGGGGACGCAGGTGGGACTCTCCAGACGGTTCGCGAGGAACGCGGAGACCCGCCTGGTGTAGTCCTCGGGCGCGAAGTCGAACAGGTCCACATGGGCCGCGCCCGGGACCATCCACAAGGACTTGGGTTCGGCGGCGGCGGCGAAGAGCCGCTGCGTCTCCGCGGCGGTGGTGTGGCGGTCGTTGCTGCCGGAGATCACCAGCAGCGGCGCGTTCAGTTCGGCGATGTGGTCGATCGGGCGCAGTTGCTGCGCGGTGATGTCGAGCTGAAGCGGCAACTGCGACAACAGCAGCGGCGACAGTCCGCCGGCCCAATCGCCGAGATGCAGCTTGAGCCGGTCGGAGACCGCGTCCTCGATCGTCGGGTACATCGACTCCAGCACCACGGCGTCGATCTGCGGCCGGTCTCGCGCCAGCACGGTCGACGCGGCGCCCAGCGAGACGCCGATGACGCCACGCCGCTCGCAAGGCGCCTCCTTGGCGAGGAACTCGAGCGCGGCGACGACGGCTTCGGACTCGCGCCAGCCGAAGGTGATGGCGGTGCCGCCGCTCTCACCGTGGCCGGGCAGGTCGATCAACAGCGCGCCGCGTCCCTGACGATGCAGCAGCTGCGCGCGTCGCAGCATCTGGCGGCGATCGCCGCGCACGCCGTGCAGCAGCAGGACGGCGCCGAGGCCGGGACGACCGGGGCTCCACCAGCCCGACACGAGCACGTCGGAGGACGTCACCAGCTGGATCTGCCGCGCCTGCAGCACCGGCGGCGGCGCGCCGATCGTGCGGAAAGCCGGTGCGGCGAGTTCCCGACCTGCGAGCCAGAGCGCCCCCACACCGAGGACGGCGAGCGCGACGATCACAAGGAGGATCCGCGCCAGCCGTCTCATCGTGATCCGATCAGACCAGCTTCCAGCCGGCCAGCCAGAGCTGGTGGACGGCGGCGGCGTGGAGTTCGCGACGCAGGGCGGCGGGACGTTCGCCGGGCCGCGCGACGCGCGGCGAGCTGAGCCACTGCGGGCCGACCTCGCGCGAGAAGCGGGCGCGCCCATGGCGATCGGCGCGCAACAGCGCGAGGCGCCAGGCGGCGTTCAGGCGCTGGGATTGGCCGTCGTCGGCGAGCGCGCCGATCCAGTCGTCGGCCTGGAGGCGGAACGCGGCCTTGAGCAGTTCGAGGTCGGACGGGAAGCGGGAGAACTCGGCGACCGGTTCGCCCCAGGGGTCGCGCAGGGTGCGCGGGGGCTGGGCGGGCGCGGTGGTGGTGGCGCGAGCGGCGCGGCGGCGGGACAGCAGCGAATCGAACTGGGCGAGACGAGCGGACATGAAAAAACTCCGAGAGCCCACAGAGATCACCGGCGTTTGCCGGCCCGGGGGCAGTCGGAGCCGCAACGCTTTAGCCGCATTTGTTGATCGCCCGCAAGTAGTTGGTAAATCGGCGATGGCACTGGAGGGCTGGCGCCCGCGAGGTCCGGAACGGATTTAACCACAGGCGCGACGGGTGAGTCGACGGCGGGGTGGTCTTGTTCGCACGCGGGTCGCACGGCGAGGCGCGCGCGAGGGCGCGATAGAGGGCGGCTCGTCCGGAGCCCCTCGAAAGCTCGGATAGAATGCGAGGTGACGGGCCTCCTCGCATGGAAGCGCGGCCAACCGGGTCAGATGGGGAACCAAGCAGCCCTAACCGTTGTGACCAGTGCCGAGGGTAAGGCTCGTCAACCTTCTTTCCTTTTCCCCAGTGTTCATGCGGGATCCCAGTGTTTATCGGGGTTCCAAGCATCCGACTGTGTACCGATGGTGTGTAACTTCAGGGTCCGCTCATGACGAAAGTGAGCGTAGACATGAAGCGAGCCACGGGGGTCGTCAAGCGGCCCGGTAGCACGTCCTGGCACTGGGGCATCAAGACTCCAAGCGACCTCAAGCACCTCTACGCAGGCCAGTGGGCACATCGCTGCTCCCTTGAGACCGCCGACCTCCGCTTGGCGAACTCTAGGGCGACCGCACTACGCGCCGAATGGGTGAAGCGGTTCGACCAGCAGCGAGAGGCCATAGAGGCCACCCAGCGCCCCCTGCCCTCGGTCAAGCTCTCACCCGCCCTGATCAAGGAAGCGTGCGACCTCATGTATGCGCGCATGCTGGAGTCCGACGAGTCCCAGCGCCTTGAGGGTCTCTCAGCTCAGCAAATGGAGAATCAGGCCCTTGCCCTCGGAATCGAGAAGGCGAAGCTCCGGGACGCAAATGCGTCCGGCAGCTCTACACCGGTGGACAACGTGCTGCCTGCTTGGCTGCGGTGGCTCCGTTGGGACGTTAGCGAGGCTGATCCGCTTTACCGGGTGCTGGTGCGCGAACTGGTGAAGACGCGCCTAAAGGCAATCCAAAGCGTCGAGGCGCGCCATTCGGGCGACCTTGTGGATACCCCGCCAGAGCCATCCGTGACAGCTCTAGTGGCCGCCGCAGCTCCATCAGGAGATGCTCACTCGACCTCCTCCCCCGCCGAGCCTTCTGGCCTGACTATGCGCGGGGTCTACGACAAGTGGAAGGTCGCGGAAGTCCGCGGCCCAGACGCGGCAAGCGCCTGCGGTCGCGCTCTGGGACTGTTCGAAGAATGCTTCGGCAAGGCCACAACTCTAGTTGGCGAGGTCACGCGCGCACATGGGGTCGAGTTCAAGAGCTGGCTGGTCGCAAGGATCGCCGAACAACGCATGTCCAGCAAGACGGCTCATGACCGTCTGACAAGCGTCAAAGGCCTACTGCGCTTTGCATACGAAGAAATCGAGGTCATCTCAAAGCACCCCTGGCGCGGCCTGGACATCAAGTACAAGACGGAGAACCCACGACGGCCTTGGACCTACGCTCACCTGCAGGCATTCTTGGCTTTGCCGCTGTTCAAAGCGTATGAGCTTCCCGATGTTGGCAAGACTGCATGGAAGGGAGGCGGCGCCGCTGCCTATTGGGTACCGCTGCTGGGGCTGTACACGGGGGCCGCCGTATCGGAGCTTTGCCAACTCCTGAAAAGCGATATTGAAGTCGCTGCGGACGGGTCGGGACTGATCCACATCACCGAAGACACTGACGGGCAACAGCTCAAGAACACCGAGCATCGTCGCCGCGTGGTGCCCGTCCATAGCCAGCTGGTCCGCCTCGGCTTCCTGGAGTACGCAGCCTCCGTTACGTCCGGCCAGCTGTGGCCTGAAATGAAGTTCCGCAAAGGAAAGCCTGGCGGCTATTTTTCTGACTGGTTCGGCACACTGCGGAAGCCGGCCGGCCAGGCCGAGTCACTGTTCCCCGATTTTCACAGCATGCGTCATACCGTCCGCAGCAAGCTAACGGCGGCGGGCGTCGAGCTGAGCATCCAAGATCGCCTCACGGGACATACGGTGAAAGGAAGTGCAGGCGCTAGGGTCTACACCCATGTTGAAACGCCGCAGCTTCGGGCCGCCATTGAGACGATTCAGTATGAGGGGATAGAGTTCCCCATCGCGTACCCCAAGCCCGCGCTCGCGTCGCGATAGGGGCAGCGGGTTAGGCAACGGGTTTCGCGAATCCAGAGCCCTCAAATGGCTAGAGGCAACTCATGACCCCCACGGACACTGATGAGATTCATGGTCGCTTATCGCTGTGGTACTTCACCTTGCGGGAGTGCGAGAGCCACCTGAAGCTAGCCGCAAAGATCAAGGCAGCGAACACCCCCGATAAGTTGGAGCTTCAGCAGGAGCGGACCAAAGCTCTTCACACTCTCGGGCCAAGAAACTCTCCACCAATCCCCGGCGACCCACTCGGTCTGAATCCATACGAGCGGTTCCATCACGACCACCCTGAGCACCTCGCGTTTCCCACTTACTACGACCTCATCCAGATGACCGAGAACGCCCAGATGCTCGCCATCGTCGCGTTCTGCCGCATATGGAACTCGGGACGTGGTGCCCCGGGAATCGCAAAGGGCAACGGGGACCCGATGGTTGCCCCGTACCGCGCTCGAATCGTGGACGGCGCATTCCCTATTCCGACCGAGCGAAGTCAGTTCGAAGATTTCAGGCAGAAGTTGCTTGAAGCTCGCGACAAGATGCTCGCCCATGCTGATGCCTCGCACTCGAACAAGGGGAACGGTGTCCTGCCTCCAAACAACGTTGTTTACTGGATCGACATGGACTACTTCAGACACTGCGTGCAGCGACTGCTGGCGCAGAGTCGAGCCTTATCTGCATACGAATAAGACGCTCGCCGCTCGGTGGCTTCAAGTGCACCTGGGAACGCGCGTGCTTCTAGATGTGTCCATCCGCCGCCTTGCATGACGTTGGTCAGGCCCTCGTCGACCCACGCGTCCCTAGAGTTCCCGGGACATCCACTCCAGGGAGCACGCAACGATGATTGCGCCGGAAGACATCTACATCCTCAACATCGCCGAGTTGACCAAGGACCTCTATCGCATGGGCAATGCGACGTGGCCTGCGTTCACGGATCAACGAGTGCGAATCGACGTCAGGATTGAGGTTCGTAACGGGGTTGAGGTGGTCGTCGCCAACGGCAACGGCTTCTCTGCCTATGACCACCTCACGCCGATCATGAAGAAGCCCGGTAAGAAGATCTGGCGGATCAGGAAGGGGTCATCCTTGGGGGACGACCTAGTCATCGGCGAGGACAAAACTCCAGGGCGAGAGGGGCACTACTTCATCGCGCCCAAGCGGACAATGCCGCTCAAGAAGTACCTGGGCGCGCTTGAAGAGCTGGGGATGGACCGCAGCCGCGTCGAACTGATCACCGTGGGGGTTTGAATGGCAGTCAAGTTTTTTATCGGCGAGTACCGCGTCCTTTGGGAGGCTTTGACGCGCCATCAGGCGGAACTTGAGCGGGAGTCTGAAGCGACTGAAGACGAGGACGCCCAGTTGCTTGTGGATGACAAGCTGCAGAAGATTGAGGACATGCTGCGTAGCATCGCGATTGCGGCGAAGGCTGATTGGGATATCGACCTAGCGTGAACTGACCGCCTCGCCGTTTTCGGGTCTCCGGCGTCCTGCTGCCGAATCGAGTCAGCGGACGGCGAGCGGGCCAGCATACCGATTTCGCGCGCTCACTTCTGACGCGTAATCGCTTCGATGGCGGATGCCGGGAAGCCCTCATCTTGGACAATTCCGGTGGCCGCCTGCCTGAATAGCGCGTTCAAAATGAGTTGCCTTTGTTCATCGCTACTCAAGGCTTGCGCTTCGATAAGGGCTAGATAGGTTTTTACCATCACTACCCGTTCCGACGCGTCTGCGCCTAAGTGTATATGGCTTAGGTAAATTCGCATTGTGAGGCGAAGAGGCCATATCACCAGCACTGCACCCAACAGAAGAGTGGTAATTTTCCACGCGGGAGGAAGTTCGTTTGCCTTAATATCCTTGAGTAGCCAAAATGTCGAAAGACAGAGAACAATCAGCGCGAGGAGGATGGCGCCATATGTGACAAATCCCAATCGTGTTGCAGTTTTTGAATGAGTTTTCCGCTTCTCCTCCCAATAGTCAACCGGCGCACGTAGGCTCATTTTCTCCCTGAACGCGCTCTCAATCGCTGTCATGCGACTTTCATGATTCTTCACTAACGCGGCGCTGGCGGTCTCCCGACTAGTGACCTCTTCAGCGAAAGCCGTCGAATGTGCGTTCACCAACTCGCGGGAGTCTCGCTCGACGGAGGCAAATGCCCGATGGAGTTGTTCCACGACGACCCGCTTGTCTGCCACAAACGATTCGGTGTTTGCTCGCAGTTGGTCTATTGCTTGCTGACTTGAAATTACTCGCTCTTCTGAGAGGTGTGTTGAGATTCCATAACGATCCATCATGCCCGCAATTGTTCCGCGCCACGCATCTTCCTCCCTCGGTGTGATTATTTGCGGCACATCGAGCTGCGATATGAATGCCGCCAAGTAATACGACGCAGCGCGTGCCAGAGCTTCTTGGCGAAATCTGTCGATGCGTTTTGCTGCAGACGTGCTGCTATGAGGTAGCCGCCGCATTTGAAACGCCTGCATTATTGCCGAGCGCGCCGAATCCCAGTGAGGTCGCTGTTCGTGGGGCAAAACAGTCGTCGCCGTGGTGGCGGAATTGATTGCACTGCGCAGCAGATTCAGCACGATGCCTGCGCCAGCTTCATGAGGTCCATAATTTGTTGGCTCCGCCCATTGCCAAAATTCCAGTTCCTTATTCAGCCACCCCAAGAGATCCCCGGGCGTATTCGGCGCTAGCAATCCGCCGTTCTCACCAAGATCAAGGGTGAAAATTGGCTCCGACGGCATTCCTTCTTCGGTGATTTCGCTCATAACTCCTCCTCCCACATGACTTCGAATTCACACACAGGGCCCCGTGCGGGCTCTCCCTGCGAGGCATGGGCAACAGTTTGAATTCATTTTTGCGCGTGCCTCGCTCGCGGGTGATAGTGATTCCCCCTTACCGCGCCGCCATGCTCACCCGAGCATTCCAATCGGCCACCCCCGCCAGCATTGAGGCCCGCAGTTCTCGAGCCCGGGTGTCCTCGACCATGACGCCCGCCTTGTTCCGGTAGGAAACGCGGGTCTCGTCGGAGAACTCCTGGGTCTTGCCTGCTGCCAGTGCGGCCCACGCCTTCTTGAACTGAGCGGGGTCACCGACCTGGTACGCGATGTCTACCATCACGGCCCGTTGAGATGCCGTCATGCGCGTCCAGAGGCCCGGGGCGGTTGCCTCGGCGGACTTGCGTGCGGACTCCTCGTAGCGCGGAGCGGCGACCTCGATGAGGCGCTTGGCCTGGTCGTGCGTGAGGGACGCCTTGCCGGTCTTCACGTCAGCGATGCGGTCCACCGGAACACCGGCCCGCTTGAGGTCGCTGTCCACGTTGGCCGCATTTGCCTTCAGGTTGTAGCCGGCGCCGATGTTCATCCCGGCTTCCGGATTGGGGTCCGGGTAGGCCGTGAGGGACACCCCCTCGCGCATGGCGATGAGGGAGCTGGCGAGGCCCACGTGCTCGAAGCCCTTGCCGGTCACCGGAGAGGCGGCCAGTTCAAGGGCCACCGAGGTGGTCGTCTTGGGATCGAATTTCACGTTGGGGTTCACTGGGAGGGGTGAGGCGGTGTTGGCCGGCTTGCCGAATCCGAAGTCCGGCACAGCTTTCAGGCGGGCCATGACTTGGTCACGATTCGCCTTCTGCACTGCGTCCAGTTCGGATTGCATGAAGAAGCCCACGGAGCGGCCCTTGGCGAGCAGCGCAGGGTCCACCTGAGGCATCGGCTTGCCGGCCTTCAGGGCGTTGCGCACATCGGCCAGTTGCGACCCTTCAGCAGGGTTCAGCGTGGTCGATGCGCGATGCCAGTTAACGATGTCCTGGAGCTGGGTGTCCTGGACCTTCTTCTGGCGCGTGCCGGTCCACACCTGGACCTCGTACTGACCCTCGCCGTTGAGCGGGACGTAACGCACCACGGAGCCCTCAGGGAAGCCCTTGGGGCCGAGTTGCTCAGCCACATGCGCGGAGAACGCGGACATGGCCTTCTGGGTAAGGTCACCGCTCATGCTCGGTGGCACCTTGACCGCGAGCTGGCTGGTGGTGTCGAGGACGAAGTTCTCAGACGCCTTGCGCTCGATGTGCTCGTGCAGTTCCTTGTCCGACAGGTCAGGGTTCAGCTCGACGATGCGGCGCACCTCGCCAGCAGCCCACGCGCCCAGCATCTGCTCGTTTTCCGGCCGGCCGTTTCCTCCAATCCAGCCCCACATCGTGGAGCCCGTGGCGTACTTCGTGACGAGACCGCGAATCTTGCTCTGCATCTCCGGCGCCTCGGCCCGCTTCTTAGATTGCTCCTTGAATGCGGGGTCGATGGCTCGGTAAGCTGCTGCGTACGCCGTCTTCGGATCAGCGCCGCCAGCCACGTGCTTGACGTAGGCAGCCATGACCTCGTCACTGTCGCCCTTGAAATACATGGAGCGGTACTTGGCGTCCGACGCCATGGCCTTGTACAGCTCGGCGGATGCAAGGAACTTCTCGCTGGGACCATCTGGGGACTGGAGGTTTGTCACCGATGTCTCCATGAGGCGGACCAGGGTGTCCACGGGGACCGTCGCGCCTGACATCGAGTGCTGCTGGGTCAGGTATTGCGCGAGCCCTTGCACGGTCTGCTGGTCACCCGAGGTGGCGGCCTGCCACATCTGCTTGGCGGTGGTGCCGAGCATTTGGTCCAAAACCTTGCCCTGATCCTTCGGATCGTAGTAGCCGAGCATGCCGCCGCTTGCGGCCTGCGTCATCACATCCAATCCCTTCTTCTTGAGCAGTTCCTCCTGCGCTTGGTGGTACAGCGAGGCGGCCTTTTCGGCGCTGATATCGCCGGACTGCACGTCCTCGACCACCCGGTCAGGGGTGATCCGCTCGGGGGTGTCCCGAATGTCTTTGTCGTAGTCAAGCAGCAGCCGCGCGATGCCCGGTTGCTTCGCCTCCTTGTGTGCTTGGTCGCGGGCTCGTTGAGCCTGCGCCCGCTCGGTCGCGACGTGGTCCGCGAGCTGAGGATTGCGGTCGAGCATGGTGAACCCTTCAGAGTCCTTCGAGTCGAAGACGGCGAACAGGTCGGGTCGACCACCAGCGTCGTCGCTTAGAGCCTTGACGCGACCCAAGAGGAGTCCAGCCGCGGCCTTCTTGCTCACACCGATGCCGCTTGTCTGGGGCACATACCAGGAGTGATAGCGGTCCGCGATTTCGGCGGCGCTCATGTCTTTAGTGAACGTGCCGGTCAGGCTGTGTGCAGTGGCGGTGCGGTGCTCATCGAAGCTCTCGATCTGCAACTGTCGCGCGTCCTGGCGGATGGCCGCCTCCGTCTTCGTGATGCTGTCGCCAAGGACCGTCACCGCAGCGTCATGCTTGACCCCAACGAGCGCCTGCTCCCGCTCGTTGCGGAGGAATCCCTCCAGGTCAAACCCTTCGGTCTTCTTCTGCTGCTCGTAGCGAGACAGCATGGCGTCACGAATTTCGATGGCGTTGCGCTCTGCCAAGGTGGCGCTGTATTTCTCGCGGAACTCCGCACCCACGGCAACCGGGACAGGACCGGGCGTGACCAGCTCGTCACGACGTAGAGCTTCCCCGGGCGACTGCTCGCGCTGGGTGTCCGCGTCGTACCGCTTCTGGGTCTCGTCCTTGGCCTTCTGCTCCGCTGCCTTCTTCTCCGCAATCATGCGGTCGGCAAATCGGTCGAGCGCTGGGTTGAAGGCCGCGAGGCCTCGTACAAAGCCTTCAGCTTCGTCGCTTCCCCGAGGCAAGGCGCCCTGGTAGTCATTGATGCGAGCCGATACCTCGGTCTTGATCTTCGGAAGCGTCGAGCGCACCTGGGGGCGTGGGATGTTGGTGGAATTCATTTCGTGGCTTTCGTTGTCTTGTTAGGCTGCGGACGAGCCGCATCGAATCGGTTGTAGGCGTCGAGCGCGGCGCCGCCGATTTGCAGGCCGGTAGCTGCCAGCGAGGGGCGCTGAATGGCTCGAAGCTGAGCGCTGGTGCGAGCGTTGCGGGCGAAGGCGGATGCGCTGCTCTCGTTGAGCTTGCCCTTCGCGTTGCTCGCAATGGTTGCCATTTCCTCAGATGCTTGGATGCCAGCGACTGCCCGACCTCGATCGACAGAAGCCCCTCCGCCGTACTCTCCAGCGATGGCATCGAGGGTCGCGAGGTAAGCCTGAGAGCGCCTCTCGGCATCGTTCATCTGCTCGGCTCCTTGCTGCGCGAGCTGGGACTGCTCACGGGCCGTATCGAGCGCCTGGAGGTCGTTGGCAGTCTTGATGGCGTCCGCTTGCTGGTTGGCAGTCTTCCGGCCAGAGTCGTAGGAGGCACCGGCGCTGACCGCCGACAGGGCGAGCGATGCGGCCATAAGGGCCGTGGAGGGTTCACACATGGTCGACCTCCTTGCGCCGTGCCTTCTGAAGGGTCAGCTCCAGCCCCTGGTTCGCCAATGCATCGGCACGAGTGTTCCCAGGGTTCCCGGCATGGCCCTTGACCCAGTGCCACGAAACATCGTGCTTCTGTGCTGCTGCCTGGAGGCGCTGCCATAGGTCGACGTTGCTCACCGTGCCGGACCCCTTGCGCCAGTTCCTGGCGATCCACTGCGGCAGCCATTCGGTCATCCCCCTGATCACGTAGGTACTGTCCGAGTGGAGGTCGATGCGGCGAGGGGGTGCG
Organism: Roseateles sp. GW821-FHT09H11; assembly: GCF_059415845.1. NCBI lineage: Bacteria > Pseudomonadati > Pseudomonadota > Betaproteobacteria > Burkholderiales > Sphaerotilaceae > Roseateles > Roseateles sp. GW821-FHT09H11. The sequence continues at coordinate 97,432 of NZ_JBWKOA010000002.1, read as the reverse complement.
AGCTTTTCGAGGGCCTTGATGGCGGCCATCAGCTCCATGCGGTTGTTGGTGGTGTCCAGCTCGCCTCCCCAGAAGTCTTTGGTCGCCTTGCCGTTGTTCATGTGTACGCCCCAGCCGCCCGGGCCAGGGTTGCCGCTGCATGCGCCATCGGTGTAAATGACGACAGGCGGCTTGCCTTCGTTGGTGGTTGTCATTGGTGGTTGTTCAGTTGATTGCAGGCTGTGGTGGCCCGACGAGATGCATGAGAGGGAAGGCCCAAAGTTCCCCCGTGCGGGATTCAGCAGCGCTCACGCTGAGGCCCTCTCTTGGCCTGAGGTGGAACACCCTCGGTCGCCGAGTGAAGACGCGGCCATCGAGCGGGATGCAGCGAGGCAAATGACCCACGCCTGCACCGCAGAGACCAGCATCACGGCGGAGACTTGCGATGCGACATCGGGGCCCCAGTCGTCCGGACGGATGACCTCTCGGGCCCGTTGAGGACCTATCAGCAGAAGCCGACCAGGAGCAGCCCAGGTCATGCCGGTTGGGGGTGTGCACTTGAGGTCGCGAGGGATGGTCCAGGGGTGCGACGGGCTCCAGTGCAAGGCACGGTCGCGTCTCATGGCAGCGCCTTCACGGCGTCCGTCATTGCTTGAGTCTCGGCAGCGATGCGGGCCCGACCTGCCTTCCGGTGGTCGTGGAGCAAGCAGGCTCCCTCAACAAAAACCTCGTTCAGGTGGTCGCTGAGGATCACGACCGACTCCGGCGTGAAGTCCTTGTAGACCCGATGCCACGACCGCCGCTGTTGATTCCAGACCTTGTAGGCCGAGAGGTCGTCCAAGGCACGAACCCTGCGCACGAGTTGGAACCGGAAGGCCCGGTGATCCCGGAAGCGATAGTGCTGATCCAGCGACAGGATGAAGACCGCCAGCGCCATGACAGCAAGCTCTCGGAAGGCGACGTTGCGGTCCAGCTTGAGCAGCTCTTCTGCGGCCTTCCGCTGATTGACGTTCACGGCCATGCCGCGCTGCCAATCGGAGACCAGCGCATCTGCTCGACGAAGCTCCCGGTCCCAGCGGTCGCGGAGGGTCTTCCAGAACGCGGAGTCCTCGCTATGGCGCCACATGCGCCGGATGGTTGATCGATAGGGCTCCAGCTCGGCCACGGTGAGGTTGGACTGCTCGGGATGACCGTGACGCCGGAGCGCAGTGCGGTGGGCTCCGCACTTGTTCGACCTCCCTTTCACGGGCAGGCCGCAGCGGTAGATGCAGCAGATTGAGGACATGAGGTACAGACGTAGGTGAACCAGCCGGTGCCCTTGAAGGGCCCAGCTAGGGTGTTGTTGAGGAAGGGAGCGAGGGAGGTCAGACCACGGGCAAGGTGGTTGAGTTGCCCTTGTGATCCGGAATCAAGAGGCCACCCCTCGCGGGCACAGGCACAGGAACATGCAGAGGCGCGACGTGGTCAACCGGTCGGGAGAACCGAAGAGGACCTCGGGAGGGGAACCCTCACGGGAACACATTAAGGGAGCATCCTTATCTGTGACGTTAAGGAGCTGGAGGTCGGCTGGTCAGTGCGGCACGTCCCTGTCGGAGATATGGCGCCACAGGTCAGACGGCGGGCGAGCGTGACCTTCATCGCTGCGGTACATCCGCTCCAGCGTGGCCGAAGCCCGCGAGGCGGTACACCCACGAACACGGCGCCCAAAGCACTGCACGACCTGTCGCCGTGACTGGCCGAGACCCACGGACCGCCCGAAGGTAATCTTGGCGGCACGCATCTGCTCCACGATGGTCCGCATCGTCCGCTCCGAGGTGAACGGCACGCGGATGTTCAGCTCGATCACGTAGCCACGTTCCTCCGCATGAGCCTGATTGCCCAGGACTACCCGCAGCGCCTCCAGGTACTGCGCCGAGCACCGCAGCGCGCCCAGCTCGGACCGCGCGAACTCCCGAAGGAGTGTGTCGTTAATGGTCGACCGGAGGTTGCCTCGAAGGCGCTTCCCAGCGGCTCCTCGGCGGTACTCGTGATCCTCACGACCTGGCCGGACGACGGCTGGCGGAGGCAGGCTGGAGAAGGCCCGGTCTAGGTCGAAGTTCTCCCGCGCATGCTGATGGCAGCGCTCGCGTTCAGCGGACAGCAGGTTCTCCTGGCGAGGAATCGGTACGGGTCGGGCGTTGCCTGCGCTCTGCTCGGAGCTGGCGGTACAACTCGTCGGCACGCTCGTCCACCTCCGCGACCATCGCAGCGGCACCAGTGCCGGTCAGGATTTCATGGAACGGCGGCAGCACGGAGGCGCCTTCTGCTGCCTCAAGGCGCGCGAACGTCTCCACCTTGCTGTCCTCGCTCGGCATGGAGCCGCGAGAGCATCGGACCACCTCCGCGGCCTCGCGTTTGGCGTCGAGGCCGGGGCATGCAAGGTGGGTCATGTACACGGCCAGTGCCCGGCGAATCACGCCCGAGTCATGCACGGTGTCCTGCGTTGATCCGGAGGCGGTGCGGAACCACGCCTGCGCGTAGCGTATGGCGATGGCGGATCGAAGGTCGAGGCGCGCGGTGTGGCGCGTGAAGGTGCCCTTGAGCGGGACGGTGCTGCGCACGTAGGTGGATTTGGCTGGTTCAGTCATGTTTAAAGAGGCGCCGGAATTTGAAAAGGGGAGCACGGTGCTCCATGCAGTCGCCGCGATGCGCGCGAAGTGAGCGCGTCGAAGTTCTTGCGATGGGCAGGGTTTAGCGCGACCACCTCAGCGGTGCTCTGCGATGGGGTGGGTTTAGGCGCGGACGGACGTGCTTCTGCGATAGCCGGGGTTTAGGTAAAGCTCGCGCTGTCCACAGAGGTATGCCCATGCGGACGCGACGTGAAGCGGCCCATCCAGTGTCCGCAAGGGTTGCCTTCCGAGTTGTGGACACATATCATGCGGACACAACTTCAACGGACACAACATGCAGACGTTCCTTTATGCCCGGGTCAGCTCGGCGGAGCAGACCATCGGACACCAACGCACCCAAGCGGAGGCGGCCGGCTTCGAGCTGGATGAGGTCATTGAGGACGCAGGGGTGTCGGGCGTGAGCACCAAGTTCAGCGAGCGCGCTGGCGGGGCCCGATTGCTCGACAAGGTGCGACGTGGGGATGTCGTTGTGGTCCGTTGGGTCGACCGCCTCGGGCGCAACTACGAGGACGTCACCGAGACCATCCGCGCGTTCATGCAGCGGGGCGTGGTCATCAAGACCATCATCAACGGAATGACCTTCGACGGCGCCACGAAGGACCCCATCCAGAAGGCAGTTCGGGATGCGCTGATTGCCTTCATGGCCGCCACGGCCCAGGCTCAGGCCGAAGCGACCAAGGAGGCCCAGAAGGCGGGAATCCAGATGGCCCGTGAGGGCGCAGGAGGGTCGAGCAAGTACAGGGGCCGTAAGCCGACCTTCGACCGCGACCAGTTCGGCCAGGTGCAGGAGTTGATGGCGCTAGGCCACAACCCCAGCTCAATTGCAGCGCAGGTCGGTGTTCCACGCGCGACCGTTTACCGCATCAAGGACGATCCGGCGAAGGCGGCAGCACTCCTAGAGAGCTGGGGCCTTTGAAGGGGCAGCTAGCAGGCAACCCGAAGGCACACCCCGGGCCAGCAATGGCGAGGCTTGGCCGGGGCCATGATGTCGTAGCGGTCGACCGGCATTTCCGCGCCCAGCGGATAAGTCCTCTTCGACGTGACATTGCGGACCAGCACCTCCATCACACCGCTGTCCACCTTGACAGCGCACTGCGAGCGCTCGACCACTGCTCGAATGACGACGGCCTCTGCATCGTTCCGCCGAAAGCGGCCCAAGAGCGGGTACTGACGAGCACCTTCAACATCGACGGAGTACGACAAGCCGTCCTCGTTCAACCCTCGGTAGCAGCCCCGCCATAAGACGAACTGCTCAGGCAGGCCGGACCACAGCACGCGCTCTCGCGGGGCGTTCATCAGTTCATCCCATCCTTCGAAGGCCCGCATGAGCATGGAGAGCGCTTGTCGGTCACCATCGCATCGCGTCCAGAACTCCCCGACAAGCCGGATCCAAAGATGCGACGCGAGCTTGCCGTGAAGCTCCGTGAGAAGCTTGGGGCGGTCATGCGACCTCGCGTGCTCCAAAGCTGCGCGGGCGCTGCCCATCGTCTGGGTTGAACGGGTCAACTCCGGCGCCAGGATCGCGTCCATCACGCTCACAGGGCGCGAGCCTTGGAGATGTAGTGGACCTCAATCGCCCATCCCAGTACCCGCACGTCGATGAAGTCGCCATGGTTGTAGACCGCGAGTCGCCACCGTGCGCCATTCGCAAGCGGCATCGAGAACACGTCGCGAACCGAGGAGCCGAGGGGCAAGCCTTCGGCCTCGCACTCATGGTCGGCAAGGGCCGTCGTCTTGATTTCCCACCGCAGTCCAACCGCCCATTCGGCAGCCTTGGTCAAGCCGCAAATCAGGCTCTGCTCCAGGCGGGTCAGCATCTTGCTCATCGTTCTCACCACCGCGCCGCCCGTGCCCGAAATGGGCTCCGTACTCATCGACGCAGCCGCTACTCTGATGGCTTGGAACGCCGATGAACAGACGGGTGTAGCCCGTCTAGCAACCACTGGTGTATGCTCCCATGCGCCCTAGCTGCTGCTTACGGTTCCCGTTCTGCAACCGTTCGCGACCTGCAACGGATGCAAGTCAGGAACACCGGATGCTCTATCCGGCCTGACCCCTCGTGAGAGGTGTGCTTCCAGCTCCTTGGCGACCCCGACTCCATGACTAGCGACTGATGGTTTGCGGACATCGACGCCGACAAGACGGCGAGCGGTGCCTTCGTTTCGGTGCTCGTACTGCGTCCCCTGCGGCCATCGGTGAGCCGCTACTGGTACCCCTCGACGGCGAGTACCCACACAAGGACCTTGCCGTCTTCGGAGGACTGGACAGGTCGCAGCCATGAGCCGCTCTTGAGCGCGGTCCCGCTGCGCTCCGCGTGGGGGTCAGGCTGTGCCCATTCGCCGACACCGGGGGGGGCCATGGGGGGAAGGCCGCGGCGGGGCTCGTCAGATAGCCTCAGACAAATTTTGGGTGAAACATTCGGGACCCATGCGTAGACTCTCGATGAGCCCAACGGAGGACACGAATGAAGGACAGGGACGCAAGCGACGTGAACGCAGAGTTCGCGCGACAGATGGAAGAGACGGCCCGCGCCCAGTACACGCAGACAGTGGAGTTCTGTGACCTCGCCCATCGCAACATCATGGACCTGATGCGGCAGACCGAGCAAATCACGAAGTGGGATCGGTGGATGCTTCCGCTGAGCATGGCGTCCCTTGCATTCACGGTCTTCACGCTGTGCTTCGTCTGGAACCGGTGAAGGCATAGGCGCCTCGCCTTCGGTCTACGAGGTCTCGCTTCCTTCAGACCAGCGCCGCGATTGCGTCCACGAAGTTCATCGAGTCCAACGTGGCTCCGGGTGGCGGCACATTGGGGCTCCGTCCAGGCGCCGGCCAAGCCCATATCGTCTGCCTGAAGGTCGTGCAGCGCTTGCGCGCCCAGACCTCCTCTTCGCCTGCGATAAGGATTCCCCTCGCCTCGATCTTCAGAAGCCTCGCGCTGTATAGCTCGAAGGTCTCGCCGAACCCTGCCCCCTCAGACACCACGCAACAGAACCACCGCCCGCGCCCATCCCGGCCCGAGTACACGCTCGGCCTGAGCGTGAGGTGGCCCACAAGGGGCGTCTGAAGGCGAAGCTCATCGGGCGTCAGCTTGACACCCAGCTTCCGCAGGCGAAGGGCATGGACCAACATGGCAGATGCTGTATATTCATACAGTGTAGCAATTGGCCGCCTGGAGGCGAGCGTGGCGTTCCGACGTTTCATGCACCAAGTCGCCGTTCCTGAGCGGGATCGTGAGGGAACCGAACGGGTCGTTCGGAGGGTGCTGGAGTAGCGACTCGGAGGGCCAGAAGGGGTTGTTGCGGCATACCTCTCTGCGCCCAGGCTCCTCGCTCCCCATCTGCTCGGCTAACGCCGCTCAGCGCGCTGCGGCGAGTCGATAGTGGGCGGCGACGGAAATGGCGCTTGATGCGGCCTTGCACGCAGTTCCCAGCGTTGATGCTTAGGCTGAACGACGAGGCCCTTGCTAAGGCCCTGGCCGAAGAGCATGTGACCGTCGAGCCACGCCGTGGTCCCACGAGCTTTGCAGCGATTGCTGTCCTTCGCTTCATCGAACTCGATGTTTGAAAACGTTTGAACCTTGAGCACAGGTGACAGGCCGGCGCGGCGAGGGCTGCTCGTACCTGCCAAGTTGACTTGCCGGCTACTTCTAGCCTTTGGCAGCTAAGCCACTGGGGGGAGCACGCGATCTGATTTGCCCGTACAGCGCTCAGCTACGATCAGCGACCGGGGCAGGCGCAGCGGTACACCTGGCACGCAGCCCGCCCGGCGGGGATAAGGGACGCTATTCGCAAGACCGTAGGTGATGTATGTCAAACGCAAAATTGCTGAGGCAATTGATCAAGGCAGGTATTGAGGGAGACACGGATAGCTTTAAGGTGGCTTCCGAGGCTGTGATCCGTGAGGAACGCGACAAGAAGCACCACCTGCTCGCCAACGACCTAGAGCGGCTGCTGTACGGCGAACGGTCAAACTCTGGCCGAGGCCACCTGCGCCTGCTTCCCGCTAAGGAGCTGCCCATCAATAAGGACAGCGGCCTGGCGCTGGTGGAAGAGCGTCCAGCCATCCGCGACGAGACCGACATCGTGCTGGGTGACGCGGCGCAATCAGCGTTGGACGAGGTGCTGATGGAGCACCGGCGCGGGGACGTGCTGCTGGCCCATGGGCTACAGCCAGCTCAACGCCTGTTGTTCTGTGGCCCACCCGGCTGTGGCAAGACACTGGCAGCTGAGGTGATTGCCAGCGCGCTTGAACTGCCGTTGGTGGTGGTCCGTTTGGACTCAGTCATCTCCTCACTGTTGGGCGAGACCTCGGCTAACCTGCGGAAGGTGTTCGACTACGTGTCGGCGCGGCCCGTGGTCGCGCTCTTCGACGAGTTCGATGCTCTGAGCAAGGATCGCGGTGCCAGCGACGACCACGGCGAGCTGAAGCGCTCCGTCAATGCCGTGCTGCAGATGATGGACGGGTACCGAGGCCCGAGCATCCTTATTGCAACGACAAACTACGAGACCCTGCTGGACAAGGCGGTGTGGCGCCGCTTCGACGAGGTCATCCGCTTCGAGCCACCAAACCTGGAGCAGGCTAAGAGGCTGCTTGCCTTAAAGCTGTCCGGCGTGCGCCGGAACTTCGAGACCGACGACTCGAAGATTGCCACCATTTTCAAGGGCCTGTCCCACGCCGACATAGAGCGCGTACTTCGCCGCGCCGTCAAGGACATGGTCCTGTCTAACCGCGAGTTTCTCGCCAAGGCCCACCTAGAGGCTTCGCTGGCGAAGGAATACCAACAACCACATTGAGGCGCCTAGGGAGGCAACTGGATGGCATATGAGCACCTACGACTAGAAAAAGAGTCTCCTGTCACCGACCGCCATCGGCGGCGCGGGTTCGGTGCACCGGCTCCTGCAGATCCCAAGGGCCACGGCAACGCGTTGCTGCGTAACTTTCGAGCAGCGCGCGAGGTCGCAGCAGATCAGGATCTCGGCGGTTTTGACGACCGCAAGCTGCTGAAGATCCGTTTGCGCGAGGGCGAGCGGCAGCTTCCTGATTTCAATCTGATCGACGGTCTGGAGGTCGTCAGCCAAGAGGGACACGAAGTCGTCCTCGCGTTTGCTACGGCGGCAGCCCTGAACCTAGTCGAAGAGCGGCTCGCCACGCTTGCCCGCGATGGGAGCGTGACGCGGGCTGCGCTCCTGTTCGTCATCGGCGGCTTCGAGCACTGGACAACCGAGGATAGGACCGGTGCAGCCCTGGCAGAACAGGGACTGCCGCGGGAAGGGCTGTGCACCCTGGACGTTGAGCTGTGGCCACAGGACATGCCAGCGCGCAGGCAAGCGACGCTGGCTTCTTTCACGGCATTCGCCAGGGAGCATGGCGCTGAGATTCTCGACCAGGTCAACACTGCTTCCCTGCTCATGGTCCGGCTGCGCTGCAGCCGCGAAGCAACTGAACAGATCCTTCGCTACCGCGATGCGCGGACGGTGGATCTGCCGCCCCGCTGGGGTCTGGCCGTCGGCACCGTAGTTGCGGACGTGAACCGCTTCCCGCCCCCAGCGCAGCCCGATGCAGAAGCACCTCGGATCGCCGTACTGGACGCGGGGATCATTACCGGCCAGCCGATGCTTGCTCCAGCTGTGGGCCATGCCCAAGGCTACGTAATGCCACACCGCGTCCCGGACGATGCCGACCCATTCCATGGAACCTCGGTTGCCGGACTGGCCTTGTACGGTGACATCGAAGCTGCCATCGGCAGCGGCGAGTTCGTGCCCAGCCTCTTCCTCGTATCTGGACGGGTGTTCAACCATGACGGAAACGACCAGGGAGAGTTCGTCGAGAACGCAATCGAGCGCGCCGTTCGAGACCTGCATGCTGGCTTCGGATGCCGAGTCTTCAATCTCAGCTACGGTGACCTGAACAAGGTATATGCCGGTGGGCATGTGCGAGGGCTGGCCTACACGCTGGACCGCCTCACGCGCGAGCTGGGCGTCGTGTTCGTCGTGTCCACCGGGAACCTCTCTCAGGACGGCCTGCCCGACGATCCGCTTGCGTCGTTTCCCGAATATCTGCTGGAGGACAGCGCGCGCTTGGTAGATCCCGCCACGGCGCTGAACGCCGTGACGGTGGGCGGCATTGCCCGCCACGAGGCCACACGCGGGCAGCAGCAGCGTCCGGAACTCATCGAGGACAGGCCCATTGCCCGCACGGGTCACCCCTTCCCCCTCACAAGGTCAGGCCCGACCATCAACGGCGCCATCAAACCCGACTTCGTCGAGCACGCAGGCAACCTGGCGGTCGCCCGGCTGACCGGCCGCATTACCTATCGTGGACTTGGCGTAGTTACGACAAACGGCGGCTTTGCAGGTGGTCATGCGTTCAGGGAAGAGGTCGGAACAAGCTTTGCCGCTCCAGCAGTCGCCCACCGAGCGGCACGGCTGCTACGCCACGTACCCGACGCCAGCCACAACCTGCTGCGGGCGCTGTTGGGCGCCCATGCTAATTGGCCTGAGCCATCCGTACCCCTACTCAATCCGAACAACAACGCCGAGGGCCGCGAGAAGCTCACGCGCCTGGTCGGCTACGGGTGCATCAACGATGGCGCGTTGGAGCAGTCGCTCGACAACGTGGTGTCATTGATCTGCGAAGAGCAGGTTGGCAACGACCGCTGCCAGTTCTACGCGGTCCCCATCCCAGAAGAGTTCTGGGACGGCGGGCGACGTACACGCGAGGTGACCGTTGCTCTAGCCTACAGCCCCGTGGTGCGGACCACGCGGCTGGACTACCGCATGACCAAATTGAAATTCAGCCTGGTACTAGGCAACAACCTGGAGGAGGTTGCGACCGCTTTTCAGCACAACCGCGACGAGGGCATGCCCGAACGCGCCACCAACCGTTGGCTCTCCGGCGATGCGCGCCAGGCCGGCACGCTGCAGGTGTCGCGTTGGACCTTTAAGCAGCGCCCTCAGGGTCAACTGTTCATCGTAGTGACCCGCCAGGACGCGCCCTGGTCCATCGTCAACGACGATCCGGAACCCTACGCGCTGTGCGTCAGCATCGCCGACCGGGCCAACGTCCAATCGCGTCTGTACGCGCAGATCCAAGCCCTCCTCAGGGCGCGTGTCGAGCAGCGCGCGCGCGCTAGAGTCTGAGGAAGCTCACCAAGCAATCGTCAGCGTCGCCCCTCGTTCCACGCGGCTCGGAAATTGGGTGAAGTCGCTGCGGCCTCAACGCGGGCATTGTTGGTGCTCTTGGCGCGAGGTGCTGGAGGCTTCGTCCCGGGCGCAGCCTTCAGGACCTGGCCCGATAAGTCCCCATTGGCCGAGGATGCCATGTAGTCCAAACGACCTCGCAGCGAAGAAATTCCACCCACGGCCGTATTGAGTTCCGGAGCCAAAAGTGAGCCAGCTTATTTCGACCTTGACCAACTGGTTCAACAGCATTCCAGCTGTAGTGTGGTCCGGCGTCATTGGGGCGACCATCGCCGCAGGCATCTCTTACTTCGGCGTTAGAGCATCCAACAGTAGCAGCCTGGCCCGACTTCGAGAACAGCATGAGCACGACTTGGAAGAGAGCCGTGAGCAACGCAAGCATGATGCGTGGCAGAAGGAAGAAGACCGAAAGGCGGCCATCCGCCGGGAGGTCTACATCTCGGCCATCGAGGAAGGGCATGCGGTCATTGCGTACATCGGTGCGCTTCCCGACCGGCCACTGTCAAAGGCTGGCGAGGCCGATGCCCTTCAGGCATTTCTAAAGGCAAGCGCCAAAGTTTGGCTGGTCGCAGACGTCGACGCGTCGCAACTGTCTCGCGAACTCACCAACTCGATCAGTGAGTTGTATTTTGCCGCCATAGCCGCTGTGCGCCCTGTACGGGAGGGCATGGAGACAGTTCGCGGACTTGAGAAGCGCGCACAGTTCTACGGTGACGAAGTTCACCGGCTGGAGACAAGGTTGAGCGAAGCTACTGAAAAGGACCTTTCCGCTGTCGACGTCGAGCGACTGAGGGAAGCTTGGAAAGTGGCGTATGAAGAAGAGGAGTATTGGCAGAACAAGCGCAATGCTCACTTCATGAATTTGATCCCACTACGTCATGCAAGCTTTTCTGCGACATCGGACAAGCTCTATGAGGTACAGACACTTCTCGTCAAGCTTGTTTGCGCCCTACGCAAGGAGCTACATCTGGAGGCCAACCTGGAGGGCTTTCTCGCCATAAATGATCAGATGCGAGAGCGCGCCATGAAGGTGCTCGACGAGGCCTTCGGTTTGTCCGGTCGCGAAGCCTGACAACGCTGCACTAGCGACTCCCGGGCGGCTGGTACATTTATGGCCTGCGGACCCGGACTGTGTACCGACACGTCCACCTCATCGGCCACAACTCCGATGAACACTGGGTTCTCGCCGTTCACCGGGGAGGGTAAGGCTCGTCAACCTCATTCAAGTGAAAACCGCCGGGAGGCGGTTTTTTCGTTTTGGGGACGGACCTATTTGTTGCAGGCGCAGCCGCCAGTGATATGGCAAGTTTCTGTCGCGGCGATACACGAATCGCCGCACGCCTTGCCAGTGCTGCATACCCGGCAACAGCTGCCACCATCGTCACCTCCGCCTCCGCAAGCAGAGAGCGGGATGGACGCCGTCACAGCGAGCGGCGCCGTCAAGATCGCAAGACGGGCAAGCACGAGCAATCGACGGATCATTTCCGCCACCCGGGGCATTTGCCGTTCTTGTCCCTGGGTCCTCCCGGGCCACCTCGCGAGCCACATCCACCGCCATTGCCTCCACCTGGACTCGACGGCGCATGACGCCGACTGCCCCCTCCGCCTCGTCGGCCCTTGGCCTCAACACTGCCGACGGCTATCGCCAACAGGCCGCCGAGCAGCAGCCGGCGGCGGGAAATGGTCTGTGCCATATCGCTTCTCCCTCACTGGAGAGTGCAGTCTCAGTTCCAGGGGCAGCGCTGGAATCGGTAGAACCCTTGAGTTCCCCGCTGAATCTCATCAATCCAGGGGAGGATCCGGTTCCGAGAAGATCTCCGGTGCGCCTTGCTAGAGTTCGAACGAAGCAAAGGAATGAAGCAGATATGTCTTCGCCTCACGACCTTCAACGTTTCCTGGACGCTCAAGCTCCGCAAATCGCCGACGTCCTCGCCGAACTGAAACGCGGCCGCAAGCTCAGCCACTGGATGTGGTACTTCTTCCCGCAGCTGCGCGGGCTGGGCGTGAGCAGCACCGCGCAGTTCTACGGGATCCAGTCGCTGGATGAGGCGATCGCCTATCTCGACCACGAAGTCCTCGGGCCGCGTCTGCGCGAGTGCGTCGAGCTGATGAACACCCACCGCAACAAGACCGCCGAGCAGATCCTCGGCACCGTGGACGCGATGAAGTTCCGCTCGTCGCTGACGCTCTTCGCGAAGGCATCGGGCGACGAGGCCGTGTTCATCGGGGCGCTGGACCGCTACTTCGACGGCCAGCCGGATCAGCGCACGCTGGATCTCCTGCGCTGACGGCGCTCCGCTGCCTCCGGAATCACGCTTCTTTCCATGACTATCGACCGCCCCTTGCGCAACATCGCTCTGCTGATTGCGGCCGCCTTCTGCGCCACCTTCGTACACAGCGCCCCGACGACGGCCGCCGAGCTGGCCGCCAGCACCTGCAACTTCGGCGCCTTCGTCGCCGAGACCGATCCCGCCGGACTCAACGTCCGCGCCGCGCCGAGCGCCGCCGCCAAGGTCCTCGGGAAGCTGCCGCCCACCTTCGTCGAAGCCTCGATGAATTACGGCGTGCGCGTCGAAGTCGAGGTCGTCGGCGCGCGCAATGGCTGGTTCCTGATCCGCAACGCCCGCGACAACGAGGCTTTGACCGATCGCCCGGCGCGCCCAATGTTCTCGGGCGAAGGCTGGGTCAGCGGCCGCAAGCTGACCGTGAAGTCGCAGGCCGATGTCGGTCGCGCCCGGCCGAGCCCGAAGGCGGCCGCCGTGCTGCGCATCGGCGACAACGAGACCTTCGACAACGACGTCGTCGTCGAGGCCGGACGCCTCGCGGACTGCAGCGGCAAGTGGGCCCAGGTGGAGTTCGCCGACCAGCGTTTCCCCGCCAAGGATCGAAGCTCGCTGAAGATCGACGCCGCCGCGCGCGCCGGCCTGCCGCCCGGCCGGTTCCGCGCCTGGGTGGACCGGATCTGCGGGATCCAGGAAACCAGCTGCGACGGACTCGCCGCAGGCGACCCCGCGCCCTAAGGTCGTCGTGGGCCAAGGTTGCTAGAGTCGCAGCATCCCCGCGTCGCATCCATGCCCGCCTTCACCCGCCTTCCCTGCCCGCTCCTCGGCGTCGACATCGTCGCCGCCGACAGCGCGAAGGCGTTCCCGCGTCACATCCACGATGAATTCGGCATCGGCCGCATCGATCGCGGCGCGCAGAAGACCGCGAGCGGCCGCGGCATGGTCGAGTCCGTCGCGGGCGATGTCATCACGGTCAACCCCGGCGAGGTCCACGATGGCCTGCCGCTCGGCGATCACGGGCGCGCTTGGCGCATGCTGTACCTGTCGCCCGAGTTGGTCGGCGATCTCGTCGCCGACATCGCGGAGGGCCGCGCCATCGGCGACGTCGAGTTCCACCGCCCCACGCTGCACGACGACCGCATCGCCGGCCGCTTCGAGGCGCTCTTCCATGCGATGGCCGGCACGCCGACCGGGGCCACTGACACGCTCCTCATTGACGGCGCCCTGCTCCTGCTGCTGCAGTCGCTGCTCCAGCCGCGCGCCACCAGCTTGCCCGCGATCCCTGTCGGCATCGCGATCGCACGGTCTCGGCTCGATGACGACCTCACCTCGCCAGTCAGCCTCGCGGACCTCGCGCGCGAAGCTGGGCTGAGCCGCTTCCAGTTCCTACGCGGCTTCACCCGCGCCACCGGCCTGCCGCCTCACGCCTACCTTGTGCAGCGCCGCCTGCAGCACGCGCGCCGGCTGATCGCGCTCGGTACGCCGCTCGCAGATGTCGCCGCCGCCAGCGGCTTCTTCGACCAGAGCCATCTGACGCGCCACTTCGTCCGCTGCTTCGGCATCGCGCCGGGCGCGTACGCGGCCGCTCTTCGCTGAAGCCACGAGGCTCACTGAAGGTCATCCAGTTCGCTGAGTACCGAGGGGGCCAAGGCCGACGGGTCCATGGGTCGACAGACCAGCCTGCAATTTCATCCAAGACGCGCCACCGGCGCGCGCCGACGATGACCTCCCTGCCTTCACCGCACCGAGGTCCGTCGTGCCCTTCTCCTCGCTCTCGAATCCCGAGTTCCTGATCACCTCGTTGATCGTCGTCGCCTCGCCCGGTACCGGCGCGCTGGTCACCCTCGCCGCCGGCCTGTCGGCCGGCGCGCGGGCCTCGCTCCACGCCGCCCTCGGCTGCACGATCGGCATCGTCCCGCACATGCTGGCCGCGATCACCGGCCTGGCCGCGCTGTTGCACGCCAGCGCCGTCGCCTTCGACGCGGTGAAGGTCGTCGGCGTCGTCTACCTGCTCTACATGGCCTGGATGTCGCTGAAGGACAGCGGACCGCTCGCCGTCGACACGGACAGCCCGCCACGCTCCGCGCGCGAGGTCGTGACCCACGCGGCCCTCGTGAACCTGCTCAACCCGAAGCTCTCGATCTTCTTCCTCGCCTTCCTGCCGCAGTTCATCGCCCGCGATGAGCCGCACCCGACGCCGCTGATGATCGAGCTCTCCCTCGTCTTCATGGCGATGACCTTCGCCGTGTTCGCGGTCTACGGCGTCTTCGCCGCCGCGATGCGCGATCGCGTGCTCACGCGACCGCCGGTGCTGCGCTGGATGCGCCGCGGCTTCGCGGCCGCCTTCGTGGGGCTGGGTGTCAAGCTCGCGTTGGTCCAGCGCTGACGGCGACGTCCGTCAGGGTCTAAGCCGCTTCGTCCGCCGCCGGCACCACGCCGTCGAAGGCGAACAGCTCCACCTTCTTCGGCTGCCCCGATCGCCGCTCCACCTTGTGCTGCGGCCCGATCGCCTTGCCGGTGCGGGCGTCGATGAGCTTGAGTTCCACCGGCTCCCCGGTCTCCGTGTCGATCAGGCGCACCGGCTTGTTCTTCAACGCCGCGTGCTTGTTGCCCCAGGTCAGCAGCGCCAGCATCACCGGCCGCAGGTCGCGGCCCCGTTGCGTCAGCACGTACTCATAGCGCGGCGGCTTGTCGCTGTAGAGCCGCTTCTCGAGCAGCTCCCGTTCCACCAGTTCCCCCAGCCGGCGCGTCAGCGTGTTGGACGCGATGCCCAGTTCGGTCACGAACTCGTCGAAGCGGTGATGCCCGTAGAACACCTCGCGCAGGATCAGCATGCTCCAGCTGTCGCCGAGGATGTCCGTCGCCCGCGCGACCGGGCAGGCCATGTCTTCGAAGCTCGTGCGGCGCATCGGGGTCTCCTTGTGGTGCCGAGGCCGCCGCACCCGATCGGCGCGACGGCGGTCCGGCGATTCTCACTGACTTTCATCATGAAAGTTAGTTGACGAATCCGCAACAGTGCATTCCGCGCCAAGTGACTTCCATGATGAAAGTGACGTTCCTATAGTCCGCTCCATCGCTCGCCGCCCGGCGGGCCCTCGACGCCGGAGTCCTTCCATGACCGCTTCAACGCCTTCCGTCTCCCCCGCAGCCACGACAGCCGCGGCAACCCCCGCGACGGTCGCGCCCGACGCCACGCCGCGCAGGTCCCTCGGCCGCGCCTCGCTGAAATGGGCGGTGCTGACCGCCGTCGTGCTCGGGGCCGGCGCGTACGGCGCGCACTGGTGGACGGTGGGCCGCTTCCATGAAGAGACGGATGACGCCTATGTCGGCGGCGACGTGACCGTGATCGGCGCGAAGGTCACCGGCTACATCACCGAACTGCCGGTCACCGACAACCAGTTCGTCCACGCCGGCGACCTGCTCGCCCGCATCGACAGCCGCGACTACCAGGCCGCGCTGCAGCGCGCCATCGGCGCGGTCGAGGCGCAGGACGCCGCGATCGCCAACCTGGGCGCGGCCGCCGCGCTGCAGCAGGCCGTGATCGCGAAGGCCCGCGCCGGCATCGACGCCGCCTCGGCCGAGGAACAGCGCGCCCGCGACGACTTCGCGCGCTACAAGGACCTGGTCGGTCGCGCGGCCGTGTCGGTCGAAAGCAGCCAACGCGCCGAGGCGAACTTCAAGACCGCGCAGGCCGGCTCCGCCCGCGCCCGCGCCGAGCAGCAGGCGGCCGAGCGCCAGCTCGACGTGATCGCCACGCAGAAACGCCAGGCGCAGGCCGCGCTCGACCAGGCCAAGGCCGAACGCGACATCGCCCAGCTCAACCTCGGCTACACCGAGCTGCGCGCGCCGCGCGACGGCTACATCGGCAACCGCAAGGCGCGGCTCGGCACCTACGTTGGCGTCGGCACGCCGCTGCTGTCGGTGGTCCCCGCACAAGGCCTGTGGGTCGACGCGAACTTCAAGGAAGACCAGCTCGCGCGCATGACCACCGGCCAGCCGGTGAACATCCGCGCGGACGCCTGGCCCGGCGTCGTGCTGCATGGCACGCTCGGCAGCCTCGCACCGGCGACCGGCTCGCAGTTCAGCGTGCTGCCCGCCGAGAACGCCACCGGCAACTTCACGAAGATCGTCCAGCGCGTGCCGGTGCGCATCCAGCTCGATCCCGCCGACGATCGCCTCGGCCGCCTGCGCCCCGGGCTGTCCGTCGTCGTCGAGATCGACACCAACCACGCCGGCGCAGGCACCAAGAACGCCAGCGCGGCCCCCACCGCGAGCGCCGCCAAGGCGACCACGGCCACGGCCACGGCCACGGCGAGCGTGCAATGAGCACCGCCCTCCCCGCCACGCCGGGCGCCGGGGCGCCCGCGGACACGGCGGCCCCCTCGCGCAAGCGCCCGCCCTTCTGGTCCGACATCGTCATCCCCATCGACCAGTTGACGACGCGCGACAAGGTGCTGGCCTTCGCGACGATGTGCGTCGGCATGTTCATCGCGCTGCTGGACATCCAGATCGTGTCGGCCTCGCTGCGCGACATCGGCGGCGGTCTCTCGGCCGGCGCGGACGACACCACCTGGGTGCAGACCAGCTACCTGATCGCCGAGATCATCGTGATCCCGCTATCGGGCTGGCTCGCCAGCGTGATGTCCACGCGCTGGCTCTTCGCCGCCTCGGCACTAGGCTTCACGATCGCCAGCCTGCTGTGCGGCCTGGCCTGGAACATTCAGAGCATGATCGCCTTCCGCGCGCTGCAGGGCTTCCTCGGCGGCTCGATGATCCCGATGGTCTTCACCACGGCCTTCCTGTATTTCAGCGGCAAGCAGCGCGTGATCGCCGCCTCCACCATCGGCGCGATCGCCTCGCTCGCGCCGACGCTCGGTCCCGTCGTCGGCGGCTACATCACCGACGTCCTGTCGTGGCAGTGGCTCTTCTACATCAACCTGCTGCCGGGCCTGGTCGTCACCGTCGTCGTGCCGCTGATGGTGCGCGTCGACAAGCCCAACCTCGCCATGATGAAGGGCGCCGACTACCTGTCGATGGTGCTGCTCGCGGTGTTCCTGGGCTGCCTGGAATACACGCTTGAGGAAGGGCCGCGCTGGAACTGGTTCAGCGACTCGACCATCGTCGCCACCGCGTGGATCGCCGGCGTGACGGGCGTCGCCTTCATCGCCCGCAGCCTGACGCATCCCCATCCCATCGTCGACCTGCGCGCGCTCAAGGACCGCAACTTCGCGCTGGGCAGCCTGTTCTCCTTCATCACCGGCATCGGCATCTTCGCGACCATCTACCTGACGCCGCTGTTCCTCGGCCGCGTGCGCGGCTACGGCGCGCTCGACATCGGCCTGGCCGTGTTCTCGACCGGCGTGTTCCAGGTGATGTCGATCCCGCTCTACGCCTTCCTCGCCAGCCGCTTCGACCTGCGCTGGATCCTCTTCGCCGGGCTCTCGCTCTTCGCGATCTCGATGTGGGAGTTCGCGCCGATCACGCATGACTGGGGCTCGTCCCAGCTGCTGCTGCCGCAGGCGCTGCGCGGCATGGGCCAGCAGCTCTGCGTGCCGCCGGTGGTGACGCTGGCGCTCGGGGCGCTGCCGCCGTCGCGGCTCAAGCTGGCGTCGGGGCTGTTCAACCTGATGCGCAACCTCGGCGGCGCCATCGGCATCGCGGCCTGCGCGACCATCCTCAACGACCGCACCAACCTGCACTTCCAGCGTCTGGCCGAGCACCTGAACACTAGCAACGAGTCGATGACGCAGTTGCTGGCCTCGGTGGGCTCGTCGCTGTCGGCCTCGATGCCGTCGAGCGATGCGGCCACCGCCGCGCTGCGCCAGCTCTGGTCGCTGACCTACCGCGAGGCGCTGACGATGACCTTCGCCGACGCCTTCCTCATCGTGATGGGCTGCTTCGTCGTCGCGCTGGTGTTCGTGCCGATGCTGCGCAAGATCGCGCCGCCGGCCGCGCCCTCCGCCGATGCGCATTGATGCGCAGCGATCCGCGCTGATGCCGACGACCCACCGCCCTCACTCGCTCCGAACCCTTCGATTCCCTAGGAGACCCGCCATGACGCTCCTGCATTCCGCCTCCCTCCGCCCGCTGGCCCGGCTCGCGCCGCTCGCGCTCGCGGCCTTCCTCGTCGCCTGCGCCCAGATGCCGGGCGCCGGGGAGCGCCCCCGCGCGCTCGACGATCGCTTCGCCGGTCAGGCCCTGATCGCACAGCATCAGAACGGCGCCGCGTCGGCCACGCTCGGCACCTGGTGGCAGGACTTCGACGATCCCGCGTTGACGGCCATCGTGCAGCGCGCGCTGGATCAGAACCTGGACCTCGCCATCGCGCTGGCGCGGGTCGAGCAGGCGCGCGCCGCGGCGCAAGGCGCCGGCGCGCTGCGGCTGCCTCAGGGCGCTGTCCAGGGACAGTTGCTGAGCCAGCGCCAGTCGCTGAAGAGCCCTGAAGGCTCGCTCGCGCACGGCTTTCCCGGCTACGACCGCAATCAGACCCTGCAGACGCTGGGCGTCGGCGCGAGCTGGGAAGCGGACCTCGCCGGCGGCCTGCGCCAGGGTGAGGCCGCGGCCGTCGCGGAATGGCAGGCCGCCGAGGCTGCGCGGCTGGGTGCCCGCGTGACCGTCGCCGCGGAAGCCGCCGACGCCTACTTCCGCGTGCGCGGCGCGCAAGCCCGCATCGAGGTCGCCGAGGCCCATCTGCGCACGCAGTCGCAATTGCTGCAACTGATCCAGGATCGCTTCAAGGGTGGGCTCGCCGCGCAGCGCGAAGTCGCCGAGGCGCAGGCGCTGCAACTGCAGGCGCGCGGCACGCTGCCGCCATTGCGGACAGAGCTCGCGCAGCAGCAGCATCGCCTGGACGTGCTGATGGGCGAGCAGGCCGGCACCTATGCGGCGAAGCTGATGTCGACCTCGCAGACGCTTTCGCGGCCCTCGACGTCCTCGCTGTCCTCGACGTATCGCGTGCCGTCGCTGCCGGGCGATCTCACGCCCGCGACGTTGATGCGCCGTCGTCCCGACGTCATCGCCGCCGAGCGCCAGCTCGACGCCAGCCAGGCCCGCATCGGCGTGGCGACGGCCGAGTACTACCCTCGCCTGACGCTGGGCGGCGTGCTCGGCGCGTCGAGCCTGCATGGTGGACTGTTCAGCTCGGAGGCCTTCCAGCCGCAGGCCCTGCTCGGATTGCACTGGCGGTTGTTCGACTTCGGCCGCGTCGACGCCGAGGTCGCGCAGGCACGCGGCGCACGGGCCGAAGCGCTCGCGCAGGTGCGCCAGCGCATGCTGCGCGCGACCGAGGATGTCGAGAACGCCATCGTCAAGCTCTCGGAGCTCGAGCAGCAACGCGGCGACCTCGCGCAGGAGGTCCGCGCGCACCAGGTCGCGCGCGACGCGGCCGAGGACGCCTACAAGGGCGGCGCCGCCAGCCTGATCGAAGTGCTGCAGGAAGATCGCCTGCTGCTCGCCGCGCGCGACCAGCTCGCGCAGCTGGACGCGAACCACGCCCGCGCGGCCGTGTCCGCGTTCCGCGCGTTCGGCGGCGGCTGGGACGCGCCGGTCATGGCCGCGCCCGACACTCAACCGGTCCCTTCGTCTCAGACGACGGCCCGGCTCGCTCCGACGCTGACCCGAGGCCAGGTGCAGTAGTTCCGCAAGCGCGGCGCATGCCTGGTTGCGCGGCGTGCCGATTTGCGAGAATCGCCCGCTTCATTGAGGGAGATCACCATGCAGACCCGCAGCGACGCTCGCAAGCGTCTTACCAGGATGGCCGCCTTGGCCGTGGCCATCACCGCCATCCTTGGCGCCACACCGCCCCTGGCGGCTCAGTCGGTTCCGACTTTCACGGAGAACTTCAAGAACATCAAACTCCTGGCGGCACAAGGGACCGGGTATTACGTGAACTTCAAGGAGCCATTCGGCCAGCAGTGCATGTACGACGTCGCCTACATCTCCGCAGAGAAGAAGGGGCTCTACGCGACGCTGCTCGCGGCGCATCTGGCCGGAAAGCGGATCCACCGTGTCTCGTATCAGCAACCAGGCGGCAACGGCGCGATCTGCAACCTCGATCAGGTTGAACTGGATGCCGGCTGACCCGGCCCGTCATTCGGCCGGCGGCCTGCTGCCGCTGCTCTTCGTCGCCGTCTGGAGCACCGGCTTCATCGGCGCGAAGTTCGGCCTGCCGGACGCGGAGCCGCTGACCTTCCTCGCGTGGCGTTATGCCGCCGTCATCGCGCTGATGCTGCCCGTGGTGCTGGTGCTGCGCGCGCCCTGGCCGCGCTCGATGGCCGCGTGCGGGCACATCGCGGTGACCGGCCTGCTGGTGCATGGCGTCTATCTGGGCGGCGTGTTCACCGCGATCGCGCATGGACTGCCGGCGGGCATCACCGCCCTGGTCGTCGGCCTGCAGCCGTTGGTCACGGCACTCGGCGCGCGGGCGTTCCTCGGCGAACGCATCGACCGGATGCAATGGCTGGGTCTGGCGCTGGGCTTCCTCGGCGTCGGACTCGTCGTCGCGCAGAAGATCGCGGCGGTGCCCGGCAACGCGCTGCTGACGATGCTGTTGCCGGCCGTGATCGCCTTGATCGGCATTACCGCCGGCACGCTCTACCAGAAGAAGTTCTGTCCGTCCTTCGACCTGCGCACCGGCTCGATCATCCAATTCGTGCCCAGCCTGCTCGTCACCGGCGCGCTCGCGGCGGCAACCGAAACGATGGAAGTGCACTGGACCGGCCAGTTCGTGTTCGCGATGGCTTGGCTGGTGCTGGTGTTGTCGCTGGGCGCGGTCAGTCTGCTGAACGTGCTGATCCGTCGCGGCAGCGCGGTCAATGTCGCCAGTCTCTTCTACCTGACCCCGCCGACGACCGCATTGATCGCCTGGGCGCTGTTCGGGGAGACGCTGACCGGACTCGCCATGGCCGGCATGGCACTGGTCGCGATCGGCGTGTGGCTCGCGCGCCGGGCGCGCTGAAAGCGTTCAAGCAGCTTCAGGCAGCGTTCAAGGCGCTGGCAAGGCAGCGCGGCAATCTCGCTGCCGTCGAACACACGGCGGGGTCGCGCAACGACCGCCGCGCCCATGAAAAAGGCGGCCCCTCGGGCCGCCTCGCGCGGTGATGACAGCGGGATCAGTTGCGGTCGGCGCGGGCCGGCAGCGTGCTGTCGGTGTTCGTCGTCGACATGTCCGTCGAGGAGGTACCGGCGCTCGGCGCGCTCATCGGCATCGGGTCCGTCTGCGTGCGGACGTTGGGGTCCTGACGCTGCTCGGTCGTGGTGTTGTTGCCGTTGTTCTGGCTGCTGGTGGCCGGCTGGCTGTTCTGCATGTCAGTGGCGGTCGCGGGCTGGCCCGTGCTCGGATTGGCCGCCGGGGTGGCGGGCGGCGCCTTGCCCTGGTTGTTGTTGTTGGACAGCGGATCATTGGTCTGGTCGCGCGCGCCGACGGAGCCGGAGCTGCCGCCCTGGCCGCCGCTCTGGGCGTGAAGGAAGCCGACGCCGGAAGCCAGCGCAATCGCCATTGCCACGGTGGTGATCTTGGAACGGGGGTTCATGGTGGATCTCCTGGAAGCTGTGGATTGAGGTCTTGCCGGGGGCCCCGCGTGGTCCGGATGGCGTCGTATCGCATCTCGAACCATCACAGCACCCTTGCAAGAGAAGACTGGCAATCCCGATGCCCGCGCCGCTTGCCGATCACCCCTTGAACGTCGCGGTCTGCGCGGGTGAAGGCTCGAGTTCATCGAGCACCGCGCGGATCGCGACCGGCGCACCGGCGGTGACCGGAGCAACGACGTCCTGCGCCAGCGGTTGAACGAGCGCGCGGGCCTGCGCGGCGCCACGCGACTCCGCCGGTGCCGCGAGCGATCGCAGCCGCTGCCCGATCGCATCAAGGCTGTTCTGCGCCGTCTCGTCGTCGGCCTGCGCGTCGAAGGGGTCGAGGCTGATGCGGTCCGGCGAGAGACCCAGCCCCAGCGCGTGGAAGTAGCTCGCCTCGGTGACCACGCTGAGCTGGCTCGCGATCAGGCGATGCACTTCCAGATCGGGCATGTCCAGCTGAACGCCCTGCACCGTGGCGAGTACCGGCGTGCGCGTGATGCCTCCGGCCAGGCCGGCGAGGCGATGCGCGTTCGGCAGATGCGCATGAAGCACCGCCGCCTGCTTGTTGCGGATCAGCCCGATGAGGACCTGGATCGCGTGCCACGGGGGGTCATCGGGCATGGCGACGATCACGATGTCCGCACCCAGTCCGCGCAGCCGTTCCGCGTACGGCCCGTCCGCCGGGCACACGACGGTGAAGCGGACGTTGCCGCTGCTGCCCAGCCGCTCCACGAGCCGCGCCACCAGTTGCGTGGCGCCGACTCGGTCCGACGCCGAGGCGAGCGAAGCGTCATCGTCCGCCGCTTCGTCTGGGGGGACGGCACCGATGATCTCGACGACATGCAGCGACGGCGCGGGGTTCGCCGTCGTCACGGCGGAGAGCGTCGGCGTGATGCCGGGGCGTCGTTGTGCAGGACGGTCCATCGCGAGCCTCTTGAAGCCGCACCATGCGGTGAGCACGCATGGCAAGGCCCATACCCGACGGGGCTCCGTCCTCGCAGCCCATCGACCACCGATCAACAGCGCATCAGCGGCGACTCACAGTGACTCACAGCGGCTTCAACGACTGCAGCACCGTGGGCAGAAGTTCGCTCACCGTCGGATGGATGCGCACACCGCCGGCGGTGACGTCGGTGTACGGCTGCTTCGACGCGATGACGTCGAGCAGCGATTGCACCGCTTCGTCGCCGTCGACGCCGAGCACCATGGCGCCGAGGATCGCCTTCGATTCGGCATCGACGAGGATCTTGATGAAGCCCTCGGTCTCGCCCTTCTCGATCGCACGGCCGACGCGCGCCATCGGCCGCGTTCCGATCAGCGCGGGACGGCCGCTGGCTCGCACTTCCTGCTCGCCCAGACCGATGCGCGCCAATGGCGGATCGGTGTACAGCGCGTAGGTCACGACGCGATCGCCGACGCCGCGCGCCGCGCCGTCGAAGAGGTTCGCCGCGGTGACTTCGAAGTCGTTCCAGGACGTGTGCGTGAACGCGCCGCGGCCGTTGCAATCGCCGAGCGCCCAGATGTGCGGCACGCTGCTGCGCAGTTGGTCGTCCACGACGATGTTGCCGCGCTCGTCCACGCGCACGCCAGCGCGGTCCAGGCCCAGGTCGTCCGTGTTGGGCTTGCGGCCCGTGGCGATCAGCACGTGGCTGCCGCGGACCTCGGGCTCGCCGGTCTGGCAGTTCACCCGCACGGCGACGCCCTCCTCGGCCGGCGCCAGCTTCACGCATTCGGCGCCGGTGCGGATGGTCAGGCCTTCGCGTTCAAGGATGCCGCGCAAGGCCTCGGAGACATCGGCATCCTCGCGCGGCACCAGCCGCGGGCCGCGCTGCACGACGGTCACCTCGGATCCGAAGCGCCGGAACATCTGCGCGAACTCCAGTCCGATGTAGCTGCCGCCCACGACGACCAGGTGCCTGGGCAGTTCGTCGAGTTTCATGATCGACGCGTTGGTCAGCCAGGGCACCGAGTCCAGGCCCTCGACGCCCGGCTGCGCGGGGCGGCCGCCGACGTTGATGAAGAAGCGGTCCGCACGCAGGCGCCGTCCGTCGACGCTGACGGTGTGCGGATCCTCGAAGCGCGCGTGGCCCATGACGAGCTCGACCTTGTCCATGCCGCGCAACCATTGCTCGACGTTCTGGCGCGACTGGCCGGAGATCCGCTCCTTGCGCGCGATGACGGCGGGCAGATCGACGCCGGACTGCGCCGGCGCCCGCACGCCCCAGCGCGCGGCTTCGCGCACGACCCAGGCGGCATGGGCGCTGGCGACCATTGCCTTGGTCGGGATGCAGCCGGTGTTGACGCAGGTGCCGCCGACGCGCGAGCGCTCGATGACAGCAACGCGCCAGCCGGCCTGCGACATGCGCTCAGCCAGCGCGGGGCCGGCCTGGCCGGCGCCGATGACGATGGCATCGAAGGCCTCGGGGGACTCAAGGGATTCACTCACGGCAACGCTCCAGGAAAGGGGTCGTCGCCGAGTCTGCCATCGTCAGGCGGCGATGCGGTGTCATCCCGCTCAGGTCGCGCCGTGGCGCCGCCGGATCGCGGCGAGTGCGCCCCGCTGCTCCAACACCTGGATCGCCTGGTCCATGCGCGCCAGGTCGCGCTCGTCGAGCCGACGGCGGCTCAGCATCAGGCACACGGGCTGCACGCTGTGCCCGAAAGGCTGCCGCAGCAGGCGCACGCCCGAGGCGCGCGCCTGCGCATGGACGTCCAGGTCGTCGCCGAGGATCAACGACGCGCGTCCGAGCTGCAGCATGTCGACGCCCTGGCGCGTGGTCTGGTAAGGGAGCAGGAGGCCTGCGTCGGAGAGGCGCTTGCGCCATTCCTCGAAGTCGGCACCGAGGCCGAGCGCGTCCACGTGCAGCAACGGGATGCGACGCTGGAGCACCTGCTCGAAGCCCTTCAGCCCATCGAGCCGGGGATCGCGGCGGTCCGCCGCCGCGACCATGAAGGCCTCGTTCCGATAGGTTCGGCTGTACATGACGATCCGGCCCCGACCGGGCACCGGCGTCGCCGAGAAGATCACGTCGAACTGGTCGTTCAGCAACTCGCGGAAGCGCCGCTTGCGCCATTGCGCCGAGCCGCGGATCCAGTTCAGCTCGTAACCCGCCTGCGTGCAGATCGCCTGCAGCAGCTCCGCATCGAGGCCGCGCACGCTCCCGTCGGTGCCGGGCACGAGATAAGGCGGCCAGGATTCCACCAGCGCGCGCAGCACGCGGGGTCGGGGACTTCCCCACACGGAGGCCCCCCAGGAGAGCGCCAGGCCGCCCACGACGGAGCGACGGCGGGGCCCTCGATCGGCGGACGGGCCGGATGGATTCATTGCCTCGTTGCGAGCCATCGCGGTGGGGGTTCGGTCCAGTGTGCGCCTGGCTCCCCGGAGCCACAAGGCAGGGACGGCACCTCCTTCGGCGACGCCCCCGGATGGGGGCTTGTCATCGACGACGTCCAGAGAATGTCACGTGGTAGCGCAACCGTTCGGTTTTCCACATGGTTCTGTCAATTTTAAAAGCGCAAAATTGATACATGAAAGTCGTTCTTGTCGAAGACTCCCCGCTGGTCCGCAAGCATCTGTTGGCGACACTGAAGGAACAGCCCTTCCTGTCGGTCGTCGGCCTTGCCGCCACCGAGGCGGAGGCGCTGTGCACCGTCGGACTGACGCGCCCGCATGTCGTGGTGCTGGACCTGGCGCTGGCCTCGGGCTCCGGGCTGGAGGTGCTGCGCAAACTGCGCCTGGCCGGCTTCGGCGGGACCATCCTGGTCCTCAGCAACCGCGAGTCGGAGATCTATGGACCGCTGTGCGTGCAAAGCGGCGCCAACGCCTTCTATGACAAGGGCCGCGACTTCGAGCAGTTCCTGGCTGACCTGAACGTGCTGGCCGAGGCCCCACGACTGGCGGCGAGCCGGCCCATGAGCTTGAGTTCGCTGCATATGCGCTGAGGCCGCCATCGCCCTCGCTGGCGATTCGGGAA
The DNA here is from genome assembly GCF_059415845.1 of Roseateles sp. GW821-FHT09H11. Classification (NCBI taxonomy): domain Bacteria; kingdom Pseudomonadati; phylum Pseudomonadota; class Betaproteobacteria; order Burkholderiales; family Sphaerotilaceae; genus Roseateles; species Roseateles sp. GW821-FHT09H11. The sequence goes on along the minus strand of NZ_JBWKOA010000002.1, from coordinate 71,754 downwards.
TCGGTGCCGGCGAGTTACGCCGCGGAGTTGTGGAAACTCCAATCAATTCACGCGGACAAAAGAAAACCCGCTCTGGGCGGGTTTTCTAAGTGCTTGATTCAACAAGCTGTTTTGGAGGAGAGGGGGGGATTCGAACCCCCGAGACGTTTCCGTCCGCCTGATTTCGAGTCAGGTACATTCAACCACTCTGCCACCTCTCCGGAATTCGGTGATCGCTGTGGTTGTTAGCGACTAAGCCTAAGAGTATAGCGAGGTTTTTGAGGCCTTGGCAAGAACTCGCGTGAGTTTGTGCGAAAGACGCGTCGGCGGCCGCTTCAGCGGCCGCTCTCCCCGCCCTACCAGCCAGCTCAGGCCTTCAGCACGTCCTTGCCGCCGAGGTAAGGACGCAGCGCTTCCGGCACCGTGATGCTGCCGTCGGCCTGCTGGTAGTTCTCCAGCACCGCGACCAACGTGCGGCCCACCGCCAGACCCGAGCCGTTCAGCGTGTGCACCAGCTCGTTCTTGCCCTGCGCGGTCTTGAAACGCGCCTGCATGCGACGGGCCTGGAACGCACCCATGTTCGAGCACGAGCTGATCTCGCGGTAGGTGTTCTGCGCCGGCAGCCACACCTCCAGGTCATAGGTCTTGACCGAGCCGAAGCCCATGTCGCCCGCGCACAGCAGCACGGTGCGGTACGGCAGGCCGAGCTTCTGCAGCACGGCTTCGGCGTGGCCGGTCATCTCTTCCAACGCGGCCATGCTGTGCTCGGGCTGCTCGATGCGGACCATCTCGACCTTGTCGAACTGGTGCTGCCGGATCATGCCGCGCGTGTCGCGACCGGCCGATCCAGCCTCCGAGCGGAAGCACGGGCTGTGCGCCGTCAGCTTCACCGGCAGTTCATCGACCGAGAGGACGCTCTCACGGACCGAGTTGGTCAGCGAGATCTCCGAGGTCGAGATCAGGTACTGCTCGCTCTGTTCGTCGTCACCGCCGCGCAGGACCCAGAACATGTCTTCCTTGAACTTGGGCAGTTGGCCCGTGCCTTCGAGGATCTCGCGGTTGACGATGTAGGGCGTGTAGCACTCGGTGTAGCCGTGCTCCTGCGTCTGCATGTCGAGCATGAACTGCGCGAGCGCACGGTGCAGGCGCGCCACCGGGCCCTTCAGGAAGGCGAAGCGCGAGCCCGACAGCTTGGCGCCGAGTTCGAAGTCCAGGCCCAGCGGAGCGCCGAGGTCGACATGGTCCTTGACGGCGAAGTCGAACTCGCGGGGCTGGCCCCAGCGGCGCACCTCGACGTTGCCGGTCTCGTCAGCACCGGCCGGCACGCTGGCGTCGGGCAGGTTGGGGACGCTCATCAGCATCGTGTTGAGTTCATGCTGGATCAGGTCCAGCTTCTCGGCGCCGGCCTTCAGTTCGTCGGCGATGCCGGCGACCTCGGCCATCACGGCGCTGGCGTCCTCGCCCTTGCCTTTCAGCATGCCGACCTGCTTGGACAGCTGGTTGCGCTTGGCCTGCAGCTCCTCGGTGCGGATCTGCACCTGCTTGCGGTCGGTCTCCAGCGTCTTGAAACGCTCGACGTCCAGGAACGGTTGGGGGTTCTTGCGCTGTTGGAGGCGCTCGATGACGGCGTCCAGATCCTTGCGCAGCAGGGTGATGTCCAGCATGGTGTGTCTTTCGTGTTCTGCGCCGACGGCGGCCCTCTTCGGAGGGGCGTCGGCGATGGCATGGGGGATGTCGAGCAGCGTGAACTCAACCGGAGCTCATCGGGAGCTCGGCGGGCCGCCCTCCGAAGAGGGGAGCCGCGACGATCAAGATCGGCCGCTGGTGACCTCGGCCATCGACTTGTCGCCCAGTCCCATCGGAAGGGGGAAGCGCACATGCTCCTCGACGCCCGGCAGCGTGCGGACCGTCGTCGCGCCCAGCTCGCGCAGGCGCGAGATCACGGCCTGCACCAGCACGTCCGGCGCGGAAGCCCCCGCCGTGAGGCCCACCTTCGAGCGACCTTCCAGCCACTCGGCCTGGACGTCCTCGGCCGCGTCGACCATGTAGGCCGGCGTGCCCAGGCGCTCCGCCAGCTCGCGCAGGCGGTTGCTGTTGGAGCTGGTCGGGCTGCCGACCACCACCACCACGTCGACCTGCGGCGCCATCACCTTCACGGCGTCCTGGCGGTTCTGCGTGGCGTAGCAGATGTCCTGCTTCTTCGGCTCGCGGACCTCGGGGAAGTGCTTCTTCACGGCGCGCAGGATCTCGGCCGCGTCGTCGACGCTCAGCGTGGTCTGCGTGACCACGGCCAACCGGCTCGGATCCTTGACCCGCACGTGCGGCACATCCGACGCTTCCTCGACGAGGTAGATCCCGTCGCTGAGCTGGCCCATCGTGCCCTCGACCTCAGGATGCCCCTTGTGGCCGATCATGATGAATTCATAGCCTTCGCGGTGCAGCTTGGCGACCTCGACGTGGACCTTGGTCACCAGCGGGCAGGTCGCGTCGAAGACCTGGAAGCCGCGCTCCTGGGCCTCCTTGCGCACCGCCTGGCTGACGCCATGGGCCGAGAACACCAGCGTCGCGCCGGGCGGTACCTCGGCCAGGTCCTCGATGAAGATCGCGCCCTTGGCCTTCAGGTCGTTGACGACGTAGGTGTTGTGCACGATCTCGTGCCGCACGTAGATCGGCGCGCCGAACTTCTTCAGCGCGCGCTCGACAATCTCGATCGCGCGGTCCACGCCGGCGCAGAAGCCGCGCGGCTCGGCCAGCACGATGTCCTTCATGTTCACGTCCATGGCCGTCATCACAGCACCCCGATCAGCTGCACCTCGAAGCTGACGGGCTGTCCCGCCAACGGGTGATTGAAGTCGAACAGCAACCAGTCCTCGCCCAGCTCGCGCACCACGCCGGCGTACTGGCCCTGGCCATCCGGCGTCGGGAACTGCACGACGTCGCCGACGTGGTACTCCTCGTCCGGATCGCCCAGCTGGCGCATCAGCGCGCGCTTCACGCGCTGCAGCAGCTCGGGGTTGCGCTCGCCGAAGGCCTCGCCCGGCGCCAGCTCGACGCGGGTGTGCGTACCCTCGGCCAGGCCGACCAGGCGCGCCTCGATCGCGGGCGCCAACTCGCCGGCGCCCAGCGTCAGCGTGGCCGGCAGCTTGTCGGCGAAGGTGTTGATCAAGTCCTGGCCGTCCGGCCCGCTCAGCCGGTAATGCAGGGTCAGGAAGGATCCTGGTTGAACGAGGTTCACTAGTCAGGGGGATTTTGGGAATCGAGGCATGATTTTAGGCTGGAGCGCCACGATCCTTCCTCCGAGTCTCCTCATGACCGTTCTCGCCGCCCCGATCGCCTTGCCCAGGCCCTCTGTCACGTCGGTCATCGCCGCGCTGCCACCCGAGGCTCGCCCACGGGAGAAGCTGCTCGCGCAGGGCGCTTCCACCCTCTCCGACGCTGAGTTGCTGGCCATCGTGCTCCGTACAGGCCTGCCCGGTCGCCCGGTCCTGACGTTCGCGCGCGACGTGCTCGACCGATGCGGCGGTTTCAAGTGCCTGCTGAATGACCCCGCCCACGCGCTTGCGGGCATCAAGGGGCTGGGGCCATCGAAGCGAAGCATGCTGCTGGCGGTGCTGGAGATCACGCGGCGCTCATTCCGCCACGCACTCGGCGACGGCCCGGTCTTCGAATCGGCTGAAGCCGTCCGCGACTACCTGCGCCTCGAGTACGACGGCAAGAGCGCCGAATGCTTCGCCGTGATGTTCCTGGACACCCAGCATCGGCTGATCGCCCTGGAGACGCTGTTCCACGGCACCCTTTCCCATACCATTGCATACCCCCGGGAGGTGGTGAAACGCGCGCTGATCCTGGACGCCGCCGCGGTGATCCTGGTTCACAACCACCCTTCGGGACGTACCGATCCGTCGCCGCAGGACGTCCAGTTGACCCGCGCGATGATCGAGTCGCTGGCGCTGATCGACGTGAAGGTCCTGGACCATTTCATCGTCGGTGCGGGCCAGCCTGCTTCGATGACCGACCTGGGCCTGCTGTGACCGACCGACTGCGCAGCCTGCAAGACCTGCAGACGCTGCACCGAGAACTGAAGCTCCGCCAACGCGCGGAGGAAGAGCGCCGCGAGCGCGAGGCCGCGCTGGCCCGCCTGCGCGACGAGGAAGCCCGCATCTTCGAGCGCACCGTCGGCATGGTCGTGCCGCTGCCCGACACCAACCGTGTGATCCTGAACCTCGGCAGACCTGAGCCGGAACCCCGCCAGCGCGAACTCGACGAGCAGATGGCCTGGAAGCAGGCGCTGTCGGACGATTTCGACGTCGATTCGCTGCTGGAGACGGACGAGACGCTGTCCTTCCGCCGACCGGAGATCTCGGCCGAATCCGTGCGCAAGCTCAGACGCGGCCATTGGTCGCTGCAGGCGCAGATCGACCTGCACGGCCTGCGCCGCGATCAGGCGCGCGAGGCGCTGGGCCACTTCATCCACGACAGCGCCCGGCGCGGCCTGCGCTGCGTGCGCGTGGTCCACGGCAAGGGCAACGGCTCGCCGGGGCGCGAGCCCGTGCTGAAGGCGCGCGTGCGCCGCTGGCTGGTACAGAAGCAGGAAGTCCTGGCCTTCGTCCAGGCCCGCGCCAGTGATGGCGGCAGCGGCGCGTTGATGGTCCTGCTGAACGCGACCTGACCCCTCCCGCCGGGTCCCCCTCACGAGGGAGCAACCACCGAGCGTCGCCGCTCTCCCCGCCCCTCGCCCACACGGGCTTTCCCCTCCCCCGCTTCGCGTTGTTTTCCGGAACACGCGATTGCATCGCCGTGCCCGCGTGGCTAGTCTGCGGACATGCCGGCGTAGTCGAGAACCGTTCTCAACAAATTGAGTCTCCGCAACCACGCAGCCATCGTTTCGATGGGGAGGGAACACGCATGTCGATGTCCACGTCGCCGACCTTTCCGGCTCTTGCCACCGCGGTCCGCATCCGCGGCCGGATGCGCGCTCCAAATGCCCGCACCACCGGCCTCATCCTGGTCGGCCTCGTCCACCTGCTGATGGTTGGGGCCCTGGTGAAGGGCTTCCAGCGCCACGCCGTCGAGGCGCCGCCGCTCATCAAGTTGAAGACGATCGTCGAACCCGAGGACAAGCGCAAACCCGCCGAGCCGCTGCACATCCCCGAGCCGACGATCCAGACCCCGCGCATGGTCGAGGTACCGATTCCTCCGGTGGACATCATCCAGACGACAGAGCCGGTCATCGTCGCCGTGGGGGTGACCGACGGCAGGACATCCACGCCGTCAGAGGGGACGGACCCCGGCGCGAAGCAAGAGGTGGCCCCCACCCGGACAACCCCGCCCACCACCCTCAAGACGCCTGGCGCGATCTGTACGCAGATGGCGGCGCCGGAGATGCCCGCAGTGAACTGGACCGGTGAAGCGGTGTTCCGCGCCGTGGCTGACGTGCAGGGCGGCCGCGTCGTCGCCGTGCAGCTGCAGACGCTCGGCGGATCGATGGATGCCCGCACCCGCCGCGCGTTCTCCAACGCCATCGAGGGCACGCTGAAGTCGCGCTACGTCTGCCCGGGCGAGCACCGCTTCCAGCAGGACTTCGCCTTCCGCATGGACTGACATCCCAAGCTGGCTTCGCGCAGAGGCTGAAATGACAAAAAAACGCCGGCACGCGCATTGCGTGGCCGGCGTTTTTCTTCATGCGTTCAGCGCTTCACCCTTCCGGGCGACGGCTTCAGTGGAGCATCAGGCTGCCGTAGGGAGACACAGGCGTCGTGAACGCCATCAGCAGCCGCTCGGGGCGGAACTCGCCGACCGACTCGGCGCCTTGCCAGTGAGTCTCGATCGCGTGCTCCAGGCCCTTGAGCACGCAGAACGACATGAAGGCGTGCTCCGCCTCCTCGCCATCCATGTCCACATGCTGCAACCGCACGCAGGCCGCGCGCAGGAAGTTCAGCATCTGGATGGGGCTGTCGGTGTCCGGGCAGTAGCCGGCGCAGACCTCGATGTCTTCCCGGGCATCGTCGGACAGCCAGAGGCGGCCGTCGTCGATCCGGACATGCATCAGGTCGGGATTGGCTTCGATGCCGACCTCATCGTCGTGGAGCAGCGTGTACATGATGGATCGGACGGTAGACGAAGCCGTGCGGCCGTGTTCATCGACTCCCCCGCCTGGAGGGGCGGCAGTGTCAGATATGCACGCTGCAGGGACCGTTTACATCATTTCCCGACGGTGGCGTAGAACGCCGCGCGCAGGACGGCGGGACCTTCGGGCACGACCGGCGCCTGTCCCGCGCGCTGCATCGGCACCCCGGAGATCCGCAGTTCCAGCGCCCCGCCCTGCGCGTCGACGCCGGCGAACAGCAGCGCCTGCCGGTTGTCCGCCTCCATCCGTGACACGGTCGTGCCCGGCCGCCAGCCCAGTTGCTGGAACGCGCGGGCCAGTTGCCCGCCCGCGTCCACCATGCGCAGGCGCAGCGCCTCGTCGGGCGCGGCGTCGGTCGTCCACACCACGTTGACGTGGGTCAGCCGTCCCGATGCCTGGTCCAGGATGTAGGTCACGGTCGCCGGCACCGGGCCGGGCTCCAGCTGGTCAAGGCGCAGTACCAGCGCGCGCTTGCCCGCCTTCGGGTCCTCGACGACACGGATCGCCTCCGGGGCCGCCTTGAAATCGCGCTGGATCGCACCGCGCAGGCCCGCCTCGTCCATGCCGAACAGCGCCGAGCGGAAGCCCGAGACCCGGTACGCGCCCGCGGCCGCCGTCGACGCGGCGGCCGAGGCGGGATCCATCGCGGGATAGGGATCGGGCCGGTCGACGTTCGCGACCACCCGCAGGCGTAGCTGCGACGGTCCCGCGGATGCGACGCGATGCTCGCGCGCCCGTGCCGGCGAGGTCGCGGTGCGCTCGCGCGCCTCCACGTCCACGTCCGCCCCCAGCAGCCGGATCTCCGCGCCCGCGCCTTCGAAGTCCTTGCCCGAGAACACGATCAGCGTCCCGTCCGGCAGCAGATGGCCGCGCCGCGTCGCCAGCGGCGGCCAGCGCCAGCCGGCCATCGTGGCGCCGACGGCGCGGGCCGCCTCGACGAGCCCCGCGCGCTGCGCCGGCGTCGACGGCCCGTCGGTGGTCCACTCCACATCGATCGCAACCAGTCGCGCGCTGGCCGCGCCGAAGCGGTAGCGCAGCAGCACCGGCGTCGGCGCCGGCACACGCGGCAGCGCGGCGACCCGCACCAGCAGGTCGACGCCGCCGCTGTCGGGATCGACGTACTCCCGCGGCGGCGACACGGTCTCGGGATACTCACGCGCGACCACGGCGCGGACTTCCGCGAGGCTCATGCCGAAGCGCGCTTCGCCGTGACCGGTGATCGCATAGGGACGGCCCTCGACGAGATAACGGGTCGGTTGACCGGTGAGCGAGATTTCAAAAGGCATGTCGGCGGCGCACGCGGCGGGAACGACCGAGGCCATCGCCGCCGCGGCGGCGACTCCGGCCACGCCGGCCCGCAGGCGCAGGGTTCGGGAGAGTCGGGAGAATCGGGAGAATCGGAAAAGGAAGTTCATTCGAATGATCCTCAACGGCCGGTCGGAGAGACGTAGGTGACCTTGCCGTCCACCACCGCCAGCTGGACGCCCATGCCCGCGGCCATGCCGCGCAGCGCGGCTTCCTCGCGCTGATTGGCGCCCGCGAAGTCGGAGTTGTGGGCCATGTCGACGGCGGCTTGCGGATTGGTCCGGAGCAGGTTCAGGAACGTGGCCTGGTCGGTCTGTTCCTTCTTGATCAGCGCCTGCGTGCGGTTGATCATCGAGCTGTAGCTGTTGTAGAAGGCCTGCATGCTGTCCCAGGTCTTGCGGACCCCTTCGTCGTAGAGATAGTTCCATGGGCGATCACGCCAGCGGGCGTTCTCGTCCAGGTACTTGAAGCGCGCCGCCGCATCGGTGATCGACGCGGCGTACCTGGAATCGGCCGCCGAGTAATGGTTGTCGGGCTCGCTGTGATTCATGCCGAAGACGCCGAGCACCGTGCGACCCACGACGTTGTCGGTCATCGCCTCCGCGAGACCCATCGGATTGATCGAGAAGTTCAGCGACAAGCCCAGCCCGCCGAAGCCCAGCTGCGCGCCCAGGTCCAGCGACACGCTGATCGCGCCGTCCGAGATGCCGATCGAGTAATTGAAGGTGCCACCGATCGATCCCGGCGTGTAGACCGTGGCGCCGCCGCCGACCGAGCCGGTGCTGCCCGTCACCCCGGCGGCGACGCCGACCGAGGAGCCGACGCCGACCGCGTTGTCGAAGCGCTGCACCACGCGGCCGTCGCGGAGCGTGTACTGCTCGTCGGCGCGGGCGAAGAGGAAGGTGCTCACTGTCGTGTTCAGCCGCGCGTCGCCCAGGCCGCTGATGTTGCCGCTCACCCCCGTCTGCGCGGTCACGCCCGCGCGCGCCTCGGCGCCGATCTGCACGCCGTTGCGGCCGAGGTTCCCGATCACATACGCCTCGCCCTGCGCCCCGACGGTGACGTAGCCGGGGCCGCTGGTGATGGTCACGTCGACGTGGCCGCTGGCGTTGGCCTCCAGCTTCACGCCGGTGATGCCGAACTTGGCCAGGCCGCTGATCTCGCCGCTGGCCTGCGTCGACAGGTCGACGCCGCCGATCGCCACGCCGGTCTCCACGACGCCGCTGGCCGAGCCACTGACACCGCCGCCTCGTGGTCCGATCGTCACGTCGCCGGCAACGCCCGTCCCGGTGATGTTGCGGCCGAAGTCCTCGGTCTGGCCGGTCTTGCCGCTGTGGACCCAACCGCTCAGCGGCGGCGGCACCACGGTGGGCGCGGGCTGCGGCAGCGGCGGGATCGTCGGGATCTGCTGCGCCGTGTCGCTGAAGCTGCCGCCCAGCATCGCCGACGTGAACACGTCCAGGGTCCCGGGCTCGCTGACGGTGTAGGGCAGTCCGCTGTAGCCCGGACCGATGATCTGGAAATCCCTCGCGTCAGCGCCGGCCAGGCCGGTGACGCGGAAGACATATCGCCCCGGCACCAGTTGGCTGAGGTCCTTCACGGGCTTGCCCTGCGGATCGTAGGCGGTCACCACCGGCTGGACGTCCGGGCCGCTGAAGGGGCCGTCCGGCCCGCGCAGCGTGGCGATGCCCGGCGTGCCGACCAACTGGTCGAAGTAGATCGCGCTGGTGACGCTGTAGCTCAGCGGCATCGGGCTGACGGTCAGCAGGCCCGGCAGACTGCCGCTGTCGGCCACACGGTAGTTCTTCGCCGCCGGACCGGTCAGACCGCTCACGACCTTGAAGTACTGGCCCGCGTGGGTGTAGCGATCCGCCGCCAGTGCATTGCCCGAGAAATCGACCAATCCGATCGTGCCGTCGATCGCGTCGCCCGGCAGCAGGTTCTCGAAGGTCGCCCTGCCGAGGTTCACGCCGTCGCCGAACACTGCCCAGGGCGTGCAACCGCTTCGGGAGCAGTTGCTCATGTACCCGCCGTAGGTGTAGCCCGACGGGCCGATGCCATAGGTCACCGGCCGCGGCGCGACGGTCAAGGTCCCGCCGAGGAGGCTCACCGCATAGTTGCTGTTCTGCGCGCCGGTCAACGAGCCGGTCCAGCCGTGGCCGCCGGCGTCCAATCGCGGCGCATAGATCAGCGGATCGTTGCCCTTGCCGACCGCCTGGCTCTGCAAGTCGCCGCCGGCATCGACGCGCACGCCGACGTCGTCGCCGACCAGCACGCCCGTCAGCGCGCCTAGCCGGGCCGGATCGCCATACACACTCGCCACGGTCGCCGGCGTGAAGACCAGCGATTTGCGGGCGATGCTCAGCGGTGCCGTCGCGCCGTCCGTCGAGACGAAGCGATAGTTCTTGCTGAGGTCGATGACACTGTCCGGGCGGCCCACCTGCTTCAGGCCGAGCACCACCTGCAGGTAGTCCCCGGCGGCGGTGCGTTCGCCGTAGTTGATCTCGCCCGCGGTGTTGACGACGTGGAAGTCGGGCTTCACCCACAGGGCGTCGTTGCGGATCAGTCCCGACACCGACACCGCCGGCGCGACGTAGGTGCCGTAGACGGTGCTGATCGCGTCGATGGAGACGGTGACCGGCTTGGGCGCGACGGTGATCACGGCGATGCCGGTGGAGCCGCTGGCCGTGTAGTAGTTCGCCGCGTCGCGTCCCGAGAGCCGCGCGACGTAGAGGTAGCTGCCGACGTTGAGCTTGTCGTCGATCGCATACTCGAAGCCCGGACCGACGGTCCGTCCCTGCAACTGTGTGGCGACGGCCACCGTCCCCAGGTTGACCTCGTCGCCCGGGAGGATCCCGGTGGTCAGGTGCAGTGCCGGCAGGCCGCTGCCGTAGAGGATGTCCAGGCTGCCGCTGTCCAGCGAGCGACCGATCTCGCGCTTCAGGACGTTGACGTAGCCCGTGTTGGACGTGGGCAGACCAGGCAGTATCAGGTTGCCGGGGGCGATCGTGTAGTTCGCGGCGTCCGCGCCGCCCAGTCCGTCGACACGGACCGGGTACCGGCCCGCCGGCGTCCGTTCCCACAAGCTCACCGGATCGAAGAGGCTGGTCAGCGCGGCGACCTGGTCGCCCGACAGCACGCCGTTGACGCTGCTGGTCGGCATCCGCGGCACGTCGCCGTAGGTGGAGGTCGTGTCGGGGGTCGTGACGGTGACCGGCTTCGGCCGCACGACGAAGTCGCCGAACGACGGCCGCAGCGTGTAGTTGCCCGCATCGGCGCCTTGCAGCGCACCGCTGGTGGGGTAGCTGCCCACCGGCAGTCGTGCGGGCGCCGTCGTGACGTTGCCGCCGGGCAGCGTCAGCCAGGCGTTGACGGACACCTGGTCGCCGGGCCTCAGCTCGCTCGACAACGAGGACCGGAAGCTGTACAGGTCCGAGCTGCCGTAGGTGGACAGGTTGGCGAGGCTGTTCGGCCCCTGCAGCCAGGCGGATCCGGTGATCGCGATCGGGCTCACCGTGAGCGTCGCGCCCCGGTTGCCGGTGCCGGCCATCACGTAGTTGCCCGCGTCGGCGCCGGTCAGGCCGGTGCCGGTCATCGTGTAGGTGCCGACGTTGAGCGCGCCGCTGCTGGAGCGCGGCATCGACGAGACGCTCGTGACGACCGAGACCTGGTCCCCCGCCAGCACGCCGTTGACGGCCCCTCGCGCGATCGGCAGGTCCGAGCCGACCATGCCGTAGGTCGGATTGAAGTTGGAGAACGTGCCGTCCGGCGCGATCGTGCCGTATCGGACGTTCTGGAAGTAGCCGTCGACGGTGACGGTCACGAGCTTGGGCGCGACGGTCAACGTGGCCGCCGTCGAACCGACGTCCGTCGTCACGTAGTTGGACGCGTCCGCGCCGGCCAGGCTGCGCAGGCCCAGCGTCCAGCGGCCCGCGCCCGTCCGGTCGGTCGGCGCGGTGCCGGTGGCCAGCAGCGCGGCGGGACCGGCGCTCACCGAGTCGCCGGACAGCACGCCCAGCAGCGACGCGGCGCCGATCGTCGCCGCGGTGCCGTAGGTGCCCGTCGCGTCCTGCGCGATGTAGCTGATCGGACGCGGCTGCACGGTCAGCGCGCCGGCCGTGTTGCCGCCGGTCGCCAGCACGTAGTTCGGGTTGCCGGTGATGGCGGTGACCGCCTCCGTGTAGACGCCGGCATGCGTACGATCGGTCAGCGCGACCGGCGTGGCGCCGGACAGCAGCGCCGTCGTGTAGCCGACCGTGTCGCCCGCGAGCACGTTGCCCAGCGTCACCGCGCCCAGCGTGGCAAGGTTGCCGTAGACCGAGCTCGCGTTGGCCGTCGAGAAGCTCACCGGCCGCGGCGTCACCGTCAGCGCGCCGACGGCGTTGCCGGTGCCGGCCAGCGTGTAGTTGCCCGCGTCCGCGCCGGTGAGCGCGTTGACGCCCGCCCACCAGGTGCCGCCCACGGTCGGCCGCGCCACCACGGCGCCGCCGCCGTCCAGCGCCGTCAACAGCGCGCCGACGCTGTCGCCCGGCAGCACGCCGGCGAGCAAGGTGGCGTTGCCCGCGACGGTGGGCATGTCGCCGTAGATCGCGCTGCCGGCGGACACGCTCCAGCTCAGCGTTTTGGGCGAGACGATCCAGCTCGCCGGCGCATTGCCGCTCGTCGCGATCACATAGTTGCCGGCGGCCGCGCCGGTCAGCGAGGCGGTCGTCGCGCCGAACGTGTACGTGCCGGCGCGCGTGGATGCGGACAGGAATTGCGGATTGCCGCCGATGTCGATACTCGGCAGGGCCTCGACCTCGTCCGCACCGACGATGCCGCTCAACACAGGCCTGCTGGCGACGGGCGAGGCGCCGTAGACATTGCCGCCGCCGGTCGCCACATAGGTCAGCGGCTTGGGTTTGACGATGATGTCCAGCGCCGAGTTGCCGCTGCCGGCGATGACGTAGTTCCCGGCGTCGGCGCCGGTGAGGCCGGCCACGCTGGTGACGTAGTGACCCACGGGCCATGCCGAGGAACTGCCGATGGCCGCGCGCGGCTCGATGACGTCGAAGCGCTGCGTGCCGACCACGGCGTCCCCCGACAGCAGGCCGACGAGCGCCGGCGTCTGCAACGTCTGGCCGTAGATCTGCTCGAGGCTACCGCCGACGTAGGTGATCGTCTTGGGCGCGACGACGAGCCGTCCCGGCGCATTGCCGCCGGAGGCCAGCGTGTAGTTGCCCGCCTGCGCGCCGCTCAGGCCGGTCACGATCTCCGCATAGGTGCCGGCGCGCGTGTTCGGGGCCAGCGAGAACGGCGTGCTGCCGTCGGCGCTCGACGCGACGATGCCCGTCACGACGTCACCCGAGAGCACCCCGCCCAAGCTGGAGACGCCGAGCGTGGCCAGCGTGCCATAGACACTGCTGACGTCCGACACCGACCAGGTGAGCGCCTTCGGATCGACGCGGAACACCCCGTCGCTGTTGCCGCTCACGGCGAGCACGTAGTTCGACGCCGCGGCACCGGCCAGCGCGGTCACGGAGGCCGCATAGCTGCCCGCCGCCAGGCGCGCGCCTGCCGCAATCGGCGAACCGCCCGTGCTCAAACCCACCACGCCGTTCACGTCGTCGCCGGAGAGCACGCCGGTGAGCACCGAGATCGGCAGCGCCGACGCGGTGCCGTAGGTCTGCGTCGCGTTGCCGACGAAGAAGCTCACCGGCTTGGGCGCGATGGTGAGGGACGAGCTCACGCCGCCGCCCAGGTCGATCGCGTAGTTGGACGCCGCCGTGCCGCCCAGACCCGTCAACGCGAAGTTCCAGGACCCGGCGCCGACGCGCTCGCCGAAGCCGTAGCCGCCGCCGTTGGCGCTCATCACGACGCCGCCCTGCCCGCCCAGCGTGGCGATCGGCGCGACGCTGTCGCCGTTGACGATGCCCGCCAGGCTCACGACCGACGCCGGCGCGCCATAGACGTAGTTGCCGGCGGAGACCGTCGGCGTCAACGTCCGGCGCGTGATCGTCAGCGGCAGCGTGGCGCTGCGCATGTCGACGAAGAAGTTGCCGAGGACCATCGGATCGAACGCCGCCGCGCCGGTGCCCGCCAGCGTCAGCGTGCCGCTGCCTGCGGCCGCCGTCACGCCGGGACCGCTGACCGACAACGAGCCGGACAGGAACAGCCCGTCCAGCGTCGCCGCCGGACCGCCCACCTGATGCACCGGCGCGCGGCCGAGGTGCTCGGCGTCGGGATCGGCATCGCCGTAGACGCGGGTGACCGCGCCGCCGACGCTGTTGCCGAGCGCCACGCGCGTGGCGTCGACGCTGCCCAGGCGCGCCAGACGCGTGACGATGCCGTCCTCGACGAAGCGGAACAGGCCTTCGCCGACGATGCTGTCGGTGGCCTCGGTGGTCCAGTCCACGACATGGCCCTCGACCCGGCTCCCGCCGCTGACCTTCAGCGCGCCGCTCAGCGTCGCCGTGCCGGCGACCGAGACGTTGCCGCCGATGACGATCTCCACCGGCATCGGGCCGCCGGAGCTGGCCGTCGGCATCACCGTCGCCGACAGCGATTCGCCCGCGAAGGCGCCCAGCCGCAACGCCCCGGCGCTGCGTTCGGTGTTGCCGGCACCGTCGGCCATCAGCAGCGTCAGCGGACCGTTGTCGGTGATGAAGTTCGCGTTGCTCAGGTCGAGCGAAGCGAGCCCGGCGCCGCGCTCCGCGTTGACGACGCCGTGAGCGGCCGTGTCGTTGGCGGTGATGGTCCAGTGGCCGCCGCCGTTGCTGAAGGCGCCGCTGAGCATCACCGAGCGGCCCGCCGCCAGCGTCAGGTCGCCCGCCGCCGCGCCGCCGGGACCGCGGGAGATGCCCGTGAAGAAGGTCGACCAGGTGATGTCCTGGCTGGCCTGCAGACGCACGTTGACACCAGCGCCCAGCAGCGACGCGAGGTCGCCGGAATTCAGCGTCGTCGTCCCGCCGGGGTTGTCGTTGAAGCCGATGTCGCCAGGCGACGTGGCCGCCGCCGCGTCGCCGATGACGATGTCCTGCGGGTCCAGCAGCAGCCGCGCGCCGCGGCCCAGCAGCAACCGGTCCAGCGCCACCGCCTGCACGGTGGACGCGGACGAGATCTCCACCGCGCCGCCCGCGACCGTGCCGTGCGCATCGAGTCGACCCAGCATCCGGGTGGCGCTCGCGCTCCACACGATCGCGGTCCCGCCGACGCCTGACGCGCCGTGCGCGGCGACGTCGATGCGGCTGTCCGCGTCGATGCCGACGCGGTCTGCGGCTGCGAGCAGCGGCAGCACGCCGAAACGGCCGAGGTAGCGCCCGTCGCTGTCCGCCAGCGCCGCGTCCGCGCGTCCGCCCTGGAACGATCCGCCGACACGCACCAGGCCGCCGCGCGTCGCGCCGCTGGCATCGAGCGTTGCGCCGGCAAGGGCCACGTCATGCCCCGTGACGTCGATGCGCCCGCCGCCCGCCGTCGCCGAGGACGCATCCAGCGTGCCGCCGACACGCACGGTGCCGCCGGCCCCGCCGTCGAGCACGATGGACCCGTCGACGCCGGAGAGCGTGGTCGCGCGGATCGTGCCGGGCAGGTGGATCGCTTCGCGCAAGGCCTCGCGCACCGTCGACGCGCGCAGCGCGACCAGACCGGCCTCGATGCGGCCGCCGTTGCCGATCAGCGGCCGGCTGTCGCCGTCGACCGCGTCGGCCGGCAGCATCACCTGCAGGAAGCCGTCGCCGGAGAAGTCCAGCGTCGCGGCCGAGGCGCTGCCCAGCGCTACCTTGCCGAGCGGGGCGAGGATCAGGCCGTCGTTCTCGACCCGGCCGCCCAGCAGCGCGACCTGACCGCCCTCGCCGGTGACGATGCGCCCCTGGTTCAGCACGTTGGCGCCGCGGCCGTTGAAGCGCAGCCGCCCGGCCATGAAGTCGTCGTCGGACAGGCCCAGCGTCGAGGCGACGAAACCGGCCCGCGTATCGACGAGGCCGGTCGCCGTGATCGCGATGCCCTGCGGGTTGATCAGGAAGACGCTGCCATTGGCCTTCAGCGTGCCGGCGATCTCGGAGCCCAGCGGGCCGGTGACGACGTTGAGCGTCGCCGCCTGCCCGTTGGGCTGGTTGAAGTTGACGACGCCGCCCGCGCCGATCGAGAACGCGTCCCAGCGCAGCACCGCGCGCTGAGAGTTCTGCTGGATGTCGAGCCGGTTGCCGTTCGGCGCGACGATCGTGGCCTGACCGGCGCTGACACTGCCGCCTTTCGGCAGGACGGGCAGCACCGGCAGTGACGCCGTCTGCGCGCCGGCCAGCGGCATCAGGCCGGCCAGGATGGCGGCGGTCAGCGCGGTCAGGCGCGGGCGGGTCTGCGCCGAGGCGCGGGAGGAGTGCGGGGAGCGTGTCATGGTCGTCAGAACTGGACTTGCGCTTTCACGAACGCCTGGAACTCGTCCAGGCCGAAGGGGCGGTAGCGGCGGCGGCCGGCCTCGATGGAGAGCTCGGCGCCGCGCCAGCGCGTGCGCAGGCCCGCGCCGCCGGACGCGGCGAGGCGGTGGCCCTGCGTGCCGGCGAACTCCGACCACGGACGGCCCAGCGCCGCGAAGACGTAGGGCTGCAGTTGCAGGCCCGCGCCGCCGACGGTCGGCGTCCAGGCCCGCGACAGCTCCTGGCGCAGGGTCCAGCCGTTGTCGTCCGAGATCGCCCCGGACCGGAAGGTCGACAGCGCGTCCTCGCCGTCCAGGCTGAACAGCTCGGCGCTCGGCAGCACGTGGCCGAGCGCGCTCTGCAGCCGCGCCGAGGTGCGCGCGCCCAGGCCCCAGGGCAGCTCGACGTCGGCGCTGGCGTTGAGCTCCAGCTTCGTGAAGTAGGGCCTCGCGCCATAGCGCGACACCGGCACACCGGTGGCCGCGATGTCGGCCGCGGTGCGGGCGCCGAGTCCGGGCAGACCGCGCGACAGCGTCGCGCCCAGGCGCAGCCGGGCCGACTCGCCGTTGCGGACGTAATCCGCCGCGATCCGGCCGACGCGCAGCTTGTCCTCGCTCATGACGAAGTCGAAGTCCGGCAGCGAATCGATCTGCCGGCTCGCGTCGACACTGCCCGTGAGGGTCAGTTCTTGCGCCCGCGTCAGCAGCAGCGGATAGATCAGGCGCAGGCTGTAGCGTTCGAGCTGGCTGCGCGAGCGAAGCGCGCCGGCGGGCGCCCGCGGCTGCGTGTCGGAGACGGTGAATTCCGGGTTGAGGCTCAGGCCGTCGGCCGTCAGCGGCAGGATCGCCCCGCCGCCGAGCACCCGTCGCGGCGCGTCGTCGCGCCAGGCGGTGCCCCAGTCCTTGCCGCCCGACACGTAGGTGTAGAACTGCTCGCCGCGGCCCAGCGCCTGGTTCAGGCGCAGCTGGACCGTCGTCTGCCACGGCCCCAGCGACTCGCTCAGGCGCCGGTCCGCCGAGACGGTGATCGCCGAGCCGGCGTGCTCGCCTTCCAGCACCAGCACCGTGCCGCCGACTTCCCGGCCCGCGCCCAGCGCGCTGCGCATCTGCAGGCCGGGCCCGCGACCCGCCAGCGTCAACGCGCGTTCCAGCGCCTCGCCGCGCAGATGCCGTCGCCCCAGCAGGCCCGCCAGCGTCTGCTCGACGGCCCGGCGCGCCCGCTCAGGCACGGCCGTGGCATCGATGCGCTCGAGGTAGCCGTCCACCACGCGCAATTCGAAGACGCCGCCGTCCTTCACCTGCTGCGGCGGCACGACCACGCGCACCAGCGGATAACCGGCCTCGCGGTAGAGCGCCTCCACCGCGTCGGCCAGTTGATAGAACGCGGCCACCGTCTGCCGTTGACCGCGAAGCGGCGCCGCCAGCGCCGCGGAGGCCGCGGCCAGTTCCGGGAAGCCGTCGCTGAAGCGCACCTCGTCGACGCTGACCTGCAGGTCGCGCGCCTGCGCCGGCACCGCGTTGGGCGCGGGCACCGGCAGCGGCGCGGCGGACGCGGCCGGCTCGGGCGGGCGCAGATCGCGCGGCGTGACCTGCGGCGCCAGCGGCGGCGGACTCTGCTGGGCCAGCGGCGGCGGACTCTGCTGGGCCAGCGCCGCGCCGGCGGCCAACGCCAGGGCGGTGCCGCCGAGCACGGCGGAACGGAATGGACGCATGCGGATTCCCTCGGACCGTCGGCCTCTGCGCGGGCGGTCCCTCGTTGTTCTTGCTCGTTGTTCTTCTCTCGTGGAGGCTGTCGTGGCAGCGGCGCGATCGTAGGCGCGGCCCCTCCCGGGAGGCGTAGAACGAACGGACTACACGGCCACCTCCCGGGCGCCAGACAATCGCCATCCGATGCAAACCGCACACGCCACCGCCCCCGCCGCGCCCCTCCCGGCCGCCACCGCCGCCGGCTCTCCGTACGATGCGCTCATGACGCTCATCCACGTGATCCTGGTCGAGGACGATCCGGGCTTCGGCGACGCGCTGTGCCACGTCGTGGAGGACTCGCCCGGCATGCGCCTGGCGGGCCGCGCGGTCACGCGCGCCGAGGGCCTCGCGCTGCTGGCCGGTCCGCCGGCCGACGTGCTGCTGGTGGACCTGGGCCTGCCCGACGGCTCCGGCATCGACGTCATCCGCGCCGCCGCGCGCGACTGGCCCGCGTGCCACATCATGGTCAGCACGAACTTCGGCGACGAGACCCACGTGATCCGCTCGATCGAGGCCGGCGCCTCGGGCTATCTGCTCAAGGACAGCGCCCCGGCGCGCATCGTCGAGGAGATCCGCAGCCTGGCCGCCGGCGGCAGCCCGATCAGCCCCATCATCGCCAGGAAGGTGCTGTCGCGTTTCCGCCAGGACGCCGCGCGCGCCGTGCCAGCCGAGGCCTCGCCGCTGTCCGTGCGCGAGAACGAGGTCCTGGGCCTGATCACCAAGGGCTTCTCGACCGCCGAGATCGCGGACCTCATGGCGCTGTCCCCGTTCACCGTGCGCAGCTTCGTGCGCCGCATCTACGGCAAGCTGAAGGTCAGCTCCAAGGCCGAGGCCATCTTCGAGGCGCGCTCGCAGGGATGGCTGCCGGAGTGACGCCGTCCCGCTCTTCCCCCCGCCCCTCCCCGATCGCGTGGCTGGTGCTGCTCGTGTCGCTGGTGCTGGCGGCGGTGGTCGCCGCGGTCGCGTTCGGCGCTTTCATCGACCGCGCGTTCAGCCCCGCGCTGCACCTGACGGAAGCTGACTGGCAGGTTTCCGAGCATGCCGGACGAGTCGCGCCAACGGCGACCCTGGACGCCGCCGCCTTGCCGCAGGACTGGCATCCGGTGTCGCTGCCGCTGGCCTTGCCGGTGGCGCTGCTGGGCCAGGCCGAGGCCGCGCGTGAAGGCGACGCGGCCGTGCGCACGACCTGGCTCCGCGTGCGCGTGCCGCCGGCACCGCGCGGCTTGCTCGCGGGCCAGCTGGGCCTCTACGGTGCGCGCATCAAGACCGACGGCACCATCGCCGTCTATGCCGACGGCCGCCTCGTCCATCGCGCCCAGGAACAGGGTCCGCTGTGGAACAGCACCCGCACGCCGCTCTGGGTGTCGCTGGAACCGCCCGAGGACGGCCGGCCGGTCCATGACATCCTGATCCGGCTGGAGCACACCAGCCGCAGCCAGGTCGCGGTCTCCAGCCTGTGGCTGGGGCCCGTCGATGCGCTGCGCGCCCGCCATCACCTGCGGGCCTGGCTGCAGCTGGACCTGCCGGCGATCCTGGGCGCGGGCTTCGCGGCGATCGGCGTCTTCGCGCTGTTCGTCTGGATCCGCCGCCCGCACGAGACCGGCTACCTGCTGTTCTTCAACCTCGCGGCGACGTCCTACCTGCGCGGGCTGCATTTCTACGTCTCGCTCCCGGTCGCCAACGACGCCTTCGCCTGGCTGACCGTCAACTCGCTGTTCTGGCTGGTGACCGTCGTCCACTTCTTCCTGCGATCCCTGCACGGCCAGCCGATGCGGGGCATGACGCGGGCGCTGGTGGCGGTGACGGTGCTGGTCGGCGTGGCGACGCTGCCGCTGCCCGGCCTGCTGCCCAACACGCCGCGCGTGACGCCGCTGCTCTACCTGGTGGTCGCGGGCATGGGCATCGTGGTCGGCACCGCGGGTGCGCGCGCGGCCTGGAAGAGCTCCGGCGAGGGGCGGCTCGTGGCCGCGGGCATCGGCGTGTGCGTGCTGCTGGGGATGTCGGACTGGGCGCTGCAGAACAACGTCGTCAGCCCCGAAGGCTGGTACCTCGGCGCCTACGCCAACGCGGTGGCGCTGACGGTCTTCGGCCTGCTGATGTACCGCCGATACGTGCAGGCGATCGCCACCGTCGAGGACCTCAACGCCAGCCTGGCCGAGCGCCTGGCCGCGCGCGAGGCCGAGCTCGACGAGAGCCACCGTCGCCTGCGCGAGATCGAGCGTCGGCAGGCCGTCAGCGACGAGCGTCAGCGCCTGATGCAGGACATGCACGACGGACTGGGCGCGGCGCTGATCGGCGCGATCCGGAGCGCCGAGCGCGGCGCGCTGCCCGAGCGCGACGTGGCGCGTGTGTTGCAGGACTGCCTCGACGACCTGAAGCTGACGATCGATTCGATGGAGCCGGTCGAGGCCGATCTGCTGCTGCTGCTCGCGACCTTGCGCTTCCGGCTGGAGCCGCGGCTCGAGGGCAGCGGCGTCGCCCTGCGCTGGGACGTGCGCGAAGTACCGCAGCTGTCATGGCTGGAACCGTCGAGCGCGCTGCACATCATGCGCATCGTCCAGGAGAGCATCGCCAACGTGCTGCGCCACACGCGCGCATCGGAGATCTGCCTGAGCACCTCCACCCACGAAGGCGGCGTGCGCGTGGAGATCGTCGACAACGGCCAGGGCTTCGACGCGGCCGCCGAGCTGGCCGGCGGTCGCGGGCGCGGCCTGCAGAACCAGCAGCGCCGCGCGGCGGCGATCGGCGCGCGCGTGGACTGGCGATCGGGCGCCCAGGGAACGCGCTTCAGCCTGTGGTTGCCGCTGGCACCGCGAACCGGAGATCCCGCGTAGTCACCGATCGCCGCGGCTGACGCCGTTCGGCGCCCGACCACGCTTCAGACGTTGCGCATCCAATCCGCGGTATTCGCGAACGAGGCGGCCAGACGCCGCTGCAGCTCGACGTCGAGCTCGCACTCGGCCATCGCCTGCGTCATCGCCGTCATCCACTGATCGCGCTCGGCGATGCCGATGCGGTAGGGCATGTGGCGGGCGCGCAGGCGCGGATGGCCGAAGCGCTCGACGAAGTGGTCCGGCCCGCCCAGCCAGCCGCAGAGGAACCAGAACAGCTTGTCTCGCGAGCCGTCCAGCGTCGTCGGGTGGATCGCCCGCAACTGCGCGAAGCGCGGCTCCAGGTCCATCAGGTCGTAGAAGCGGTCGACGAGTCGCCGCACCGCGTCCTCGCCGCCGACCCACTCGAACGGGGTGGCGGGAGCGTCCCCCGTCGGGGTGTCCTCGGTGCTCGCCGTGTCGTCGGCGGCACCGGTATCGGTGGAATCGGTCATCAGGAAGCGGGGAGCAGGAAGCGCGAGGCGGAGGGGGTCAGGCGTGACCCGCAGAGTATTCCAGCACCTTCGACGCGAGTCCGCGGATCCCCTGCGCCGCGTCGCAGCCGGGGTAGTGCTCCAGCAACAGCTGCCGCTTGAGCACGGCCTGCCGCACCATCGGGTCGTTCTTGACCTCGCCGAGCAGCTCCAGCTTGAAGGTCTGCCCCGGCGTCGGTCCGACGAAACGCTGCAGCACCTGCTGCAGCTGGCCGCAGATCAGCTTGCCCTCGCCCGGCCGGTTGGCCTGGTTGACGATCAGGCGCACCAGGCGGCGCTCCTGCTGGGTCGCGAGCACCTTGATCGTGGCGTACGCGTCCGTCAGCGAGGTCGGCTCCGGCGTCGCGACGACCAGCACGTCATTCGCCATCGACACCGAGAACAGCACCACGTCCGAGATACCGGCGCCGGTGTCCAGCAGCACGTAGTCGAAACGCGGCCGCACGACCTCGAGGATGTGCAGCAGCTTGTCGCGCACGTCGGGCGTCAGCCGCGAATACTCGACCATGCCCGAGCCCGCCAGCAGCACGTGGAAGCCGCCCGGCGCCGGCAGGATCGCCTGCTCCAGGGTGCAGCGCTCGGTGAAGACATCGTGCAGCGTGAGCTTGGGGTGCAGGTTCAGCACCACGTCCAGGTTGGCCAGGCCGAGGTCGGCATCCAGCACCAGCACGCGCTCGCCGCGCGCGGCCAGGGCCGCCGCCAGATTGGCGGTGACGAAGGTCTTGCCCACGCCGCCCTTGCCGCTCGTGACGGCCAAGGTGCGAGCGCCTCCGCGGGCATGGGGTGCAGCAGGAGCTGTTGTATTGCTCATTCACTATCCTGTTGCGTTACGGCGAACAACATGCCCTTTTCCTCGGCGCTCACCAGCGAGTCCACATGGCTCTCGAGGCAGGCGCGGTTGCGGCCTTCGGCCTTGGCGCGGTAGAGCTGGCGGTCCGCCCGCTCCGTCCAGATCAGCGTCGACGACCGCACCCACTGCGGCGCGAACGCCCCGCCGATGCTGATCGTGCAGGTCAGCGGCGCATGGCCGGCGCCCGCGCTGATCGCCAGCGCCTGCACCCGCTGCCGGATGCGTTCCGCGACCGTCACCCCGAACGACGTCGGGCAGTTGGGCAGGATGATGGCGAATTCCTCGCCGCCGATCCGCGCCACCGTGTCCATCGGCCGCACCGTCTGCGCGATCGACTGGGCGACCGCGCGGATCACCATGTCGCCGGCCGCGTGGCCGTGCTGGTCGTTGACCGCCTTGAAGTGGTCGATGTCCAGCATCAGCAGCAGCGCCGGTTCCCCGGACCGCGCCACGCGATCGACCTCCCGGCCCAGCGCCATCTCGAAGCTGCGGCGGTTGACCAGCCCGGTCAACGCGTCCTTGCTGGAGAGATCGCACAAGGCGTCGAGGATGCCCTGCAGCCACGGCTCCGAATACGGCTCCGCGTCGGGCAGCATCGCACCGGCCTGCTGCAGCAGCTGCAGGGCCAGGTCCAGGCGCAGCTTGTGGGCTGCAATGAGACTTTGCGGAGCGTCCAAGGTCAGATCAGGCAATTTCGAGGGCAGTCTAGCGGCTTCCCCCTCAAATGAGCGCGCAGAAAAGAGGGGTTCCCCCCACCTCTTTCACACATCAAATGGACCAAACACAATCAAACTAGCATTGTCGACAATGGTGATCACCCGGTGCTACGGCATCTCCTCTTCGAAGAAACCAAACAGCCCCATGCGCCAAGGTCAACCGGTCTCGCTCGCGGCCCCGTCGCCGGTGGAGGCGATCGATCATGAGTTCAGCTTCAGCAAGGCCGACTTCGAACGCGTCCGCCAGCTGATCTACCAGCACGCCGGCATCTCGCTGCACGACGGCAAGCATGCGATGGTCTACAGCCGGCTGTCGCGCCGCCTGCGCGACACCGGCTACAAGAGCTTCGCCGACTACCTCCAATGGCTGGAGGGCATCACCGGCCCGCAAGGCGACCAGGAGTGGCAGGAGTTCGTGAACTGCCTGACCACCAACCTGACCTCGTTCTTCCGCGAGGACCACCACTTCACGTCGCTCACCGACGACCTCAAGACGCTCACCGGCAAGCCGATCCGCATCTGGTGCTGCGCGGCATCGACGGGCGAGGAGCCCTACTCCATCGCGATGACCTGCCAGGAATCGCTGGGCGCGAACAGCGGCGTGCAGATCGTCTCCAGCGACATCGACACCAACGTCCTGAACACGGCGCGCAAGGGCGTCTACGCGGCCGAGTCCCGCGGCCTGTCGCCGCAGCGGCTCAAGCAGTTCTTCCTGCGCGGCACCGGCGCCAACGAGGGCCGCATCCGCGTCCGCCCCGAGCTGGCGAAGATGATCGACTTCCGCCCGCTGAACCTGATGCACGCCTCGTGGTCGCTGGGAGATCCCTTCCACGTCGTGTTCTGCCGCAACGTCATGATCTATTTCGACGCCCCGACGCAGCGCAAGGTGCTGGAGCGCATCCACAAGGTGATGCGTCCGGGCGGGCTGCTGTTCGTCGGACATTCCGAGAACTTCACCGATTCCCGCGATCTCTTCCGCCTGCGCGGCAAGACGATCTACGAGCGCGTCGGCTGATCGCCGCGAACGATCCGCCGCACGACGATCCGAAGAACCCCCATTCAGCGACACCCCCATGACCCTGCCCTCCGCCTCCTCCGCGATGCAGCAAAGCGCGGCGCTGGCCAGCGCCGGCGCGGCCCGCGTGGCCCAGCTCAAGTCGGTGACGCGCAAGAACGGCGAGGCGTCGTTCTTCTTCTACGAAGCGCATTTCAAGAACGCCGCGGTCAAGGTACTGCCCGGCGAATACTTCGTCGACAACGACGACCTGCTGGTCATGACCACGCTGGGCTCGTGCATCGCCGCCTGCCTGTGGGACCGCCACGCGCAGATCGGCGGGATGAACCACTTCATGCTGCCCGAAGGGCACGGCGACTCGGGCCGTTACGGCTCGTTCGCGATGGAACTGCTGATCAACGAGATGATGAAGCGCGGCGCTTCCAAGAGCCGCATGGAAGCGAAGATCTTCGGCGGCGGCGCGGTGATCGCGGGCATGAACACGATCAACGTCGGCGAGCGCAACACCAACTTCGTCATCGATTTCCTGAAGCTCGAACGCATTCCCATCGTGTCCAAGGACGTGATGGACGTCTACCCGCGCAAGGTGTGTTTCCTGCCCAAGAGCGGCAAGGCGATGGTCAAGCGCCTGGCGCCGACCAACACCGATGCCCTGGTCCAGCAGGACAAGGCCGCGGCGCAGCAGGCGCAACCGGTGGCGAGCACCGGCGGTTCGATCGATCTGTTCTGAGAAGACACTGACACCACTGAGGCAGCACGGAGCAGCAGCGTGCCCGGAAGTACCGAGGAGTAAGAACCAATGGCCAAGACCACCGTCGTCGTCGTCGACGATTCCGCGCTGGTGCGGAGCATCCTGACTGAGATCATCAACCGCCAGCCCGACATGCAATGCATCGGGGCCGCCAGCGACCCGCTGGTCGCGCGGGAGATGATCCGCAACCTCAACCCTGACGTGATCACGCTCGACGTCGAGATGCCGAAGATGGACGGCCTCGACTTCCTGCAGCGCCTGATGCGCCTGCGACCGATGCCGGTCGTGATGGTGTCGACGCTGACCGAGCGCGGCGCCGAGGTCACGCTGAAGGCGCTGGAGCTGGGCGCGGTGGACTTCGTCGCCAAGCCCAAGATCGGCGTGGCCGACGGCATCCGCGCGCTGGCGCAGGACATCACCGACAAGATCCGCATCGCGGCGAAGGCGCAGATCCGTCGCCTGCACGCGCCGGGTCCGGCCGCCGCGCCGGGCGCCCCCGCGCCGGCGGGAGGGGCGACTCCGCCGCTCAAGCCCGCCTCGCCGATCGCGAGCCTGGGCCGGCTGTCGACCGAGAAGATCATCTTCATCGGCGCGTCGACCGGCGGCACCGAAGCGACCAAGGACGTGCTGATCAACCTGCCGGCCGACTGCCCGGCGGTCTGCATCACGCAGCACATGCCGGCGGGTTTCACCCGCAGCTACGCGGCGCGCCTGGACGGCCTGTGCAAGATCCGCGTGAAGGAAGCGCAGGACGGCGAGCGCATCCTCCCCGGCCACGGCTACATCGCGCCGGGCGGCATGCACTTCAGCGTGGAGCGCTCCGGCGCCAACTACATCGCCCGCGTGCAGGACGGCGAGGCGGTGAACCGCCACAAGCCGTCGGTGGAGGTGCTCTTCAACTCCGCCGCGCGCGTGGTGGGTCAGAACGCGCTGGGCATCATGCTCACCGGCATGGGCGCCGACGGCGCCAAGGCGATGAAGACGATGAAGGACGCGGGCGCCTACAACCTCGTGCAGGACGAGGCGACCTGCGTCGTCTTCGGCATGCCGCGGGAGGCGATCAACGCCGGCGCCGCCGACGAGGTGCTGCCGCTGCACCAGATCGCCACGCGGCTGATCGAGCGCCTGCGCAGCACGGCGGGCATGTCGATGAACCGCGTGTGATGTGCGGTTGGTCGGCGGTTGAATGACGGTTGACCGGCGGTTGACCGTCACTTCCCGGCGGGGATGTCCTCGCCGGACACGAAACGGGCGCCGACGAGGCGCCCGTTTGCGTTTGGGCTCATTGCGCGCGGCCCTTCTTGTCTTCGCTGGTCCGGTCGCTGGTCCGGTTCACAGCCGGCTGCACGCGAGGCGCCATGGCGCCCTGGCGATCGTTGGCCGCGGCGACCAGCGTCGCCTGCCGGGCGGCCTGCTCGCGCGCCACGCGCTGCGCCTCCACCCGGGCGACACGCTGCTCGCGGGCGGCGATCTGCAGTTCGGCGTTGACGTCGTTGAACGCGTTGGCGTTCGAGACCAGCGCCAGCGCCGAGACGATCGCGATCAGCACGGTCAGCGCCGGGCCGATCACCGGGAAACGCGCCCACGGCGAGTAGGCGTAGCACGGCACCTGCGGGGTCACCCGGGCACGGAGGCAGGAGGTGATGTCGGGCTCGTTCATGGTCGTTCCTTCGTTCATCGGTGGGAGTTTTGGATCAGTGCTGGTAATGCTAGATGCCCAACAAGCGGTCTCCAAACGCTATATCCTTGCCTCCTTGAGTAGCCAAACTTTCCAACGAGTCGCTACAGTCGCCCTCGCTTTCCCTTCCCGTTCTCCCGGAGGACACCCGATGCGACTTCCCCGCCTGCCGCTCCAGTACCTGGCCGCCTTCCGGGCCGCCGCGCTGCATCAGAACCTGCGCGCCGCGTCCGAGGAACTCAACCTGACGCACTCCGCGGTGAGCCAGCAGATCCGTGCGCTGGAACTGCAGCTCGGCTTCCCGGTCTTCGATCGACAGGGGCGACGCGTGGTGTTGAACGCCGCCGGCGCAGCCCTGCTGCGCGGCGTGGAGCGCGCCTACCAGGAACTCGACCAGGGCCTGCGCGCCGCGACCTCCGCGCACGGCGTCGGGCAGCGCAGCCTGCGCGTGACGGTGCTGCCCTCCTTCGCGCAGCGCTGGCTGCTGCCGCGGCTGGGCCGCTGGCACGCGCGGCATCCCGAAGTGACGATCGAGATCGAAGCGACGGCCCGGCTCGTCGACCTGGAGCGGGAAAAATTCGACATCGCGTTGCGACAAGGCCTCGGCCCCTGGCCCGGCCTGACGAGTGAACCGCTCTTCGACCTCTCGATGCTCCCGGTCGCGTCGCCCGCGTTGGCGCACCAGTTGATCGGGCAGCCGCTGGAGGCGCTGGCCCAGGCGCCATTGCTCGGCGATCCGGCGCAGTGGGAGGACTGGTTCGCGCAGGCCGGATTGCGGCGCCAGGTCGTGCCCGTCGCCATCTTCAACGACTTCGGCATCCTGCTGCAGGCGGCCGAGCAAGGCATGGGCGTCGGCCTGACGCGCGAATTGCTGGCGGCGGATGCGCTGCTCGACGGCCGTCTCGTCCGCGTCGCGCCGCGGCAGGCGATGCTCAAGGAGCCGCAGCGGTATCACATCGTCTACGCGCCGCAGTCGCGCGAGGAACCTGCCTTGCGCGCCTTCATCGACTGGCTGCACGAGGAGACCGCGCAGTCGCGCGCGGCGCTGGACGGGTCGATGACCTGCCTGGCGACCGGCCGTGTCACGGGCCCGGCCACCGGCAAGGTCACGATGCCAGAAACAGTTCCTGCAGATCGCTGAGGAAGTCGAAGCCGCGCGGTGTCGCGCGGATCACGGCGGGATCGAGGTCGAGCAGGCCCTTCTCGCGCCCTTGCGCCATCGCCTTGGCGATCGATGACGGCGGCAGGCCGGTGCGCTCGAGGAAGCTCTGCAGCGTCACGCCCTCGCGCAGACGCAACGCGTTCAGCATGAACTCGAAGGGCAGCTCGTTGCGGGCGACCTCGTTCTCGTTGGACACGGCCTGCCCCTCGGCCGCCTTCTGCATGAAGGTGGCGGGATCGCGCCAGCGGACCTGCCGCAGCAGCCGGTGCGCGAAGCTGAGCTTCGTGTGCGCGCCGGCGCCGATGCCGAGGTAGTCGCCGAACTGCCAGTAGTTGGTGTTGTGCGTGCAGCGATGGCCATCGCGCGCATAGGCCGAGACCTCGTAGCGCGACATGCCCTTCGCGCCGGTGCGCGCGGTGATCAGGTCCAGCATGTCGCTGGCGAGATCAGGATCGGGCAGGTGTTCCGGCGGCGAATTCGCGAAGCGCGTGTTGGGCTCGATCGTCAGGTGATAGACCGACAGGTGCGGCGGATCGAACGCCAGCGCGATGTCCAGGTCCTGGTCGAGTTCCGCCAGCGTCTGCCCCGGCAGCGCGTACATCAAATCGATGTTGAAGGTGCCGAAGGCACGGGCCGCCTCTTCGATCGCCGCGCGCGCCTGCGTGCCGCTGTGGATGCGTCCCAGCGCGTGCAGCTTGGCGTCGTCGAAACTCTGCACGCCGATCGACAGCCGCGTCACGCCCGCCTGCGCGAAGCCGGCGAAGCGGTCCTTCTCGAAGGTGCCGGGATTGGCTTCCATCGTGATTTCGCAGCCCGGCTCCAGCGGCAGGCGCGCGCGCAGGTCGGAGATCAGCTCGGCGATCTGCTCCGGCGCGAACAGGCTGGGCGTGCCGCCGCCGATGAAGATCGACACGACCGACCGGCCCCAGATCAGCGGCAGCGCCGCTTCCAGGTCCGAGCGCAGGGCGGCGAGGTACTGGCGCGCGGTCTCCACGTCGAGCTCGCGCCCGTCGCGGTATTCATGCGAGTTGAAGTCGCAGTACGGGCACTTGCGGATGCACCACGGCAGGTGCACGTACAGCGACAGCGGCGGCAGCGCCGACAGCGTCAGCGTGCCGGGCCGCATCATGCGGATGATGTCAGCCAAGGTGCCAGCTCTCGCGCATCTGGCGCAGCAGGTCTTGCGACGCGAGCGCGCGATGGCTCAGACGGTTCTTCGCCTCGGCGCCCAGCGCCGCGACGCTCTTCCCGAGTTCAGGAATGAACAGCAGCGGGTCGTAGCCGAAGCCGCCCTCGCCTTCCAGCGCATGCAGGATCTCGCCGTGCCAGCGGCCCATGGCGATCAGCGGTTCCGGGTCGTCGGCCGAGCGGACGGCGACCAGCGCGCAGACGAAGCGGGCGCGCCGATCCTCGATGCCCTCGAGCTTCTCGAGCAGCACACGATTGTTTTCGGCGTCGCTCTTCTCGCGGCCGAACAGCGTCGCGTAGCGCGCCGACAGCACGCCCGGCATGCCGCCGAGCGCATCGACGGCCAGGCCCGAGTCGTCCGCCAGCGCCGGCAGGCCGCTGGCCTTCGCCGCGTGGCGGGCCTTGGTCAGCCCGTTCTCGACGAAGGTGTGGAAAGGCTCTTCCGCCTCCGGAATGCCGAGGCTGCCCTGCGTCACGAGCTCGATGCCCAGCGGCTCGAACAGCGCCTGCAGTTCCTTCAGCTTCTTCGCATTGTTGGAGGCCAGGACCAACTTCATCGCTTGCTCCAATCGAACAGGAATCGCGGAATTACTTCAGACCGAGCGCCTCACGCTGCGCGACGAGCAGCTCGCGGATGCCCTTCTCGGCGAGGTTCAGCAGCACGTCGACCTCGGCGCGCGTGAACGCGACGCCTTCGGCCGTGCCCTGCAGCTCGACGAAGTGTCCCGCACCGGTCATGACCACGTTCATGTCGGTGTCGCAGGCGGAGTCCTCGACGTACTCGAGGTCCAGCAGCGCCTGGCCGTCCAGGATGCCGACCGAGATCGCGGCGACCGCATCCTTCAGCGGCGACGCGGTGATCTTGCCCTGCGCGATCAGCCAGCTCACCGCGTCATGCGCGGCCACGTAGGCGCCGGTGATCGCCGCGGTGCGCGTGCCGCCGTCGGCCTGCAGCACGTCGCAGTCGATCTGGATCGTGCGCTCGCCGAGCTTGGACAGGTCGAACACCGCGCGCAGCGCGCGGCCGATCAGGCGCTGGATCTCCTGCGTGCGGCCGGTCTGCTTGCCGCGCGCGGCCTCGCGGTCGCTGCGGGTGTGCGTGGCGCGGGGCAGCATGCCGTACTCGGCGGTGACCCAGCCCTCGCCGCTGCCGCGCTTGTGCGGCGGCACCTTCTCTTCGACGGAGGCGGTGCACAGCACCTTGGTGTCGCCGAACTCGATCAGCACCGCGCCTTCGGCGTGGCGGGTGTAGTGGCGGGTGATGCGGACCGGACGCAAGGCGTCCGCCGCTCGCCCTTGCGGGCGGCTGGCGTTGCTGCTCATGAGGAAATCCTTTGGTGCCTTCAGTGGGGCTTCTTGCCGGCCTTGCGGATCGCGTCCTGGATCTCGCGCACGGCGGAGTCGATCTCGGCTTCGTCGAGCTGCACGTCCTGGGTCGCCCCATGGATCGTGGAGGCGAAGCCTTCCTGGTCCAGGTCCTGCGTGGAGATCGAGTCGGGGGCATCGCCCTCGCCTTCCCACTCCACGGCCAGGGCCGTCACATTGTCGCTGCGCGCGCCGGCCTGGCGCAGGGCCTGCTCGACGAGCTCCGGCACCGCGTCGCCGACCGAGCGGCTGTCGGACATGTGGCGCAGGATGTCCACGTCGCTGACCGAGCTCCACAGCCCGTCCGAGCACAGCAGCATGCGGTCACCGTTCTGCAGCAGCACCGGGCCGTTGACGTCGATCATCGGTTTGCCGGGGCTGCCGAGACACGTGAACAGCACATGGCGGTTGAAGCGCTCGGCGCCGGTCGCGTGGCGGCCCAGCGCCTCCTGCAGCTCGCTGTAGGAGTGGTCGCGCGTGCGGGCGATCAGCTCGGTCTCGCGCAGCAGGTACATGCGGGAGTCGCCGCAATGCGCCCACCAGATCTGGCCCTGTTGCATCAGCCCGACGACGATGGTCGTGCGCGGCGTGTCGTTCATGCCGCGCTGCTGCGCGTAGGTCAGCAGCTGCTGGTGCGCGAGCAGCACGGCCGTCTCCAGGAACTGCGACGGCTCCCTGATCACCGGCTGCGCGTCGCGCTGGAACAGCGCCGCGACGTTCTGGAGCGCCAGATGGGCGGCGACCTCGCCGTCCGGATGGCCGCCCATGCCGTCGGCCAGCGCGAAGAGACCGGCCTCGCGGGTATAGCAATACCCCATGCGGTCTTCGTTCTTCTCCCGGCCGCCACGGCGGCTCACCTGGTAGACGGAGAACTTCACGCCTTCGCCCCGGTCTTCAGGTTCTCCAGCTGCAGCTTGAGGCGCTCGCTGAAGCTGAGCTTGGTGTAGCGACGCTCGGTCTCACGCGAGAGCTCCTTCTGCAGCGCGAAGACGCTCTGCGGACGGGTCAGCGGATCGAGCGACATGCACCACTCGGTCACTTCGAGCAGGTTGTCGGAATACACGTTGCGCAGGCGCGAGAGCGACAGCCCGAGGCGGTCCTTCTCCAGCCGCTGCGGCGCGTCGTTGGGCGGATAGCCCTGCATGCAGGCGTAGATGCAGGCGCCGATCGCGTAGATGTCGGTCCACGGGCCCAGCGAGCCGTCGCGTCTGTACATCTCGGGCGCGGCGAAGCCGGGCGTGTACATCGGCCGGATGAAGTTGCCTTCCTTGGACAGCACCTCGCGCGCCGCGCCGAAATCGAGCAGCACCGCCTTGTTGTCGTTGGTGATGAAGATATTGGCCGGCTTGATGTCCAGGTGCAGCATCTTGTGCTGGTGCACGATGCGCAGGCCCTTGAGGATTTCGTCGAAAAGCGACCGGATGGTCGATTCCCGGAACACCTTGTCACGCTTCAAATCGCGCGCGGTCACGATGAAATCCTGCAAGGTATCGCCTTGCAGGTAATTCATGACCATATAGACGGTCTCGTTCTCGCGCAGGAAATTCAGCACCGAGACGACGCTCGGATGCGAAATCTGCGCGAGGGAACGACCTTCCTCGAAAAAGCTGCGCAACCCCAGGCGGTATAGGGGCTGCTTCTCCGGTTTCACGCGAGGCGTGAGTTCTCCGGGAGATCGTTCTGCAAGGGACGAGGGGAGGTATTCCTTCAGAGCGACCAAGTGATGGTCGGGGTCTTCGGCGAGATAAACCACGCCGAATCCACCCGCAGCCAATTTCTTGATGATCTGATAGCCCCCCACCACCGTGCCTGCGGGCAAGGGCGCCGGTTTCGGCTTTGACATAATCGCGGTTCGATTGTTCTACCGATAGCTGATGCCAGTTTACAGCATGACCGGTTATGCCAGCGCCACGGCACAACCCGCGAACTCCGGCGAAACCCCTAGCCCGGCCACCCAACCTGCGGTCACGGTGGAGGCGCGCTCGGTGAACGGACGCTTCCTCGACCTGAGCTTGCGCATGCCCGACGAGCTGCGCTCGCTCGAGCCGGCCCTGCGCGAGCTTGTCTCGGGCAGCGTCAAGCGAGGCAAGATCGAACTGAGGATCAACACCCATCGAGAC
Organism: Roseateles sp. GW821-FHT09H11; assembly: GCF_059415845.1. NCBI lineage: Bacteria > Pseudomonadati > Pseudomonadota > Betaproteobacteria > Burkholderiales > Sphaerotilaceae > Roseateles > Roseateles sp. GW821-FHT09H11. The sequence goes on along the minus strand of NZ_JBWKOA010000002.1, from coordinate 39,999 downwards.
ACCGACAATTCCTGGCCGAACCCGCAGCCAGAGCAGCTCAACCGGCTTTCGCGGCTGGAATCGCAGGTGCAATCCTGGCTGCCGAAAGCGCAGGGACTGAGCGTCCAGGAAGCCTTGAACTGGTGCAAGACCGGCGCGACGGGCGCCTCGGCGAACGACGAGACGGTGCTCGACGCCGCGCGTCAATGCATCCAGGGATTCCTCGAGGCGCGCGAGCGCGAAGGCGGCAAACTGGTCACGATGCTCAAGCAGCGCGTCGCCACTTTGCGGGACCTCGCCACACAAGCCGAGCCGCTGATCCCGGCCGCGGTGCAACGTCAGCGCGAGCGTTTCCTGGAACGCTGGCAGGAGGCGCTGAGCGCCACCAGCGCCACGCAGACGATCTCCGAGCAGACGCTGCAGGAGCGCGCCGTCAACGAGGCGGCCGCCTACGCGCTGCGCATCGACGTGGCCGAGGAGCTCACGCGGCTGCGCTCGCACCTGGACGAGATCGAGCGCCTGCTCAAGAAGGGCGGCGAGGTCGGCAAGCGGCTGGACTTCCTGATGCAGGAACTGCATCGCGAAGCCAACACGCTGGGCTCGAAGGCCGCGGCCATCGAGCTGACCAACATCTCGGTCGAGATGAAGGTCGCGATCGAGCAGATGAAGGAACAGGTGCAGAACATCGAGTAGCTCTGCGGGGGTCCTCCGCCGACATGGCGGTCATCGCACGAAGGTGTCAGGACCATTCCTTCCGGGCCGCCAGCCAGCGGTCCAGCGATGACTGCAGATGCGAGCGCATGGCGGTCTGCGCTGCAAGCACGTCGCGGCTCTCCAAGGCGCGCAGGATGACCTCGTGCTCGCGCACCGCGTCCATCCAGGTCCGCACGCTCTCCGACCGGACACTGAGCTGCACGGAGATCGGACTGTGACGTTCGTCGAACAACTCGCGAACGAGCCGTTCCATGACCGAGTTGCCGGTCATCGCGGCAATGGCCAGGTGGAATTCGCGGTCTTCGTCCATCGGGGACCGGCCCTTGGCGATCGCCGCGCGCATGTCGCCGATCGCCTTCGACACCTGGGCAAGCCCGTCGGGCGTGGCGCGTCCACAAGCGAGCGCAACGATCGAACCTTCCAGCGCCGAACGGGCCTGCATCAGTTCGATCGGGCTTTCCCCCAGCGAATCGCTCACGGGCGCCGCCCGTTCCGCCCCGGCGCAGACATAGACGCCGGCGCCCATGCGCACCTCCACGCTGCCTTCCACTTCCAACGCGATCAGCGCCTCGCGCACCGACGGCCGCGAGACGCCCAGTCGTTGCGCCAGGTCGCGTTCCGGCGGCAGCCGCGCGCCGACCGCGTAGTCGCCCCGCTTGATGAGACCGCGGATCTGGTCGGCGATCTGCTGGTACAGACGCCGGTTGTCGACGGGTTTGAGCTGACTGATCAAAGGCGGATCCCCTGCCGACGGCCGAGGCCGATTGGCCTTACCAAAGTGATGCGCCACAGTGTATGCGCTCGCCTTGCACCGCCTCCCTCGCCGCGTACGGCCCTCATTTCCAGGGCGCCAGGGTAAGTACGGTCAGGCCAATTTCATCAATCTCGTAAAGTGGCCTGACCAAGAGGGTGCTCCGGTTCCTGGGACGGTGGCATCGCGACACAAGGACCGCCTCATGCTGACCGTGATCTGCGAGACACCCGGCACGCTTCGCGCCGAAATCCGCCCGATGCCGCTGCGCGGCGATGACGAGGTACTGCTGCGCGTCAAACGCGTGGGCGTCTGCGGCACCGACCTGCACATCTTCACCGGCGACCAGCCCTACCTGAGCTATCCGCGCGTGATGGGGCATGAACTGTCGGGCATCGTCGACCAGGCGCCGGCCGACAGCCCTCTGGCGCCTGGCGATGTGGTGTACGTGATGCCGTACCTGTGCTGCGGCACGTGCATTGCCTGCCGCCAGGGCCGCACCAACTGCTGCGCCAACCTCCAGGTGCTGGGCGTTCACCGCGACGGCGCGTTCACCGAGTACCTCACGGTGCCGCAGGGCTTCGTGCACAAGGCCGAAGGCGTGTCGCTGGACCAGGCGGCGATGGTGGAGTTCCTCGCCATCGGCGCCCACGCGGTGCGGCGGGCCGACGTGAAGGCCGGGCAGCGCGTGCTGGTGGTCGGCGCCGGCCCGATCGGGATGGCGGCGATGATCTTCTCGAAGTTGCGCGGCGCCCAGGTCACGGCGCTCGACACGCGGCGCGACCGGCTCGACTTCTGCATCGCGCAACTGCACATGGCGGCGTCGGTGCAGATCGCCGATGACGACGAACAGCAGTTGGCGCGGCTGACCGACCACGAGTTCTTCGATGTCGTGTTCGACGCCACCGGCAATCCGAAGGCGATGGAGCGCGGCTTCAAGTTCGTCGCTCACGCCGGCACCTATGTGCTGATCTCGGTGGTCACTGCGACGATCGGCTTCTCGGACCCGGAGTTCCACAAGCGCGAGACCACGCTGCTCGCCAGCCGCAACGCGACGACCGAAGACTTCGAGACCGTGCTCGACGCGATGCGCGCGGGCCAGATCCCAGACACGGCGCTCAACACGCACCGGCTCACGCTGGTCGAGGTGCCGACCGACTTCAAGCACCTGCTGGACCCCGCCCGAGGCGTCGTCAAGGCCATCGTGGAGTGCTGAGCGCCATGACCCAGGCCATCCTCCAGTTCGGCACCAGCCGCTTCCTGCAGGCGCACGTCGACCTGTTCGTCTCGCAGGCGCTCGACCGCGGCGAGACGGGCCGGGCGGTCGGCGGCATCCTCGTGGTGCAGACGACCGACAACCCCGCGAGTGCCGAACGCGTCGCCGCACTGGCCGCCGGCGACGGCTACCCGGTGCGCGTCCGCGGTCTGCGGCGCGGCGAGCGCATCGACGAGACCCTCACATGCCGCGCGGTGCGGCAGGCGCTGCAGGCCGATGCCGACTGGCCGGCGCTGCGCGAGGCCATCGCGACCGATGTGCGCGTGATCGTCTCGAACACCGCCGACCGCGGCTACCAGCTCGACGAACGCGACGGCCCGGCCTGCATCGACGACACGTCGCCTGCGCCGCATAGCTTCCCGGCCAAGCTGCTGGTGCTGCTGCACCACCGCTGGCGCGCCAGGCCGGCGGCCGCCCTGTCGATCTTTCCTTGTGAACTGATCGAGCGCAACGGCGACGTGCTGCGCGATCTGGTGCGATCGCTCGCCACCCGATGGCACCTGGATGCGGCCTTCGTCGACTGGCTGGGCAACCATTGCATCTGGGCCAACTCGCTGGTCGACCGCATCGTCGCGGAGGCGCTGCACCCGGTCGGCGCCGTGGCCGAACCCTATGCGCTGTGGGCGATCGAACGGCAGCCGGGGCTGGTGCTGCCGTGTGCACACGAAGCCATCCTGCTGACCGACGACCTCGAGCGGTACGTGCGGCTGAAACTGCTCCTGCTGAACGCCGGGCACACCTGGCTCGCTGAACGCTGGAAGGTGGACGGCCGCGCCGCCGGCGAGACCGTCCGGCAGGCGATGAACGATGCGGCCTTGCGATCCGGACTCGAATCCCTCTGGAGCGACGAGGTGCTGCCGGTGTTCACGGCGCTGGGCCAGCGCGCCGAAGCCGACGCCTACCTCGTCGACGTGCGCGAGCGTTTTCTGAACCCCTTCCTCGACCACCCGATCGCCGACATCGCGCGGAACCACGCGCAAAAGAAGCAGCGGCGCTTCCTGCCCATCGTCGCGCTCGCCGGCCGGCTGCAATGCGGCATCGCACAGCCGCGCTTGCGTGCCGCGCTGGCCGACGCGGGTTGATCCGGCGCCGACGGGAGACACCCGCATGACCATCGATGCCAAGGCGGCCATCGACCCGGCCCGGGCGACCGTCGGCGCGCGGGTGATCCGCCTGCATCCCGATGACAACATCGTCGTCTCGCTCGACCAATTGGTCTCGGGCACCCACATCGCGGCCGAAGCCACGACCGTTTCCGGGCTGATCCCGCCGGGCCACAAGATCGCGACGCGCGCGATCGCGACCGGGGAAGCGGTCAGGCGCTACGGCCAGATCATCGGCTTCGCGAGCCGGGCCATCCGCCCCGGCCAGCACGTGCACTCCCACAACCTGGCGATGGGCGACTTCAAGCGCGACTACGCCTACGGGGTCGATGCGCGCGACACGCCTCCGGCAACGCAGCCGGCGCGTTTCGACGGCATCGTGCGCGCCGATGGGCGCGTGGCGACACGCAACTACATCGGCATCCTGACGTCGGTGAACTGCTCGGCGACGGTCGCCCGCGCCATCGCGGACCACTTCCGGCGCGACATCCATCCCGAGGCGCTGGCCGCGTTCCCGAACGTCGATGGCGTCGTGGCGCTGACGCACGGCACGGGCTGCGGCATCGACTCGGAGGGCGAGGGGCTCGCGATCCTGCAGCGCACGCTCGGCGGCTACGCCTGCCATCCGAACTTCGCGAGCGTGCTCGTCATCGGGCTGGGCTGCGAGACCAACCAGATCCCGACGCTGCTGGCGACGCAGGGCTTGCAGGAGTCCGGCACGCTGCACTCGTTCACGATCCAGGATGCGGGCGGCACGACGACCGCCATCGCCCGCGGCATCCAGCTGGTGCAGGCACTGCTGCCACCGGCCAACGCCATCCGGCGGCAGCGCGTTGCCGCCAGCCACCTCGTGATCGGGCTGCAGTGCGGCGGCTCGGACGGCTACTCCGGCATTTCGGCCAACCCGGTGCTGGGCGCGGCGGTCGACCTGCTGGTGGCGCACGGCGGTACCGCGATCCTGTCGGAAACGCCCGAGATCTATGGCGCCGAACACCTGTTGACGCGGCGGGCGCAGACCGTCGAGATCGGCCACAAGCTGGTGGCGCGGATCCGCTGGTGGGAGGACTACTGCCGCCGCAACGGCGCGCAGCTGGACAACAACCCGTCCGCCGGCAACAAGGCCGGCGGCCTGACGACGGTGCTGGAGAAGTCGCTCGGCGGCATCGCCAAGGGCGGCTCCACCAACCTCATCGAGGTCTACGAATACGCGCAGCCGGTGAAGGCGCGCGGTCTGGTGTTCATGGACACGCCGGGTTATGACCCGATCTCCGCCACGGGCCAGGTGGCGGGGGGCGCCAACCTGATCTGTTTCACCACCGGTCGCGGTTCGGCCTACGGCTGTGCGCCGTCGCCGTCGGTCAAGCTGGCGACCCACACGGCGCTGATGCGGCGGCAGGCGGACGACATGGACCTCAACTGCGGCGACGTGCTCGATGGCACGCAGACCATCCGGGGCCTCGGCGCGGAGCTGTTCCAGTTGCTGCTCGACACCGCCTCGGGCCGGCCGTCGCGCAGCGAGCTGCATGGTTACGGTCAGAACGAGTTCGTGCCCTGGCAGATCAGCGTCATCACCTGAGGTCCCGAGCCGGCGCTCCACCGGACCGGGGCACGCCGGCGAGGTCACGGGTGAAGGGGACCTGCCTCGATCTTCCTCCTGGAGAGCCCCCTTGTTACGAGGCGATCCCCCCAGTTCCGCAATTGACCTCTCCGGGGCGGTGGCCTAGCTTGGCGACTAGAACTGCGGCACCAACGCCCAGCGACAGGACACCGGGGAGGAGCAATGGCCAAGCGACGATCGCAGGCAGGTCGAATGCATCTCGAACCATCCGTTCGATCCGCCAACCAAGGCGCCTTTCCACGTTCGAAAGGCGTTTCGATGCAAGTCCCCCTGCGACGGGTCGAGGGTCCGTGGAACGGGCCGGCCGTGCTTCAGCCCCTGGGGCCCCTGCCCCCCACGGCCGTGCGCCGATGGCTGACGGGAGCGCCGCCATGCTGAGCGAGCGCTCGCCCCAGCTCGTCGGTCGCGCGCCGGCCTTCCTGCAGGCGCTGACGCTGATCGAGCGCATGGCGCGTTACGACGCGCCCGTGCTGATCGTCGGCGAGACCGGCACCGGCAAGGAACTGGCCGCGCGCGCGATCCATTACCAGTCGGAGCGGCGCGACGCGCCCTTCGTGCCGCTGAACTGCGGCGCCGTGCCGGAAACGCTGATCGAGAGCGAGCTCTTCGGCTGCGAGCGCGGCGCCTTCACCGACGCCCGCCAGGCCCGCAGCGGCCTCATCGCGGCGGCCGAGGGCGGCACGCTGTTCCTGGACGAACTCGACTCGCTGCCGCTGCGCGCGCAGGTGTCGCTGCTGCGATTCCTGCAGGACTACCGCTACCGGCCGGTCGGCGGCACGCGCGAATGCAGCGGCGACGTGCGCGTCGTCGCCGCGGCCAGCCCGCGCCTGCACGAGCTGCTGCAGACCGGCGCCTTCCGCGACGACCTGGCCTTCCGCCTCAACGTGCTGCTGCTGGAGATGCCGCCGCTGCGCGACCGGCCCGGCGATGCGCGCGTGCTGGCGGAGCACTTCATCGCGAGACATGCGCGGCAGCACGCGTTGCCGCCGCGTGCGCTCGCGCCCGGCTGCGTCGACTGGATCGCGCGTTACGCGTGGCCCGGCAACGTGCGCGAGCTCGACAACCGCGTGCAGCGCGCGCTGCTGCTCTCGGATGGCGAGGAGCTCGATCTGCGCCCGTGTGGCACGGGCATGTCCCACGCGGTCAGATCCACGTCCGACGGCCCTGCCTCCGCCAGCGACCTGCGCGCCTTCAACGACGCGCGCGACGAGGCGATGCTGCACTTCGAGCGCAGCTACCTCGAGCAGCTGATGCACTCCGCGCACGGCAACGTGACGCACGCCGCGCGGCTGGCCGGCAAGGAACGTCGCGCGCTGGGCAAGCTGCTGAAGAAGCACGGCCTCGAGCGCAACACGTTCGACGCGCCGAACTGAGCGCGCCACCGGGTCCGCGCCGACCCGGCGGGTGGCAGGAGGCGGGTCCGCGATCACCCACCCGGCAGCTTCTCGCGCCCGCCTCTCCTCTGAAAACGCTCGTCGACACCTTGCCGCAACACTTGGCACGTTCCTCGCATGGCGTGATCACAACGTTGCTGGAGACGCCGTTGTGCGAAGACGCAGGCACGAGAAGACGGCGAGCGGAGTCGGCCATCCTGGCCCACCTCGCCCGCCATCCGCTCGCCGCCGACACCGAGCAGGGCATCGCGCAATGGTGGTTGGGCTCGATGGGCGTGGACGTTCCGCTGGCCGACGTGCGGCAGGCGCTGGAGACGCTGCTGCGCGACGGCCGCATCGAACGCGCCACGCTGCCCGACGGGCGCGCGATCTTCCGCGCGCCGCGGTCGGCCGGCCCCTGACCTGGCGACGTCCGCCGGCAAGCATTCCCCGTCCATCCAGAGGCACTCAGAGGACTTCAGGCGCATGGCCAACATCCAGGCGATCCACTCGGTCGGCCACTCGATCGTGACCTACCTGCGCAACACCTACCCGGCCGACGCCGGCGGGACGGCGATGCCGGAGTGCGACGTCGTCCTGCTGTCGTCCGGGGAACTCGCGGGGCCGCAGGAGGACACGACGCGGATCTCCCTGTACCTGTACCGCGTGACGGTCAACGAGCACCTGCGCCAGCACCGCCCGGACCGCATGTCCGGCGAGCAGCAGGCACCGCTCGGGCTGGACCTGCACTTCCTGCTCAGCGCCTGGGCCAGCAACCCGCAGGACGAGCTGCTGCCCTTCGCCTGGGCGATGCGGCAGCTCTACGAGCACCCGATCCTCGACGCCTCCGCGCTGTCGCCGGAAGCCGGCTGGGGGCCCGACGAGGTGATCCAGATCATCCCGTCCGAACTGTCCACCGAGGACATGATGCGCATCTGGGACGCGCTGGAGCCGGCGTACCGGCTGTCGGTCTCCTACATCGCGCGCCGCGTTCGCCTCGATCCGGACAGGATCCTCGACGCCGGACCGGTCGTCGCCACGCGCTTCGGCTACGGCACCGCCGTGCCCGCGGGGAATGCGTCGCCGGGCGCGCCGGGAGCCGCGCCATGACGCTGCTGATCCGTGAACTGGAACGCATCGACACGCGCGTGCTGGGCGCGCTGCGCTGCATCGACGCGGCCACGCGCGTGCAGGTCGCCACGCTCCTGGACGTGCGCATCGCCGGCGCGACGGTGCGGCGCAATCGCAGCGGGCTGTACGTGATCGTGCGCGCCGAGGCCCCCCTCACGCTCGCGGCGCACGAGGCCGCCTTCGACAACGCGCCCGGCACGCCGACCGTCGGCGACGTCACGCTGTCCGTGACCGTCACCGACCCCGCCGGCCGCTATCTGCCGCGCCGCGCCGCGCTGGCGCTGCCGCGCGATCCGCAGCCCGCGAATGCCGCGTCGCCCGAGTCCCTGTTCCGCCCGGTCGAGTTGCCGCTGTACCCGTCCGCCATCGCGCCCACGGGCATGAACTGGTCGGTGCTGCGCCTGAGCGTGCACGAGACCGGCAGCCTCGACGCCCTCGGCGGCGCCCTGCTGCTGGCCCGCGCCGGCGGCAACGTGCTCGCGCGCGCGCTCACCGACTGGCGCGGCGAAGCGCTGCTGCCGGTGCCCGGCGTGCCGGTGACGACCTGGTCCGACGATCCCGATGAGGTCGTGGTCACCGAGCTCGCCGCGCGCATCGAATGGTGTTTCGACCCCGCCCCCGGCGCGGCCGGCACCCGCACGCCGGCGGCCCAGGTGCGCGCCGGTCGCGCGCCGGCGGTCCTGCCCCTCGTCGATCCCGACGACCTCGAATCCCGCGCCGCCACGCTGCCCAACGCCACGCTGGACGTGGCGCTGGCGGCGGGGCGTTCGCAGTCGTTTTCCCTTCCCCTCGCACTGCCATGAAGGACTTCCTGAAGGCCCCGCGAGTTGTTCGTCACGGCGATTCCCACCGCGGCACGGTCCGCGGATGCGCCTTCAGGCAAAGGAGATAGGCCATGCCCGAATACCTGGCACCCGGCGTCTACGTCGAAGAGACCAGCTTCCGCGCCAAGTCCATCGAGGGCGTGGGCACCAGCACCACCGCCTTCGTCGGTCCGACGCGACGCGGCCCCGTCGACGGCGTGCCGGAGATGGTGACCAGCCTCACCGATTTCGAGCACGTCTACGGCAGCCTCGAGAACCTCGGGCTGAGCGACGTCACCGACGCGCGGCGGCGCCTGAACTTCGTGGCGCACGCGGTGCGGGCCTACTTCGACAACGGCGGCTCGCGGCTCTACGTCGTGCGCACCTTCAACGCCGCCGGCACCGCCGCGGGACGGCTGCGCGACCCCGGCGGCACGCCGGCCGAAGGCGCCTTCATCCGCGCGCGCTTCCCCGGCGCGGCCTACAACGGCCGGGTGCTGTTCCGCGAGTCGCGCCGCCCCGCGACGCTGCGCACGATGGGCACGGCGCCGGCGGGCAGCGTCCTCGCGGTGACCCCGAACGGCGGCACCGAGACGCTCTACACCGGCAGCGGCGCCACCTGGATCGATGCGGCCTCCGCCGCGCTGTCGCTGGCGGGCCTCGGGCCGGATGACGTGCCCGGCGGCGCGGGCGCCACGGCCACCCTCGTGACGCTGGCGCTGGACGTGATCGACGCCGACGGCGGCGCGCAGACCTGGGAAGACATCGGCGTGGCGCGCACGCATCCGCGCTGGCTCGGCGCGGTGCTGGCGAGGACGCCGGCCAGCCGCGCGGACGCGCTCATCAACACGGTCTGGGCCGACATCGGCGACGCGGTCGACGGCTTCGAGCTGATCGCCGCGATCCGCGCCCTGCCGCTCGTGCCCGGCGACGCCGACGGCCGCCGTGTGCTCGCCCTGGGCGCCGGTGTCGGCAGCGAAGCGGGCAGCGACGGCGTCGCGCCGACGCTCGGCGCCGAGACCACGCCCGGCAGCTACGCCGCGGCGCTCGCGATCCTGTCCGGCATCGAGGACGTCTCCATCGTCGCCGCGCCCGGCAGCAGCGCCTACGCCGAGGCGCAGGCCGTGCAGAACGCGCTGATCGCGCATGCCGAGCGCCGCCGCGCCTACCGCATCGCGGTGCTGGACAGCGCGCCCGCGCAGACGCCGGGCGACATGCGGGTCGCGCGCGGTCGCGTCGACTCCAAGTACGCCGCGCTCTACTACCCCTGGGTCGTCGTCGCCAACCCGCTCTCCCGTCCGGGTCGCGACGACATCCCCAAGGAGATCGCGCTGCCGCCGTCGGGTTTCGTCACCGGCATCTACGCGCGCAACGACATCCAGCGCGGCGTCTACAAGGCGCCGGCCAACGAGGTCGTCACCGGCGCGCTGCGCTTCGAGTCCGACGTCAACTTCGCGCAGCAGGAGCTGCTCAACCCGCTGGGCGTGAACTGCCTGCGCTACCTCAGCGGGCGCGGCTACCGCGTCTGGGGCGCGCGGCTGGTCTCCAGCGATCCGGAGTGGAAGTACGTCTCCGACCGGCGCTACTTCAACTACCTCGAGGCCAGCATCGACCGCGGTACGCAGTGGGCCGTCTTCGAGCCCAACGGCGAGCGGCTCTGGGCCAACGTGCGCCAGACCATCTCGGACTTCCTCTACAACGAATGGCGCAACGGTGCGCTGCTGGGCAGCACGGTGGAGCAGGCCTTCTTCGTGCGCTGCGACCGCAGCACGATGACCCAGAACGACCTCGACAACGGCCGCCTGGTGTGCCTGATCGGCGTGGCCCTCATCAAGCCGGCCGAGTTCGTCATCTTCCGCATCGGCCAGAAGACGGCCGACGCGGCGTAACCCCCGGGCCCCGTCGCTTAGGAGCACCCCACCATGGCCAACCGCACCACGCCCTACGGCGCCTTCAACTTCCTCGTCAACTTCGACGGCGGCGAGGTCTTCGGCGGCTTCTCGGACGTCTCCGGGCTGGGCACCGAGCTCACCGTGGCCGAGTACCGCTTCGGCAACGACAAGGAGAACCACGTCCGCAAGGTCGCCGGCGTGCACAAGGTCTCCGACGTCACGCTCAAGCGCGGCATCCTCAACTCCAAGACCTTGTTCGACTGGATCGGCGAGGCCCGCGTCAAGGGCCCCGCCGCGCAGAAGAGCGTCACCGTCACGCTGCTCGACGAGGCGCAGAAGCCCGTCCAGTCCTGGGTGCTGCGCGGCGTGATCCCGATGAAGTACACGGGACCGACGCTGGCCGGCAAGGGCGGCGGGGACGTGGCGATCGAGGAAGTCGTGCTGTCGGCCGAGGCGCTGGAGTTGACGGTGTGATCTGCCGTCCTGCCACCGCCGCTGGCCCTCACCCCTGCCCTCTCCCGCTAGCGGGAGAGGGAGCAAGAGAGCGCCCATGAGCCTCGTCTTCGAACCCGCCGCCCCGGCCGCGCCGCCCGATGCGCAGCGTGCCGACGTTGCCTGCTTCGTGGGCTTCGTCGGCCGCCGCGCGGGACGACCGCTGCCCGACGCGCTGCGCACGCAGCTGGACGCGGGCGGCTGGGTGACGGGTCCGTGGGCGCGACCGGCGGCGCAGGTCGAGGCCCTGCTCAACCTCCCGCTCGTGCTCGACAGCTGGCATCTGTTCGACCGCTTCTACGCGTGGGACGAACGGCCCGTCGACGTGCCGGCAACACCTGACCCCCTCGATCCACTCGCCCCGCTCACGCTGGCCGAGGCAACGCCGCGCCGCTGTGCCACCTACCTGGGCGCTGCCGTGCGCAGCTTCTTCGCACGCGGCGGCAAGCGCGCGATCGTGATCCGCGTGGGCGATCCCTGGCCTTACCTCGAGGACGCCGCGCAGCGCGCCACGCAGCGCGCCGCCCGCCTGGCGCTGCTGCTGCCCGGCATGGTCTCGACATCCGCGCCCTTCGCGCCGCACGACCCCGCCACCTGGCAAGGCGTGCAGCACCTCTACGGCCTGCCGGACGACAGCCTGCTGCTGTTGCCCGACCTGCCCGACGCCGTCGCCACCGTACCGCCGCCGCCCGATCCGGACCGGCCGCCAGCACCGCAGCCGGAAGGCTTCGCGCCGTGCGACGTGGAAGCACCGGAGCCGCGGGACACCTCGCTGCTGCGCATCCCCGCGCCGCGGCTCGACGATGCCGGCTACACGCGCTGGCGCCAGGCGATCCGCGACACGCGCGATTTCCTCGACCGCCGCCAGCGCGCGGCGATGCTGCTGGCCGCGCTGCCCTTGCCGCTCGCGGGCAGCCTCGCCGCCAAGGGTCTGCATGCGCAGGCCGATCCGCGCACCTGGCTGGAACAGACGCAGATCCTGCGCAGCGCCTTCGACGAAGACACGCCGCAAGGCCGCCCTGCCGAAGCGCTCTCGCAGCTCGCCTGGCCGTGGCTGCGCACGCGCGCCGCGCGCACCGACCTGCCGCAAGGTCTGGAGCCTCCGGACGGCGTGCTCGCCGGCCTGATCGCACAGGGCGCGATCGCACGCGGCACCTTCCGCTCCGTGGCCGGCGACGCCTCGCTGCCGCTGCTGCGCGACCTCGGCGGCGCGGAGCCGATGCCCGCCTGGGGCCTGGGCGACGACAGCCCCGCCGGCCGGCTCGCGCAGCGCGTGTGCGTCTTCTCGCCGGGCGCGGACGGCTGGGCGCTGCAATCCGACGTGACGACGTCCGCGATGGACCCGTGGCGCTTCGGCGGCGCAAGCCGGCTGATCGGCACCCTCCTGCGCGCCGCGCGGCGCGCCGGCGACGGCGCCGTGTTCGAGCCCAACGGCCCGAAGCTCTGGGCGCATCTGCGCGGCACGCTGGAGGACCTGCTCGCCGGCTTCTGGCGCGAAGGCGCGTTCAACGGCGGCGCGATGTCCGAGGCCTTCGAGGTCCTCTGCGACCGAACGACGATGACGCAGAGCGACCTCGACGCCGGCCGGCTCGTCGCCTACGTGCGCGTGCGTCCGGCGATGTCGATCGAGCGCATCACCGTCGTGCTCCAGCTCGGCCAGGCGGCCGGCTCTGTTGCCGCCACTGTCACCCAACGGGAGGCCGCATGAGCGCCGACGACCTCTTCATCGGCCTGCATGTCTTCCGCTTCGAGGTCACCTTCAAGCGGGTCGGCACCGGCAGCGGTCCCGTCGAAGTCTGCGGCGGCGCGTTCTCGGACTGCACCGGGCTGGAAGCGACGATGGAGCCCAAGCTCATCAAGGCCGGCGGCGCCAACTACGGCGCCACGCAGCGCGCGGGCACGGTGAGCTTCGCGACGGTCGTCCTCAAGCGCGGCTTCACGCGCAGCCGCGACCTGTTCCGCTGGTTCCAGACCGTGGGCGGCGGCGGCTACGCCTACCGCCTGGCCGCCGAGATCGCCGTGCAGGACACGCAGGGCCAGACCGTGCTGACCTGGGGACTGGACCGCTGCCTGCCGGTGAAGTTCAAGGCCGCCGACCTCAACGCCAAGGGCAGCGACATCGGCATCGAGGAACTGCACCTGGCGCACGAAGGCCTGCGCCTGCTCGACGCGGGAGGCGCGTGATGCCCTGGCTGCCCGACGCTCCGACGGTGGCCTCGGCCACGTTCAAGGTGCTGGAAGGGACCGGCGCCGGCGGGCCCGCGTTCGACGTGCAGTTCAACCCCGCGTCGCTCGAATACACGATCAGCAATGAGTTCGACGACCGCAACGGCAACAACGGCGCCCGCCAGTTCGTCAAGAAGAGCAGCGCCAAGCTGACGATGACGCTGATCTTCGACACGACCGAAACCGGTGCGTCGGTGCGTGACGTCACGGCCAACATCGCCGGGCTGCTGGAGCCGGCGAAGGACGGCACGAAGAAGTTCGCGCCCAAGGTCGAATTCGGATGGGGCACCTACGCCTTCAAGGGCGTGGTCGAGCAGTTCAAGGAGACGCTGGACTTCTTCTCGCCCGAGGGCGTGCCGCTGCGCTCCAGCATCAACCTGACGCTGGGGAGCCAGGAGGTCGAGTTCCAGAGCAGCAAGAGCCCCGCGCCGGCGGTCGACCGCAACGCGCAGCCGGAGCCCGTCAGCGCGGCACCGGGGGCCGGTGCGGCCGACGTCGCCAATGCGCTCGGCGATCCGCGCGCGGCCCGCGCCATCGCCGGCGCCAACGGCGCGGCCAGCCTGCGCTTCGGCGCCGAGGCCGGCCTGTCGGTCGGCGGCAGCATCTCGCTGTCGGCGGCGGCGGACTTCTCGGTCGGCGCGAGCGCCGGGGCGGGCATCGGCATCGGTGGCGGCGCCGGGATCAGCGGAGGCATCGGCGGAGGCATCAGCGCAGGCATCGGCGGAGGCATCGGCGGAGGCATCGGCGTCAGCGCCAGTGCCGGCGTCGGTGTGAGCGCTGGTGTGTCGCTGACGGCCACCGCGGGTGCCGCCTTCGCCGACCTGCGCGTCTCGCCCCCGAGCATCAACGTCGACGTCCTCGACGCCCGCGCCGCCCTGCTGCCCGCGCCGCGGGTGGCCGGATCCGCCAGCTTCAGCCCCGGCGGTCGCGCCGTGGCGCAGGCCGGCGGCAGCCTCAGCGCCGATGTCGGCGCGCACGCGGACCTGCACGGCCGCATCCGTTTCGGGAGTTGATCCGTCATGCCCATCACCTTCGAGGAAGTCACCGCCGACATCGAGCGCGAACCGCAGGAGCGCGGTGCCGGACCGCAAGCGCCCGCCGCGGACGCCGCGCCCGACATCGGCGAACAGATCGAGCAGGCGCTGCGGCTGAAGGCCGAGCGCGCCGCGCGCCTCTGCGACCTCTGAACGCCATCCATCGTCATGACCGAAACCAGCGTCAGCCGTTCCGCCATCTTCAGCGCCCGCCCCACGCTGCGCATCGCCGGGCAGGCGGACGAACGCCTGTCGACGCTGATGACGGCGATGAAGATGGAGGAACGCGAAGGCGGCATGAGCGCGCTGGAGCTGCACGTCACCAACTGGATCGCGACGGGCGACGGTCGTGCCGAGCTCGCGTTCAACAGCGGCTCGTCGCTGAAGCTCGGCGCCGAGCTCGGCGTCTATGCCGGCGACGAAGCCACGCCGCGCGAGATCTTCAAGGGCAAGGTCAGCGCGCTGGAGATGGTCTGCAACTACGGCGTGCCGCCGGAGCTGGTCGTGCTCGCCGAGGACGGCCTGACCGCCGCGCGCCGCGCACGCCGCAGCAAGGTGTTCACCGACATGACGCCGGCGGACGTGGTGAACGCGATCGCCGGTGATCTCGGCCTGACGCCGTCCGTGACCGGCCTCAGCGCGCCGCAGGGCACCTGGGCGCAGCTGGACGAGACCGACCTCGGCTTCCTGCGCCGGCTGCTCGCGCGCTTCGACGCGGACCTGCAGGTCGTCGGCACGGCGCTGCAGGTCTCGCCGCGCAAGGACGTGCAGCGCGGCACGATCGACCTGACGCTCTACAGCCAGCTCGCCCGCGTGCGCATCACCGCCGACCTTGCCGACCAGCCCACCGCCGTGAGCGTGGCCGGCTGGAACGCGAAGGACGGCTCCGCGGTGAAGGGCGAAGCGAGCGCGGTGGCCAACGCGGGCCCCGGACAGGGCCGCACCGGCGTCGCCTGGGCCAGCGAAGTCTTCGGCGACCGCAACGAGCACCTCGCCGCCCCCGCCGTCTACAGCACCGATGAAGCGCGCGCGGTCGCCGAGGCGGCACTCGACCAGCGCGCGCGCCGCTTCGTCCGCGCCGAGGGCGTGGCCGAGGGCAACGCGCAACTGCGCGTCGGCGCCTGCGTGCGGCTGGCCGGCATCTCGCCGCAGTTCGACAACACCTACTACGTGGTGCGCGCCTGCCACCTCTTCGACATGAAGCAGGGCTACCGCACCGAGTTCAGCGCCGAGTGCGCCTACCTCGGGACCTGAAGCCGCGCGCCGCACGCAACACGCAACACGCCAGAAGCCAGAAGCCAGCAGACATACACCTGACACCACCCACGGCCACACGAGACCCCGTCATGCAACGCGACCTGCCCTCCCCCCTGCCCTTCGGCGTCCCGCTGCCCTGGGCCGCGGGCGCCCAACTGGCCAAGGTCAGCTCGATCGACGATCCCGAGCGGCTCAACCGCGTGCAGGTGCGGCTGCTCGCCTTCGACGACACCACCGGCCAGGACGCCGCGATGTGGGCGCGCGTGGTCGCGCCCTTCGCGGGCGACGACCGCGGCACCTTCTTCATGCCCGACGTGGACGACGAGGTGCTGGTGGTCTTCGCGCAAGGCGACCCGCGCCACCCGCTGGTGCTCGGCGGCCTGTGGAACGGCAGCGCCGCCGCGCCGGCCGACATCGAGAGCGGCGGCCTCAACCGCTACAAGCGCATCAAGTCGAAGAACGGCATCGTCGTCACGCTCGACGACCAGAGCGGCCAGGAGACGCTGACGCTGGAAACGCCCGGCGGCTGCAGCCTCACGCTCAAGGACGGGCCGGGCACGGTGACGCTCGAGGACAGCAACGGCAACAGCATCAAGCTGGAGACCTCCGGCATCACGGTCCAGGCCGCCGCCAAGGTCACGGTGCAGGCGAGCCAGGTCAACGTCACGGCCGGCATGGTGAAGGTGGACGCGGCGATGTCGGACTTCTCCGGCATCGTGAAGTGCGCCGTGCTGCAGACCAACGCGGTCATCAGTGCCAGCTACACGCCGGGCGCCGGCAACGTCTGGTGAGGGAACGGACCATGAACCACCCGCACCATCCTGTCGTAGTCAGCGCGCCGCGCGGCCTGGCCCGCAGTCTGCAGCCGTGGCTGCTGCAACGCAGCGACGACGACTTCATCCCGGCCACGCTGGACGACCTGCGCGGCGCGGGCGCACCCAACGGAACGAACGGCGCGAACGGCACGAACGGACTCGCGCGGCTGCGCGACCTGCGCGCGCGCGCCACCAACAAGAACGGCACGCTCAAGCTCTTCCAGCCGATCCAGCGGCAGTTCCACCTCGCGCTCGTCGAAGCCTGGTGCGACATGCCCGGCGAGCCGCGCGTCGACCCCGCCAAGATCGAATCCGCGGGCCTGGTGCTGCGGCGGCTCGGTGCCGGTGGACAGCCGGAGGGATGGATGAAGTCCAACGGCCGCATCCGCGGCTGGGTGCCGATGTCGCGCGTCGGCGGCGCGGATGCCGACCCCGCGCCGGCGCAACGCGCGCAGCGCGATCTCACCGGCGTGGCCGACATCGATCGCCAGCTCGTGGCGTTCTCGCGCGAGCGGCCCGACACCGTGCTGGAGGAACAGACGATCCCGCTGTACCTCGCTCCGCCAGACGTCTGCGCCGAGGCCGGCCAGACGCTTTACTACGGCCTGGTCCCGACCGTCAGCGGCGAAATCAGCGAGACGGACGCGAGCTTCGGCGCGGCCGAGGGCTTCGACTTCGGTCCGTCGTCATCGGCCTTCCGGGGGCATCTGGTGCAGGCGCTGCGCGGCGAGTCGATGACGCTGCCCAAGGTCGGCGAATCGGTCAGCCGCGGCTGGCTGGAAGAGAGCGAACAGCCCGGCGCCAACAGCAACCTCGTCCGCTTCGTGCTGATGCTGAGGCAACTCGCGGGCGAGTTCGATGCGTTCGGTCCCGCGGGCGCGGCCATCCTGCAGGCCCTGCATCCGCTGCAGCTGCCGCTGGTGCGCCGCAACGGCGAATGGCCGCAGCGCACCGTGCGCGCCGATGAGTTCCTGACGAAGGCCCACACGCTGATCCTGGCGCAGGGCAACGTCTCCGGCACGGTGGAGATGCCCGAGACCTGGCCCGCGATGAACGCCAGCCAGACGCAGCAACTGCTGGGCGCCATGCACGCCGCGATGCGCGCGCGCTTCACGGCGATGAAGGCCAAGACCGGCCGCTTCGACGAACCCGACGCGCGTTATCAGCTGCGCGCCTTCGTGCGGCTGAAGGCCGACGGTCCCTGCCCGGCCCGCGTCGTCTGGAGCGCGCCGAGCGAGCCCTTCGTCATCGCCGCCTGGTACGAGGGCGCGGGCGCGCCGCCGGTGCAGATCGCCCTGCCCGATCCGGCCGACAAGCAGCTGCTGGCCGCACTCAAGCCCAACGTGGCCTTCGTGGTGCCGCCGTCGCTGCAGAGCCTGCTGATGGGCTCGGCCAAGGACCTCATCGACGGCAAGAAGCCGCCGCCCATGAACCCGGCGCTGACGTGGATCTGCGGCTTCAACATCCCCATCATCACGATCTGCGCCTTCCTGGTGTTGAACATCTTCCTCTCGCTGTTCAACCTGTTCTTCGGCTGGCTCTTCGCGATGAAGATCTGCCTGCCGTTCCCCAAGATCCCGCCGCAGGAGTGACGCGATGACCTCCGCACTCATCGGCTGGCCGCTGCTGCCGCTCCCGGGCGACGACGGCGGCCTGGCCTGGCCCGACCTGGCGCGCAGCGTGCGCGACGGGCTGCGCCTGATCCTCAGCACCCGCCCCGGCGAACAGCTGATGCGGCCCGAGTTCGGCGGCGGCCTGGACCGCCTGCTGCACCAGCCCAACACGATCGCGACGCGGCGCGAGATGCGCGACCTGGTGCGGGACTCGCTCGCGCGCTGGGAGCGCCGCATCCTGCTCGACGCGGTCGAGGTGTGGGAGGTGCCGGGCGCGCCCGGCCAGGTGCGCGTCGAGATCGCCTACCGCCTCGCGCGCACCGGCGAGCCCGGCGCGATGAACGTCACCGTGGACCTGGAGGGCTGACGCCATGGCTATCCTGCCCCCCTCGCTCGACGACCGCCGCTTCGACGATCTGGTGGAGGAGCTGCTCGCGCGCATCCCCGCGCACACGCCGGAGTGGACCAATCCGCGCCTGGGCGACCCCGGCCGCTCGCTGATCGAGCTGTTCGCGTGGCTGGGCGACGCGCTGCTGTACCGCGCCAACCTGATCCCCGAGCGCCAGCGGCTGGTCTTCCTCAAGCTGCTGGGCCTGGGCCTGAAGCCCGCGTTGCCGGCGCGCGGCATCGTGAGCCTGGCCTTCGCGAAGGACACCGAACGCGGCGCCCACACGCTGGCGCCGGGCGGCACGCTGAAGGCGCCGATGCCCTTCGAGACGCTGTCGGAGACGACCGTCCTGCCCATCACCGGCGAGGCCTACATCAAGCGCCGCCTCAGCAGCACGGAGACCGCGCGGCGCAGCGACGTGCTGCAGGGCCTGGCCCGCATCCACCGGCTCAGCGGGACGCTGAAGGCCTACGAGACGACGCCCGTGTTCGCGCAGGGCCGCGCGGTGCCGGACGGCGTCGACGTCTTCGCGCAGAGCGCCGACCGCGCGCTGTGGATCGCGCTGCTCGCGCCCAAGGCGCCGCAAGCCGACCAGCAGGAGGCCGTCAACGAAGCCGTGAAGTCCGCGCTCGGCGGCGGCGACGCGGCGCTGCCGCCGCTGCTGTCGATGGGCGTGGTGCCGGCGCTGAAGGCCCCGGCGCTGTTCGAGGACGTCACCGCGCCGACGCCGGTCCCGGTGCTGTGGGAAATCACCACCCGCGGCCGCACCGACTTCGACACCGACTACCTGACGCTGCCGGTGCAGCCCGGCACCGACACCAGCAACGGCTTGTCGCGCGCCGGCACGCTGCGCCTGCAGATGCCCGACGAACGCCAGATCTGGGCGCCGAAGAACGACGTCGGATTGAATCCGCAGGCCGGCGTCGGCGACGCGCCGCCGCGGCTCGACGATCCGGAGCGCGCCGACCGGCTCGTGGCGTGGCTGAGGTTGCGGCCGCAGCCGGGGCCTTCCGCGAATGCCGCGGCACCTTCGGCGTTTGCAAGGTCCGCGGCCTCCGCGACCTCGGTCGGCGTCGCGGCGTCCGCGGCTTTCGCGATGTCGACCGCATCGGCGGCGGCGGGGGCTGCGGCCACGGCGGCAGGCGCGTCCTTCCAGGCGGCCTCCTCGGTCCAGCATCTGCCGCTCGCGTGGATCGGGGTGAATGCGATCGAGATCGACCAGCGCGCCACGGTGACCGGGCGCGTGCTCGGCGTGTCGACCGGCGCGGCCGATCAGCAGTTCCCGCTGCCGATGAGCGCCGTCGATCCGACGAGCTTGCAGATCGAAGTGGAAGCGCCCGGCCGCGGCTACCAGCCGTGGACGCGCGTCGATGATCTGGGCGCGCTCAGCGCCGATCCCGACGTCGCGCGCGACGCGACGGCCTACGAGCTCGACGCGGAGGCCGGCACCCTGCGCCTGGGCGACGGGATGCGCGGCAAGGTGCCGGAGTCCGGCATGCGCGTGCGGCTGGCGCTGGGCCGCTTCGGCGGCGGACGCGCGGGCAACCTGCCGCCCGAGTCGCTGGCCGAGCTGAACGCACGCCGCATCGACGGCCAGCCCGCGCCGCCGATCAAGGTGCTGCAGCCGCTCGCGCTGACCGGCGGCGAAGACGCGGAGACGCTAGCCGTCGCCGAGCGTCGCATCCCCGCGCGCCTGCGGCACCGCGACCGCGCGGTCACCGAGGAGGACTACCGCCGCCTCGCGCTGGAAGCGCCCGCGGTCGACGTCGGCCGTGTCGAGGTGCTGCCGCGCTTCAAGCCGCGCGACCGGCGCTTCCACGTGCCGGGCGTCGTCAGCGTGCTCGCGCTGCCGGCCGCGGCGCTGGCGCCCGCGCCGAACCCGCGGCCCGATCGTCCCTTCATCGAACGCCTGCATGCCTACCTCTCGGTGCGCACGCCGCTGGCCACCGAGCTCTACGTGATCGGCTGCGACTACGTGGCCGTGGGTTTGTCCGTCGCGGTCGCGATCCGCGACGGGTATGCGCGGGACCAGGTCCTGCTGGAAGTGCGCGAGTCGCTGCGCCGCCTGCTGTGGCCGCTGGCGCCGGGCGGACTCGACGGCCAGGGCTGGCCGCTCGGCCGCGCGGTGCGCAGCCGCGAGCTGGAAGTCGAGGTCTCGCGCGTGCCGGGCGTCGACGAGCTGCGCGGCCTGCGCCTGTTCCGGCAGGCGGGCACCGAGTGGCAACCCCTGCCCGCCATCGCCGCCGACGGCGCGCAGATCCTCGCGCTGCAGCCCTGGCAGCTGCCCGAACTGCTGTCGGTGGTCGCCATCGAAGGCAGCGCCGCGCCGACCGACCTGCGCGCGTTGCCCAACCCCTTCGCCGAGGCCGACGCCGTCGCGGTGCCGGTCGTGCCGGAGCTGTGCTGATGGACGCCAACGGCCTGCGCTTCTGGCTGCTCGGCGATGCCGCGCATTTCCCCGCCGTGGAACACGCGGTGTGGGATGGCGGCTGCCGGCGGTTGCGGCTCGCGTCCGAACGCACGCTGGTGCCGGCGATGTCGCCCGCCGATGCCTTCGCCGCCGCGCAATCGGCGCTGGAGCGCGTGCCGCGCGCGATCGACGCGCTGGAGTGCGTCGCCCGCTGGGACGCGGCGACGACCAGCGTGCTCGTCAAGAGCGTGCTGCCCGATGAGACCACGCTGCTGGTGCTGGACGACACGCCCACCGACCTCTGCGCCGCGCCGGACGGCGTGCTCTACCTCGCCTTGCCGAACGCCGCGACGCCGGGGGTTCGGATGCACGACCTGCGCGGTCGCTGGAACGACGTGAACGTGTCGCTCGCGGGCTTCGTGCCCTGGCGGCTCGCGCCCGCGGCGGACGGCGGCGTGTGGGCGCTGGAGCGCTCGACCGGTCGCATCGCCCGACTCACCGGCCGGCCAATGCGCACGGAGACGCCGCAGCCCGACGACTACGACCCGCGCGTGTTCAGGCCTGACCCCGAGAACGCCTGCGCGCCGCGGCTCGCGTTGATCGGCTCGACACCACTCGACGTCGCCGAGACGCCCGTCGCCATCGCCGGAGGGCCTGACGGCGCGCTCGCATTGCTGAGCTGGACCGGCGGCATCGGCACCGCGCGCGTCCGCCGCTGGTGGACCGACGAGCGCCGATTCGCTCCGCCGCAGACGCTGCTGGGCGCGACCTATGCGTATGCGGTCGCGTGGCTCGCGCCGGACCGCGTTGCCGTGCGCGTGCCCGGCCGTCGCGACGCGCCGGCCTTCGACCTGGGTCCCGCAGGCGCCAGTGCAGCCGCCGCAGCTGGTGGGGCCGGCGGATCAGGTGGATCGAGCGGGGGCTCGGGCGGCGCTGCCGTGGCGCCATTCCGCGAGCTGGTGCCGCTGGGCGATGTCTACCCGCTGGCCACCGACGCCGTCGAAGGCCCCTTCGCCAACGGCGCGGCGCAGCCGCCGCACTATCCGGCCGGCGCGGCCAGCGCGGAGCCGCTGCATGCGCTGTCGCTGCGGCAGCTCGCGCGGCGCGGCGAGGCGCGCCACTACGCCGACGGCCCCTCGGGCCTCGTCGCCCGCATGATCGACAGCGGCGACGGCGGCACGGTCTGGCACCGTCTCTTCGCCGAAGCCGCCCTGCCCGCCCACACCGGTTTCGTCGCCTGGCTCGCCGCCACCGAGGATCCCGTGCCGCCGGCCGACGACGACCGGCTCGCCTGGCATCCGCACGGCTTCGGGGCGGACATCCCCCAGCTCGACGACGCGATGCGGGCGCCGCAGGTGCCGATCGCGGTGTGGGAACCCACGCCCAGCGAGCTGCCGCACCACCCCGGCCTGCTCGGCGGCGAGCGCGAGGCCGGCGTGCGCGGCCTGTTCTCGGTGCTGGTGCAGAACGCGCGCCAACGGGTGCGCACGCTGTCCGGCCGCTACCTGTGGCTGCGGCTGGTGCTGCACGGCGACACGCGCGCCACGCCGGAGATCGCCGCGCTGCGCGTGTGGGGCAGCCGCTTCTCCTACGCCGACCGCTACCTGCCGCGGCTCTACCGCGAATCGCTGTTCGGCGCCGCCGCGCAGGCGCCGGGCGAGCGCGTCGGCCAGATCGACACGAGCTTCGCCGCGGCCCTCGATGCCGGCGGCGCGCCCGACGACGCGTTGCGCGCCCGGCTGCGGCTGGAGCAGGTGACGCTCGGCGACCGCGCGGCGGTCGAGGTCGAACACGCCGGCGACGCCTGGCTGCTGAGCGACGCCAGCCGCGCCTGGCGGCTCCGGCTCGAGCCCGATGCCATCGCGGTCTACCGCCCGCGCGCCACGCCGGCCGACTTCAACGCGCGGATGCTGGCCAGCTTCGAAGGCGTGCTCACGCGCCTCGAGGACCAGGTCGCCGCCGCCCACCTGCTCACCGATCCGAACGTCGTCGCCGATGCGCAGCTCGACTGGCTGGGCAGCTGGATCGGCGTCGCCTTCGACCCCGCGCTGCCGGCCGCGCGCCGGCGCGACTGGCTGCGCGCGGCGCCCGACCTCGCGCGCTGGCACGGCACGCGTCTGGGCCTGCGGCTGGCGCTCGACATCGCCACCGACGGCGCGGTGCGCGGCGGCGAGGTGCTCGTCATCGAGGACTTCCGGCTGCGGCGCATCCTGGCCACGCTGCTCGGCGTGGACCTGAGCGACGAACACGATCCGCTGCTGCCCGGACTGCAGGTCAGCGGCAACTCGGTCGTCGGCGACACGCTGGTCATCGGCGACCGCGAGCGCGTCGAACTCATCGCACTCTTCAACGCCGACGCCGACGTCACCAGCGCCACCGCCGCCGTGGAGAACCAGGCCGCAATCGACTTCGACGCCCGCCTCGCCTTCCGCGCGACGGTGCTGGTGCACCAGTCGGTGGCGCCGCAAGACCTGGCACTGATCCGGCGCATCGCGCAGCTCGAGGCGCCGGCGCATGTGGAGATGCGCGTCGTGTCCGCGACCTGGCCGCTGATGGTGGGCATCGCCGCGCTGGTCGGCGTGGACACCTACCTCGGTCCGCCGCGCCTGCCGCGGCCGGTGCAGGTCGAGCGCAGCGGCCTGGGGCTGGGCGACTACCTGATCGGCGCCGCCGTGCTCGATCCGCGGCTGTCCGGCGCGCCGCCGGTCAGCGCGCCGCCGCCGGAGGCCGACGCGGGCCTCGACGCCGTGGCCGCGCCCGGCGCCAGTTTCATGCTCGACGCCCGCGGTTCGCGCGCGGTCTCGGGCCGACAGATCACCGAGTACCGCTGGCGCCTGTTGCCGCCGACGGATGTTTGACCCCGCAGGAGAGTGGCCATGGCCGAATTCATTCCCGGCACCGACATCAGCACCGACGTCCCGACCATCGAGGTCACCGTCAACCCCGACAAGCCGCTGGCGATCGGCCGGCAGACCTTCCGGCTCGTCGTCGTCGACGACGCCGGCAATGCGTCCAAGCCCGACGAGGTGACCATCATCGTCGCCGACCAGGACGCGCCGACCGCGGTGATCCGCGGGCCGCGCATCGCGTCCTTCGGCAAGAGCTTCGAGCTGGACGGCTCCGCGTCCTTCGACGTGGGCGGCGGCAAGGTCGTCAAGTATGTCTGGACCTACCTGGGCCCGGTGACCTGAGCGGAGCGGCGCGATGGCGAAGTTCCCGCTCGGCAAGCCCGTGACGACGGAGACCGCGACGGTCGAGGTCGACGCGGGCCTGGCCGTCGGCGCGCACCGCTTCCGCCTGTCCGTCGTCAACGCGGCCGGGCTGCCCAGCCGCGCGGCCGACGAGGTCGTGGTGCAGGTGACGCAGTCGCGCGTGGTGTTGCCGCCGATCGGGCCGCCAATCGGGCCGCCGATCTCGCCGCCGGTTCGGCCGGCAGAGCCCGTGCCGCCGCTTGAACCGATGCGGCCCACCCTGCCCGCCCAGCCCGCGCAACCGGTGAAGCCCGCCCCGCCGCTGAATCCGGCTGAGCCGGTGAAGCCCAAGCGACCTCCGTCCCCACGCACGTCGAGGAGACCCTCATGAGCATCCAGGCGACCAACGCCGATCCGCTGGTGGCACAGCCGCGCGCGGACCGCCTCGCCTACGCCACCGGCATGCTGCTGGACGCGCAGGACTTCAGCGACGAGCAGACCTATCACCGCGGCCGTCTCGCGCGCGCGCTGGCCTTCGTGGCCGGACCGGGCACGCTGGCGGGCCTGGAGGTGCGGCACCTGCCGGCGTCGCCCACGCAGGTCGAGGAGATCAGCGTCCAGCCCGGCGTGGCGGTGGACCGGCTCGGCCGCCTGGTCGAGCTGCCGCGCGACGCCTGCCTGCGCCTGCCGCGCTGGTACGACGCGCAGCGCCTGGCCGTGATCGGCGACGGCACGCCCACCGGCAACGTGCCCGGCGGCGCGCTGACGCAGGCGGCGTACACGGACCTCGCGCGCTTTGCCTCGCCGCGCATGATCGCGTCGGGCGTCGCGCTGCCGGCGCTGGCGGTCGTCGCCGACGTGTTCCTGCGCTTCGCGGCCTGCGCGCGCGGGATGACGCCGAGCTTCGCGCAGGGTCCGTTCGATGCGCTCAACGCGGTGTCGATCTCGCGGCTGCGCGATGCCTACGAGCTGTTGATGATCCCGCGCATCGGGCTCGACGACGCCTACAGCGGTCTGCCGCTGCCGCCGGCCGATCCGGTCGCGGGCGATCCGGACGCGGCCCCCGAGGCGCGTCGCGATGCGCTGCAGGACGCCGTGCTGCACGGCTGGGCCGGCAGCGGTCACGCGGGCGGCGACGGCGGGCTGGAGCCTTCCCCCGAGCAGCCGCGCCACCTGGACCCGAGCGCGGTGTTCCTCGCCCGCGTCTTCATCCCCGTCGACAACGCGACGCCGCCCGCGCGCCTCGCGGCGGCGCCGCTGGTGGACAACTGGGGACGGCGCTTCCTGCCGCCCTCCGCGCTCTTCGCGCAATGGGCGGGGCTGTAGCAACGCCTGACCCCAGCAGCCACCAGCCGCCCCGCATCCGACTCCGCCGCAACGAGCCACCGACAGCAGCACGAGCCGCACCGAGCCTTTCAGGAGACCGACATGGCGATCAACCTCACCCTCGGCGCCGCCCGCGAGCGCATCGATCCCGTCGAGGCACCGACGCTGCGCAACCGCGGCGTGCTGGTCGAGGATCCGCGGCGCCAACGCCCGCGCTACTTCGACGGGCGCTTCCTGGCGGCGCGCGACCTGATCCGCGACCAGCAGTATTTCCTGACGCGCGAGGCCGACCTCGGTCGCGCCGCCGGCAGCGGCGTCGCGCACGGGCTGTCGGTGTCCGAAGGCGCGACGCCGCAGACGGTGCGCATCGCCGCCGGCGAGGGCCTGACCGGCGCCGGCGAGCTGGTGCTGCTGCCGCGCGAATTGACGATCGACCTGGCCGACATCCCGCAGACGGAACAGCTGTCGGCGCGCTTCGGCCTGTCGCGCCTGCCGGTGGCGCCGCTGCGCAGCCGCACCGGGCTGTTCGTGCTGGGCCTGCGGCCGGTCGAGTTCACCGCCAATCCGATCGGCGCCTATCCGACGACGCTCACCGGTGCGCGCACCGTCGAGGACGGCGACGTGATCGAGGCCACGGCCGTCGTGCTCGTGCCCTGGCAGGACGACGGCGCGTCCGATGCGCTCGACGCGCGCCGCGGCACGGCGGCGCGGACCATCTTCACGCAGCCGGGCGCGCCCGGCTGGTCGGCCAACGTGCTGCCGGTCGCGATGCTCGCGCTGCAGTCCAACTCGCTGGTCTGGATCGACGAGGCCATGGTGCGGCGCGAGCTCGGCGCCGACCGCGGCGACCTGCCCGGCCTGGGCTTCGCGCCGCGCGGGTTGCGGCTCGCGCACCTGATGCAGCACCAGAACCATCTCGCCGACGTCGTCGCGCAGTTCCACGGCCGCAGCTTCCCGGCGGCCACGCAGTTCCCCGCGCTGCCGCCGGCCGGCCCGCTGCCGGCGGGCATCATCGACACGGCCGACTTCACGCAGCGCTACTTCCCGTCGGAAGTCGACGTCGACTTCTCCATCATTCCCGAGGACGAACTGCCCGCGCTGGTCGAGGAGGCGCTCGCGCTGCCGCCGATCGACTTCCTCGCGCCACAGGCGGCGCTGGACCTGACGGCGGTGCTGGTGCTCGCGCCAGTGCCGCGCGCCGACTTCGCCGCCGTGCGCGCGAAGCTCACGACCGTGTCGCGGCCCCTCAAGGCGGCCGCGCCCAACCTCGTCGCGCAACGCAAGCCGCTGGAGATCCTGACCCGCCTGCGCATTCCGCTGCCGCTGCGTCCGGTCGATGTCTCCAACCCGTCCGATGCCGAATGGGCGCGGCTTGCGAAGCTCGACTCGCTGTGGTTCGTGCGGCGGCGCAACCTCGCCTACCGCGACGATCTGGTCGGCAAGCCGATCGCGGTCGCGGGCGGCTCGGACGTCGTCGTTGAACGCGCGATCACCGCGCGCATCGCGGAACTCGGCCTGACGCCCGCGCTCGACAAGGTGCTGGCCGCGTCGAGCGCACGGGCCGCGTCGAGCGTGATGTCGCTGCTGGCCTCGCCGCGCATCGCCGCCTCGCCTGCGCTCACCGCGGCGGCGCTCGGTGCGTTGAACGCGAAGCCCGCCGGCGAACGCGAGGCGGGCCGCGACGCCGGGCTGGACCATGCGCGCGTGCTGCAGGTCGGTGCGGAGCTCTCCGACGGCGCCGTCGGGAACGGCCTCGAGAAGCTCGAACGCCATGCCGGCGACGCCGTCACCCGCACCGCGCTGGTCAGCCTGGCGAGCAACGACAACTGGCGCAAGCTCGACACCGCCGCCAGCAGCGCCGAGGGCACGAAGCTCGATCAGTTGAGCGCCCGTCTCACGCGCGTTCCAGGCGCGCCCGCAACGCCAGCGCCGGCGCCCACGCCTGGACCGGAGCCGGTCGTGGTCGATCCCGCCTCGAAGGCCGGCCCTGCAGCGAGGGCACCGGCGACGTCGACGGGAAGGCCAGCAGCGAAGCCGTCTGCCACCGCGTCGACAGCATCCACGCCAGCTTCCGCTGCTTCGACCGCCACAAAGCCGTCGGCGGCGAAGACCACCGCTGCGAAGGCCACCGCCGCAAAGGCGACCGCTGCAAAGACGGCGACGGCCTCGGCGGCAGCAGCAGCGAAGAAGACACCCGCCAAGAAGGTCGCGGCGAAGAAGACCGCCGCGACCAGGCGCCCGCCGCAATCCTGATTCCAGGCTCCGAGGAGACCCATCGTGAGCACCACTCCCATCCGCGATCCGCTGCCCGGTGAGCGCGTCGTCGGGCTGTCGCCCGGCAGTGCGATCGAGGCCGCCGGCGACTGGCGCCGACGTCCCCACGTCTTCCCCGGTCGCGCCCTCACCGCGGGCGCGCTGACGCAATGGCAGGCCTGGCAGGCCGGCCATCTGGCCACGCGCGGTCAGGACTGGACCGCCGGCATCGTCAGCGGGCTCGAGGTCCAGGCCGGTCCGGTGATCCCCCCGCCACCACCACCGGCGCCCGCGCCCGTGCCGCCGGCGCCGACCGGCTTCAACGCGGTGGAACTGCAGATCACCCGCGGCCTCGGCCTGGCCTGCAGCGGCGAGGATCTGGTGCTGAACCAGCCGCTGCGCTGCGTGCTGGCCGATGTGCCGGTGGTCGCGCCGCCGGGCTTCTTCGTCGACGGCAGCGGCGTCGAGCCGGGCACGGAAGGCGCGCCCTCGACGCTGCGCGCGCGCAAGATCGGCGCCGCGCTGGGCGCGCTGGAAGCCGCCTCGCTGGCGACCTTGCCGCCCATCGGCGTGCTGGTGCTGCAACCGGTGACGGCGGACCGCTCCAGCGCCGACCCGATGGATCCCTGCGAGCGCAGCGCCTGCGACGAAGGCACCTACGGCGATGCCGCCGCTTTCGAGGACTGGCGGCTGGGCGACGGCGCGCGGCTGCTCTGGTACGTGTGGCCCGGCGAATGGCGCGGACTGCCCGCCGTGCCAGCCGTGCAGCTGCGCAACGCGCTCGCGTGGACAGTCTTCCAGGCCGAGGACGCCTTGCCCGAGGGCCAGGTCTTGCCCTGGGAGGAGTTCGGACTCCCGATCGCCCTCGTCGCGCTCGACAGCGTGACACGCGAGCCGCTGTGGCTGGATCGCGCGAGCGTCGTGCGGCGCGGCGGCAATGGTCGCGATTCGCGCCTCGCGTACACGGACGGCGCGCTGATCGCCGGCGCCCGCAAGCCGGCGCTGTGGCAGGCGCGCATCGAGCAGCTGGCCGAGCAGGTCGCCGCCGCCGGCGAACCCGCGCCGCTGCCCGAGACGCTCAACGACGCCTTCGGCCGCTTCCTGCCGCCGGTGGGCCTGCTGCCGCGCAACGCCTTCGATCCGGCGACGCTCAAGAGCGGCTTCTTCCCCATCGGCTTCGACCTCGACGCCGTGCCGGTGCCGGTGGAGCAGCTCGACCTGGCCGTGCGCGCGAGCGCGTCGCTGGCGCCGCTCTCGATCGCGGCGCCCGAGGCGGTGCGGCTGCTCGTGCCGGTGCCGCTGGGCTCATGGGAGCCGCGCCTGCTGCACAAGGAGATCGTCGATCCGCTGTTCCAGCAGACGCTCGACGAGAACCTGCTGCGCCGCGCCCGCACGCTGGGCCTGCGCCAGGGGCTGCGCAACAAGGCGGCGATGCTGTCGCATGCGCTCGACGGCAAGTCGCCGGTCGTGCCGCCGTTCAAGAGCGATCCCGACGCGGTGGAGAACGAATCGCTGAGCCCCTGGGGCGAGCCCCCGCCCGGTGGCGGCCATCGCAGCGATCTGCGCGCCGGCCTGCACCAGCATTTCTTCGACGGCGCCACTCCGCCCTTCGCGGTCCAGACTGGCGAATCGCTGTTCTGCTGGGTCTGCCTGGATCCCGACCATCCGCCGCGCACGCTGATGCTGCAGTGGCACACCGACGGCAACTGGGAGCACCGCGCCTACTGGGGCGAGGACCTGATCGGCTGGGGTTCGCCGGCGGGGTCGGCCGCGCACTTCCGCGCCGGCGACCTGCCGACGCCCGGCCAGTGGGTGATGCTCACCGTGCCCGCGTCCGCACTGGGCCTGGCGGCGAAGAATCTGGACGGCATGGCCTTCGCGCTCTTCGACGGCCGCGCGGCCTACGGCCTGACCGGCGCGCGCACGCCGCAGGTGTGGCGCAAGTGGTTCTGCAACTTCCTGCCGCCGGGCGCCCGCGTCCAGGGCGAGGAGCCCTGGGACCTGCTCACCGCCAACGACCTGTGGACGCCGTTCGAGCCGCACGACGGCGTCGTGCCCAGCCTGCCGCAGCTGCAGTCGCAGGACGGCGGCGACATCTTCAATCCCGGCGCGGGAACTGCGTCGGCGCTGGCGGTGCCGACCAGCGGTTTCAACCTCGCCTATCCGCCGGCGTCCGGCTGGCGCGGCCACACGCTGATGAACAAGGACGGCTCGCCGATCACGGTCATCGAGAAGGGCGCCGCCGACACGGTCACGACCTGGCTCTACCTGGACGAGTTGAATCCGCCGCGCTCGCTGTGGATCGGCGTCTACAGCCGCGGCCTGCGGGCGGACAACACGCCGACGTCCAGCATCCAGATCAAGTTCGCCTACTGGGGCGAGAACCGCTTCGCCGAGCTGCGCAAGGCGCTGCCCGGCCTCGAGACGCTGCAGGCGATGACGGTGCGCGGCGGCGCCCTGCCGCGCTCGGGCAGCTGGGTGGAACTGCCGCTGGCGATCCCCGACAGCAACGTCGTCGGCGAAGGCGGCGCGCGGATGTCGGTGTTCGGCATCGTCGTCATGGCCTTCGACGGCACGCTGGCCTTCAGCGACCTGCGGCGCAGGCCGGCCGCGGCCGGCGCGGCACCGGAGCTGATGTGGCCCAAGCAGGTCAGCGACGATCCGCGGCCGACCACCGTGCCGCTCTACAACCCCCTGCTCAACGCGCCGCTGCAGCCGCAGCACAACCTCGGCGTGCTGACGCCGACGCCGTCCTCGCGCATCGGCACCGTGCGCGTCTACACCGAGCTGGTCGCCGATCCGCTGATCCAGCGGCTGTCCGGCCACGAGCAGTCGCAGCTGCTGCTGCGCGGGCTGGAGGGCTTCGCCGACTACCTGCGCCGGCGCATCGACCGCGCGGACGACATCACCGACTTCGGCTTCGCGCACATGCAGGTCGACATGCACCGCATCCGCCAGCTGACGATGAGCGCCAGCGACGCGGGCCGGCTGGCCGTCTCGCCGACGCTGGCGGCGCTGGCCACCAGCGAAAGCGCGCTGGTCGTGCAGCAGCAGATCCAGGAGTACATCGGCAAGGTCAAGGCCACGGCGACCGCGCCGGCGCCCGCCGGCGTGCCCAAGGGCACGGCGGGCATCGCGGCGGCGGCGGGCTTCAGCGCCACCGCCGCGGCGACGGCGGCCGCGATCAACGCGGCGGCCAACGATCGCGTGGCCACGATGGCGCAGTCGAGCGCCGGGCTCAATGCCGGCCTCCGAGCCGACCTCAATGCCAACGCCAACTTCAATGCGCAGGCCAACGCGCCACTGAAGTCGCAGGTCAACGCCCAGTTCAACGCCCGCATGGATGCGCGCGCGCAGGTCGAGGCCGCGCTGATCAAGCCGCCCAAGGCGCCGCCACCGATCATCTATGCCAATCCGGTGGTGGGGCTGTCGGAGATCCGCACCACGGCGATCGCCGAGCGGCTGAAGAACCCGCCCTCGCCCGAGGCGCGCAACTACGCGCTGGCCAACCGGCAGCGCACGGTGATGTCGCTGCTCGGGCTGCTGGAGTCCTTCGCGGCCGAGGACAGCGGCGAGCTGCCCGCGCTGTTCCAGGACTTCCAGATCCCGGGGCTGGCGAACGATCCCTTCCTGGCCAACACGAACGCGCAGCAGCGGCCGCTGACGGACTTCCGCAACAACCCGACGCTGCAGGCCGCGCTGGCCAAGCCGCCGACGGGATCGGACGCCGCGCTGGACGAGGCCACGCTGTTCACGCAGGCGGTGAGCCTGTCCGACATCACCATCGCGATCCTGCGCCAGCTGGAGGCGCGGTTGACGGTGTACCGCGACGCACTCAACCGCTGCGACAGCGCGCTGGAGTCGCTGCGCGGCGAGATCGACACGATGACGGCGCGGCTGTCCCAGGTCGGCGACGCGCTGGCCGAAGCGCGGCACGACGTCAGCGTCGCTCGCGCGCTGCTCGCCGAGGAGACGGAGCGTGTCGCGGGCATCAACACCCGCCGCGCCAAGGTGCTGGCGGAGGAGGTGACGTTCATCGCCTTCATCCGGCCGCGCGAGGCCGACAACCTGCTGTCCGCGCCGACGCGCGCGGTCGATCCGGGGCTGGTGGATCCGGCCGTGCCGGCCTGCCTGCGCGAGCATCCGGACGCGCCCGACGAGCTGCTGGACATGCTGCGCGTGGTGCGCGAGGCGCCGGCCAGCTGGTTCGTGCGCGCGCCGCCGCTGCTGCATCGGCTGGACAAGGTCGATCACCTGGTGCGGCTGGTCGGCAGCGCGCAGGCCCGCGCGGTGGCCGGGCTCGCGGCGCCGATGCTGGCGGTGCAGACGATCGCCGCCAGCACCAAGGTCGCGGCCGGCATCGTGCAGGTCGCCACGCGCCAGGCCGAGGCGCTGGGGCCGCGCATCGCGACGCTGCGCACGCTGGACCTCGGCCTGCTGAAGGTCGCGACCTGGCAAGGCGTGCGGCAGCAGGCCGAGCAGGTCGTGAGCTTCGGAGACCTCGCCGAAGGCGGCCACGGCCGCGCCGACGTGGCACGCGAGGCCGCGGCGGAACTGGACCGCATCCGCGCCGTCACCGCCTGCCTGCATGCGGAGTTCAGCGGCGTGCTGCCGGTGATCCGGCTGCAATGGGCGGAGATGCTGTCGGAGTTCGACGCCGCGCCCAACCTGCGCAACCTCGCCAGCCTGCCGCGCTGGGGCGAGATCGCCTACCTCGACCGGCGGCGGATGCAGTCCTACGTGGACTGGCTGTTCGCGCAGATCGAGCCCGGCCAGCCGCAGGCGGTGGCGCTGGTCAACGACGTGGTGCGCATGGCGCTGCTGCTGGCCAGCCACGCGCCGGTGGACCGCATCGTGCAAGGCCGGATGGCGCGGCCCACGCCGGGCGTGATCCCGGGCACGCGCATCCCGCTGACGGTGCTGGACACGACCAAGCTGCGCGTGGGCATGCAGGCGCTGATGTACCGCGGCGACACGCTGGTGGCGCGCGCGACGGTCGAGGACCTCGGGCAGCAGGAGGTCGCGGCGCGCGTGATCCACACGGTGTCCGCCAAGGTCGACCTGGGCGACGACGTGCGGGTGCACTTCGACACGACGGCGATGGTCAGCCTGTCGGCGGGCGCGGCGAAACGGACGCTGTTCAAGGCGAGGTGATCGCATGGCCGCGCCTGAACGCATCGTCCGTCACCTGCGGCTGCGTGCGCCCGGCGAGGCCGCGGTGCGCCGGATGATGCCGACGCTGGAGGATGCATTGCGCTGCGCCAGTCTTGGCGACGACGGCGGCCGGCTGATCGTCGTGAGGAAGCTGGCGCTGGGGCCCGTGACGGCGCGCGCGACGTCGCAGGCGCTATCGCGATTGATCGAGGAGAAGACCGCCGCCGTCGCTCGACAGTGGGTGACGCCGGGCGATGCCACGGGGCACGCCACGACGGACATCGACGACGGCGCCGCGGACCGCGCGGGCTGCGTCGTCTTCGCCGGTGTGCTGGAAGCGCGGACGCAGCTGGCGTCGCGGTTGCTGCGGGGTCGGCGTGCCGACGCGTGGTACTGGCCGCTGGCGGTGCCGGAGTTCGATGGGCAGCTGCCGGTGCGGCACAACCTCGCGCGAATCGCGCTCGCGATCGCTCGCACGCCCGAGGGCCGCGTGGCCCTGCCCCAGTGGGCGGCGGCGCTCGTGCGGGGTGTCGGTGCCGCGCGCGTCGCCGCGTGCTTCGACGAGGCAGCGGGCCGTCGCCTGCTGGACCTGGCCGGCCTGGCGGGGGTGTCAGGTCTTGCGTCCGCCGGCGCGTCGTTCCGCTCCGCGCGGAGGGCGTCGAACGAAACCCCGAACGATGCGTTGAGCGAGGCCGCAGGTGCGATGGGATCGCGCGCGAATCCCTCGTCCTGGTCGACGACGTCCGCGACTCGTTCCCCCACGACGGGTGCAGACGACGAGGCGCTCGTGCCGCCCTGGCTGCACCGGCTTCTGGAGGCCGCCGGCGCCACTGCCGCGACCACCGGCGGTCGCGACGGAGCGTCCCGGACGTCCAGTTCCGATCTCCCGCCCAGCCCGACAAGCGGGGGCTCGCTCTGGAATCAGCGCCTCCCGGCACTCGGCCACCGCAATGACGACGCCATGTCTCCGAACGGTGCCGTCGATCGTGCCGATCCGGCGCTGCCGTCGGAGACTCCCCGCGCGTCGCCATCGACGTCGAACGATGCGCATCGCCAGACACGGTCCCGTTCGCACGCGCTTGCCGAGGACGACGCCGACGGCCCGGGCAGTACGCGCGTCACCATCGACCCGCTGCGATCGGGCGCCTGGCCCTGGATGCAGCCGACGAGTTGCGGCGGGCTGCTGTTCCTGCTCCCCGTGCTGGCGCACCTCGGCGTGCCGCGACGCGCGCCGGACGACGAGTCGGCTTGCCGCCTCGTTGCGGCGGTGCTCCGCCTGGCACTGCGACGCTCGCATGCGCCACGCGACGATCCGATGTGGCAACTCGCGACGGCGCCCTGCAATGACCCGACGATGGAGGCCGACGCTGCTGCGGCCTTGGCCGACGCGCGCCGCTGGCTGCAAGGCGCCGGGCGGATCGGACTGGTACGACTCGTCCGGCGCCGCGGACACGTGTGCGCCACGGCCACGCATGTGGACCTGCATTTCCCGCTCGGCGACTGCGAGCTTCGATTGCGCCGGCTCGGGCTCGACATCGATCCCGGCTGGCTGCCGTGGTTCGGGCGCGTGGTGGCATTCCACTTCGGCGCGGAGCGCCCGGCATGAACGCGCCGCTGCGTCCCGATCTGCGTCCGCCGACGGCCGACGCCGCGTCGCTGTCCGCTGCGACCGCCGATGCCGCGAACGCCGCCGCTGCCGCGACGCTCGCCGACCTCGCCTTCGCGCTGCTGGCGCCAGCGCAGGAGCACAGCCCGACGGCGGCGAGCGGCGCAAGCGCCGAGGCCGCCTGGCTGGCCGAGTGCGCCGCGCGTGTCGACCTCCGCGCCCTGGACGTCGCCGCCTGGCTGTCGCGCTGGCGCGCCGCGCCCCCGCCAGCCGACCGCCGGCTGGTCGCGCTGTCCGCCACGCTGCAGCTGACACTCGCCGAGGAGGTGGCCGTCGCCATCGCCCGCGCGGCCGAGACGGACGCGATGGCCGCGCGCGTCCTCGCCTGGCTGCAGGCGCCCGTCGGCGGCGCCCGGCCGACGGTGGGCTTGGCCGCGCAGGTGGCCGCAGCGCTCGGCGAGGCCTCGCCCTTCCCCGCGCTGGCCACCGGCGCGGCGCGGCGCAGCGGCCTGCTGCACATCGACGACGACCACCGCGCCCTGCCCGAGGCCACGCTCACCGTGCCGCAGCCGATCGTGTTCGCACTGTCCGATCCGCCGGCCTTGCAATGGCCGGGCCTGCGCATCGGCCGCGTGGACGACACGCCGCTGCCGCCCAGCCTGCAGGACGCCGCCCGCTCGCGGGCGCAGGCGCTGGGCCGCGGCGCGAGCGCGGTGCTCGTCGTGCGCAGCGGCCATCCGAAGGAGGCGCAGGCCGCCGCCGCCGAGGTCGCCCGCCAGTTGCGCGCCCGCGCCGTGTTCATCGAGGGCGACGTCCCCGAAGGCCTCGGCCCGTGGCTCTGGCTCGCCGCGGCGGTCCCGGTCGTGAGCCTCGAACTCGCCCCCGGCGAACGCCGCCGCGTGGCCGCGATCCCCGGCTGGCACGGGCCGCTGCTCGTCGCCGCCGGCCCGGACGGCAGCATCGAGTTCAACGGCGACACCGCCCCCGGCTGGTCCGTCCCGATTCCGCCGGCGGAAGAACGCAGCGCGCTCTGGCTCGACGCGCTGGGCGATGCCGGCTTCGCCCAGACGCTGGGGCACCGGCACTGCCACGCGGCGGGCCGCATCGCGGAACTCGGCCGCGCGGCGCGCTTCGAGGCGCAAGCCGCCGGCGCCGAGACCGTCACCCCCGCCCACGTCGTGCAGGCCGCGCGAGGCGGCAGCGCCGGCGACCTCGGCGCCCTGGCCGAACTGCTCGCCGACCCCGTGCCGGACGAGGCGCTGGTCCTGCCCGCGCCGCTGCGCGTCGAGCTCGACGCCTTCGCCGACCGATGCCTGGCGCGCGACACCGCCGCCCGGGGCCTCGGTCCGGCGATGCGCGCGCGCTTCCGCACCGGGGTGCGGGGACTCTTCGTCGGGCCGTCGGGCACCGGCAAGTCGCTGGCCGTCGGCTGGCTCGCGACGCGGCTGGGCCTGCCGCTGTACCGCGTCGACCTGGCCTCGGTGACCAGCAAGTACATCGGCGAGACCGAGAAGAACCTCGCCCAGCTGTTCGCCCGCGCCGAACACGCCGAGGTGGTGCTGATGTTCGACGAGGCCGATTCGCTCTTCGGCAAACGCACCGACGTGAAGGATTCCAACGACCGCTTCGCCAACGCGCAGACCAACTACCTGCTCTCGCGGATCGAGTCCTATGCGGGCATCGCCGTGCTCACCAGCAACAGCCGCGCGCGTTTCGATTCGGCCTTCACGCGGCGGCTGGACGTGATCGTCGAGTTCCCGCCGCCCGGTCCCAAGGAGCGCCGCGCGCTGTGGCTGGCGCATCTCGGCGACGGGCACCGGCTGGACGGCGGCACGGTGAACCAGCTGGCGGCCGGGTGCGAGCTGGCCGGCGGCCATGTCCGCAACGTGGTGCTGGCCGCCGCGGCGCGCACGCACGGCGGGCCGGTCGGCGCGGCGGATCTGCTGCCGGCGCTGGTCGCGGAGTACGGCAAGCTCGGCAAGCCGCTGCCCGCCGCGCTGCGGGTGCTCGCGTCCGACGGAGCCGCGCCGGAGGGGCCATGAACACGGCGGCGCCTCAGGCCAGGACCCAGGCTGTCGCGCCGACGTCGGCCGGACATCGCGGCGCCTCGCACTGCGATTGCGCGGCGGGCGAGTCGGCGGCAGCCGGACTGCCGCGCTTCCTCGCCCGCCACGGCGCGTCCGGTCCGGGCTGCGGCGTCCAGCCCAAGCTCACGATCGGACGGCAGGACGATCCCTTCGAGCGCGAGGCCGATGCCGTCGCCGACGCGGTGATGCGCAACGAAGCGGTGAACGTGCCCGGACTGCCCGCTGCGTCGGGGGCTGCTGGTGCATCAAGCGCATCGGGTGCATCAGGTGCATCGGGTGCCGCCGGCGCATTCACGGTCTCAGGCGAGACGCCCGTCGTCCAGAGGCTCTGCGCGGAATGCGCCGCCGAAGCAGAGACGCCGCTCGACGACGCGCTCGTGCAACGCAGCGGCACGGGCAGCAGCTCCGGCAGCGGGGCCGACACGGCGGGCGAAGCGCCCGGCGCCGCGGCACTGCCGCAGGCGCCCGACGCCGGCAGCCCGCTGCAGGCGGGCGTGCGCACGCGGCTGGAGTCCTCGCTCGGCGCGGATCTCGGCGACGTGCGCGTGCACGCCGGCCCCGCCGCCGACGGCATGGCGAAGGCGCTGAACGCGAAGGCCTTCACCCACGGCGAGCACATCTGGCTCGGTCCGCAGCAGCGCGCGGACGACCTGCCGCTGATGGCGCACGAGGTCGCGCACGTGATGCAGCAGGGCAGCGGCCGCGCCCGTCCGGAGGCGGTGCAGCGCGCGCCCGCCGACTATCGCCACCCGGAGGACGGCGGCGGCGTGCTGTCGCGGATGCAGGGAAAGATCAGCGCGGCCAGCGAGGGCCACGAGGACGAGCAGCCGACCGGGGACGCGGCGGCGCGGGCGCACACGGCGCGCAGCGCGGCCGGCGGCGTGGACCGCGGCGAACTGGCGCAGGAACGCGGCAAGCTGGAGCCACAGGCCAAGCCGTCGGTGGACCGGCCGGCGCAGGAGGCGCCGAAGGTCGAGGAGGCCGCCGCCCAGACGGAGCAGGCCGCGGACGCCCCCGCCGATCCGCTGGTGGAGGCGGACGGACCGCCCGCGGCCGGCGGGAAAGGCGGCGGCAAGGGCGCGGCGGGCGGTCTCGCGGACGGCGGTGCGGGACAGGCGCAGGCCGCCTTCGGGACCGCGGCGGGGACCGCGATGCCGGCGCCCGAGATGCCGGTGACCGTGCCCGCCGCGGTCAGCGCGCCCACCGATGCGGGCGGTGGGCCGTTGCCCGCCGATCCCGCCGCCGACGAGCAGGTCGCCGGCCTCGCGGCACAGGCGCAGAGCCTGCGCGAGCAGAGCGGCCGCATCCGCTCCTTCGCCACCGAGGAACGGCGCAACGCCACCACCCTGCGCGGCAATCTGGCGCTGGTGCGCGGCGGCGTCATGCAGGCCGAGATGGGCGTCTCGAAGTCGCGCGAGCACCTGGCCTTCCGGCAGGAGCTGCTCGGTCAGGCGCGGCAGGGACTGGGCGTGTCGCAGGAGAAGGCCGCGACGGTCGCGGCCGAGGCGCCGAACTTCGAGTCCAAGGCGGACGAAGGCAAGGCCGAATCCGGACCGATGGCCAGCGAGGCCTCCGGCCTGGCGGCCGAGAACGCCGCCAACACGCCCGACGACGCCGAGGCCGCGGCCAACGCGCGCGAACAGGGCGGCGCGATGAACCAGGCCGGCAGCGACATCGGCACGACTGACGACGCCGTCACGCAGACGCGCGCCAAGGCCGGCACGCTGGGTCAGGACGCCGCGCAGGCGCAGCAGCAGAACGCGGTCACGCAGAGCCGGCTGGAGGGCATGGACCAGACGCTGGCGGCCACCAGCGACAAGCTCGGCACGATGGGCGAGCAGACGGGCGCGGCGCGCGGCGAGATGGAATCGCTGGCGAGCGCGCCCGACGAGCACACCGGCCAGGCCGCCGCGATCGACGACCGCGGCGCGGCGCTGGCGGAGACCTCGAACGAGCTCGAATCGCGCCTGCAGACGGTGCAGGGCGACTACGCCGCCAACATGGCGGCGGTCCCGGCGCCGGAACCGTGGACCCGCGAGAAGGTCGTCGAACTCTATGGCGAGGAAGCCCTCGGCGAAGAGGCGGCCGGCGACGCGCCCGCGGCGACCGCGGACGAGACCGTTGCCGCCGACGATGCGGCGCAGGCCACCGGGGCCGAGCCACCGGCGGCGATGGCAGCGCAAGCCGAAGCGGCAACGGAAGCGGGCGCTGGAACGGGAGTGGAAGTCGAGCCGGCAGATGCGGGGTCGGTCGACGGCGGTGACCAACTGGTGCAACGCACGCCCGCGGACAGCGGTGACGTGGAGACGCCGCCACCGCCCCCCGCCCCACCGCCGCAGGCGGCAGCGGGCGGCGGCAGCGCCGCGGACGGCTCGCCGGACGGCGGCGCAAGCGGCGCTTCCGGTGCCACAGGCACAGGCACGGGCGCAGCCCCGGAGGCCGACGCGAGCGCCGGACCGGACGCGCCGTCGCCGCAAGGCGATGCCGACGCGGGAGCTGATGCGGGCGACGCCGGCGATGCCGGCGCGATGGCGGCCGAGGGGAGCAGCGACGGTGGCGCCGATGCGTCCGGCGGCGCCGCGGACGGGGGTCCCATCGCCGCGGCGGCACCGGCCGCGCCCGCGGCGCCGGAACGCGAGCGCGTCGATGCGGCCGGCGCGGTGTCGGGCGCCCTGCCCAGTTGGCTGACCGGCGTGGAGCCGCCCAACGAGGAGGCGCGTCAGCAGGCGCAGCAGGCCGCCGCCGAGCGCCGCGCCGCGCAGATCGCGGACATCGAGAGCCAGACCGAGGGCGGCTTCGCCGCCATGACCGCGACCGACCGCATGGGCTGGGCGCTGCGGCAGACCGGCCGCAACCTGTTCGGCTCGGTGGGCAACATCCAGTGGCCCGGTTTCGGCCACCTCGCGCTGGGCCTGATCGACCCGCGCGGGCCGATGATGGGCGTGGTCAGCGGGCTGGGGATGATGCTCTCCGGCGGGGCCAACCTGCTCAGCGCGGAGCAGTGGCGGCGCGATCCGCTGGGCAACCTGCTGAAGTCGGCGGCCGACATCGCCACCGGCCTGACGATCGTGCTGGGCTCGATCACCGCGCTGGCGGGCGTGATCATCGCGATCATGACGGCGATCACCATCCTGTCCTTCGGGACGGCGGCGCCGGTGACCGGCCCGGTGATCGCGTTCTGCACCACGGTGCTCACGACGGTCGGCGGCTGGACCATCGCCGTGGGCAAGGTGGCGCTGGTGCTGCAGGCGCTGGTGTTCATCAAGAACCTCATCGACGCGGCCTGCGCGCAGACCGCGGCGGAGCTGCAGTCCGAGGCCGACCAGATGACGGAGAACGTCAGCGACGCCGGCAACGTGCTGATGCAGATGGGCATGGCCAAGGCGGGACAGCTCGGCGGCCGGGCGGCGGCGTCGGAGATCCGCGCGGCGGGCGGCGGCGTGCGCTACGCCGCGCAGATGGGCGCGCGGGCCGGCGTCGGCGGACGGGCGGCGCTCGGCGCGGCGG
>NZ_JBWKOA010000001.1:1000025-1686630 GCF_059415845.1 Roseateles sp. GW821-FHT09H11 | reverse complement strand
TGAGCCTCAGTGGCTCGAACAAGTGTGGGTCAAGATTGGATGGAAACGGTGGGTCAGGATCGCGCGGGAATCAACAGCCTGATGGCAGATATCGGGCCCTTTGCTCAATTGTTGGTTCGGCACCGCGTGGCTTACGCCATCGGTTGGGCGGAGGACGAGCTTCCGTACGTCGTCATCACCAGTGGCTCGCGAGGTTTGGCGGACTCGGAGGCCATCAACCGCCTCTACGCAGCGCTGGAGCACAGCTTTGGGCCTCCGACCGGTGGCCGAGCGATGTGAGGACCGCATGCCGCTTTACGTTTTCTTGGACACCGAATTCGCGCCAGCGACGGACACCCAGGCGCCGGTCCTGCTGAGCGTGGGACTTTGCTCAGTGGCCGGCGACGAGTTTTACTGCGAGGTCGCGGCAGAGCTCGATCATGACCGGAGAGACGAGTTCATGCGGACGCAGGTGCTGCCGCAGCTGGCGGCTGCGCCAGGGCAGGCGGGGGCCTTCGTCGAAGTTGGCGAGCAGCTGATTCAGTGGATCGAGGCACTTGGCGCTGCAGAAGTGCAGGTCTGCTACGACTACCACCAGGACTTCGCCTTCATCGAGCAGTTGCTCGACGCTCAGGGGCGGGGCGTCAGATGTGCAGTGATTCCGACGCACGTGGGCTACCTAGTTGGCCAGCCCGAGGGGGATCGCGCCAGCGAGATGTGCTTCGACCAATTGAGGAGAGCACGCGGTCTGCGGCGTCACCATGCCCTAGCGGATGCGCTTGCTTTGCGGGCCAGGTTCCTGGCTGTGCATGGTGCGTGAGGTCGTAGAAGAGAGGGTGCGATGCTCGCGCGCGGCTTGGTTGGATGCTGCACGAGGCCGAGCTGCCGCGTTTTGAGGCAGAGAAGGTTTGTGCTTGAAGAATCAAGGACTTGACACTGCCCTGCATAGGCATCCAACAGAGTTGTGCACAGATGGCGGGGACAGATGACCGTAGTTCGGGCGGCAGCTACGATGCTCATCCACCGAACTCGAGGCTGCCACGATGGGAGAAGACCTGCTGGTTTCCGCCAAGATCGAGACCGAGGAACTTGCTGCAGGGCTGTGCCGAGCTGTTCTCGTTTTTGGACTGGAAGGTGACGTGAGCGAAAGGGAACCGCGCGTTCCTCTTGCGGGCGAGCACCCAACAGCGGACGAGGCGGTTGCCGCGGCGAAGAATGCAGTGAAGGCAATGGCGGAGGGGGGATGTCCTCGTAATAGACCTCCACGCTGGTCACGGTGGTTATGACCGCTGACCGCTCGAGAAGCATCGCAACCTCATCGCCGGCACGGAGCCGCTCTGTGGCAGAGTAGCGCGCGCGGGGCGGCGGACCTTCGCGAAGCGGCATCGGGCTTGACCTAACCCTGTGCTCGAATTCCACCACCATCACACTCTCACACTGCCTGACCAAAGGGCAGGTCGCCGCGCTACTTCCTCACCGAATGCGAGCCCGCTCCGCGGCCGACGACGACGAGTTCGACGCGGCTTACGACTCCCGCCTTGATGCTGATTCAGACGATTACATACGCTGAAATCAGATGAGGTCGCCGTCATCGAAATCGACCAGGGGGGCGGGCGGAGGCGAGGAGGGCATCTCAATGTGCAGCGCAGCCAGGGCTGCGGTTGCGCGGTCAGTTCCGAGCTTGAAGTAGTGCCTGTCGATCATCTGGATGCTGGTTCCGGCCAGCTTGGCCACGTTGCCTACGTCTAGGCCGGCCTGCACGAGGTCGGTGATGACGCTGTGCCGCACCGTATAGATGCTCGCTTCGGACGGCAACCCGGCCGCGATGACAGCCGCCTTGACGGGCTTTTTCCACCCATCTTTGGTCCATCGTTTTCCGTTTGCGCGAGGAAGTAGCAGCGCGTTCTTAGGTTTGCCTGCAGCCAGAGCTTCGAAGACCGCGAGTGTTGTTGGAGGCAGTGGGAGCAGTCGGCCGCTGCCCGCCTTGTCGCGCACGATCCGCAACCGTGCGTTCCTGACGCTCAGGTTGCGCACCCGCAGGCGAGCCAGCGCGCCAGGTCGCACAGGCAGCATCGACATCACATGCAGTAGCGGGCGTAGCTCAACACTTGCCGCGGCGATCAGTGCAGTGCGCTGTGCAAGGTTGAGCTCGATGTTGTGATGCCCGAGCTGGGAATCCTCGTCTTCTTCGTCA
This sequence comes from Roseateles sp. GW821-FHT09H11, assembly GCF_059415845.1. NCBI lineage: Bacteria > Pseudomonadati > Pseudomonadota > Betaproteobacteria > Burkholderiales > Sphaerotilaceae > Roseateles > Roseateles sp. GW821-FHT09H11. The sequence goes on along the minus strand of NZ_JBWKOA010000001.1, from coordinate 1,684,457 downwards.
TCGTTGTCGTCCAGATCGTCTTCCAGGTCAGCATCCTCGTCGTCGCTCTCAGACGGCTTGTTGCGCTTGGGCCTCGCCTTCACGAGCGGTTTCAGCTCCTCAATCCAGGCCTTGTCGGATGCGACGAGGTCCTTGCCCAGCGCGTAGTTCAGCGCTGCGCGAAGCGGCGTCAAGTCTCTGTTTGCGGTGTGGATGCTGCGAGCGCGGAACATTGGCTTCCGGTCGTCATAGTTGACTCTGACAGGCGTGGCGACCATCGTTTTTCGCCACTCTTCGACGTCAGTCCGGGTCAACTTCGCGAGCTGAATCTTGCCGATGGGTGCGGCGTCGACCCAGCGCCTGAAACGACCTTCGATGTCCGCCGCAGGCTCGCTTCCTTCGGTCTCAAGCTTGTGCTGCACGTAGGCCGCGCATGCTTGCTTGACGGTCACCGGGTCGACGCGGCCGACGCGGCCGACCGTCTTGAACCAAGCTTCCGCGGCCTTCTTTGCAGCCCCGAAGCGCTCATTGCGAGGTAGGTGGCCAAACTCCCCCAAGCTTTCCTTGATGGTCGTTTTCGTTCCCGGCTCCGTGTACTTGGCCCACCAGATTTCCGAGCCGGGCGTCATCTTCCGCATGCCCAGATGACACCCTGTGTCGAGCTTCTGCCAATACGGCGACTCGCGAACTTTAAGCTTGTCGCGAGCCGCAACCGTGGCCAAGTTGAGGTTGGTCAGCCGCGTCGCCTTCTGCTTAATTTCGGTAGAGATGGGCTTTACGGCCATTGACGCTCCAGATTGTGCGAAGTAACCATCGTGGCTCAGGGTGGTCTAAAGCTGGTCCAAACCTGGCTGCAACTGTTTGGACGATATTGGACCATTCTCCTATGAGAGATGGGTCCATGAAGGTCCAGGAAAGTCCATATTCCCTGCCTTCACACGGCAGGGGTCGCAGGTTCGAACCCTGCACCGCCCACCAGATCAACCCCGTCAACGCAAGTTGGCGGGGTTTTTTCTTGGCTGGTCATCAGGGATGAAGGTACTTCAGCATCCCGAACACGATGGACGTCGTCGCGCCGATCGTTGCGACCTGGCTTCCGATGATCCAGCGGACCAAGTCGCTTCGCATGTGCGACATCTCGCCTCGAACGTTGGCGATGTCGCCGCGGACGCTGGCGATGTCCTGCTTCAACTCTGCGCGGACGGTGGCAATCTCACCACGCACGAGGGCAATCTCCTGCCGCAGTTCAGCGCGCACCATGCCGACCTCGCTGCGAACGCCGGCGATCTGGGACTTCATCTCCGCCATTTCCGTCCTGACCGTATACATGTCGGAGTTCTTGGCCAGATGGGCTTGTTTGTCGTTCATGCGTTTCTCCAAGGCGCTGTCGATCGATTCAGCGGCGGTGTCGGCGTCCTGCTGCGAGGCGCCGACCTGACGGAATGCCTTGTGCAATGCGAGCTTCATTGAGCGGCTCCTTCGCGTTGTGTACTGCGTGTTCTTGGGTGGGGTGGGCAGCGATCATCCTGCGTTCACGGGGTCTCGTCTCTCGCACATTTCAGTCATTTCCGGGGGAGGCGCGGAGAGAATCGACGCATGTCTCCGCTGCTGCCGCCATCGCTCGTCGCCGTTCTTCCGCGCTGTCTGCAACTGGCGCGTCAGCCGCTGCCGGAGGGGCTCATTGCGCTGCGGCTCGGTGACGCCACGATCGGCCGTGTGCATCCGATGCGCCAGGTCTTGCTAGGCGAGGTCTGGCCTGAGTTGAAGCGCCGCGAGGGCGCGTTGTGCTGGGAGGCCGAGGCGCTCGATGTCGACGCCCGCTCCGAGCGCATCGGCGCCGTGGCGCTCGCGCTGAAGGCGCGCGGCGCCATTGCCGGCTGGCGCGGCGAACGCTACGCCTGCGAGCGGCCCGTCGAGGATCCCTGCTCCGAACGCGGCGAAGTGCTGTTCCGTCTGGAGCGCGCCGCCTTCCGCTTCTTCGGCCTGATGAGCCGCGCCGTCCACATCAATGGCTTCCTGCCGGGCGCGCGGCTCGTGTGCGGCCGACGCGCGCTGACGAAGGCGACCGATCCGGGCAAGCTCGACAACCTCGCCGCCGGTGGTCTGACCGCCGATGAAGACCTCGTCGATTGCGCGCGTCGTGAGCTGCTGGAAGAGGCCGGCGTGCCGATGGTCGTCAGCGCTTGCGTGCAAGCGCGCGGCGCCTTGCGCAGCACGCGCATGGAACCCGAAGGCCTGCACGACGAGGTGCTGCATGTCTTCAGCCTGCAGTTGCCCGCCGGCTTCTCGCCGCGCAACGGCGACGGCGAGGTCAGCGAGTTCCTGACGCTGGACCTGGAGACGCTCGCCCAACGACTCGCCGCGGGCGAGTTCAGCCACGACGCCGCCGCGGTCAGCGCCTTCGGTTTCCAGCATTCGCACGCGCTGGTCGATCTGCGCGCCTGATCGCCGTCCGAGGACGGACCAAGGCAGAAGCGGCTCGGCACAATCGCCGGGATGGATCAAGTCGATGCAGTGGTGATCGGGGCCGGTGTCGTCGGCCTCGCGGTCGGACGGGCGCTGGCGATGCGCGGACTGGAGACGCTGGTGCTCGAGCGCGAACTCGGCATCGGCACCGGCGTGAGTTCGCGCAACAGCGAAGTCATCCACGCCGGGCTCTACTACCCCACCGGCTCGCTGAGGGCGCGGCTGTGCGTGCGCGGCAAGCAGCTGCTCTACGCGCACTGCGAATCGCACGGCGTGCCGCACCAGCGTTGCGGCAAGCTCGTCGTCGCCACGTCGGCCGAACAACTGCCCGGCCTGCGCGCGTTGCAGGCGAACGCCGCCGCGAACGGGGTCGACGACCTGCGCTGGCTCACGCGCGAGGAGGCCCTCGCGCTCGAACCCCAACTGCAGTGCGAGGCCGCCTTGCTGTCGCCCTCGACCGGCATCGTCGACAGCCACGGGCTGATGCTCTCGCTGCAAGGCGATCTGGAGCGGCATGGCGGCGCGGTCGCCTTCGGCGCGGCGGTGACCGCGGTCCGTCGCGACGGTGCCGCGCACGTGGTCCACACCGACGACATGACGCTCGGCACCCGCATCGTGGTCAACGCGACGGGGCTGCGCGCCCCCTTGCTTGCCGCCGCGATCGAGGGCCTGCCGCCGCCACCCGTGGCGCGCTTCAGCAAGGGCTGCTACTTCGCGCTGCAGGGGCGGGCGCCGTTCTCGCGGCTCGTGTACCCGATGCCGCAGGACGCGTGGCTGGGCGTGCACCTGACCCTGGACCTCGGCGGCCAGGCGCGCTTCGGCCCCGATGCGCAATGGCTGGACGTCGCGAGCCCCGAAGACATCGACTACGCCGTCGATCCCGCCCGCGCCGACGTGTTCTACGACGACGTGCGCCGCTACTGGCCCGCGCTGCCGGATGGCGCGCTGCAGCCTGCCTACAGCGGCGTGCGGCCGAAGATCCATGGGCCGCACGAGCCTGCGCCCGATTTCCGTATCGACGGCCCCGCGCAGCACGGCGTGCCGGGACTGGTGAACCTGATGGGGATCGAGTCGCCCGGACTCACGAGTGCTTTGGCGATCGCCGAAGAGGTCGTTGCACGCAGCGGACTCGAATGAGTGCGCGGTCGATCAGGGACGGCAGTGCGTGAGGTTTGGACGCTTGCCGTCCGGGCCTCATGCACTGGCGGCCAAGCGCAGAGACTTGGCAGGTGGAATGACCCCCGCTTCAATCCGCCGGCACGCGCAGCGCGCGTTCCCGCTCCTTCGCGATGCGCGCGGCGAGGTCCGCCGCCGAGCCGCCCGTCGGCAGGTTGCTGACGTCGAGGATCTTCGAGCGGATCTCCGGCAGCCGCAGCGCCTCGTTGACGACGCTGTTGATCAATCGCAGCCGCTCCTCCGGCACGCCGCGCGGCGCGAAGAGCCCGAACGTCGAGACGAGGTTCGCGTCCGGAAAGCCGAGCTCGGCCAGCGTCGGCACGTCGGGCAGCACTGGTAGCCGGACCGGCGAGCCGATCGCCAGCGCCTTCAGCTTGCCCTGCCGCACGAACTGCAGCTGCTGCGACGCGACGTTGGAGGACAGCAGCTCGAACTGCCCGCCGATCGCATCGGTCAACTGCTGGCCGCCGCCCTTGTAGGGCACGTGGATGATGTCGACGCGCGCCGCGGCGCGCACCTGCGCCAGCACCATGTGCCCGACCGTCGCGTGGCCCGACGTCGCCCAGCGCAGGCGGCCCGGCGCCGCGCGCGCGGCGGCAAGCATCGCGGCGAAGTCTTTCGGTTTGAACGACGGATGCGCGAGCACCAGCACCGGCGTGTCCATGATGCTGACGACGGGGGCCACCTCGGGCGCCGTCGCGGAGGGGCCGGCGCCGGCCGGCGCGAACACCAGCGGCGAGATGGCGCAGTAGGCCAGCGTGTGGCCGTCCGGCGCCGCGCGCGCGAGCGACTCCAGCGCGGTCAGCCCGCCCGCGCCGGCGCGGTTCTCGACGATCACCGGCACCTTCAGCCGCGCGCTCATGTGCTGCGCGAGCGCGCGCGCGGTCTCGTCGCTGACGCCGCCGGGCGGGTAGGCGACGATCAGGTGGATCGGGCGCGTCGGCCAGGGCTCGCCCGCGACCTGCGCAAGACCTGGCACCGCCACCGCGCTCCACGCGGCGGCATTCAGCAACGCGCGCCTACGCATCGCGGTGCTCCATCGCGATGCGGCGGGCCAGCGCGAGGAAGGTCGCCGTCGGACCCTCCTGGTCATGCGAGCGATACGCGATCGTCAACGGCGCTTCCAGCCGCGCATGCTTCTCCAGGGGCCGGAACACGATCGAGTGCGCGTGCACGCCGCGCATCGACGCCGGCACCACCGTGATGCCGGCGCCGGCCGCCACCAGGTTGAGGTTCATCATCATCCGGTCGACCTCCACGAAGCTGCGCGGCTTGACGCCGTCGCGCTCGCACAGCGCCAGCAGATTGGCGTAGAGGCCGGGCGCCCCCGGGCGGCGGACGAGGATCAGGTCCTCGTCCTCGAGCTCCGCCAGCGGCACCGGCGTGGCCCCCGCGCGCGGCACCGTCGCGAGCCGGTGGTCCAGCGGCAGCGCCAGCAGCGCGGGCTCGGTCAACAGCGTCTCGAAGCTGACGCCTTCGGGCTGCGCGACCGGCACGCGCAGGAAGGCGCAGTGCAGCCGCGACTTCACGATCGATTCGATCAACCCGGCGGCATGGTTCTCGGTCATCGTCAGCGCGATGCCCGGGTGTTCGCCGCGGCAGGCGCGCAGCACCGCTGGCGTGTACGCATGTGCCGCCGCCGAACTGGTGAACCCGATCGCCAGCAGCCCGTGCTGCCCGCCGGCCAGCCGGTCCATGCGGTCGCGCATGTCGTTGTAATCGCGCAGCAACCGTCGCGCTTCGTCCAGGAACTGACGACCGCCGTCGGTCAGGCTCACGCCCTTCGGATGGCGGTGCAGCAGGGCGATGCCCAGCTCCTGTTCCAGCGTCTTGATCTGCTGGCTCAGCGGCGGCTGCTGCATCCCGAGCAGCGCCGCCGCGCGCGTCATGTGGCCGGTCTCCGCGACCGTCACGAAGTAGCGCAGATGTCGAAGGTCCATGTCTGCGTTGTCTCCTGGTCCTCGGGCTCGCCGTCGCCCTGCCATGCGCAAAGCTACGTACGTCCCATATTCAAAACGTCTCGGACTCTGCGGATCAGTGTATTTGACGCTATGGAGGCCGGTCACTAAGGTCCGGCCCGGATACCTACTACAACCAAACGGAGACAACGTTGATGAAGACGAAACGACAGTCGAGGAACGCGTGGAACGCAGCCAGGACCCTGGTCCTGGCTGCCACCGCGGTGGGAGCGGCCAGCGGCGCGCAGGCGCAGAGCGGCAGCAGCGTGCAGGTGTTCGGCCTGCTCGACATCGGCGTGCAGGCGCTGAAGGCCAGTGGCAGCGACACCCGCTACTTCGTGAACAGCGACGGCAACACGTCCAGCCGCTTCGGCGTGCGCGGCACGGAAGACCTGGGCGGCGGGCTGAAGGTCGGCTTCTGGCTGGAGTCGGCGGTGGCCGTCGACGACGGCACCAGCGGCGCGACCAGCACCAACAACAAGGACTCGGTCAGCGGCGGCCTGACCTGGGGTCGCCGCGCGACCGTCCAGATCTCCTCGGCCGACTGGGGCGAACTGCGCCTGGGCCGCGACTACGTGCCGTCCTTCGGCAACCTGACCACGTCCATGCATCCGTTCGGGACGAACGGCGTGGGCAGCTCCGGGATCATGTACTACCCGGCGCCCGCCAACGGCACGACGGCGCGCACCAACGTGCGGGCGTCCAACTCGATCGGCTACTTCACGCCGTCGGGCCTCAACGGCTTCTACGGCCACGCGATGCTGGCGCTGGGCGAGCAGGGCGCGGGTCCGACGCACAAGGACGGCCAGTTGACCGGCGTGCGCATCGGCTGGCGCAACGAGACCTTCAACGGCTCGGCGGCGATCTCCAAGACGCGTTATGCCACCGGCGACTACACGCAGAGCAACGTGGGCATGGCCTACACCTGGGGGCCGGCCAAGCTGATGGCGCTGTGGGGCCGCAACGAGGTCGGCATCACCAGCACGACCGCGACGATGCTGGGCACCCAGTGGCAGGTGTGGCCGCAGGGTGAGCTGCGCTTCGCCTACACCTGGCTGAAGGCGAAGAACGTCGCCAGCGACGCGACGCACATCGCGATCGGCTACGTGCATGACCTGTCCAAGCGGACGGCGCTCTACACCAACGTCGCCAAGGTGGACAACAAGGGCCGCGGCACGCGCTTCAACGTCGGTCTGGCGACGACGCAGCCCGGGGGCGACAGCGGCGGCTTCGAGGCCGGCGTGCGCCACAACTTCTGACCCTCGCTTCAACCAGCAGCAACGAAGGAGCACGACCATGTCGAACAGCATGCTCTCCACCACGTCATGGCGGTCGTCCCGGCAGTCCTCGGGGCGGCCATCGCGGCGGTCCTCGAACCTGGCCGGCGCGGTCGCGCTCGCCTTCGCGGCGCTGGGCGCCTGCGTGCCGCTGGGCGCGCAGGCGGAAGCGACCAAGATCCTCTTCGTCGGCAACAGCTACACCTTCGGACGCGTCGATCCGGTGATGAGCTACAACGCCGCCAACGTCCACGACCTGACGGCGGCGATGTACGCCAGCAACCCGAGCGGCGCCAACAGCTTCGAGCCCCATCCGTGGGGCGGCGTCGCCGGCATCTTCAAGCAGTTCACCGTGCAGGTCGGGCTGGACTACGACGTCTCGATCTCGGCGCGCAATGCGGCCTCGCTGCGCGGGCAGTTCCTCAACACCAACAACGCCGGCTGGGACCTGCGGGGCAACATCGGCTCGCAGGCCTGGGACAAGGTGGTGCTGCAGGAGCAGAGCGACGAGCCGCTGACCAAGCAGCCGGGCCTGGCCTCCAATCCGGCCTACTTCAACACGTACACCAACCTGATCGAGAACTGGATTCATCAAGGCAACGCGCTCAGCTACCGCGAGCGCGACCTGATCGGCGGCACGAACGCCAAGTGCGCGGAGATCACCGGCGCGTCGACGGGGACCTGCTCGCTGCTGCGCAACGTGCCGGCGAACGCCCATGCCAACGCGAACGCCGACGTGTACCTCTACCAGACCTGGGCGCGGCCCAACCTGGTCAACGCGCCCAGCACGACGGTCACCGACGAGAACACCGGCGAGGTCATCCCGACGGGGCAGCCTGCGCCGTCCTTCTACCCGTCGCTGCAGGCGATGACCGACGACCTGAAGCAGGCGTACACCGCGGCGGCGCTGATGGCGGGCGCGGACGGTTCGGGCGGCATCGCCGGCGTCGCGCCGGTGGGCGAGGCCTTCATGCGCGCGATCGCGGCGGGTGTCGCGACGCCCGACATGTACGCGTCGACGGCGGCGACGGACGGCCTGCTCGACCTGTGGTTCGACGACGGCACCCATGCAAGCAAGTACGGCTCCTACCTGAGCGCGCTGACGCTGTTCGGCACGATCACGGGGCTGGATCCGGCGGTGCTGGGCCTGAACGAGATCGCCGCGCGCGACCTCGGCATCAGCGCGGCCGACGCGCTGCTGCTGCAGCGCGTGGCGAGCGACCAACTCGGTTTCGCCGCGGCGGTGCCGGAGCCGGCGTCGTTCGCGCTGGCGGGGCTGGGCCTGGGCCTGCTGTGGATGCTGCGTCGACGTCGCGCGGCGGCGTCGGCCGCGGCGCCTTTGATGGCCACCAGGCCCACCGCGCTCGCGCCCGGCGGCGCGGCGGCCTGACTGCAATGATCCGAAGGGAGAAGAGGATGACGATGAAGCGGATGACGCGAACGAACGGGATCGGCGGCGCGAGCGCGTGGATCGCGTGGTCGACGACCTTGTTGCTGGTGGCCGGTGTGCCGGCCGCCTTCGCGAAGGGCCCGGCGGGCGCGAGCTTCGACATGGCGGCCGAGACCGCGCCGGCCCCGGCCGCCTGTCCGTCGGGCGTCGGCGAGGGCGCGAGCTGCCTGTCGGGCAAGGACAGCGCCGGTGCGCTCTACATGATCGTGATGCCCAGGCAGTGGAACGGGGACCTCGTCGTGCATGCGCACGGCGGGCCCTTCCTCGGCGCGCCGACGATCAAGCGCGTGACGGAGGACGTCGAGCGCTGGACCATCATGCCGCGCCTGGGCTACGCGTTCGCGACGTCGAGTTACCGTCAGGGCGGCGTGGCGGTCACCGCCGCGGCCGAGGACAACGAGCGCCTGCGGCGCCTGTTCATCGACAAGGTCGCCAAGCCCAGGCATGTCTACCTGCACGGCCAGTCCTGGGGCGCGAGCGTGGCGGCCAAGGGCGCGGAGCTGTTCGCCGACGGCAAGCCTTACGACGCGGTGCTGCTCACCTCCGGCGTGCTGGGTGGCGGGACGCGGAGCTACGACTTCCGGCTCGACCTGCGTGTCGTCTACCAGTACCTCTGCCACAACCATCCGCTGCCGAGCGAACCGCAGTACCCGCTCAACATCGGGCTGCCGGCGGATTCGCCCTTGAAGCAGCCTGATCTTGCGAAGCGCGTCGACGACTGCCTGGGCCTGAACAAGCCGGCGGCGGAGCGCACGCCGGAGCAGGCGTCGAAGATCAAGACCATCATCGACGTGATCCACATCCCGGAGCGCAGCATCCAGTCGCATCTGAACTGGGCGACCTGGCACTTCCAGGACATCGCGCAGAAGCGCACCGGCGGCGCGAGCCCGTTCGGCAACGTCGGCGCGGTGTATGCCGGCTCGAGCGACGACGCGGCGCTGAACGCGGGCGTGCTGCGCTACACGGCCGATGCGAAGGCGGTGGCGACCTTGTCCGCCGATGCGGACCTGGGCGGGAAGATCCCGGTGCCGGTGCTGACGGTGCACGCGATCCACGACCCGACGGCGATGGTCGAGCTGCAGGAGAGCTTCGGCCGCACGATGGCTGCCGCGGGCCGCGGTGATGCGCTGGTGCAGACCTTCACCGGCGACAAGGACCACAGCTACCTCAGCGACCCGACCTATGCGGCGCTGATGGACGCGCTGACGACCTGGGCCACGCAAGGGAAGAAGCCGACGCCGGAATCCATCGCCGCCGGCTGCGAGAAGGCCAGGGAGAGGCTGGGGCAGACCTGCCGCTTCGAGCCGAAGTACCAGGTGAAGGCCATCGAGACGCGGGTGCCCAAGCGCGACCGGCCCTGACAAGGCGGTCTTCCAAAATGGCCGCGATGAGGCGTCGGGATGACGCCTCATCGCGGTTCACTCGGCCGGTGGCCGATGAGTCGCGGGCTGGAGCGACTGGAGGAACTCTGCCAGGTCGCATTCGTTCAGAAGCCCCTGCGCAACGTCGACCATGACTTCTTCAAGTTCAATGCTCCGTTGCAAGTTGATGCCCTCGGCCTTCAGATACGCCAGGGCACTGGCGAGCGCCGTCCTCTTGTTGCCATCGTTGAAAACATGTCCTCGAGCGATGGCCACCGCGTACATGGCGGCAATCTCTCAAAGATGTCATCCATGCCTGCGAACTGCATACGATTGATGACACGTGAGAGCGCACTCTCCAAGGCGCCCATGCCGTGATCACCGGGTAATCCACCTTCATCTCGAAGGATCGAGTCGTGGATTCGCAAGACCTCATTCGCGTCCAGCATGGTTCAACGCTTTGCAAGCGCGCGAAGGACGTCGCGATGTTCCGCGATGACCTGTTCGACGATGGCCATGAACTCCGGACTCACTTCGCGTGAGGGGGCGCGTTCTTCCCCGGGGCGTGGGAGATTCTTTGGCGGGTATTTCCTCGTGCGTTCAACGTAGGGGATGCCGTACTTCTCGTGCAATTCGCGTATTGATTTCATGAGCGACTCCTTGGGCTTGCAGCGTATTCGGCTCGCGGTATCTCTCGCAATCACCTCGACGTAGGTATCGCATCCCCCATCGGTGTCCCCCCTTTCGGGAGAAGCGAAACGCGACGATCAGGCGAAGAATTGGCCGGTTCCCATGCACAGGAGCTCGCCATGTTCACCGACCTGATCCGCACCGGCCGCGAGGATGCGCCGCAGGGCAACCGCCGAGATTTCATGGAGGCGGCCGCCGCGCTCGGGATCAGCGTGATGGCGGGGCCGGTGCTCGCGCAGACGGGGCAGGGTGGCGCGCCCGACCTGATCCTGCGCAACGGCCGCATCACGACGATGGATCCGGCCAGGCCGGAGGCCACCGCCATCGCGCTGCGCGACGGCGTCGTGATGGCCGTGGGCACGGACGCGGAGATCGCCAAGCTCGCCGGCGCGAAGACGCGTGTCGTCGACGTCGAGAAGCGCCGCGTGATCCCAGGGCTGACCGACTCGCACATGCACATCATCCGTGGCGGGCTCAACTTCAACATGGAGCTGCGCTGGGACGGCGTGCGCTCGCTGGGCGCGGCGCTGCAGATGCTCAAGGACCAGGCCGCGCGCACGCCGGCGCCGCAGTGGGTCCGCGTCGTCGGCGGGTGGAACGAATTCCAGTTCGACGAGAAGCGCATGCCGACGCTCGCCGAGCTCAATGCCGCCGCGCCGGACACGCCGGTGTTCGTGCTCAACCTCTACAACCAGGCCTTCCTCAACCGCGCGGCGCTGCGCGCGGTCGGCTACACGAAGGACACGCCGCAGCCCGCCGGCGCGATCATCGAGCGCGACGCGCGCGGCGAGCCCACCGGCCTGCTGCTCGCCGAGCCCAACGCCTTCATCCTCTACAACACGCTGAACCTCGGTCCCAAGCTCGATCCCGAGCAGCAGCTCAACTCGACGCTGCATTTCATGCGCGAGGAGAACCGGCTCGGCGTGACCTCGGTCGGCGACGCGGGCGGCGGCTTCCAGAACTATCCCGACGACTACGCGATCATCGACAAGCTCGCCAGGGAGAACCGCCTCACGGTGCGCATCGCCTACAACCTGTTCCCGCAGAAGGCCAAGCAGGAACTGGCCGACTTCCAGCGCTGGGCGCGCACCGGCAAGCCGGGCGACGGCAGCGACTTCTACAAGCTCAACGGCGCCGGCGAGATGCTGGCCTTCAGCGCCGCGGACTTCGAGGACTTCCTCGTCCCGCGGCCCGAGATGCCGGCGGCGATGGAGAACGACCTGGAAGGCGTGGTGCGTTTCCTCGCCGGCAACGGCTGGCCCTGGCGCATGCATGCAACCTACAACGAGACGGTGTCGCGCAGCCTGGACGTGTTCGAGAAGGTCCATCGCGACCACCCGATCGACAAGCTCGGCTGGTTCTTCGACCACTGCGAGACGGTGACGCCGCAGAACCTCGAGCGCATCAAGCGGCTGGGCGGCGGCATCGCGGTGCAGAACCGGATGTCGATGCAGGGCGAGTACTTCATCCGCCGCTACGGGCTGAAGGCGACGGCCGAGACGCCGCCGGTCAAGCGCATGCTGGAGATGGGCATCCCCGTCTCGCTGGGCACCGACGCGACGCGGGTGAACAGCTACAACCCGTGGCAGGCGCTGTACTGGCTGGTGTCGGGTCGCACAATCGGCGGCACCTTGCTGTATCCGGAGGAGCGGCGGCTCGACCGCGTCGCCGCGCTGCGGCTGATGACGGCCGACGGCGCCTGGTTCTCGCGCGACACGGGGAAGAAGGGCGTGCTGAAGCCGGGCGCGTTCGGCGACCTGGCGGTGCTCGACCGCGACTTCCTGACCGTGCCCGAGGACCAGATCCAGGACATCACGTCCGTGCTGACCGTGGTGGCGGGCAAGCCGGTGCACGGCAGCGGCGCCTATGCGTCGCTCGCGCCGGCCTTGCCGCCGGCGATGCCGGACTGGTCGCCGGTGCGCACCTACGGCGGCTACCAGGCGCGCAAGTCGGCGGCGTCGTCGTCGCTGAGCGATGCCGAGCGCCGCTACCAGTACGCCGCGCAGTGCGCCTGCGCGAGCGCGTGCGGTGTGCATGCCCACGATCACACGGCGGTCGCGAGCGCGGCGCGCGACGCATCGGCGGCGCAGGCGTTCTGGGGCGCGATGGGATGCAGCTGCTACGTGTGAGGCCGTCCGCTGGCGTCGATGCTGAGATCGCGGTGGCCGCAGCCTCAGTCGCCGTCGTTGCTGGCGCTGCCAGAGGGGTCGCGCGGCACCGGCGAGCGTCGTCAGTCGCCGAGTCCGAACAGCTTCGCCGCATTGCCCCAGGCGATCTTGCGGGACGCGTCCGCGGGCAGGTCGCCCAGCCAGGTGCGGTAGCCCTTCATCGTGGCCTCGTAGTGCTGCCAACGCTGGTTGACCCAGGTGTCGGAGCCGACGAGGAAACGATCCGGGTACTTCAGGATCAAGGCGCGCCACGCGGGGCAGAGCTTGCCGTCGTCGCAGGTGAGCCCGGGGCGGTAGGACAGCTCGCCCATCAGCCGCGGGTACTTCGCGAGCAGCGCCTCCACGCGCTCGACCGGCGCGCCGTTGATCCCGGTGTGGGCCCAGATCAGTCGCGCTTCGCGGCCCTTGCTGGGCGTCGCTTCCATCAGCAGGTCGATCGCCTCGTCGTCGACGTGCGCGAGCACGACGAGCGACTTCTCCTCCGCCAGCGCCATCAGCTTCTGCGCGACCGGGCCGCGCGCGTTGGCGCTGTCGTAGAGGTGGAACTCGCCGATGCCGCGATAGGGGCCTGACGCCGTCCCGCGCGCGAGTTCATCCTGCACCATGCGATAGATGCTCTCGTTGCGGAACCAGCCGTCGTAGTCGGAACGGGTGCGATAAAGGCGGATGAACGGCACGACGGTCACGCCGGCCGCTCGTGTCTCCGGCAGCGACGCGAGCGTGCGCGTGCCGTCGTTCGGGCGCGAGTTGGCGAGGATCGCCTTCACGCCGCTGCGCTGCATGCGCGCGAGCACGTCCGACGGCGGATGCGGGCCGTCAAGGCCGTTCCAGGCTTCCTCGTTGTAGTGGAGGTGGGCGTCGAAGATCGGGCCGACGTAGTCGGCGGCGTGGGCCGCGCTGCCGCCGGTCAACGACACCGCGAGCGCGGTGAACGACGCGAACACGGAGACAAGCGACATCAGCCGCCGGAGAGCAGGGCGCATGGACGGCTCCAGTCGATGGGACCGGAGCCTATTCTTACTCAGTCGCTCATGCAGTTGCTCATGCAGCGCTCAAGCAGTCGCTCAAGCAGTCGTTCCCGCAGTCGCTCATGCAGTCGTTCACTCGATCGACAGCAGCGTCACCGACCTCGCCGGCAGCGTCAGCGTCCGGCCCAGCGTCCTGCGCTCGCCGGTCATGACGTCGACCGCCGTGTCGCCCTCGCGCAGCATCTCGGGGAAGCGCGACAGGTCCAGCTCGCGCGACTCCTTCGCCTTGCTCAGCACGAGCATCAGGCGCCTGCCGCCGAGGCCCTGGGCCGCGTCGTAGCGGAACAGCACATAGCTCTCGGCCAGCGGCGCGTACTGCATCAGCGCGCCGCCGTGCACGAGCGCCTCCGTCTTGCGCCAGTTCAGCAGCCGCTTCAGCCAGGCCTGCGCGCCGGCCTGGCGCTCGCCCAGCCCCGCGCCGGTGAACGCGTTGACCGCATCGCCGGCCCAGCCGCCGGGGAAGTCCGCCCGCACCGCGCCGTCGTCGCGATGGCGCGGGCTGGTCATCAGGATCTCGGAACCGTAGAAGAACTGCGGGATCCGCCGCACGAAGGAGAGGTAGGCCCAGGCCATCTTCGTCAGCTCGACGTCGTCGTGCAGCACGCTGTAGACGCGCGGCGTGTCGTGGTTGCCCTCGAACAGCACCAGGTTGGCCGGGTCCGGATAGACGAAGTCATGCGCCAGCGCCTCGTAGAGCTTCGTGAAGCCGCCGTCGTGCGCATCCTGCTGGTTCAGGGCGGCCAGCAGCGCCTCCTGCAGCGGGAAGTCCATCAGGCTCGGCAGCGAGGACACGTAGCCGTCGTGGTTGCGCTTGCCCGCCTGCCAGTACGACACCACGGCCGGGTGGGGGCTCCATTCCTCGCCGACGATGTTCAGCTTCGGATACTCCTCCTTGAGGCGGCGCGACCAGGCGGCCAGGAAGTCCTTGTCGGAATAGCTGTAGGTGTCCGTGCGCACGCCGGCCAGGCCGGCGGTCTCGATCCACCACAGGCTCATCTGCGTCAGGTAGGTCGCCATCAGCGGCTGGCGCTGGTTGAGGTCGGGCATGCCGGGGCTGAACCAGCCGTCGCTGAAGCGCCTGCGGTCGCTCGGCGCGGCGTACGGATCCTGCAGCGACATGCGCGCGTGATGCGTCTCGGTGTACTGGGGCCAGGTGTTGACCCAGTCCGCCGTCGGCAGGTCGGCCATCCACCAGTGATGCACGCCGATGTGGTTCAGCACGATGTCCTGGATCAGGCCGATGCCGTGGCGTTTCGCCTCGGCGCCGAGCCGCACGAAGTCGTCGTTGCTGCCGAAGCGCGGATCGACCTGGTAGAAGTCGGTCGCGCCGTAGCCGTGGTAGCTCCACTTCGGGCTGTCGTTCACCGACAGCGGGGTCGGCCACAGCATCGTGAAGCCCATCGCGGCGATGTAGTCGAGGTGCGACGTCAGGCCCGCGAGGTCGCCGCCGTGGCGGCCGCCCGGGTCGTCGCGACGCAGGCCTTCGGCCAGGCCCGGCACCTCGTCGTTGCGCGGATCGCCGTTGGCGAAACGGTCCGGGACCACCAGGTAGATCGCGTCCTTCGGTCCGAAGCTTTCGCGCTGTGCCGAGCCCGGCACGCGCGCGCGCAGGACGTAGCCATGCTCGACGACGACCTGCCCGTCGCGCTTCAGGCGCAGCGTCAGCGTGCCCGGCTGGGCCGACGATTCGATCCGCAGGTCCACGAACAGGTAGTTGGGGCTGTCGCCGCGCCGCGTGCCGACCAGGATCACGCCGGGCACGGGCGCCAGCTCCGCCTGCAGGGCGCCGATGCCCGCGCCGTGCAGCATCAGCTGCAGGTCGGGCGACTTCATGCCGACCCACCAGTCCGGCGGCTCGACGTGATCAAGCGTCACCGGGGCGGTGGAAGGGGTGGAAGAGGCGGGAGCGGTCGTCGCGGCGGAGGGAGCGTTTGTCATGACAAGAAGGCTCAAGGCGAGGAAGACGGTGGAGACGGTGGAGACGAAGGGGGTGGAAGGCGTGAGCGAGGCCAGCGGGGCGAGTCGTGCGATGAGGCGCGTCGTGGTCGGCATCCTGCACGCCCTTCAGCGAAGGCGGAAGACCTGCACCGACAGCGGCGCGGCGGTCAGCGTGACCCGACCCCGCGCATCGGCGGCGAGTGCCCTGGCCTGGATGGCGGTCGCCGAGCCCGACGGAGGCTGCGGGTGCAAGGCGCGAAGGCGCGCCTTCGCCGGCAGGCCGGGGAGCGTCACCTCGGTGGCAGCCCGCCCGTAGTTGATGACGACCAGCACGCGCTCGTTCTTGTAGGCGCGCTGGAAACTCAACACCTGACCCTGCGCGAGCGGTGCCTCGTAGCGGCCGCGCGCGATCGCCGGCTGGCCGTTGCGCAGCGCCAGCATCGCCTTGTAGAAGTTCAGCAGCGAGCCCGGATCGGCGGCCTGCGCCTGCGCGTTGTGCGTCGAGAGGTTCGGCGAGGCCGGCCGGAACGGCGTGCCCGTCGAGAAGCCGCCCGGCGCCGGGGTCCAGCTCATCGGCGCGCGCAACGGCGCATCGCCCGGCAGACCGGCGACGCCGGCCTGGCCGATCTCTTCGCCGTAGTAGATGAACGGCGTGCCCGGCAGCAGCAGGTAGGTCGCGGCGGCGAGCTTGTAGCGTGCCTCGTCGCCCTCGAACTGGTCCCAGGCCCGCTTGCCCGCGAAGATGTCGTGATTGCTCAGCATCGTGGCCATCGACAACGGCGCCTCGGTGAAGAAGCGCGCGACCTTGGCCACCGCCTCGACCGAACCGTCGCCGCCCTTGGCGGCATCGATCACCGCGCGCTCCAGCCCGAAGGCGAAGGCGCTGCCGCAGATGTCGTCGCGCGTGTAGACCTTGGGCTCGGCGGTGGCCTCGCACACGACGAAGCGCCGCGGGTAACGCTTGATCAGGCGCGTGAAGTCGCCGGTCAGGACGCGGCTCTCCGGCTGGTCGTTCCAGTCCTTCGCGCTGTTCTCGATCAGGTGCGGCACCGCGTCGAGGCGGTAGCCGTCCAGCCCGCGGTTGAGCCAGAAGCGCAGGCTGTCCGCGTGGTACTTCACCGCCGCCGGGTTGCGCATGTTGAAGTCGGGCATGTGCGGTCCGAACACCGCGAAGTAGCGCGGCGAGCCGGCGCCCGCCTGGGCCGTCGATTCAGGCTTGGGCGGCGCGCTCGCGCCCTCGGGCAGCTCGGGCGGGACGTCCTCGCCGGGCAGGTACCAGGGCGTCTTGCCCCAGATGTCCCAGTCCTTCAGCTCTGCCAGCGGCTGCGGGGTCCACACGAACCAGTCGCGCCACGGGCTGGCCGGATCCGCCGCCGCCGCGCGGAACAGCGGATGCTCGCGCGCGCTGTGGTTGATCACGTAGTCCATGACGACGCCGATGCCGCGCCGGTGGGCTTCGCGGATCAGCTCGTCGAAGTCGGCCAGCGTGCCGTACTGCGGCTCGATCGCGCGGTAGTCCGTCGTCGCGTAGCCGTGGTCGTGGTCGGCGCTGGCGGTGATCGGCATCAGCCAGATGCCCTTGATGCCGAGGTCCTTCAGGTAGTCCAGCCGCTGCGTCACGCCGCGCAGGTCGCCGATGCCGTCGCCGTCGCTGTCCTGGAAGCCGCGCACGAAGATCTCGATGAAGGCGCCGTGCTGCCAGCCCTCGGGCAGCGCGCTGTGGCCGCGCGCCTCCTGGACGGGCGAGAGGTCCACGGGCGTCGCGGCCCTGGCCGGCGTCGCCGCGGCGGCCGGCGCCGCGTGCGCCGTCGGCGCCGTCAGTCCGGCGGCCGTCGCGACGGCCAGCACCGTGGCCGTGGCGAGGGCGAAGGGGCGACGAGTCATCTCGCGAATCTCCTGGTCTTGTGATCGTGTCTGTAGCAAAAGTACAAATCTGAACGTCTCCGGAAGAAGCTTCGGAGGCGTCGTCGCGCCGCAGCATAGAAGGTATGGCCTATGAAGGGAAGTCCTGATCGCCCTCGTATGTAGTTTTGCTACCATCTGAAGCGCAGTGCCGGCACGGCCTTCAAGGAAGGTGGATCCGGCGCCAGAACCACCTTCCGATGGAGATCCGATGGGCGTCCGCTCGACCTTGTCCCGCCCCTGGCCACGTCTGGCGGTATTGATGCTGAGCGGCCTGGCCGGAATGCCGATGGCCATCGCCGCAGGCGACTCCTTGATCGCCGCGGGCGATTCCACGATCGCCGCAGGTGACCCTTCGCTGGCCGCCTGCGGCGCCGGGTGGGCGACGGTGCTGGCACCGCAGTCGCCGACGCTGGCGCCCCAGCCCGCCGCGCCCGCGATGCCGCAGCCGGTGTGGCTCGATGCACGCCGCCTGCGCTGGCCGGGCTTGATGCTGGCCGCCGGCGAGACCGTCCGGTGGCATCACTCGGCGGCTGGCGGATTGACCTTGAATGAAGGGCGCATGACCGGGAGCGACCGCAGCCTTGCGCTCCGGATCGTCGACGTCGCCCGCGAGCCGCTGAGCGCGGAGATCGCCGCGCAGGGCGCCTATCTGGGCGCCGGCCCGGAGTTCGCGTTGGAGGAAGGCGTCGATGCGGCCCTGCTGCAGCGCGGTCAGTCGCTGGTCGTCGTCGAGGACGCGCAGGGCCGCGTGCGGCGCTGGAGTCCGGCGCAGACCGCGCGCGCGCTCGATGCGATCTACGCCGCCGCCGAGGACGAGTCGGCGCTGGGCGTGACGGTGGGGTCGAAGGGCGCCGCCTTCAAGCTGTGGGCGCCGACGGCCGATCGCGTCGCGCTGTGCGTCTACGACGGCCCCGACAGCGCTGCCCGCGTGCGCCTCCCGCTGGCGCGCGACGACCGCACGGGGATCTGGGCCGTCGACACGGCGCGCACGTCCGGCGAGGCTGGCGCACCCGGCGCACCCGGCGCACCCGGCGTATCCGGCGTATCCGGCGTATCCGGCGTATCCGGCGCGGCGGGCGTGCGAAGCGGCTCGTATTACCGTTACCTCGTCGAGCTCTTCGTGCCGGGCGTCGGTCGCGTGCGCAACCTCGTGACCGATCCGTATTCGGTGAGCCTGTCGGCGGATTCGGCGCGCAGCTACGTCGCCGACCTGTCCGAGCCGCGCCTGCAGCCGCGCGGCTGGTCGGCCAGCCGCATCCCCGACCGCGTGAAGACGCCGACGGACATGGTCGTCTACGAACTGCATGTGCGCGACTTCTCCCGCGACGACCGCAGCGTGCCCGCCGCCATGCGTGGCAAGTACCTGGCCTTCACGCAGTCCGGCTCGGCCGGCATGCGCCACCTGCGCGCGCTCAGCGAGGCAGGCCTGACGGACGTGCACCTGCTGCCGGTCTTCGATCTGGCCACCGTGCCGGAGCGCCACTGCGCGATCCCGCGCGTGCCGAGGGCCGCGCCCGACAGCGAGGCGCAGCAGGCGGCCGTCATGGCCGTCGCCGACAGCGACTGCTTCAACTGGGGCTACGACCCGTACCACTACAGCGCACCGGAGGGCAGCTTCGCCAGCGATGCCAATGACGGCGCGGTCCGCGTGCGAGAGTTGCGCGCGATGGTGATGGGGCTGCATGCGGCCGGACTGCGCGTCGGCATGGACGTGGTCTACAACCACACGACGGCCTCCGGGCAGCATCCGCATTCGGTGCTGGACCGCATCGTGCCCGGCTACTACCAGCGCCTGGACGTGCTGGGCCGTGTCGAGCGCTCGACCTGCTGCGACAACACCGCCACCGAGCACCGCATGATGGGCAAGCTGCTGGTCGACTCGGTGGTGCTGTGGGCGCGGGAGTACAGGATCGCGTCCTTCCGCTTCGACCTGATGGGGCACCAGCCGCGCGCGGTGATGGAACAACTCCAGGCGCGCTTGAAGCGCGAGCTGGGTCGCGACGTCCAACTGATCGGTGAAGGCTGGAACTTCGGCGAGGTCGCCAGCGGCGCGCGATTCGTGCAGGCCTCGCAGCTGTCGCTGAACGGCACCGGCATCGGCACCTTCAGCGATCGCGGCCGCGATGCGGTGCGCGGCGGCGCGGCGGGCGACGATGCGGCCACTTCGGCGCGCGGGCCTGGGTTCATCGTGCCGGCGCAGTCGGGGGATGCCGCGCGCCGCGAGGAACTGCTGCGCCAGGGCGATCTGCTCAAGCTCGCGATGGCGGGCACGCTGCGCGGCTTCGAGCTGGAGACCGCCGACGGTCGTCGCGTCGCCGGCGAACGCCTGCCCTACGGCGACCAGCCCGCCGGCTACGCCTCGGTGCCGGCGGAGGTCGTCAACTACGTCGAGAACCACGACAACCAGACGCTGTTCGACGCGCTGGTGCTGAAGCTGCCGCGCACCACGAGCGCCGACGACCGCGCCCGCACGCAGGCGGTGGCGCTCGGGATCAATGCGCTGAGCCAGGGCGTCGCCTACTTCCATGCCGGCGGCGAATTGCTGCGCTCCAAGTCGATGGACCGCAACAGCTACGACTCGGGCGACTGGTTCAACCGGCTCGACTGGAGCGGTCGCGACAACGGCTTCGGCGCCGGCCTGCCGCCTGCCCGCGACAGCGGCCAGGACTTCGCACTGCTGCGGCCGCTGCTGGCCGATCCCGCGATCAAGCCCGGTCCGGCGCAGATCGACTGGACGCGGCGCGTGTTCCTCGACCAACTGCGGATCCGCGCGAGCACGCCGCTGTTCCGGCTCGCCGATCCGGAGGAAATCCGGCGCCGGCTTGTCTTCCACAACTCCGGCCCGGTTCAGCAAGCCGGCGTGATCGTGGGTCGACTCGACGGGGCTGGACGCGCGGATGCCGTGTTCGATCGGCTGCTGTACGTCGTCAATGCCACCGCCGAGCCGACGTCGCTGACCTTGCCGGCCGAAGCCGGCTTCGCCTGGCGCCTGCATCCGGTGCAGCGCGCCGCCGGCGCGGCGGATACGCGCATCCGCAACGAGTCGCGGGTCGACGGCGTGCGGGGGCATTTCCGGGTGCCGGCGCGCAGCGTCGCGGTGTTCGTCGTCGAGCGTCGTTGAACGGTCCCGTTACGAAGTCGGAGCGTCGCTGAGCCTCGCGGGCGTCCCGGGTCTGGACCTTCGCCGGGCGACTTTCAAGCCCGGGATCACCCCATCCGTCGCACGGGGCTGCGCGCCTCGCGCGGCGGAGTAGCATGGCTCATCAGCGGCCCCGTCCAGAGGCCGCATCGGAGACGGTCATGGGAACGATCCAGGCGATCCATTCGGTCCGCAAGGCGCTGATGCTCGGCGCGGCGCTGCTGGCGGCGCTGGCGGTGACAGGGTGCGCCACGGCGCCCGAGGCCACGCCGCCGATCGAGGCGGCCTCGCTGATCCACGACGAGCTCTTCCCGCCGTCGCGCGACGTGATCGACCCGGCGCAGGTCATGGCGCTGACGCCGAAGATGCGCGAGTTCATCCGCGGCCGCATCCCGAATGCGGGCGCCAACGGCACGACGCTGATGATGGATGCGCGCGACATGCGCCACCTGCTGCTGGATGCGCTCTACAACCGCAACGAGCTCCAGCTGGAGTACGACGCCGAGACCACGCGCACCGCCGCCGAGGCCTTCGACGCCAAGGCCGGCAACTGCCTGTCGCTGGCGATGATGACGGCCGCCTTCGCGCGCGAGATGGGCCTGCCCTTCGTGTTCCGCCAGATCTACGACGAGGAGCAGTGGAGCCGCGTCGGCGACCTGCAGGTCGTCTCCGGCCACGTCAACATCGCGCTGGGCCGGCGCCGGACGGACTTCCGCGTGCTGGGCAACGACGAGCCCTCGCTGGTGGTCGACTTCCTGCCCGGCGCGCAGATCTCGCGCCAGCGCGCGATGCCCATCGACGAGCGCGGCATCGTCGCGATGTACATGAACAACCGCGCCGCGGAGCTGCTGGCGCAGGCCCAGATTGCCCGCGCCTACTGGTGGGCGCGCGCCGCCTGGCTGCACGATCCGCGGATGCTGACGGCGCTCAACACGCTGGGCGTGATCTACCGGCGGCACGGCGACACCGTGCTTGCCGAGCGCGCCTTCCGCCATGTGCTGGCGCACGAGCCGGCCAACGTGCAGTCCATGTCCAACCTGGCCCAGGCGCTGCGCTTCCAGGGTCAGTTCGCCGAGGCGCAGAAGCTCGAGACCCAGCTGGCCCTGCTCCAGCCGTATCCGCCGTTCAAGTTCTTCGACCTCGGCGTCGCCGCGATGAAGGCGGGCGACTACGCCCAGGCGCGCGACCTCTTCGCCAAGGAGATCGACCGCTCGGCCTACTACCACGAGTTCCATTTCTGGATGGCGCTGGCCAACGTGGGATTGGGCAAGTGGGATGTCGTGCGCACGGAACTGGCCAAGGCCCAGGAGTACAGCGTGACCGCGCCGCAGCGGCAGCTCTACGCGGCCAAGCTGGAAAGCCTGAAGGCGAAAATGCAGCCGGCGAAAGTCCAGGTCCGCTAGCCCGCGGCAGTCGCGGACCGGGGACGCCGGCTTGGGAACTCAGGCGTCGAGCGGCGGCAGGCCGTGACGCGCGCGCGCCCGGGCGCAGGCGTCGTCGCCGATGCCCAAGGGGGAGCGCAGGCCGAAGTCGCGGCACGGCGACGGTCGCCATTCGTAGATGCCGCAGCCGGCGTGCTCGCCGACCTTTCCCTGCAAGGCGGCGCAACGTGGCCGCGCATGGTCGGTGCCGCGCATCCGGCAGGTCGAGTCCGTGACTTCCACCGTCAGGCCGTCCGGCACCGTGCCGCCTTCGCTGAGCAGCTCCTGGCGTGAGAAGTCGACGCGGAAGCTCGCGCAGCAGGCGCCGCAGCGGGTGCAGGGGTTGTCGGTGAAGGCCGGCATGTCAACGGAGGGCGGGTGAGGGCAGGGCGCCGCGGGAAGGGTTTCAGTTCGACGCCGACGGGCTGATCAGCGTGCTGTCGGGCGCGGGCGTGTCGTCGGGCAGCACGGGTTCGCGCACGACGGTGACGGTGCAGGCGCATTGCGAGACGACCTGCGCCGACACGCTGCCCAGGTAGCGGCGCATCATCGAACTGGCGCGCGCGCCCATCACGACGTGGTCGACGCCGGTCTTCGCGGCGAACTCGATCAACGCATCGGCGGCGTCCGGTGCTTCCAGCACGTGGAAGGTCAGCCGGCCGTCTTCCAGCGCCAGTTCCCGCGTCATCGGATGCGCCCAGTTCTTCAGCGCGATCAGCTGCTGCACGTGATGGCTGCGGCCCTGCGCGTCGGTGAGCTCGTCCATGCCGATGCGGTTGGTCTTCATCACGCCGACGCAGGCCAGGCGCGCGCCGGGCTCGGTCTGCATCAGGCGGCGCACGACCTCGCGCAATTCCTCGAGCAAGGTGGGCGTGGCGCCCAGCACGTCGACGGCGGCCATGATCACGGGGCTGCGCGCAACCTGCGCGCCGACCGAGGCCGGCGCGCGCGGTTCCTCGCCCATCGCCAGGAACCAGCGCTTGAAGCGTCGCACCATGCCGCTGCGCTGCAGCTTGTGCGCCCGGGCGGTCAGGGGCACCGCGTCCGGCCGCTGCAGGTCCAGCGCGAGCTGCGCGGCGCTCTGGTAGCGGCGCTCGGCGCGCACCTCCAGGCAGTGCAGGACGATCTCCTGGAACCACGGCGGCAGCTCGGGCCGGATCGCGCGGGGCGGGATCGGGTCGACGTAGAGCCGGCGCCGCAGCTGTCGCACCGATGTCGGCTGGCCGAAGGGCCGCTCGCCGGTGGAAAGGTGGTACAGCATGACCCCCAGCGCGAAGAGGTCGCTGCGCGGATCGTTGCGGACGAACTGGACCTGCTCCGGCGACATGTACGGCCCGGTGCCCATCGGCAGGGAGAACTCCTCCTCCAGCAGGTCGGGCAGGAAGTCGTGCCGCGACAGGCCGAAGTCGACCAGCACCACGGTGCCGTCCGGGCGCAGCAGGATGTTGCTGGGCTTGATGTCGAGGTGGACCAGGTGCTGGCGGTGCAGGTCGGTCAGCGCGTGCGCGACCTGGATGCCGATCTCGACGACCTCCACCAGCGGCAGCGGCGCCTGGTCCAGGCGCGGGCGCAGGCTCTCGGCCTCGATGCGCTCCATGACGATGTAGGCCTGGCGGCGCCAGTCGCCGCGCGCGACGAAGCGCGGCACGTGCGGCCCCTTGAGCGCCGGCATGATCATCTGCTCGACCTCGAAGCCGACGATGCTGGCCGGGTCCTCGCCGCCCTTGATGCGGGGGACCTTCATGATCAGCGGGAAGTCCTCGACGGGATGGACATCGACGGCATGGGCGTCGGCGGGACCTGTCGGGTCCGCCGGATCCTGCCGCCGCACCTGCCAGAGGTTGGCCATGCCGCCCTGGTGAAGCCGCGCCTCGAGCACGAAACCGTCCAGCACCTGGCCGGGTTGCAGCGGCGAGGTGATCGGTACCGGGACTGAAGTGGAAGCGTGCGTCGGGTGGGCGTCGTTCATCGATTCATTGGCACTTCTACCGCCGCTGGCCCTCGCCCCCGCTCTCTGCCGGAGGCGGGAGAGGGAGCAAGTGGCCGGCCGTCATCTGCGGTCATCGATCTTCATCGGCCCGCCACCAGGCGTTGCGCGAGCCGGTCCGCCAGGCCGGCGGGCAGGCCGGGCGCGGCGCGCAGCGCGGCGGCGGCGGCTTCCACATCGTAGGGCACGCGCTGGAAGCTGAGTTCCTCGCTGTCGTGGTCGAACAGCGCGTAGGCGGCGGCCGGGTTGCCGTCGCGCGGCTGGCCGCAGGCGCCGGGGATGACGAGCCACTGCCGGTTGGGCAGGAGCGGGATCGGCACGCCGGGCTGCGGCTTGAAGTCGCCCGCCTTGCCGGTGCCGGAGAGGTGGTACAGCATCGGCTCGTGCATGTGGCCGCAGAAGGTGTAGCGGCACTCGGTGGCGTGCAGGCTGCGCATCGCCTCCAGCCGGCCCTGCACGTAGGCGAAGCCGGTCGGATCGAACGCGTTGGCGTGCACGTAGAGGCAGTCGTCCTCTTCCTCCGACATCGGCAGCCCGGCCAGGAAGGCCACCTGGTCGTCGGTGAGCCGCGCGCGCGTCCAGGCGATGGCGGCGCGCGCGTCGTCGTTCATCGTGGGACGGGGGCCCTGCGTCACGCCGAGGTCGTGGTTGCCGGCGACGACGATCGCGCCTTCCGCGCGCAGGGTCCGCACCTGGTCGATCACCCAGCCGGGGTCGCTGCCGTAACCGACGTAGTCTCCCAGGAGGGCGAAATGCCGGGCGCCCTGCCGCCGGGCGTGGTCGAGGACGGCCTCGAAGGCTTGCCGGTTGGCGTGCAGGTCGGAGATCAGGGCGGTCTTCATGGAGGCAGCATGGATGCGAGGGGCAAGCATGCCACGCATGGCTGACGTCAACCTTCGCAAGACGGCGAGTGGCGGACGCAAGCCCCCCGAAGCGCAGGGGCACGGCCCCTCCGGATGGGCGATGGATCGGGGGACTCGCGGGTTTGACGCGTTGTGGATGTCCCGGGCTTTGCTAATCTGGCTGGCGACATGGGGCGCCGAGGAGGCGATGTGGCGAGAGCGCAGCGCCGCCGGCAGTTCCGGCATGGGAGAGAAAGAAGATGAACACGTTGGAATCCGGGCGGCCGGACCCGCGCGAGCGCGGGCGAACGCCGGCGATCGAGCGCTGGGCATGCGTGCCCTGGCGGGGCCGTCTGCCGCTCGTCGCGCGCGCGGCAGGCGGTCTGGCGGTGGGGTTGATGCTCGCGTCGGTGACCGGCGCCGCGCGGGCGGACTGCTCGCGACCGATCCGGGTGCCGATGGCGCCGATCGGCATGAGCGTGGTGACCTCGGGCGGCGAGGTCAGCGGGGTCTATCCGGACCTGCTGCGCAAGGTGTCGGCGGAGACCGGCTGCCAGTTCGATTTCGTCGTCGTGCCGCGGGCGCGGGTCGAGGCGATGTTCGCCGGCAGCGGCGCGGACGTGCTGGTGCCGGCGACGCGCACCTCCCAGCGGGACTTGCACGGCGACTTCATTCCGATGATGAAGGCGCGGGCGATGCTGATCTCGATCTCGTCGGACCGCGCGCCGGTCGAGAGCCTGACCGAGCTCGGCGAGCGGCGGGAGTTGCGCGTGGCGGTGGTGCGCGGCTTCGACTACGGCGAGCCCTACCAGCAGTTGCTGAGGACGTTGAAGGCGCAGCGCCGACTGGTCGTGGAAGCGGATCCGGCGGCGGTCGTGCGCACGCTGGAGCGCAACCTGGCGGACGTGACGGTGATGGCGCCGTCGATCCTGGCGGGCACCCTGCTGCAGGACTCGAAGACGCGGCCGCTGCTGGACCGTCTGCGCCTGGAGGCGATGGCGGAGCTCACCTGGACCGACAGCGGGATCTACCTGTCGCGGCACCTGCCGGCGAAGGACCGCGAGGTGCTGAGCGACGCGCTGGAGCGGAACTCACGCTCCGGCACCGTCTGGAAGACGCTGCAGAAGCATTACCCGGCCGGGTCGTATGAAGACGGCCTGAAGGCGATCGTCGTGCCGAAGTAGCGCAGCGATCGCCGCGTCATGGAACAAGGCCCGCGCTCGGCGGGCCTTGTCGTCTCGGGGCGGGGCAGGGCGTTCAGCCGATGCGTCCGAGCAGCAGGTACTCCATCAGCGCCTTCTGCACGTGCATGCGGTTCTCGGCCTCGTCCCAGACCACCGACTGCGGGCCGTCGATCACGTCGGCCGCCACCTCTTCGCCGCGGTGCGCCGGCAGGCAGTGCATGAACAGCGCGTCCGGCTTGGCCTGCGCCATCATGTCCTTGTCCACGCACCAGTCCGCGAACGCCGTGCGGCGCGTCTCGTTCTCGGCCTCGTAGCCCATGCTGGTCCACACGTCCGTCGTCACCAGGTCCGCGTCGCGGCAGGCTTCCTTCGGGTCCTTGAAGACCTTGTAGCAGCGCGTGTCCTTGATGCCGGCGACCGCCGGGTCGATCTCGTAGCCGCTGGGCGTGCTGACGTGCACGGTGAAGCCCAGGATCTCCGCCGCCTGCAACCAGGTGTTGGCCATGTTGTTGCCGTCGCCGACCCAGGCCACCACGCGTCCCTTCAGGCAGTCCATGTCGATCGCGCCGCGTCGGTCCATGCCGCGCTGCTCGATGAAGGTGAACAGGTCCGCCAGGATCTGGCAGGGGTGGTACTCGTTGGTCAGCCCGTTGATGACCGGCACCCGCGAGTGCGCGGCGAAGCGCTCCAGCTTGGTCTGCTCGTAGGTCCGGATCATCACGATGTCGACCATGCGGCTGATCACGCGCGCGCTGTCCTCGATCGGCTCGGCGCGGCCCAGCTGGCTGTCGCCGGTGGTCAGGTGCACCACCGAGCCGCCCATCTGGTACATGCCCGCCTCGAAGCTCACGCGGGTCCGCGTGGAGGCCTTCTCGAAGATCATCGCCAGCGTGCGGTCCTGCAGCGGCTGGTACTTCTCGTAGTTCTTGAAGCGTCGCTTGATCGTCGCCGCCCGTTCGAACAGGTGGGTGTACTCCTCCGCGCGCAGGTCCTTGAACTGCAGGTAATGACGCATGAGCGTGTTCCCCGGCTTCATGGCGCGGACGCCGGGGCGGCCAGGAAGGCCTTCACCAGCGGCACCAGACGCGCGGCGATCTCGGCCGCTTCCGCGCTCGTGAGGATCAGCGGCGGGACCAGGCGGATGACCTTGTCGGCGGTCACGCTCAGCAGCAGGCCCGCCTCCATCGCCTGCGTCAGCAGCACGCCGCAGGGGCGGTCGAGTTCGATGCCGATCATCAGGCCGTGGCCGCGCACCTCGACCAGGCCCGCTTCGCCCGCCAGGCCGTGCTCGATCGCGGCCTTCAGCTCGGCGCCGACGGTCGCGGCATTGGCCAGCAGGCCGTCCTCTTCCATCACCGTCAGCGTCTCGACGCCCGCGCGCATCGCCAGCGGATTGCCGCCGAAGGTCGTGCCGTGGTTGCCCGGTCCGAAGACCTTGGCGGCCTTGTCGCCGCACACCACCGCGCCGATGGGCACGCCCGAGCCCAGGCCCTTGGCCAGCGGCATCACGTCCGGCACGATGCCGGCCCACTGGTGCGCGAACCACTTGCCGGTGCGGCCGATGCCGCATTGCACCTCGTCCAGCATCAGCAGCAGGTCGTGCTCGTCGCACAGCTTGCGCAGGTCCTTCAGGAAGTCGATGTGGGCGGGGTTGATGCCGCCTTCGCCCTGGATGGTCTCCAGGAAGATCGCGGTCACGTTCGGGTGCTCGGCGATGGCCTGGCGGATCGCCGCGATGTCGTTCAGCGGCACGCGGACGAAGCCCGGCACCAGCGGGCCGAAGCCCGCCTGCACCTTCGGGTTGCCGGTTGCGGACAGCGTCGCGATCGAGCGGCCATGGAAGGCCTTCTCGAACACGATGACCTCGGGGCTCTCGTTGCCGCGGTCGTGGCCGTACTTGCGCGCGATCTTGAGCGCGGCCTCGTTGGCCTCCAGGCCGGAGTTGCAGAAGAAGGCGTTGGTCAGCCCCGACAGCGCGCAGAGCTTGGCCGCGAGCTGCTCCTGCAGCGGGACGTGGTAGTAGTTGCTCGTGTGGATGAGCTTGCCCACCTGGTCCCGCAAGGCCGCCACCAGCTTCGGATGGTTGTGTCCGAGCGTGTTGACGGCGATCCCGCCGAGGCCGTCCAGGTATCGTCGGCCGGCCGTATCCCAGACCCAGGCGCCTTCGCCGTGCGACAGGGCGATCGGCAGGCGGCCGTAGGTGTGCATCACATGGGGTTCGGTCGGGGCGGCGAACGAGGAGTCCGGGGCGTTCATCAAGTCTCCAAAACGTGGGAGGGGTGGGGGAATCATCTCCAGGAAGGCGCCCGGCAATCCCGGTCCGGGACCGGGGTTGCGGGAGCCGATCGATTCTACGGGTCGACCCTGGCGGGTGAGGAGATTCCTCCTGCACAGCCAGACAAGCCGCGCTGACCAGCGGGCGAGCAGAAGCCCACCTGTGCTGCGGCGCAACACATCCAGGGCACAATAGCGTTTTTGCCGGGACGCGTGAGACCGTAGCCAATGACTGAGCAGCCCAAGCCGCGAGAAGTGTTCATCCAGGGGATCACCACGGATGGCCGCACCTTCCGCCCGAGCGACTGGGCCGAACGTCTGGCTGGGGCCATGTCCTGCTTCCGTCCCGGCGGCACCCGCAGCGGCCGCGACGCCTACCTCGGCTACTCGCCCTACTGCGTGCCGCGCGTCATCGACGGCATCAAGTGCGTGATCGTCAACGAGGCGCTGAAGTCTGTCGAACCGATGGCCTGGGAGTTCGTCATGAACTTCGCCCGTGACAACAAGCTGCAGGTCGTCGACGCCTGCCTGCTGCCCGGCGATCGGGAATCCGGCAAGGCCTGAAGCGCTGAAGGCCCGCTGGCCCGTTCGGGCCATCGCCGGCCCGCGTCCTTGCGACTACGCTGACGGGTTCGCCGCGACCTCCCCACCGGGCTCCCTGGACATGGCCGTCTTCACCGCCGACGCGGGCTCCCGGGCCGCGGCCGTCCTGCCGGAAATGCAGCAGTTGCTGCGCCTGATCGACCAGGGCGGGTCGATGCTGCAGGCCCGCGAACTCGCGACCGTGAGCACCGTCGGCGGCCCGCTGCCGGTGATCGGCGTGACCCTGGGCAATCCTGATCCCGCGGTGCCCGCGCTCGGTTTCATCGGCGGGGTCCACGGCCTGGAGCGCATCGGCGCGCAGGTGGTGCTGGCCTACCTCGGCAGCCTGGTGCGCCGGCTGCGCTGGGACCTCAGCCTGCATCAGCAGCTCGAGTCGCTGCGGCTCGTGTTCCTTCCGGTCGTCAATCCGGGTGGCGTGCTGGCCGGGTCGCGCGCGAATCCGCAGGGCGTCGACCTGATGCGCAACGCGCCGCAGGACGCCGACCGCGGCGTGCCCTTCCTGGTCGGCGGGCATCGCCTGTCCCCGCATCTGCCGTATTACCGCGGGCTGACCGGCGCGCCGCTGCAGGTCGAGAGCGAGGCGCTGTGCCGATTCGTCCGCGAGGAACTGCTGGGGCGGCCGATCTCTGTGGCCATCGACTTCCACAGCGGCTTCGGCCTGCGCGACCGCATCTGGTTCCCCTATGCGCGCACGCGCCGTCCGATGCATCACCTCGCCGAGATCCACGCGCTGTGCGAGGTGCTCGATCAATGCCTGTCCCCGCATCCCTACGTGATGGAGCCGCAGAGCCGGCACTACCTGACCCACGGCGACCTGTGGGACCACCTCTACGATGAGTCCCTCTCCCTTGATCGGGGGATCTTCCTGCCGATGACGCTCGAAATGGGGTCATGGCTGTGGGTGAAGAAAAACCCGCGCCAGCTACTCTCCCGGCACGGCATGTTCAACCCGCTGATCGCACATCGACAGCAGCGTGTGTTGCGACGGCACATGGCCTGGATGGACTTCATGACACGTGCGACGCAGAGCGCGTTGCGGTGGTTGCCAGGACCGGACACAAGAATCGATCACGGGGAGCAGGCGTTGATTCGCTGGTATCGGAGGACCGCTCGATGAGCGTCCACACCTGGGTGCTGCTGCGCGGCTTGACCCGCGAGAGCGGCCATTGGGGGGACTTCCCCGCGCGCCTGCTGCGCGCGTTGCGGGTGCAGCAGCCGGACGCCCGGCTGGAACTGCTCGACCTGCCCGGCAATGGCGACAAGCATCGGCAGAGCAGTCCGACCCATGTCGACGCGATGATGGAGGCTTGCCGTGCGGAATTGCGTCGTCGCGGCGTTCCCCCGCCGTATCAGGTGCTGGCGATGTCGCTGGGTGCCATGGTCGCCAGCGAATGGGCGTCGCGCCATCCGCGCGAGCTCGACGGCATCGTGCTCATCAACACCAGCCTGAGGCCCTTCAGCGCCTTCTTCCGGCGGCTGAGGCCGTCGAACTACTGGTCATTGCTGTTGCTCAGCCTGACGCGGCTGAGCCTGCGCCAGCGCGAGGCCAAGGTGCTGCAGATGACGACGCGGATGCAGCGTCAGCCGGACCAGGTGATCGACGACTGGGTCTCGATCCAGCGCCAGCACCCGGTGCGACGTCGCAATGCGCTGCGGCAGCTGCTGGCGGCGGCGCGTTACCGCGCCAGCCTGGCCAAGCCCGAGCCGCCGATGCTGCTGCTGTGCAGCCAGGGGGACTCGCTGGTCGACTGGCGCTGCTCGCAGGCCATCAGCCGGGCGTGGGGTGCGCCGCTGCGGCTGCACCGGCACGCGGGGCACGACCTGCCGCTCGATGACGGGGAATGGGTGGCGCGCAACGTCGTGGACTGGCTCCACGTGCGCGAGGTCGTCGGACAGATCACGACGCCGATGCCGCTCTGAGCCCAACGAAAAAGCCCGCCGATTGGCGGGCTTTCCGTGCACCAGAGCTGGACTTTGCTATCAGGCGGCGAGCGCCTTGATCTTCGAAGACAGGCGGCTCTTGTGGCGAGCAGCCTTGTTCTTGTGGAAGATGCCCTTGTCGGCGACCGAGTCGATCACGGGCTGGGCGGTCTTGAACAGGTCGGCGGCCTTGGCCTTGTCACCCGTGACGATCGCCTTTTGCACGTTCTTGATGACCGTGCGGAACTTCGAACGCAGCGCCGAGTTGGCGGCGTTCAGCTTGACGTCTTGACGTGCGCGCTTGCGGCCCGAGGCCAGACGCACGGTTTTCTTCTTGGCTTTGGAAGAGCTTGCCATTGTCTTATTGGTCCAGTTGGTGCAAAGACGGCGAGTATAGCAGCCAGGATTGGAAAAACCAAACCCGAGGTATGGCGTCCGCGGCGGGCCACCCATAATGCGCGGTCGTTCGCCGGGGCTCGATGCCCCAGGGGAATTGTTCCACGCACCGTTTCCGTGCTGCCTTCGTAGAGCCTCCGCGCCGTCGCCTGAATGAACCTGCTCCGCACCGCCTCCGTCGTTTCGGTCTTCACGCTGCTGTCGCGCATCACGGGGCTGGTCCGCGAACAGATGGTGGCGGGGCTGTTCGGCGCCAACGCGATGACCGACGCCTACAACGTGGCGTTCCGCATTCCCAACATGCTGCGGCGGCTCTTCGCCGAGGGCGCGTTCTCGCAGGCCTTCGTGCCGTCGCTGGCCGCCGCGCGCGCCAAGGACGGCGACGAGGCGACGCGCCACCTGATCGACGCCGTCGCGACCGTGCTGCTGTGGGCGCTGCTGGCGACCTGCGTCATCGGCGTGATCGGCGCCCCGGTGCTGGTCTGGACGCTGGGAGCGGGGTTGTCCCGGGATGCGCACGAGGCCGCCGTCGTGATGACGCGGTGGATGTTCCCGTAC
This sequence comes from Roseateles sp. GW821-FHT09H11, assembly GCF_059415845.1. Classification (NCBI taxonomy): domain Bacteria; kingdom Pseudomonadati; phylum Pseudomonadota; class Betaproteobacteria; order Burkholderiales; family Sphaerotilaceae; genus Roseateles; species Roseateles sp. GW821-FHT09H11. The sequence goes on along the minus strand of NZ_JBWKOA010000001.1, from coordinate 1,652,737 downwards.
ATCGGCTTCATGTCGCTCGTGGCGCTGTCGGCCGGCATCCTGAATACCTGGAAACGCTTCATCGTGCCGGCGGTGACGCCGGTGCTGCTGAACCTCGCTTCGCTGGCCTGCGGCTACGGCCTGACACCCGTGCTGGCACGCCACGGCTATGAGCCGATCTACTCGCTGGCGCTCGGCGTCATGATCGGCGGCATCCTGCAACTGGCCGTGCAGGTGCCGGCGCTGCGGCGCATCGGCCTGATGCCGCGTTTCGCGCTGAACCTCTCCGGCCTGCGCCGCGCCGCCGGCGACGAAGGCGTGCGCCAGGTGTTGCGCAAGATGGGACCGGCGCTGCTGGGCGTCGGCGTGGCCCAGCTCTCGCTGCTGATCAACACGCAGATCGCGATCGCGGTGGGCGAGGGCGCCGCCTCCTGGCTGACCTACGCGGACCGCCTGATGGAGTTCCCGATCGCGCTGCTCGGCGTCGCGCTGGGCGTGGTGCTGACGCCGCAGCTGGCGGCCAGCACGGCCAAGGGCGAGACGGAGAAATACTCGGGCCTGCTCGACTGGGGCCTGCGCCTGACCCTGCTGCTGGCGCTGCCCTGCGCGGTCGCGCTGCTGGTCTTCGCCGAGCCGCTGGTGGCGGTGCTCTACCAGCGCGGCGCCTTCCGGGCGGAGGACGTCGCCCATACCGCGCACGCCGTGATGGGCTACGGGCTGGGCCTGATGGGGCTGGTGTCGATCAAGGTGCTGGCGCCTGGTTTCTACGCCCGTCAGGACATGCGCACGCCGGTGCGCATCGCCGTCGGCGTGTTGATCCTGACGCAGGTGTTCAACGCGATCTTCGTCTTCGGATTCAAGATCGGCGTCGCGGGCCTGTCGCTGTCGATCGGCCTGGGCGCCGTCGTCAATGCGCTGCTGCTGCTGCGTGGCCTGCGCAAGCTCGGCACCTACGCGCCGGAAGCCGGCTGGATGCTGTTCCTGCTGCGCGTGCTGATCGCCAGCGCTGCCATGGGCGCGCTGCAATGGTGGCTGGCCGGGAATGTCGCCTGGGTCGGCGGCAAGGGCTTCCACTTCGAACTGGCGCGCGCCGGCTGGATGGCGCTGAGTCTCGGCGCCTCGGCCCTGCTGTACTTCGGCGTGCTGCTGCTGCTGGGCGTGAAGCTGCGCCAGTTCGCTCGCCGGGCCTGAACCCGGGGGCGTCGTCTCCGGTTTCCGGCGGCGGCGGTGGGCGTAGACTCGGGCGCATGAGTTCGCCTTTGCAGTGGACGGTGCCGTCGGCGCTGGACTATTTCTCGACGCTGGTTGCCGACGACGACACGCTGAACCTGGCCGAGGCCGCCACGGCGATCGCGCTCGACGAAGTGCCCCGGCTGGACGTGCAGCAGGTGATGGCCGAGCTGGACCGTCTCGGCGAACGGCTGCGCCACCGTCTCCCCGCCGATGCGCCGCCCAGCCACCGGCTGCGCATGCTCAACCAGTACTTCCACGGCGAACTCGGCTTCGCGGGCAACGTCAACGACTACTACGCCGTCGGCAACAGCTACCTCCACCAGGTGCTCGCCACGCGTCGCGGCATCCCGATCTCGCTGGCGATCATCTACATGGAGCTGGCCTCGCACGTCGGCCTGCAGGTCAAGGGCGTCAGCTTCCCCGGCCATTTCCTGATGAAGCTGCGCCTGCCGCAGGGCGAGGTCGTGCTGGACCCGTTCAGCGGACGTTCGCTGGGGCGTGGCGAACTCGACGAGTTCCTCAGCCCCTGGCGCGAGCGTGCCGGCCTGATGCCGCAGGAGCCGATGTCGCTGGATGCCTTCCTGGGCACGGCGGCGCCGCGGCAGATCCTGGCGCGCATGTTGCGCAACCTCAAGCAGATCCACATGGACCAGCAGGACCTGCCCCGGCTGCTGGCGGTCCAGCGCAAACTCGTGGCGCTGCTGCCCGACGACCGCGGGGAGCGCGCGGAGCTCGAGCAGAGTCTGCAGCAGCTGCGCGATGCGGGTGGCGGACCCGCCACCCTCCATTGAGGGTGCACGACGGGGGAGGGGCGCCGGGCGACGCATAGAATCCCCCTCTTCCTGAGGGTGTGACCTCCCTGTTGCCGACCTCCGCGTCGCCGACGTCGCCCCGCCATCCAACGCTGAAGTGGTTTGAAGCAGATCCCGCTGTCGCTCGGTCCCGAGCCCGACTACACCTTTGACACGCTCCTCACCGGTGCCAACACCGCGGCCCTCACGCATGTGCTGGCGCTGGGGACTGGCTCGCCGCCGGTGTTCCTGTGGGGGCCGCCCGGCAGCGGCAAGACGCACCTGCTGCGCGCGCTCGCGCGCCACTGGCAGCAGGCCGGCGCGCAGGTCGGCTGGTACGACGCCGACACCCCGCTGCCCTGGGAACTGCCCACCCACCCCAGTCTGCTGCTGCTCGACGACGCCCAGCGCTTCGACCCCGGCCAGCAGCATGCGGCCTTCGCGCTGTTCGTCGAGGCGGCCACGCTGGGGCTGGCGGTCGTCTCGACCGGTACCGCGCCGCCGGTGGACCTGGACCTGCGCGAGGACCTGCGCACCCGGCTCGGGTGGGGCCCGACCTTCGCGCTGCAGCCCCTGTCGGAGGCTGAGGTGCGCGCCGTGCTCCGCCGCGAGGCCGACCGGCGCGGCATCGCACTGACCGACGACGTCATCGACTACCTGCTCACCCGCTATGCCCGCGACCTCAAGCACCTGATGACGCTGCTGGACGGGCTGGACGAATTCGCCATGGCCAGCAAGCGGGCGGTCACCGTGCCGCTGCTGCGCCAGATGCTCGCCGACCAGGGGGCGCACGCCTGAGGGCGCGACGCTGCCGGTTGCTTCGCTTTCAAGATCTTTCAAGGATTTCGACGTGGACCTGACCCTGTTCGACCTCGACGGCACGCTGATCCCGCAGGACTCGGACCACGCCTTCGGCAGCTACATGGTGGAGATCGGCTGGGCCGACGGCGCCGCCTGGGCCGCCCGCAACGACGGGTTCTACGCCGACTACCAGCGCGGGAACCTCGACCTGGACGAGTACGTCGAGTTCGCCACCTCGGTCTGGCGCGCCCGCCCGCTGGGCGAGGCCGAGGCGGCCCGCGCCGATTTCATGGCCCGGATCATCGCGCCGATGTTGCGCGACAATGCGCGCGCACTCGTGCAGCGCCACCTGGACGCCGGGGATCTGGTGGTCGTGGTGACGGCGACCAACGAATTCGTGACCGCGCCGATCGCCAAGGCCTTCGGCATCGACCACCTGATCGCCGTGCAGCTGGAGCGCGACGCGACCGGGTCGTTCACCGGGCGCGTGCACGGAACTCCGTCCTTCCAGGCGGGCAAGATCGTGCGCGTGAACGAATGGCTGGCGGCGCAGGGGCGCCGCTGGGAGGATTTCGAGCGCGTGCATTTCTACAGCGACTCGATGAATGACCTGCCGCTGCTGGATCGGGTCAGCCATCCGGTGGCGACCAACCCCACCTCGGCCCTCGAGGCGCTGGCGCGCGAGCGCGGCTGGCCGATACTGAAGCTGTTCGAATGATCAAGAAATTCATCAACAAGTTGTTGGGCAAGCCCGAAAGTACCGCCACGCCCCTGGGCAAGCGCGTGGAGATCGGCGCGGAGGAACACCGCATCGATCCGGCCCTGCTCGACGAGCGTGGCGTCAAGGTCGTCAAGGGACTGACCGACGCGGGCTACGAGGCCTTCATCGTCGGCGGCGCCGTGCGCGACCTGCTGCTGGGCCGCCGGCCCAAGGACTTCGACGTCGCCACCGACGCCACGCCGGAACAGGTGAAAAACCAGTTCCGACGCGCCTTCATCATCGGTCGGCGCTTCCGCATCGTCCACGTGGTCTACGGCCGCGGCCGCGAGCACGAGGTGATCGAGGTCTCGACCTTCCGGGCGCTGCTCAAGGAAGACGACGCCGAACAGGTGCAGGGCAACGAGAAGACGTCCAAGGGCGCGCTGGAGGGCAAGTCGCACGTCGTCGACGCGTCCGGCCGCGTGCTGCGCGACAACGTCTGGGGCCCGCAGATCGAGGACGCCGCGCGACGCGACTTCACCGTCAACGCGATGTACTACAACCCGGAGCGCGAGCTGGTGGTCGACTACCACGGCGGTCTGGCCGACGCCCGCAAGAAGGTGCTGCGGATGATCGGCGACCCCGAGACCCGCTACCGAGAGGACCCGGTCCGCATCCTGCGCGCCGTGCGCTTCGCCGCGAAGCTGGGCTTCACGATCGAGCCCAAGACCCGCGCGCCGATCGCCGTCATGGCGCCGCTGCTCGCGAACGTGCCGCTGTCGCGGATGTTCGACGAGATGATCAAGCTGCTGCAGACCGGCCACGCGCTGGCCAGCATCGACGAGCTGCGCAAGCAGGGCCTGGCGCGCGGCGTGTTCCCGATCCTGGACGCGGTGCTCGACAAGGACGGCGCGCTGCCGGACAACGTGCACGGCAAGTTCGTCCGCCTGGCGCTGGAAGACACCGACAAGCGGGTCGAAGAAGGCCGCTCGGTGGCGCCGAGCTTCATGCTCGCCTGCATGCTGTGGGGCGAAGTCCAGCAGCGCTGGACGCGCCTGATCGACGGCGGCGAAGGCGCAGTGGCGGCGCTGCAGCAGGCGATCGACCTGGTCTTCGACGCGCGCGTCGGGGACATCTCCGGTCGCGGCAAGCTCGCGGCGGACATGCGCGAGATCTGGATGATGCAGCCGCGCTTCGAGCGCCGCACCGGCAGCGGTCCGCACCGGCTGATCGAGCAGCCGCGCTATCGCGCCGGCTTCGACTTCCTGGCGCTGCGCGCCGAGGCGGGCGAGATCGATCCGGCCCTGGCCGACTGGTGGGAAGACTTCGCGCTGGGCACCGAGGACGAGCGTCGTGCGCTCCTCGAGCTGGCGCGCGAGACGCAGCGCCAGGGCGGTCCGCGCAGCAAGCCCAAGGCGGGCGGCGGCCGTGTCCACTCGGTGCCGCGCGGTGCGGTGAGCACGCCCTCGACGATGCCTGTCAGCGGTGAATCGGCGGCCGCGCTGCCGATCGATGCCGAAGCGGTCGACGCCGCGGAAGGCGAGGGCGGCGTGGGCCACCCCGCCAAGAAGCGCCGCCGTCGTCGCAAGCCGAAGGCGGCAGGCGGCGCGGGTCCTGCGGACACTGCCCCGTCCAACGACGAATGACCACGGCCTACGTCGGGCTGGGCGCCAACCTCGGCGAGCTGCGGCACACGCTCGAGGCGGCGCTCGCCGACCTGGCCGACGTGAAGGATCTGACCCTGGAGGCTGTCTCCTCCGCCTGGCGCAGCGCGCCGGTCGGCTGCGAGGGGCCCGACTACCTGAACGCGGTCGCCCGCGTGACGACCACACTGCCGCCGCTGACGCTGCTCGCGGCGCTGCAGGCCATCGAGTTGCGCCATGGGCGCGAACGGCCGTTCCTCAACGCGCCGCGGACACTCGACCTGGACCTGCTGCTCTACGGTGACCAGACCGTCGACCTGGATCGGCTCATCGTCCCGCATCCGCGGCTGCATCAGCGCGCCTTCGTGCTGCGCCCGCTGCTGGAGCTGGCTCCGACGCTGGACGCGCCGGGTCTTGGTGAGCTGGCAGGCCACCTGCCGTCGGTCGCCGATCAGGTCATCGAGCGCGAGGACGTGCCCTTGCGCCTTCGCCGTCCCTGACGAGTCGAATCAACGTCCAAGCCTTTCGGGAGCTCGCCCCATGTTCGCAACCGCCGCCGGCTGGCAGACGATCGTCCTGCTGACGCTGTCCAACGTGTTCATGACCTTCGCGTGGTACGGCCACCTGAAGGACCTGGCGGCGCGCCCCTGGTATGTCGCGGCGCTGATCAGCTGGGGCATCGCGCTGTTCGAGTACCTGCTGCAGGTGCCGGCCAACCGGATCGGCTACCAGGGCGGCTTCACGCTGGCGCAGCTCAAGATCACGCAGGAAGTGATCACGCTGGCGGTGTTCGTGCCCTTCTCGATGTTCTTCATGAACCAGCCGTTCAAGACGGACCACCTCTGGGCCGGTCTGTGCCTGATGGGGGCCGTCTACTTCATCTTCCGCAGCTGAAATTCCCGTCCCCCGGAGGGGCGAGGCAGACCCGCAGACGTCGGGGTGTGCGCAGGCCGTGGCTCCAACGGGCCATGGGGCGGCTACACTCGCGGGTTTTCCGTGACACGGAAATGAATCAATTGTGACGATCCGGCGCGGATCGCACGGCGCGGAGCCTCCCCCATGTTTTTCGGCAAGCTGCTGCCCCGAGAGGGCAATTTCTTCGAACTGTTCAATGAGCACGGCACGCAGATCGTCGAAGGCGCGCGCGCCTTCATGCTCATGATCCAGAACTACAACGACCTGACGCTGCGCGAGAAATACGCCGCCGAGGTGGACAAGGCCGAGCACCACGCCGACCGCGTCACCGCCGAGGTGAACCGGCTGCTGCATCGCACCTTCATCACGCCGATCGACCGCGAGCAGATCCACGGCCTGATCAACGCGATGGACGACATCCTGGACCTGCTGCAGGACTCCAGCGAGACGATGCAGCTCTACGACGTGCGCTCCATCCCCGAGGAAGTGCTGCGCCTGGGCGAGCTGTCGGCCAAGTGCTGCGAACGCGTCAAGCACGCCGTGACGCTGCTGCCCAAGCTGAGCGAGCCCAAGACCGCCGAAGCCGCCATCAAGGCCTGCGAGGAGATCGACAAGCTCGAGTCCGACGCCGACCGTGTGATGCGCGCCGCGATGTCCAAGCTGTTCCGCGAGCAGGAGGACGTGCGCGAGCTGATCAAGCTCAAGGCGATCTACGAGCAGCTGGAATCGATCTCCGACCGCTGCGAGGACGTCGCCAACCTGATCGAGGGCATCGTCCTCGAGAATTCCTGACCCGGTCCCGGAGCGTCTCCCATGGGAACGATGCACGTGGCCTTCTGGGTCGTGGCCATGCTCGTGGTGCTGGCCGTCGCCTTCGACTTCATGAACGGCTTCCACGACGCGGCGAACTCGATCGCCACGGTCGTGTCGACCGGCGTCCTCAAGCCGCAGCAGGCCGTGCTCTTCGCGGCCTTCTTCAACGTGATCGCGGTGCTGTTCTTCGAGCTGAAGGTGGCGGCGACGATCGGCAAGGGGTCGATCGACGCGTCCATCGTCGATCACCATGTGATCTTCGGCGCGCTGATCGGCGCGATCGCGTGGAACGTGATCACCTGGTTCTACGGCATCCCGTCGAGCTCGTCGCATGCGCTGATCGGCGGCCTCGTCGGCGCGGCGATCGCCAAGGCAGGCACCAAGGGTCTGATCATGAGCGGCATCGGCAAGACGGTGCTGTTCATCTTCGTCTCGCCGTTGCTGGGGTTCCTGCTGGGCTCGCTGCTGATGGTGGCCGTGGCCTGGGTGTTCAGACGCAGTTCGCCGCTGCGGGTGGACAACTGGTTCCGGCGGCTGCAGCTGGTCTCGGCCGGTCTGTACAGCCTGGGCCATGGCGGCAATGACGCGCAGAAGACGATCGGCCTGATCTGGATGCTGCTGATCGCCTCCGGCTACGCGGGCGCCGGCGAACATTCGCCGCCGACCTGGGTCATCGTCGTCTGCTACCTGGCGATCGGCCTGGGCACCATGTTCGGCGGCTGGCGCATCGTCCGCACGATGGGGCAGAAAATCACCAAGCTCAAACCGGTCGGCGGCTTCTGCGCGGAAACCGGCGGCGCGATCACGCTGTTCCTGGCGACTTCCCTGGGCATTCCGGTGTCCACCACGCACACCATCACCGGCGCCATCGTCGGCGTGGGGTCGACGCAGCGCGCGTCGTCGGTGCGCTGGGGGGTGGCGGGGAACATCGTCTGGGCCTGGATCTTCACAATCCCGGCGTCGGCGTTCATCGCCGGGCTGTTCTACTGGATCAGCTTCACGCTGTTCTGAGCGCGGCGCGCTACTGGCTGATCTCGCGGGCGGCTTCGACCTGCGACTCGAAGTAGCGCTGCGCCGAGAAGGCGATCGTCGCCATCAGACAGGCGCCGCCCACCATCAGGCAGGCGATCACGCCCAGGATAGGCAGCCAGCCGGTCTTGCGCACCGGTTGTCCGGGGTTGAAGCGGTCGGCCCAGCGTTCGTCGGGCATCAGGCCGTAGACGATGCCCGCCAGCATGCTCTGGGCGATCATCAGCCCGAGCAGCGGGATCAGGAACCAGGCGGCGACGTCGTCCTGGCCCAGCGTGTCCATGCGGTGCACACCATAGAGGCCAAGCAGCGTCGGCAGCGGATGCAGCCAGGCGAGCTTGTCGCTGAATCCGTGCAGGTAGAAACGATGCGCCCCGAGGCTGCCGAGCGCGAAGCTCAGCCAGGTGGCCACGGTCTTGGACTTGAGGTCCGCCGCGCCGCCGGCGTCGGGAGCGACGGCGCTCATGCGGCGGGCGTTTCGGCAGGCGTGGAAGGGGCCGCCGGCGAGGCCGCCGCGGTCGCGGGCGTCGCACCGGTGGGCGAACTGGTGTCACCCTGACCCAGCTGGCGTTGCATCAGCACGACATCGAGCCATTTGCCGAACTTCCAGCCGGCGGCCTTCATGACGCCGATGTCCTCGAAACCGTGGCTGCGGTGCACGCCGATCGAACCGAGGTTCTGCGAATCGCCGATCACGGCCACCATCTGGCGGGCGCCTGCCGCCTCGCAGCGGGCGATCAGTTCGGCCAGCAGCAAGCGGCCGACGCCCTGGCCCTGGGCCTGGGGAGACAGGTAGATCGAGTCCTCGACGAAGTAGCGGTAGGCCAGGCGCGGGCGGAAGTAGTTGGCGTAGGCGAAACCGAGCACCTGCCCGTCACGCTCCGCGATCAGGTACGGCAGGCTGCGGCTGAGGACCTCGGTGCGGCGGCGGCCCATCTCGGCGCGGTCGGGCACGTCGGTCTCGAAGGTGCCGGTGCCGTGCAGCACCGCGTGCTCGTAGATCTGCTGGATCGCGGCGATGTCGCCCTCCAGGCTGGGGCGGATCAGGAGGGGGGAGGAACTGCTGGTGGTTGTCGTCATTGGGGGAGGAGGACAAAGCGTCAAACGCGAGTTTATAATGCCGGGTTTTGGCGCTGGCCCCCGGGTGTGGCTGTCACGCTTCGAAGCTTCCTGATCCGGAGCTTGTGCGATGACAGTCCGGGGGCGTATCTACAGGGCCAGCTGTCGACCTTTCGTGGGGATCTTTCGCGACACACGCGTGCCCAACGAAAAATCGATTCAATTGTCTGCTTGCCCCTGTGTGTCTCCCTGGTGCGGTGGAACGCTCAAAACCTGAAGGATAGATCATGGTCGTTATTCGACTCTCCCGCGGTGGCTCCAAGAAGCGTCCGTTCTACAACATCGTCGTGACCGACAGCCGCAATCGTCGCGATGGCCGCTTCATCGAGCGCGTCGGTTTCTACAACCCCGTCGCCACCGGCAACGCCGAAGGCCTGCGCGTCGCCCAGGACCGCGTGTCCTACTGGGTCGGCACCGGCGCCCAGCTGTCGCCGGCCGTCGCCCGCCTGGTCGACGTGTCCAAGAAGTCGGCTGCCGCTCCGGCCGCCGCCGTCGCTGCCTAATCCTTCGGATCGCAGCAGATGAAGCAAGCGCCCGACGACGTCATCGAGAGTTCTCCGGCCTTTCCGGAGGACGCCATCGAGGTCGGGCGCGTGCTGGACGCCTGGGGCATCAAGGGCTGGCTGAAGATCCTCAGCCACTCCGCCGATGCCCAGGCGCTTTTCGCCTCTCGCCGCTGGTTCATGAAGCCGAGCGAGAAGGCCCTGCCGGGCAAGCCGCATGTCGTGCCCCCCGTGCTCAAGATTCTTTCCGTCCGCGACCATGCGGACGGCATCGTCGCCCAGGTCGAAGGCGTGGCGGACCGCAACGGCGCCGAGGCGCTCAAGGGTGCCCGCATCTTCGTCTCGCGCAGCGTGTTCCCGGACACCGGCGAGGACGAGTTCTACTGGGTCGACCTGATCGGCATGAGCGTCGTCAACAAGGACGGCCAGACGCTGGGCGAGGTGATCGACCTGATCGACACCGGCCCGCACTGCGTGCTGCGCATCCTGCCCGCCGGCAAGACGGCGCCGGTCAAGCCGGACGAGGAAATCCTGATCCCGTTCGTGAACGCGTTTGTCGGCACCGTCGACAAGGCCGCGCGGGTCATCCCCGTGGACTGGGATCTGGACTATTGAAGCCGTCGGGCCCGATGCCCATGCGCTTCGACGTTCTCACCCTCTTTCCTGAACTCTTCGACCCCTTCCTGCGGGTCGGCGTGACGCGTCGCGCGTACGAGAGCAAACAGGTCGACGTGCGGCTCTGGCAGCTGCGCGACTATGCGGAAGACAACTACCGTCGTGTCGACGACCGTCCCTTCGGCGGCGGTCCCGGCATGGTCATGCTGGCGGCGCCGCTGGAGCGCGCGCTCGCGGCCGTGAAGGCCGATCGTGCGGCCACCCATCCCGGCGCTCCGGCGGTGATCCATTTCAGCCCCACCGGACGCAAGCTCGACCAGGCGCTGGCTCAAGAGCTTGCGCAAGGCGAGGGCGCCATCCTGCTCTGCGGCCGCTACGAAGGCATCGACCAGCGTGTGCTGGACCGCCACGTGTCGATGGAGATCAGCCTCGGCGATTTCGTGCTGTCCGGCGGCGAACTGCCGGCCATCGCGATGCTCGATGCGATCGCGCGTCTGCAGGACGGCGTGCTGAACGACGCCGCCTCGCACCAGCAGGACAGCTTCTCCGACGGGCTGCTGGACTGCCCGCACTTCAGCCGCCCGGAGGTTCTGGAGACGCCCGACGGCCCGTTGCCGGTGCCGCCGGTGCTGCTGTCCGGCCATCATGCCGAGATCGCCCGCTGGCGTCGCGAGCAGTCGTTGGCGCTGACATGGCGCCGCCGGCCCGAGTTGATCGAGGCCGCGCGCCGCGACGGCAAGCTCGACAAGAAGGACGAGAAGTTCCTCGCGTCGCTGCGCACGACCCAGGGCGGAACGATCGCCAAGACGGGCGAAGTTTGACGATCGCCCAACCACGTCTATAATCGCGGGTTTTTCCGATCCTCTACTGGGCTGATGGGGCAAGGGCGGTGCTTTGACACCGTTGGTTGAATCCCCACGCGGGCGGCGCCGAAGAATTCCTTCGAAGGTGTCCTGTCCTGGAATCATCCTGATTCGCGCCGGCAAGATCACAGGAGATCCTCGTGAATCTGATCCAAACCCTCGAGCAAGAAGAAATTGCTCGCCTGAACAAGACCATCCCCGCTTTCGCTCCTGGCGACACGGTGATCGTCAACGTGAACGTCGTCGAAGGCACCCGCAAGCGCGTGCAGGCCTACGAAGGCGTCGTGATCGCCCGCCGCAACCGCGGTCTGAACTCCAACTTCATCGTCCGCAAGATCTCGAGCGGCGAAGGCGTTGAGCGGACGTTCCAGCTGTACAGCCCGCTGATCGCTTCGATCGAAGTCAAGCGCCGCGGCGACGTCCGTCGCGCGAAGCTGTACTACCTGCGTCAGCGTTCGGGCAAGTCGGCGCGCATCAAGGAAAAGCTGGCCATCAAGTCGGCCTGATCCTCGGCGCAAGCCACCCCAAAGCCGCTCCAAGGCCCTGCCCGGAGCGGCTTTGTCGTTTCTGGCGTCCAATCGGGGCTTCGCGCCCCGAGCGCCCACGAACAAGTCCGGCACACCGGACGACCCTGCCGCATGCCGACGCCTCCTTCCAGCCGTCCCGCCAGCCGTCCAGCCATCCAGGATCCCCGCGCCATCCCCGTCACCGGCACCGATGCGCATCTCCCCGCCGTCCCCCGTGAGCGTCTGACCCCGGGCTGGCTGCGTGAGCGCTTCCTGCACCCGCTGAGCATCGACCCGGAGCTGCCCGGCGACGGCGGCCTCTTCCCGGGCCGCACGACAGCGCAGGCCGCGGTGCTCATCCCGCTGGTGCAGCGCGCCGAAGGCCTGCACGTCCTGCTGACGCAACGCACGGCGCATCTGCGGGACCATGCCGGCCAGATCAGCTTCCCCGGCGGCCGCGCCGAGCCGGAGGACGGCTCGCCCGAGCGCACGGCGCTGCGCGAGGCGGAGGAGGAGATCGGCCTCGACGAGCGCTACGTGGACCTGATCGGCCAGCTGCCTGTCTATCGCACGGTGACAGCCTACGAGGTCACGCCGGTGGTGGGTCTGATCCGTCCGGGCTTCTCGCTGCGGCTGGATGCCTTCGAGGTGGCGGAGGCGTTCGAGGTCCCGCTGGAGTTCCTGATGAACCCCGCGCACCACCAGCGCCACACCTTCGAGTACGACGCGGGCGACGCGACCGGGGAGGCCGCCAGCGACAACGGCCCCCTGAAAGGCCGACGGCAGTTCCTGTCGATGCCGTGGACGGGGCCAGGTCTTGCGGTGTCGAACGTGGACCCCGACGTGACGCTGACGGCGGGCGCTTCGAAGGAGTTCTTCATCTGGGGGGCGACCGCCGCGATGTTGCGCAATCTCTACCGCTTCCTGCAGGTCTGAGCCATGGCAGGGGGCAGGGGGACACCGATCCCTCTTCGACGGGTGTGCGGGCCGCTATCATCCCGGGCCATGAACTTCTTCGCGGTCTTGCTGGCGCTGGTGTGCGAGCAGCTCAAGCCTCTGCCGCACGGGAATCCGGTCCACCAAGGCATGATCGCCTGGGTGCGCTGGACCGGGCGCAACTTCGACGCGGGCCGGTCGCACCATGCGGCCGTCGTGTGGACGATCACCGTCGTCGGTCCGGCCCTGCTGGTCGGGGCGATCTACGCGCTCGTGCGGCCCTACAGCCTGCTGCTTTCGCTGGCGATGGATGTGCTGGTGCTCTATCTGACGCTGGGCTTCCGCCAGTTCAGCCACTACTTCACCGACATCCGTGACGCGCTGGAGCGTGGCGACGAGCTCGAGACCCGTCGCCTGCTCGCCGAGTGGCGTCACCTCGACGCCAGCGAGCTGCCGCGTACCGAGCTGCTGAGGCACGTGCTGGAGCACTCGCTGCTTGCCGCGCACCGGCATGTCTTCGGGGTGTTCTTCTGGTTCGTGCTGTTCTCGACGCTGGGCCTGGGCCCGGCGGGCGCGGTGCTGTACCGGATGGCTGAATTCGCCGGCCGCTACTGGGCCTTCAAGAGCCGCACGCTGGACGCGCCGACCAACGAGCGCCTGATGGAGCTCTCGCGCAAGCTGTTCGGGATGATCGACCACATCCCTGCGCGCCTGACGGCGACGGGCTTCGCGATCGTGGGCAACTTCGAGGAGGCGGTGAGTTCCTGGCGCCGCGACTCGGCGCTGTGGGCCCACGACAACGAGGGGATCATCCTCGCTTCCGCCGCGGGTGCCGTCGGCGTGCAACTGGGCGGCAGCGCCGCTCCAGGCGTCACGCCCGACCGGAGCAAGACCTTCGAATCTGGCGGCGACATGGATGCGACGCGGGCGGAAGGTTCCACCGGTGGTGTCCCACCGCAACTGGGTCACCTGCAGAGCGTGGTCGGCCTCGTCTGGCGCTCGGTTGTCTTGTGGATGATGCTGCTGGCCCTACTGACGCTGGCGAACCTGGTGGGCTGAGTGCGCCTTCCGCGCGCAGACGCTCTCCAGAGCTTGGCCGGGTCCGGCGGCGAAGCCGAGCGTTCCAAAACTGACTTGAGCGCCGTCTGTCCGAGCGGCGCGAACCGCAGGTGAGCAAAGCGAGTTGGCGCGCCCGCGAGGCCCGAGCCGCCGGACCCGGCCAAGCTCTGCGCACGCCCCAACCGGAAGTTCAGGCGTCCCGCACATCGGCCAGCACCTGCTGGCCGAAGTCTTTTCTGGCGAGGAACTTCAGCACCTGAGCCGCGGTGTCCCCGGCGCTGGCCAACTGGCCTTCGGCCTTGAAGGCGGCAAAGCGGTCCCGGTCCGGGAACTTCGACGAATCGCCCCCGCGCAACTGGGCCTGCATGTCGGTGTCGATGATGCCGGGCGCCAGCGAGACGACGCGTGCGGCGCGTTCCCCCTTGGCTGCCTTGTGTTCCTCGTCCAGCGCCATGGCGCGGCTGAGGTTGTCCATGCCGGCCTTGGCCGCGCAATAGAGCGCGCTGCCGGCCATCGCGCGGCGGCCCAGGCCGGACGAGATGTTCAGCACCTTGCGCTCGGCGGGCCAGTCGCGGGTGGCATCGAGGAAGGCCGCGCTCATCAGCACAGTCGCCTCCAGGCCGACGCGCAGCGCGGCGGACAGTGCCTCCAGCGACTCTCCGTCGATGGGGCCGGGCGTGGTGACGACGCCGGCGTTGTTGATTAGCGTCGCGGTGGTCCATTCGCGGGGCTGCGTGCGCAGCCAGTCGGCCAGGCGCTGCGCGATCGCCAGCGGGCTAGACAGGTCCGCCTGCCATTGCTGCAGCGGCAGGCCGCGCTCATGGGCGAAGCGCTCCAACGCCTCGCTGCGTCCCCGGGCGATGCCGATGACCAGATGACCGGCCTCGAGCGACTGGCGCGCCAGCGCCTCGCCCAGGCCGCGCGAGCTGCCGGTGATGATCGTGAGGGAATGAGCTTGGGAAGAGTCGGTGGACACGGTCGAGGACATTGGGAATGCTCCTTGGGCGGATGGCGGGATGCACGCTCAGAAATCGGGCGGCGAATGCAATGAAAGCGGCGGCGCATCGAGCACCGCCGGCAGGTTGAGGTCCCGTGCATGCAGCAGCAGGCGGGGTGCCTGCGCGAGGACCTCCGGCGGCGCGTACAGCGCGTCGCCGAGGATGGGATGACCGGCGGCCAACAGATGCACCCGCAGCTGGTGCGAGCGCCCGGTGACCGGCTCGAGTTCGACGCGCGTGGTGCGCGCCGCGACATCGCGATCGAGCACCCGCACGCGGGTCAGGCTGGGTTTGCCGCGCTCGTGGTCGACCATCTGCCGCGGGCGATTCGGCCAATCGACGATCAGCGGCAGGTCGATCTCGAACGCGTCGCGTTCGACGAGGCCTGCCACCACCGCCTCATAGCGCTTGTCGACGAGCCTCGCGGCGAAGGCCTCGCTGAGCGCGCGCTGAATCGCCTCGCCGCGCGCGAAGACGATCAGGCCGGAGGTCGACTGGTCCAGCCGATGCACGATCAGCGCATCCGGAAATTCAGCCGCCACGCGCGCCCAGGCGCAGTCCTGCTTGTGCTCGCCGCGGCCGGGCACGGACAGCAGGCCCGACGGCTTGTCGACGACGACGCGCCATCTGTCCGCATGGACGATGGTTAGTGCCGGCAGGGTCGGATCAATCATCGAGGCATCGTTGAAGCATCATCCAGGAATCACCCAACGTCGTTGCAGCTCAGAACTGGTGGATCCACCCGGACTGCATCGCCGACTGCGGATTCGATCCTGCCGCGCTGACCGCTTCGAGCGCTTGCGCCGCGGGCACGCCCAGCCGCTTCAGCACGCAAGCGGCCATCGTGCCGGTGCGGCCCATGCCGGCGGCGCAATGCAGCAGCACGCGGTCGCCCATGCGCAGGCCCTGCGCGATGTGCTCCACACCCTGCCGGAACGCCGCACTGTCCGACGCGAGACCGAAATCGCGCATCGGCACATGCAGCCAGCGGAAGGGCAGCCGGCCCTCGGCGATCGCCTTGTGATACGGCGGCGAGAGCTCGGCGACTTCCTCGAGCGGGTTGAGGCAGACCACCACGTTGAGCTGATTCAGGCGCGCCTCGTCGAGGAAGGCGCCCCAGGACTCGCGGCGGCCCGGCATCGACTGCAGCCACAGCCGGCCCGGGATGGCGTCGGGGAGGGGGAGGGGTCGGAAAGCCATGCCCCGATTGTCGGGTCTCCCTGCTGGAGGCGATGTTAATCAACTAAAAGTTTATTAATTTGACGGGCGGCGCGATCATCGCGGCATGGCGTTCAGCGCCTCGTTCGACGCCCCGCCGAAGCAAGGCTCGAAGTCACAACAACGCAAGCGGAAGGAGCTCGCCATGATCAGGATCCAGGGACTCGACCATCTCGTGCTGCGCGTGCGCGATCTACCGGCGGCGCTGCACTTCTATGTGGACCTGCTGGGTTGCACCGTCGAGCGGCGTCAAGAGGAGATCGGGCTGGTGCAGTTGCGTGCGGGCGCGCAGTTGATCGACCTCGTGCCGCTGGACGGCAAACTCGGCCGTGTCGGTGGCGCAGGCCCGGGCGCGGAGGGGCGCAATGTCGACCACTTCTGCCTGCGCGTCGAGACGCTCGACGAGCCCGCGCTGCGTCGCTGGCTGACGTCGCAAGGCGTCACCGTCGACACTTACGGCTCCCGCTACGGCGCGGAGGGCGACGGACCGTCGCTGTACCTGTTCGATCCCGACGGCAATGCCCTCGAGCTTAAGGGCCCGCCCTGGCCGGCGGGGCTGCACGAGGCGCTGGACCAGTCGGTGAAGTTCGGCCCCATGTACGGCACCGAGGCGCTGCCGCTCTTCAACCATCTGCCGATGGCGCTCGGCGCGCTGGCTCGGCTGGGCGCGCCGCGCGAATCGCTGCAACGGCACATCGACCATTGGGCGCCGCTGTCACGTGTCGCGGACGATGACGGCGTGCCGCCGCCCTCCGTCGAGGACGCGCTGCGCCGCGTGCTGGCCGCGCCCGAAGCGCAGGCCTTCCATGTCGCGATCCGGCTCGCCTATGCGCTGCAGTCGGGGCATCGTCAAGAGCTCGACGCGGCGCTGAGGACGACGATCGGGCTGGAGAGCCCGCTCGGCGCGCCGGTGCCGGCGGGGCAGGGGCGTGAAAGCCTTCGTGAAGTCATCGATGCGGTGCGTGCCGATCCCGCGCTCGCCATGCCGGCGATGCCGGGCACGCTGATCACGACGCGGATGCAACATGCCGCGACGCTGCCGGGCTTCGACGGCTACGTGGAGCGCCCGCGATTGACGCTCGATGCGCTGGCGGAAGCCTCGCTGGCCGTGTACCTGTCGCGGCACCAGTTCGCCTCGTTGCATCTGGTGACGGGCACGCATGCGCTGCGCGTGCTGCTGGAGGCCGCCGCCTCACGTGGCCTGGCCGTCGACGAGGGTCAGGTCTTGCGCACCGTCTGGCGCGCGTGGCTGGGCACGTATCTGTCGGAACTGCGTCCGGCGCCGGCCTGGGCGCTGGTCCACGCGGGACACGCGACGGAGGACGACTGGACGCGCGAGCTGCCCGCGCTGCACGCGTCGATGAACGACCACCGCATCAAGGTCGCCGACGCCGCGCGCGAGGAATGGCGCCATCGCGGCTGGCCCGGCTATGCCTTGTGTCTGCGCCGCGAAGGGGCCGCACAATGAGCGCCGTGCTGTCTTCCTCCGAGTCCTCCGCGACTGCCACCTCGCCGGCGCCGCTGCGCCATCCGCATCTGCTGCTCTGGGCCGTCTGCGCGCTCGCGCTGATGAGCACCGCCGGCGTCGCGCTGCCGTACCCGATCCTGGCGCCGATCTTCGTCAGCGGGCCGGTCGACGACTTCACCCATTTCCTCGGCCTGCGGCCGGAGCTGCTGATGGGCCTGGCGCTGGCGGTGAACCCGGCCGGCATCCTGGTCGGCAGCCTGGTGATCGGGCCGATGTCCGACCGCTACGGCCGGCGCCGTGTGCTCAGCGTCACCATCACCGCGACGCTCGTCGGCTACGGGCTGAGCGCTTTCGCGCTGGCGTCGCGGGACTATCCGCTGTTCGTGCTGTCGCGCTTCGCGACGGGCCTGACCGAAGGCAACGTCGCCGTCGTGCGGGCGCTGCTGGCCGACTGGCATCCGCAGCTCGAGCGCACGCGCAGCTTCGCCTGGCTCAACGCGAGCCTCTACATCGGCTGGCTGGTCGGGCCGCTGCTCGGCGGCCTGACGCTGCCCTGGGGCGAGGCGGTGCCCTTCATCGTGGCGGCCGTCGTGATCCTGCCTTGCCTGGTGCTGCTCGGCTTCGGGCTGCCCGACGACCGGCCGACCGCCAAGCCCGAAGGCGGGATGCTCGCCGCCATGCGGCGCCAGCAGTCGCTGGGGCTGATCGCCCAGGATCCCGTGTTGCGCCACCTCGCGCTGCTGCAGCTGGCGTACACGCTGGGCGTCAACGCGCTGTACGAGTTCGCGCCGCTGTGGATGCTGCAGCAGGCGGGACTGGACAGTCGCGGCATCGCGCTGGTCACCGCGGTGCAGTGCGCCGCGATGACGGCGGCCAGCATCTTCGCGGCGCGCATCGGCTCCGGGCCGACGCCGCTGCACCGCGCGGCGCGTTTCGCGGTCGTCGCGGCGATCGGGCTGCTGGCCTTGAGCCTCGCGCCCTCATGGCTGGGACTTGCGTTGATCCCGTTGCTGGGGGTGCCGCTCTCGTTCTACAACGCGCTGATGCCGGCATGGATGTCGGAGCGCTTCGCCGCGCATGGCCAAGGCCGCGTGATGGGCCTGCTGACGACGGTCTTCTGCCTGTCCAACACCTTGATCGCGCTGATCGGCGGCGCGCTGGGCATGCTGTCCGCGCGCTGGATCATGCTGCTGGGCGGCACGATGTGCCTGGGCGCGGCGATCGGCTTCATCCGCTTCGCGAGGCGCCACTCATGAGTCAAGGGAACGAGGACCGGCTGCTGTTCGAGCTCAAGAGCCGCGGCCCGCAGGCGGCGGCCGCGCTGGCGGCAACTGTCGCGATCACGCCGATGGGCGCGCACAAGCTGCTGGCGCGCCTGGAAGAGCAGGGACTCGTCGTCGCGCAGGACGATCAGCGCGGCGAGGCCGGACGGCCGCGCAAGCTGTGGTCGTTGACGGCGGCGGGCCACGGGCGTTTCCCGGATCGGCATGCCGATCTCACGGTGCAACTGATCCAGCAGGCGCGCGCGGTCTTCGGCGAGGCAGGACTCGATCAACTGATCGGTGCTCGCGAGCGCGACAGCGAGCTGCGTTATCGAGCGGCGATCGACCGGTGTCGCACGACCGGCGACCGTGTGCGCGAGCTCGCTCGGCTGCGCGCGGAAGAGGGCTACATGGCCCGCGCCGAGCGCGTCGGCAAAGACTGGCTATTGGTCGAAGACCATTGCCCGATCTGTGCCGCCGCACAGAGCTGCCAAGGCTTCTGCCGCTCGGAGCTGGCGCTGTTCGAGCGCTGCCTGGGGCCCGGACTTACCGTCGAGCGCACCGAGCATCTGCTGGCCGGCGCGCGGCGCTGTGCCTATCGGATCAGCGCGGTGTAGTGGACTGCAGAGTCCGCTGGCCCTCACCCCCACCCTCTCCCGCAAGCGGGAGAGGGAGCAAGAAGGGCGCCAATGTCACGAGACGATGTAGGCCGCGGCGCCGGTGGCCAGCAGTCGGCCCTGCTCATCGGTGAACGCCATCCGCGTGTTGGCGACGCGGCTGCCTAGCCGCATCACCTCGGCCTCGCAGCGGAAGAGGGCGCCGATGGCGGGCCGCAGGTAGTCCACGCGCAGGTCGATCGTGCCGAGCTTGGCGAAACGCTGCAGCCGTTGCTGCGGCGCTTCGTCGAGATGTCGCGCGCCGATCGCCGCCATCACCGCCAGGCCGCCCATCGAATCGAGCGTTGCGCTGATCACGCCGCCGTGCAGCCGGTTGTGGGCGTAGTGCCCGACCAGGTCCGGCCGCATGGGAATGTGGGCCCGCACGATCTCGTGCTGCAGCTCGTCGATCTTCACGCCGAGCACCTGGTTGAAGGTGATCAGCGTTTCGAAGATCTCGCACAGGGCGGTGGTGAACTCGGGCTCGAAGGGGCTCTTCACGTCGGTCATGGGCGCGGACCATAACGCAAGGCCGCGCGCGGCAGGAGAGCGCTCGCCCTAATCCGCGCGGACAAGCACGCCGTGTGTGCGCCGCTCCCCTTGAGCCGCGTCAGTCCACGCGTGCTCCCGACGCCTTCACGATCGGCTCCCACCTGGCGATGTCCTGCTTCAGCATGGCCGCCAGCGCGGTCGGGCCGCCGCTGAGCGGCTCCACGCCCAGCGCCTTGAGCTTGGCCAGCGCATCGGGCGCGTTCATCACCGAGCTCACGTCCTCGGACAGCTGCTTCGTGATCGCGTCCGGCGTCCCGTGGAGGGCGAAGAGTCCGACCCAGAGCTCACCCGCGAATCCCGGGACGACCTCGCCGATCGCGGGGACGTCCGGCAGCGCGGAGGAACGCTTGGGCGAGCTCACGCCGAGCGCGACGAGCTTGCCGGCGCGCACGAACTCGAGGCACGACGGCAGGCTCGCGAAACCGACGCTCACCTGACCGCCCAGCATGTCGGTCAACGCGGGCCCGACGCCCTTGTACGGCACATGCTCGAGCTGCAGTCCGGCGGAGCGGTTGAGCATTTCGCCGAGCAGGTGGTTCAACGAGCCGTTGCCGGCCGACGCGTACTGGTAGGACGGGCTCTTCGCCTTGGCCGCCGCGATGAAGCCCTTGAGGTCCCGCGCCGGGAAACCCGGGTGGACCACCAGCACGTTGGGCACGACGCCGATCGGCGCGATGGGATCGAAGTCCTTCACGGGGTCGAAGCCGATGCGCCGGTACAGCGCCGGATTGATCGCCTGCGTGCTGCTGATCGTCAGCAGCAGCGTGTAGCCGTCCTTCGGCGCGCGTGCCGCGAGCTCGGTGCCGATGTTGCCGCCCGCGCCGGCGCGGTTGTCGATGTTGAAGACCTGGCCGTATCTCTCGGTGAGCTTCTGCGCCAGGATGCGACCCACCGCGTCGTTCGTGCCCCCTGGAGCCTGCGGCACGACGATGGTCACCGGCTTGCCGGGATAGGCCTGCGCCCGCGCGGCGGGCACGACCGCGTTCAAGGCGGAAAAGGCGGTGAAGGCGCAGAACTCTCGCTTCGTCAGCATGACGTTGTCTCCTGTTGTTGTCTTGGGGTCGGGGTCGTCCGGGGCCGCGGAACGCCGAAGCGGCGAGTGCGCTCAGCCGTCGCCGAGGGGGCTGAGGCCGGCCTCGATGAGCAGGGCCTTCGCGCGCAGGACCACCGGCTTGTCGATCATCAGATCACCGAGCTTGGTGGCGCCGAGGCCGTCGCGATCGGCGATGTCGAAGGCGGCGACGATGGCGCGCGCCTGCGCCACCTGCTCGGTCGTTGGCGTGTAGCAGGCGTTAATAGCGTCCACGAACTTCGGATGCACGACCACCGCGCCGCGGAAGCCGAGCGAGCGGGCCTGCTGCAGCAGTGCTTCGAAATCCTCGACGTTGCCGAGGTTGGCGATCGAGCCGACGAAGCCCACGGGCAGCACGCCGGCCGCGCGCGCCGCGTACAGCACCATCAGGCTCGGCGTGAGCAGCGCCTGAGGCGTCGGAAGGCCGCCGGCGTCGAGCGAGAAGTCCTCGCTGCCCAGCATCATGGAATGCACGCGCGGCGAGGCCGCGGCGATGTCGTGGAGCCGTGGCAGCGCGGCCGCGGACTCGATCTGCAGCAGGAAGCGCACCCCGCCCGCCGGCAGACCGGCCGATCGTTCGAGTTCGTCGACGACGCCGGCCAGCAGCTGGACATCGCGGGCGTGCTCGGCCTTCGGCAGCACCAGCAGGCGCAGGCCCGGCGACACGGCGGCGCGCAGGTCGTCGATGGCGGTGTTCAGCGCGCCGTTGACGCGCACCGCAGCGGCCTTGCCGCTTGCGTGCACGCGTCCGATCGCGGTCGCCACGCCGGCACGCGCGGCCGCCTTCCTGCTCGGATGCACGCCGTCCTCGAGATCCAGGATCACGACGTCGGGCGTCTTGTTCAAGGCGCTTTGAAGCAGACGCTCGTTGTCGGCGGGGACGAAGAGGTAGGACCGGTAGAAGCGGTGCGACGGAGCGGTCGATGCGGTCGATGCAGGCAATGCGGAGTGGGCGTTCATCACCGGTCCTTCAGCCATTTGTCGTTGTCCTGGCCGAGCGCCGGTGCGGGTCGGCGCACCGGCGGACGCGCGCCGTTGATCTTGAAGGGAACAGCGTGCACGGACACCGTGCGGCCGTCCGGCGTCTGCGCGTCCAGCAGCAGTTCGCGCTCTCGCACGTAGGGGTGCTTGAGCAGGTCCTCGATGTCGCAGACCTCGCCAGCGGTGATGTCGCGTTCCTCGAAGAAGGCCAGGGCTTCGGCCAGCGTGAGCGTCGACAGGTGCCCCTGGATCAACTCGTCGAGCGCGTCGATGTTGGCGAGCCGCGCCTCGTGCGTGGCGAAGCGTTCGTCCTTCAGGGCCTCGGGCATCCCGATACCGGCGAAGAGCCGCTGCAGCGTGCCCGCCATGCCCGCGGACAACGCGACCCAGCGTCCGTCTTTCGTCGCGTAGACGTTGCGCGGTGCATGCGTCGGCGAGCGGCTGCCGGACCGTTGCGTGGCCTGGCCGGTGAGCTGGAACTCGGAGGCCTGCGGGCCGAGCATCGAGAACAGCGGCTCGAAGAGCGAGAGGTCGATCTCCTGGACCGTCGGCGAGGGATGGGCGCGCTGGCGATGCAGGGCGGCCAGCGCGGCGGTCGCTCCGTGCAGGCCCGCCACCGAGTCGGCGAGCGAGAAGGGCGGCAGCACCGGTGGCCGGTCCGCATGGCCGTTCATCGCGGCGAAGCCGCTCATCGCCTCGATCAGCGAGCCGAAGCCGCCTTTCTTCGCGAACGGGCCCGTCTGTCCCCAGCCGGAGATGCGGACCACGATCAGGCGCGGGTTCAGCCGCTGCAGCGCGTCGATGCCCAGCCTCATTTTCTCGAGCGTGCCGGGGCGGAAGTTCTCGACCAGGATGTCGGCGCGCGTGATCAGCGATCTCAGCGAGGCCATGCCGTCGTCCGAGCGCAGGTCCAGCGCGACGCTGTCCTTGTTGCGGCTGTACTCCATCCAGTAGGTGCTCACGCCCTGGCGCTGCCAGGCGCGCAGGTCGTCGCCGCGCTCCGGCGACTCGATCTTCACGACCGACGCACCGAGATCGGCGAGCACATGCGTCAGCACGTTGCCCGACACCAGCCGCGACAGGTCGATCACGACGACATCCGACAGCGGCTGGCGCTCGTCGGAGAGGGAGGGCTCAAGGCTCATGGAGGCGCTTCCTTTCATGGAAGCAGCCTACGGATGCGCGCCGTCGCTGGGAAATACGGATGTCGGCTAGGCGCTAGTCGGATCCGGACTAGCGGGCGTGCGGAGCGCGCTGCGCGGGAGTCGTGCGCGGCCTCACGCGCGGAGGTAGTGAAGCGCTACGCCAGCGTCGCGGGCCACTGCCCGGTCAGCACGAGTTCCCGGATCACTTCATCGACGAGATCGCTCACCGCGCGTGCCGCGGGCCCTGGCGAGCGGGTCAGCGCGAAGCAGCTGCAGATGGTTCGCCGGATCTCCGGATCGCGGATCACGGCCTGGCGCAGACGACCCTGGCGCAGTTCCTCGCTCACCGAGCCCGGCGAGAGGATCGTGAACGCGAGCCCCGCGGCGACGGCGCTCTTGACCGCGGGCAGCGAGTCGATCTCGGCCACCACGTCGAGCTCGACGCCATGGGCCCGGCAGGCCGCGTCGATGATGCGCCGCAGCCCGTGCTCCGTGTTGGGCAGGATCATGGGAAAGTGGCTCAGCTCGCGCAGCGCGAGCTCGCGCCCCAGCGGCTGCGCGCCGGCACCCGCGGCGCCCACCAGCACCAGCTGCTCCGTCAGCAGCTGCCGTTGCGACAACCATGGCTCCTGGCGGTCTTCGAACAGGATGCTGAGTTCCAGCCGCCCCGCCTGCAGCCATTCGCGCAGGAAGCCGCTGTGGCTCTCGACGATGCGCAGCCGCACGAGCGGCAGCCGCGTCCGCACCAGGCGCAGCAGCGGCACCGTCGCCGCCAGCGCGACGGTCGTGGGCAGGCCCAGGATGACCTCGCCGGCGAGGTGCTGTCCGTCGGCCAGCACCGAGGCCTTGGCGGCCTCGAGTTCCGCCAGCACCTTGCGCGCCTGCTCGACGAAGCGGCGGCCGTTGTCGGTCAAGGCCATGCCGCGGCTGGAGCGGATGAACAGGGGCGCGCCGAGTTCCTCCTCCAGCGCGACGATGTGCTGGCCGAGCGCGGGCTGGGCCAGGTGCAGCAGCCTGGACGCCTTCAGCAGGCTGCCGGCGTCGGCGACGCCGATCAGATACCTCAGCTGGCGCAGTTCCACGAGATGATCTCCAGAGGCCGCTCAGGGTGCGGCCCCTCACACCATACCGAAGTGCGCGCCGTGTGGTCTGACGCCGATGCGCCAATCGCGCACCGGGCGCCTTGGCACAATGCGCGGCATGAGCGACACGACTTCCCCCGCGACTTCCACGGCAGGCGACACCGCCCGTCCCGACGGTTTCCTCCGCGTGCGCGCCGCGTTGCGCGCGCTGTCCCACGAACACGAGCCGCGTTGGCTCGAGGTCTCGGCCCGCAGCTCGCAGGAGGCGGCCGACGCCCTCGGCGTCGCGCTGGGGCAGATCGCCAAGAGCGTCGTGTTCAAGCGCAAGTCCGACGGCGCGGCCGTGCTGGTGATCGCCTCCGGCGACAAGCGCGTCGACGAGCGCAAGCTCGAGCTCCACACCGGCAAGCTCGGCCGCGCCGATGCCGACTACGTGAAGGCGAGTACCGGTTTCTCGATCGGCGGCGTGTCGCCACTCGGCTTCCAGCCGGCGGAGGAGGGCGCCGCCCCGCAGCTGTTCATCGACCAGGAGTTGTTCCGCTTCGACGCGATCTGGGCCGCGGCCGGCCATCCGAACGGCGTGTTCCTGATGACGCCGCAACAGCTGGTCGCGCTGACCGGCGCGCCGGTGATCGAGGTCGCGCAGTGAGCGACGTCGCCCGCACGCCTGAAGGCCGCGTCGCCTCGCCCTGCATCAACATCTGCAAGATGCATGAGCCCACCGCGCTGTGTCGCGGCTGCGCGCGCACCATCCCCGAGATCGCCGGCTGGAGCAAGTCGGACGACGAGTCGCGCATCCGCCTGCTCGCGCTGCTGCCCGAGCGCCGCGCGCTGCTGATCGCGCACGGCGCGCTCGCCACCGAGCCGCTGCCCAAGGTCTGAACGGAGCGACGATGGTCACGATCGATTTCTACTTCGACCCGATCTCGCCGTATGCGGCGCTCGCCTTCGAGCGGCTGCCCGAGGCGCTGGCCGGTCGCAGCGTCGCGGTCCGCTACGTGCCCATCCTCTTCGGCGCGATGCTGAAGGCGCTCGACCACAAGGGCCCCGCCGAGATCCCCGGCAAGCGCGACTGGACCTACCGCCAGGTGTCGTGGCTCGGCCACCGGCTCGGCGTGCCGCTGGACCTGCCGGCGGCGCATCCTTTCAATCCCTTGCCCTTGCTGCGCCTGTTGTGGGCCACCGCGCCAAGCGCCCACGACGGACTCGGGACGCCGGGCCGCTACGCGGTCGAACGCGTCTTCCACCATGTCTGGCGCGGCGGGCTCGACGCGGCGGATCCGCAGCGCCTGGCCGAACTGACGGCGGACCTCGCGCCGATGCGCGATCCTGCCTCGGCCGAGGTCAAGGCCGCGCTGCGCGGGGCCACCGATGCCGCCGTCGCGCGCGGCGTCTTCGGCGTGCCGACGATGGGCGTCGACGACAAGCTGTTCTGGGGCCTCGACGCGATGGAGATGCTGACCGGCTACCTCGATGGCGACACGTGGTTCGACGGTCCCGCGTGGGACGCGGCGCGGACCTTGCCGGTGGGCGTCCAGCGCGGTTGAGCGCGGGCGGTCGTCGAGACGACGACGAGGTCGCTTCGCCCTCGAATGTCGCCGTAGGGACATACCCTCTGATGCGGCGCGCAGGCACCGAAATTCCGCATCGAGAAATGCGAAGCGAGGGTTGCACCCGGGTTTGTCAGTCTGAGGCAAGC
The DNA here is from genome assembly GCF_059415845.1 of Roseateles sp. GW821-FHT09H11. NCBI lineage: Bacteria > Pseudomonadati > Pseudomonadota > Betaproteobacteria > Burkholderiales > Sphaerotilaceae > Roseateles > Roseateles sp. GW821-FHT09H11. Next base: position 1,627,099 of record NZ_JBWKOA010000001.1, on the reverse strand, counting down.
AAGTCGTCAGAAACGGGTCAGAGCGCGCTCGGATAGTCGCTCCCCAAGGGCCATCGGTCGATGGCTCTGGGAAATCCCGAGGAGACAATCCCATGGCAACTGCAAGCGCAGTGACCACCAATGCGCCGATGACGGCCGAAGAGAAGAAGGTGATCTTCGCCTCTTCGCTGGGCACGGTGTTCGAGTGGTACGACTTCTACCTGTACGGCTCGCTCGCCGCGATCATCGGCAAGCAGTTCTTCACCGGCCTGGATCCGACGGCGCAGTTCATCGCGTCGCTGATGGCGTTCGCGGCGGGCTTCATCGTGCGTCCGTTCGGCGCGCTGGTGTTCGGCCGCCTGGGCGACATGATCGGCCGCAAGTACACCTTCCTGGTGACGATCCTGATCATGGGCCTGTCGACCTTCATCGTCGGCGTGCTGCCCACCTATGACACGATCGGTCCCGCCGCGGCGGTGATCCTGGTCGGCCTGCGCCTGCTGCAAGGCCTGGCACTGGGCGGCGAATACGGCGGTGCCGCGACCTACGTCGCCGAGCACGCCCCGCACGGCAAGCGCGGCGCGTACACGTCGTGGATCCAGACCACGGCGACGCTGGGCCTGTTCCTGTCGCTGATCGTCATCCTGGGCACCCGCACGGCGCTCGGCGAAGCGACGTTCGCGGCCTGGGGCTGGCGTATCCCGTTCATCGTGTCGATCCTGCTGCTGGCGATCAGCGTGTGGATCCGGCTGTCGATGAACGAGTCGCCCGCCTTCCAGAAGATGAAGTCCGAGGGCAAGACCTCCAAGGCGCCGCTGTCCGAGTCCTTCGGCCAGTGGAAGAACCTGAAGGTCGTGCTGCTGGCGCTGTTCGGCCTGGTGGCCGGCCAGGGCGTGGTCTGGTACACGGGCCAGTTCTACGCGCTGTTCTTCCTGCAGAGCGTGGTCAAGGTCGATCCGGCCGCGGCCAACATCATGGTGGCGGTGGCGCTGCTGATCGGCACGCCTTTCTTCGTCGTGTTCGGCACGCTGTCCGACAAGATCGGCCGCAAGCCGATCATCATGGCGGGCCTGCTGCTGGCGATCCTGACCTACTTCCCGCTGTTCAAGGCGCTGACCAACGCGGCCAACCCGGACCTGGCGAAGGCCCAGGCGACCGCGCAGATCACGCTGACGACCGATCCGGCGCAGTGCTCGTTCCAGGGCAGCCCGATCGCGCGCGACGTGGACTTCACGACGCCTTGCGACATCGCCAAGCGCGCCCTGGCGCAAGCCGCGGCGAACTACGAGACCGTGCCCGGCGCGGCCGGTTCGGGTCAGGTCAAGATCGGCGACAAGGTCATCGAGGCGCCGACCGCGACGCTGACCGCCGGTGGCCACAAGTTCGACGAGGACAGCGCGAAGAAGATCGCCGCGTTCAAGAAGGACCTGGCCGACGCGATGAAGGCCGCGGGCTACCCGGCCAAGGCCGACCCGGCCAAGGTCAACACGCCGCTGGTGATCGCGATCCTCGCGGTGCTGGTGCTGTACGTGACCATGGTCTACGGCCCGATCGCCGCGATGCTGGTGGAGCTGTTCCCGACCCGGATCCGCTACACCTCGATGAGCCTGCCGTACCACATCGGCAACGGCTGGTTCGGCGGTCTGCTGCCCTCGATCAGCTTCGCGATGGTGGCGCAGAACGGCAACATCTATCACGGCCTCTGGTACCCGATCGGCATCGCCGCGCTCACCCTGGTGATCGGCCTGCTGTTCGTCCGCGAGACCAAGGACGTGGACATCTACGCCCGCGACTGAGCGAGCGCTCCGCACCAACGAAAAGGGCGGCCGAAAGGCCGCCCTTTTTCATGGTCGCGGATCGTCAGCCGGCGGCCTTCATCTGCTGCGCCCTCGCCAGCACCGAGGACGCGTACTCGGCGGCCTTGATCTCGCGGCCGTAGGAGTCGGTGGCGCCCGGCGCCCAGTTGTCGCCGCCGTTGTACTTCTGCAGCATGTTGGTGGCGTCGCCGCCCTTGTCCGCGAGGATCACGCCGGCCATGGCGACCTGGTCCTTGGGATCGTTGTGGTCGTAGGCGTGCCCCATCTTTTCCTGGAACTTGCCGGCGTAGGCCTGGCGGGTGCCGGGCTCGACCTGCATCAGGCCGTCGCCCGCGCTGGGACTGCCGTTCAGACCCTTGCCGAACTGGCTTTCCTTCTCCATCTGCGCGGCCAGGATGTAGGGATCGACACCCGTCTTCCTGCCGGCCTCCTGGCAGTCTTTCCACAACTCCGCGGGCATGCCGGCGGGGCCCTTGCCGCCGCTCGTCGAGGACACGTCGCCCACGCCCGACGGCGAGCCGGTGTTCGACACCGGCGGTGCATAGGACGGCTGCTGGGCCTGATAGGCGTTGTTGGGCTGGTAGGCATTGGAGGGGCCTTGCGGACCGCACGCGCCCTGGGGACCGCCGGCGCCCGAAGCACCCGATGGGCCACCGACGGCCGACGGGCCGCCACCGCCACCGCCACCGCCTCCACCACCGCCTTGTGCACCCTGCTGCTGTTGCTGCAGCGCCTTCATGATCTCGTTGATCAGGAGGTTGAGGATCTGGAGGATCACCTCGGTCAGTCGGGCCTGGATCTCGGCCGCGCCGCCCGGCGCCTGCGACAGGCCCGAGAGGCCTCCCGCCTGGCCAAGGGAATCGAGGCCGCCCAGGCCGCCGAGGCCTCCGAGCGGTTGGTTCTGGAAGCTCACGGACATGGCAGGTCTCCTTCTGGGGTTGCTGACGACAAAAGGCCATCTTGGGCACCCTTGCGCGCGTCGCTGGCCAGATCCGAAGCGGCGTCCTGATCCCCGAAGACATCGAGAAGTTGGACGCCGGCCTCGCTGCTTCGCGCCGAGGGCGAAGATTTCGCGATGCGAGCTTCGATCGCGTCGGCTGCATGCCAGGCTCATCGAGAGCGGCCACCGTGAGCAACCCCCATGTACCTGCAGTCCACGCCTTCCTTCGACAGCACCGCCCCGTTCGATCCCATGTCGGGCAGTGGCGGCGGGTTCCCTTCCGTGCTGCCCGCGCCGGAAGCGTCCTGGAACGGGCGACGCATCCTGTCCGCGTGCCTGCTGCTGGCCAGCCGGACCGGCCGGCATGACGAGGCCGCTCACATCGGAGCGGCGCTCGCGCGGGACCTGGGCGACGAGCGGGCCGTCAAGGTGCTGATGGCGGTGGGCGCGCTACTCGGCGGGGATGCCTCGGTGGGCCGCGCGGAACTGGCGCACGAGCAGCATTCCGGGGAGGCCGACGCCGCCACGCTGGTGTTCGCGATGGTCGACCGGCTGGCCGGCGGCCAGCACGAGTGGCGGCCGCTGGTCGAACGGGTGCTGTCCACCAGCAGCGATCCGACGTGGCGCGCGATCGCTTATGCGATCGAGCAGATCGGCTGAGCCGCACCGGCATCACGCTTGGATACAGGTGGCGCTCAGCCTGCTGTCAGGCTTGCTTCCCACAATGGCCTCCGACCCGGTCAGTCTGTCGCGACCGGCAACCTCAAGAGGAATTCGGAGCCATGTGGAAAATCGTCGTTGGATTCATCGTCTTCGCTGCCATCGCGCTGTTCGTGCTGATGAAGAGCGGCGGCAACATCGACCTGACGGGCGAGAAGCACGACGTGACCGGCGGTCACGCGGACCAGGCCGCGAGCGATGCGGCCTCGGCGGCGATGGCGGCTGCGTCTGCGGCCCTGCCGGCAGAAGCGGCTTCCGTCGCCGCGTCGGGCGCGTCGCAGTAAGCAGCGCCACACCTGCGCCGCATCACGCGGCGCAGACCCGAGGACCGGTCACCCGCCCCGGTCCTCGCCGGTGGCGCGCAGCGGCGCGTCGACCGGCAATCGCATCATCATCCACGTGCCTTCGCCCGGCCGCGAGATCACCTCGATCTGACCGCCCAGCACGTTCGTCACGATGTTGTGCACGATGTGCATGCCCAGGCCCGAGCCGCCCTTGCCGAGCTTGGTCGTGAAGAAGGGGTCGAAGATCCGGCGCACGATCGACGCATCCATCCCGTGGCCGTTGTCGTCGACGCAGAGCTCCACCGTGGCCTCGTCGAGCCGGTGGCAGCTCACCCGCACCTCGCCCTGCGCCTCGCCCTCGAAGGCGTGGACCAGCGTGTTCATCAAGAGGTTGGTCAAGACCTGACCCAGCGCGCCGGGATAGCTGCTCATGCGCAGGTCCGGCTGCAGGTCGGTGACGATGCGGAAGGGCGTGTGCTTGAAGCTCGGCTCGACCATCACGAGCACGTCCTCCACCACCTGCGCCAGCTCGAAGTCGCGCCGCGTGTCGCTGGTCTGGTCGATGGCCACCTGCTTGAAGTCGCGCACGAGGTCGGCCGCCTTCTGCACGTTGCGATGCAGGATGTCCTGGCCGCGTCGCGTGTCCTTGACGAGCTCCTCGAGCTGGCTGCGCCGCATCGGCGTGTTGTCGGTCAGCATGCGGTCGAGCTTGCCCCAGCGGTCCTCGAGCGCCGACACCACCGTCAGCGCATTGCCGAGCGGCGTGTTCAGCTCATGCGCGACGCCCGCGACCAGCCGGCCGAGCGAGGCCAGCTTCTCCGACTCCACCAGCTCGCGCTGCGCGGTCTTGAGGTTGGCCAGCGCCTGCGTGAGTTCGGCGTTGGATTCGGTCAGCTGGACGGTGCGCTGCGCCACCTGGTCCTCGAGCGTGCTGGCATGACCGCGCAGGTCGTCGAAGGCCTTCAGCAGCGCGAGCCGCATGCGCTCCATCGCCTTGCCGACGCGTGCGATCTCGTCCTCGCCGCCGAAGGCCAGCGGCTTGTCGAGCTGGCCGGACGCGAGCTCGTCGGCGGCCTCGGACAGCCGCGCCATCGGGCGCAGCACGCGGCGCTGCATCACGACGAGGATCAGCCCCAGCGACACCGTCAGCGTCAGCAGGCTGCGCCACAGCGCGTTCCAGAGATCGTCGCGCTTGCGCGCCATCAGCGGTTCGGCGCTCATGACCACGGTCAGCTTGGCGATCTCGCGGCCGTCGCGCAGCACGGAGCGCGTCTCGCTGAGCGTCATCGCGTCGTCGGGCGTGCCGCGGTGGAACTCGATGAAGGCCTGCTGCGCGGCGTTCTCGGTCACGACGACGGAAACGAAGCGGGGATCGTCGACCTGCGCCTTGACCATGGGCTCGGCCAGGTCGGGCGAGACCTGCCAGATCGGCTCCGCCAGCGACAGCGCCAGCACCTCCGAGACGCGCGACAGGTCGCGCTGCAGGTCCTCCATCACGACGCGGCGGCTCAGCTGCTGCTCGTACAGCAGCACGCCGCCGGTCGGCAGGGCCAGGCCCGCCAGCAACGCCAGGATCACGGCGCTGCGCAGAGAAGTCTTCATCAGGGCCACGTCCGTCCCTCTCAACCCTTGTGACGGCCGATTATGCAAGTCGACGATGACGACCTCATGCGGCGAAACGCTCATCCGCCGCCAGCACCGTCACGCGGTTGCGGCCCTGGGCGCGCGAGGCCTGCAGCGCCTGGTCGGCGCGGCCGATGAAATCCCGCGCGCTGTCGCCCTGGCCGAGCTGCGTGACGCCCACCGACAGGCTCAGGCGCCGGTCCGCGGCCACCTGCAGCTGCGCGACGCCGTGGCGCAACTGTTCGGCGAGCGTGTAGGCCTCGTGAAGGCCGGCGCCCGGGATGAGCAGCGCAAACTCGTCGTCCTCGATGTGCGCGGCGACGTGGTGGCTCTGCGCGACGCTGCGCACGGCGTTGGCGACCTGCCGCAGCGTGTCGTTCAGGAGTGCCTCGCCGAGGCGCTCGCGCAGCGCCGGAAAGTCGTCGATGTCGCCCAGCAGCAGGCACGGCGCCGTCGGCGTGCCGGCGTCGGGGCTGCGCAGGCAGTCGGCCAGCGCGCGGTCGAAACCGCGGCGGTTGCTCAGGCCCGTCAGCGGATCCAGCAGCGCCTCGCTGCGCGCGCGGTGGACCTCCTGCCGCAGCGACGCGACCTCCTGGCGGCTCGCCTCCAGCTTCGCCGCCAGGCCGAGGACCGCGTGGCGCATGTCCTGCGTGCCCTGCAAAGCGGCGGCCAGCACCTGGACGTGCTGCCCTGGCGCGGCCTCGCGCAGCGAGCGCTCCCAGCCCTGCAGCGCCCGCGCGTACTGCTGCACCTGCTGGCCCGCCTGGTCGGTGCAGTCGGACACGCCGCGCAGCACGTCGCCGACGTCCTGCGCCAGCGTGACGGCCATCTGTTCATCGAGCTCGGCAATGTGCTTGCGGTAGAGCGCCCAGGTCTGCGGCTCGTCCAGCGTCGCGCCGTCCTGGGTCAGTCCCATCAGCTCGCGGCTGAGCGCGCCGTTCATCGCGGTCACGTGCTCGTACCAGACGGCATAGGTGACCGGATGCAGCGCGGCGCGCTGTCTGGACATCAACGGCAAAGCGGTCCGCAGCGCCTGTGCGCTGGCGGCAATGCTCTCGGTGTACCTCATCGGCAGGGTCCCTCGCAGGTCCGGAACCTGTCACGTCCGTCGACGCGCGGTCCCTTGTCGTTTCCTATCCCCACTTCCACTTCCATTTGCGCCGTGCGCCGCTCGATGGCGGCAGGCGCTCCCGGACTTCGGCGCGGTGGGGCCAGGTCTTGAGGGCACCACTGCACCTTGGCGGCGCGGGCCGCAACTATTCACGCGACATGGGACAGGGGAGGGGACACGCCTTCGAAGACCGAGCAGAAGCCGGCGGCACCGGTGCCCCTCTGCGCTCAATCGCCTCCTCACGCTCGGCATTCGCTTCGAGGGGCACCGGCGCCGCCGGCTTCGAGACACCGTAGGCTTCGGGTCTCGGGCGGCAAGCGTGCATTGCCCCTTCGCGAATGCGGTCAGCGCCCCGATTCCTAGAATCGGCCGCATGAGCAGTTCCACTTCCGCGACGCCGGTCGCTTCTCCCGATGCGGCCTCGTCGCGCGTGCCGCTGAGCGGACTGCTGCTGGCCGTCGGCGGCGCGATCGGGTTCTCCGGCAAGGCAATCATCGTCAAGCTGGCCTATCGCCACGGCGTCGACGCGATCACGCTGCTGATGCTGCGCATGCTGCTCGCACTGCCGCTGTTCCTGCTGCTGGCCTGGTGGGCGGGCCGCGGCAAGCCGGCCCTCACCGGACGCGAGAAGCTCGCCGTGCTCGGCCTGGGCTTCAGCGGCTACTACCTCGCAAGCTTCCTGGACTTCGCCGGCCTGGCCTACGTCAGCGCGAGCTTCGAGCGGCTCATCCTGTACCTCAACCCGACCATCGTGCTGCTGCTCTCGTGGGCGATGTTCGGACGCCGCGTGACGCTGCGCCAGGCGGGCGCGCTGGCGGTCAGCTACGCCGGCGTGCTGCTGGTCTTCGGGCATGAACTGCAGGTCGCCGGCGCGAACGTGTGGCTCGGCGGCGCACTGGTCTTCGGCAGCGCGGTGTCGTACGCGCTGTACCTCGTCTACAGCGGCGAATGGGTCAAGCGCCTCGGCGCCATGCGGCTCACCGGCCTGGCGACGTCGGTCGCCTGCGGCTTCTGCATCGCGCAGTTCCTGCTGACGCGGCCGGTGTCGGGGCTGGCGGATCTCGCGCCAGCCGTGTGGTGGCTGTCGGTGCTGAACGCGCTGGCCTGCACCTTCGCGCCGGTGCTGATGGTCATGATGGCGATCGAGCGCATGGGGGCGGGTGTCGCCGCGCAGACCGGCATGGTCGGCCCCATGTCCACGATACTGATGGGCGTGCTGATCCTCGACGAGCCGCTGACCGGCTGGGTCGTCGCGGGCACAGTGCTGGTGCTGGGCGGCGTGTGGTTGCTCGCGCGCCAGCGGCGCTGACAAGCTGAAGTCCTCTTGCTCCCTCTCCCGCTTGCGGGAGAGGGCAGGGGTGAGGGCCCGCGGCGGTGGCAGTGCTGAAGCCTTCTTGCGAGGGCCGACGAATCTAGAACGGAGATCGACATGGACTTGGGACTGACGGGCAAGTGGGCCCTGGTGTGCGCGGCCTCGAAGGGCCTGGGTGCTGGCTGTGCCGAGGCGCTGGCCGCCGAAGGCGTCAACGTGGTGATCACCGCGCGGGGTGAGGAGGCGCTGCAGGCGCAGGCCGCGAAGCTGCGCGCGCTCAACCCGGCCGTGCAGGTCGTGGCCGTGGCAGGCGATATCACCACCGAGGCCGGCCGCGCCGCCGCGCTGGCCGCCGCGCCGCAGGTGGACATCCTGATCAACAACGCGGGCGGCCCGCCGCCCGGCGATTTCCGCGACTGGGAACGCGAGCAGTGGCTCGCCGCGCTGGACGCCAACATGCTGACGCCGATCGCGCTGATCAAGGCGACGGTGGACCAGATGGCCGGACGGGACTTCGGCCGCATCGTCAACATCACCTCGGGCGCGGTGAAGGCGCCGATCGACGTGCTGGGCCTGTCCAACGGCGCTCGTTCGGGCCTGACCGGCTTCGTGGCCGGCATCGCGCGCCAGTCGCGCATCGCCGGCCGCAACGTGACGATCAACAACCTGCTGCCGGGCGCGTTCGACACCGAACGCCTGCAGAAGACGATGGCCGCCGGCGCGCAGAAGTCCGGACAGCCGGTCGACGACGTGCGCGCCAAGCGCATGGGTGCGATCCCGGCGCAGCGCTTCGGCAGCGCGGCGGAGTTCGGCGCCATCTGCGCGCTGATGTGCTCGGCGCACGCGGGCTACCTGACCGGGCAGAACATCCTGCTGGACGGCGGTTCCTACCCGGGCACGTTCTGAACGTCGGCGTTGGGATCTCAGCGTTTCGCCGACGAGACCAGGATCCCCGCCGCGATCAGCGCGAAGGCCGCGCCGTGGAACCACGCCGGCCATTCGCCCAGCAGCGCGGCCGACATCAGCGCCGCGAAGACCGGCGTGAGGTTGCCGAAGAAGGCGGCCAGCGTCGGTCCGGCCTGGGCGACGCCCAATCCCCAGCAGCGGTAGGCGATCAGCGACGGCCCGATCGCGACGTAGAGGAGCGCCGCCACCAGCGGCCATCCCCATCGCACCGGCGGCACGCCGACGGCCTGTTCCACGGCCGCCGAGGCCCAGCCGAAGGCCAGTCCGAACAGCATCTGGGCCATCAGCAGCGCGGCCCAGTCCCAGTCGGGCCGGCGCTCGCCCTGCATGTGCGCGGGCGGCCGCGCCAGCAGCCAGCTGTAGAAGGCCCAGCTCAGCACGGCCAGCAGCATCAGCAGATCGCCGACGACGAACTGCACCTGCGCCAGCCGCTCCAGATGACCACGGGAGATGACCAGCGCCACGCCCGCCAGCGAGAGCACGGCGCCGGCCAGTTGGCGGCGCGTCGGCCACACGCGGTAGAACAGGGCGCCGACGGCCAGCATCCACACGGGCAGGCTCGCGGCGATCAGCGTCACGTTGAGGGCCGTGGAGCTGTGCAGCGCCTGGTACTGCAGCGCGTTGTAGCAGCCCATGCCCAGCAGACCCGTCAGCGCGAAGTAGCCCCAGCGCGCGCGCAACGGGGTCAGGTCTTGCAGCAGCGCGCGCGCCGGACGCGCGATCAGCACCAGCAGCACGAAGGCCAGCGTCCAGCGCGTCGCGTTGAGCAGCAGCGGCGGCACCAGCGGCCCGACCGAGCGCCCGACCACCGCGTTGCCCGCCCACAGCAGCGGCGGCAGCGTCAGCATCAGGGCCAGTCGTGGGGTCAAGGTCATTGCGGCGATGCGCCCGAGTCGCGAGACTGGCACGATAGCCGCGATCGACGCGTCGGGCGACGCGCGAGCGACATCCCCCCATGAGGAGAACCCTGATGAGCGACAGAGCCGTGCGCATCTCGCAACCCGGCGGACCGGAGGTCCTGACGATCGAATCGGTCGAGGTCGGCGACCCGGGCCCCGGCGAGATCCGCATCCGCCACGCGGCCTGCGGCCTCAACTACATCGACATCTACCACCGCAGCGGCGTCTATCCGCTGCCGGTGCCGACGGGGATCGGCATGGAAGGCGCCGGCATCGTCGAGGCGGTGGGCGAGGGCGTCACCCACCTGAAGCCCGGCGACCGTGCCGCGTACGCGAGCCAGCCGATCGGCGCCTACGCGACCGCGCGCGTGATGCCTGCGAAGTGCGTGGTGAAGCTGCCGGACTTCCTGAGCTTCGAGCAGGGCGCCTCGATGATGCTCAAGGGCATGACGGTGCAGTACCTGCTGCAGCGGACGTTGCCGCAGGGCGGGTTGCAGGCCGGGGACCATGTGCTCTTCCACGCGGCTGCGGGCGGCGTCGGACTCATCGCGTGCCAGTGGGCGAAGGCGCTCGGGCTTCGGTTGATCGGCACCGCCGGCAGCGATGCGAAATGCCAGCTCGCGCTGGACCACGGCGCGGAGTTCGCGATCAACTATTCGAAGGAGAACTTCGCCGATCGCGTCAAGGAGATCACCGGCGGGAAAGGCGTGAAGGTCGTCTACGACTCGGTCGGCGCGTCGACCTGGGAAGGCTCGCTCGCGAGCCTGCGGCCCTTCGGCCTGATGGTCAGCTTCGGCAACGCGTCCGGCGTGGTGCCGCCGGTGCCGCTGAAGGCGCTGGCGGCGTCGGGGCTCTACCTGACGCGGCCGTCGCTGTTCGTGCATCTCTCGTCGCTCGAGGCGACAAAGGAGATCTCGGGCGCCTTGTTCCAGGCCGTCGAGCGCGGCGCGGTGAAGATCGAGGTCGAACAGCGCTATCCGTTCGACGAGGTCCAGCGCGCCCATCGCGAGCTGGAAGCCCGCACGACGACGGGCTCAGGCGTGCTGCTGGTTTGAACCGGCGGAGGCGGCGAGCGGCGGATCCAGATCGGCCGCCACCGTCTCGGCGTCCAGCAGCGCGTCGTTGGCACTGTCATCGGCGCGCGGGTCATGCCGGGGGTCCCGGGATTCCCGCGATTCCGCAGCGCCCTCGTCGGTGACGACGCGCCGCGGCGCGGGCAGGTCGTCGAGTCCCGCGGGCACGGTGTCGGCGCCGAAGTCGGTGGCCGGCTCGCCGTCGAGCGAGCCCGCCGTCGTCTCGTGCACGTCCACGTCCACGGTCTCGGTGCGCAGCACCTCGTCGAGCACCAGCGGCTGCGAGACCTTGACCTCGAAGCTGAAGCAGGAACCGGCGCCCGGCTGGCTTTCCACCTGCACCTCGCCGCCCATCAGTTCCACCAGGCGCTTCACGATGGTCAGGCCCAGGCCCGTGCCGCCGTAGCGGCGCGTGATGCTGCCGTCCGCCTGCGTGAACGGGCTGAAGATCTGCGCGATCTGCTCGCGCGTCATGCCGATGCCGGTGTCGTGCACGGCGATGCGCAGGCGCAGCGGTCCCGCGTGGACCGGCTCGTCGCCGCCGCCGTCCACGCGCTGGATGTCGACGCGGACCTCGCCCTTCTCGGTGAACTTCAAGGCGTTGCCGACCAGGTTCACCATGATCTGGCGCAGCCGCAGCGCATCGCCCAGCAGATGCTGCGGCACGCCCGGCTGCACGCGCGCGTGCAGCTGCAATCCCTTCTCGTGCGCCTGCAGCAGCAGCGGGTGCAGCGCTTCGCGCAGGCAGTCGTGCAGGCTGAACGGCGCCTGGTCGATGATCACGCGGCCGGCCTCGATCTTCGCGATGTCCAGCAGGTCGTTGATGATCACCATCAGGCCCTTGGCCGAGCTGTGCGCGAGCTCGATGAACTTGCGCTGTCGCTCGTTGAGCTCGGTCTGCAGGACCAGCTCGGTCAGGCCCAGCACGCCGTTCATCGGGGTGCGGATCTCGTGGCTCATGTTGGCCAGGAAGGAGCTCTTGGCCTGGCTGGCGGCCTCGGCGGCCTCGCGCGCGGCCTCGAGCTGCGCCTGCGTGGCCTTGAAGTCGCCGACGTCGCGCGCGTTGAGCTGCAGCACGACCTCGCCGCTGACCGGGTCGCGCATCGGTCGCGCGTCGATGGCGTGCCAGCGGCGGCCGTTGGCGGTGTTGATCTCCAGCTCGGCACCGAAGGTCTGCCCGCCGCGCACCTGCGCGACGATGCGGCGCGCGAGGTCCGGCTCGGGGAAGATCGCGCTGAAGTCGGTCGCGCCGATGGTCTTGCGCAGGCCGTTGAAGCACATCGCCGCGGCGGGGTTGCGCATCAGGGTGCTGCCGTCGCGCAGCGAGAACACCGCGATGCGGACCGAGGTGTGCTGCAGCGCTTCGACGCCGCGCAGCAGGCTCTTGTCGACGCCGCTGACCAGCGAGTCCGCCGCGAACAGCATCACCTGGCGCTTGTCGGGCGTGCGGATGCCGCGGGAGACCAGCATCACCGTCGTCGGCTGGCCCTTGGGGTAGAGCGTCCATTGCTCGCGCACGAGCTTGCCCTGCGTGTGGTCGGCGGCGGTCACCGCCAGCCGCTCCGCGACCGACGGGCTCATGTCGCTGAGGTCGCGGGAGAGGAATTCCTCGGCGCTGTCGGCGCGCCAGAAACCCAGCGCGGCGGCATTGGCCCAGAGGTTGCGCTGACGCTCCTGGTCGTAGACCCACATGGGCACATCGAGCCAGTCATAGTGGGTCAGACAGGAGAAGTCGAGCATGGGGGCGAGGCCCTGTTCTTGGTTACGTTTGGTCGCAGCGGATTGTCGCCGTCGGCCGTGTCCTGTCCATGGTCCTGATGTCCATTCCGTCACGTCGGACGCGCGGGCGTGCCGAAGCGCGCGACGGTGCGTGAAGACCGCCCATGCGCGGCGCAACGCCCTGCCTGCGGCGTGTCCGCGTCGGTGCCCGAAAGAACCCCCTCCGAGCTGCCGCATGCGTGGCGGCAACCCTCGATGGCGCAAGGCTACGCAGGCCGATGCAGGAGCGCCAGCCTCGTTTCTCCGGAGGAACCCTCGGTCCGAGGGGCGAGGGGGACGTGCGTGGCGGGCGCGCTCCCGCGCGCCGGACGCTCAGCCGCGCTTGACGCGGCGCAGCTCGTCCCAGATCAGCAGGACGGCGCCGATCGTGATGGCGCTGTCGGCGATGTTGAACGACGGGTAGTACCAGCCGGCCCAGTGCAGCTGGATGAAGTCGACGACATAGCCGTGCAGCAGCCGGTCGACGATGTTGCCCACCGCGCCGCCCAGGATCAGGCTGAGCGCCCACGCGAACTGCGTCTGGTGCCCGTGGCGGCGCAGCATCCAGATGATGAAGATCGTCGCCGCGACGCCGAGTCCGACGAAGAACCAGCGCTGCCAGCCCGACGCGCCCGCCAGGAAGCTGAACGCGGCGCCGGTGTTGTGGACCCGCACCAGGTTGAAGAAAGGCAGCACGTAGTGGCTGTCCCCGTACTGGAAGCTGTGCAGGATCAGGACCTTGGTGAACTGATCGGCCACGATGACCAGCAGGGCGATCGCCAGCCACTGGATCAGGCGGTTGTTCGACGAGGACGGGGACTTGGTGGCCATGGATGCTGCGGGATGGGGACGTCGGACGGAACCTGCAACTGTAGCGCCCCGCCGAGGCCGCGCCGTGCGGCTAGAGTGCGGCACCGGAGCGCTTCCCTCGAAGCCGATCCGACGACGTTCCGATGACGTTCCGATGATGACCCCATGAGACTGCGCCTGAAGATCCTGCTGCTGGCGCTCCTGCCGCTGGTCGCCTCGCTGCTGCTGATCGCGGTGGCGGTGCGTCAGCAGGAGCGCGAGCTGCTCGAGCGCGAGCACGCCGCCGTGCAGCGCGCCTACATGGACGCGCGCCGCGACGAGCTGCGCCATTACGTGGAGCTGGCCGTCAGCACGCTGCAACCGCTGTACGAGCGCTCGCCCGTGCTCGTCGCCCGCGCCACCGACGCCGATATCGAGCGCGACAAGCGCGAGGCGCTGCGGCTGCTGTCCTCGCTCGACTACGGCGAGGACGGCTACTTCTTCGTCTACGACCTGCAGGGCAAGGTGCTGATGCATTCGCGCCAGCCGGAGCTGCTCGGCCGCGACCTGTGGGGCCTGCGCGATCCCCTGGGCCGGCCGACGATCCAGCAGTTGGTCGGACAGGCCAAGGCCGGCGGCGGCTATGTCGAGTACCTCTGGCGCAAGCCGTCCAGCGGCGAGATGGCGCCCAAGCTGGGTTACGTCGTCGCGATGGAGCGCTGGAACTGGATGCTGGGCACGGGCCTGTACCTCGACGGCATCCGCGCGACGCTGGAGCAGCTCGACCGCGAGGCGCAGGCCAACATCGCGCGGACGATGTGGGGCATCGCCGCGATCGCGGTGTTCGGCGTCGCGTTGATCAGCGCCTGCGCGCTGGCGCTGAACCTCAGCGAACACCGGCAGTCCGAGGCGCGGCTGCGCGCGCTGGCGCACGAGGTGGTGCGTTCTCAGGAGGACGAACGCGCGCACCTGTCGCGGGAACTGCACGACGGCGTCAGCCAGACGCTGGTCTCGACGAAGCTGCTGATCGAATCGGCGCAGCAGGCGGGCTCGACCGCGCTGCTGCCGCGCGCCTTGGAGCGGCTCAACGCCAGCCTGAGCGAGGTGCGCGGCCTGTCCCACCGCCTGCGCCCGGCGCTGCTCGACACGCTGGGGCTGCCGGCGGCGCTGGAGCATCTCGCGCGCGAGTTCGACGAGGCGGGCGCGGTGCCGGTGGCCTTGCGCGTCACCGGGGCGCCGCGCGAGCTGCCGGAGCTGCTCAACACGGTGCTGTTCCGGGTCGCGCAGGAGGCGTTGACGAATGTCGCCAAGCACGCCGGCGCCGCGCGCGTGGAGATGACGCTGGAGTTCGCGCCGGAGGCGGTGCGCGGCGACACCGGCGCGGTGCTGCTGCGCGTGCTCGACGACGGTGCCGGCTTCGATCCCGCCGACGCCGAGCGCGCCGACCCCAGCCAGGGCATCGGCCTGCGCAACATGCGCGAGCGGATGGCCTCGATCGGCGGGGTGCTGGACCTGCAGTCCAGCCCGGGTCACGGCACGCAGGTGGAGGCCATCGTGCCGGCGTCGGCGATCAGCCGCCTGGCGCGCGACAATCCCGTGCCATGAGTGCCGATCCTTCCTCCAGCACCACCGCGACTACCACCGCGGCAGCCGCATCGGCCGGCGCGGCCGCGCCCGTCCGGATCCTGCTGGTCGACGACCACCCGCTGGTGCGCGAGGGCGTGCGCTCGCGGCTGCAGGGCGAGGCGCGCTACCTCGTCGTCGGCGAGGCCGGCACCGCGGAGGAGGCGATGATGATGCTCATCGCCACGCAACCGCAGGTGGTGCTGCTGGACGTGGGCCTGAAGGGCCACAACGGCATCCAGCTCGCGCAGACCATGCTGGAGCGCGCGCCCGACCTGCGCGTCCTGATGTACAGCATGTACGACAACCCCGAATACGTGCAGCGCGCGCTGCAGGCCGGCGCGCGGGGGTATGTGCTCAAGGATGCGCCGGCGGGCGAGATCGTGGCCGCGATCGACGCGGTCGCGGCCGGCGGCACCTTCCTCAGCCCGGGCGTCTCCAAGCGGATGTTCCGCACGCAGCAGCCGCGGCCCATCCTCTCGCCGCGCGAGAGCGAGATCCTCTCCGCGCTGGCCCGCGGCGAATCCAGCAAGCAGATCGCCCGGGCGCTCGACCTGTCCGTGAGGACCGTCGAGACCCACCGCCAGAACATCAAGCGCAAGCTCGACCTGGAGGGGCAGGCGGAACTGATCCGCTACGCGGTCGAGCACGCGCGCGGGCTGCATCGCGACGACGCCTGAGGCCCGGGCTCGTCGCCATCGCCATCGCCATCGCTTCGATCCGCGGACGCGGGGTGTCCTGCGAAGGCGCCCGCCATGGGTGTCATGCGACGCCGCCGAGGGTTTCCACTTAAGCGCTCCTACGCCGGTCGGCTAGTCCACGCGACGGATGTGCGAAACCGCACAGGAACGGAAACTGCCGCCGCAAGACAGCCCGCGTGTGTCGTCGTCCTTCTTGGGCGCCGGGCGCGCGACGATAAAAGGAGACATCGATGTCAAACATGAGTCGCCACCTCGCCTGGGCGGGCGTGGCCATCCTCGGGGCCTTTGCCCTGGCCACCGTCGCGCTGGCCAACGGCGAAGCGGTGAGCGCGCTGTGGGTCGTCGTCGCGGCGATCTGCGTGTACCTGATCGGCTACCGCTACTACAGCCTGTTCCTGGCCACCAGGGTCCTGGGACTGGACCCCACCCGCAAGACCCCCGCCTGGAAATACAACGACGGCCTGGACTTCGTCCCGACCCACAAGTACGTGCTGTACGGCCACCACTTCGCGGCGATCGCCGGCGCCGGCCCGCTGGTCGGTCCGGTGCTGGCCGCGCAGATGGGCTACCTGCCGGGGCTGCTCTGGATCCTGGCCGGCGTGATCTTCGCCGGCGCGGTGCAGGACTTCATCGTGCTGTTCATCTCCACGCGCCGCGACGGCCGCTCGCTGGGCGACCTGGTCAAGCAGGAGATGGGCACGGTGCCCGGCGTGATCGCGCTGTTCGGCGCGTTCATGATCATGATCATCATCCTGGCGGTGCTCGCGCTGATCGTCGTGAAGGCGCTGGCGGGGTCGCCCTGGGGCACGTTCACCGTGGCGGCGACCATCCCGGTCGCGCTGTTCATGGGCGTGTACCTGAGATTCATCCGTCCGGGCCGCATCGGCGAGGTCTCCATCATCGGCTTCGTGCTGCTGATGCTGGCCATCATCGGCGGCCAGTGGGTGCATGAGAGCCCCGCATGGGCGCCGCTGTTCACCTACGACGGCAAGGCGCTGACGTGGATGCTGATCGGCTACGGCTTCGTCGCCGCCAGCATCCCGGTGTGGCTGCTGCTGGCGCCGCGCGACTACCTGTCCACGTTCCTGAAGATCGGCACGATCATCGCGCTGGCCATCGGCATCG
The DNA here is from genome assembly GCF_059415845.1 of Roseateles sp. GW821-FHT09H11. Taxonomy (NCBI): domain Bacteria; kingdom Pseudomonadati; phylum Pseudomonadota; class Betaproteobacteria; order Burkholderiales; family Sphaerotilaceae; genus Roseateles; species Roseateles sp. GW821-FHT09H11. The sequence continues at coordinate 1,610,379 of NZ_JBWKOA010000001.1, read as the reverse complement.
TGATCGTCGCGCCGCCGATGCAGATGCCGTCGTTCACCCAGTTCGCGGCCGGCAACGGCCCGGTGTGGTCGGGCAACCTGTTCCCGTTCCTGTTCATCACCATCGCCTGCGGCGCGGTGTCGGGCTTCCACGCGCTGATCAGCTCGGGCACGACGCCCAAGATGCTGGACAACGAGGTCAACGCGCGCTTCATCGGCTACGGCGGCATGCTGGCGGAATCCTTCGTCGCCGTGATGGCGCTGGTGGCGGCCTCGTGCATCGAGCCGGGCGTCTACTTCGCGATGAACAGCCCGGCCGCGCTGGTGGGCTCGACGCCGGACCAGGTGGCCGCGACGCTGTCCACCTGGGGCTTCGTGATCACGCCGGAGATGCTGGTGCAGACGGCCAAGGACGTCGGCGAGAACACCATCCTCGCGCGCGCCGGCGGCGCGCCGACGCTGGCGGTGGGCATGGCCCACATCCTGCACCAGGTGGTCGGCGGCAAGGCGATGATGGCCTTCTGGTACCACTTCGCGATCCTGTTCGAGGCGCTGTTCATCCTGACCGCCGTCGACGCCGGCACGCGCGCCGGTCGCTTCATGCTGCAGGACCTGCTGGGCACCTTCGTGCCGGCCCTGAAGCGCACCGAGTCGCTGCCCGCCAACCTGATCGCCACCGGCCTGTGCGTGGCGGCCTGGGGCTACTTCCTGTACCAGGGCGTGGTGGATCCGCTGGGCGGCATCAACACGCTGTGGCCGCTGTTCGGCATCGCCAACCAGATGCTGGCCGCGGTGGCGCTGCTGCTGGGCACGGTGGTGCTGTTCAAGATGAAGAAGGACCGCTACGCCTGGACGACGATCCTGCCGGCGGCCTGGCTGCTGATCTGCACGATGACGGCGGGCTGGCAGAAGATCTTCAGCGACGACCCGAAGGTGGGCTTCCTGGCGCATGCCGCGAAGTACGCGGACTCGCTGGCGGCCGGCAAGGTGCTGGCGCCGGCCAAGAGCCTGGAGGCCATGGAGCGCGTGATCTTCAACGACCGCCTCGACGCGGCGCTGTGCGCGCTGTTCATGTTCGTGGTCGTGAGCGTGCTCGTGTACAGCGTGAAGGCGGTGCTGAAGGCGCGTGCCGAGCGCAGGCCGTCGGTGCAAGAGACGCCGTTCGAGCGCATGCCCGAAGGCGCGACGGCAGGCGGTCATGCTTAAGCAGGCGGCGGAAGCGGCCCAGGCCGCGTTGTCGGCGGCCTCGGACGTGCTGCAGGCCGGCCGCTACATGGCCCGAGGCGTGCGCCAGCAACTGATCGGCGCGGACTACGGCGCCTATCTGGCGCACATGGCCCGCACGCATCCCGACCAGGCGCCGCTGAGCTACGAAGCCTTCTTCCGCGAGCGTCAGGAGGCTCGCTACAGCTCCCGCACCGGCCGCTGCTGCTGAGCATCGCGCGACGAACGACAACGGCCCTTCGGGGCCGTTGTCCGTTGGAAGACACTACGGGGCATGCCCCGCTTCGCCGCCAACTTGAGCTTCCTGTACCAGGAGCTGCCGTTCCTCGATCGCTTCTCGGCTGCTGCGCGGGATGGGTTCGAAGCCGTGGAGTGTCTGTTCCCCTACGACGTCCCTGCGGCTGAGCTGCGCGCCCGCGCGTCTGCCCAGGGATTGGACATTGTGCTGATCAACGCGCCACCGGGCGACTGGGCGGCGGGGGATCGGGGCCTGGCGTCGGTCGAGGGCCGCGAAGGGGCGTTCCGCGCGTCGATCGAGCGCGCGCTCGCCTATGCCTCGGTGGTTGTCGCGCCGCGCGTGCATGTGCTGGCCGGCCTGCTGCCTGAGGGGAGCGATCGCGATGCGGCGATTGCGCGCTACGAGGAGCGGCTGCATTGGGCCGCGGCGCAGGCTGCGAGCGCCGGTATCGGGCTGACGATCGAGCCCATCAATCCGCACGACATCCCCGGCTACCTGCTGCAGCGGCAGGAGGAGGCGCACGCGGTCGTTGAACGTGTCGGTGCCTCGAACCTGAAGGTCCAGATGGACCTGTACCACTGCGCGCGCGTCGAAGGCGACGTGGTCGCGCAGGTGCGCCGCTACTTGCCGACGGGGCGTGTGGGGCACTTCCAGATCGCGGGCGTCCCGGACCGGCACGAGCCGGATGATGGATCGCTGGATTGGCGAAGCGCCCTTGCCGCGATCGACGAGATCGCGGCGGCGACCGGATGGGACGGCTGGATCGGTTGCGAATATCGACCCCGGCGCGGTGCGGTCCCTGGCGGTACCAGCGCCGGTCTCGGCTGGTTGTTCCCGACTCGACGGGAAAACTTCTGACACAGGTTGCCCCCGCCATCTACTGAGCGGCTCCATTTGCAAGCGAGGAGTCGCGGTGAGATTTTTTCGAAGGGGCCTCGTCGTCCCGATGGCGGGGCTGGCGATCGCCCTGGTCGGTGACTCGGCCGTCGTCCGGACGGCGCATGCCTTGATCATCAACGAGGCGAAATTCGTCGAGCTCGGCGGAGACCTTGGCGCGGTCAAGGCAACATTCTCTGCGGTCGCCGCGCGATTGCATTCGTGGAGTCTGTCGGAGCAGTTCATGCCCGTGGGCTGGATCGAGGGATGCACGGCGACATGGCTGGGCGAGGAGGGCGGTCGGACCTACCTTCTGACTGCGGCGCACTGCGTGTCCGCGACGCACGGCGAGGTCACTCGTACCCACCGGACATTCAAGGACTGGCGCGGCCAGGTCATTGCACAAGGAGAGGGCTGGGCCCTCAGGCCGCCGAAGTGGGCGAACTGGCAGGCCACGCCGAGCTGGGACGGCTTTGCCGATGACGTCGCCGTGCTGAGCCTGCCTCGCGTGGCGAGCCCGGTCGATGGTTCTGGCAGAAGGTTGGCGCCGCCGACGATCGCCGACACACCGCTGCAGACATCGGAGCTCCTTCACTACGTCGGCTACGGCCTGGTCGGCGTCGGACAAACCTATAGCGACAGCCACCGGCCGGCGGCCGAGAAAGGTCGGTTGAGGGGCGAGGCCCCTGTCGCAGGCTTCTTCTCCGGCGATCGCGGTTTCTACAGCCGATATGAGTCGGTGAAGGCCAGCCAGTCGTGGGCCCGCCCCTCGCCAGGTGACAGCGGTTCAGCCGCATGGCGTCTTCATCAGGGCTACTGGCAGGCTGCCGGCGTCAACGCCGGCATGCGTCCTTCCTACGGCGTGGGTCCGCATCTGGCCCGACATGCGGCGTGGATCGAGGGCGTATTTCCAGGCGCCGTGATGCAGTCGGAACGCATGTCGGTGACCGCGTCCGCGCCCTTCGTGTCTCGGAACCATGCCCTCGATCCGTCTGGAATGAACGTCTTCTTCGTCATTCCTCCCCAGACGGGCGCCATCGGGCCGACTGTTGGTCGATCGTCGCGCACGAAGGGCGACAGCATGATCTCCGTGGCGGTGAAGGAGTCCCGCACCGGCGCGATCTCCACGATCCGGCTCCGTGCCCACCGCGATGCAGGGTGCCGGCGGTCGCCGATCGAGGATGCGGCACCGTGTCCCGGCTCGCAGAACAACCAGCTGAAGGTGGCGTTTCGAGCGGACGACAACCCCGGCTTGAAACCCGGCGCGTACACCGGCCGCTTCCATGTGGATGTGCTGTCCTGGTTGGATCGTTCGCGGCAGGAGCGGGTGAGCCTCCATGTCGACGTCCGGCATCTGCTGCGGGGCCAGGTCTCGACCACCTCCGCTTACGTCTCGCCCAATCTGGCCGAGCGGGCGGCCCACGGCACGATCTATTACACGGTCCCTCCGCAGGCGCGCGCGCAAGGACCGGTGTCCGGCGTGTGGAACGGCAGCCCGCTGTCCAGCCGGATCGATGTGACGGTGCGCGACGCCGTGACCCAGCAGGACCGGCAGGTCGTGCTGCGAGCGCAGCGCGATCCGCTTTGCGGCGGACGGATGACGCGCATGGAAGATGCCGCCACCTGCCAGCGACGGTCGGCGGGGCGGGTGATGGTGCGCTTCCATCGGGAGGACAACCCTCAGCTGCCCGCTGGTCTCCACCGCGGGCGTGTGACGCTTCAGGCGCGCGGCTGGACGGATCCGGCCTTCGATCAACTGATCGAGCTCGACGTCGACCTGGACACGCTCTGAGCCGGCGCTTCGGGCGAAAAAAAGCCGCCAGGCGCATGGCCTGGCGGCTTGGTTCGACAACGCCTCAGGGCGTCAGCGCTTCAGCGGATCTGCACGCACCTTCGTGCTCATGCGATCGTGCGCAGCTCGCCTTCGCCGTAGAGATTGCTCTCGCACCGTCCGCAGATCGTCGGATGCGCCGGATTGGCGCCGACGTCCGCGCGGTAGTGCCAGCAGCGCTCGCACTTCTGATGGGCCGACGGTGTCACCGTGATGCTCAGCTCGCCGGCCAGCGCCACGCTCGCCGCCGACGTGATCAGCACGAACTTCAGGTCGTCGCCCAGGCTGTTCAGCAGGGCGAGGTCCTCGGCGTTCACGCCCAGCGCGACCTCGGCCTGCAGCGACGAACCGATCGCGCCGGTCGTGCGGACTTCCTCGATCGCCTTGTTCACCGCGTCACGGATCTCGTGGATGCGATTCCACTTCGCGATCAGTCCGTCGTCGTGCGCGACGCCGACGGACCAGTAGGTCTCGGTGAAGATCGTGTCGCCGGCCTGCTTGCCCGCGAAGACCTTCCACGCCTCTTCGGCGGTGAAGCTCAGGAACGGCGCCATCCAGCGCAGCATCGCGTTCGTGATGTGCCACAGCGCCGTCTGCGCCGAGCGGCGGGCCGTCGACTTCGGCGCGCTCGTGTACAGCCGGTCCTTCAGCACGTCCAGGTAGAACGCGCCCAGGTCCTCCGAGCAGTACACCTGCAGCTTGGCCACGACCGGGTGGAACTCATAGCGCTGGTAGTGCGCCAGGATCTCCTCCTGGAACTGCGCGGCACGGGCCAGCGCGTAGCGGTCCGCCTCCAGCAGCTGGTCCAGCGGCACGGCGTCCGTCGCCGCGTCGAAGTCCGAGGTGTTGGCCAGCAGGAAACGCAGCGTGTTGCGGATGCGGCGATAACCGTCCACGACGCGCGCTAGGATCTTCTCGTCGCCGGCGATGTCGCCCGAGTAGTCGGACGCCGCCACCCACAGCCGGATGATCTCGGCGCCCAGCTTCTTGCTGGTCTCCTGAGGGTCGACGCCGTTGCCCAGCGACTTGCTCATCTTGCGGCCCTTGCTGTCCACGGTGAAGCCGTGGGTCAGCAGGCCGCGGTAGGGCGCGCGGCCGTTGATCGCGCAGGAGATCAGCAGCGACGAGTGGAACCAGCCGCGATGCTGGTCATGGCCTTCCAGGTAGAGGTCGGCCTCCGGACCGGTCTCGTGCGCCGCGCCGGCGTGCGAGCCCTTGAGCACGTGCTGGAAGGTGGAGCCCGAGTCGAACCACACGTCCAGGATGTCCTGGCCCTTCGAGTACTGCGCGGCTTCGTCGCCCAGCCACTCGGCCGGGTCCAGCTTGGACCAGGCCTCGATGCCGCCGGCCTCGACCAGCTGCGCGGCGCGCTCGATGAACTCCAGCGTCTTCGGATGCGGCTGGCCGCTGTCCTTGTGCAGGAAGATCGGCAGCGGCACGCCCCAGCTGCGCTGGCGCGAGATGCACCAGTCGGGCCGGCCGGCGATCATGTCGTGCAGGCGCGTCTTGCCGTTCTCGGGATAGAAGCTGGTCTGCTCGATCGCGTCCAGCGCCAGCTGGCGCAGGGTCTTGTCGGCCTTGTCGACGGTGAACACGCCGTCGCCTTCGTCCATGCGGACGAACCACTGCGCGGCCGCGCGGTAGATCACCGGCGACTTGTGACGCCAGCAGTGCGGGTAGCTGTGGCGGATCTTGCTGTGCGCCATCAGGCGGCCGGCGTCCTGCAGCGCCGCGGCGATCACCGGGTTGGCCTTCCAGATGTGCTGGCCGCCGAACAGCGGCAGCTCGGCCTCATAGACGCCGTTGCCCTGCACCGGGTTCAGGATGTCCTTGAACGCCAGGCCGTGCGCGATGCACGAGTTGAAGTCGTCCACGCCGTAGGCCGGCGCCGAGTGGACCACGCCGGTGCCGTCGTCGGCGGTGGCGTAGTCGGCCAGGTAGACGGGGCTCTCGCGGTCGAAGCCCGGATGCACGTGCGCGAGCGGGTGCTTGAACTTCAGCAGCTCCAGCGATTTGCCCGGCGTGACCGCGACGGTCTTGCCCTCGATGCCCCAGCGGGCCAGGCACTTCTCGACCAGCGCCTCGGCCACGACGAAGTAGCCGCGCGCCGTGTCGACCAGCGCGTACGGCAGCTCCGGGTTCAGGTTCAGCGCCTGGTTGGCGGGGATGGTCCAGGGCGTCGTCGTCCAGATGACGGTGAACGCTTCCTTGTCCAGCGTCGGCACGCCGAAGGCCGCGGCGAGCTTCTCCGGCTCCGCGCTCAGGAAGGCCACGTCGACGGCCGGGGAGTCCTTGTCGGCGTACTCGATCTCGAACTCGGCCAGCGAGGAACCGCAGTCGAAGCACCAGTACACCGGCTTCAGGCCGCGGTAGACGAAGCCGCGCTCGAACAGGCGCTTGAGCACGCGCAGCTCGCCGGCCTCGTTCTTGAAGTCCATCGTCCGGTACGGATGGTCCCAGTCGCCGAGCACGCCCAGGCGCTTGAAGTCCAGGCGCTGCTGGTCGATCTGCTCGGTGGCGTAGGCGCGGCTCTTCGCCTGCACCTCGTCGCGCGGCAGGCCGCGGCCGAAGGTCTTCTCGATCTGGTTCTCGATCGGCAGGCCGTGGCAGTCCCAGCCGGGGATGTAGGCGGCGTCGAAGCCCTCGAGCTGGCGCGCCTTGACGATCATGTCCTTCAGGATCTTGTTGACGGCGTGACCCATGTGGATCTGGCCGTTGGCGTAGGGCGGGCCGTCGTGCAGCACGAACTTCGGCTTGCCCTGGCGCGCGACGCGCAGGCGCTGGTAGACGCCCTGGTCTTCCCATTCCTGGACCCAGCCCGGCTCGCGCTTGGGCAGGTCGCCGCGCATGGGGAACGGGGTGTCGGGCAGGTTCAGCGTCGAGCGGTAGTCAGGTTTGGCACCCGACTTGTCGGCGGACAAGGTGTTGGACTTGGAATCGTCGGTCATGGCGGCGGCAATCGAAGGAGGCGGCCGGTGGACGGGGCCGCGAGAGAAGAGGGGTGGCGCGGTGGGGCAGGAGGCACAAGAGGCGGGCCCGCGCGCCGGCTGAGCGGTCGAGATGAGCGATCGGGTGCTCAGCCCTTCAAATTCGGTCGCGCGTGGTCTGGCGGCGGACGGCGGCGTGGGTCGTCGCCGGTTCGGCGAAGTACGCGCGTGCCTGGCGGACGTCCTCGCGGATCGCGGCGGTCAGGGCGTCCAGACCGTCGAAACGGGCTTCGTCACGCAGTTTGTGCAGGAGTTCCACGCGCACGAGTTTACCGTAGGCCTCGCCCGGGCCCAGGCGGTCGGCCAGCGCCGCCGGCCAGTCCAGCGCATGGACCTCCAGCAGCACGCGGCCGGCGTCCTCGACCGTCGGTCGCACGCCCAGCGAGGCGACGCCGTCCAGCACGATGCCGCCACCCTGGCCGCCCGCATTGCCATCATGGCGATCCTGGCCGTCGAGCCCGTGCACGCGCACCGCGAAGATCCCGTGCGCCGCCGGCTTGTCGTGGTCGAACCTCAGGTTCAGCGTGCGGAAGCCGTCGCCCCGGCCGGGCGCGGTCTCCGCCAGCTGGCGCCCCAGTTTCTGGCCGTGGATCACGTGGCCGGAGATCGCGTACGGCCGGCCCATCAGGCGCGCGGCGCCGTCCATGTCGCCGGCGGCCAGCGCCTCGCGCACGGCGGAGCTGGACACCCGCAGGCCGTGCACCTCGTAGCTCATCATCCGCGCGACGTCGAAGCCCAGGCGCTGCCCCGCGGCATCCAGCGTCGCGTAGTCACCCTGGCGCTTGGCGCCGAAGCGGAAGTCGTCGCCGACGAGCACGTACTTCGTCCCCAGTCCGTCGACCAGCACCTGCTGGATGAAGTCCTGCGCCGGCAGCGAGGCCAGCGCCTCGTCGAAGCGCAGCACCACGACCTGGTCGATGCCGCAGCGCTCCAGCTCCTGGAGCTTGTCGCGCAGCGTGGCGATGCGCGCCGGCGCCAGTTCGGGCTTGCCGAGCTTCCTGGCGAAGAAGTCGCGCGGGTGCGGCTCGAAGCTGAGCACGCAGGTCGGCAGGCCGCGGTGGCGGGCCTCCGACAGCAGCAGCGCCAGCATGGCCTGATGGCCGCGATGGACGCCGTCGAAGTTGCCGATCGTCAGCGCGCACTGCGCCGCGATGCCGGGATGGTGGAAGCCGCGGAAAACCTGCATGGGCGGGGATTATCAGCCGCCGCGCGAGGCGCCGCCGCCGATGCATGGATTCGGGCGGGATCCGATGGATCAGGCGCGGATCTGACGGATCAGGCGGCCGCGGCGGCCGGCGAGGCCGGCAGGTGCTGCGCGACGACGGCCAGCAGCTCATCCATCTCGAACGGCTTGACCAGATGGCCGTCCATGCCGCTGGCCAGGCAGCGGGCGCGGTCCTCGTCGACGGTGCTGGCGGTCAGCGCGACCACCGGCGTGCGCGGCAGCAGGCGGCGCGCCTCTTCCTGCCGCCACGCGGTCGTGGTCGCATAACCGTCCAGCTCGGGCATGTGGCAGTCCATCAGCACGAGGTCGAAGCGCTGGGCGCTCAACAACTCGAGGGCCTCGCGCCCGTGTTCGGCCGGCACGACGCTCAAGCCGCAGCGCTCCAGCATCGTCGTGGCGACCAGCAGGTTGACCGGACTGTCGTCGACCAGCAGCACGCGGCCCTCCAACTGAGGCGGCGGGTGCGGCGGCGTGCCGGCGGACGGGGCGCGCATCGGGGCGGCGGCCTCGGCGGCGCAGGCCTGCAGCGGCAGCGTGAACTCGAACACCGAGCCCTGGCCCGGCGCCGACGCGCAGCGCAGGTCGCCGCCCATGGCCCGGGCGATCTCGCGGGAGATCGTCAGCCCGAGCCCGGCGCCGTCACGGCGGGCGCGGTCCGTGCCGGGGCCGCCCGCCTGCTCGAAGGGCGCGAAGATGCGTTCGAGCTGGTCCGCCGGGATGCCGTCGCCGGTGTCCCGGACCGCGAAGTGGAGCAGGGTGCCGGCGCGCATGTCCAGCACCGACGAGACCTCCAGCCCGACACGGCCGTGGTCGGTGAACTTGATGGCGTTGCCCACCAGGTTGTGCAGCACCTGCTGGATGCGCGAGGCGTCGCCCATCGCCCGGGCGGGGAGCTGCGGCGCGACGCTCAGCGTGAAGTCCAGTCCCTTGGCCCGCGCGGACTCGCCCAGCAGCCGGGCGACGTCGCCGGCGACCTCGCGGATGTCGAAGGGCCGCGCCTCGACGACCAGCTTGCCGGATTCGATGCGCGCCAGGTCCAGGATGTCGTTGACCAGCGTCAGCAGATGCCGGCCGGAGCGGCGCACGATCTCGACCTGCTCGCGCTGCTGCGCGCTGAGGTCGCCGCGCTCCAGCAGCTGGGTCATGCCGATGATGCCGTTGAGCGGCGTGCGGATCTCGTGGCTCATCACCGCGACGAAGCGGCTCTTGCTGCTGCTGGTCTCCTCGGCGGCGTTGAGCGCCAGGCGGCGCTGCTCGGCCAGGCGGGCCTGCTCGAAGCGCAGGCGCAGCAGTTCCAGCGTGCCGGCCTCGATGCGGCGGGATTCCAGGACCGTCAGCAGCCAGAACATCGCCAGTCCGCCGACGCTGAGCCAGCCGGTCACGCCGCCCTGCAGCGCGAGCCGGATCGCCAGCGGCGCGATCACCAGCGAGGCGAACAGCGCCTGCCCGCGCGCCCAATGGCCCAGCGACACCATCGTGAAGGCGACCAGGCCGACCAGCGTCGTCATGACCGCGCCGTCGATCTCCGGCAGGTTGGGGGTGGCGAAGAGGGCGCCGATCACGCCCCAGGCCAGGCCGTCGAGTCCCAGTCCGGCCAGGTAGCGCCGTTCCTCGCGCGGCGAGGCGCGCTCCTGCAGCGGCAGGGCGAGGAAGCGTCGGGCCTGGACCGTGCGCCACAGCGAGATGATCCAGCGCGCCCCCAGCCAGCCCAGCAGGTCCACGACGGGCAGGTGCGGCCACAGCAGCACGACCGGCAGCAGGCCGAACAGCGCGCCCACGCCCGCGGGCATGGCCACGCGGGCCTGCAGGCTGCTCAGGCGCTCGGCCCGGACCTGGATCGCCACGCTGGCGGCGCTGTCCTCGTGATGTGCGATGTCTGAAATTCCCATACGACCCGGCCGGCGAGGTGTCCGACCGATGCGGCTCCTGCTGCTGGCGCCGCTCCAGGGCGGCGCTTCGGTGGCGCGTTTCTACCCAAGGATGGTGATCCGTGGACTCGGGGACTTCCCGCGAGTGGGCGCTGGCCGGAGACGCCCCGGGCGCGGACCCGGGTCAGCCGGCCGAGCCGGGCGCCGAAGAGCCGGGGCCGGAAGGCGGTTCGGACATGGCGAGCTCGCGATGACGCTCGTCGAGCCACATCCAGCCGCCTTCCTTCAGGTCGGCCGGCAGTTCCAGCGAGCCGATGCGCTGCCGGTGCAGGCTCAGCACCCGGTTGCCGACCGCGGCCACCATCCGCTTGGCCTGGTGATAGCGACCCTCGGTGAGCGCCATCTGCAGGCGCCCGTCGGGCAGACGCTCGGCGGAAACGGCCCGCACCGGTTCCTCGGCGAGCTTGGGGTTGCGCTCCTCCAGCAGCACGCCGGCGACGAGCCGGCGCAGCTGTTCCTCGTCCACATCGGCCTTGCAGACCGCCTGGTAGAGCTTGGGCACGTGGTACTTCGGGCTGGTCAGCTTGTGCTGGAGCGGACCGTCGTCGGTCAGCAGCAGCAGGCCGGTGGTGTCCTCGTCGAGGCGACCCACGGGCTGGATGTCGCGGTTGCGCACCGGTTCGGGCAGCAGCGAGAACACGCTCGGGTGATGGCTGGGCTTGCGCGAGCACTCGTAGCCGGCCGGCTTGTACAGGAGGATCAGCGCCTTCTCGTGGTAGGGCCAGGTCTGGCCTTCCACCTCGAAGACGAGGCCCGCGGTGTCGAAGGCCTGGTGCGGATCGTCGACGACCGTGCCGCCGATCGAGACCAGCCCGTGGTGGACCAGCGCGGCGCAGTGCCGGCGGGTGCCGAAGCCCTGGCTGAAGAGGATCTGGGCGAGGGCCACCGGCTTGGCGGACTTGTTGGAAATTGCGGAACTCGAGGTCATGGGGAGGAATTGTCGCTTCGCGGGCGAATGTGTTCAGGAATTGAGCGATGTCAATGTTGGACGTTCGTCAGTGGGATGGGTGGGGGCGTGCGGGGCACCTACACGGCACCTCCGAACCGGTCCTCGCCGCCATGCCATCCATCGTCCAACGCACTTCCATCTCCTTGAACGGGCAGGTCGAACCCCACGCTCAGGCCGACGCTCAGGCCGGCAATCAGGCCGGCAATCAGGTCGAGGGCCGGCGCCTCCACGACCAATTGGGAGCCGAGACAGCGACGCTGCCGCGCTGTCCCCCCGCGCCGGCGGGCTCGCGCACGCCGGCCCATCTCAACGAGGAGACGCTGCTGGGCGACGGGCTGCCGCACGCCAGCCGCCTGCGCGACGGTCCGGTGCTGATGGCGTCGCCGACGGTCCAGGAGGCGCTGTGTTTTGCCCGTGCCTGCGTGAAGCACCAGATCGGCTGGGTCGTGGACCTTCGCTCGTCGAATGACAGACAGCCTGCACACGCGAGTCCCCTGGACGGCGGAAAGCCGGCCTTCGTCAATGAGGACGGGGTCGCCCGCTTTGCACGGAAGGGGCGCGAGGCCCCGTTGCGCGGCGTGGGGCCGGGAGCGGCCGAAGACCACGTCCGCAAGATCGAGCTCAGCCTCCAGCCCGGTCGGCAGACGCCGGCCGCGGATGGCGATGCGCCGCGCGACCTGTCGCAGTCGCTGGACTGGATCCGGGTGCCTGTGGACGACGACAAGCCCATTTCGCCCCAGCGATTGCTCGACACCAGCGTGCATCTGGCCCGCGCGGCGTCCACGGCGCACGTGGCGTTCCAGTGCGCGCAAGGGCAGCACACCGGCGCCACGTTCGCGGCCGCCCACGCATTGCTCGAGGTGCATCGCCGCTTCCCGATCTTCGCGGACGAACTGGAGGATGTCGTGCTGGACGAATGCCTGACCATCCGTCGCGATCGCGGCCCGGAGCTGTTCCGCGCCGAGGACCTCGCGTCACTGATGGCCTTCGGCCGCCTGATGCTGGCAGCGCGGGATCTGCCTTGACAGATGACCCGTCCGGCGCGGGTCGCGGGGATGGGAGGCTGACAGCCGGCCGGGGTTGTCAAACCAGAGCGGACCCTCAGCGCGACTGAACCCGGACCGCGTCCACGATCGCCCGCGCCACCACTTCCGCGGCGACCCCACCGAGCAGCGTCATGTCGCCGTCGACGTCCGCGGCGCCGGTGGCGAGCGCGAACATCACGTCCCCGTCCATCACCGTGTGAACCGGGTGGATGGCGCGTGCCAGGCCGTCATGCGCGATCTGGGCCAGCTTGGTGGCTTGCGCCTTCGTCAGGCGCGCGTCGGTCGCGATGACGCCGATCGTCGTGGCGCTGCCCTGCAGCGCACCGCCGGGGCGTTCGCCGTCAAGCAGCGCCTGGACCGTCGATCGCGGACGGCCGTCCGCGCCGCGCGAGCCCGCGATCACCTCGCCGCCGCGCGGATCGACGACGTCGCCCACCGCGTTCACCGCCACCATCGCCGACAGCGTCACGCCGCCGATGCGCACGGACGCCATGCCCAGTCCGCCCGGCATCGAGCGCTCGACGCCCAGCAGCTTGCCCACCGTCGCGCCCGTGCCGGCGCCGATGCGTCCGCGCGAGCGCTCATTGGCCGACGCTGCGTCGCAGGCCGCGCGGCCGGCCGCCGCATCGGGCGCGGTCTGCGCCCCGTGCAGCCAGAGATCGAAGAGCACCGCGGCCGGCACGATGGGCACCCGCACCTGGCCGACACGGAAGCCGTGCCCCCGCTCCGCCAGCCAGCGCATCACGCCGTCCGCGGCGGCAAGGCCGAACGCGCTGCCGCCGGTCAGCAGGATCGCGTGGACCTGCTGCACGGTGTTCTCGGGACGGAGCAGTTCGAGGTCGCGCGTGCCCGGCGCGGCGCCGCGCACATCGACGCCGGCGGTCGCGCCGGCCTCGCACAGCACGACGCTGCAGCCGGTGGGCACCGACGGATGCGTGAAGTGGCCGACCTTCAGGCCGGCGACGTCGCACAGGGCGCCGGCGTCGGGCGATGCTTCGGGCAACGGGTCGTGCAACGGCTCGTGCAACGGCTCGTGCAACGGGTCGGTCAAAGGGCCGGTCAAGGCGCCGGTCGGGGATCCGCTCAAGGCTTGCCACCCTGCGGCTTCAGCGAGCCGCAGTCGCTGCCCAGGTAGCGGGCCTCGCCGGTGGAGCGCAGCACCTCGGTCTTGCCGTCGCGCTGTGCGCGGATCTCGCTCTTGGTCTTGTAATGGTCCGGGCCGAGGAAGGTGATCTCGTTGGTCCCTTCCGAGGCCGGATTGGTGCAGCGGAAGTTCACCAGCATCGTGTCGCCGGTGCGCTTGCTGTCGTGTTCGCACTTGCCGTCGGTGCGCGGCATCGCGGCGCGGTCGGCCTGTTCCTTCGTGACGCAGGATTTGAGCGTCAGCTCGCCGCCCTGGAAGTTCATGCTGACGCCGTGCTGCGACATCATCGATTCCATCTGCTTGCGCTGCTCGGGCGGCAGCGCCGCCATCTGCTTCTGCATCTGCTCCATCTGCGCCTGACGCTGCGGATCGAGCTGGGGCTTCTGCTTGATCTCCCACAACCCGGGCTTGAAGTCCTGGGCGGAAGCGGACACGACGCCGGCCGCGAGCAGCAGGCCGACGATCAGGGAGGAGGGGGCGAAAGACATGGCAGGCTCCCTCGCCGCAGCAGGGGCGAGCCACGCCAGTGTACGCAGCGGCGAGTCGGGATGCACCGCTAGGCGGAAACCGGAGCCATAGCAGCGCTATGGCGAGGATTTCCAACGACGCGGTGCGCCCGAATCGCCGCTGCGTCAGGCGAAGACGCCGGCCGTGTCCTGCATACGCGCACTCACCTCGCCGAGGTGGTGCAGCGAGTCGCCGTACTGCATCTCCATGACGGCCAGGCGCTTGAAGTAGTGGCTGCCGATGTACTCGTCGGTCACGCCGATGCCGCCGTGCAGCTGCGTGCACTGCTGGCCGACGAAGCGCATCGACTGACCCAGCTGCACCTTGGCCTGCGAGATCGCGCGGCGGCGCGCGTCCGCCGGCTCGTTCAGCTTGAGCGTGGCGAAGTAGCTCATCGAGCGCGCCAGCTCCAGCTGCATCTTCACGTCGGCCATGCGGTGGCGCAGCGCCTGGAAGCTCGCGATCGCGACGCCGAACTGCTTGCGCGTGTTCAGGTATTCCGCCGTCAACGCGACGAAGCGGTCCATCGCGCCGACGGCCTCGGCCGCCTGCGCGGCGATGGCGATGTCGACGGCGTGCTCCAGCACCGCTAGGCCGCGGTCGGGACCGACCAGCAGCGTAGCGGGGGTGTTCTTGAGCGTGAGCTCGGCGGCGCGCGATCCGTCATGCAGCGCGTAGCCGCGCAGCGAGACACCGGCCGCGTCCTTCGCGACGAGGTACAGCGCGATGCTCGCGCCGGCGCCGCCCGCGCAGGCCGGCACGATGAAGGCGTCGGCCGCGTCGCCGGCCGGGACGACGCTCTTCGCGCCGGTCAGGCGGTGATCCGCCGTCGCGATCGTGTCGCAGACGTCGAGTCGGTAACGCGCCTTGCGCTCCTGATGCGCCAGCACGACCAGCGCCTCGCCGCCCGCGATGCGCGGCAGCCACTCGCCTTGAACGTCATCGCCGGCGTGCGCGAGCACGGCCGGCGCGACCAGCCCGCCCTGCGCATACGGCTCCATCACCAGGCCGCGGCCCAGCTCTTCCATCACGACCATCGCCTCGGCCGGGCCGAAGCCCAGGCCGCCGTGGGCCTCGGGCACCGCGAGCGCGGTCAGGCCCAGTCCGGCCAGCGCGTTCCACGCGTCGCGCGAGAAGCCGCCCGCCTTCACGATCGCGCGGCGCTGCTCGAAGCCGTAGTCCTTGTCCACATAGCGCCGCACCGCGTCGCGCAGCGAGTTCTGGTCTTCGGTGAAATCGAAATCCATGTCGTGTCTCCTGCCTCAGCCCAGAACCGTCTGCGCGACGATGTTGCGTTGAACCTCGTTCGAGCCGCCGTAGATCGTCGTCTTGCGATAGTTGAAGTAGTGGCTCGCCAGCGGCGCGCAGTGGGCCGCGCCGACCTGGTCGCCCTGCCAGCCGGCCTCCATCGCTTCCTGGATGAAGGGCGTCGAGTACGGCCCGGCGGCCAGCATCATCAGCTCGGTGTAGCGCTGCTGGATCTCGCTGCCGCGGATCTTCAGCAGGCCGGCGACGTCCAGCGACTGCTTGCCGCTGGACTCGGCCGACAGCACGCGCAGCACCATCATCTCGAGCGCGACGATGTCCACCTCCAGCAACGCGATCTGGTCGCGGAAGCGCGGGTCGTCGTAGACGCCCTCGGCCTTGGCGATGCGCTTGAGGCGTTCGAGCTCGCGCTTGCCGCGGTTGACGTCGGCGATGTTGGTGCGCTCGTGCGCGAGCAGGTACTTGGCGTAGGTCCAGCCCTTGTTCTCCTCGCCGACCAGGTTCTCCGCGGGGACCACCACGTCGTCGAAGAAGACCTCGTTCACCTCGTGCTCGCCGTCGAGCATGGTGATGGGACGCACGGTCACGCCGGGCGACTTCATGTCGATCAGCAGGAAGGAGATGCCGGCCTGCGGCTTGACGCTCGCATCGGTGCGCACGAGGCAGAAGATCCAGTCGCCGTACTGGCCCAGCGTGGTCCAGGTCTTCTGGCCGTTGACGACGTAGGTGTCGCCGCGGCGTTCGGCGCGCGTCTTCACCGAGGCGAGGTCCGACCCGGAGCCCGGCTCGCTGTAGCCCTGGCTCCACCAGACGTCGCCGCTCATGATGCCGGGGAGGTGGCGCTCCTGCTGCTCGCGCGAGCCGAAGGCCATGATCACCGGCGCCACCATCACCGGCCCGAAGGGCACGACGCGCGGCGCGCCGGCCAGCGCGCATTCCTCTTCGAACAGGTGGCGCTGCACGGCGTTCCAGCCCGGGCCGCCGAACTGCTTCGGCCAGGCCCAGCCGTGCCAGCCCTGCTTGCCCAGGATGCGCGCCCAGCGCTGCAGATCGTCCTTGTTCAGCCGCAGCGCGTTGTGCACCTTGTGGCTGATGTCCTTCGGAAGATGCTCCGCCACCCACTGGCGGATGTCGGCCCGGAAGGCCTGTTCTTCGGGAGTGAAGTTGAGGTCCATGCTGGTGTGTCTCCTGCGGTCCTTGATGTCTTGCCCGGCGCTTGTGGCGCGCCTGTCGAGGGAACTGCGGCGGTTTTTAGCACGAGCGTTCGCTTTTTTCCTGTCCCGACCGGGACAAAGCCAGGGGCATCCCGGGGGGCGGGGGGAGAATGCGCGGCTTCCGGGCTCCGCAGAACCGCCATGACCGCCTCGCTCCCGACCGCTCCCTCGACCGCTTCCTCGACCGCTCTCCCGACCCTGTTCGCGACGTCCCTTCCCCGGCCCGTGCTCGCCATCCACGGCGGTGCGGGCACGATCCGCCGCGCCAGCATGAGCGCGAACATGGAGACGCGCTACCGGGCCGCGCTGGCGGAGATCCTGGCCGACGGCGCGGCGTGCCTGGCGCGCGGCGACGCGGCGATGGACGTGGCGGTCGAGGCCGTGCGCCGGCTCGAGGAGTGCGAGCTCTTCAACGCCGGCAAGGGCGCGGTCTACACGGCGGACCAGCGGCATGAGCTTGACGCCAGCGTGATGGACGGGCGCGATCGCGCGGCGGGCGCGGTGGCAGGCGTGACGCGGGTGCGCAATCCGGTGCTCGCGGCGCGGGCGGTGATGGCGCATAGCGGCCACGTGCTGCTGGTCGGCACGGCGGCGGACACCTTCGCCTTCGAGCAGGGCCTGGAGCGCGTGGCGCCGGACTGGTTCGGCACGCCGCAGCGGCTGGCGCAACTGGAGAAGGCGAGGGCGTCGGCGCTCGGCCAGGTGCTGGATCATGACGGGCAGCAGGCGCTCGCCGAGGCCGACTCGACCGTCGAAGGTCCCATCGACGAACAGACCAAGTTCGGCACCGTCGGCGCGGTGGTGCGCGACGCGGCGGGCCACCTCGCCGCGGCGACCTCCACCGGCGGGATGACCAACAAGCGGCCGGGTCGCGTCGGCGATTCTCCGATCCCCGGCGCCGGTTGTTATGCGGACGACCGCAGCGTCGCCGTCTCCTGCACGGGCACCGGGGAAGCCTTCATCCGCGCCGCCGCGGCCCACGAGGTCGGCGCGCTGATGCGCATCGGCGGCCTGCCGCTGTCGGAGGCCTGTGCGCGCGTCGTGTTCGACGAGCTGCCGACGGTGGGCGGCGACGGCGGCCTGATCGCGGTCGACACGCTGGGCAACGTCTGGCTCGGCTTCAACACCGAAGGCATGTACCGCGGCTGGGTCGAGGCCGGCGGCGCGCCGGTGGTCGGCGTCTACCAGGAAGAATGAGGACGGATGAACACGAACGAGGCCGAATGAGGTCGACCGATGCCATGAGCCACCGTGTCGCCGTCCTGCTGATGCTGCTGGTCACGCTGCTGTGGAGCACGGCCGGCGCGGTGTCGCGCCACCTGGATTCGGCGCGCGGCTTCGAGGTGACCTTCTGGCGCAGCGCCTTCAATGCGCTGGCGCTGACGGTCCTGCTGCCGCTGCTGCGCGGCCGGGACTACTGGCGGCGCGCGCTGCCGCGCCTGCGCCGCTCGCCGTCGGTGCTGGGCTCGGGCCTGTGCTGGGCCGTGATGTACACGGCCTTCATGCTGGCGCTGACGATGACCGGCGTGGCCAACGTGCTGGTGACCATGGCGCTGGGGCCGCTGCTGACGGCGCTGTTTGCGCGCGTCTTCCTGCATCAGCGGCTGGCGGCGCGGACCTGGTTCGCGATCTGGGTCGCGAGTGCGGGCATCGCCTGGATGTTCGCGAACGAGATGAGCGCCGGCCCGGCCGCGTGGCTGGGCATGGGCGTCGCGCTGGCGGTCCCCGTCGCGGCGGCCAGCAACTGGACGCTGCTGCAGGCGCGCGCCGGCGACGGCGAGACCGACCTGCTGCCCGCCGTCTGGTTCGGCGCGCTGTTGTCGGCGCTGGCGACGCTGCCGCTGGCCTGGCCGTTCGCGGCCTCGGGGCGGGACCTGCTGCTGCTGGCCGGGCTGGGCGTGTTCCAGCTGGCGCTGCCGTGCCTGATCGTCGTGCGGCTGACGCGGGTGCTGCCGGCGGCCGAGGTGGCGCTGCTGGGTCTGATGGAAGTGCTGCTGGGCGTGCTGTGGGCCTGGCTGCTGGCGGATGAGGCGCCATCGCGGGCCGCGCTGCTCGGCGGTGTTATGGTGCTGGCCGCATTGATAGGCAATGAGCTGCTGGCCGCGTGGCGCCGCCCGGCAGCTTCTACGAGTGGAGAGATGTCGCTGTGATTCCGTCGCTGCAATCCGAAGGGCAGGTCCTGGCCGAGGTCAACGGCTGCCTGGGCCTGATCACCTTGAACCGTCCGCAGGCGCTGAACGCGCTGTCGCTGGCCATGATCCGCGACATGACCGCGCTGCTGACCGCGTGGGCAAAGGATCCCGCGATCCAGGCCGTCGCCTTGATGGGCGCGGGCCGCGAGGGCAAACCCGCGGCGTTCTGCGCCGGGGGCGACATCCGCTTCTTCCACCAGGCCGCGCTCGCCGGTGACGACGCGCTGGACGCGTTCTTCACCGAGGAATACGCGCTCAACCACCGGATCCACCAGTTCCCCAAGCCCTTCATCGCGCTGATGGACGGCGTCGTGATGGGCGGCGGCATGGGCATCAGCCAGGGCGCGCGGCTGCGCGTGCTGACGGAGCACTCCAAGCTCGCGATGCCCGAGACCAACATCGGCCTGTTCCCCGACGTGGGCGGCGGCTACTTCCTGTCGCGCTGCCCCGGCCGCAGCGGCGAGTGGCTGGCGCTGACCGGACAGGTCATCGGCGCGGGCGACGCGATCGAGCTCGGCCTGGGCGATGTCTTCGTCCAGAGCAGCGAGCTCCCGGCGATCGTCGAGGCGTTCCGCACCGGCGTGCAGGACAGCGCCGAGCACGTGGTCGCGACGGTGATGGAGCGCGTGGACCTGGCGCCGGTCGCCGAGCACTGGAACTCGCGGGCGCTGATCAACAGGCACTTCTCGGCGGCCTCGGTGCCGGCGCTGTTCGCCTCGCTCGAGGCGGACGCCGATCCCTGGGCGCAGCACACCCTGGCGACGCTGAAGCAGCGCTCGCCGCTGATGATGGCGGTGACGCTGGAGCAGATCCGGCGCGCCGCGTCGATGAGCCTGGCCGACGACCTGCGCATGGAGCGCGACCTGGTGCATCACTGCTTCCACCTCCGGCCCGGCGCCGCCAGCGAGACGGTCGAGGGCGTGCGCGCGCTGGCCATCGACAAGGACCACGCGCCGAAATGGCACCCGGCCCGCGTCGAGGACGTGACGCGCGCCGACGTCGAGGCCTTCTTCCAGAGCCCCTGGACGGCCGCCGAGCACCCGCTGCGCGGGCTCGACTGATCGCCCGCGCTGTCCCCCACGTCAGTGACGGGCAAAACCCGACCCCCGCGTTTTCAGAGAACCTTCACAGCGTCCGCCTAGAGTCGCCGCACTGCGCACCTCCCGTGCGGAGGGATCTCGGAGCGACGGACGGATGACGATCAGGCGAGGGCCCAGGGCCGCGAACAGGGCGCGCATCGGCGCGGTGGTGTTGGCGGTCTGCGGCCCCGCGTGTGCCCAGATTCCAGGGAGCGTCGACGCCTCCTCCGCCAAGGCGACCGCCACGCCGCGGGACGAGGCGGCGACACCCGTCCAGGTCGCCAGGGCCGAGCCGGTCGCGCTCGACCGCGTCGAGCTCAACGGCCGCCATTACGACAACGGCGTCGGCACGACGGACGCGGCCTCGCAGGGCGCGGTGCGCGCCGAACTGCTGAAGAGCCGCCCGGCGCTGCGCCCCGGCGAGGTCCTGGAGTTCGTGCCGGGGCTGATCGTCACGCAGCACAGCGGCGACGGAAAGGCCAACCAGTACTTCCTGCGCGGCTTCAACCTGGACCACGGGACCGACTTCGCCACGACGGTCATGGGGCTGCCGGTCAACATGCCCAGCCATGCGCACGGGCAGGGCTACTCGGACCTCAACTTCCTGATCCCGGAACTGGTCGAGCGCATTGACTATCGCAAGGGGCCGTACTTCGCCGGCAACGGCGACTTCGCGGCCGCGGGGTCGGCGGACATCGCCTACTTCCGCCGGCTCGACGATCCCTTCGTCGCGCTCACGCTGGGGGAGGGCAAGTACCGGCGCGCCTTGGCGGCCGGTTCGACGGCCATCGGCGGCGGCATGCAGCTGCTCGGCGCCGCGGAGGGCATGCGCAACGACGGTCCGTGGCAGCTGCCGGAGGACCTGAAGCGTCGCAACGTGGTGCTGAGCCTGTCGGATGGCACCGCGGGCACGGGCGGCACCGGCGGCGACCGCTGGCGCATCGGGCTGATGGACTACCGCGCGGACTGGACCTCGACGGACCAGGTGCCGCAACGGCTGATCGATGCGGGCCGCTTCGACGGGCGGCCCTTCGGGCGCTTCGATGCGGTCGACCCGAGCGACGGCGGCAACACGCGCCGCAGCAGCCTGTCCGCCGAATGGCAGCGCGATGCCGAGGGCCGCAGCACGCGACTGGCCGCCTATGCGATGGCCTATCAACTGGCGCTGTATTCCAACTTCACCTACGCGATGGAGCGCCCCGACGTGGGCGACCAGTTCGCGCAGAAGGACGACCGCCAGGTCTACGGCCTGAGCGGGAGTCACGCGTTCGACCACGTGCTGGGCGGCCTGCCGGCGCGTTCCGAGTTCGGCTTCCAGGTGCGCCAGGACCGGGCGCGGGTGGGGCTGTTCAAGACGGTGGCGCGCGTGGTCGTCGATCCGGCGACCGACACGACGCGCGACGACGATGTGCGCGAGACCTTGTCCGGCGTGTACGGCCAGACCAGTGTCGAGCTCGCGCCGTGGGCGCGTTCGGTGCTCGGCGTGCGCGCCGACCAGGGACGCTTCCGCGTGGACCACCGCGCGGGGGAGGGCAACTCCGGCAGCGAGCGCGCGACGCTGGTGTCGCCGAAGTTCTCGCTGGTGCTGGGGCCGTGGGCGAAGACGGAGCTGTTCGTCAACGCCGGCCGCGGCTTCCACAGCAACGACGCGCGCGGGGTGACCAGCGCGAGCGACCCCGCGCAAGGTCTGGTGAAGGCCAGGGGCTACGAGCTCGGCCTGCGCAGCGAGATCGTGCCCGGGCTGCAGAGCTCGGTGGCGCTGTGGAAGCTGGACTTCGATTCGGAGCTGGTCTACGTCGGCGACGCCGGCGCGACCGAGGCCAACCGGCCGAGCCGGCGGCGCGGCATCGAGTGGAACAACCGCTATGTGCCGCTGCCCTGGCTGCTGATCGACGCGGACCTTGCGTGGACGCACGCGCGTTTCTCCGACGCCGATCCGGCCGGCAATCGCGTTCCGAATGCGGTCGACCAGGTGGCCTCGATGGGCGTGACGGTGCGGGAACTCGGGCCCTGGTCGGCGAGCCTGCAATGGCGCTACCTCGGCAGCGGCGCGCTGATCGAGGACAACAGCGTGCGTTCCCATTCGTCGCTGACGACCAGCCTGCGCGTGAGCCGGCGCGTCGGCACGAAGACCGAGCTGACGCTGGACGTCTTCAATCTCTTCGACCGCAAGGTCAACGACATCGAGTACTACTACGAGTCGCAGCTGCCCGGTGAGGCCACACCGGTCGCCGATCGCCACGTGCATCCCGCCGAACCGCGCACCGTGCGCGTCACGCTGCGCCGCAGCTTCTGACGCCGCGCTGAATCAATGACCTCTTCTGCGTAGACGCAGGGGGACTGACCTACTTCAATCAACGCCCCCCATCAGAACGCCCTTCGGAGGGAATCGACAAACGCCTCTTCGCTTCGACACTGCATGCATCCGAGCCGTGAGCTCGATGGTTGTCGCAGTAGACATGGAGAGATATGCAAATGGCGTTTGCAGAAATGGAATCTGAGCTGGAGATGGAGCTGGAGATGGAGCCGGAGGTGGAGTCACTCGATGACCGCGTGACCGAGCCGGAGACGGCGTCGGTGCCATCCCTGTCGCCCGTCAACCCGTCGACCGCGGCGGAGCTTGATGCGCTGGAAGGCATGCCTGGATTGGCTCGGCTGATGCGCATGTTGCGCGTGCCCGAAGAGTTCTTTGGAACTCCGTCTGAGCGCAAAGCCAGGGACCGGGGAGAGTCGGTCGACTGGGCATCGGCGCCGCGGGAGATCGGCAAGTTCCTTGCCTACTGGGACACTCGCTGCAGCGATGTGTTGTTTCACCTGCACTTGGGGGTCGAGGTGCTCCTCAAGCATGGCGTCCGGATCTGCGCTGGTGAGATGGCGATCCTTTTCCTCCATGAGGAGGACACGATGGACATCTTCATCGAGTTGAGCGTCGACACCGACTGGAAGCGAGCCAGTGACTTGACGCGTGAACTCGATGGGCTCGCCAATCAGGTTGGCGTGCCTTATCACGGATTCTGCTTCAGCTTCGTTCAAGGGGCTGGAGACGACGAAACGGATGAGAGTCTTGATTGGGATCAAGACTTGGACTGAGGAGATCGCATGTCAATCAAACCCGAAAACCTTTTGGAACTGGCCAGCGAGCAAGCCCGGCATGTTGGTGAGCCGTGGCGGCGTTCTGCCATTTCCCGCGCGTACTACGCGTCTTTCCACCGATGTCTGGCGTGGGAGCGTGGGCTGGCCCGGCGCGGCCAAGTCGCGAAACCGCAGGGCGGCATTCATCAGCGCCTGATCGACAGGCTCGGCGCGCCAAACGGTGCCTGCACGTCGAAGCAGAAGTGTCAATCGGTCGACCTGCACCGGCTCCTGAGCCGCCAGAAGGATCAGCGCGTGATCGCGGACTATCGTTTGCGGCGCTCCGTGAGTGAGATCGATCTCAAGAAGCAACTCTACGACGCGCGCCTGCTCTTCAAGACCTGCGGCAGCTGATGACAATCAATGCGCCTCCAGGCGCATTGATCGTCGGTGCGGGGCCGGGCAGGCCCCGGTGCAGACTTACTGCGCCCGCTTGCGCCGCGCCACGAACCCGACGGCCGCGAGGCCGGCGAGCATCAGCGCGTAGGTACCCGGCTCCGGCACTGCCGTGATGGCGATGTTGTCGATCGCGCCATTCAGCCCGCCGCTGAACACCAGCGAGCGCCCCACGCCGGCGAAGCTCACCGACGCCAGGTCGAAGTGGCAGTACGACGACTCCGAGCAGCCCAGCTGCGCGTTGTTGGCCAGCGAGAACGAGCCCAGGATCGAGCCCGTGCCGTTCAGGCCGCTGTAGATCGTGACCGCGCTGGCCAGCGCGCTCGCCGACGAGTAGTACAGCGACACCTCGCCGGTGAAGCCCTTGGCGACGTTCATCAGACCGGTCTCGCCGATGTTGTTGAACATCACGCCGCCCATCGTCGGCGCGTTGCTGAAGTAGTTGCCGCTCGGGCTGTCGGCCAGGCCGTCGTTGGCCAGGCCCAGGATCGAGCCGCTGAACGACACGCCCAGGTTGGCGCCGCTCAGGCCGGCGCCGTCGGTGCCGCCGTTGTAGTAGTCGTCGACCGACGCGAAGCTCGTCGGGCCGTCGAAGTCGATCCACGCGTTGGCGGCATGGGCCGGCGCCGCGGACAGGGCGAGGGCCGACAGCGCGGCCAGGGACAGCAAGGCGGTGGAAGCAGCACGCTTCATGGAGGTTCTCCGGTGGGGGTCAGGGGTTGCCTCCCGCATGCAAACCGCGCGGATCGGGCCTGCACGTCGGGACGCTTCGGCCGCGAGTCTCGAATCCGTCCAAGGCAGTCGCGTGACGGAAGTCTCGTTCCACGGGTTTCCCGCGTCCCTGGTTTCAGGGGACGCGATTCCGGGTCCTGCCGCGGCGCTGTCACGGCTCGGTCAAGCCGGCTTTCTACGCTGCGCGTGACTTTTTCCTCATCCGGTCCTCGCTGACTCCTGGAGCAACCACCATGCGCTTCCCCTTCGCCCGACGCGACGTCGCCCTCGCCGCGCTCGCCGCCCTCGGCTCCCTCTCGCTGACCACCGCGCCGGCACCGGCCGCCGCCGCGGGCAAGACCCCCGGCCGCTACGTCAGCGGCGACTTCCACAACCACACCACCTGCTCGGACGGCTCGATCTCGATGCAGAAGCTGGTGAAGAAGGTCACCGACAAGCAGGACACCCCCTGGGGCCTGGACTGGTTCGTCCAGGCCGGCCACGGCGGCAACGGCAACCGCAACTGCACGCTGGTCGAGGACGCCTCGCTGTCCACGCCGGCCTACCCGTTCGTGCAAGGGCAGGGTCCGACGACGACCTGGTCCGCCAGCATCGGCGCGGCCGCGATCAAGGGCGACAACGGCGGCGTCGGCGGCAACGGCAACATGTGGCGCTGGCAGTCGATCCAGGAGTTCCAGTACCCGCTGCTGGAGTACCTGTCGGTCGCGAAGAACCTGCCGCTGTTCATCGGCATGGAATCGGTGGTGGCCGGCCATGAGCACAGCTCGATGTCCATCGTGACGGGCCAGATGCCCAACGGCATCGATGCCACGCAGCTGCCCGCCAGCGGCAGCTTCGCCGCGCTGGGCAACGCGGACGCGCTGGCGCAATGGTCGTACTGCTTCGACCGCGGCGACACCGACCGCAGCCGTGGCAACGTCACCGGCTCCAACGTGGGCAACAACTGGAACTGCGCGGTCCCGGGCAGCAACAGCCAGGCCGACGTGAGCTGGAACGCACAGGCCCAGAAACTGATGCCCGCGAGCGGCGCCGGCGTCGGCACGCGCGGCCACCTGAAGACGGTCGAGGCCTTGAAGTGGATGGCGCAGAACCATGCGACCGCCAGCTACTACGTGCCGGCCCACCTGGAGCGCGCCGGCCCGTTCTATGCCGACGGCAACCAGGGCTTCAACGTCGAGCACCTGCGCAACTTCAACAACGCCGCCCCGGGCATCGCCTTCGGCTTCGAATCGCAGCCGGGCCACGGCGCCTCGGCCAACCGCGGCGAGTACCAGGTCAACCGCAACACCTTCGGCAGTGAGAAGGTCGACTCCGTCGGCGGCACGACCTTCGGCGGCACCGGCGTGTACGCGGGCGTGGTCGGCGGCGTGTGGGACGCGCTGCTCGGCGAGGGCCGCAACTTCTGGTTCTTCGCCAGCTCCGACTGGCACAACCGCGGCAGCTTCGGTCCCGATGACCGCCGCTCGACGCAGGACTTCTACCCCGGCGAGTACCAGCGCACCTACGCGATGGTCCGCAACGGCACCGACAAGCTGCGCCCGCAAGCCATCGTCAACGGGCTGCGCTCGGGCAACGCCTGGTCGACGACCGGCCAGCTGATCGATCGCCTGGCCGTGGTCGTCTGCGCGTCCTACGCCGGCCCGGGCGCGCGCAGCAGCGCCTCGGTGGAGCAGCTCGCGCTGAACGCCGCCACCGGCAACACCGACACCGACGTGGCCGGCTGCGCCACGATGGGCGAGAAGCTGGTGGTGCGTCCGGGCGCCGAGCTCGTCGTCGCCGTCGCGGTGCGCGATCCGGCGGGCACGAACTACTCGCCCTACAGCTTCCCGAATCCGTCGCTGAAGCAGGTCGGCATCGAGCAGCCGATCAACCAGCCGGTGCTGGACCACATCGATCTGATCCGCGGTCTGGTCAGCGGCTACCGCGCGCCGGGCTCGGCCGACTACGCCGGCGAATGGCCGCGCAACACCAACTGGCTGCGCACCGACGGCACGACCACCGGCCTGGCCAACGTCCCCGCCGCGGCGAAGAACACGACGGCCGCGGTGATCCGCAGCTTCAACGGCGCCGGCTCGTCGCCGTGGGTCAAGGTGATCTCGGGCGCGGACAGCACGCAGTTCCTGAAGATGAGCACCCGCATCCCGGCGGTGACCGCCTCGCAGTACGTGCGGCTGCGCGGCACCAACCTGCCGGCGTCGGTGCCGTTCGAGACCGACGGCAGCGGCAATCCGCTGGCGGACCTGTACACCAACGCCAACGACTCGTCCAAGCTGCGCATCGCCTGCACGACGGTGGGGACCAACGTCCCGGCCAACGGCGCGACCTACACCGGCACGACCATCGACGGCTGCCCGAACCACCTCCCGACCGTCGGCGGCGTGAAGTACGTGGCCTACGACGTGGCCGCCTGGTCGGACCTCTGGTTCTACAGCAACCCCGTCTACATCGAAGTGAGCGGTTCGACGCAAGTGGCAGGTGTGAAGTAACCCAGTCGCACTGAAGCCCTCGGCGCCGCGCGTTTCGACGCGCGGCGCATTTCCATTTTCAGAAGTGATCCGATTGCCATGTCGATGACGATGCCCCCCGCCGAAGCGCGCGCTGCTTCTACCTCTTCTTCGTCGTCCAAGGGCGGCTGGCCCTCGTGGACGCGCGAGCCGCTGCTGCACTTCCTGCTGCTGGGCGGCGTGCTGTTCGGCGTGGACCACGTGATGGTCAGCCGCGCGGACGATCCGATGCGGATCGTCGTCGGCCCCGAGGTCGATGCGGAGGCGACGCAGGTGTTCACCGCCTCGCGCGGCCGCGCGCCCGATGCGAAGGAGCTCGCCGCGCTGCGCCAGGTCTGGCTCGACAACGAGGTGCTGTACCGCGAAGGCCTCGCATTGCAGCTCGACAAGGGCGATACGGCGATCCGCGAGCGCGTGATCTTCAAGTCGCTCAGCATGATCGACGCCGGCGTGAAGCTGCCGCCGGCCGACGACGCGCACCTGCGCGGCTGGTTCGAGTCGCATCGCGAGAAGTACGACGATCCCGCGCGCTTCGACTTCGAGGAGGCCGTGCTGGCCGGCGACGCCGATGAAGCGGCCCTGCGCGCCTTCGTCGCGAAGCTCAACGGCGGCGCGGGTGGAGCGAATGGCGGCGCATCGGGCGACACCGGCGCCGGCCTGCGCGTCTTCAAGGGCCGTCCGCATGCCAACCTCGTGCAAAGCTACGGCACGGACTTCGCGAAGGCGATCGAGTCGTCGGCCATCGGCGAATGGCGCGTGTTCCGCACTGTTGAAGGCGGCAATCCGGCCTGGCGCGCCATGCGGCTGGTCTCGACGACGCCGGCCCGACCCGGCGACTTCAACAGGCTGCGCGGCGTCGTGTTGCAGGACTGGACCGATGCGACGCTGTCGGAGCAGCGCAGTGCGGCAGTCCTCGCGCTGAGCCGCAAGTACACGATCCGCCGTGAGACCACCGCGACGACGGCGACAGCGGCGACCACGTCGACCACCGCGCCGTCCGCCGCCCTCGGAGGCGAATCGAAATGAGCCTCTGGATGCGACGGATGCTCGGCCTGCTGATGGCAGCGGCCGCGCTGGCGGGCGGCAGTGCGCGGGCGCACGAGATGAGCATGGCCGAGATGCAGGTGCGCGAGACCGCGCCCGGCGAATTCATCTGGCAATGGACGGCGAGCGAGAAGCGCGCCGCCGAGGAAGTGCTCGCGCCGGCGTGGCCCGAGGGCTGCACGGCGGAAGGCCTGAACCTGCATTGCGGCAAGTCGGGGCTGAAGGGCACGCTGACGATGGACGGCGTCGGCCGCCAGTACTCGGCCGCGCTGGTGAAGGTGTTCTGGATCGACGGCCAGACCAGCGTCTACACGCTGACGGCGGGGCAGCCGTCGGTGCAGCTGTTCGGCTCGGCGCAGGACAGGCGCGGCATGGGCGAGATCGCCCGCGCCTACACGCTGCTGGGCGTGGAGCACATCCTGGCCGGCATCGACCACCTGATGTTCGTGATCGGGCTGCTGTTCCTGGTGGGCTTCCGGCGCCAGCTGCTGTGGACGATCACCGCGTTCACCGCGGCGCACAGCCTGACGCTGGGCATGAGCGCACTGGGCTGGCTGCAGCTGCGGCCGCCGCCGGTGGAGGCCACGATCGCGCTGTCCATCGTGCTGGTCGCGTGCGAGGCGCTGAAACCATCGAAGGGCCGCGAGACGCTGGCGCGCCGCTGGCCGGCGCTGGTGGCCTTCCTGTTCGGACTGGTGCACGGGCTCGGCTTTGCCGGCGCGCTGCGCGAGATCGGCCTGCCGGAGAACCACCTGCTGGTCGCGCTGCTGACCTTCAACGTCGGCGTCGAGATCGGCCAGCTGATGACGGTCGGCGCCTGCTGGGCGCTGTGGCGGGTCTCGCGCCGATGGCCGTGGACCGGGCGGCTGCGCACGGCGCTGCTGTACCTGATCGGCTCGGCGGCGGCTTACTGGTCGTGGCTGCGCATCGCGGCGATCGCCGGGTGAGGGGAGTGTCGATGCCTGCATCCGAGACCTTCAGTCTGTTTCCCACGCCCGTGATGCGCGTGCCGGGCGCCTTGCCGCCGACGCTGGTGGCGGCCCTCGTGGCGCACTTCAGCGCGGAGGCGGTGCGGGACAACAACAGCTCCGCGAAGCTGGTGCACACGCGGATGCTCCAGCCGGGCGACAGCCCCTTGCTGGTCGACGTCGCGGCGCTGCTGGCGGGGCCGCTGTCGGAGTTCGGCGCGCTGCTCTTCGGCGAACGCATGGCCTGGGGCGTCAAGGAGCTCTGGGTCAACGTGATGGCGCACGGCGGCCATCAGGCGATGCACAACCATGCCAACAGCTTCGCCTCGGGGATCGTGTACCTGACGGGGACGGACGACTCGGCGCGGACCGTGTTCATGAAGTCGCCGGGCGGCACCGATTTCAGCTTCAAGAACGACCACCCCGGCATGGTCGCGGGGCCGTTCAATGCGGAGAAGTGGATCAGCCCCTCGCCGTCGCCCGGCGACCTGGTGCTGTTCCCGAGCTACCTGATGCATGCGGTGCCGCCCAACGACGGCCAGACGCGCATCAGCCTTGCGTTCAACGCGATCCCGGCGCGCCTGAACTCGTGGGGCTACACGATCGGGTTCAGCGGATGACGGTGTCGTTGACGCCCGCCGACCCGCCTGCCGCCGTCGACTCCGCGTCGGCGGCGTCACGGAGCCGCGCGCGCCGCGTAGCGCTGGTGTTGATGGGCCTGTCGGGATTCGCGGGGCTCGGCTACCAGATGGTCTGGACGCAGCAGTGCGCGCTGTGGCTCGGCTTCGAGGCGGCGGCGGTGCTCGCCGTGGTCACGGCGTTCTTCGGCGGGCTCGCGCTGGGCGCGATCACCTTCGGCGGACGGATCGAGCGATCGGCGTCCCCCTTGCGTGGGTACCTCGCCTGCGAGGCCGTGATCGGCCTGTGGGGACTGGCGCTGATCGTGCTGATGCAACCGGTCGGCGATGCGGTGGAGCACTGGATCGGCGCGGAGCCGGCCGCGTGGTGGCAATGGACGGTGACCTTCGGCGCGAGCTTCCTGTTGCTGCTGCCCGCCACCGCCGCGATGGGCGCGACGCTGCCGGCGATCGAACGGGTCCTCGGTGCCGACTCAGGCGACTCAGGCGACTCAGGCGAGGCAGGCGAGGGGAAACGTTCCATCGCCGGCCTCTACGCCGCCAACACGCTTGGTGCCGTGCTCGGCGTGCTGCTGGCGACGTTCTGGCTGGTGCCGGCCCTCGGACTGGCGGCGACGGCCGGGGTCTGCGTGGCGATGAATGCCCTGTGCGTGGTCGCGGCGCGGCGGTGGCTTCAGGACCGGCGCGCCGGCGCGAATGACGCAAGCTCCGCAGCACCCGCGGGCGGACGGCCAAGCGCGGCCCATCACGATGCATGGGGGCTCCCGTCCGGGACCCCCACGCACCGTTCCGGGCCCACCGGCGCTCGCTGGACGCAGGCCCTGGCGTTGCTCGCGGTCAGCGGCCTGCTGGGGATCGGCTACGAGGTCGTCGTCGTGC
This sequence comes from Roseateles sp. GW821-FHT09H11, assembly GCF_059415845.1. NCBI lineage: Bacteria > Pseudomonadati > Pseudomonadota > Betaproteobacteria > Burkholderiales > Sphaerotilaceae > Roseateles > Roseateles sp. GW821-FHT09H11. The sequence goes on along the minus strand of NZ_JBWKOA010000001.1, from coordinate 1,580,402 downwards.
GCGTGCTCAGCCAGCTCAATGAGGACACGGTCTATACCTTCGCGTTGCTGCTGGCCGTCTACCTCGTCGGCACGTCGATGGGCGCGGCGTGCTATCAGCGTTGGCTTCGACGATGGAATGAGGAGCGGCTGTCCACGGTGTTGCCCGGCGTGCTGGCGGCCGCCTGCCTGCTCGGCCTCGCCGCGTTGTGGACGGCGCCGATGCTGAAGGCCGGGACCATCGGGCTGGTCGGTACCGGCTTCGCGGCGGCGCTCGGCGCCGAAGCGCTGCTTGCGGCGGCGGCCTTCGGTCTGCCGACCCTGGCGATGGGTGCGTGGTTCAGCCATCTGGGCGCGCAGGCGTTGGGGCAGGGCGTTGCCTTCGGGCGTGCGCTTGCGGTGAACACGGTCGGAGCAGCGATGGCCGCGCCGCTGTTTGGCGTCGTCGTCGCGCCATGGTGCGGACCGAAGACCGCGCTGCTGCTGATTGCCGGCGGCTACCTTGCCGCCGCCATGGTCGGGGCGCGGGCGTGGCGACGTCCGACAGTCGCGCCGATGAAAGCGACCGCCGCCGCCACGTCGACTGCGACGCCAACGACGGCGACCGCGACGGGGACTTCGACGGCGGCTGCGATGGGGACTGCGATCGGGACTGCGGCCGCGATGGTCGCGCTCGCGCTGATGGCCGTCCTTGGCGCGCCGCTCGCATTCGTCGACCTGCCAGACGGCGCGCATCTCGTCAGCTACGCCGAGGGCAGCATGGCCGCGGTCAGCGTCGTCGAGGACGTGGCGGGCGTGGCGCGACTGCGCATCAACAACCGCCAGCAGGAAGGCAGCAGCGCGAGCCTGTTCGTGGATGGTCGACAGGCCCTGCTGCCCGTGCTGCTGCATCCGGCGCCGCGTCGCGCGCTGTTCCTGGGCCTGGGCACCGGCGCGACGTCTGGCGTCGCGGCGCAGGACCTGACGCTGGAGGTCGACGCGGTGGAGCTGCTGCCGGAGGTGATCGATGCGTCGCCGCATTTCACGCGAGCGCTGGGGCTGGACGCCGCGTTGCCGCGTCTCGTCGCGGCGGACGCGCGGCGGTTCGTGCGCGCGTCCGAAGCGCGCTACGACGTGATCGTCTCGGACAACTTCCATCCGGCGCGCAGCGGTTCCGGTGCGCTCTACACGCGCGAGCACTTCGCCGCCGTGCGCGAACGCCTGGCGCCGCGTGGCCTGTTCTGCCAATGGCTGCCGCTGCACCAGCTGGACCTCGACAGCCTGCGCAGCGTCACGCGTGCCTTCCTGGCGGTGTACCCCGAGGCGATCGCGGTGCTGGCGGCCAACAGCCTGGAGACGCCGGTGATCGGGCTCGTGGGCCGGCGCGAAGCGGATGCGTGGCGCGGGGCGGCTTCATCGGCATCGACATCGACATCGACATCGACATCGACATCGACATTGTCGGCATGGCACGCGCGTGGCAAGCTCTCGCCTGCGAGGCGCGATGGCCGGACGCTGGCCGACTTCGGCATCGAGGACGAGTTCGCGATGCTCGGCGCGATCGTCGCGGGGCCGCGGTCGCTGGCGGCCTTCGCGGGCGAGTTTCCGATGAACACGGACGACCGCCCGATCGTCGCGTACCTGGCGCCGCGACTGGTGTACGCGCCGGCATCGACGCCGAAGGAGCGGCTCTTCGAGTTCCTGCACCAGGTGAGCGCCGCGCCGTCGGACGTCGGCCTGAAGGCGCCGGATGAGGCGCGGCGACTCGCCGCGTACTGGCGGGCGCGCGATCGATTCCTCGAAGCCGGACGATCGGCGCGTCCGGTTGCCGATCCGGCGTCGATGCTGGCGCAGGTGGGCGATCCGCTGCTCGAGGCCCTGCGCTTGAGTCCGGACTTCCGCCCCGCCTACGACCCATTGCTGCAGATGGCGAACGCACTCGCGCCGCGCGATGCGGCGGCGGCTCGGCGCGTGCTCATCGCGCTGCGCGAGGCGCAGCCCGCGCGCCCCGAGGCGGCGCAGGCACTGCAAGCAATGGGGCCGTGAGCATCGCCAGGCCCCTCGCAATGGCCCTCATGTGTATGTGCAGGGGGACTCACCTACTCGAAGTGATTTCCCCCATCGATTCGCTCTTCGAGGGGAATCGACAACCGCGCTTCCGATTCGACACTGCATGCCTTCCCGGGTCGAGGACTCGGCAACAGGAGATGTGCAATGACGATGAATGCGCAGTTGGAACGGGCAACCATGGTGGTGGCTGGCATGTCGCAGCTTCCGCCCCGGCAGACGTTCCATTTCGATGATCTGGTGGCAATACTGCGAGAACCGAGCGCGCTGTTCGGGGAACCTGCGGACAAGGAGGTCGATCCGAATGCCAAGTGCCCACGCGTAGATTGGGATGAGTTGCTGCAAGTCGCGCATCAGACAGCAGCAGAGCATTGGATGACGGCCACAACGATGGTGGAAGTCCTGCAGGTCGCAGCGGAAGTGTTGCGCGAGAGTGGCCTGAAAATCTGTCGCGGCAATCCCGAGTGTGTCGACATCTATCCGCCGGAGATGGAGGAGCCCGGCTTCAGCTACGACCTCCGAATTGACGCGCCTCATCAGGTGGCTCGGGCGCTCACCGACAAGTTCATTTGGCGCCTGATCGATCGCGACATGCATCGGCATGGTTTCATGTTCGGATTCGTCGGCGAATGGACCGAGGAAGAACTGGCCGAACTGGATCGCCGTGAAGCGGACCTTGAGTGAGGTAAGTGCCATGCCCGTCACCAGTCATGACCTGCTTCATCAAGCGAAAGAACGACCGCTCGTCGTGCCTGAGGCACGCCGGCGCAATCTGGCAAGCCGCGCCTACTACGCCAGCTATCACCGTTGCCTCGAGTGGGAGCGATCGTTGCCCGCTCGTGGAAATCCGCTCAAGCGGCGCGGCGGCGTCCATCAACGCTTGATCCTGCGACTTCAAACGCCTGATACGCAGTGCACCGGCGAACAAGCCAAGCTTTCCCGATGGCTTGGCGACAGCCTCGACGAACTGCGAAAGCTGAGGGTCCGGGCCGACTACAAGCTGTCGGAGGAGCTGGACCGAAGGGAACTCAGCGTGCAAGTAGGGCTCGCGCAGGAGGTCTTCGACTGCTGCGATGGCCGGCGCAAGCCCTGACCTCAGCCTTGCCTTGCCGAGGCACCTGACGCGCCTGGCCATCGATCAGGCCGTCGCAAGCAAGCGCGTGTCCGTCGCGCTATTCGCTGATGGTCTTCGTCGTGAAGGCCGTGTCCTTGGCGATGTCGGCCTCGGAGAAGGGCACCTTCTGCCACTGCCCGGCGCTGTAGGCGCGCGTGTAGTCGCTGTAGTGCGCGGAGGCCGGATCGTCCGACTGCGAGAAGGTCAGGAAGGTGTAGGCCTCGACACCCTCGCCGGGGAAGCGCACCACCTGCATGTAGCTGTTGGCGCTCGTGGCGGTGTTGAGGTCGTAGCCGCCCTGGTCCAGCCGGCTGAGCGCGCAGGCCACCGTGTAGTAGCCCTGTGGCTGCCCGCAGCCGCCGAAGAGGGGGATCTTCTCGCTGCCACGCGTGGCGAAGAGCGTTTCGCCGCGCGTCGCGTTCAGCGCGAAGCCGCTGGCCTGAACGCGCAGGATCGCCGCGCCGAAGGCTTGCTGCAGTGTCGTCTTCACGGCGACGTTCAGGTCGCGCGGCGTGTGCAGCGGATCGGCACTGCTGAAGGGCACCGCGAACAGCGAGGCCTCGGGGATGCGCGACGCGCGCGTCCAGAACTCGTCCCACAGGTGCGCGCCGCGTGACGCCAGCAGCGCCTTGCCGTCCCACGCCTGCAGTGCCGCACAGGCCTCGGTGGGGTCGACGTTGCGCGCCGGACTGAAGGTCTCGCCCGTGGCAGGATCGCCGCCCACGGTGAACGCCGTCGGCGGCGCGCAGAACATCGCGACCGCCTGATCCCTGAAGAGCTCCGAGGTGAGCGTGCGGCTGTTGAGCACCATGGCGCGCACGGTCCCGCTGGTGGCCTTGTTGCCGCCATAACCGTCGGTGCCGGCCAGGCGTCCTTGGGCCAGCAGATGCGCCAGCCGCGTGCGGAAGCTGATCGACGTCGTGCCCGCCGGTCCGAGGATGTCCGGATACCCGGTCAGCGGCGCGGCCGTGTTGGCCAGCCAGTAGCTGTCGTTGCTGTTGAGCACGTAGTCGTCGCGCAGCAGGCTGGGCATGCGGGCGGGGCCGAGCGCGCCGGGCTGCTTGGAGTCGGGGTCGCTCTGCCAGTCGCAGCTGCTCTTGGAGCCGTCGAGCACCGGCGTGCGCGGCAGCGCGGCGCTGAGCGCGGTCGTCAAGGCCGTCGCGCAGCTGCCGAACTGCGAGGCGGACACGTTGGGCATCGCGCCGATGTCGGCGTACCAGGCCTGGCCGCTGCCGCGCGCGACGGCGACCGTGTTGACCCAGGGGATCGAGGATTCCTCGCGCTGGATGGCGGCGAGCTCGTCCAGCGTCTTGGCCTGACTCCAGCGCAGCCAGACGCGGAACACGCGGAAGTTGTCGCCGTTGATGTCCCGGATCGCGAAGACGGTGTTCGTGTTCCAGCCCAGCGCCGCGTTGAGCGCGCCGAGGTTGACGATCGGGCCGTACTGCGACTCATAGAGCGTGCGCGACACCGGCGCGATGCTGCCGTCGCCCTGCTTGACCTGCACGGTGATCGCGCGGGCCGTCATCTTCACGGGGGCGCCGTCGCGCTGGTAGCTCGTCGGGTCGCCGGGCGTCAGCGTGAGCTGGAACAGGCCGTAGCGGCGCGCGGTGGAAACGGTGTGGCTCCAGGCGACGTTGTCCGTGTAGCCGATCTGGATCACCGGGATCGCCAGGAAGGACGTGCCGGCGACGTTGAGTTCGCCGGGGATCGTGAGCTGCGCCTGGTAGAAGCGGTCGGGGCCGCGCCAGTACCAATGCGGGTTGCCGAACAGCAGCGGGCTGCCGTCGCCGGTCGCGGCGGTGCCGAAGCCGATCATGTTGCTGCCCACGCCGTCGCTGCCGCCGACCTGGAAGTCGGGCAGGTGCTGCGTGGCGATGGCGAGTCGCTGCGGCGCCGCGGTGCGCGCACGTCGCGATGCCTTGGCCGCCGCAGGCTGTACCGTCGTTGCGGTCGTTGCGGGCTTTCTGGTTGCTGCGGCCGCCATGACGATCGTGGACGTCGCCATCGCGGGTGTCGCCGCCGCGGGGGGCGTGGCGTTCGCGATCTGCGCGATGAAGTTGCTGTAGCCCGCCGCGAAGTGCGCGGCGTACATGCGGCGGAAGATGTCGGTGTCCGAGACCGGCACGACCCAGGCCTCATTGCGGCAGGCCGCATGGGCGGTGGGTTCCGCGCCGGCCTTGATCTCGCGCACGTAGCGGTTGTAGCCGGCGGCGAAGCCGGCGACGAGCTGCTTGAGCTTGTCCGGCTGCGCGGCGATCAGCCGCTGCATCACGTCGTCGTTGAGGACGTGGCGGTGATAGAAGTCCGAGTCGAGGTTCTTCGGCTGGCCGATGGTGCCCTGGAAGGGGATGACGGCATCGGCGCCGAAGTGGCGCGCGCGTTCACCGCGGAAGGTGAGCATCGAGTTGGCGATGGTGCACAGGTCGTCCTGCGCCTGCGCGTAGCCGTACCCGTAACCGGCGCCGCCCCAGTCGGCGGCCTTGATGTGGGGCACGCCCAGGGCGGTGCGCCGGATCTCGGCGCTGAACTTGGCAACGGGTGTCCCGTCCCCGTCGTCATCGCCGTTGCAGCCCGCGAGCAGCCCGGCCGATCCCACGGCCGATCCCACGGTCAAGGCCAAGGCCAGTGCATGCAGCGGCCCACGGCCGCGTCGAACGGAAAGTCGCATGTTGTCTCCCTGTGCTCTCTGGTAGTCGGCGCGCCGGGGCGGGCCGGTTCCGTTCAAGCATAGAGGCTTCGACGCAATGACCTGCATCGGTTTGTGCAGGGGGAGCGACTCACACGAAGGTGTGTCCCCCATTTAATCGCCCTTCAAGGGGAATCGACATCGGCGGATCCGGTTCGACACTGCATGCATTCGGATCGAACGACTGCTTGAGTGCAAGAGAAAGCGAGGACGGTGATGGTGATGGATGTTCGTTTGGCGCAGGCGAAGAATCTGGTGAAACGACTACCGCCGGTGGTAGGACGGCCTGTGGCGGAATTCGACGAGATCGTGGCTCTGCTTGCAGCGCCGACGGCGCTGTTCGGCGAGCCATCGACGGCGTGCGACGGGAGCTGTTCCGGATCGACGAAGGCCGTGGATTGGCACCAAGTGGCCGAAGACATGGATCAGGTGCTGCGGCATCACCGATTGCGTTGGTCGCAGGTCGTGCAGATGCTGCAGGTGGCCGCAGACGTCCTGAAGGAACATTCGCTGCAGCTGTGCAATTGCCCGGCACGAGTGACCTTCTCGCCGAAGGAAGCAGGATTCGTTGGCATGCGCTACGAGCTGCGCATCGATGCCCCTTGGGAAGTCGGGCATGTGGTGTCGACGGCCTGCTCATGGCGAATCATCGACTGTGATCTCCAGTCGCTGGGCTTTCAGATCGCATTCAAGGGGCGCTGGGACGGTCCGGTCGACCAGGAGGCTGCCGGCGACGAGGACGTCGAAGACGGTGAAGACGAATTGGACCCCTACGATCATTACGATGATTGCGACGAGGAGGACGAGTGATGTCGACGTCAAGCAAGGATCTGCTTGTGCATGCGCAAGGCCTGCGTGGACATACGCCCGAAGCGCGTCGGCGGGCGATGATCAGTCGTGCCTACTACGCGGCGTATCACCGCTGTCGGGAATGGGCGAAGTCGCTTCCTCGACCGACCCCGTCGAGCCGGAAGGTCCACGGTGTTCATCAGCAACTGATCGAACGTCTCGCGGATCCTCCCAAGTCTTGTCCCGCGCGGCAGATGCGCGTGGCCCATCACTTGGCGAAGCAACTAACCACATTGCGCGAGCGTCGAGTGATGGCCGACTACAAGCTTTGGCGCGATATCTCCGAGGAGGAAATGCGAAATCAACAGCGCGAAGCGAAGGAGGTATTCGACTGCTGTGACGGCTGGCATGGACCACGAACTCCTTGAGGGGTCAATGCTGCTTGAAGTACTGCACCTCCCGCTCGTGCTTCTCCGCCGCCTCGCGGGTGTCGAAGGTGCCGAGGTTGCGGCGCTTCCCCGTCTTCGGATCGGGGTTGCGGGAATAGAGGCGGTACTGACCGTTGCTGAGTTTGCGGATCATGACGTGCCTCTCGATGGCCGTGGCGGCCGGATGCACGGAGTCTTCGCCCTTCCCGGAGCGGTGTCTGTAGGACGAGGAGCCGCTGCTAGCGCGATGCCGACGACATCGGCCCCGCCGCCGTGCGTCCCTGCAGCAACGCCGCGCGCGTCTCGGCCTGCCGCACGTAGTCCTCGTAGGCCCGGGTCGCCTCGGCGCCGTCGCGGCTGCGCAGCATGACCACGACCGAGCCCTGGCGCGTGAGAGACACGAAGTACAGCGAGCTCTCGGCGCTCCAGACCAGCCGCGCCACCTCGTCGCCGAAGCGTGCGCGGCGCAGTGTCTCGACCGCATAGCCGGCGACACGCGACTCCACGGTCTCGCCCGTCGTCGCGGAGATCTCCCTGGCGGCCATGGGCACATCGCTTCTCGACGACGGCGCGCGCGTGAGGCCTTCCGGCGCTGACATCCCGATCGCCGCGGTGGCCATCGGCGTGCGGGCCGGCGGTGGGGATGAGAACGAAGGCGGCGGGGGGGGCGCCAGCGGGGGCAAGGGCTGCACCGGAATGGCGGTCATCTGCTGTCCCAGCAGCACCGGCCGTCCCACCTCGCCGAGGCCGGCCATCCGGCGGAAGCTGTCGTAGCTCCGCCAGGCTTCGGCTTCATCGTTGGCGGTGAGCGTGCGCCGCAGCGTGCCCTGCTGCGTCACGGCGACGTAGTACTTCTTCGGGAGCGTCGTCCGCGCCCAGACCTGGATGGCGATGTCGGCGACCTCGGCATGCCGCGTCAGGGTCACCGTCTTCGCCGACATCCGCTTGCGCAGGTCGGCGATGTCGGCAAGTTCGGATTTCGCCAGGTTCGACGCCGGCTCGTTCGCCGGCGGGCCGGAGGTCGCCGCCTTCGTCGCCTTGACCCTCTTCTGCGTCTGCGTCTGCGTCGCATGCGCAGACGGCAGCGCCACGCCCGCGGCGATCAGCAGCGCGAGAACGGTGCCATGAAGGCGCGGAGGGCCGCTGGCGGAGCCGAGCGGGCGGCGGAACGGGAACATCGGACGTGAGGCAGGAGACCGCGGAGGCGGCGGGGATGGTACGACGTACGCAAGCCCCGGCGTCGCCGGCTTCAGCGGCGTTGAAGCAATTGGAAACAAGAAGCTGCCTCTAAGGAGGGGTTGACGGCTCCGCGGCGGGTGAACGCCGGGGGAAGCCCCGTCCGGCGCCCGATCCCGGGCGGCGCGGGATAATCCGCCCCCTATGTCCTCGAAGTTCTCCCCCTGGCGCCTGTCCGTCGCCCCGATGTTGGATTGGACGACGGCCGACTGCCGTTATCTCCACCGGCTGCTGACCCGCCACACGCTGCTCTATACCGAGATGGTGACGACCGGCGCGATCCTGCACGGCGACAAGCCCCGGCACCTCGATTTCAACGAGCAGGAACACCCCGTCGCGCTGCAGCTCGGCGGTTCGGAACCGGCCGATCTCGCCGCCTGCGCGAAGCTGGCCGAGCAATGGGGCTACGACGAGGTCAACCTGAACTGCGGCTGCCCGAGCGAGCGCGTCCAGCGCGGCGCGTTCGGCGCGTGCCTGATGGCGGAGCCCGCGCTGGTCGCCGACGGCGTCAAGGCGATGCGCGACGCGGTCGCGATCCCGGTCACCGTCAAGCATCGCATCGGCATCGACAGGATCGAGAGCTATGACTTCGTCCGCGACTTCGTCGGCCAAGTCGCCGACGCAGGTTGCGAGGTCTTCCTCGTCCATGCGCGCAACGCCTGGCTGCAGGGCCTGTCGCCGAAGGAGAACCGCGACATCCCGCCGCTGCGCTACGAACTCGTGCATCGCCTCAAGCGCGAATTCCCGCATCTGACGATCGCCATCAACGGCGGCCTCAAGACGGACGACGAGATCGCCCAGCAGCTCGACCACGTCGACGGCGTGATGATCGGCCGCCAGGCCTATCACGAGCCCTGGCAGATGGCGCAGTGGGACCAGCGCTTCTTCGGCGAGCAGACCGCCCCCGTCGCCAGCCGTGAAGAGGTCGAGGACCAGTGGCTCGACTATCTCGATCGGCAGGTCGCGCTTGGCCGCCCGTGGTCGCAGGCGATGCGACACGCGCTCGGCCTGTGGAACGGCCTGCCCGGCGCGCGCCGCTGGCGTCAGGTGTGGTCGGATCACAAGCTCAAGGCGTTGGCGCCGCGCGAGGTCGCGAAGCTCGCCACCGCCGCCCGCCTGCAGGCTGCCGAGATCGCCAGCCTGCATCCCGCGTTCAAGCCGCCCGTCGACGCGGCGATCGAGCCGGCCGCGCAGGCTCCTGTCACGAACTGACCGCGCCTCGGCTCAGCATCCCGCCATGGCGCCCCAGGTGTTCTTCCATTGCTATCCGACGGTGCTCGGCCATTGCGGCATCGCGTGGAGCGAGCGCGGCATCGTCGGCTCGCAGTTGCCGGAGGAGACGCTGTCCGTCACGCGCGACCGCATGCAGGTGCGTTTCCCCGCGGGGCGTGAGGTGGCGGATTTCGAGCGCCTGCCCGAGCCGGTGAAGCAGGCTTGCGTCGGTGTGCGCGCGCTGCTCGACGGCGAGGCGCGCGATCTGCTGGAGGTCGAGCTCGACGACAGCGCCGTGCCGGCCTTCGACCGCGAGGTGCTCGCGTTCACGCGGCGCATCCCGGTGGGACAGACGCTGACCTACGGCGAGGTGGCGGCGCGGCTCGGACAGCCGAACGCGGCGCGTGCGGTCGGTCGCGCGGAGGGCCACAACCCGTTCGCGCCGATCGTGCCCTGCCATCGCGTGATGGGCGCGCCGACGGCCGGCAAGGCGGCGAACCTCACGGGCTTCTCCGCGCCGGGCGGCGTCGTGACGAAGCTGAAAATTCTCGCGATCGAAGCGCGCGCAACGGGGCAGCAGGTCGGGGAACAGCAGGATCTGTTCTAGGACGTCCTTCGTCGCGCAGCGGCTGCGTCTCAGGACACTCTCGCAGCATGAACGTTCGGCAGGGACAGGCTACTCAAGGGTCGTTGTCAATTGCAGAGATCGATCCTTGTACGACCTATCGAACAATCTCCAAGGCGCCTCAGCCTCAGCCTCAGCCTCAGCCTCAGCCTCAGCCTCAGCCTCAGCCTCAGTCGCGGACGCGGACGCTGCCAAGTGGTGGGAGCGCCCCGATGTCCCGACGACCTGGCGCGGAGAAACCAGCGTCCTGATGCCGCACACCGTCCGGAGGCCCCTGAGCCCGTCGGAGACGCGCTTTGATCGGCGCGTTCAGTCGGAGGGGCTTCATTTCAACTTGAGTCGGCTGGAGCGGGAGTGGTGGGACCCGGAAATGCGGGAGCGAGCGATCAAGCAACTGACCTCCCTGGCTGTCGAGCTTCTCGAACTGGGCGATACCGCGGTCGTGTGCTTCAGCGAAGAGGACCAACGGCGCGAGCTGCCCGGAGACTGCGAAGCGGCGTCGCAAGTCCTCTACTTCGGCCACCGCCGTCGAGGCTCGGCCGAGCAGTTCATGGCGACCATGCGGGTCCGCGGCGGCTCCGTGGCGGAGGCCGACGCCAACCGCATCGCCGCTCCGGCGACCACACGTGGGTTCCTCGACGCCTTGCACCACGCCATCAAGATCGCGCAAGGCGCCAGGCCCGTCGAGGGCTTCGATCGGATCGAGGCCCAGTCTTTCAGGGACGATTTCATTCGTCGGATGCTTCACCTGGCGAAGTCGGATGCCACGGCCTTCCTTCAACTGACCGACGTCGAGGCCTGGCAACCCTGGACGGCACCCCAAGCACCCGCTACGCGGGTCCCCGCGAGGGGCAGGCCACTGGCGATGCCGGTTTGCGGTGCTGCGCTCGACAAGCCGCGACCGCGGGAACTGAGCGTTCGGGAGGGCGAGGGCGCCGGGGAATCCCCGGCGCGGGAGGCACCAGCCGGCGTTCATTCCGCTAAAGCGCCCTCTTGGCTCAGTGGCAGCGCCGCAAGGCGATTCGTTGCAAACGCCCGGGCTCGCATGGCCCTGTTCAGCGCACGGCCTTCCCTCGCGTCGGCCAGGCATCGGCCATCCTCGGACGCGCCCGCGCGGCCTCGGTCTCAGACGACCCATCCGGCTGACGCCCGACGTTGACGTGATGGTGGAAGAGGCGTCAGTCCGCCTCTCAGAGCCACCGGTCGTTCGGCTGCGTCCGCTCGTTGCGCGCGGCGCCGGTGTTCAGCACGCCGCGTGGCTCGACGACGAGGATGTGCGTCTCCTGCGCGGCGCTGGGCTTGTGCTCCACGCCGCGCGGGACGACGAACAGCTCGCCCGCGCGCAGCGTGACCGCGCCGTCGCGGAAGTCCAGTCGCAGTTCACCGGCCACGACCAGGAAGGTCTCGTCCGTCTCGGCATGCGCGTGCCAGAGGAACTCGCCTTCGACCTTGGCGATCTTGAACTGGTAGTCGTTCATCTCGGCCACCACGCGTTGCGACCATTGCTCATGCAGCAGCGAGAGCTTGTCGGCGAGGTTGACGGCGCGGTAGTCCCGGCGCGGGGCGGGGCCGGGGATCGGCTGGGGGTCAGGCGTTGTCATGGCATTCAAGGCGGTCAGCGCGAGGAAGTCTGTCGGAGCGCCCATCTTGGCGACCCGCCTGCGTCCCGTCTTGAACGATCGTGCGTGGGGTTCGACGTCAACTTCGAGTCCGAGCCCGATGCCTGGTCCGCGCTAGTTCGAACCCGGCGCGCCCGACATCCGCAGCCACCGCGCCGGCGTGACACCGAACGCCTTCGCGAACTGGCGCGTCAGATGGCTCTGGTCCGAGAAGCCCGCGTGGGCGGCGCAGTCCGCGAGCGTCTGCCCGGCGAGCATCAACCGTCGCGCGAGGTCAAGCCGTCTCAGCGTCAGATAGCGATACGGACTGGTGCCGAAGCTGGCGCGGAAATCGCGCGAGAGGCTCCATCGATCGCGGCCCGCAGCGGCGCCGAGCTCCTCGAGCGTGATGTCGCTGTCCAGTCGGTCGTCCATGAACTCGCGTGCGATACGCGCGGCACGGTAGTCGCCCCGCACGGGCCGCGGCGATGAACCGGTCGCGAGTTGCAGCGCGGTGGCGAGTTCGAAGAGCCCGTCGTCCTGCTCCAACGCGTCGAGCGGCGCGGCGAGTTGCGCCAGCAGCGCGCGTGTCGCGCGAGCGAGTCGAGGATCGGTCGACACGCCGCCCGGCACGAAGGGCAGGGCGACGCCCCCGAGCATCTCCTGCAGCCGCGCCGGTGCCAGGTAGAGCATGCGATAGCGGAAGCCGGCGTCGGTGCCGGCGTGTCCGTCGTGGAGCTCGTCCGGATGCAGCACGACCGTGTGACCCGCCAGGCTGTGGCGCAGCGCTGAGCGGTAGGTGAAGGACTGGACGCCGCTCAGCGTGCTGCCGATGGCGTAGGTGTCGTGGCGATGCGGCGTGTAGGCCTCGCCATGAAAAAAGGCCTCGAGTCGATCGAGGCCGTCGTGGCCCGCGCCGTGACGCACCCAGTCGGTGTCCGCGGCGGGGGCGTCCGTCATGGCGGGCTCAGTCCCAGGGCGCCGCTTCGGTGGCGAGGTCCTCGTCCTTCGCGGAGGAGGCCGATTCCGGTGTCTTTGCCGCCTTGGCTTCGGTGGCCGCGGGCTTGGCCGTCGCGCCGCCCGGCGCATGTTCCGCCGCGATCTTGGCCGACTGGCCGATGAAGTCCAACTCGCCGCCCAGGCCCTCGATCATGTCGGGGATCAGTTGCGCGAGTTCGCCGGTGGCCAGCGCCGCATCGACGTCGAAAGCCTCGTCCTTGGCCGGCTTGTCGCGGCCGTCGAACACGACGTCCAGGAACTTGATGCCCTTGATCTGCATCGTGTCCGTCAGCGTGAAGGACACGCGCTCCTTCCAGGTCATCGCCAGGCGCGTCGGCATCTTGCCGCTGGTCAGGTGCGCCTTCACCTCGTCGGTGTCCAGGTTGTGGCGGGCGTAGCGCACGGCAGCCTTCATCTCGTCGGCGGCCTTGAGTTCGCAGTCGCGGTCGATGACGAAGTCCTTCGGCGGCACGCCGTCCATCAGCCACGCTGCCATGCAGGCGGCGGGCGACTCGGCGCTCTGCAGCAGGTGCAGGTTGATCGACGAATCGGCCTTCACCAGCAGCGTGATCAACTCATCGGCCTTGCCGATCGAGCCCGCGTCCACCATCAGGAACCCCTGCTTGGGGGAAATCCACACCCGCAGGTGCGATTGCAGCGTGAACGCGCGCGGCAGCAGCTCCAGCGTGGCCTGCTCCTTCATGTCGCGCTGCTGCTTCTTGCCAGGGCGGCGACCGGTCTCCAGCTCGACGCGCTCGACCATCTCCTCGACCTTCTCCCGCACGACCGAGCCGGGCAGCACACGCTTTTCCATGCGCAGGCTCAGCAGCCAGTGGTCGCCGATCTCCTCGAGCAGGCGGGCGCCAGGTTCGCCACGCGGCGGCACCCAGCCGGCAGACAGCGCCTCCGTGGCACCGCACGGGACGAAACGCTCGTTCTCGAGCGCATCCTCGAGCTTCTCGACATTGGGCTGCCAGTCAGCAGCCAGACGGTAAACGATCAGGTTCTTGAACATACGGACGACAACTCGCGACAACGATACAGCGACAGCAATGAAAACGGGGCCACGCGGACGACGCGAGCCCCGTTCAAACGATGGCACGATTGTCTCAGGTCTGGCGGTCCTGTCGGCAGCGGAACAACCCCCTTGCGTTTGGAACCGTTACGTCACTCGAGGGACTTCGGGAAGCCTGGCGCGGGCACTCCACGGTGCAGGGGGCGCCCCTCCAGGGACCCCCAGCACCATTCCGGCCCCAGCAGCGCTCGCTGCCTGCCGACCCAGGTCTGCTCAGGGCTGCTCAGTGGCCCCGGGCTTCCTCATGCCTGTTCGGCGGCGATCTGGCGCAGCGCCTGTTCGAAGGCCTCCGGCGGCTGGCCGCCCGAGATCAGGTACTTCTCGTTGATCACGACCGCGGGCACCGAGCTGATGCCGCGGCTCTGCCACAGCGATTCGGATTCACGCACGTCGTCGGCGAACTCGCCGCTGTCGAACACACGCGCCGCTTCGGCGGCATCGAGGCCGATCTCGCGCACCGTCTCCAGCAGCGTCTCGCGGTCGCCCGGGTTCTTGCCGTGGGTGTGATACGCGGTCAGCAGCGCGAGCTTCAGGTCGCGTTGCGCCTGCGCCGACTGCAGTCCCGCCCAGTGCAGCAGGCGATGCGCGTCGAAGGTGTTCCAGATGCGGCTGCGCGCGCCTTCGGTGAAGGTGAAGCCGACGTCGGCGCCGCGCTGCTTCAGGTGCGCGCGGATGTCCTTGCGCTGCTCGGGCGTCGAGCGGTACTTGCGCGTCAGGTGCTCCTCGATGTCCTCGCCCTCGGGCACCATCTGCGGGTTCAGCTCGAAGGGCTGGAAGTGGATGTCGACCTGCACGTCCGGCACGCGGGCGAGGGCGGTCTCCAGCGACTTCAGTCCGACGGCGCACCAGGGGCAGGCGACGTCGGAGACGAAATCGATGCGCAAGGGCTGCAGCGGGCTCGTGGCGGCAGCGGCGGAAGCGGTGGTGTCGTTCATGCCGCCGACTCTAGCCAGAAGCTCAAGTCAACACGCGGTCGCTGGGCTTTGCCAGATAGAACCACTCGTGGCCGGGTTCCGCGTTGTTGTTCGGGAAGACGATCCGTCCGCCGAAGGGCGCCAGCACCGGCGTGCCGTCCGCGCGGGTGCCGATGCGCTCGCCTTCGGCGATCGGGTCGAAGCTGGCCCAGGCGCGGGTGAAGGTGTCGTCCATGCGCTCGCGGTCGACGACCTCGTAGAGCTGCAGCAGCTCGACGGGGCGCTTCGGGTCCGCGAGCTCGACGCCCTCGGCGGCGATCATGCCCAGCAGCGCCAGCGTGCGCAGGATCGCCTTGAACGCGACGTCGGGGCCTTGCGGGTCGGCGTGCTGGCCGCATTCCAGCGTGATGCAGTAGCCGCCGGTGCTGCGCATGTATTCGGTGGTGCCGACGCCGTAATGCGGGTCCTGCTGCAGCGCCATCTTGCGGGAGCCGTCCGCGGCCTTCTCCGCGCGGCGCTTCAGGCCGAGCGCGTAGGTCGACAGCCAGCCCTCGACGATGCGCGAGGTGCCCACTGCCATCGCCAGCGCGCTCTCGGCGGCCTGGTGGCGGAAGGGCTCGAGCTCGCCGTCGTTGTCGCGCGGGCCGATCATCGCGAAGGCCGGGCCGGGGTTGTTGAAGCTGTGCAGGTCCAGCAGCACGTCGCTGGCGGCGATCCACGGGCACAGGCGGTTGGCGATGCGGTCCTCGAAGTCCTGCGGGATCGGATTGACGCGCAGGTTGCGGTTCAGGTTGCGCTCGCCCTCGCGACGCTGCAGGCGGTGGGCCAGCGGGTTGACGATGGGGATCATCGTCAGCGTGCCCTTGAGCAGCGTCAGCGCGCCCTCGTCCAGCATCGCCATCACGCGCTGGATCGCGCCGACGCCGGCGACCTCGTTGCCATGCACGGCGGCCGTCACCAGCAGCTTGGGGCCGGGCTTCAGGCCGGCGAACTGGTGGACGCGGAGGTGGGTCGGGTGATCGGTGCGGGCGTCGCTCATGGCGTGGCGGAGGGGCTCGAAAAAGGGAACCCGAAGCATAGGCCCGCACGAGCCCGCGCACCGCCCTCGCGTGCGCGGCGCGTATGCCGAAAGCGCGGGCAGCGATGAGTTGAAGTGGGGGTGGCGCCGTTCAGCCGCCGAGCAGCGCGGCCGGGTCGAGCAGTGCGTCGCAGGACCAGTGCGTGTTCGGCAGTTCCTCGGCGGCGGCGCCATCGATCCAGCGTGTCAGGCGGTACAGCGTGCCGAAGGCGAAGTCCGGCGGCGTTTCGCCCGGACCGGCGAGCAGCTCGCCGCCGCGGCGCACGTTGTCGGCCATCCAGGCCGGCAGGCGCAGGTGATACGGATTGCGGGCGATCTCGCCATGGTGGCAGGCGAGGGCGCGCACCAGCAGCGCGGTGTCGCGCTGACCGGTCTCGACGAGCGTCGTCGGCGAGGGCTGCGTGGCCCAGAACTCGGTGTGCGCGAAGACGGTGCTGATGCGCGCCTGCGCGAGCGCCTCGCTCACGAGCAGGTGCACGCCGATGTGCGTCGGGATGCCGTCGCTCGCGTGCGGCACGAGGATCAGCGCGGGCTGTTCGGCGACCAGCAGCTCGGCGACCAGCCGGACCTGCTCCTGCCACAGCGGCGTGCGCGCGGCGGCGGCTTCGGGCTTCACCTGCTCGAAGCCGTCGGCGGCCAGCAGGCGCAGGTCGAAGCCCAGCACGTCGCAGGCGGCGCCCAGTTCCGTCCAGCGCTCGGCGCGGCGGTCCTGCTTGCTGCCCAGCGTCACGGCGATGTTGGTGACGCGCCAGCCGGCTTCCTGGCGCAGCCGCAGCGGCAGCGCGCCGACGATGCATTCATCGTCCGGATGTGGAGCGAACACCAGCACGTGCGGCGCGCGCTGGGGTGGGATGCCTGGTGTGGTACCGGAACCATCCGGGGCCAAAGGACTCACACCGGTACGCACGGGTTGCCGCAGGACGGCATACCAGCTGGCGATCCAGGATTCCCAGTCGGCCTGGCTGGCGGCGGGGCTGACGGCTGTCGGGAAACCAGGCGTGGAGGCCGGGGAAGGGGCGGTCGCGTTCATCGGCGGGAAGTTGGCGGCCCGGACGGCAGGCGCCAAGGCAAGTTCGATCGACCCATCTTAGCGGGCCGAATCGGGAAATGGTATTACATTGGTAGTAAAACTGGATGAAGACCGGTGTATTCCCGGAGCGGGCCGGTCGGGATCGTCCGCGACCTCGCCGGCGGCCCTTCCCGGGGAGCCTGCCAGCGGGGCCCGCCGGCCGTCGTCAAGCCGTGGGGCGGCCCGGCCAGGTGGCCAGCACCACTCCGCCCAGCGCCAGCGCGTAGGCGAGCAACTGGATGCCGCTCATCTGCTCGCCGAGCAGCACCAGGCCCACGAGCGCGGTGGAGATCGGCAGGAACACCATGAAGACCCCGGCCTTGGCGGCGCTGACGTGCTGCAGCCCCTTCATCCACAACCAGACCGTGACGGTGCTGGCGGCGATCGCGTAGAAGAGCAGCAGTCCCCAGTCCTTCACGGCGACGGTGCCGAAGTCGAAATCGACGGCCTGCCACAGGCCCAGCGGCGTGACGAGGACGAGGCCCCACAGGTTGATCAGCGCGCTGATGCGGCGCGGTGGCAGGTCGGCGGTCAGGCGCTTGCCGATGACGACGTAGCTGGCCTCGCAGCACATCGCGCCGACCAGCAGCAGCGCGCCCCAGGCGGAGGTGTCGCCGAGGTGTTCACCGCCGCCATGGCGGTCGAGCGCCACCATCACGATGCCGCCGACCGCCATCGCGATGCCGAACAGCGTGCGCGGCGCGATGCGTTCGCGCAGGAAGATCCAGCTCATCAGCGCGACCGTGGCCGGGATGCCGGCCATGATCACGCCGGCCACGACGGCCGAGCTGTGCTTCATCCCGAACAGCAGGCAGATCGAGAACAGGAAGTTGCCGAAGAAGGATTCGAGGAAGAGCAGGAAGCGCGTGCGGCCGGTGAGCGGCTTCTCGGCCGGGCCGCGCCTGAGCCAAGGCAGCATGAACACGGCGGCCATGCCGAAGCGCAGGAAGGCCAGCAGGAAGATCGGGAAGACGACGACCAGCAGCTTGGACAGCCCGACGTAGCTGCCGATGACGCTGGTGCTGGCGGCCAGGCTCAGGTACGAGAGCCACGGGACGTGGTGACCGTGTGTGCCGATCGTCCCGGACGCTGCGTCGGAGGCCGCGGAAGACGTGGTGGGGGCCGTGGCGGAGGACGCGGGTTTCCGGTCGGTTGTGGCGCTGGACATGGTGGGTGATGATGCCCGACGCAGGGAGGGATCAGACATGGCGACAGGGGTGGGGGCGACGTCGGCGGGTTACTCGGGAACGCCCCTCGCACGCAAGCTCGGGATCCAGGCGGGCAGCACGGTGTGGACGTTCAATGCGCCCGAGGGCTACGAGGACTGGCTCGCGCCGATGCCCGAGGGCGTCACGCGCGCGAAGCAGCCGTCGACCCGGGTCGACGTCGCGCATGTGTTCCTCGTCGAGCGACAGGAACTCGCGCATCAACTCAAGGCCTTGCGCGGCAAGCTGCGCGACGATGCGGCGTTGTGGATCTCGTGGCCGAAGAAGGCCTCGAAGGTTCCGACCACGATCACCGAGGACGTCATCCGCGAGGAGTGCCTGCCGCTCGGCTGGGTCGACGTGAAGGTCTGCGCCGTCAGTGAGGTGTGGTCGGGGCTCAAGCTCGTCGTGCGCAAAGAACTGAGAGCAGTCAGCAAGTGATTGGGGACGGCTGGTCGCGGGGTTCTGGCGCTTGACGCCAGGGCCCTGCGACCTGGCGGCCAACGCCCGGGCCTGAGCAGGTGGAAAGCAGACTTACTTCAGCCGCCGCAGCGCCACCCGGATCGCGTCGATCATCCGGTCGAGGTGCTCGCGCTCCGCGATCAGCGGCGGCGACAGCGCCAGGATGTCCCCCGTCGTGCGGATCAGCACGCCCTGTTGCCAGCAGTCGAGGAAGGTCTCGAAGGCGCGCTTGGTCGGCTCGCCGGCACGCGGTGCCAACTCGACACCGCCGACCAGGCCGATGTTGCGCACGTCGATGACGTTGGGTTCACCGCGCAGCGAATGCAGCTGCTCGGCGAAGTAGCTCTGCAGTTCCGACGCCCGCGTCAGCAGGCCTTCTTCCGCATAGGTGTCCAGCGTCGCGAGGCCCGCCGCGCAGGCCAGCGGATGCGCCGAGTACGTGTAGCCATGGAAGAACTCGATCAGGTGTTCCGGCCCGGTCATGAAGGTGTCGTGGATGCGCTGCTGCGCGAAGACCGCGCCCATCGGCACGCAGCCGTTGGTCAGGCCCTTGGCGACCGTCATCAGGTCCGGCGTCACGCCGAAGGTCTGCGCCGCGAAGGGGCTGCCGGTGCGGCCGAAGCCGGTGATGACCTCGTCGAAGATCAGCAGGATGCCGTGCTTGTCGCAGATCTCGCGCAGGCGCTGCAGGTAGCCCTGCGGCGGGATCAGCACGCCGGCCGAGCCGGCCACCGGTTCCACGATCACCGCGGCGATCGTCGACGCGTCGTGCAGCGCAACCATGCGTTCGAGGTCGTCGGCCAGTTCCGCGCCATGCGCAGGGAGGCCGACGCTGAACGCGTTGCGCGAGATGTCGTGCGTGTGGCGCAGGTGATCGACGCCCGACAGCAGCGTGCCGAACATCTTGCGGTTGGCCACCATGCCCCCCACCGACATGCCGCCGAAATTGACGCCGTGGTAGCCGCGCTCGCGGCCGATGAGGCGCGTGCGCTGGCCCTCGCCGCGGACGCGGTGGTAGGCCAGCGCGATCTTCAGCGCCGTCTCCACCGACTCCGATCCGGAGTTGGTGAAGAACACCTTGTTCATGCCCTCGGGCGAAATCTCCGCGAGCCGCGACGCGAGCTCGAAGGCCTTCGGATGCGCCATCTGGAAGGGCGGGGCGAAGTCGAGTTCCGCCGCCTGCTCCTGGATCGCCTTCACGATGCGCGGCCGGTTGTGGCCCGCGTTCACGCACCACAGGCCCGCGACGCCGTCCAGGATCTGCCGCCCCTGGTCGTCGGTGAAGAACATGCCGTCGGCGCGCGTCAGCAGGCGCGGCGACTGCTTGAACTGGCGGTTGGCCGTGAACGGCATCCAGTAGGCGTCAAGGTCGGGGCGGGTGGGGGTGGACATGGTGGAGCTCCCGGAGCGCGTTCGGCGCGCGTGATCGATCCGGCCAGTCTAGGCAAGCGGACGCGCAATCGGTGAGCGTTCCCGCGGCGGGAAAACCCGCATCGGCGCAATCGGATGCGGCCTGTGGGCGGATTCTTCGAACAGAATGCCGCCCATGATCAAGGAAGTGCAACTGGATGCGATCGACCGCGCGATCCTCGCGGTCTTGCAGCGCGACGCGCGCATCTCGAATCAGGACCTCGCGCAGCAGGTCCATCTGTCGCCGTCCGCGTGTCTGCGCCGGGTGAAGCGTCTGGAGGATTCCGGCGTGATCGACCGCGTCGTCGCGCTGCTCAACCCCAAGGCGATCGGCAAGCCCGGCACGAGCTGGACCATCGTCAACGTCGAGCGCATGACGCCCGCCGCGCTGGCCGAGTTCGAACAGGCGGTCAAGGACGCGCCGGACATCCTCGACTGCTTCTACGTCGCCGGCAGCAACGACTACCTGCTGCGCTTCGCCTACAAGGACGCCGAGGACCTCGAACGCCTGCACACCCACGTGCTCATGCAGCTGCCGGGCGTGGCGAAGGCGAACTCGATGCTGGTGCTGCGCACCGTCAAGAAGACGAGTGCGTTCCCGTTGGATTGAGCGCCGAGGGTCAGGCCGTGCGCGGCCGCAGCACGCGCAGCATCGGCAGCAGCTGGATCAGCAGCATCGCGCCGAGGATCAGCGCGCAGCCCAGCAGCCCGGCGCCGTTGAGGCGGTCGCCCATCATCAGGTAGCCGAACACGGCGGCGAACAGCGTCTCGGATGACAGGATGATCGCGGCGTCCGCCGCGTGCGCGTAGCGCTGCGCGACGACCTGGCCCGTGAAGGCCACGCCCACCGACAGCACGCCGGTGTAGAGGATCGGTCCGGCCGCGGCCTCGATGCCGGCCCAGCTCCACGACTCGAAGCCCAGCGCCCAGGCCAGCGCGACGACGCCGCAGAACAGGAACTGCCCGCCGGCCACGGTGAACGGCGAATTCATCCGGTCCGCCACCATGCCGACCAGCAGCACGTGCACGGCCCAGGGCAGCGAGGAGGCGATCACCCAGGCGTCACCCACGCCGATGTCCAGCTCATGCGCGCCCGACAGCAGGAAAGCGCCGATCAGGCAGGCCAGCGCGCCCGGCCACACCGACCAGTGCGGCAGATGGCGTAGCACGAGCCAGCCCAGCAGTGGCACCAACGGCACGTACAGCGCGGTCAGGAAACCGGCGTTGGTCACCGATGTGTACTGGATGCCGATCTGCTGCAGCGCCGCGCCCGTCGTCAGCAGCGCGCCGAGGCCCATGATCTTCAGCGCGTCGCTGCCGCGCAGCACGGTCGCGCCGGGGGCGCGCCGCTCGCGCACGATCAGCGGCAGCACGACGAGCGCGCCGATCAGGAAGCGGATGCCGGTGAACATCATCGGGCCGATGCTCTCCATCCCATGGGCCTGGGCGACGAAGGCCGAGCCCCAGATCATCGCGATGAGGGTCAGCAGCAGGTTGGCTTGGATGCGGGTCATGGGGAGGGAGTGTCGGGGATCTCGACGCCCGCGCCGGATGGCACGGGCGGGTCAGCCTTCTTCGGCTGGCAGGGGAGGCTTGCGGAGCGTCGGCGAGGAGCTCAGAGGAGCTCGGCCATCAACCGCTCAGGTAGGCGATCTCTTCGTCGCTGAAGCCGGCGGCGCTGCGCGCCTCGACGTTGAACGGCGGTCGCAGCCGCGGTGCTTCGAAACGCTCGACGAGCTCGGGATACAGCGTCAGCGGATCCAGTCCGCGCTCGCGGCACAGGTGGCGGTACCAGTGGTTGCCGATGCGGACATGGCCGACCTCGTCGCGCAGGATCACGTCGAGGATCTCCACCGCGCGCGCGTCGCCGGCCTTGGCGAACTTGGCCTGCAGCGGCGGCGTCGCGTCCAGCCCGCGCGCCTCCAGCGTGCGCGGCACCAGCGCCATGCGTGCGAGCACGTCGCCGGCCGTGCGCATCGCCATCGTCCACAGGCCGTCGTGCGCGTCGAAGTCGCCGTAGGCGCGGCCCAGGCTGCGCAGGTGCTCGTCGAGCAGCGTGAAGTGCAACGCCTCCTCGGCGGCGACCTGGAGCCAGTCGACGTAGTAGGCGCGCGGCATGCCGGGGAAGCGCCAGACCGCGTCCAGTGCCAGGTTGATCGCGTTGAACTCGATGTGCGCGATCGCGTGGATCAGCGCTGCTCGACCTTCGGGCGTGAACGGCGAGCGCGACGCCACCTGCAGCGCCGCGACGAGGTGGGGGCGCTCGGGGCGGCCGGGCGGCTCGGTGTCGGGCGTGAGGAGGGCGGCGGCGTCGAGCTCAGCGGCATCGGCCGCGCCGTACAGCTCACGGGCCGCCCGCGCCTTGGCCTGCGGATCGGCGATCAGAAGCACCTGCAGCGCGCGGGTTCGAAGTTCCATTCGTAGAATTATCCCTTTTGGAGAATCGCATGGCCGTCTACCGCCTTGGCGAACACACGCCGGAACTCGGCACCGGCGTCTGGATCGCCGACAGCGCGCAGGTCGTCGGCCGCGTCACGCTGGAGGACGACGTCAGCGTCTGGTTCAATGCCGTCCTGCGCGGCGACAGCGAACACCTCACCATCGGCGCCGGCAGCAACATCCAGGACGGCAGCGTGCTGCACGCCGACGCGGGCATGCCGCTGGTCCTCGGCCGCAACGTCACCGTCGGACACCAGGTCATGCTGCACGGCTGCACCGTCGGCGACAACGCGCTGATCGGCATCGGCGCGGTGGTGCTCAACGGCGCGCGCATCGGCGCCAACTGCCTCGTCGGCGCCGGCGCGCTGGTCACCGAGGGCAAGCAGTTCCCGGACGGCAGCCTCATCGTCGGCTCACCGGCCCGCGTCGTGCGCGAGCTCACGCCGGAGCAGATCCAGGGCCTGGCGATGAGCGCCGCCCACTACGTCCAGAACGGGCGGCGGTATGCCGAGGAACTCGTCCGCATTGACGATCCGCAATCCGTCCCCAGATAACTCGAATTCAAAGGAAGCCCATGGCCACGTCCATCAAACCCGCTCCGAGCGAGCTCCACAAATTCCTCTTCGAAGGGCTGCCCGTGCGCGGCATGCTGGTCCGGCTCGACGACAGCTGGAAGGAACTGCTCGGCCGCCGCAAGGAGCCGCTGGCGCCGGCGGTGCGCGACCTGCTCGGCCAGATGACCGCGGCCGGCGTGCTGATGCAGGCCAACATCAAGTTCAACGGCGCGCTGATCTTCCAGGTGATGGGCGACGGGCCGCTGAAGCTGGCGGTCGTCGAGGTACAGCCGGACGCCAGCTTCCGCTCCACCGCCAAGACGCGCGAGACGGTGGTGGACGATGCGACCTTGCAGCAGATGCTCAACGTGCACGGCCAGGGCCGCGTCGCGATCACGCTCGATCCCAAGGACCGCCTGCCGGGCCAGCAGCCGTACCAGGGCGTCGTGCCGCTGAGCGGCCCGCAGGGCCAGCCGCTGGAGAAGCTCAGCGACGTGCTGCAGCACTACATGCGGCAGTCGGAGCAGCTCGAGACCACGCTGGTGCTCGCCGCCAACGACCAGTTGGCCGCGGGCCTGCTGATCCAGCGCCTGCCGATCGAAGGCGAGGGCAACCTCGAGCCGGGTGCCAGCTCGGGCGTCGCGCGCGAGGAGATGGAGGACGCCTACAACCGCATCAGCATGCTGGCCGCCACCTTGACGGCGGAGGAGCTGTTGACGCTGGACAGCGACACGATCCTGCGCCGTCTGTTCTGGGAGGAGAACGTCCGCCGTTTCGATCCGCAGTACCCGCGCTTTGCCTGCACCTGCTCACGCGAGCGTGTGGGCCGCATGCTGCTGGGTCTGGGCAGACAGGAAGTGGACGAGATCCTGGCGGAGCTGGGCGGCGTCGAGATCGGCTGCGAGTTCTGCGGCAACCACTATGTCTTCGACCCGGTGGATGTCGGTGAGCTCTTCACCGACCCGCAAAACCAGGCTCCGGGATCGAAGAACGTCCAGTGAATCAGCATTGCCGACGAGCGGGTGTCTCAGCGACAAACTACACCCCCAGAGGAGAGTCGGCGGCTTGCTTCAAGTCGCGGCCCCGTCGGCACTCCTTTGCGCAAACGCGATTGGGTGTCGCTATCGCGTCGAGTCTCCACGCGGAGCGTCCAGCATCATGACTTGGCCCGCCTGAGCGGAGTTTTACCGCCATCCCTGCGTCGTCCCTCGGCCTGCTGGCCTTAAGGGAACTCGCAGCTAAGAAGTAGTTTGCTGACTGCTCTGGCTGATAAGAGGCATGCAACTCGGTGAAATGCATCGCCCTTGTTCCGCCCGCCGTCATCCACCACTGTTTTTGCGCTGAAATAGAACGGTTCTGACGGATGAAGTCGTGCAGCTTCATATAGTGCATAGGACTCCATCTCGAAGATCGCGGATTTTCTCTGTTGATTGGCGATTAAGTCGACCATCTTTTCGTTTGCCACGACTGCACTGCCGCTTGAGGCTGGGGCATCGTAGATCCTTGCCTCAAAATCATTCTTTCTCTTCGGAAACTCAGAGCGAGAGAGGCTTATCCCTCGCTTCATTTCCTCAATAAACTCCGGCTTTTTCGTCTCAATTCGGAATCGTTGCAATAGCCTGTGATTTATCGCATTTGAGTAGACCTCCGGTTTGAATGTGTCGGCGGCCCATTTTCCGGAGTCATGTTGATGACACGTTTCCGCGATCACAGTATCGTAAATGTTCGCTTGGTCGGCAATGCCGCCGCAAATGCCGGCCATGCATATGACCGCTGGCCGAAATGCCTCAATCGCAGCAGTCGCTGTGATCGCGCTGCTGACAAGCCCCATCCTGGGGCAAGTAACGATCACGCCGCGCTTTCCACCAATGTCAATCCGCCTGCACACCAATCCGGAAATCAACTCACTTGCTGATGCAGTGAGCTGAAGCTGAATAAATGCGTCGGCTTCCTTTTGCAAGGCGCAAATAATCACAAAATCGAACTTTTCAGCAGCCTTTATCCCCTCAATTTTTCGATTCAAAGCATCTTGCCATTCGAGATTATCGACGGAAAAGGTGATTATGCTGAAGTCGTGAATATTCAAGGATCTGAAATTCTCTTCCGCCTTCTCGTCAAAACTTGTTACAGCAATTGCTGGGGTTCTGAAATTGGGGCATTTATAGTCGCCCCTTGTGTTTTCAATTATAGATTCGGTCGACTCAACTGCGTCTGCGTCGCCTTTGAAGGATGGAATGACGAGGTCCACAACTAGGAGGTCGAATTTCCTCCTGTTGATCAGCGAAATATAGTCTCCTAGGCAAGCCGCGACGGTTATTTCTGCCGCTTGGTGGTGTGTGCTGATGTGGCCCTGTATCGCCTCGAGCTTCTCCACTGAATCTTCAAGAATGAGGATTTGCATATTTCCTTAAGATATCGTTGAGGCGATTGCGCCAAAAGAAGTTGGTTTGTGAGTATTCGAGGCAAGCTTCCACACGCGTTTCGTATGCGTCGAACATCCTGTCCGCAGCTATTGATATCGGACAAAGCTCGCCACAGATCTCAATATCGGGAAACTGCGTGATTACTACGCACGGATCCGTTCTTCCTAGCGATTGAAGTTCGAATATTATCTCGATGCCACCATTCAAAAGAGATACGGGAGCCCCTTCGCCGGCCACTAAGGGGTGACTCGGTAGCGCCATGTCGAGAATTATTAGGTCGAACTGTCTTTGGGTAAGTTGGTTGACTGCGGCAAATACACTTGTCGAAAGTGATATCTCGGCACTTAAATCGATCTGCCTGATTAGTGCTTGTATTTCGTCGGATTTGAAGCTGTCATCTTCCACCAGCAGGATCTTGGCCATCAGATTTCCAATAGGTAACCAAATTCGGCGGAGAATTCTCGGCCGCTGCAGTTTATTCCTATAATTGAGAATCTTGGGTCCGCCTCTCGAAGTTGATATAGCTTGGGAATCCCGCTTCTATTCTCATACAGTTGAGCATTATCGATTTCGTCCCTTGTCGGAATCTTGAGCTTATTTGAGACTTGTTCGTCCGTGTCGTCCTCTCGAATTGTCGAGGTAATTCTTATGGTGATCGAATGCTGACGATCTTCGGAAAGGCGAGCGATACTAAACGATGGTGAAATCTTTGCGCCGCGTTTGCCATGTTCTGCTGCGTTGTATACAACAACAAACATGGCGTCATATAGTACATGGTATGCGCCTCCCATAATTTCTATATCTTGCTCGGTGGAGACGAGCGTGTCAGTAGGAAGTTCGGGGAAGTATTGCTTGACTTCTGCCGCCACCGCTCGGAAGAGTAATGGCAAAGAAGCTTTCGGTGAGACGTTCAGGGGGCGCTTAAACCACGTTTGAAAAGTCATTAGCGTCTCGTCGATTCTCCTCGCGATGTCTCGACAAAATTCGCCTGCTATCAGTCGTTGCTCCTGCGGTGAGGCGACTTTAAGTCCGTTCAAGGAATCGTTGTCCAGCAGGTCCTTTCGCTGGCTCTTTAGATATGCATTGAAGGACTTGAGGTCAAATTCTGCCATTCTCCAGCAATATTCGGTCACGATGTGCGGCAGTGCGGCCGATGATCTATTTTGTTCGAAATCCTGATAGATGGCACGAATGCACGCGGCCGCTATATCTCTTTTCCATGGAGTGCCGATATTTGGATGGAGTAGACCGTCGCGTTTGGATGCCGATGCTACATGTAACCGCTTGTCGATGATCTCATCGACTCTAGCCTCGTATGCCATCTTCCAGTCTTGCCAGATTGGTGCAACATACAGGCCATTTAGGAAGCGGCGGTACCTTTGGTCCTTGGCGGCGGCAACTACATTCGAAAACAGGTGCCCCTTGAAGGTGCCGTGGCGGATTCTCCTGCCGAGATAGGAGGCGATACCAAACACCTTATTAGAGCAAAATGCTTGGTAACAATCTTCGAGAAGCTTCAATAGAACGGAATCCGATTCTTTGGTTGCATCAAAGTTCGCATGGTCTAATGCATTAAGTGCAGAATTGAAATCTCGCAGCACCTCATCATCGAACCATTCGTGGAATCGTGCTACGTCGACATAAATTCGGTGATCGTCAAGCTCATTTCTTATCTTGTTGATTTGATGATCAATCAGAAGTGTGCGAGCGCGATCAAAATACGCACGTTCCCCCGTCTTTTCTCCCATCCAGCGATGAAGCGCGGCCCGGGTTTCAGTTATCTGAGACGTGCTGGAAGTGATTTGGAAGAGTTTTGCAATGAAGTCTTCAGTGAAAATTTCGTAAGCGTAAATGCCAATAGCGCTGCATCGAGAGTAGAGTTCTTCGACTAGACCGACAACCTTATTCTCCGCCTCGATGTTTTTGCGGGATTCGTTTTGGACCATCTTCCGGAGCAGATGATCGTCTTTCTCATTTTTGCTTCGCTTTGCGATCAGCAAGAAGAGTATTAATTTCGAAACGCTAGAAGATGATAATTTTGCAAGATTTTTGGCTTGCGCAATTGGGATGGTTTTCTGTAGATCTCGAGTGAGGCCCATTAGGGCAATTAGGCTCTCTTCGGAGATCTTGATTATTCCGTCCTGCTGCTCAAGTGCCCGATTAAATATTGCGGACCTGGTTGCATGGCCTTGGTACTCAAGCATGCCGAGTGTTGCATGATTGTGTGAAGTTACTCGTTTGCTTTCTGAAAGGTTTTCGATGGGGAGTTCTCCAATCCAGTTGGAGATGCTGCGTTGAATAACGCTCCCATAATCGCTTTCCTCTTTGGGCTGGCTATCGTAGTACGAGTCTAATAGTTTTCGGTAGGCGACTATTTGGTCGATTTCTAGCCATGCGCTGCTGTGTTTATAGAACTGATGCTCGCAGTCGGAATCTGTATTGCAATATCGCTCGGCAATCTCGTCGACTGTCGGGGTAGATTTTTCGATTCTTTCGCAAACTTCCGCCAATATTTTGTGCCGACCGTCCGCATCTATGAATTCTCGATGGATCTTGTATGCGATGACTGCGTCAAGTAGCGAGCATTGCATTGAACTTTGGATAATTTCCGATAGCTCGTGCTCAGACGTTGCGATGGGTTGAAATAGTATTCTGCTTATGTCTCGAGTGAATTTGTTTGAGTTCCCTCTATCAGGGAGTCCAAGTATGGATCGCTTTATACTTAGAAAGTCCTGTTCTTCTTGGTAGCAGTGAATTAGAGAGTTGAGGACAACATTGTTTCTTTGATAGCCTGACTGGATTAGTAGCTCTTCAAGTTCACGCATTGGAGACTCGCCTCGGGAGAGTTCTCGAACAAGAGAGAGCTTCCTTAATAAGATGTGGCTAAACCCGAAATCCTCAATAATTGAATTAATTGTATTTTGAGCTGATTTCAGGCTGTTTTCGACAATGTGGCGATTTAGTTCGGAAATCTTTCCGAGTAGGTTGTGGACAGTCTCTTGGTTCTCGGAAATGTGCCCTTGAAGTACTTGGATTTGGGCCTCTAGGCTAAGTGAATTGAGTCTATAGAAGCCTTCGCTGAACTGAGGGTTTTTTGGAAATGGAAGCGGTATGGCTGCTTCGCGCAGTTGGGAGCTGCTCCAAAGAATTTTGTCTATCTGAATCAGTTCGCGAACGGTTGCTGTTTTGCGAATTGAGTTTAGTAACTCCGTCGCCTCTGTCCCTGAAAGGGAAAGTAGTACGCGAACGCGGTTTCTTGTTTTTATGTTGAGTGATTTGAGAAGTTGATGAACGCTCAATCTCAAGCTCCCAGAATAAGTTCTTCGAGTTTTTGCCTCAGATGAAGGCTTGGCCGAATCATCTTAGGGGGGAGGCGGTGTCGTGCGATTGGGGAAATACCTAAATGGCATTCAATGCGCACGGGTCACTGAAGCGATTCCCCCAGATTGTTCGCACTTGGCGTCAAGTCCTAGGCTGAATGGTCGTGGTGTCGCGCCCCCCGGCCTTTCGACGGGGTAGGTGGCGCAAATCTCAGCTCTGGAGTGGAGTCGGTTGGTCTTGACTCTGAGGTCAGGTGCGCGATCCAGACCGCTTAAAAAAAAAGCCCGCGCGTGCGGGCTTTTGAGTTTTGACTCAATGTCAGCTTTAACGATCGACGCGCACCACCCGATCCAGCGCCGTGGCCTTCACCCGCTGGGTGCCATGGGCCTTGAAGTAGGCCTCCAGCGCGTCCACGTCCATTGGCCCGGTCTGCACGAGCCGCGCGGTCGTGAAGGTATTGAAGCTGTCGCCGCCGACCTGCAGGAAGTTGTTGATGACGACGCGGACCTTCTGATCGGGAGCGATCGCCCAGCCATTGAGCGTCATGCTGCCGGGCACCACACGCGAGCCGAGTGGCCGGCGCTTGTCCCAGCGGTAGCTGAAGCCTTGCGACGTCTGCAACGGCAGGAATTTCTTCGCATCGCTGGCCCACCATTGCTCTTCGAGCACCGCCTGCAACTGCGTGCCGGTCATCTCGACCACCACCAGTGCATTCGAGAACGGCAGCGCCGCGAATAGATCGCCGAAGGTGACCGTGTCGTCCGCGCGATGGATCAGCCCGGTGCGGACGCCGCCGATATTCTGGAACGCGACCTGCGCGCCGCCGTTCTCCGGCGCGCGCGTCGCGGCCAGCATCGCGTCGGCCACGAGCTGGCCCATCGTCGAGCCGCCGCCTTCGTTCCTGTCGTCGCCTTCCTTGCTCAGCGCCTGAGCGAGGAAGCCGACCTGGCGCTCGATCAACGGTTGAGCGACGTGCTGGTAGGTGCTGATCAGCAGCGTCTGGCGCGGGTCCTTCGCCGTCTCCGGGCGCACCACCACGTTGTTGGCGCGCGCCTCGGTCATCGTGCCGGTGGCGCGGTCCAGGGTCAGGTCGATCTCGGTGACCAGGGTGCCGTACTTGTCGCCGCTGGTGACCAGGCGGCCGTCGATGCGGCAGTTGTAGGCGCGGTGCGTGTGGCCGGACACGATCAGGCCGACGCGCTTGTCCAGCTGCTTGACGATGTCGACGATCGGCCCGGAGATCTCCGGGCAGTCGTTGATGCCGCCGCTGGGGTAGCCGCCTTCGTGGATCAGCACGACGAAGGCGTGCACGCCCTGGCGTTCCAGCTCGGGCACCAGGCGGTTGATCGTCTGCGCCTCGTCGTCGAAGCGCAGGCCCTTGATGCCGGTCGGGCTGACCAGCTCCGGCGTGCCCTTCAGCGACAGGCCGATGAAGCCCACCGGCACGCCGTCGAATCGCTTGATCGCGTAGGCCGGCAGCACGGACTGGCCGGTCTTCTCGTCGATGGTGCTGGCGGCGAGGTACTGGTACTTCGCGCCCTTGAACTCGGTCGGGCCCTTGCAGCCGTCCTTCGGGTGGCAGCCGCCGCGCTGCTTGCGCAGCAACTCGTCGATGCCCTGGTCGAACTCGTGGTTGCCGACCGAGGAAATGTCCAGTCCCATCATGCCGAGCGACTCGATCGTCGACTCGTCATGGAACAGCGCCGACAGCAGCGGGCTCGCGCCGACCAGGTCGCCGGCGGCCACGAACACGTGGTTGGGATTCTTCGCCTTGATCTGCGCGACCACCGTGGCCATGCGCTCCGCGCCGCCGGCTTGCAGCGTGATCGTCTTGTCGGGGTTCTGCGGATCGGGCAGCTTGATGCCGCCGGCCGGCGGGAGCAGGTTGCCGTGGAAGTCGTTGATCGCCAGCACCTTGACGGCGACCGAGCCGCTGGTCGGCGTCGCGGTCTTCGCGGCCGCGGCCGATGTCTCCAGCGAGGGCGGCAGCGGCGCCTGCGGCCCGGAGGAGCTCAGCGATCCGCAGGCGGCGAGCAGTGCCGCGCTCAGCAGCATCGACAGAGCGCCCAGCGGGCGGACGGAAGAACGGTTCATCGGGGGAGGCTCCAGGAACGCCGTGATCTCGAAATTCGCGACGTCCGCAAATGTTTGCGACGGCGAAGCGGCGGATTGTGCCTCGGCTGTGTGGCCGGGCCGTGAGCGCCGCGTTCAGGCGCGCGGCAGGCGCTCGGCGGTGCGGCTGGCGTGCTCGCAGGCCGGGTCGTCGCAGAGCTCGCAACGCCAGTCGCCGCCCAGGCTTTCCTCGCGCTGCAGCAGGCGGCCGAACAGGCCGTCCTCGCGGCCCAGATGCGGTCTCAGCAGCGGACCAAGCGCGTTGAGCGCCTGCTGCAGGCGCTCCGGGCCGGTGCCCGAGACCAGGCTGTAGCCGAGGCCGGCCTCGCGCAGCGCGCGGCGTACCAGGCGGTCCGTCGGCTGTTGCGCATGCGGGCCGTCGCGCATGTCATCGGCGACCCAGGGCAGGTCCAGCGCCATCAGCAGCGTGGCGTCCATGCGGGCCTGGACCTGCAGCGCGAATGGGTAGAGGCTGGTGTCGTCGAACAGCTGCTCGCTGTAGACCGCGGTCATCAGCGGCGTCGTGTCGTGCAGGATGAGGTCGTGATCGATGGAGGCGGCTTCGGCGCGGCGCCATTGCTCCTCGGCGATTGCGCGCTGCTCGTCCGGGCGCGGGGTGCGGCCCTCGCGCTCGCACCACTCGCGCAGGTATTCGCCGACCAGCGCGCAGCGCAGCCGCGTCTGGGCGCTCAGGTGCTCCAGCAGCGCCACGCCGAGGCGGCTCTTGCCGGTGCTCTCGGCGCCGACGAGGGCGATGTGCAGCGTCATGGTGGGAATGATGGCAGGGCGCCGCGCAGGGGCGTCAGACGAAGTGCGCTATGAGAGCGGTCGCTCAAGCGGCCATCGCTGCCGGCCGCAGCTGGCGCTGCCAGGCGCGCCAGCCCGCCACCGACATCGGCACGAACACCGCGTACAGCACGACCGTCAGCCAGTAGCCCTTGAGCGCGAACAGCCCGATGCTGACCAGGTTGACCATCACCCAGACGGGCCAGTTCTCCTGGTACTTGCGGCCGAGCAGCCACTGGCCGGTGATGCTGGCCACCGTCGGGAGGGCATCCCAATAGGGGAGGGGGGAGTCGGTGCGGTGTTGCAGGAACATCCCCAGCAGCGGCCAGGCCGCCAGCGTGAACAGCAGCGCGGTGACGCGGCCCTTCGGACCGAGCGTGCGCACATGCAGCGTGTGGCCGTCGGCCGTGCGGCCGCGCATCCACTGCCACCAGCCCCACAGCGCGAGTGCGGCGAACAGCAGCTGCAGCGAGGCCTCGCCGTAGAGCTTGCCGCTCCAGAACAGCAGGAAGTAGAGCAGCGAGCTGGTCAGCGCCAGCGGCCAAGCCAGCACCTGCACGCGCATGTTGCAGACGACCATCCAGATCGCCAGCGCGAACGCGACGAGCTCCAGCCAGCTGATCGGGCTGCCGAGGGCGTGGAAGGCGGGCGAGAGCGCCCAGGCGAGCAAGGCATCCATCTGCGAGCGCATGCAGGAGTGGCGGGAGGCGGAATTGTGATTCAGCGGCGCAGCGGGACGAAGACTTCGTCCGGCTTGACCATGCCCAGTTCCATGCGGGCCTTTTCCTCGACCATCTCGAGGCCCTCGCGCAGGTCGAGCAGTTCCGCCTGCAGCTGGGTGTTGCGCGCGCGGGCCTTCTCGTTGGCCTCGTCCTGCTCGCGCAGTTCGGCGCGCAGCTGGACCCCGCGGGCCAGGCCGCCCTTGCCGAACCAGAGCTGGGCCTGGATGGCGACAAGGAACGCGGTGAGGACGATGGCCAGGGCTTTCACAGGCCGCGAGTTTAGCTGCAACGAAAAAGGGCAGGCCCATGGGCCTGCCCTTCGAACGCGGGGAGCGCCCGCCCAGCGGACGTCCGCGTGGGGTCAGCGCAGGTTGTAGAACGCGGCGCGGCCCGGGTACACCGCCACGTCGCCCAGGTCTTCCTCGATGCGCAGCAGCTGGTTGTACTTGGCCATGCGGTCCGAGCGCGACAGCGAACCCGTCTTGATCTGGCCGGCGTTCAGGCCGACGGCGATGTCGGAGATCGTCGAGTCCTCGGTCTCGCCCGAGCGGTGCGAGATCACGGCGGTGTAGCCGGCGCGCTTGGCCATCTCGATGGCGGCGAAGGTCTCGGTCAGCGTGCCGATCTGGTTGATCTTGATCAGGATCGAGTTGGCGATGCCCTTGTCGATGCCTTCCTTCAGGATCTTGGTGTTGGTGACGAACAGGTCGTCGCCCACCAGCTGCACCTTGTCGCCGAGCTTCTCGGTGATGTGCTTCCAGCCGTCCCAGTCGCCTTCGGCCATGCCGTCCTCGATCGAGATGATCGGGTACTTGTCGACCCAGGTGGCCAGCATGTCGGTCCATTGTTCGGCCGTCAGCTGGATGCCGCCTTCGCCTTCCAGCACGTACTTGCCGTCCTTGTAGAACTCGCTGGCGGCGCAGTCCAGGCCCAGCGCGATCTGCTCGCCGGCGGTGTAGCCGGCCTTGTCGATCGCTTCCAGGATCATCTGGATCGCGGCCTCATGGTTCTCGACGTTCGGGGCGAAGCCGCCTTCGTCGCCGACGGCGGTCGACATGCCCTTGGCGTCGATGATCTTCTTGAGCGCGTGGAAGACCTCCGCGCCCCAGCGCAGCGCCTCGCGGAACGACGGCGCGCCCACGGGGATGATCATCAATTCCTGCAAGTCGATCGAGTTGTTGGCGTGCGCGCCGCCGTTGATGACGTTCATCATCGGCACCGGCAGCTGGTTGCCGCTCATGCCGCCGAAGTAGCGGTACAGCGGCAGGCCCGATTCTTCCGCGGCGGCGCGCGCCACGGCCATCGACACGGCCAGCATCGCGTTGGCGCCCAGGCGGCTCTTGTTCTCGGTGCCGTCCAGGTCGATCAGGGTCTTGTCCAGGAAGGCCTGCTCCGAGGCGTCCAGGCCCAGCACGGCTTCCGAGATCTCGGTGTTGATGTGCTCGACGGCCTTCAGCACGCCCTTGCCGAGGTAGCGCGACTTGTCGCCGTCACGCAGCTCGATGGCTTCGCGCGAACCGGTCGACGCGCCCGACGGCACGGCGGCGCGGCCCATCACGCCGGACTCCAGCAGCACGTCGCATTCCACGGTGGGGTTGCCGCGGCTGTCGAGGATCTCTCGGCCGACGATGTCAACAATGGCGCTCATGGGAACAGTCTCCAGAAGTGAAAAAACTCGGTCGGCGCGCATGGTGCCAGCAACGGGTTACCTTGGCTGAACAACCTGCGTCCGGATATTGGGGGACGAAACGGGGGATGAAATACGGAGGCGAAAAAAAGCCACCGGGCCGCTGGCCGTCCGTCTGGACAGGCTGGCGGCGCGATGGCTCGTGCAGGGCATGGCGGGGGATCAGACGCCGTCGACGACGATCATGCGCATGATGCCGGCGTGCTCGCGCAGCGACTTCGCATGCTGGTAGGTCTCCGAGTCGTAGAAAGCCTTGGCCGCGGCGCGGTCGGGGAACTTCAGCACCACCAGGCGGCTCGGCGTCCAGGGGCCTTCCAGCACCTCGATCTCACCGCCGCGGACCAGCACTTCCGCGCCGTGCTCCTGCATCGCCTTGGTGCTCCATTCACGGTACTTGGCCATCTGGTCGGCGTCGGTCACGGTCACGTCGGCAATGATGAAGGCGGGCATGGGCGGTGTCTCTGTTGTTGGTCTCTGAAGTCGTCCCGGACCCCGACGGGGCTCAGGCCGCCGCGGGCGCGCTCACCTCGTGGCCGGCCTTGGCCTTGTGTTCCAGCGCGGCCTTGATGAACGCGATGAACAGCGGGTGGCCGTCCCACGGGGTCGACTTGAACTCCGGGTGGAACTGCACGCCCATGTACCACGGGTGCACATTGCGCGGCAGCTCGACGATCTCGGTCAGCTTCTCGCGCTGCGTGATCGCCGAGATCACCAGGCCGGCGTCCTGCAGCTGGTCCAGGTACTGCTCGTTGGCCTCGTAGCGGTGGCGGTGACGCTCGTTCACGACCGGGCCATAGATCTCGTAGGCCAGCGTGCCCGGCTTGACGTCGGAGCTCTGCGCGCCCAGACGCATCGTGCCGCCGAGGTCGGACTGGGCGTTGCGCTTCTGGATCGAGCCGTCCGCGTCCTGCCATTCGTCGATCAGCGCGATCACCTTGTGCGGCGCGTCGGGTTCGAACTCGGTCGAGTTCGCGCCGTCCAGGTGCGCCTTGTGGCGCGCGTATTCGATGGTCGCGACCTGCATGCCCAGGCAGATGCCCAGGTAGGGCGTCTTGTGCTCGCGGGCGTACTGGGCGGCGAGGATCTTGCCCTCGACGCCGCGCTTGCCGAAGCCGCCCGGCACCAGGATCGCGTCGTACTTGTCGAGCTGCTGCGAGTGCTCGGCGTCCAGCGTCTCCGAGTCGACATACTCGATGTTGACGCGGGCGTGGTTGTGGATGCCGGCATGGCGCAGCGCCTCGTTGAGCGACTTGTAGCTGTCCGACAGGTCGGTGTACTTGCCGCACATGGCGATGGTCACTTCGGTCTTCGGGTTCTCGACCTCGTTGACCAGCGTGTCCCAGCGCTTCAGGTCCGCGGACTTGGTGTTGAGCTGCAGCTTGGTGCAGATCATCTGGTCCAGGCCCTGCTCATGCAGCATGCGCGGGACCTTGTAGATCGTGTTGACGTCCCACATGGAGATCACGCCGTACTCGGGCACGTTCGTGAACAGCGAGATCTTCTCGCGCTCGTCGTCCGGGATGCGGCGGTCGGCGCGGCACAGCAGCGCGTCGGGCTGGATGCCGATCTCGCGCAGCTTCTGCACGGTGTGCTGCGTGGGCTTGGTCTTGAGTTCGCCGGCGGCGGCGATCCACGGGACGTAGGTCAGGTGCACGAACGCGACGTTGTTCGCGCCGGCCTTCAGGCTCATCTGACGCGCCGCTTCCAGGAAGGGCAGCGACTCGATGTCGCCGACCGTGCCGCCGATCTCGACGATCGCCACGTCCACCGCGTCCGCCGTGCCGTGACCGGCGCCGCGACGGATGAAGTCCTGCATCTCGTTGGTGATGTGCGGGATCACCTGGACGGTCTTGCCGAGGTAGTCGCCGCGGCGTTCCTTCTCCAGCACCGACATGTAGATCTGTCCGGTGGTGAAGTTGTTGCTCTTCTTCATCCGCGTGGTGATGAAGCGCTCGTAGTGACCCAGGTCCAGGTCGGTCTCGGCGCCGTCGTCCGTCACGAACACTTCACCGTGCTGGAACGGCGACATCGTGCCCGGATCCACGTTGATGTAGGGATCCAGCTTGATCAGGGTGACTTTGAGGCCGCGGGACTCGAGAAGGGCCGCGAGAGAGGCCGATGCGATGCCCTTGCCGAGAGAGGACACGACACCGCCGGTGACGAAGACGTACTTGGTCATTGTCTTGCAGCGCCGGTTTTCCGAGCAGGAAACCAAAAACGCCGTGGTGGTAAAAGGAGATTATAGCGATGCCGATTTGGCCTCGATCTCGCCCATCAATTCGAGGACGAGCGCCGCCGTGTCGTCCGGTCTTTCGAAGGGGTAGAGGTGGGTGCCCTCGAACCAGCGGAACAGGTCCTTGGCGAGCGCCTTGGACCCGGCCGCGTTGGCCTGCCGCAGTTCTTCGGACTGCGTGCCCGCGATGAACGCCACCGGACACTTCGGCGCGTGGCCGTGCAGGATGCGCGGCAGGTTGTGGGGCAGCGTGTTGTAGATGCGGGTCTCGATCTCGCGCGTGAAGCCCAGGCGCACCTGACCGTCCTCGTGCGCGTCGAAGCCGCTGGCGATGTAGTCCTTCAGCACGCGGGGATCCCAGCGTGCGAACTTGTTCTTGGCGGCGAAATGCGCGTGTGCCTCTTCGAGGCTGGGCCATTCGTAGCGCCGCTGGTGCGAGACCTTGCCCGGCGAGACGCGCTTGATCAGGCCGGCGGACTTCACCACGCGCAGGCTGTGCGCGCGCCAGCCGTCGATCACCGGGGAGTCCAGCATCACCAGGCCCTGCGCGAGCGACGGCTTGCGGCAGGCGACCAGCAGCGACAGCAGGCCGCCGAGCGAATGTCCGACCAGCATCACCGGCGCGGTCGGTTTGACCTCGTCCTGGATGAAGTGCAGCAGCTCGTCGCGCAGGTGCGGCCAGTTGCTGGTCACCGGATAACGCGGGTCGTGGCCGATGCGCGGCAGCGCGTGCACGGTCCAGCCCGCGTCGCGCCAGCGGTCGAAGAGCACCCGGTAGCAGCCCGCCGGAAACCCGTTGGCATGCGAGAAGACGAGGGTCTTGGTCGAGTCCATGGGGTCAGGTCTGGCGCGTCGGGTCGGCGGAGGGTTCAGTGCCGGCCGGCGGCCAGCAGCTTGAGCTGGTACAGCGCCGCATGGGCCTCGCGCGGGCTCAGCGCGTCGGGATCGAGGTCCCGCAGCGCGTCCAGCAGCTCGGACGGCTCCTCGGCCACCGCGCCCGGCGCGGGCTCCGGCGGCGGGGCGAACAGGTCGATCTGCGACTCGCCCTCGGTGGCGCGGGCTTCAAGGGCTTCAAGCGCCGCGCGGGCCTGCCGCACGACCGGACCCGGCATGCCGGCCAGCCGCGCCACCTGCACGCCGTAGCTGCGGCTCGCCGGACCGGGCTGGATCTCATGCAGGAAGACGATGTTCTCGCCGCTCTCGACCGCCGAGACATGCATGTTGACCGCCTGCGGATGCTTGGCCGGGAACTCGGTCAGCTCGAAGTAGTGCGTCGCGAACAGCGTGAACGCGCGGCACTTGTCGTGCAGGTGGGTGGCGATCGCGCCGGCCAGCGCCAGGCCGTCGAAGGTCGAGGTGCCGCGGCCGATCTCGTCCATCAGCACCAGCGACTGTTCGGTCGCGCTGTGCAGGATCGCGGCGCCTTCGGTCATCTCCAGCATGAAGGTGGACTGCGCGTTGGCCAGGTCGTCCGCCGCGCCGATCCGCGTGTGGATCGCGTCGATGGGCCCCAGCCGGCAGGCGGTCGCCGGCACATAGGCGCCGATCGCCGCCAGCAGCGTGATCAGCGCGACCTGACGCATGAAGGTGCTCTTGCCGCCCATGTTCGGGCCGGTGATCACCATCAGCTTGGTGCGGGCGTCCAGCCGGCAGTCGTTGGCCATGAACTCGCCGGCGCCGGTCTCGCGCAGGCGGGCCTCGACCACCGGATGGCGGCCACCCTGGATGTCGATGCAGGGATGCGGGACGAACTCGGGACGGCACCAGTTCAGCGTGGCGGCGCGTTCCGCGAGCGCGGCCAGCACATCCAGCGACGCCAGCGAGCGCGCCAGCCGTCCAAGCGCCGGCATCTCCTCGGTGAGCTGATCGATGACCATCTCGTAGAGCATCTTCTCGCGGGCGAGGGCGCGTTCGTTCGCGGACAGCGATTTGTCCTCGAAGGCCTTCAGCTCGGGGGTGATGAAGCGCTCGGCGTTCGTCAGTGTCTGGCGGCGGGTGTAGTCGGCGGGGATCTTCTCGAGGCCGCTGTTCGTGACTTCGATGTAGAAGCCATGCACCTTGTTGAACTTGACCCGCAGGTTGCCGATGCCGGTGCGCGCGCGTTCGCGGACTTCCATCGCGAGCAGGAACTGGTCGCAGTCGGTCTGCACGGCGCGCAGGTCGTCGAGCTCCTCGTCGAAGCCCTTGGCGATCACGCCGCCTTCGCGGATCAGCGCCTGCGGCTCTTCCGCGATCGCGCGGCTCAACAGCTCCGCGATGTGCGGCGACGCGCGCAGGCCTTCGGACAACTCGTCGAGCAACTTCGCGCCGGCCGGGACCGTCTGCGCAAGTTCGGGCAGGATCAGCAAGGTCGCGCGCAGGCCGGCGAGTTCGCGCGGACGCACCTGGCGCAGCGCGATGCGCGCGGCGATGCGCTCCACGTCGGAGACCTGCCGGAAGGCTTCCCGCAGCGGCTCGAAGCCGGTGCTCATCAGTTCGGCGATGGCCTCCTGGCGTTCGCGGGCTACGGTGCGTTCACGCTCCGGGTGCAGCAGCCAGAAACGCAGCGCGCGGCTGCCCATGCCGGTGCGGCAGGTGTCCAGCAGCGACAGCAGGGTCGGCGAGGTCTCGCCGCGCAGCGTCTGCGTCAACTCCAGGTTGCGCTGGGTGGCGGGCGGCAGGTCCAGGAGGTCGGACGCGCGCAGCACGCGCAGGCTCTTCACGTGGCTCAGCGCGCGGCTGCCCTGGGTGCTCTCGGCATAGGACAGCAGGCAGGAGGCCGCCGCATGGGCGGCGGGCAGGTCCTGGGCGTTGAGGCCCTGCAGGTTCGCAACGCCGAGTTGCTCGCAGAGCTTGCGGTTGCCCAGGTTCGTATCGAACTGCCAGCTCTGGCGATTGGTGATCGGCAGCTTGGCGCCCAGCACCGCCTGCGGATGTTTCTCGCGATCGACCAGGACCTCCGCCGGCGACAGGCGGGCGATCCACGAGGGCAGGTCGCGTTCGCCGCACTGCGCCAGACCGATCTGCCCCTGCGTCATCGACAGCCAGGCCAGGCCGAAGGTCTTGCCCTGCGTGGCGATGGACAGCAGGATCGAGTCCTGCTTGTCGGCGAGCAGCTCGGATTCCGTGACGGTGCCGGGTGTGGCGACACGCACGACCTTGCGTTCGACCGGGCCCTTGGTGGCGCCGACTTCGCCGGTCTGCTCGGCGATCGCGACGGACTCACCGAGCTTGAG
Organism: Roseateles sp. GW821-FHT09H11; assembly: GCF_059415845.1. Taxonomy (NCBI): domain Bacteria; kingdom Pseudomonadati; phylum Pseudomonadota; class Betaproteobacteria; order Burkholderiales; family Sphaerotilaceae; genus Roseateles; species Roseateles sp. GW821-FHT09H11. Next base: position 1,540,983 of record NZ_JBWKOA010000001.1, on the reverse strand, counting down.
CAGCTTGGCGAGGTAGGACTCCAGCGAGTGCACCGGCACGCCGGCCATGACGACCGGTTCGCCGCCGCTCTGGCCGCGGGTGGTCAGCGTGACGTCCAGCAGCGCGTTGGCCTTGCGGGCGTCGTCGAAGAAGACCTCGTAGAAGTCCCCCATCCGGTAGAAGAGCAGCGTGTCCGGATGCTCGGCCTTGAGGCCGAAATACTGCTGCATCATCGGCGTGTGGTGGCTGAAATCGGCAGGGACGGCGCTGGTCATCGGGAGCGGTGCGGACGGGAAATGGACAACGCCCTCGTGCGGAGGGCGCTGTGGTGGCTGACTGGGGGATGAGTGTAGGGCATGGCTGGACATGATCGGGGCTGCCGGTATCACTGGTAGAGACGGTGTTCGGGATCGAGCCAGACGATGTAGAAGACATCCTCCACCAGGATTCCATGAACGCGGCCGTGTTCGTTCGCTGTCAGCTGGAACTGCCAGGCGACGTACTGCTGCATTTCGCTTGGCAGATGTTTGAAACCATTCTTCTCCGTCGTTTCGGACCATTGCACGGGGTGGATTCGCCACGCACGATCCCTGTTGCGTCGGAACTCGTCGGGCCGCATGGTCGACAGTCCTCGAAGCCTGTCGAGTAGCGTCGACAGGTAGGGGGCAGCAGCAGTCACCTGTTCGTGGCCGAACTTGCCGGTCGAGTGCAGCAGCCGAAACGAAAAGTGCAGCATGCCGTCCGGAAGAGCGTGGAATGTCGAGGCGGGGACGGCGGGACGCCGCTCGGCACGTTTGCGAAGTGTCATGACCCCGCCTCCACCTCGGCGGCCGCCGATTCCGCCTTGAAGAATCGCGCCATGGATTCGTGCGTGATCTCCTCGCGGCGCGTGTCGATGAGATCTTGGCCCTTGCGGGCCTCCAGCCACGGGGGTTCCCGGTGCACACGGTACTCCAGGGACCACCCCGTATCGAAGCCATAGAGATCAACGACCTCGTCGATCAACCTGGTCAAACGTTCGGGAAGGCCCGTGGGATCCTGCGTCTCTTCCGATATCGGACGCCAGGTGTACTGCGCATACCGTTCAAAGATGGCAGGGCAGACCGGTCCTGAAATCCAGGCTTCGATCCGGTCAGGAAACGCGGGCTCGTCGTATTCCGCCAAGTGCCAGCCCTGGACGTAATAGAGAAGCTTCTGCAGCTTGTAGTTGTTGATCGGGTCACATTTCCACTGGAAGAAGTAGAGGATGTAATCGGCAACTGATTGGGCAGAGCAGGGAGGCGTAGTCATGGCGCTGAAGCGGGTGATGCCAGTGATCGGATGGAGCCATGCTAGGTCTGCTCCAGCGGCTCGCGCTTCAACCGTTCGCGCCAAAAACGACAAAGCCCTCCAAGGGGAGGGCTCTGTTTGATCGGCGTCAACGACGCCGCGGATCGTCGGGAAGGCCGATGGAATCAGGCTTCCGCGCCGCCGTCGTTCTTCTTGATGCGGACCGGCGCGCGCTTCTTCGGCGCTTCGCTTCCCCCTTCGGTGGTGGCCGCGGCCTTCTTCCGGGGGGCTGCCTTGTCAGCGGGCTCGCCGCCCGCGGCTGCGTCCGCGTCCGCGTCCAGCGCGTCCTGCGTAATGACGCGGGTGTACGGCGCCAGGATCTGCACCAGCGGGCCGTAGATGCGCGGCGTGCCGGCGACGATCTCGCGCTGATGCAGGAAGTCCGGCTCGCCGGTGAAGTTGCCGACCAGGCCGCCCGCTTCCTGGATGATCAGCGAGCCCGCGGCCACGTCCCACGGGTTCAGGCCGGTCTCGAAGAAGCCGTCGTAGTGGCCCGCGGCCACGTAGCACAGGTCCAGCGCGGCCGCGCCCGGGCGGCGCACGCCGGCGACCTGGGTCATGACGTCCTCGAACATCTTCAGGTAGCGCTTGAAGTTGTCGCCGCGGCGGAACGGGAAGCCCGTGCCGATCAGCGCGTCGCTCATGCGGGTGCGCTTGCTGACGCGGATGCGCTTGTCGTTCAGGTAGGCGCCGCGGCCCTTGGTCGCGTAGAACAGGTCGTTGCGGGTCGGGTCGTAGACGACGGCCTGCTGAACGATGTTGCGGTGCGCCAGCGCGATCGACACGCAGTAGAACGGCAGGCCGTGGATGAAGTTGGTCGTGCCGTCCAGCGGGTCGATGATCCACTGGTACTCGGAGTGCCTCGCGCCGTATTCGCGGCCGGATTCTTCGGCCAGGATGCCGTGGTCGGGGTAGGCCTGCAGCAGCGTCTCGATGATCGCCTGCTCGGCGGCCTGGTCCACTTCGGTCACGAAGTCGTTGGGCGACTTGGTGTTGATCTTCAGGATGTCCAGGTCCATCGACGCGCGGTTGATGATCGCGCCGGCGGTACGCGCCGCCTTGATGGCGACGTTGAGCATGGGATGGTGAGCGGCTTGCGTCATGCGGTACGGTTCCTGTGGGAAGTGGACTGGCGAAAGGAAAGAGCGTGCGTCGGCCCTGGGGCCTGTGGTCAGAACCTCGGGGGCGAATTGAATCGCGAGCGAGGGGACCGGCGCGGATAATCGACCATTTTGACACAGACTCGTGGTTTCCCCTATGCCCCCGGCTGACTCCGGCACGACCGCCCGCCCTCCGACGTCCGATCCGACACGTTTCGTGCTGATCGAGACCAGCCACCCCGGCAACGTCGGCTCGACCGCGCGGGCGATGAAGGTGATGGGCTTCCGCGACCTGGTGCTGGTGCGGCCCCGCTTCGCCGACGTGCTGAGCCAGGAGGAGACGGTCGCGATGGCCAGCGGCGCGGCCGACATCCTGGCCCGCGCGCGCATCGTCGACCGCGTCGAGGACGCGCTCGACGGCTGCACCTTCGTCTGCGCCACGGCGATGACGCCGCGCGATTTCGGACCGCCGACGCGCGAGCCCAGATCGCTGTTCGCCGAACTGGCGATGGGGGAGCCGCTCCCCCATCAGGTGGCGTTCCTCTTCGGCTCCGAGCGCTACGGGATGAGCAACGAGGACGTCTACCGCGCGCATGCGGTGCTGTCGATCCCGACGCATCCGGACTATGGCTCGCTGAACCTGGCGCAGGCGGTCCAACTGATCTCCTACGACTGGCGCCAGGCGCTGGGCGGCTACGCGGTGGCGCCGCGCACGGCCGATCCGCAACTGGCCGACGCGCAGGCGGTCCAGGGGCTGCTGACGCATCTGGAAGGCAGCCTCGTCCACCTGGGCTACCTCGACCCGGTCTCGCCCAAGAAGCTGATGCCGCGGCTGAACCAGCTCTTCAACCGCGCCGGGCTGACGAAGGAAGAGGTCCACATCCTGCGCGGCATCGCCCGTGCGATCGAGAAGACCCACCCCGCCGCCGGCACGCCCCCCGCACTCGGGGGAGACGAGTAGGGCCGGCGTGGCGCCCGCGCGGCAGGCCAGTAAGCCTGCGGCCGGCAAGGTCGGGACCCGCCGCTAAACTGGCCGACCCTCAGCTCCAGCCCCTCGCGGGCTGCCATCGGGTCCCCCCACCATGTTCCAGCGTCTTCGCGAAGACATCGCCTGCATCCTCGAACGCGACCCCGCCGCCCGCTCGGCCTGGGAGGTGCTGACCTGTTATCCGGGTCTGCACGCGCTGGTGGTGCATCGCTGTGCGCACTGGTTCTGGCTCCGTGGCCTGCGTTGGCTGGGACGTTTCACCTCCCACGTCGGCCGCTTCCTGACCGGCATCGAGATCCACCCCGGCGCGACCATCGGCCGGCGCGTGTTCATCGACCACGGCATGGGCGTCGTCATCGGCGAGATGACCGAGATCGGCGACGAGGTCACGATCTACCAGGGCGTGACCCTGGGCGGAACCTCGCTGGTGAAGGGGGCCAAGCGGCACCCGACGCTGGAGCGCGGCGTGATCGTCGGCGCGAATGCCTGCATCCTCGGCGGCTTCACGGTCGGGGAGGGCGCGCGCGTCGGCTCCGGCGCGGTGGTCACCAAGCCGGTGCCGCCGGGCGCGACGGCGGTCGGCAATCCGGCCCGCGTCATTGAGGCCAAGCTCGATGCCAGACGCGAAGAGGCGGCGGCGCGCATGGGCTTCTCGGCTTACGGCGTGACGCAGGGCGACGACCCGGTGGCGCTGGCCATGAAGGGCCTGATCGACAACGCCGCGACCCAGGAGCACCAGATCGCGCTGCTGTGGCAGGCGATCGCGAAGCTGTCCGAGGAAGAGCGCAAGGACTGCGTGCCGCAAGGCGCGCAGCAGGGCGAGCACTTCGACGCGGCGGAGTTGTCGCGGCTGGTGAAGTGATCAGCGGAAGCTGATTCGCTTCCGCTCCGGGCGGAAACGCAGAAGGGCGCCGATGGCGCCCTTCGTTCTTCAGAGTGCCCCCATCGTGAGGGCTTGGATGGCGATCAGTGGTGATGCCCGTGCGCGCCGTGCGCGTGGCCGTGCTCGATCTCTTCCTGTGACGCGGCGCGGACGTCCGTGACCTTGACGCTGATCTTCAGGTGCTGGCCGGCCAGCGGGTGGTTGCCGTCCAGGTGCACGGTGTCGCCCTTGACCTTCACGACCGTGAAGACATGGAAGCCGTCGTCGGCCGCGGGCTCTTCCTCGCCTTCCTTGGCCTGGCGGATCTGGATCTGGCCGCCGACCTTCACGCCGGGCGGGAAGTCCTTCTTCGGGATCGTGATCAGCAGGCTCTCGTCGCGCTCGCCGAAGCCGGTCTCGGGCGTCAGCTCGATCGTGGTGGCGTAGCCCTTCTCCTGGCCTTCCAGCGCGGCTTCGACGACCGGCAGCGTGTTGCCGTAGCCGCCGATCAGCAGCGCCATCGGCTCATCGGTCTTCTCGATGATCTGGCCGAGCTTGTTCGCGACCTTCAGTTCGACGGTGGCGATGGTGTCCTTGGTGATCTTCATGGGGTGTTGCTCAGTGCGTGCTTCTTGTGGAGGCCCCTTGTGGAGGCCGCGGGGGTGGTCAGCCCGGGCGCTTGGGCCGTTGGGCGGTCTTGGGACGGAACGCGGCGCAGATCGCGTCGCGTGTTTCAAGGTAGGGGCCGCCGATCAGGTCGATGCAGTACGGCACGGCGGCGAAGATGCCGCTGGCGGCCTCGTGGCCGGCCAGCGTCTCGGCGATCGCCTTGGGCTGGCCCGGCAGGTTGATGATCAGCGCCTGGCCGCGGATCACCGCGACCTGGCGCGACAGGATCGCGGTCGGGACGAAGCGCAGCGAGATCTGCCGCATCTGCTCGCCGAAGCCCGGCATCACGCGGTCGGCGACGTCCATGGTCGCCTCGGGCGTGACGTCGCGGATCGCGGGGCCGGTGCCGCCGGTGGTCAGCACGAGGTTGCAGCGGGTCTCGTCGACGAGCTCGCGCAGCGTGCGCGCGATGAGTTCGCGTTCATCGGGAATCAGCCGCGGCTGGAACTCGATCGGATTGATCAGCGCCGAGCGCAGCCAGTCCTGCAGCGCGGGCAGGCCCTTGTCCTCGTAGACGCCGCTGGAGGCGCGGTCGCTGATCGAGACGATGCCGATGCGCACCGGCTCCGGCGGCGGCAGCGCCGCGCCGTCGGCCCGCAGGGCCGCGGGCTCACTCATCGTCATCCTCGCCGGACGCTTCCGAGTCACCGGCCGCGTCGCCCTTGCCCGCGAGCACGTGGCCCTTCACGAACTGGAACAGCTCGCGCCAGGCGCGACCGTTGCGCTGCTCGGGCGCCTGGGCGCGGTCCTTGCGGGCGGCGCGGATCAGGCTGCGCAGCTGCTGGGTATCGACCTCGTCGAAGGCGTCGAGGAAGCCCTGCAGCGCGTTGTCGTCCTCGACGAGGCGCACGCGCCAGCGCTCGGCCTGGTGCAGTTCGAGCGAGTCCTGCGCGCGGCCGAGCTTGAACTCGGCGACCGCCTCGCGGATCGGTTCGGGATCGACCTGGCGCATGAGCTTGCCGATCAGCTGCAGGTGGCGCTTCTTGCCGCTGCGGGCGGTGCCGGCGACGATGCGGCGGCCTTCCTTGATCGCGTCGAGCAGCGATTCCGGCAGGTCGAGCGCGGCCACGCGCTTCTCGGGCAGCGTGAGCAGTTCTTCGCCCAGCGCCTGCAGCGCGTCCATGTCGCGCTTGAGCTGGCTTTTGCTGGGGCGGTCGTCTTCGAAGTCGTCGAAGTCCGCGCGGTCGTCGTGGTCGTCGTGGTCGGCGTTCATGAGGGGGAGAAAGCGAGAAGCCCCGACCGGAAGGGCGGGGCACAGCGCCCGTATGATAGTCGCCACCCCGCCGCGGCCTCGGATTCCCCCAGGCCGCGCTGCTTTCCAAAGAGACCGCATTCATGAGTCAAGCCGAGCAAGGATTCGCCTACAGCCAGGACCATTTCCGCCAGTTGATCGAGGACGTGCTCGCCGAGGCCAAACGCCAGGGCGCCAGCGACGCCGGCGCGGAAGTCTCCGAAGGCAGCGGCATGTCGGTGTCGGTGCGGCGTGGCCAGCTCGAGAACGTCGAGCGCAACCGCGACAAGTCGCTGGGCATCTCGGTCTACCTGGGCCAGCGCAGAGGCAACGCGAGCACCTCGGACTTCTCGCCGCAGGCGCTGAAGGACACCGTGCGCGCCGCCTACGACATCGCGCGCTTCACGGCCGAGGACGAATTCGCCGGCCTGCCGGACGAGCAGGACCTGTCGCTTGACGAAGCGGCGCGGCCGTCGCTGGACCTCTTCCATCCGTGGGCGATCACCGCCGAGCAGGCCGCCGAGCTGGCACTGCGCTGCGAGGACGCGGCGCTGAAGACGGACGCGCGCATCACCAACTCGGAAGGCGCGGCGGTCTCGGCGCAGCAGTCGCACTTCTATTCTGGCAACTCGCGCGGTTTCCGCGGCGGGTATGCAAGTTCGCGGCATTCCGTGTCGGTGGCGCCGATCGCCGGCCGTGGCGCGGGCATGGAGCGCGACGCCTGGTACAGCTCGATGCGCGACGCGGCGGATCTCTCGTCCGCGGAATCGATCGGCCGCTACGCCGCCGAGCGCGCGCTGGCGCGACTCAAGGGCCGCAAGGTCAAGACGGCCAGCGTGCCGGTGCTGTTCGAGGCCCCGGTCGCGGCCGGCCTGCTGGGCGCGCTGGTGCAGGCCACCAGCGGTGGCGCGCTCTACCGCCGTGCGAGCTTCCTGCTCGACAGCCTGGACCAGCAGATCCTGTCGCCGCATGTGGAGGTGGTCGAGGATCCGCACATCGTCAAGGGCAAGGGCAGCTCGCCCTTCGACGACGAAGGCGTGGTCACCAAGGCCCGCACCGTGGTCGAGGCGGGCGTGCTCAAGGGCTACTTCCTGTCGACCTATTCGGCGCGCAAGCTGGGCCTGCGCACGACGGGCCACGCAGGCGGCTCACACAACCTGACGATGCGCAGCAAGGCGACCGCACCCGGCGACGATCTGCCGACGATGCTGCGCCGCCTCGGCACCGGCCTGTTCGTCACCGAGTTGATGGGGCAAGGCGTCAACTACGTGACCGGCGATTACTCGCGCGGCGCGAGCGGCTATTGGGTCGAGAACGGCGTCATCGCCTTCCCGGTCAACGAGATCACGATCGCGGGCAACGTCAAGGAGATGTTCAAGCAGATCGTGGGCATCGGCGCCGACACCTACACGCTGGGCAGCAAGACGGTGGGGTCGATCCTGCTGGAGAACATGAAGCTCGCTGGCGCCTGAGGCTTCCCCAGGGCTTGTCAGGTTGACGCCAGCCCTCCAGTAGTTAATCCTGCTTTCGCCCGGGCACCCAGGAGGGTGCTCCATACCAACGAAAAAGGAGACTTCATGGAGCGTCGTTCGTTCGTCAAGAATGCCGGCCTGGCCGGCGTGCTGGCCGCGGGTGCGGCCCCGGCCATCGTGCATGCGCAGGCCAACATCCGGTGGCGGATGGCGTCGAGCTTTCCCAAGCAGCTCGACACGATCTACGGCGGCGGCGAGGTCTTCGCCAAGAAGGTCAGCGAGCTCAGCGGCGGCAAGTTCCAGATCAGCGTGCATGCGGGCGGTGAGCTGATGCCGGCCTTCGGCGTGGTCGACGGCGTGCAGAACGCGACGGTCGAGATCGCGCACACGGTGCCGTACTACTTCTTCGGCAAGGACGAGACCTTCGCGATCGGCGCGTCCATCCCGTTCGGGCTGAACTCGCGGCAGATGACGGCGTGGACCTTCCACGGCAACGGCCTGAAGCTGATGCGCGAGTTCTACCGGAACTACAACATCATCAACTTCCCCGGCGGCAACACCGGCGCGCAGATGGCGGGCTGGTACCGCAAGGAGATCAAGTCGGCGGCGGACTTCAAGGGCTTGAAGTTCCGCATCGGTGGCTTCGCGGGCCGGGTGATCGAGCGCATGGGCGGCGTGCCGCAGAACCTACCGGGCGGCGAGCTCTATTCGGCGCTGGAGAAGGGCACGATCGACGCCGCGGAATGGGTCGGACCGTACGACGACCTGAAGCTGGGCTTCAACAAGGTGGCGCCGTTCTACTACTACCCCGGCTGGTGGGAGGGCGGCCCGCAGGTGGACTTCTTCATCAACACCAAGGCCTATGAAGGGCTGTCGCCCGAGTACAAGGCGATCGTGGAAGCGGCGTCCGCGTACGTGCACGTGGACATGCAGGCCAAGTACGACGTGCTGAACCCGCAGGCGCTCAAGCAGCTGGTGGCGGCCAAGACCAAGCTGATGCGCTTCCCGAAGGACACGATGGACCTGGCGTTCAAGGAGTCGATGGCGCTGTACGCGGAGCTGTCGGCGAAGAACCCGAACTGGAAGAAGGTCTACGAGGATTACGCCAACTTCCGGCGCGACCAGAACCTGTGGTTCCGCTTCGCGGAAGCGGGCTTCGACGACTACATGCAGTCGCAGCGGTTCTGATCGGGACCGACGTCCGCAACGACATCCGCTGATCGCGGGCCGCGCTTCGAAAGGGGCGCGGCCCGTTCCGCTTGTGGCGTGCCCTTGAGCCGAGGGCAGGGGCCGTGGCGTCACAATCGGTCCTCGATCAACCGGCATCAGGATGAGTTCATGAATCAGGAAACGCAGTCGCTCGAGGCGCTCCTCAAGGCCCTTCGCGTGCTGCTCACGGTGCTGCTGACGCTGACCGTCATCGCCGTGATCTGCTTCCGGCTCTTTGCCTACGCGTTCACGTATGCGTCGCCGCCGTTCTGGGCGCTCGTGCCGGCGGGTGTGCTGGCGGGTCTGCTGATCATGCTGCTCGTGCCGCAACCGGTGCGCCGCATCGGCGCGGTGCTGCTGCTGGTGCTGTATGCGCTCAGCATCGCCTTCTTCGGCTGGCGCCACGTGATGGAGCTGTACGCGTCGGACGGCCCCTTCGCCTTCGATCTCTTCGAGGCGGTGTTGATCGTCCTGCTGGCCGTGCCGAGCCTGGTGCGCCGCAGATCCACATTCTGAAATCGGGCGGTCGCCACGCCCCCATCAGTAGGCCGCCTTCAGAACGAATCGTTCGCACGCAAGACCCGGCACTGAGGTTCATCGCAGTGCTGCGTGGAGGTCGATGTGACGGTGTATGTCGCGCGCAGGTTTCGCCGTTGGATGCGAGATCAAGGGTTGGAAAGATGACGATCTCTGTCGGGCCGTTTTGGAGATGACACAGGGTTTGATCGACGCGAACCTCGGGGGCGCGCTGTTCAAGAAGCGCATTGCCCGAAACGGTCAAGGAAAGCGTGGCGGTTTCCGGACGATCGTCGCCAAACCGGAATTCGAGACTTGGCTCTTCGTTTACGGTTTCGCGAAGAGCGATCTGAGCAACATCAGCACCGCGAGGGAGCTGCATTGCCGAGACGCCGTCAAAGAATTTCTGTCATTGGGCCTCGATCAACGCGAGACGGAGATCGAGGACGGTCGTCTTTTCAAAGTGAATTGCCATGCACAAATCCGTGTCTCCATTTGATCGAACGCTTCTCGACCTCTACTTCACGCTCAAGCGAGCGGGTAGGGTGACTGGAGCCAAGTACATGGCGGTGCAAGCGCTGTGCCGCCCCACGTTGCAGCCGCGTCGACCCTCGGAGCCCGTCCGTCCGCGCAGGCAGCGGGCGCTCAGCGCAGCCGGCCCGCGACGCTGATGACCCTCAATCCCCGCCCGCCTTGCGCCCCAGCGCCTCCTGCACCGCGCGCGTGAGCGCGGCCAGTTCGATCGGCTTGGCCACGTAGCCCTGGAACCCGGCCGCGAGGCCTTCCTGGCGATCCGCGACCATCGCGAAGGCCGTCAGCGCCACCGCCGGCAGCTTGTCGGGGCTGCCTCCCGGCAGCTGCCGCACCGCGCGGATCAGCGAGCGCCCGTCCATCTCCGGCATCCCGATGTCGGACACCAGCAGGTCGTAGTGCTCCTCGCCTTCTTCGAGGCGCGACAGCACCTCCGCCGCGCTCGTCGCCACGCTGACCTTCGCGCCCAGGCGGCTCAGCGCCACCTGGCCGACCTCACGCGCGTCCTCCTCGTCATCGACGAGCAGCACCCGCACGCCCGACAGCGTGTCTTCCGACAACTCCACCGGCTCCGCGCACGGCGAGGGCGCCAGGGCCTGCTCCGCCAGCATCGGCAGGCGCAGCTCGAAGACCGCGCCGCGGCCCGGCCCCGGGCTGTCGGCGCTGATGCGGCCCTGGTGCAGTTGCGCGATCGCGCGCGCGATCGCCAGGCCCAGGCCCAGGCCGCCGACCTTGCGCGTCTTTGAGCCGTCCTCCTGCCGCAGCCGATCGAAGACGAAGGGCAGGAACTCCGGCGAGATGCCGCGGCCCGTGTCCCGCACGCGCAGCAGCGCGCAGCCGTCCTCGACCTCGACCTGCACGTCGACGCTGCCGCCGCTCTCGGTGAACTTGATGGCGTTGCCGATCAGGTTCGTGATCACCTGCGACAGGCGCTGCGCATCGCCCGGGATCCACACCGGCGCCGCCGCATGGCAGTTCAGCGCCACGCCCTTGCCCTGCGCCTCGTGCAGCGCGCCCAGCACCGAGTCCGCCGCCAGTGCCGCCAGGTCCATCGGCGTCGTCTGCAGCATCAGCTTGCCGGCCACGACCGCGCTCATGTCGAGCAGGTCGTTGATCATCCGCGCCTGCAGCTGCGCGTTGCGCCGGATCACCGTCGAGGCCTTGCCCAGCAGCGGATGGGCGTCGGAGAAATTGGTCAGGATGTCCGCCCAGCCCGTGATCGCGCTCAGCGGCGAGCGCAGCTCGTGCGACAGCACCGCGAGGAACTGGTCCTTGAGCTCGTTGGCGCGCTCCGCTTCTTCCTTGCCTTGTCGCAGCGCCTGCTGCGCCTCGTAGGCCGGCGTCGTGTCCCGGATGATCTTCGAGAACCCCGTCGTCACGCCCGCCGCGCTGAACAGCGGCGTCACCACGCCCTCGGCGCGCAGCCGCGTGCCGTCCTGCCGCATCAGCCAGCGGTCGTCGCGCGCCGCGCCCTGCGTCAGGGCCAGCGCCAGTTCGTTCTCCAGCACGCCCGCCGCGCGGTCCTCCGGCGTCAGCAGGATCTCCGCCGACATGCCGAGCACGTCGTCCAGCACGTGGCCGAAGATCGTCCCCGCCGCGCGGTTCCAGTCGCGGATGCGGCCTTCGGTGTCCAGCAGGATCACCGCGTGGTCCTGCAGCGAATCAACGACCCGCGCATACAGCGCGTCGGCCTCGCGCAGCTGCGCCTCGACCTGGATCTGCGCCTCGCGCTGGCGCACCTCGCGCAGCGCGCGGTCGATCGCGACCGGCAGCCGCGTCAGCCGGCCCTTCATCACGTAGTCGGTGGCGCCGCGCTTGAGCAGCTCCACCGTGTTCTCCTCGCCGATCACGCCCGACACGAAGATGAACGGCGTCCCCGGCACCAGCTGCTGCGCCAGCGTCAGCGCCTCCGCCCCGGTGAAGCCCGGCAACTGGTAGTCCGACAGGATCAGGTCGAAGCGCTGCGTCTCCAGCGCGCCCAGCAGCTGAGGCTCGTCCTTCACCCAGGTCACCCGCGCGCGGGGATGCGTCGTCTCCAGCGACGCGAGCAGCAGCTCCGCGTCGAAAGTCGAATCCTCCAGCAGCAGGATCTCCAGCGGCGGCGAGCCCGCGTCGTCGGGCGGCGGTGACGTCTCAGTCATGGTTCATTCGTAGCGGCGCGTGGCGCGCAACGATCCGGGCGGCGGTTCGTTCAGCACGGCCCAGAACACACCCAGGTCCGCGATTGCCGCGACGAACTGCTTGAACTCCACCGGCTTCACGACATACGCGTTCACGCCGAGCTCGTAGCTGTGCACCACGTCCGACTCGGTCTGCGACGAGGTCAGCATCACCACCGGGATGCTCTTGAGCCGTTCCGTGGCGCGGACGGCCTTCAGCACCTCCAGCCCGTTCACCTTCGGCAGTTTCAGGTCCAGCAGGATGACGGCCGGATTGCCCTCGGCGCGGTCCGCGTGGACGCCTTCGCGGTTCAGGTAGTCCAGCGCCTCGGCGCCGTCGCGCACGATGATCACTTCGTTGGCGAGCTGGCTGCGTTCGAGGGCAACCAGCGTCAGTTCAAGATCGCGGGCGTCGTCTTCAACAAGCAGGATGGGCTTGAGCATGGCGTTCGGGGGGCTGGGGGTCAGAGAAGGGTGTTGCCGGTGCCGACCGATCGCTCGAAGGCGGTCACGGCGGCATCGTCAGGGGGGAATGCCCCGTGGCCGGGGGCGGGATCGATGGCTTGCGCTTCCGCCATCTCGCGGGTGGGCAGCGTGAAGCGGAAGCGTGCGCCGCGGTCGGCCTCGCCCCAGGCTTCGACGTGGCCGCCGTGCCGTTCGACGATGCGTCGCACGCTCGCCAGGCCGATGCCGGTGCCTTCGAAGGACTCGGTCTGGTGCAGGCGCTGGAACACGCCGAACAGCTTGTTCACGTACTTCATCTGGAAACCCACGCCGTTGTCCGAGATGCTCAGTCCGACGCCGTCTCCGGTCTCGAAGCCGGTGATCTCGATGCGCGCCGGATCGCGCGGCCGCGTGTACTTGACGGCATTGGTGACGAGGTTGCGGATGGCGACCTGCAGCAGGATCGGATCGCCCCACAGCCGCGGCAGCGGGCGTGACACGGCCCACTCGATGCGGCGGTCCTTGTTCAGCGTGTTCTGCTCCGCGATCAGGTCGTCGATCAGGTGGTCCGTGTTGATCGAGCCGGGCTTGATCGCCGAGCGCCCCATGCGCGAGAAGTCCAGCAGCGCATCCACCAGCTGGCCGGCATGCGCGGAGGCTTCCTTCACATGCGCCAGGTAGCGCCGCGAACGCTCGGACAGCGCGCCGCCCTCCATCTCCAGCACCAGGTCGACGAAGCCCGCGATGTGGCGCATCGGCGCGCGCAGGTCGTGCGACACGGTGTAGGAGAAGGCTTCCAGCTCCTTGTTGACGCGGCCCAGTTCCATCGCGACCTCGGCCATCTCCTCGGCGCGCCGCAGCACGATGCCGATCAGCGCCTGCCGCAGTTCCTGCACCGCGTGGATCTCGCCCGGCGTCCAGGGCAGGGACCGGCCGCTCACCTGCTGCTTCCAGCTGGCGAAGCTGCGGCGCGGATGCAGCCGCGAGTCTTCGCCGATGGCCGATTCCTTGCGCGGGTCGCCGGCCCAGAGGATGGTCTGGACGATCTCGGGCCGGAACCAGACGATGTGATGCCGATGCAGCTTGGAGATCGAGATCGCCAGCAGCCCCGCCGTCGGTCCCAGCGGGTTGCCCACCTTGTTCCCGGCCTCGTTGTCTGCCTCGTTGTCTGCCCGGTTCTCTGCCCGGTTGTCTGCCTCGTTGCCCAGCGACGCCGCTTCCACCGGCAGCCGGTCGCTGTGCCAGACCTGGTCGATGCGGTTGCCCAGCCATTGGCCGAGTGCCAGCAGCGTGGCGTGGTCCGGCGTCTCGCCGACGGCCCAGCAGCTGTCGTTGAGGATCACGGCGGCGCCGGTGGCGCGCGCCAGGCGCAGCAGCGGGCCGGGTTCTTCGACCAGGCGCTGCAGCGTGGCGTCGCTGTCGGACAGGTGCGCCACGATCGCCAGCGTCTGCTGACGCAGCCGCAACTGCTCGGTGACCTGCTCGTTCTCTTCCTTGGCCTCGATCTGCAGCGACAGCAGCTGGCCCAGGTGCTCGCAGGCCATGCGCGCCTGCCAGGACAACTGGCGCGGCGCGTGGTCGTGGCAGGACACCAGTCCCCACAGCTTCCCGTCCACGATGATGGACACCGACATCGACGCCAGCGTCCGCATGTTGCGCATGTACTCGAGGTGCACCGGCGACACGCTGCGCAGCGCGGCCTGCGACAGGTCCAGCGCCGTGCCGTCGCGCCCGTCGACGAAGCGCACGGGCACCGGCTCGTAGTGCGCGTCGGCGATCAGCCGGATGTGGTTGATGCGGTAGAGCTCGCGCGCCTGCGGCGGAATGTCCGAACCCGGGAACCGGTGGCCGGCGTAGGCGTCGTAGCCGGGGTCGATCGCTTCGGCGAGCACCTCGCCGTGGCCGTCCGCGTCGAAGCGGTAGGCCAGGCAGCGGCCGAAGCCGGTCAGCCGCTTCATCTCCGCGACCACGATGCGGCAGAGTTCGCTCACCGCGTCGGTGCGCTGCATCATCGGCACGAGGTGTCGCGCCAGGCTGTAGATCGGCGCGCGGTTGCCGGCGTCGTCGGTGTCGGCTTCGAGCTCGAAGTAGGCGAGCCCGCCGAGTCGGTGGCCCGACACGTGCAGGCGCCGTCCGCCGATCGTCAACGTGCCGCAGGACACGGGGCCTTCGCCGTCGATCAGCCCCGGCCGCACACCGCTGACCGCGTCCAGCGCGCCTTCGATGCGCGCGGCCAGCATGTCCGGCGTGGACTGCAGCAAGGCCGACCAGTTCTCGCTGAACGCGACCAGGCCGCCGCTGCGCCAGTCCACCGCCGCCAACCAGCCGTGCGGCTGGATCGCGCCGGGAATGCGGATCGGCTCGCTCGCGCACTGCGCGACCTGCAGGTCCGTCGGCGACGTGGCCAGCGTGTCGGTATTCATCATGACCTCGGCGGCGCTGCGGGCGCTGCGGGCGTTGCTGGCGCGTCCAGCGCCCCGAAGGTCGCGATCAGCGCACGAAAGGTCTCCACCGCCGCGTGGCAGGCGGCGATGCGATCGTCTTCCGCGCCGCCGGCTTCGGCCTGGGCGAGCTGGCGGAACTCGCGCCACATCGCGCCGGTCCGGGCCCCGAAGCCGTGGAAGTAGGCCGCGCCGTGCTCGGGGGTCAGGCCGTGCGCGGCCAGCAGCTTCGGCGTCAGCACCTGGCCGCCGAGCGCCGAGCCCTCGATGACGTACAGCGATCCCAAGGCCGCCGCCGGCGAATCCAACCGCAGCCCGTGCAGCGCCGCGAGCGCCGACGCGCGCATCGCGGTGTCCGCGGCGTCCTCGGGCAGCTCCAGCGCGGCGAGGTCGCGCGCGGCGAACGGTGATCGCACACGGGCGTCGAACCAGGGGCGAAGGCGCTCCGGCAACGCCTGGCGCGCGCGCGGTTCCCACAGCTGCAGGAATTCGTGGAACCCGCGGAGGATGCGGCCGTAGCGCACGAGCGGCATCGGCGCCTCCAGCCGGAGCAGCGCCTCGATGTCGTCATGCAGCGGCCCGGTGCTGCGGCGCAGGCGGGGGAGCAGGTCGGTCTCGATCGTGGCGTCGGTCGTCGTCATGAAGCTCGGCAAACAAGGCGGGCGCGCACTGCGGGTCGGGCACGTTGCGGACTTGCCGCAACCCCTCTCCGCGAAGGCGCGGATTATGGTCAGAAAGGCCCAGGGCAAACATCCGTCCCGCCCCCTACGGACGAGGGGTCCAAGCCCGCGCGCGGCCGCGGCAAGAATGTCGAACCGTCCGCCAGAGGGATGTCGCCGAGGGAGGCACGCCATTTGCCGAGTCGCCCCGATTCCCCTCATCGCACGCTTGTCGCGCGCCGGCTCGCGCCGCGCCCGCCGGCTTGTTCCGTGGACCTCTTGCCGCAGGGTTTGCCATGCTTCCCCACGCCGTCATCGTCGACGACAACCTCGAGTCCAGCGAAACGCTGGGCATCCTCCTCGAACTCGAGGGCTACTCCGCCGCCACTGCCGGGAGCTTGCGCGAGGCGCGCCAGCGCATCGCCGAGCACCGACCGGACGTCCTGATCCTGGACCGGGCGCTGCCGGACGGGCAGGGCATGGATTTTCTGACCGAGGCCTTGTTGCAGGGGCCGATGACGGTGGTGATGCTCACCGGCACGTCCGACCCCGGTGATGCTGCCGAGGCGATCCGTCGCGGCGCGAGCGCCTACCTGGTCAAGCCCGCGACGATCGATCAATTGAAGGCGGTGCTGGATGCTGCGCCGCTCGCCTCGCGTCAGGCCGCCTGAAGGCCGAACGCACAACGTCTTCCGAAGTCCTCGGTGCGCGCCCGTCGAAGGGCGGTGCTGTGTCGGTGTATGGGGGAAGGGTTTTCGCGGCGGAGCCGGGAAAATCTTTCCCCCATGCGGACGCAGAGAGGGGGAAGGAAGAGGGGCTTCAGCGGAAATCGTCGAGCTGGATCCCGTGCCGATGCAGCTTGTCGTAGAGGGTCTTGCGCGGTGTCCCGAGCAGTTCCATCGCCGCCGGCACCTTGCCGCCTGATCGCCGCAGCGCCTGTTCGATGAGTGCTTTCTCGACCATTTCCATCTGACGCGCCAGTGCCAGGTTGGGCACGGCCTGGATCGCGGCCGATGAATCGAGGTCATCGAGGGCCAGCACGAAGCGGTCGGCCGCGTTGCGGATCTCGCGCACATTGCCCGGCCAGTCGTGGGCCATGAGTTCGCGCAGCTTCTCGGGCGTGAGTTCGGGCGCGTCGCGCTCGTAGCGCTTGCAGGCCTGGGCGACGAAGTGCTCGAACAGCAGCGGGATGTCCTCGCGGCGCTCGCGCAGCGGCGGCAGCACCAGCGTGGCGATGTTGAGCCGGTAGTAGAGGTCGCTGCGGAACTGTCCGCGTTCGCCCATCTCCTTGAGGTCGGCCTTGCTCGCCGCGATGAAGCGGACGTTGATGACCTGTTCCTCGTTGGAGCCGAGCCGTTCCACGCGACGTTCCTGCAGCAC
The DNA here is from genome assembly GCF_059415845.1 of Roseateles sp. GW821-FHT09H11. NCBI lineage: Bacteria > Pseudomonadati > Pseudomonadota > Betaproteobacteria > Burkholderiales > Sphaerotilaceae > Roseateles > Roseateles sp. GW821-FHT09H11. Next base: position 1,524,013 of record NZ_JBWKOA010000001.1, on the reverse strand, counting down.
GCGCAGCAGCTTGATCTGCAGCGCGACCGGCATGGTCTCGATCTCGTCGAGCAGCAGCGTGCCGCCGTTGGCGTGTTCGATCTTGCCGATGCGGCGCTTGCCCGCCGACGTGAACGCGCCGGACTCATGGCCGAAGAGTTCGCTCTCGAACAGCGCTTCGGGCAAGCCGCCGCAGTTGATCGCGACGAAGTTGCGATCGCGCCGCGGGCTCTGGTCGTGGAGGCAGCGCGCGACCAGTTCCTTGCCGGTCCCGGTCTCGCCGAGGATCATCACGTCGGCCGAGGTCGAGGCCAGGTTGAGCACCTGCCGCCGCAACTGCTGCATCGCGGCCGACTTGCCGAGCAGCGCCGCCTCGATGCCGCTGGCCGCCGACAGCTGCGCGCGCAACTCGTCGGCCGAGTGGCGGATCAGGCGCAGGTCCAGCGCGCGCCGCGCCGTGTCCAGCAGCCGCTCCGGCGCGAAGGGCTTCTCGATGAAATCGTAGGCGCCGTTGCGCATCGCCTGCACGGCCATGTTCACGTCGCCGTGCGCGGTGATCAGGATCACCGGGATCTGCGGATCGGTCGCCTGCACGTGGGCCAGCAGCGCGCGCCCATCCATGCCGGGCAGGCGCACGTCGGTGATGACGATGACCTGCGCGCCCGGCTGCACGTGCGGCAGCGCCTCCTCCGCCGAGCGGCACGGCACCACGGCCAGCCCCTCGAGTTCCAGCGTCTGGGTCAGACTGACCCGCACCGGCAGGTCGTCCTCGACGAACACGACCTTGTAGCCTTCAAACATACTGCCCCTCCTCGGCCTGCCAGGTGTCGACCTCCAGGTCGAACTCGAAACACATGCCATGGTCCAGGCGGTGCGCCCGCAGCGCGCCGCCGAACTCGTGGACGATCTTGGACGAGATCACCAGCCCCAGCCCCAGGCCTTCGCCGGCGGGCTTGGTGGTGAAGAACGGCTCGAACAGCCGCGGCAGCAGCGATTCGCTGAGCCCCGGCCCCGTGTCCTGCACCTGCACGAGCACGCGCCGGCCATCGTCCGTCGGCACGGCCGCGACGCGCAGCCGCCGTTCGTGGCCGTCGTGCGCCGGCTCCGACGCGATCGCGTCGATGCCGTTGGCCAGCAGGTTCACGAGCACCTGCTCCAGCCGGTTGGATTCGGCGCTGACACGCAGCCCCGGCGGCACGTCGACCTCCACGGGCAGGTCCAGCTGACGCGTGCGGTGCTCCAGCAGCAGTCTCGCGTTGTTCACGCTCGCCAGCAGCGACACCGCCGTGCGCGAGGGCTCCGCCTTGCGGGCGAAGCTCTTGAGCTGGCGCGTGATCTGACCCATCCGCTCGACCATGTCGTCCATCGTCTGCAGGTTGTCCGCGACCGCTTGCGTGCGGCCGGCCTCCAGCAACCTCTGCGAATTCCGTGCCAGCGCGCGCAGCGCCGTCAGCGGCTGGTTCACTTCATGGGACAGGCCCGCCGACATCTGCCCCAGCACCGCCAGTTTGCTGGTCTGCAGCAGCTCGCCCTCGGCCTGTCGGCGCTGGGCGATCTGGTCGAGCAATTCCTCGTTGGTCTGGCGGAGTTCCGCCGTGCGTTCATCGACGATGAGCTCCAGCTGCGCATGCGCGTTCTGCAATTCGGTCTTCGCGTGGAAGAGCTGCCGCAGCGCGCGCCGACGCGAGGCGAGGTAGAGCAGCAGCATGCCGATCGCCGCGCCGAAGGCCGCGCCGCTCCAGGCCGCCAGGCGTGCCTGCCGCCGCACTTCCGACAGGTCGGACAGGGCGAGCAGCCGCAGACCGAGCGGCAGCAGCTGCCGCTCCTGCGCCAGCAGCGTCGCGCTGGCCGGCGCGGGCGCCCGCACCAACAGGCTGTTGTAGGCCTCCAGTGCGCCCGGCAGGCCCAGGTCCGGCCCGACCTTGGGGTAACGCGCGCTGGCCTGCAGCCGGTCGCGCTCGGACGCGTCGGCGCGGTTCAGCACCGCGTAGCGCCAGTCCTCGACCGAGCTCATGATCACCACGCCCTGGTCGTCCGAGACCAGGATCCGTTCCCCCTGCGAGCGCAGCCCCAGGTCCACCCAGGTCGACTCCAGCGGCGCCAGGTTGAGCTTCACGACGATCACGCCCTGCAACTGCTGGTTGCGTCGCAGCGGGTGCAGCAGGAAGAAGTTGGTCGAGCCGCTCAGCCCCGTCTGGCCGGCGTCGGAGGCGAAGAAGTGGTGCCGGTCCTGCTCGATCGCCTGCTGCAGCCGCAGCGGCGGGGTCAGCGGCTCGCTGGCCGCGAGCACGCGGCCGTCCGGATCGGCGACGAAGATCTGCGTCGTCCCCGCGCGCACGTTGACCCGGGCCAGCAGCAGGCTGGCGGCCTTGCGCAGGGCCTCGTCCTCGGGATGCTCGACCAGGCGCGACACGTCGCCGTCGATGGCCAGCAGGCTGGGCAGATAGGCGTGGCGGCCGAGTTCGGTCTGCAGGTTGGACGCGTAGAGCTCCAGCCGTTCGGTGGCCAGCGCGCTGAGCTGGTCCAGGCTGGCGCGTTCGCTGAAGCGGTGGCCCAGCAGCAGGCCCAGCAGCATCAGCACACCGGTCAGGTAGAGGTAGAAGGTCGGCCGGCCGAGGAAATGCGCCAGCCGCTGGCGGACCGATGTCGAGGCGAAGGAGGAGGAGGCGACCGAGGGCATGGGAGACGAAAAATCGACGCCCAGTGTGCCCAACTTGGCGCACGCCTTGCACCCGGGGCGGCGGCTTTTTTGTGACTGGCGAGGAATCGCCCGGCTGGCTAGGCGGTTTGTGCGGATTTCCGCACCTCGTTGCGTCGCCGAGACTGGGAACACAACGTCGCCTCGTACGCACGGATGTCACCTTGTCGGTGAATACCCTTGAAACGCAGCGCTTGGCACGGGGGTTGCACCCCGAAGCGCCGTCACGCGGTGCGAGCCGCGTCCAACTACATGCTGGGGCCTTATGGAGATACTTTTTCAGCAGATCATCAACGGCCTGGTGCTGGGGAGCATGTATGCCCTCGTCGCGCTGGGCTACACGATGGTCTACGGCATCATCAACCTCATCAATTTCGCGCACGGCGACGTGCTGATGGTGGGGGCCCTCGTCAGCTGGACCGTGGTCACGGCGCTGGCGTCGCTGGGCCTGCCCGGCTGGGCGCTGATGCTGATCGCGCTGGTCTGCGCGGTCGTGATCTGCACCTTGCTCAACTACACGATCGAGAAGATCGCCTACCGGCCGCTGCGCAGCGCGCCCAGACTCGCGCCGCTGATCACCGCGATGGGCATGTCGCTGCTGCTGCAGACGCTGGCCATGATCATCTGGAAGCCGAACCCCAAGCCCTTCCCGCAGTTGCTGCCGGCTGATCCGATCCACCTCGGCGGCGCCGTGATCACGGTGACGCAGATCGTGATCCTGGTGACGACGGTCGTGATCCTGGGCGGCCTGCTGTTCCTGGTGAACCACACGAAGATGGGCCGCGCGATGCGCGCCACCGCGGAGAACCCGCGCGTCGCCTCGCTGATGGGCGTCAAGCCCGATGCGGTGATCTCGCTGACCTTCATCATCGGCGCCGCGCTGGCCGCGGTGGCGGGTCTGATGTGGGCCGCCAACTACGGCACCGCGCAGCACACCATGGGCGTGCTGCCGGGCCTGAAGGCCTTCACCGCCGCGGTGGTGGGCGGCATCGGCAACCTGGCCGGCGCGATGGTCGGCGGGGTGCTGCTGGGCCTGATCGAGGCCATCGGCGCCGGCTACCTCGGCGACTGGACCGGCGGCGTGCTGGGCAGCCATTACTCCGACATCTTCGCCTTCATCGCGCTGATCCTGGTGCTGACGCTGCGGCCGTCCGGCCTGCTGGGCGAACGCGTCGCCGACCGCGCCTGAGGAGCCGCACATGTTCCAGACCAAATCCTCCAAGCTGATCACCTTCCTGGTCGCCGGCGCGCTGCTGCTGGTGCTGCCGCTGTTCGCGCAGCAGTTCGGCAACGGCCCGGTCCGCATCATCGACCTGGCCCTGCTGTACGTGCTGCTGGCCCTGGGCCTGAACATCGTCGTCGGCTACGCCGGCCTGCTCGACCTGGGCTACGTCGCGTTCTACGCGGTGGGCGCCTACCTGTTCGCGCTGCTCAACAGCCCGCACCTGGCGGAGAACTTCGAGCACATCGCCGCCGCCTTCCCCAACGGGCTGCACCTGCCGCTGCTGCTGGCGATCGCGCTGGCGGCGCTGCTGGCGGGCTTGTTCGGCGTGCTGCTGGGCGCGCCGACGCTGAAGCTGCGCGGCGACTACCTGGCCATCGTGACGCTGGGCTTCGGCGAGATCATCCGGGTGTTCCTGAACAACATGGAATATCCGCTGAACATCACCAACGGCCCGCGCGGCATCGGCCAGATCGACGGCGTCCATTTCTGGGGCTTCGAGTTCAGCCAGAACCACGAGATCCTCGGCTTCGCCGTCAACTCGGTGTCGATGTACTACTACCTGTTCCTGGCGCTGGTGGTCGGCTCGGTGCTGATCTGCTACCGGCTCGAGAACTCGCGCATCGGCCGCGCCTGGATGGCCATCCGCGAGGACGAGATCGCCGCCAAGGCCATGGGCATCAACACCCGCAACATGAAGCTGCTGGCCTTCGGCATGGGCGCCACCTTCGGCGGCGTGTCGGGCTCGATGTTCGGCGCGTTCCAGGGCTTCGTCTCGCCGGAATCGTTCAGCCTGCAGGAGTCGATCATGATCGTCGCCATGGTGGTGCTGGGCGGCATCGGCCACATCCCGGGCGTGATCCTGGGGGCGCTGCTGCTGGCCGCGCTGCCGGAAGTGCTGCGCTACGTCGCCGGTCCGCTGCAGGAGATGACCGACGGCCGCCTGGACGCGTCCATCCTGCGCCAGCTGCTGGTGGCGCTGGCCATGATCGTGATCATGCTGATCCGTCCGCGCGGCCTGTGGCCCTCGCCGGAGCACGGCAAGTCGCGGCCGCTGCCGCCGGGCGCGCAGCCGCCCGCGAATGCCGGCAATGCGATCAACGCCACCTGACCCGCGCCAGGAGCAAGAACCAATGACTGAAACCGTACTGAAAGTGGCCGGCGCCTCCAAGCGCTTCGGCGGTCTGCAGGCGCTGTCGGATGTGGGCATCGAGATCAAGCAGGGCCAGGTCTACGGCCTGATCGGACCCAACGGCGCCGGCAAGACGACCTTCTTCAACGTGATCACCGGGCTCTACGTGCCCGACGGCGGCACCTTCGAACTCGGCGGCCAGCCCTACAAGCCGCAGGCGGTGCACCAGGTCGCCAAGACCGGCATCGCGCGGACCTTCCAGAACATCCGGCTGTTCGCCGACATGACCGCGCTGGAGAACGTGATGGTCGGGCGCCATGTGCGCACGCACTCGGGCCTGATCGGCGCGGTGCTGCGCACGCCGGGCTTCAAGAAGGAAGAGGCCGAGATCACCGCCCGCGCCCGCGAGCTGCTGGACTACGTCGGCATCGGCCGGCACGCGGACTTCAAGGCGCGCACGCTGTCCTACGGCGACCAGCGTCGCCTCGAGATCGCGCGCGCGCTGGCCACCGATCCGAAGCTGATCGCGCTGGACGAGCCCGCCGCCGGCATGAACGCGACCGAGAAGGTCGTGCTGCGCGAGCTGATCGACCGCATCCGCAATGACGGCCGCACGATCCTGCTGATCGAGCACGACGTGAAGCTGGTGATGGGCCTGTGCGACCGTGTCTCGGTGCTGGACTACGGCAAGCAGATCGCCGAAGGCACGCCGGCCGACGTGCAGCGCAACCCCAAGGTGATCGAGGCCTACCTCGGCGCCCATGCGGCGCAAGAAGTCCACGCGGCTCCCTGATCGCGACCCAAGGAAATCGAAAAGATGGCAGACAACAACCTCCTCCAGGTCGAGGGCCTCAAGGTCGCGTACGGTGGGATCCAGGCGGTCAAGGGCGTGGACTTCGTCGTGCGCGAGGGCGAGCTCGTCTCGCTCATCGGCGCCAACGGCGCGGGCAAGACCACCACGCTCAAGGCCATCACCGGACTGCAGCCGCTCAACGTCGGCGACGTGAAGTTCCTGGGCCAGTCGATCAAGGGCCAGGGCGCCTGGAACCTGGCCAAGCAGGGCCTGGTGATGGTGCCCGAAGGCCGCGGCACCTTCACGCGCATGACGATCACCGAGAACCTGCAGATGGGCGCCTTCATCCGCAAGGACAAGGAGATCGAGGCCGACATCGAGAAGGTCTTCGGCCTGTTCCCGCGGCTCAAGGAGCGGCGCAATCAGCTCGCGGGCACGATGTCCGGCGGCGAGCAGCAGATGCTGGCCATGGGCCGCGCGCTGATGGCGCGTCCCAAGCTGCTGCTGCTGGACGAGCCGTCGATGGGCCTGTCGCCGATCATGGTCGACAAGATCTTCGAGGTCGTGAACGACATCCACCAGCAGGGCGTGACCGTGCTGCTCGTCGAGCAGAACGCCAGCCGCGCGCTGGAACTGGCCAACCGCGGCTACGTGATGGAGTCGGGCGCGATCACGATGGAGGGCGACGGCAAGACGCTGCTGAACGACCCGAAGGTGCGCGCGGCCTATCTTGGCGAGTAAGTCGGCGAGTAAGTCGGCGAGTAAGCCTCGCCGCGGCGCCGGTCACGGCCGGCGCTCCGTGATGATGTGCATCCCGGCAGGCATGACGACGAAGGGTCCGTGAGGACCCTTCGTTCTTTTTGACGTCCCTCCGGCGGATGGCTGATCAGGGCTCCCCAGGTCGGTCGCGAGGGACCATCGCCAGGTAGTCGTCGATCCGGCCGCCTGCCAACGGCTTGACCATCACGCGCAACTCGTTGACGCGCTGCCCCATCGTGAGTCCGTCGCGACGGCGGACCTCGGTGAAGCCCTGGCGTTCCCAGAAGCGCTCCGCGCGCTGGTTGCCGACGACGACCCCCAGCCGCACCCACTGGGCCCCGTTGCGCTGCATCCAGCGCTCCAGTTCCCCGTAGATCTCGCGCGCGGCCGGCGAGCCGTGCAGGGACGTGGCGACGATGAACAGTCCCACCAGCCACACCCGGGGTGCCATCAGGTCCGAGACCATCGAGGCCATCGCGACCAGTTCGCCTGCGTCGTCGGCGTAACCCAGCAACCGTTTGGCACTGAAACTCCAGCCCTCGGGCGGCAGGTCGCGGATTTCCTCGCGGGCTTCGTCGGGACGGGGCGGGGCGCCGTTCACCTGCTCGAAGTACAGCGGATTCCGCTCGTAGAACCGTTGGAGCAGGTCCTCATCGCTGGCCTGGAGTTCGAACACGCGGACATTCGGCAGCGAAGAAGAGGGCGGGAGGGGGGTCGGCATCGGCGGGGTCCACGCGCCGGCGCGTCGAGACGCCGGCCATCGGAAAGATCACCAAGCGTACCAAACGAAGCGACTGGCGAAACCCCGCGTCTGACTTCCCCCGAAGGTGGGGGACGGGTCTTGCTACCCGGTCGCCCGGCCCCCATGGAAGGCGGCCGGGGCTCCGGAGTTGCAGGGCGTTACTGGCGGATGAAGGCCAGCAGATCGGCGTTGACGCGATCCTTGTGGGTGTCGGTCAGGCCGTGGGGGGCGCCCGCGTAGACCTTCAGCACCGAGCCCTTGATCAGTTTGGCCGAGGCGCGGCCCGCGGCGTCGATCGGCACGATCTGGTCGTCGTCGCCGTGGATGATCAGCGTGGGCTTGTCGAACTTCTTCAGGTCCTCGGTGAAGTCGGTTTCAGAGAACGCCTTGATCGAGTCGTAGGTGTTCTTGTGGCCGCCTTGCATGCCCTGGAACCACCAGTTGTCGATCAGGCCCTGCGAGACCTTGGCGCCGGGACGGTTGAAGCCGTAGAACGGGCCGGCGGGGATGTCCTTGTAGAGCTGCGACCGGTTGTCGAGCTGGGCCTTGCGGATGCCGTCGAAGACCGCGATGGGCAGGCCGCCGGGGTTCTTGTCGGACTTGACCATGATCGGCGGCACGGCCGAGACCAGCACGGCCTTGGCCACGCGCGAGGTGCCGTGACGGCCGATGTAGCGGGCGACTTCGCCGCCGCCGGTGGAGAAGCCGACCAGCACGGCGTTCTTCAGGTTCAGCGTCTCGATGACGGTGGCCAGGTCGTCGGCGTAGTGGTCCATGTCGTTGCCGTCCCAGGGCTGGCTGGAGCGGCCATGGCCGCGGCGGTCATGGGCGATCACGCGGTAGCCCTGGTCGGCCAGGAAGATCATCTGCGATTCCCAGCTGTCCGAGTTCAGCGGCCAGCCGTGGCTGAACACGATGGGCTGGCCGTTCTTCGGACCCCAGTCCTTGTAGTAGAGCTGCACGCCGTCCTTGGTCGTGATGTAGGAGCCCGAGGGCTGCGCGCTGACAACCGGCGCCGGCGAGGACTTGGCGTCGGCGGCGAGGGCCGGCGTGGCGATCGCGCCGGCGGCGGCGACGGCCAGCGTCGACAGGACCAGCAGTTGACGACGCGATTGGCGGGCGAGGGTGGCGATGGCGTTCATGGTGGGCTCCTTCTTGGGTGGGGTGAGAGGGGGTGGAAAGGTGGGTTGGTGCTGCGGGATCAGGTGTCAGGGATTCGAATTGCTTGCTAATTGTTCGTGTGCGAAGTAAGTGGTACGGGAAAGCGGTGTTCGAGTTCGTCGGTCGGCGCTCAACCGGCCTTGCGGGCCATCCGTTCGCGCAACACGAGCAGACGATCGCGGAGTTCGATCAGTTCGGACAGGTCCGAGTCCGAGGCGTCGACGATGCACTGCGGCAGATGCGTCGAGCGTTTGCGCAGCGCGCGGCCGGCGGTGGTCAGCGTGATCAGCACCTGGCGCTCGTCCTGCGGCGAGCGGTCGCGGCTGACCAGGCCCGCGGTCTCCAGCCGCTTCAACAGCGGGGTCACGGTGGGGGAGTCGAGGAACACCCGGTCGGCGATCTCGCCGACGGTGAGGCCGTCGCGTTCCCACAGCACCAGCATCACGAGGTACTGGGGGTAGGTCAGCTCCAGGTCCTTCAGCAGTTCGCGGTAGACCTTGTTCATCCCCAGCATCGTCGAGTAGATCGCGAAGCAGAGTTGTTGATCGATCTCCAGCGGCGGGCAGACGGCGCTGGCGTTGGCGGCTGTGCCGGTCGCCTTCTGCTGCTTGGGGGTGGTGGTGCGTGCCATGGGGTGAACTTTAATTAGTGTGCGAATGAATTGCAAGCGAAAAATTGAAAAGTCGGGGGGCGCGCGCGGATGTGGGCAGAATGCGCCGCAAAACAGGGACGGGAACATGAACGAGAAGGACACCCCACGAAGTGAAGACGAAAGGGCCATTCCGGCGGTGACGGCTGAACCTCGCCGCCGCGGAATGAGGGCCTGGACACCGGTGCTGGCAGGCGCGGCATATGGCTTGCTGATGCGCGTCGTGTTCGGCGGGCTGCGCGAAGCGTCGTCCTGGTTGGGCATTGCTGAACAGACCAGCCTCGTCATGAGCACGGGCTTTGTCCTGATGACGCCGTTGGTACTCGGAGCGATCACGGTGTACCTGATGCGGGCAGAGCCTGGCCGCCCAGGCCCGACCTGGACGCAGGCGGTCTTCGCGCCTTGGGGCGCGACGGGGTTGATGATGATCGGCGCGATGCTGACGCTCCTCGAGGGCGCCATCTGCGTCGTGATCCTGTCGCCTCTGTTCCTCGCGCTGGCGTCGGTCGGCGGCGTGGTGATGAACGTTGTCCTGCGAACCACGCGCATCGGAAACCTGCAGGTGGGGGTGCTGGCGACGTTGCCGCTGCTGTTCACCATCGTCGAAGGACCATTGACCGCCGAGCAGTGGCAGCGCATCGATCGTTCCGTGGTCGTCGAGGCGACGCCGGAACGTCTCTGGTCCGAGATCGTCGCGGCGCGGGACATCCGACGAGAGGAGTTTCCGCGCACCTGGATCCACCTCATCGGGGTGCCGCGTCCCGTCGAAGGCGTCAACCATGCGACGCCGCAGGGTGAAGTCCGCGAGTCGCGCTGGGAGCGGGGCGTCCATTTCCTCGGCCGAGTCACCGAGCGCGTCGAGGGACGCCGGATCGCGTGGCGCTATGAGTTCTCGCCGGACTCCTTTCCGCCCGGCACGATGGACGATCACGTCGTCATCGGCGGACGCTACTTCGATCTCGGCGAAACACGGTTCACGCTGACGCCCATCGATGCGGTCCACACGCGGCTGGACATCGAGGCCCACTATCGCGTCACGTCGAGCGTCAACATCTACGCCGTGCCGGTCGCCGACTTCCTGGGGCGCGATTTCGTTGACGGCCTGCTGGTGCTGTACAAGCGTCGGAGCGAGGCGTGAGCGTCCTGTCGTCAGGGGAACGACGGTGACGGTCGCCATCAGCGGCTGCACCAACCAGGGCTCGATGAAGTTGCACTACTTCCGGCTCTACAAGGGCTGAAGCCGCGCGACGCGGACGGCGAGGGCACGCGGCCCCCGCTCACTCCGCCTTGCGCGTGCAGAAAAATTCCCACACCGACTTCGGCTTGCCGTAACGGCTCAGCGTGCGCTTGTCGAGGTGTTCGATGTTGAAGCACGCGGCGAGCGCGTCCTCGATCTTCTCGCGGGTGAAGAACTGCTTGGCGACGCCGTCGACGACCGTCAGCGTCCAGGACGACGCGTCGTCCGGCGCACCGTAGTGCCAGTCGTCCTCGGCGTTGACGCAACCGATCAGCCGGCCGCCCGGCGCGAGCACGCGGGCGATCTCGCACAGCGCGCGGCGCGTGTCGTCGCGGTCGAAGTAGTGCAGCGACAGCTGCGCCACGGCCAGGTCGAATTCGCCGTCGGCCAGCATCGGCATCGCGCGCACGTCGGCCAGCACGTGCCGCGCCCGCGGCGACTGCTGCCGGCAGCGCGCGAGCGCCTCGGCCGAGATGTCGATGCCGGTGACGTCGACGCCCAGCTCCAGCAACGCAGCCGTCTCCCAGCCGTCGCCGCAGCCGATGTCCAGCGCGCGGCGCACCCCGGGCAGGCGGTGCTGCCAGTTGCTCAACCAGGCTTCGTCGCGACTCAGCGGCTGCGCGGCGTAGCGGCGGTCCCAGACGTCGGTGGGCGAGGGGACGTCGGCAGGCGCGGACTGAGCGTCAGCCGGAGGCGCCGGGGCCCCTTTCCGCTCAATCGCCTCCTCACGCTCGGCATTCGCTCCAAGGGGCCCCGGCGCCTCCGGCTGCGAGGCAGCGAGCGATTCGGCGTCAGGGCGGGGCGGTGGGGCGGTCGGCTCGGCACTCATGCGTCGCAGCCTACCGCGAGCCGATCGCCTTCGCCGTGCGCTGTCCCACCGTCGCCCGATACAGGCGACAGGACGACGCACGGCGATGCCGCTGCCGGTGCGTCAGAACTCCTTCGTCAGGCTGACGTAAACCGTGCGGCGCTGGCCGTACTGCGGCGCGCCGACACCGATGCCCGAGCCGTCACGCAGCTGGTAGCCCTTGTCGAAGAGGTTGAGCACCGAGAGGCGCGCTTCCACCGGACCGCCGCCGCCAAGGTCGAACTTCTTGCTCACGTCGGCGTTGACGCTGGTGTACGACGGCAGGTGCGTCGTGTTGGCGAAACCGTTGCGCAGGCCGCTGCCGAACAGCGCGCTCGCGCCGACCGCGTAGCCGTCGTCGAGCCGCACGTTGACGCCCGCCGAGGCGCTCAGCTTCTGCTCGTGGTCCAGGTGCACCCAGTGGTTGGCGATGAAGTCCAGCTCGTCCTGCTCGAAGTTGAACTGCCCCGTCTCGACCTGCTGCGCGCGGGCGTGCGTCGTGCCGAGGTTGGCGTAGGCGGACCAGGTCTTCTCCTTGTAGCTGGCCGACAGGTCGACGCCGTAGATGCGGCCCTTCGCATAGTTGAAGGCCGAATAGATCAGCGCGTTGCCGAACTGACCCTCGTCCTGCAGGTGCTGCACCGCGCGGTAGTAGCCATCGATGCCCAGCGTCAGCTTGGGCGTGACCTGCCAGGCCGCGCCGGCGTCGTAGTAGTTCGAGCGCTCCGAGCGCACCGCCGTGTCCGCGTCGGTCGGCAACGCGTTGGTCGTGCCGGCGAATGCCGCCACCGAGGTGGTGTCGATCTTCTCGGTCGGCGGCGGCGTGAAGTAGCGCGCGTAGCCCGCATGCAGGCGCACCGTCGGCGCCGCGTCCCAGACGAGGCCGATGCGTGGGCTCAACTGGTGCTCCTTCGTGACCGTGTCGACCTCGTCGTAACGCGCGCCGTAGTTCAGCGTCAGCGTGCGATCCAGCTTCCATTCGTCCTGCAGGTAGGCGCCCCACAGGTGGCCGCTCAGCCGGCCGCTGTCGGCGATGCTGACCGGCGTGCCGCTGGTCTGGTTGCCGTCGTCGTCGGCCGGAAAGACCAGCGCGTCGTTGACCGTGCTGGCGTGCTCGCGCTGCGCGAAGAGGCCGGTGCGGATCGTGTGCGCGCTGTCGAGTCGCCAGCTGGCATCGGCCTGCACGCCGTTGGCCTCGTTGCGGCGCAGGATGTTGGCGGCGACGCCCAGGTACTGCAGGTCGCCGGTCTGGTCCGGCGAGTAGTGGACGTCGGTGTAGCGGTGGAACAGCGATACCTGGTAGTCGACGTTGCTGCCGATCACGCTCTGGTAGCTGACGACGGCGAAGCGGTTGCGCTCGCGCTGGTGCGCGTCCAGCGTGCTCGAGTCCTTGTCCGGCGTGCCGTCGAGCGTGAAGGCGGTCGACTGCCCCGGCGAGTTCGGGATCTGGAAGCGGTTGTCGGTGACGCCGGCCATCGCGGTGATGCGGCTGTCGTCGTCGAGCAGGTAGGAGACGAGGCCGAAGCCCTTGCCCTGGTGCGTGCGGTCGTGCAGCGCGTCCCGCGACGGCGTCGGATTCTCGATGCCCAGGTCGTTGCCGAGGAAGGAGCCGCTGAACTCGTAGCTCAGCCGGCCCTGCGTGCCGTGCACCGACAGGTCGAGCTCGCGCGAGCGCTGCGTGCCCAGCGTGATGCCGGCGCTGCCGGCGAAGGGCTTGTCGTCGTCGCCGACGCCCTTGGTCGTGATGTCGACGATGCCGGCGGTCCGGTAGCCGTATTGCGCCGGCAGCGCGCCGGTCAGCAGGCTGATGCTGTCGGCGAAGCGCGTCTCCAGCGTCTGGCCGAAGCCGCTGATGGCCTCGGGGATGACGACGCCGTTGATGCGGTATTGCAGGTTGGCGTGGTCGCCGCGCACGTGCAGGCCGCCGTAGGAGTCCTGCACGACGCCTGGCGTCTGCAGCAGCACCTGGTTCAGCGGCGTGTCGTCGCCTTGCGGCAGGCGGGCGATGTCGTTCTTGTCGAACTTGTAGATCGTGCTGCCGGTGTCGGGCGACAGGCCGTTGCGCGCCGCGTCGAGGCGGCTGCGCGCGCCCTGGACCTGGACCGTGGGCAGCGGCGTGCCACCGGCGGCGGTGGGCGCTTCGACGGTGCTGGTCGCGACGGCGGAGGAGGTGGTGGTGGCGGTGTCGTCGGCGCGTGCCGGCAGCGCGTGCAGCAGCGGATAGGCGAGCGACAGGGACAGCGCGAGCACGCGCAGAGGAGGATGGGTCATGGTGAGACTCTGGAAATCTGAAATCGGTCGAACGCAGGCCGGCCATCGAGGCCCGGGCGCCGAAGGCTTCGACGAAGCGTTCGAAGCGTTCAGGCGCGGGCGGACGGCGTTGCGGTCAGGAGGTCGAGCTCAGATCGCCAGCGGCGGGCCGCGGCTGCGCGGCGGCGGCGCGGGCAGCGAGCGCGTGGTGCGCTCGACGGCGGTCGCCTGGACGTGGACGGCCTCGGCCAGTGCGAGCACCGGCGCTTCGGCGCGGGCCGACGCGGCCAGGTCGTCGAAGGCCAGGCAGACCTCGCACAGCTGATCGGTGGACAGATCGTCCGGATCGGCGTGGGCGACGTCGTCGTGCCCGTCCTGCGCGGTGGCCGTCGTGGGCGCGTGCGCCAGGACGGACCCTGCGGGCGCATGCCCCCGCGCACCGGTCAGGTGACCGATGCCGTGCCACACCGCGCCCTGCTGCGACAGCAGCATGAACAGCGGGAGCAGCAAGTGCAGGAGGTGCTTGCGCATGGCGCGGAATTATGAGGGTCGCGAGGCGTCCGGCCGAACGTCAGGATGTCGCGAAGCTGTCGTCATGCCGGGGGCGAACTGTGGGCGAATGCAGGCGAAGCGCGGGCGAAGAGCAGGCGAAGAGCGGGCAAGCCGCCGGTGAATGCCGGGCAGACGCCGGGCATGCCGCCACTCAGGCGCGGATTCCCGCCAATCGCCGCACGCGATCGCCATGGGGCCCGGGTGCTGGACACACTGGCGCATCGTCGCCCGACCCTGGAGTGTTGCCATGAAGATCCCCGTCGCCGTCTGGTTCCGCGAGAACCGCAGCTTCCTGCTGTTCCTCGCCGGCTTCCTGTTCTTCCGCACCGCGATCGCGGACTGGAATCCGGTGCCCAGCGGCTCGATGCGGCCGACGATCCTCGAAGGCGACGTCGTCTTCGTCGAGCGCGTCGCCTACGACTGGAAGCTGCCGCTGACCGACATCTCGCTGCGCCGCGTCGGCGAGCCGCAGCGGGGCGACGTCGTCACCTTCGGCTCGCCGCGCGACGGCACGCGGCTGATCAAGCGCATCGTCGCGGTGCCCGGCGATACCGTCGAGCTGCGCGCGGACCGGCTCATCCTCAATGGGCAACCGGCGGACTACGCGCCGGTGGAGGAGGTGGCCGAGGCGCTCGCGCCCGGCGTCGAGGTCCGCGGCGTGCGCGCGGTGGAGCACTGGGGCGGCCAGCGCCGCGTCGTGCAGTTCCTGCCCGAGGTCCGCGCGCGGCGCGACTACGGCCCGATCGTCGTGCCGGCCGACCAGTTCTTCATGATGGGCGACAACCGCGACAACAGCGAGGACTCGCGCTTCATCGGCCTCGTGCCGCGGCGGCTGATCATCGGGCAGGCGCACCGCGTGCTGGTCTCGGCCGACATCACCGGGCACTGGGCGCCGCGCTGGGACCGGTTCGCGGCGCCGCTGCGTTGAGCAGACACGGATCGCATTGACCCGTCGCGCGCAAGGTCTCTCGGGCGCCGAAGAGAATGGTCCGTCCATCCAGCCTTCACAACATCCAGACGGAACTTTCATGACGGACCTGTCCAGTTTTCCCATCACCAAGAAGTGGCCCGCGCAGCACCCCGAACGCCTGCAGCTGTACTCGCTGCCGACGCCCAACGGCGTGAAGGTGTCGATCGCGCTCGAGGAACTGGGCCTGGCCTACGAGCCGCACCTGGTCAGCTTCCAGACCGACGACCAGCTCACGCCCGAGTTCCTGTCGCTGAACCCGAACAACAAGATCCCCGCGATCATCGATCCCGACGGCCCCGGCGGCGAGCCGCTGCCGCTGTTCGAGTCCGGCGCGATCCTGGTCTACCTTGCCGAGAAGACCGGCCAGCTGATCCCGCAAGACCCGGCACGCCGCTACGAGACGCTGCAGTGGGTGATGTTCCAGATGGGCGGCATCGGGCCGATGTTCGGCCAGGTCGGCTTCTTCCACAAATTCGCCGGCAAGGACTTCGAGGACAAGCGTCCGCGTGATCGCTACCTCAACGAATCGAAGCGCCTGCTGGGCGTGCTCGAACAGCGCCTGACCGGCCGCGGCTGGATCATGGGCGACGAGTACACGATCGCCGACATCGCCATCTGGCCCTGGGTCAACAACCTGGTGGGCTTCTACGGCGCGGGCGACCTGGTCGGCTTCAGCGAGTTCAAGAACGTCCAGCGCGTGCTGGAGGCCTTCCTGGCGCGCGACGCAGTCAAGCGCGGGCTGAACATCCCGGCGCGCCCGGCGGCCTGAAAAAAGGGGGCTCAGTACTTCCACCGCTGCTGGCCCTCACCCCCACCCTCTCCCGCAAGCGGGAGAGGGAGTCCGACTGGCGCCCTTCCTGCGTCTTTTCCGCAAGCGGAAAGGAGAGCCATACCACCATCATTCTTGCGCCCTCTCCCGCTTGCGGGAGAGGGCAGGGGTGAGGGCCCGCGGCCTCACTCAGTAATGCGGCGGCAACTCGTCCCGCAATCCGCCGGTGCCGTCACCGCGGCCTTCCGGCACCTGCCGCCGCAACTGCATGACCTCGCGCACCAGCGCGTCGATCTGCTCCTGCTGTTTCGCGACCTGCGCGTTCAGGTGGTCGACGAGGTCCTCGGCGAAGCTGGCCTTGATTTCCAGCTCCGTGACGCGGGCCTCGAGGATGCGGACCTCCGGCGCCGTCGCATCGCTGCCGTCGGTGTTGCCGGTCTCGCCCTGACTCCCGCTCATGGCGCCGCCTTCGCGACCGGCTGCGACATCAGGTCCGCGATCACCGACACCGGCGCGTTCCCGTAGCTCAGGAACTGCTCGTGGAAGTCCTTCAGCTTGAAGTCCTTGCCCATCGCCACCCTGCGCTGATCGCGCAATTCCATGATGTCGCTGTAGCCGCTGAAGTAGCTCGTCAGCTGCACCGAGGTCAGCTGCACGCGGCGCCATTTCTCGCGCGCCTCGCGCTCGGTCTGGAAGGCCTGACGCTGCAGCAGGTCCAGCGCCTGCGCCTCGGTCATGCCCAGCACGTGCACGTTGTAGTCCAGGATCGTGTTGGTGACGCTGCGCAGGTTCCACTTGCCCCACATCAGCCACATCTCCGGCGCATTCCCGCCGTAGCCGGACTCCAGCATCATCCGCTCGCCGTAGACCGCCCAGCCTTCGACCATCGCGCCGTTGCCGAACAGCGTCTTCACCAGCGACGGCGACTTGTTCGCATGCACCAGCTGCGTGTAGTGGCCCGGCACCGCCTCGTGGATGTTGAGGATCTGCAGGATCCAGCGGTTGTACTCGCGCAGCGAGCTCTCCGCCTGCTCGGGCGTCAGGTCGTCCAGCGGCGTCACGTTGTAGTAGGTGCGGTCCTGCGGCCGGTAGGGGCCGGGCGCCTCGATGCCGGCGCCGGCCACGCCGCGCTGGTAGACCGGCGTCTCGCGCACGATCAGCGGCTTGCTCGCGTCCTGCGTCAGCAGGTCGTGGTCGGTGATCCAGCGTTCCAGCTGCGGGATCTGCGCGCGGATCTCCTGGACGAAGTCCTCGCGCTTGACGTGCTGCTCGCTGAGCTTGCCGATCACCGCGCCGATGCGGGCGAAGCGGTCCTCCGGCTTGGGCGCGTCGCCCATCGTCTGCGTCCACAACTGGTCGGAGATCTGCGCCATCTGCTTCAGCAGCGTCTCGCGCGCCGCCAACGCGCGCTGGTACATCTGCTCGGCCGAATGCGTCGACTGGATGTCGTAGCCGAACTTCTGCTCGTAGAGCGCCTTGCCCAGGCGGAAGCTGCGCGCCTTGCCGCTGGCCCTGCCGTCGGCCAGCAACTGCTTGAGCTGCGTGCGATAGCCCTCGACGGCAGCCTTCGCGCCCGCGATGCGATCGGCCAGCTGCTTGCGCTCCGCGTCGGTCAGCGAGGCGGCGTCTGCGCCTTGCGCGGCCTTGGCCACTTCGTCGAGCACGCTCAGCACGCCCGGCGCCTGGTCGATTGCCAGCTGCGTGTGCTCCAGCGTCGGCTGCTTCAGCAGCGCGGCGCCCGCGCGGTAATACGCCGGCACCTGCGCCAGTCGCGCCGAGATCGTCTTCAGCCGCACCGGCAGCGGCGCGTAGTCCGTCGCGAGGATGTAGTCGATCGGGCCGGCGATGTTGAGGAAGGACGGATTCCACTCGTACTCGCGCAGCTCGGTCAGCTGGAAGCGGTCGCTGCGCAGCTTGTTGAGCAGTTGCCCGAGGTCGGTGCGCGAGGCCGCGCTCAGCGTCTTCACGTCGACGGCCTCGAAGCGCTTGAGCCAGTCGGTCGTGAAGCTCAGCGAGCGGGCGCGCATCGTGCGGTCGGGCGCGGGCAGCTCCGCGGCGAATTCATAGCGGCCGGCGCCGATGGCCGCGTCCGGGTCCAGGCGCCAGAGCGCCTCGATGTAGTCGTTGGCCAGGCGCTGGAAGCGCGTGTCGGCGTCCAGGGTCTGGTCCGGCGCGAGCTTGATGACGCCGCGCGTCGGCTGGGGCGCGTCGGCGGCGGAGGCGATGCCGGCGGACAGCGCGCCGAAGCTGGACAGCGCGGCCACGGCCAGCGCAGAGAGGGTGTGACGGGTGGGGCGATTCATCATGGGGCGCGAGCATAGCTTTGCGCGACCCGTCGGGACAGCATGCCAAAAGCAAAGGGGAGCAAAGTTCTTCGCCCCTGATCGGATGGCAAGCATACTGGCCATTTACCTATAAATTGGCTAGTATGTTTGCCATATGAGCGCCGACCACACCGTACTGAACCGTCATCTCCTCCTTCAGCTGGGTGAGCGGCTGCGGGCTTTGCGCATTGCGCGCGGGATGACGGCGCTGGAGATGGCGGCGAAGGTGGGCGTCAGCCGCATGACGCTGCGCGCCGTGGAGTCTGGTGACCCCAGGACGTCGATCGGGATCTACCTGTCCGTCATGGCTGTCCTGGGCGTCAACCAGGAAATCGCGATGCTTGCGGGAGACACGTTCGCCCCTGTCACACCAGGGTCCGCTGCGGCCCGCTCACGGCTGCTGCCGACGCCGGTGAAGCTGGAGATATCCACCGACCCTGCCAAGCATCGGCTCCAGGATCTCTTGAGCCTCTCTCTGCATGAAGAGGCGGTGCGTCTGTTGCGCAAGAAGCCGGAACTGGTCCAACTCGCTCGCGAAACGCTGACGCAGTGGATGAGGACGAATCCCGCATCGAGGTCATTTCCCCTTTGGCAGGAGTGGCTCAAGATTGTGGAGTCCAAGGCGTGGAGCAAGGTGCTTGCCAAGACAGCACTCGCCCAGCAATTGCGCCAGACATCGCCGCTCGGCGCATTGGTGCCGGAGCAGACCAGGCAGCGCGTCCTCAACCAGATGGCAGAACTCAAGAATGGGTTGCAATTCCAGAGTCCAGTCTCGGAAACGGTGGGCCGGCTCAACGAGCAGCAGGCGCCTGCTGTCGAAGAAGTCCGCATTGTCGGCAGGTCAGCACGAGGGCCCAAGCAGCCATGACGCGCGAGCAGCTTGAACACATCATCCGCGCAAGCGCGGCGATCACGGATCAGTACGACATCATGATCTTCGGCAGCCAGGCGATCCTCGGTGCCGATCCGAATCCGGCGGCCGTGTTCACTGCCTCCATGGTCGAGTCGAGGCCCGAATTCGGACTCACAGCGAGGTCGCTCCTGGCTCGAATCCGTCGATGGGCGAAGGATGCGGCTGTCGAGTAGACGACCTCAGGTCAGCAACCACCGGCTGATGTGGAACGTCAGCCAGGAGGCGACGTAGGCCAGCACGAACAGGTAGGTGAGCATGACGGCCGGGATCTTGTAGCCGCCGGTCTCGCGCTTGACCGCCGCGATCGTCGACAGGCACTGCGGCGCGAAGACGAACCAGGCCAGCAGCGAGAACGCCGTCGGCAGGCCCCAGGTCGAGGCGATCAGCGGCGTCAGCGCCTGCGCGGCCTCGTCGCCGGTGGCCGACAGCGAGTACACCGTGCCCAGCGCGCTGACCGCGATCTCGCGCGCCGCCATGCCCGGCACCAGCGCCAGGCTGATCTGCCAGTTGAAGCCGATCGGCTCGAAGATCGTCGCCAGCCCGCGGCCCAGGTAGCCGGCGAAGCTGTACTCGATCGCCGGGCCGGTCGCGCCTTCGGGCGCGCCGGGGAAGGTCGACAGCACCCACAGCAGCAACGTCAGCGCCAGGATGATGCCGCCCACGCGCTTGATGAAGATCTCCGCGCGCTGCAGCAGCCCGATCGCGACGTTGCGCGCATGCGGCCAGTGGTAGCTGGGCAGCTCCATCATCAGCGGGCGCACCTGGCGGCCCGCGTCGGTGAAGCGCTTCAGCAGCCAGGCCACGGCCATCGCCGCGATGATCCCGGCGAAGTACAGGACGAACAGCACCAGCCCCTGCAGCTCGATGCCGCCCCACAGCTCGCGCTGCGGGATGAAGGCACCGATCAGCAGCGCGTACACCGGCAGCCGCGCCGAGCAGGTCATCAGCGGCGCGATCAGGATGGTGACGAGCCGGTCGCGCGGATTCGCGATCGAGCGCGTCGCCATGATCCCGGGGATCGCGCAGGCGAAGCTCGACAGCAGCGGGATGAAGCTGCGGCCCGACAGGCCCACCGAGCCCATCAGCCGGTCCAGCAGGAAGGCCGCGCGCGGCAGGTAGCCGGACTCTTCCAGCAGCAGGATGAAGAAGAACAGGATCAGGATCTGCGGCAGGAACACCAGCACGCCGCCCACCCCTGCGATCAGGCCGTCCACGACCAGACTGCGCAGGTGGCCTTCGGGCAGCAGCGCGCCGGCCTGCGCGCCGAGCCAGGCGGTGCCGGCCTCGATCCAGCCCATCGGCGCCTCGGCCCACGCGAACACCGCCTGGAACAGGAAGAACAGCAGCACCGCCAGCAGGATCGGTCCCAGCACCGGATGCAGCACGAAGCGGTCGACCTTGTCGCTGGGCAGCTCGCCCTGCAGCGCGTCGAGGCCCAGCTCCTTCAGGATGTGGTTGATGCGCGCGGTGTCCTCGCCCTCGGCGGTGACGGACTCGGTGCGCCAGCGCTCCGGCTCGTCCAGCACCGCGCGCAGGTCGTCGATGCCTTCGCCGTCGGTGGCCACGGTGCGGATCACCGGCACGCCGAGCAGCGTGCTGAGCTTCTGCGTGTCGACCACGATGCCGCGGCGCTGCGCCAGGTCGGCCATGTTCAGCGCGACCACGCAGGGCAGGCCCTGCCGTTGCACCGACAGGAACAGGCGCAGGTTGCGGCGCAGATTGGTCGCGTCCAGCACGCAGACGATCAGGTCGGGGCGCTTCTCGCCTTGCGCACGACCAGCCAGCACGTCGACGGTGACGCGCTCGTCCGGCGAGCGCGGATACAGCGAATAGGTGCCCGGCAGGTCCAGCACGCGCAGCAGCTTGCCGGCGGCGGTCTTCAGGCGGCCTTCCTTGCGCTCCACGGTCACGCCGGCGTAGTTGGCGACCTTCTGCCGGCTGCCGGTCAGGCGGTTGAACAGGGCGGTCTTGCCGCAGTTCGGATTGCCGACCAACGCCAGCAGCGGCCCGGCCGGGTGGATGTGAACGATGGACTCACGCATGGGCGGCTCCCGCCTGGCTCGCGCCCGTGTCGACCGCCGCCGTCAGGCCGCCGGGCGCGGCGCCTTCGAGCTCCACGCATTCCGCTTCCGCACGGCGCAGCGCGAAGGTCGACTGCCCGATGCGCACGACGAGCGGGTCCGCGCCGGGCATGGCGCGGGCCAGCACGGCGACGTGCTCGCCGGCGACGAAGCCCAGTTCCTCCAGCATCTGTTTCCATTCCGGCGCATGCGCCGGTGCCTGCAGCGCCTTGACGCGGTGCGCCTGACCGATGGTGGCCTGCGCGAGGGTGGGGACTTGGAGAACGGCGCTCATGTCGTAGGGATCTCGGGAGGAGCCTGCGGGCTTGCGAAGCGAAAGATTCTAAATGATAGTGATTCTCAACTTCTCTCGCCGAACGGGGGTGAGGGTTCGGTCAACCCGAGGGCGCACTGCGATTCGCCCAAAACGCGGTCCCTCGAAAGGGTGCGAACGCAGCGAGACGAGGCGACGTCGCCTCGCCCGAAGTCAACGAGCGCCAGGCGGACCGGGGTCAGCCAGTGGGGGTGGGGCCGGAATGACTCTGGGGGTTCCCGGAGGGACGCCCCCTGAGTCGTGGAGAGCCCGCGCCTGGCAGATCGGAGTCGAGCAAGGTAGGCACAAGACGTGCTACTCGATAGCGGCATTTCCGGGGCGGCGCAATGGCTCCGGCGAGGGAGCCACCTCCTGGAAATGACGACCCCGCAAACGTTTAGCGTTTACCTTGAGGTGGCTTACACTCGCGCCTTCTTAGAATGCCCGGCTGCTCCTCACCCTTCGCATCGAGACCGCAAATGATGAAGTCCTTCCTGTCGTTCTCCCCCATCGCGGCTGGCTTGGCCTTGGCCCTGACTGCTGGCGCGGCGGCCGCGCAGACCACCCCGGCGGTGATCTTCGACATGGGGGGCAAGTTCGACAAGTCGTTCAACGAGGCCGCGTACCGTGGCGTCGAGCAGTGGAAGAAGGACACGGGCGGCAAGTATCTCGAGTTCGAGATCAGCAACGAGACCCAGCGCGTGCAGGCGATCCGCCGCATGGCCGAGCGCGGCGCGAGCCCGATCATCTCGGTGGGTTTCGCCCAGGCCTCGGCGCTGAACCAGGTGGCCAAGGACTTCCCCAAGACCAAGTTCGTCATCATCGACGAGAAGGTCAACCAGCCCAACGTGCAGTCGGTGCTGTTCAAGGAGCAGGAAGGCAGCTTCCTCGTCGGCGCGCTGGCCGCGCTGACCAGCAAGACCGGCAAGGTCGGCTTCGTGGGCGGCATGGACATCCCGCTGATCCGCAAGTTCGAGTGCGGCTATGAGCAGGGCGCCAAGGCGGCCAACGCCAAGGTCGAGGTCTTCAAGAACATGACCGGCACGACGGCCTCGGCCTGGAACGACCCGACCCGCGGCGGCGAGCTGGCCAAGGCCCAGTTCGCCAAGGGCGTGGACGTGGTCTTCGCCGCGGCCGGCGGCACCGGCGTCGGCGTCTACCAGGCGGCCAAGGATGCCGGCAAGCTGGCCATCGGCGTCGACAGCAACCAGAACCACATCCAGCCCGGCACGATGCTGAGCTCGATGGTCAAGCGCGTGGACGTCGCCGTCTACAACGTGCTCAAGGAATGGAAGCCCGGCATCAGCGTGCTGGGCCTGAAGGAAGGCGGCGTCGAGTACGCCGTCGACGCCAACAACGCCAAGCTGATCGCTCCCGCGATCAAGACCAAGCTGGACGCGTACAAGGCCGACATCATCGCCGGCAAGATCAAGGTCGCGGACTACATGGCGGACAACGCCTGCAAGAACTGACCCCTCGCGAGCGAGCGTTCCTGACATGACACAGTCCCCACGCGGCGCCGCCGCGCCCGCGGTCCGTCTGTGCGAGATCTCCAAGCGCTTCGGCGCGGTGCAGGCCAACCGGGCGGTGAGCCTGGCCGTCGAGCGCGGCACGGTGCACGGCCTGGTCGGCGAGAACGGCGCCGGCAAGAGCACGCTGATGGCCATCCTCTACGGCTACTACCACGCCGACGAGGGTCACATCGAGGTCGACGGCCAGCGCGTCACCATCGCCAGTTCGCAACAGGCCATCGCGCTGGGCATCGGCATGGTGCATCAGCACTTCATGCTGGTGGATACGCTGTCCGCGCTGGACAACGTGATGCTCGGCGCGGAGCCGGCGTTCTTCCTGTCCCGGGCGAAGCGCCAGGTGCGCCAGGAGCTCGAGGCGCTGATGCGCGACACGGGCCTGACGGTGCGTCTGGACGCGACCGTCGCCGACCTGCCGGTCGGTGAGATGCAGCGGCTGGAGATCCTGAAGGCGCTGTACCGCGGCGCGAAGATCCTGATCCTGGACGAGCCGACGGCGGTGCTGACGCCGCAGGAAACCGACCAGCTCTTCGAAGTGCTGCGACGCCTGCGCGAGCGCGGCACGACCATCCTGCTGATCACGCACAAGCTGCGCGAGGTGATGGCGCTGTGCGACGCCGTGACCGTGATGCGCGCGGGTGCGG
Organism: Roseateles sp. GW821-FHT09H11; assembly: GCF_059415845.1. Lineage (NCBI taxonomy): Bacteria > Pseudomonadati > Pseudomonadota > Betaproteobacteria > Burkholderiales > Sphaerotilaceae > Roseateles > Roseateles sp. GW821-FHT09H11. The sequence goes on along the minus strand of NZ_JBWKOA010000001.1, from coordinate 1,500,470 downwards.
TGATCAAGACCTGCGCGATCGGCGAGACCAGTCCCGAGGACCTGGCCGAGAGCATGGTCGGCCGCAAGGTCAACCTGGGCCGCGACGGCGGTGCCGTCAAGCCCCCGTCGGACCAGCCGGTGCTGAAGGCCGAAGGCCTGACCGTCGCCGGCGACAGCGGCTCCGGCGTGCACCTGCTGAGCAACGCGACGCTGGCGCTGCGTCCGGGCGAGATCGTCGGCGTGGCCGGTGTTTCCGGCAACGGCCAGAGCGAGCTGCTGGAAGTCCTGGCGGGCATGCGTGCGCCGGACGCCGGCACGCTGCACGTCGCGGGCCGCGACTTCCGCCCGACGTCGTGGATGGATCCGCGCACGGCGCGTGAGCTCAAGCTCGCGCACGTGCCCGAGGACCGCCACGCGCTCGGCATGGTGCTGAGCTTCCCCGCGTGGGAAACGGCCGCCCTCGGTTATCACGAGCAGGACGCCTATCGCGCCGGCCCGATGGGCCTGGGCATGAACCAGCGCCACCTCCGCGCGCAGACCGCGGAGATGATGGAGCGCTTCGACGTCCGCCCGCGCAACGCGGAGCTGGGCTCGTCGAAGTTCTCCGGCGGCAACCAGCAGAAGCTGATCCTGGCGCGCGAGATCGGTCAGAGTCCCGCGGTGCTGCTGGTCGGCCAGCCGACGCGCGGCGTCGACATCGGCGCGATCGAATTCATCCACAACCAGCTGCGCCGCCTGCGCGACGCCGGCTGCGCGATCCTGGTCGTCTCCAGCGAGCTCGACGAGATCCTGGCGCTGGCCGATCGCGTGATCGTCATGAACGCCGGGCGCATCACCGGGGAGCTCGCGATCGACGAGTGCTCCGAGAAGAACCTGGGCCTGCTGATGTCCGCTTCCCCCACTCACGAGAAGGCCGCTGGCGCGGCCGTGGCCCCATGAGCAGCCAAGCCTTGCAGATGCCGCGCTGGATGGACCTGGTCCTCCTGCCGCTGTGGAACCTGCTGATCGCGCTGGCGGTGGCCGGCGGCGTGGTGCTGCTGATCGGCGCGAGCCCGATGCAGGCGCTGTCGGTGCTGCTGGAAGGCGCGCTCGGCAGCGCGCGTGGCCTCGGCTACACGCTGTACTACACGACCACCTTCATCTTCACCGGCCTCGCCGTCGCGGTCGCCTTCCATGGCGGCCTGTTCAACATCGGCGGGGAAGGGCAGGCGACGCTGGGCGGCATCGGCGTGGCGCTGCTGTCGCTGTGGCTCGCGCCCAAGCTGCCCGGGTTCGTGATGATCCCGCTGGCGATCGTCGCGGCGGCGCTGTTCGGCATGGTGTGGGCCGCGGTGCCCGGCTACCTGCAGGCCTGGCGCGGCAGCCACGTGGTCATCACGACCATCATGTTCAACTTCCTCGCGGCCAGTCTCAATGGCTACCTGCTCGTGAACTGGCTGCGCCCGAACGGCTCGATGTCGGTCGAGAGCGATGCCTTCGCCGACTCGGCGCGCATGCCGGCGGTGCATGAGCTGCTGGCGAAGGTCGGCATCGAATGGCCGTCCTCGCCGCTGAACCTGTCGATCCTGCTGGCCGTCGCGGCCTGCGTCTTCGTCTGGTGGTTCCTGTGGAAGAGCCGCGCCGGCTACGTGCTGCGCGCGGTCGGCTCCAACCCGAGCGCCGCGCACTACGCCGGCATCAAGCCGCGCTGGCAGGTGCTGGCCGCGATGGGCCTGTCGGGCGCGTTGGCCGGGCTGGTTGGCGTCAACGAGATCGCCGGCGTGCAAGGCAAGCTGACGCTGGACTTCGTCGCAGGCGCGGGCTTCACCGGCATCGCGGTGGCGCTGATGGGGCGCAACCATCCGGTCGGCATCGTGCTGGCCTCGCTGCTGTTCGGCACCTTGTATCAAGGCGGCGTCGAGGTCTCGTTCGAAGTCCCCGGCTTCAGCCGCGAGATGGTCGTGACGGTGCAGGGCCTGATCGTGCTGTTCGCTGGCGCGATGGCGATGGTGAGCGCGCCGATGTTCGCGAAGCTGTATGCGGCCGTGGCCCGCAAGCGCGGCGCAGGCGTTGCAGGCGGCGCAGGCGTCGCTGGAGGGAAGTCGAATGGATGAGGTCCTGATCGGCTCCGTGCTGGCGTCGACGCTGCGCGTCACCACGCCGCTGCTGTTTGCCGCGCTCGCCGGCCTGCTGTCGGAGCGCTCCGGCGTCGTCGACATCGGGCTGGAAGGCAAGATGCTGTCCGCCGCGTTCGCCGCGGCGGCGGTGGCCAGCGTGTCGCACTCGACGACGCTGGGCCTGCTGGCCGCGATCGGCGTGGCCATCGCGATGTCGATGATCCACGGCTTCGCGACGGTGACGCACCGCGGCGACCAGGTCGTCTCCGGCGTCGCGCTCAACATGGTGGCCGCCGGGCTGACCGTGGTGCTGGGCATCGCCTGGTTCGCGCAAGGCGGGCAGACGCCGCCGATCGGCGCCGAGCAGCGCATCACCGGCCTGCTGCCGCAGTGGGCCGAGCCGACGCCCGGCAGCTGGGTGGCCTCGGTCATCGGCCACGGCCTGCTGAGCCACAACGCGCTGGTCTACCTGGCCTTCGCGCTGGTCGTCGTCGTGTGGTTCTTCCTGGAGCGCACCCGCCCCGGTCTGCGCCTGCGCGCGGTCGGCGAGAACCCGGCGATGGTCGACGCGGCCGGCGTCTCCGTGCCGCGGCTGCGCTACACCGCGCTGGCGCTCAACGGCATCCTGTGCGGCCTGGGCGGCGCCTACCTGACGCTGGCGCAGAACGCCTCGTTCTCCCCCAACATGACCGCGGGCCGCGGCTTCATCGCGCTGGCCGCGATGATCTTCGGCAAGTGGAAGCCGGTGCCGACGCTGTGCGCCTGCCTGCTGTTCGGTTTCCTGGACGCCGTCGCGATCCGCCTGCAAGGCGTGTCGCTGCCGGGCATCGGCGAGGTCCCGGTGCAGCTGATCCAGGCGCTGCCCTACATCCTGACGGTGGTGCTGCTGGCCGGCTTCATCGGCCAGGCGATCGCGCCCAAGGCGCTGAGCAAGCCCTACGTGAAGGAGCGCTGATCATGAGCGCGAACCAAAGCCTGATCGCGGCGATCCCGCTGCCCGCCGACGTCATCGAACGCCTGCTGAAGGCCGCGCTCGATGCGCGGCAGCATTCGCATGCGCCGTATTCGAAGTACTTCGTCGGCGCCGCGGTGCTCGACGAGCACGGCCGCATCCACGCCGGCTGCAACATCGAGAACGCCGCCTACCCGCAAGGCTGGTGCGCGGAGACCAACGCGCTGGGCCACATGATCATGGGCGGCGGGCGCGTGGCGCGCGCGGTGATGGTCACCGGCGCGGGCTCGGAAATCATCACCCCCTGCGGCGGCTGCCGCCAGAAGCTGCGCGAGTTCGCGCGGCCCGACGACCTCATCGTGATCGCGGGCGACGCCACCGGCGTGCGCGCGCACTGGACGCTGGAGCAGCTGCTCCCCGCCAGCTTCGGTCCGGATCACCTGAAGCCCTGAACATCCCAATCGACGCGGCCGCCGTGGCCGCGACAGGAGAACGACCATGTCCATCCCCCTGCAAGGCGCCGAGCTCGACGCCGCCATCACCGCCAGCATCGCCACGCTGAAGTCGACCTTCGGCGAACAAGGCCCTGAAGTCGCCGTCGTGCTCGGCTCCGGCTGGTCCGGCGCCGTCGACCAGCTGCAGGACGTGCAGCACCTGCCGTACGCGAAGCTGCCGGCGTTCCCGCAGCCCAAGGTCGAAGGCCACGTGGCCGAGATCGCCGTGGGCCGCGTCGGCCAGCAACGCGTGGCGATGCTGCGCGGCCGTGCCCACACCTACGAGAGCGGCGACTGCACCGGCATGGCCGGCGCGATCCGCAGCCTGAAGGCCTGGGGCGTGAAGGTGCTGGTGCTGACGAACGCGTCGGGCAGCCTGCGGTCGCACCAGCCGCCGGGCAGCCTGATGCTGATCTCGGACCACATCAATGCGCCGCAGCGCTCGCCGCTGACGGGCCTGCCGGGCAGCGACCGCTTCTGCGACATGAGCGTCGCCTATGACGCCGAGCTGCGCCAGCAGGGCTTCAAGATCGCCCGCGAGCACAACATGGTGCTCACCGAGGGCGTGTACGTGTGGGCTGTCGGCCCGCACTTCGAGACCCCCGCCGAGATCCGCATGTTCGCCGCCTGGGGCGCGGACGCGGTCGGCATGAGCACCGTGCCGGAGACCATCCTGGCGCGCCACGCGGGCCTGCGCGTTGCCGGCCTGGCGCTGATCACCAACATGGCCGCGGGCATGTCCGACGAGGCGCTGACGCACGCGCTGACGCTGCAGCAGGCGAAGGTCTCGGGCGACCGCGCGGCGGCCTACCTGGGCCACTACTTGGCCTCGTTGGCGACGCTGGAATCGCTCAAGGCCTGAGCGCCCCGGAGCGAAGATCGGGACGCGCCGCGTCCCGGTGGCCCCCGTGTCCACGGACGTGACGGGCCGCGGCGGTCGTGCGCGACCTTCAGGGTAGAGCAGTAGGAGTAGTCGATGAAGTCGGAGATGAGTCTCGAACAAGCGGCGCGCCTGGCGCTGCAATGCCTGGACCTGACGAGCCTGAACGACGGCGATACCGCCGCCGACATCGAGGCCCTGTGCACGCGCGCGATCGGCGCGCCGGAGCGTGGCCACGTCGCGGCCGTGTGCGTGTGGCCGAAGTTTGTCGCGCAGGCGCGCGCCGCGTTGCCCAAGGACATCCGCGTCGCCGCGGTCGCCAACTTCCCCGATGGCAGCCTGGATCTGCCGCGCGTGCTGGCGGAGATCGACGCGATCGCGCAGGCCGGCGCGCAGGAGGTGGACGTGGTGCTGCCGTACCGCGCGCTGATGGCGGGGCAGTCGACCGAGGTCGGCGAATTCCTGTCCGAAGTCCGGCACGCGACGCGGCCGCTGACGTTGAAGGTGATCATCGAGTCGGGCGAACTCGGTTCGCCCGCGCGCATCGCCGAGGCCACGCGCCAGGCGCTGATGGCGGGGGCGGACTTCGTCAAGACGAGCACCGGCAAGACCAAGGTGTCGGCGACGCCCGAAGCGGCCGCGACGATGCTGCGCGAGATCGCCGGCAGCGGGCTTGGCAACGCGGGCTTCAAGGCCTCGGGCGGCATCCGCTCGGTGGTGGATGCCCGCGCCTATCTGCAGCTGGCGGCGGAGGCGCTCGGCGCCGCCGCGCTGACGCCGCAGCGGCTGCGCTTCGGCGCGAGCGGGCTGCTGGGCGACATCGAGGCGGTGCTGGCCGGACAGGACAGCGCGGCGGTCAGCGCCGCGTACTGAGGCGCCGAACAAGCGCTGAAGCACCACTGAAGCAGTACTGAAGCAGCGCTCCACAAGCGCACAGGAAGCGCTCAAGCAGCGCGCAAGCCGCGAAGCCCCACCCCGACCGACGAGGGGCGGGCGCACAACGACAACACATCGAAGGGACGCGGCGATCATGCTGGCGCAGGAAATCATCCGGACCAAGCGCGAGGGGCGCGCGCTGGACGAGACCCAGATCGGGCACTTCGTGCGCGGGCTGGTGGACGGCAGCTGGAGCGAGGGCCAGGTGGCCGCGCTCGGCATGGCGGTGTTCCTGCGGGGCATGGGGCGCGACGAGGCGGTCGCCCTGACGCGCGCCATGATGAACAGCGGCCGCGTGCTGAGCTGGCCGGACATGCCAGGGCCGGTGCTGGACAAGCATTCGAGCGGCGGCGTCGGCGACAAGCTGAGCCTGATGATCGCGCCGATGGTGGCGGCCTGCGGCGGCTATGTGCCGATGATCGCGGGACGCGGGCTCGGGCACACGGGCGGGACCGTCGACAAGCTCGAGGCCATCCCCGGCTACACGACGACGCCGGCGCCGGCCGACTTCGACCGCATCGTGCGCACGTTGGGCTGCGCCATCATCGGCCAGACCAGCGATCTGGCGCCGGCCGACAAGCGCTTCTACGCGGTGCGCGACATCACGGCCACGGTGGAGAGCGTGCCGCTGATCACCGCGAGCATCCTGTCCAAGAAGCTCGCGGCCGGGCTGCAGGGCCTGGCGATGGACATCAAGTGCGGCAACGGCGCGTTCGCGTCCACGCCGGAATTCGGACGCGAGCTCGCGCAGAGCATCGTCGACGTGGCCGGCGGCGCGGGCCTGCGGACCCGGGCGCTGATCACCGACATGAACCAGGTGTTGGGACAGGAAGTCGGCAACGCGCTGGAAGTGCGCGGCGCCATCGACTACCTGACCGGACGCCGGCCGCGCGAGGCCCGCACCCATGAACTCACGCTGGCCCTGTGCGCCGAGATGCTGGTGCTGGGCGGCATCGCGGCCGACACGGCCTCGGCGCGCGTGAAGCTGCTGGCGGCGCTGGACAGCGGCGCGGCGGCGGAACGCTTCGCGAAGATGGTCGCGGCGCTCGGTGGTCCGGCGGATCTGCTGGAGAGGCCCGAGGTTCACCTCGCGGCAGCGCCGGTCGTCCTTCCGATCCCGGCACCGCGCGCCGGCCGCATCGTCGGCATGAACACGCGCGACCTCGGGCTCGTCATCGTCGAGCTCGGCGGCGGCCGCCGCCTGCCTGGCGATGCGCTCGACATGCGCGTCGGCCTCGACCGCTTCGCGCAGCTCGGCGATGTCGTGGCCGCAGGCGATCCGATCGCCTTCGTCCACGCCGCCGACGAGGCCTCGGCCGATCGCGCCATCGCGCAGGCGCTCGCCGCCGTCTCCATCGGCGACGCGCCGTCCTGGACGCCAGCACCGCTCGTCATGGCGGAACTCGGCTGAGACCGAGCACGTCTGCGGGACCCGGTGCCGGCCGCCCTCATACGCTGCACATGTTCCGCAAATCGGTCGGCCGGCACCGGGCCCCGCAGACCGGACGAGTCAGGTGATCGGGCCATGGGGCTCGGTAGAATCCCGGCCCTCGATTCCTGATTCCCGACATGTCCGATTCCATCGACCCCATCGACGATCCCACCGACAGTGATGACGCCAGCGAGGACGCCGGTCATTCGCCGGCGGGCGAGGGCGTCAACCATCCGAAGGCCCGCATCCGCAGCTTCGTCGTGCGCGCCGGTCGCATGGGCACCGGACAGGTCAAGGCGCTCGCGGAACTCGGACCGAAGTTCGTGCTGCCGTTCAAGCCTGAAGCGATGGACTACGAGGCCACCTTCGGGCGCAAGGCGCCCGTCGTCTTCGAGATCGGTTTCGGCATGGGCGGCCCGACCGCCCAGATCGCTCAGACCCTGCCCGGCGTCGACTTCATCGGCTGCGAGGTCCACGAACCCGGCGTCGGCGCGCTGCTCAAGCTGATCGGCGAGCAGGACATCCCCAACATCCGCATCTTCCAGCACGACGCCGTCGAGGTGCTGGACGGCATGATCCCCAAGGGCTCGCTGGCCGGCGTGCACATCTACTTCCCCGATCCCTGGCACAAGAAGCGCCACAACAAGCGCCGGCTCGTGCAGCCGCCGTTCGTCGCCAAGCTGGTGCAACACCTGGCCCCCGGCGGCTACCTGCACCTGGCCACCGACTGGGAGCCCTACGCCCAGCAGATGCTGGAGGTGCTGCGCGCCGATCCGGATCTGGAGAACACCTCGACCCGCGCGGACGGCTACGCCGACAAGCCCGAGTACCGCCCGCTGACGAAGTTCGAGAACCGCGGCCTGAAGCTGGGCCACGGCGTGTGGGATCTGGTCTTCAAGCGCAAGGTCTGACCCGCCGACTGCTCCCATCGTCGAGGCAAGTCACTCATCGGGCCCGTAGGGGCGAGTTCCCCCACCGCGCCCGGCGCGGCGAGAACGTGCGTGACGAAGGTCAGGCGCGGAGGGACCTGCAAGGGCTTTCAGGCATCGCGAAAAGGTCGCGCTGGTAGAGTTCCTTCCTATGTCCGAATCCAACTCCCTCGTCGGTCGGCACGTCCTCCTGGGCCTGTCCGGCGGCATCGCCTGCTACAAGATCGCCGAGCTCACGCGGTTGCTCGTGAAAGCCGGCGCCACGGTGCAGGTCATCATGACGGAGGCCGCCGAGTCCTTCATCACGCCGGTGACCATGCAGGCGCTCTCCAACCGCCCCGTCTTCACCAGCCAATGGGATGCGCGCCCCGACAACAACATGGCGCACATCAACCTGACGCGCGAGGCCGACGTGATGGTGATCGCGCCCGCCAGCGCGGATGTCATCGCCAAGCTGGCGCAAGGCCGCGCGGACGATCTGCTGTCGCTGACGGCGCTGGCGCGTCCGGCGCACAAGTGCGCGTTGCTGCTCGCCCCGGCGATGAACCGCGAGATGTGGGCGCATCCGGCCACGCAGCGCAACCTGGCGCAGGTGCAGGCGGACGGCGCGTTGGTGCTGGGGGTCGGGTCCGGCGACCAGGCCTGCGGCGAAGTCGGCGACGGCCGCATGCTGGAGCCGATGCAGCTGCTGGCGCACGTGGTCTCGCATTTCCAGCCGAAGGTGCTGGCCGGACGCAAGCTGCTGATCACGGCCGGGCCGACCTACGAGGCGATCGATCCGGTGCGCGGCATCACGAACCGCTCGAGCGGCAAGATGGGCTTCGCCATCGCGCGCGCGGCGGCGGAGGCGGGCGCCGAGGTGACGCTGGTCGCCGGCCCCGTGCACCTGCCCACGCCGCTGGGCGTGACCCGCATCGACGTGCAGAGCGCGCGCGAGATGCTGGACGCGGTACTGCCGCGTGCGGCCACGCACCAGGTCTTCGTCGCCACGGCGGCGGTCGCGGACTGGCGGCCGGCGCAGACGGCCGAACACAAGATCAAGAAGAACGCCAAGGCCGGCGAGGCGGTCGCGCCCGCGCTGACGCTGGCGGAGAACCCCGACATCCTGGCGACGGTCGCCGCGCTGCCGCATCCGCCGCTGTGTGTCGGCTTCGCGGCGGAGAGCCAGGACCTGATCAAGCACGCGCGCGAGAAGCGCCAGCGCAAGAACGTGCCGCTGATCGTGGCCAACATCGGCCCGGCCGCTTTCGGCCAGGAAGACAACGCGTTGACGCTGGTGGACGCGCGCGGCGAACGCGAACTCTCGCGCGCCGACAAGCTGACGCTGGCCCGCGAGCTGGTGCGCGAGATCGCGCAGCGGCTGACGACCTACGGCGCCTGAGGCAGTCGCAGTCCTTTGCGCTCCCTTCAGACGCCCTCGATTTCCATCTCGACTGATTCCATGACCACCATCGATCTGAAGGTGCTCGACCGCCGCATGGCCGAGCAACTCCCTGCTTACGCGACGACCGGCAGCGCCGGCCTGGACCTGCGCGCCTGCCTCGACGAGGCGATCACGCTGGCGCCTGGCGACACGGTGCTGGTGCCCACGGGCCTGGCGATCCACATCGGCGATGCGGGCTTGGCGGCGATGATCCTGCCGCGCTCGGGCCTGGGCCACAAGCACGGCGTGGTGCTGGGCAACCTGGTCGGCCTCATCGACTCCGACTACCAGGGCCAGTTGATGGTCAGCGTGTGGAACCGCGGCAAGGACACGTTCACGATCCAGCCGATGGAGCGCATCGCGCAGATGGTGATCGTGCCGGTGGTGCAGCCCACCTTCCGTGTCGTCGACGACTTCGACGCGTCCTCGCGCGGCGAGGGCGGTTTCGGATCGACCGGCAAGGCCTGACCCCATTCACCCCACTCCAAGCTGACTCGGACTCGGACTCAGACGTCGAAGTCGACACCGACACCGACACCGAGTCCGACTTTGCAGTCGGACCGGTCAATCGCAGGCTGGAGTCAGCGAGTGTGAGTGGGGCCGGAATGGGGCTTGGGGTTCCCGGAGGGATGCCCCATGCCCCGTGGAGAGCCCGCGCTTGGCTGACCGGGGGCTGCCTTCGCTTGGCCGACCGGGGTCTGCCCGCGCTTGGCCGACCGGGATCAATCCCCGTGCCCGTGTCCTTCTTCGACACCTGCGGCCATCGCATCCACCGGCGCGCTCGCATTCGCCCCATCGAAGAAGAACGGCTTGCGCGCCTTCTTCGCTGGCCAGACCTCGTTCATCGACGGGATGTCGAAGACCCGCCCGCCTTGCATGACCTGGCTGATGCGATCGCTCTGGCGGATGTCCTTCAACACGTCGCCGTCGATGATCACCAGGTCCGCGAGCTTGCCCGACTCCAGTGAGCCGATGTCCTTGTCCAGACCGAGGTAACGCGCCGGATTGAGCGTCGCGGTGCGGATCGCCTCCAACGAGGTCATCCCACCCAGGCCCATCATCCACATTTCCCAATGCGCGCCGAGCCCTTCACGCTGCCCGTGCGCGCCGATGTTCACCGGCACGCCGGCGCGCTGCAGCTCGGTCGCGGTCTTCGCGACCTGGATGACGTTGAAGTCTTCCTCCGGTGCGGTCTCGCGGCGCACGCTGCGTGGCTCCAGCACGGCCTTGGGCACGAACTTGCTGAGGATCGGATGGCGCCACACGTCCGTGCGCGCGTACCAGTAGTGCTCGCCGTCCAGTCCGCCGTAGGCGACGTTCAGCGTCGGTGTGTAGCCGACCTGGGTCTGCGGCCACAGCTGCTTCACGTCGTCGTAGACCTTGGCCACCGGCAGCGCGTGCTCCACGCCGGTGTGGCCGTCGACGACCATCGACATGTTCAGCTGGAACAGCGAGCCGCCTTCCGGCACGACCATCATGCCGGTCTCGCGAGCGGCTTCGAGCACCTGCTGGCGCTGATCGCGCCGCGGCTGGTTGTAGCTCTTCACGCTGATCGCGCCGGCCGACTTCAAGCGCTTCAGATGCGTCTGCGCGTCCTCGAGGCTGTTGATCACTGCGGAGAAATCGGCCTTCGCGCCGTACAGCACCGTGCCCGTCGAGAAGATCCGCGGCCCGACCACGCGGCCCGTGCGCTGCATCTCCGACTGCGTGTAGATGTCGCTGGTGCGGTTGGACGGATCGTGCAGCGTCGTCAGGCCGAAGGCCAGCGACGCGTAGTTGATCCAGCTCTGCTGCGGGACGATTTCGCTCTCGGCCATCGTGCCGTGCCAGTGCGCGTCGATCAGGCCCGGGATCACCGTCTTGCCGGCCGCCTGGATCGTCTCCGTGCCGGCGGGGATCGTCACCGACGCGCGCGGCCCGATCGCCGCGATGCGGTCGCCGTCGACGAGGATCGCGCCGTCCTCGATCACTTCATCGGGCTTGCTCGCGCTCATCGTGACGATGCGCGCGCCGACGATCGCGATGCGGCCCTTGGGCTTGTCGGCGGTCAGCGTCAGCTTGATCGGCGCGCCGCGTTCCGCGGGCTTGAAGCCCGGCTGCAGCGCCTGCGTCAGCGGCACGGTGAAGAGCTCGTTGCCCAGCGCGTAGTGCAGCGCATACGGCTGCGACTTGCCGTCGCCCGACCACTGCAGGTCGTCGCCCGCGTTGACGTCGAGCTTCTTCACCGGCATCGCCTCGGCCTTCGGGCCGACCGTCTGCAGTTTGCCCGCGGGCGCGAGCGGCGTGACGTAGGTGTGGAAGCGCTCGGTGAAGCCGAGCCACTGGCCGTCCGGCGACACGGTGAATCGCGTCGCGAATTCGCTCTTGGCGACGGCGAACTCGCTGCGCTCGACCAGGTTCAGGCGGACCAGCTGGTGATTCGAATCGACCTCGCCCGTCGTCTGCTTGCGCGTGACGTAGAGCGTGTCGTTGTCGGCGCCGAACTGGGGCGCCTCGCCGTCCTTGGTGACGCGGCGCGGCTGGCCCTTGCCGTCGGCGGGGGCGACGTAGACGCCGGGCTCCAGGCTGTTCCAGGGCGAGGTCAGGAAGCCGCCCTTGGCCTTCTGATACGCGACGGTCCTGCCGTCCGGCGAGAACGCCGGCGACAGGTACTTGCCGGGCTCCGGCGTGACGATCGTGTCGCGGCCGCCGGCGAGGTCGAGCACGCGCACGCGGCCCTGGTCCGCGTCGGTCCAGCTCACGTAGACGAGTTGCTTGCCATCGCGCGAGAACGCCGGGAAGTACTCGAAGCGTTCCGTCTGCGACGTGAGTCGGCGCGCTTCGCCGACCGGTTGGCCGTCGCGCAGCTCGCTCGTGTAGAGATAGCCGGCGGACGAGAACACCACGCGCTTGCCATCCGGCGAGACCTTGACCCAGCGCAGCATCTTCGAGTCGAAAGTCGCGGGCGCGACCTCATGCGCGAAGCGCAGGGCGGGCGTGATCTGGCGCTCGTCCTTCACGTGGAAGGGGATCTCCGCGGCGCTGGACTTGAACGGATCGATGCGCCAGAGCTTGCCCTGCGCCCACGCCACAACCTGCTTGGAATCGGGCATCCACGCGATGCCGGGGTAGACGCCGTGCACGGACCAGGACTCCTGCAGGTCGCGTTCCATGCCGGTCCAGGCGGGGAATTCGCGGCCGGTCTTCAGGTCCTTGAGGAACAGCGTGGTGCGGCTGCCCGAGGCGTCGCGCAGCCGGCGGATGAAGGCGAGGTACTTGCCGTCGGGGGAGGGCGTCGGCCGGATCGCGCCGCCGGGGCCGGTGACGAAGGGCTCGTTGGTGCCATCGGTCAGGTCCTGGCGATAGATGCGGAAGATCTCGCCGGTGCTGTTCTTGTTGTATTCGAACTGGCGGCCCGGCGTGCTGTCCTGCGAGTAGTACAGGTACTTGCCGTCCGGCGAGAGCGCGGGCTCGCCGAGGTCCTTCTGCCAGTTCGGCTTTTCATTGAGCTGCTGGCCCTTGCCGCCGTCGAGGTGATAGAGCCAGATCTCGCCGCTGCCCAGCGAGCGCGTGCCGGTGAAGTGCTTGCGGGCGGCGATGTACTTGCCGCTGGGATGCCAGACCGGGTTGTTGAGCAGGCGGAAGTCTTCGGTCGAGATCGCGCGGGCGTTGGTGCCGTCGGCGTTCATGACCCAGATGTTGTCGCCGCCGCCGGCGTCGGAGACGAAGGCGATCTGCTTGCCGTCGGGCGAGAAGCGGGGCTGCATCTCCCACGCGATCGAGTGCGTCAGCGCCTTGGCTTCGCCGCCGCCTACGGGCATCACGTAGAGGTCTCCGAGCAGGTCGAAGACGATCTGCTGGCCGTCGGGACTGACGTCGACCGACATCCAGGTGCCGGTGCGCACGTCGATGTTGGCGATCTTCTTCTCGCCGGGGGGCTGGTTGACGTTCCATTTCGCGGCGGGCGCCGAGGCAGCCGCGGCGGGCGAGGGCGCCGTTGCGGGAGCGTCGGCGGCGAAGGCGGCCGCCTGCAGCGCGAGCCCGACAGCAATCACGCCCGCGCGTGCGGGCGTGACGGTGAAAGCGTTCAGGACGGTCGTAGGCGAGGCCTGCTTCGTGAGCATCTTGTTCGTCATGGGGCACCCTGGGATGAAGAGTGCCGGCAGCATAGAGGCCGCCTACGCGCAAACCCGACCGGGTTTGCGAGGGCATGACGAATGGCCGTGCGAGTGGCGTGCAAGGTCCCGGCGCAAGCTTGGACTGGCTCGGCGATCGCCGACATAGGGATTGCCCCGCGCGTCAGGCCGGCGAATCCTCTCAGGCATGAGTCCGAAGCCGGTCCAGCGCGCCTCCACCCCTGCCATCGCCACGCCCGCGATGCTGGTCGTCGACGCTGACGAGGCGGCCTGCTGGGCCTTGCTCGACAGTGGAGACTGGGCCGCCGCGAACGCACGGTTCGCGGCTGTGTTGGCCCGGGAGCCGGACAGCCTGGGTGCCGCCCAGGGACTCGTGGCGACCCTGCGCAAGCAGCGGGATTTCGATGCGGCGGCGCGCGTGCTCGATGCCGCGCTGCGGCGCCACCCCGATGCCCTCGGCCTGCTCGCGGAGCGCGTCTGGTGTGCCCTCGACCAGAAACGGGATGCGGAGGCCTCGACACGACTGGACGAGATCATCGCCACGGGCCGTGCAGACGAAGGGCACTACTTGTGGAAGGTCGAACTCCTGCGGCGTGAGCGCCGGTTCGAGGAGGCCGAAGCGATGATCTCGCTGGCCCGCGCTCGTCTGCCCGGTGCTACGCGATTGAATACCGAGTCTGCGTGGCTCAGTTTCCATCGACGCGACCATGAGGAAGCCTTGCGTCGCTTCGAGGAGGTGCTCAAGAGCCGTCCGGATGATGCGTCCGCTTGGCAGGGGCGCATTGCCAGCCTGCGCAAGCTGGAGCGTTTTGCCGAGGCGCGGGAAGTCGTGGCCCAAGGCATGACGAGTTGTCCCGATGCCGTGGGCCTGCTGGTGGAGAAGGGTTGGACCGCCTTTGACGAGGGGTGGTTGGAGACCGCGGAGCGGGCGTTCGCCACGGCCGTGCGGCGCGCGCCCGCGGACCCTCGGCTCAAGGTATGCCTGGCGGCGGCGCTGGTGTGCCAGCGGACGGAGGATGATCATGTCCAGGCCGAAGCCTTGTGCCGCGAGGCCCTGAAGCAGGAGTCCGATCTGGCCGACGCCTTCGGTTGTCTCGGGCAGATTGCTTTCCAGCGCGGACGGTGGAGCGAAGCCGAGCGCCAGTTCCGGCGTGCGGCGGAGCTGGATCCCGTGTCCGGGCGCTGCGCGGATCTTGGAACGGTGCTGGCACGCATGGGGCGGACCGTAGACGCGCAGAGGTACTTCCGCCGCGCGATCGAGATCGACCCCGACGACGTCTTTGCACACCTGCAACTCGGAAGCCTCCTGCTGACGCAGGACAAGGCGAAGCTGGCCATCGCGGAGTTCAATCAGGCGTTGGCCTTGGCGCCTCGCAATCCGGACGCCCACCGCGCGATGGCCGTCGGACTGATCGAGCTGGGCCGGTTGGACGAGGCCGAACTCATCCTGAGGCGTGGCCTGCGTGATGTGGATGTGGCAAAGAGCGGCACCTTGCATCTCACCTTGGCACAGTTGCTGGCGCGCCAGGGCGAGAACGCCTCGGACAACAAGCTGATCGAAGAGGCGCTGAAGGAAGTTGGCCTGGCGCTGACACGTCAGCCGAGAAGCTGCGCCGCGCTGTTCCAGCGCGGTCTGATCCGAGCGAAGCTGGGTGACCTGCGCGGTGCGTTGCAGAGCTTTCAACAGGTCCTCGCGTTGGACCGACATCACTTGCAGGCCGAGCTCAATCGACAACAGGTCGCGGCACTGCTGCGCCAGGAACGAAAACTGACTGGCGCCAGCCGCGTCGCGAGCGTGTTCCTGTGCGTGGTACTGCTGGCGCACCTGGGTGCGTTGTGGTGGCTGTTCATTGCCAGTGATCGTGTGAGTGCGACTGTCTTCGCGGCGCTGCTGCCACTCCTGTTGGGGTTGCTGGTGGTCGCGTGCTTGCTGCCCTGGCTCAGCCGGCTCAAGCTCACCGGGCTGGAGGCCGAACTGAGCGTGCCCAAGGCCAAGGACACCTTGGCGAGTGGTCCCAAGGGCGCGCTCCGATTCGGCGACGAGACGCCGAAGTCGCTCTGAGCTGCATCCGGTCGGACCGATGCGTCTTGGGCGTGCAAGCGACAGGCAATCAGTTCATCTCGTCCGACGAGATCCATCGGAGTCCAGGTCTTGCCTCCATGACGGCCTTGAGCAACGCCGCCGCGATGCTGCTCGCCGGATTGATGCGGAACCTCTTCGGCAGTACTGGCGTCAGGAGCCGGATCAGTGTCATGGCCGCGCCTTCGGCACGCCTGGTTTCCTGGCGCTCTCCTCCGATAAGGCTGGGTCTGAAGATCGTCAGCGATCGGAATCCGATGGCCTGGATGTCCCGTTCCACTTCGCCCTTGGTCCTCGTATAGAAGAACCGGGAGTCCGCTGACGCGCCGACCGCGCTCACGAGGGCGAAGGTCTCGACGCCCGCGGCGTGCGCGGCCTTTCCGAACGCGACGGGAAGTTCGTGGTCGACGTGTCGGAACGCTTCTTTCGAGCCAGCCTTGGCCTGGGTCGTGCCCAACGCGCAGATCGCCGCTTGAGGCCTGAACGACGCCAGCTCCGGAAGCAGCTCCTCCAGACGTGAGACAACCGGGTTCACCAGCTTCGCGGCGGGCGCCAACGGCTTGCGCGTTGGCGCAATGACTTCCGAGAACGCGTCATTGGAAAGCGCGAGCTCCAGCGCCTTGCTTCCCACCAGACCTGTGGCACCGAGCAGCAGCAGTCTCATCGTCGAATCTCCTCGCATGCGTAGCCGCAATGGTGGGGTGTCATGCGGAGTGTTCCTTCTGCCACCGCTCGACCTCTGGCCGATGGCGCTGAATGTACGCCCGCAGCCCTTCGAAGCAGCGGTGCGTCCGCCAATCAAACATCCACACGACGGGCGGTTCCAGCAGCCATCGCAGGCAGCGCGGCCCGACCTCGAAGGTGCACGCGTAGATCAGCCACGAACGATCCGGGCGGAGGTCGCAGCCTACGGGGGGCTCAAAATGAGCGACATCGTTGAAGTGGAGCCAAGGACATGTCAATCAAGCGAATGGACAACGTCCTGATCGTTGTCGACGATCTCGAGGCCGTGAAGGCGTTTTTCATCGAACTGGGCCTCGAGCTCGAGGGCCAGACCGACGTGCAAGGTCCCAATGTCGGGCGCCTCATCGGGCTCGGCGACGTGCGGGCCACGCTCGCGATGCTGCGGACGCCCGATGGACAGGGCATCGAACTGGACAAGTTCCACACGCCGGACGCCGTCAGGTTCGGGCCCGTCGACACGCCGGTGAACGCGCTGGGTCTTCGTCGCATCATGTTCGCCGTGGAGGACATCGATGCCGTCGTGGAACGGATGCTCGCGCATGGCGCGGCACTCATCGGCCGGATGGAGTACGGGACTGCGTACCGGCTCGTGTATCTCCGTGGGCCCGAGGGCATCATCGTCGGGCTGGCCGAACAGCTCGGCTGAATTCACCCCGCCGACAAGCGCCACGGATCCTGTCGCTCCGCCGCATCCTGCTGGCGGAACGCCTTGGGTGAGAGTCCGACCGTCCGCTTGAACACCTTCGAGAACCCGAACGCGTCGCGGTAGCCGACCGCCGCGGCGACCGCCTCCAGGCTATGCCGCGTCTGCGCGAGCAACTGCATCGCGCGCTGCATGCGCACCACGCGCAGGTGATTCAACGGCGTGTCGCCCATCGCTTCGCGGAAGCGCTCCGCCAGCGCCGTGCGCGACAGGCCGGCCCGCTTCGCCAGCTCGTCGAGCGTCCACGGATGTGCCGGGTCGCCATGCATCAGTGCCACCGCGCGACCCACCATCGGGTCGTGCACCGCCAGGCTCCAGCCGACGCTCGTCGCCGCGCGCTTCGCGATCAGCTGGCGCAGCGCGTAGGTGAACAGCAGGTCCAGCAGGCCATGCGTGATGATCTCCGCGCCGGGCTCGGCCTCGCGCAGTTCCTCGACCAGCAGTCCGCCCGCCAGCGCGAGAGGCCCCAGCCGCGGCATGTCGGCCGCACGCAGCACCGCCCAGGCCGGCAGCTCCGCGAAGAACGGATGCACCGGTGCATGCCAGAACTGGTACGCGCCGCTGAGCACGGCGGCATCGATGCCCGTTGGCGTCCCGAACGCGCCGATCGCGCCGGACGTCGACGACCGCTGCATGTCGATGTCGTCGACGCGCTGCCCCTTCAGCGACGGGCGCAGGCTCAGCACGTGCGGATGACCGCGCGCCATCACGGCGATGTCGCCGCCGCTCAACTGCAGCGGCTCCTCCAGCTCCGGCGCATGGAGCATCACGCTGCCGCGCAGCACGACGTGCAATCCGATGCTGCGGTCGCAGGGGAAGCGCAGCGCGCAGTCGTCGGACAGCTCGCTGAGGTCGAGCAAGCGCCGCGACAGGCCCGTGTCGCGCAAAACAGCGCTCAACAGATCGATGCTCATGAATGGAAATTCCGGAACGCGGAGACATGAATTATGGATCTTTGTCCATTCCGAGTCCGGGATGCCGTCCCTAGCATGAATGCCTCTTCACCGATCCGGAGTCCTGATCATGATTGTTGTCACCGGCGCCACTGGCCAATTGGGCCGCCTTGTCATCGACCGCCTGCTGAGCCTGGGCGTTGCATCCGCCGGCATCGTCGCCGCGGTACGCACCCCATCGAAGGCTGCGGACCTGGCCGCGCGGGGCGTCGTCGTCCGCGAGGCCGACTACACGCGGCCCGACACGCTGACCGCCGCCTTCGTCGGCGCGGAACGCGTGCTGCTGATCTCCTCGAACGAGATTGGCGAGCGCATTCCGCAACATCGCGCCGTCATCGACGCGGCCAAGGCCGCTCGCGTGAGCCAGCTCGTCTACACCAGCGTGCTGCACGCCGACCGCTCGCCGCTGGGCCTGGCCGGGGAACACCGCGAGACGGAGGCGCTGACCAAAGCCGCCGGCCTCACGCACGTGCTGCTGCGCAACGGCTGGTATGTCGAGAACTACCTCGCTGCGCTGCCGATGGCGCTGAAGCACGGCGCCTTCCTCGGCTCGGCGGGTGAGGGGAGCATCTCGTGGGCAACTCGCGCCGATTACGCAGATGCCGCCGCTGCCGTGCTGACGCGACCCATCGACGGCAATGCAGTCTTCGAGCTGGCGGGCGACCGCGGGCACACGCTGTCGGAACTGGCCGCGGAGGTTGCCCGCCAGAGCGGCCAGCCCGTGCAGTACAAGGACCTGCCTCGCGCGGACTACGAGCGCGTGCTGCTGGATGCAGGTCTGCCGGCGCCGTTGGCTGAACTGCTTGCCGATTCGGACGAGCAAGCCGCCAAGGGCGCGTTGCATGACGACGGCGGCGCGTTGGCGCGGTTGATCGGCCGACCGACGACGACGCTGGATGTCGCCGTGCGTGAGGCTCTCGCCGCGGCCTGATGCGACCAATGAGAACGGGCGTCCATCAGGGCGTTCGTTTTGGAACTCATGGCGTGTAAGCCATGGCTTGCAAAAATGGTCGAAATGGCTGTTTTTGTCAGCCATGGCTTGCAGTCGTGTTCTTCGTAAGAACGATTCCGATCGCAAGACTGCCCTGCGGTAGAGTGCCGCACCCCGCCGGCCACAGAGTCGCCGGGCCAACAGAGGTTGGTGCCGAACAACACGGCGCGCGATGAGGGAGTTCGACTTGCAAAGAAGAAATGAAGCGGCAGCGCGGGAACTCCCGCGCCCGTTGTCCGTGGCCGCACGTCTGCGATCGACGATGGGGTCAGTCCTTGCGGCGCTGACCGTGATGTCCGCGCCCGCCTGGGCCACCGACTGCAAGATGCAGCCGACCACACTCCCGGTGCTCGTCGTGCAGAACCGCGTCGTGGCCGTCCTGAAGATCAACGGCCTGGACGTGCCGATGATGGTGGGCAGCAGCGCTCAGTATTCCGTGCTGTCGCCCAAGATCGCCGCGGCGCTGAAGCTGCCCTTGACCATGATGCCGTTCGGGCAGCACCTCTCGGGCAACGGCGAAAACCTTGAGTCGCACACGACGGTCGTGGACCGGCTCACGCTCGGCGGCCTGGCGCTGAGGAACGTGAACTTCGTCGTGACCGACGTCAGGCCCGGCCTCGAACTTCAGGGCGTCATCGGCCGCGACATCCTCGCCGCCGGCGACACGGAATACGACCTGGCCCGCGGCGTCGTGCGGCTCGTCTTCCCCCTGGGCGACTGCAAGAAGGTCAGCCTCGCGTACTGGGCCGGCGACGCGCCGGTCATCGAGGTGCCGATGGCTCCGCTGCGGGATGACCGCGACACCATGATCCGACTGCCGGTAAGCATCAACGACACGCCGGCCGTGGCCATGCTCTCCACGGGTTCGCAGACGTCCACGCTGTCCCGGAGCACGGCCCGCAAGGCGGGGATCCCGGAGAGCCGCCTGCAGGTCACCGAGCCCGTCGGGCGCTCGCGCCAATGGCTGACCGACGTCGACAGCTTCCAGCTCGGTGGCGAGCGCATCACCCACCAGCGGCTGGAGGTGGAAGACGCCGGACGCGACGGCGACTACGGCATGAGCCTGGGCGTCGATTACATGCTGGCCCACCGCATCTACGTCTCGTACCTGCAGCGCAAGGTCTATGCGACCTGGAACGGCGGCGACGTCTTCGCCGCTCGGGAAGGCGCCTCGGAGAACCGCTTCGATGCGCGTTTCGCGGCGCCGCCGCCGGCGCGTCAGGAGGACGTGCTGGCACTGGCGAGCCGGGCCGCGCTCGACTATGAGCTGAGGCGCTACCCGGCCGCGCTCGAAGGCATGAATCGCGCGATCGCGCTCAAACCCGACGTGGCGAGCCAGTTCCTGACTCGCGCCCGCATCCACGTGGCGTTGGGTGATGCTCAGGCCGCGCTCGACGACGCGGACGAGGCGCTCCGTCTGGATCCCCAGCTGGACGACGCCATCATGGAGCAGGCGCGCGCCCATACGCGGCTGAACCGGCGGGACGACGCGCTCGCCGCCCTGGCGCAACTGGACGCCCGCCTGTCGCGCGACGCGGATCAGCGTTTCAGGATGGCCGTGATCTACCGCGGCCTGGATCGGGTGCCCGAGGCGCATCGGCAGTGGGAGCTGTGGATGGACACCCATCGACGCGATGTCAACTACGGCAACGCCTACAACGATCGCTGCTTCATGCGCACCGTCCGCAACCTGGAGCTGGCGATCGCCGTGCAGGATTGCGAGCGCGCTGTCGCGATCGACGCGACCTCGTCCAACTTCCAGGATTCCCTGGCCTGGACGAGGCTGCTCATGGGCGACCTGCCGCGCGCCAGGGCGGCCTTCGACTCGGCGCTCCGGCTGAAGCCCGGCTTCGCCTGGGCGTTGTATGGACGCAGCCTCGTCTGGAAGCAGCAGGGCGACGCCGAGCGCGCACGCCAGGACCTCGAAGCCGCCCGCGAGAGCGATGCCAACATCGACCAGCAGGTCCGCGAATCCGGATTGCCGACCCACGACAGCGCGCGCTAGCCATCGTAGGCAAAGAAAAGCCAAGCGGCCCCCGTGGGCTGGCTTTGCCAGACCACTGGGGGCGCCCCCGGAGGGGGGCCGGCGTCAGCCGGTAGGGGGAGAGCCTTACTTCGCTCGCGACGTCATGATCGCGTCCGCCACGTTCTTCGGCGCCTCGGAGTAGTGCTTGAACTCCATCGTGTAGGTCGCGCGGCCTTGCGTCGCAGAGCGCAGCGAGGTCGAGTACCCGAACATCTCCGACAGCGGCACCTCCGCCTTGATGATCTTGCCGCCGCCGACCATGTCGTCCATGCCCTGCACCATGCCGCGGCGGCTGGACAGGTCGCCCATCACCGTGCCGGCGTAGTCCTCGGGCGTCTCGACTTCCACGGCCATCATCGGCTCCAGGATCACCGGATTCGCACGCCGGCAGGCCTCCTTGAAGCCCAGCGAGGCCGCCATCTTGAACGCGTTCTCGTTCGAGTCCACGTCGTGGTACGAGCCGAAGGTCAGCGTGACCTTCACGTCCACCACCGGATACCCGGCCAGCACGCCGTTGGGCAGGCTGTCGATGACGCCTTTCTCCACCGCCGGGATGAACTCGCGCGGCACCACGCCGCCCTTGATCGCGTCGACGAACTCGAAGCCCTTGCCCGGCTCCTGCGGCGCCAGCGAGAACACCACGTGCCCGTACTGGCCCTTGCCGCCGGACTGGCGCACGAACTTGCCTTCCACGTCCGTCACCGCCTTGCGCACCGTCTCGCGGTACGCGACCTGCGGCTTGCCGACGTTGGCCTCGACGCTGAACTCGCGCTTCATCCGGTCCACGATGATCTCCAGGTGGAGCTCACCCATGCCGGAGATGATGGTCTGGCCCGACTCCTCGTCCGTGCGCACGCGGAAGGACGGATCCTCCGCCGCGAGACGCCCGAGCGCGATGCCCATCTTCTCCTGGTCCGCCTTGGTCTTGGGCTCCACCGCCTGCGAGATCACCGGCTCCGGGAAGATCATCCGCTCCAGCGTGATGATGGCCTCGGGATCGCACAGCGTCTCGCCGGTCGTGACGTCCTTCAGGCCCACGCAGGCGGCGATGTCGCCGGCCAGGATCTCCTTGATCTCCTCGCGCTGGTTGGCGTGCATCTGCAGGATCCGCCCGATGCGCTCCTTCTTGCCGCGCGTCGGGTTGTAGACCGAATCCCCCGACTTCAGGATGCCGGAGTACACCCGCACGAAGGTCAGCTGGCCCACATACGGATCGGTCATCAGCTTGAAGGCGAGGGCGCTGAACTTGGCGCTGTCGTCGGCCGCGCGCGTCGTGTCCTGGTCGTCGTCGTCCATGCCGTGCACCGGCGGGATGTCCACCGGCGAGGGCATGAAGTCGATCACCGCGTCCAGCATCCGCTGCACGCCCTTGTTCTTGAAGGCCGTGCCGCACAGCATCGGCTGGATCTCGCCGGCGATCGTGCGCTTGCGGATCGCGCGCCGGATCTCGTCCTCGGACAGCTCGCCGGTCTCGAGGTACTTGTTCATCAGCTCCTCGTCGGCCTCGGCCGCCGCCTCGACCATCTTCTCGCGCCACTCGTCGGCCTGCGCCTTCAGCTCCGGCGGGATCTCCTGGTAATCGAAGGTCATGCCCTGCGTGGCGTCGTGCCACAGGATGGCCTTCATCTTCAGCAGGTCGATCACGCCCTTGAAATGCTCCTCCGCGCCGATCGGCAGCACCACCGGCACCGGGTTGGCCTTGAGCCGGTCCACCATCATCTGGCGCACGCGGTAGAAGTCCGCGCCCACGCGGTCCATCTTGTTCACGAAGGCCAGCCGCGGCACCTTGTACTTGTTGGCCTGGCGCCAGACCGTCTCCGACTGCGGCTGCACGCCGCCGACCGAGTCGTACACCATCACCGCGCCGTCCAGCACGCGCATGGAACGCTCCACCTCGATGGTGAAGTCCACGTGCCCCGGGGTGTCGATGATGTTGATGCGGTGCTCCGGGTACGAGCGGTCCATGCCCTTCCAGAAGCAGGTCGTGGCCGCGGAGGTGATGGTGATGCCGCGCTCCTGCTCCTGCGCCATCCAGTCCATCGTCGCGGCGCCGTCGTGCACTTCACCGATCTTGTGATTGACCCCGGTGTAGAACAGGATGCGCTCCGTCGTCGTCGTCTTGCCGGCGTCGATGTGCGCCGAGATGCCGATGTTGCGGTAGAGCTCGATGGGGGTCTTGCGGGACATGGTGGTCTCCAGTGGCGATGGACGACCCGCGCGCGCCAGCTTCGTTGGAGGCGCGCGCCGGGTCCGAGAGCCGACCAATGTAGCGACAAGCCATGACCCCCGCCATACGCCCGTTGGAAGAGCCCGGCGCACCAGGGGCTGAGCCAGGACGGGCAATGCGCTGCCACCCCCTGAATGAGGGACAGTAATTTGGGCGAATGTCGACATCCCCGGGCGATTACGTCGCGGGACGTCGATACATTCGGAAACTCAAAGAATGTTCCAGGGAGTTGGTGTGATGTTGCATGTAGTTGCCCGCGTATTGCCCGCTGTCATCGGGTTGTGCGTCCTGGCCGTCGATGCGACGGGTGCCGTGGCGGCCCCGACCAGCGTCGACGTCGGTATGACCTGCACGGTGTCGGACGGTTGGTGGTCGCTGGACCGGGAACGTCCCCTGCAGCCGGAGCCGGTGAAGGTGGTGGCCCTCAAGCCGCTGACCACCGGCACGCCCGGCGTCTGGGTGCAGCCGCAGCGCGGCAAGCTGTCCGACCATCAGTTCCATCTGGCGCTGGAGCGCCTCACGGACTGCCGCTGACGCGAGGCGGGGACGGCCGGCGGAGGGGGTAAACCCGGGCCGCGTGAGCGCGCTGGCTAGAATGGCGGGCTCACCGTCGCGGCGCGCGCGGCGCAAACCCCCTGGGACCCCATGGCCAGCACCACCTCCTCCAAGCATCTGATTCACTTCGAGGGGGGCAATGCCCTCTCGTCCTTCCGGGCCGCAGCGCTGCTGGCGCGTCTGCAGGCCGTCAGCGACCGCATCGCCGCGGTGCACGCGCGCCACGTCCACTGGGTCTGGACCGACGCCGCCATCGACGCCGAAGGCCGGGGCAAGCTGGCCGCGCTGCTCGACTACGGCGATGCCTACGAAGGCCCGTCAGGCCCCGCGGAGGGCGCGCTGATCGTCGTCGCCCCGCGCCTGGGCACGCTCAGCCCCTGGGCCTCCAAGGCCACCGACATCGCCCACAACTGCGGTCTCGCGATCCACCGCGTCGAGCGCGTCACCGAATTCCGCCTGACGCTGAAGTCGGGCCTGCTCAACCAGTTGACGGCCGGACTGACCGGCGGCGCGAAGCCGCTGACCGAGGCCGAGATCCTCGCCTGCGCCGACCTGCTGCACGACCGCATGACCGAGAGCGTG
This sequence comes from Roseateles sp. GW821-FHT09H11, assembly GCF_059415845.1. Lineage (NCBI taxonomy): Bacteria > Pseudomonadati > Pseudomonadota > Betaproteobacteria > Burkholderiales > Sphaerotilaceae > Roseateles > Roseateles sp. GW821-FHT09H11. The sequence continues at coordinate 1,476,371 of NZ_JBWKOA010000001.1, read as the reverse complement.
CTGCTGTCGCGCGAAGCCGGCGCGCACCTGTTCGACGACAAGCAGGCCCAGCCGCTCGCGCACGTGGACGTGTCGGGCCGCGGCCGCGCCGCGCTGGAAGAAGCCAACGGCGCCTGGGGCCTGGCGCTGTCCGACGACGAGATCGACTACCTGGTCGCCGCCTTCACGAAGCTGGGCCGCGACCCCAGCGACGTCGAGCTGATGATGTTCGCGCAGGCCAACAGCGAGCATTGCCGCCACAAGATCTTCAACGCCGAGTTCACCATCGACGGCGAGGCGCAGCCGCTGTCGCTGTTCGGCATGATCCGCAACACCGAGAAGCTGCACCCGCAGCACACGGTGATCGCCTACGCCGACAACGCCGCGGTGATGGAAGGCCACGTGATCGAGCGCTGGATGGCGACCGGCGATCGCCGCGCGCCGAAGTACGAGGCGCGCGCCGAAACGGCCCATGTGCTGATGAAGGTCGAGACGCACAACCACCCGACGGCGATCTCCCCGCACCCGGGCGCCTCCACCGGCGCCGGTGGCGAGATCCGCGACGAGGGCGCGACCGGCCGTGGCGCCAAGCCCAAAGCGGGCCTGACCGGCTTCTCGGTCTCCAACCTGCACCTGCCGGGCCTGTCCGAGCCCTGGGAACAGAACCCCGTCGGCAAGCCCGCGCACATCGCCAGCGCGCTGCAGATCATGACCGAGGGTCCGCTGGGCGGCGCCGCGTTCAACAACGAGTTCGGCCGGCCCGCGCTGGGCGGCTACTTCCGCGTCTTCGAGCAGGACGTCGACGGCATCCGCCGCGGTTATCACAAGCCGATCATGATCGCGGGCGGCCTGGGCGCGATCCGCTCGGACCTGACGAAGAAGATCGCCTTCCCCGCCGGCTCGCTGCTGATCCAGCTGGGCGGTCCCGGCATGCGCATCGGCATGGGCGGCAGCGCGGCGAGCTCGATGGCTGCCGGCACCAACACCGCCGACCTGGACTTCGACTCGGTCCAGCGCGGCAACCCCGAGATCCAGCGCCGCGCGCAGGAAGTCCTCAACCACTGCTGGGGCCTGGCCGAGCGCAACCCCATCCTGGCCGTGCATGACGTCGGCGCGGGCGGCATCTCCAACGCCTTCCCGGAACTGGTGAACGACGCCGGCCGGGGCGCGATCTTCGACCTGCGCAAGGTTCCGCTCGAGGAGAGCGGCCTGGCCCCCAAGGAGATCTGGTGCAACGAGAGCCAGGAGCGCTACGTCCTGGTGATCGCGCCGGAGAGCCTGGAGCTCTTCACCGCGATGGCCGAGCGCGAGCGCTGCCCGTTCGCCGTCGTCGGCGTGACGACCGAGCAGCGCGAGCTGGTGCTCGAGGACGGCACCGACGGTGAACGCGCCATCGACATGCCGATGGACGTGCTGCTGGGCAAGCCGCCGAAGATGCACCGCGACGTGACGCGCGTGGCCCGCTCGGGCGGCGCGCTGACGCTGGACGGCGTGGACCTGGGCGTGGCCGCGCGCACCGTGCTGCGCCACCCGACGGTGGCCAGCAAGCGCTTCCTGGTCACGATCGGCGACCGCACCGTCGGCGGCCTGAACCACCGCGACCAGATGGTCGGCCCGTGGCAGGTGCCGGTGGCCGACGTCGCCGTCACGCTGTCCGACTTCAAGGGCTTCACCGGCGAGGCGATGAGCATGGGCGAGCGCACGCCGCTGGCTGCCGTCGACGCGCCCGCGTCGGGCCGCATGGCCGTGGCCGAGGCCATCACCAACCTGCTGGCCGCGCCGATCGAGCTGTCGCGCGTGAAGCTCTCCGCCAACTGGATGGCCGCCTGCGGCGAACCCGGCGAGGACGCCGCGCTGTACGACACCGTCAAGGCCGTCGGCATGGACCTGTGCCCGGCGCTGGGCATCTCGATCCCGGTGGGCAAGGATTCGCTGTCGATGCGCACGCGCTGGAGCGACGAGGGCGCGACGAAGCAGGTGACTGCGCCGGTCTCGTTGATCATCACCGCCTTCGCCTCGCTGGCCGACGTGCGGGGCACGCTGACGCCGCAGCTGCGCGACGGCGACACGACGCTCGTCCTGGTCGACCTCGGCCAGGGCCGCATGCGCATGGGCGGTTCGATCTTGGCGCAGACGCTGAACCAGTTCGGTCCGGAAGTGCCCGACCTGGACGATCCCGCGCTGCTGAAGGCGCTGGTCGCCGCGGTCAACGAGCTGCGCGGTCAAGGCAAGCTGCTGGCGTACCACGACCGCAGCGACGGCGGCCTGTTCGCCGCGGCGCTGGAGATGGCCTTCGCCGGCCAGCGCGGCGTCAGCCTCAACGTCGACATGCTGGTCACCGAAGGCGACGGCATCAGCGACAGCCGCGCCGAGATGGGCGACTCGAAGAACTGGGCCTCGCAGGTCAGCGCCCGCCGCGAAGAACTGACGCTGAAGGCGCTGTTCAACGAGGAACTGGGCGTCGTGCTCCAGGTCGCGACCGGCGACCGCGACGCGGTGCTGCAGACGTTGCGCGCGCACGGCCTGTCGAAGATCTCGCACGTCGTCGGCAAGACCAACGACACGAAGCAGGCGGAAGTCTGGCGCGACGCGAAGAAGGTCTTCGCCGCCCCGTTGAGCGCACTGCAGCAGGAGTGGGACCAGGTCTCGTGGCGCATCGCCCGCGAGCGGGACAACCCCGCCTGCGCGGACCAGGAACACGCGCTGGCCGGCGCGCCGGGCCAGGGCCTGCACTGGTCGCCGAGCTTCGACGTGAAGGACGACGTCGCCGCTTCGCTGATCGCCAGCGGCGTCCGTCCGAAGGTCGCGATCCTGCGCGAGCAGGGCGTCAACTCGCATGTCGAGATGGCCTACGCGATGGCGCAGGCCGGCTTCGACGCCTATGACGTGCACATGAGCGACCTGCAGGCCGGCGCGGTCGACCTGAAGGACTTCAAGGGCTTCGTCGCCTGCGGCGGCTTCAGCTACGGCGACACGCTGGGCGCGGGCGAGGGCTGGGCGCGTTCCATCCTCTTCAACCCGGTGCTGAAGGCGGCCTTCGAGGCCTTCTTCGCGCGCGCCGACAGCTTCGCGCTGGGCGTGTGCAACGGCTGCCAGATGCTGGCCGCGCTGTCGCCGATGATCCCCGGCGCGCAGCACTGGCCGAAGTTCGTGCGCAACCGCAGCGAGCAGTTCGAGGCCCGCCTGGCGCAGGTCGAGATCGTCGAGTCGCCGAGCATCTTCTTCACCGGCATGGCCGGCAGCCGCCTGCCCATCGCAGTCGCGCACGGCGAGGGCTTCGCGGACTTCTCGCAGCGCGGCAACCCGGACCAGGTGCTGCGCGCGATGCGCTACGTCGACGGCCACGGCCAGCCGACCGAGCAGTACCCGCTGAACCCCAACGGCAGCCCGCAGGGCCTGACCGCGGTGACCACGGCCGACGGCCGCTTCACCGCGCTGATGCCGCATCCGGAGCGCGTGTTCCGCAACATCCAGATGAGCTGGACCGGCGGCGACGCCGGCGAGTTCAGCCCGTGGATGCGCATGTTCCGCAACGCGCGCAAGTGGGTGGGGTGAGATCGGGCGGCGCGCGCCGCGCGTGATGCGTCGATGAGGGCGCATCGCTGAGGAGGGGCCGCGCAAGCGGCCCTTCGCGTTTCATCCGCCCGTGGCCTTGACCCACTTGCCCTCCCGGTTGCAGGCCATCACGTAGACCTGCTGGCCCCGGTGGGGCTGGTACAGGGCGATGTTGCCGCCGGAGGTCCTCGGGTTGACGTCCTGCGCATTGCAAGGCGTGTCCGGGTCGCGGCGGGGGATGCGGATGCCATTCAGACGGGAGTCGAACCCAGGGCCGCCCGCCTGACCCGACGCGGTGTCGATGTAGCCGTTGGACGTCATCAGGACGCCCGACAGCGACATGCCGTCCTGATCCTGACCCGCGAAGTCCCAGGGGCTGTTGTGGCCCACGATGAGGCGCTTGCGCACGACAGCGTGGCCGTGGACGTCGATGACCGGATCCACGACGTCGCGGGATGCCCCGGCTCCTTGCTGTGTCCTCCGGCCACCCTGCGGATGCCGGACCACCAGTCCGCCGTTGGCGTGGACGGTATCGTCGACCTGCAGGGTGCCGGCGATCTTCGCCTTGGCGGCCTCCAGATCGTCGACGCCGACGAGACCATGGCCGTTGAAGTCCCATCGCCCGGTCAGCTTCGCCGAGCCGTCGAGACAGGCCGACCCGCTGGCGCCGCGGCCGGTGGCGCCGGTGGGGACGCCGCAGGCGACGCCGGCCGTCGTGGCGCCGCCGTCCAGGTGAATCAGCCGGAAGGACGCCAGCACGCCCGGTACGCCGGTATCGGCGCTGTCTCCCCGCAGCGGGTTGTCGACGGGCAGGGCGCCCTTGCCGCGCAACTGGGCCGCCACCCGCGGAGATTCGCCCGGCAGCGAGACCATCGCATCGGGCCCCAGCGCTTGCAGGGCCGCCTTCAACTGCGCGCCGTAGCCGAAGGGCAGATCGGCCTGCGCGAAGAAGGGCTGCGTGTTGTAGAGCATCACCTCGAAGGTCGCCGCGGGCCGCTGGCCGTCGACTGTCAGGCACTTCGCCTTGCACTTCACGGAGACCGCCCAGCGCGCCCGGGCGATCTCACCGGTGCGGCCGTCGACGATGGCGTTCCCGTGAGGGAAGGGCAAGGTGTCGCTGAAGGTGACGTAGCCGAGGTCCTGCAACTCCTGCAGCGAGGGCTGGAGCGCGTTGACGGCCAGGGGCTTGCCGCCGGCCGTCGCCTTCAATTCGCAGTCTTTGGGCGGCGGCGTCCCCGCCGAGGGCGCCAACGACAAGGCGACGTTCGCGCAGGTCGACTGGGGGGCGGCCTGCACCTTCAGGAGCTCCGCGCTGTGATCGCGCACATAACGCGCGACGCCGTCGCGCAGTTCAGCCAGTCGCAATCCGGCCTGGCGTCCGCCCTCGACGGTCTGCTGGAACTGCTGGACCTGCAGCGCGCCGAGCGACATCGCACCCAGGAGCACCAGCGCCATCGAGACTTCGATCAGGCTGAAGCCCGACTGCCGTGTCGCGGATCTTGCGGGCGTGTTGGAGAGGGAGCGGGCGCGGGCGGACATTGCGGGAGGAACTCCTGGGCGGTGAGGGCCGTCATGGTCCCCGCCCGCGGTGTTCGTGCCAATCCGCGAAGTTGAGCGCCCAGCGGTCGGCGCTCATCGATTCGCGGCAGGCGGCTCCCCTGTTTCCGTCACCGGCCTGCGCCAGCCGCACGCCGGGGCCGGCGGTCAGCCGGCGTCCGTGCCCGCCGCGATTCCCGCCAGCAATTCGTACGAGCGCCGGCGGGCCGCCGGATCGTGCACCGCGCAGGCGACGATGAACTCGTCGGCGCCGGTGCGCTCCTGCGTCGCCAGCAGCCCCTCGCGCACCGTGCGCGGTGAACCGACGATGGACTCCGACAGCATGCGCTCGACGCCGAGCTTCTCGCCCGCCGTCCACAGCGTGTCCATGCTGTCGATCGGCCGCGGCAGCAGGCCGCGCTGACCGCGCTGCATGCCGAGGAAACGCTGCTGGATGGAGGTGAACAGGCGCTGCGCCTGCGCGTCGGTGTCGGCCACGACCACGTTCAGGCCGACGGCCGCGTAGGACTGCGGGTTCCGGACGCTGGGCCGGTACTGGGCGCGGTAGATCTCCAGCGCCTGCATCAGCATCGCCGGCGCGAAATGCGAGGCGAACGCGAACGGCAACCCCAGGTAGGCCGCCAGCTGTGCGCCGTACAGGCTGGACCCGAGCAGCCACACCGGCACCTCGGTGCCCTGGCCGGGCACGGCGCGCACGACCTGACCCTCCTGGGCGGGGGCGAGGTAGCTGATCAGCTCCAGCACGTCCTCGGGGAAGCGGTCCTCGTGCGCCGTCGCCAGGTGCCGGCGCAGCGCGCGCATCGTCGGCCCGTCGGTGCCCGGCGCGCGGCCCAGTCCGAGGTCGATGCGCCCGGGGAACAGCGTGGCCAGCGTGCCGAACTGCTCGGCGATGGTCAGCGGCGCATGGTTGGGCAGCATGATCCCGCCCGAGCCGACGCGGATCGTCGACGTCGCGGCGGCGATCTGGCCGATCAGCACGGCCGTGGCGGACGACGCGACGCCGTCCATGTTGTGGTGCTCGGCGACCCAGTAGCGGGTGTAGCCGAGGCGCTCGGCGTGCTGCGCCAGCGCCATGCTCTCGTGGAGCGCCTGGGCGGCGGAACCGCCTTCGACGATGAAGGCGAGGTCGAGGATCGAAAGTCGGGCTTGCATGGGCGCCGAGTCTAGGCGCGCCGTCCGGACCGGGGTCCCGGGAGGGTTATCGCGGAATGGAGTAGGCGATCGGTGGCAGGCGATCCGCTGTTGGCGATCAGTCGCTCGTGATCAATCGCTGGTGATCAATCGCTGGTGATCAGTCGCTGGTGAGCTGGGCCTGGACCTGCCGCGTCTTGCCGCCGTTCCAGACGGTCAGCGTGACCTTGTCGCCGACCTGGCGTTCCTCGAGTTCGCCGAGCAGCTCGTCGAGGTCGGCCACCGGCTTGCCGTTGACGGCGGTGATGAGGTCGCCGCCGACGATGCGGCCGTCGCGCCCGCGCATGAACGGCTGCAGCCCCGCGCGCTGCGCGCCGCCGCCGGGCTGCAGGCCGATCAGCACGACGCCCTTGGGCAGGCGCAGCACCTGGCGCAGCTGCTCGCTGCCGGCAGTCAGGCCCAGCGCCGGCCGGATGACGCGGCCGTGCTTGATCAGTTGCGGCACGACGCGGTTCACCTCATCGGCCGGGATCGCGAAACCGATCCCGTTGCTGCCGCCGCTCGGGCTGAAGATCGACGTGTTGACGCCGATCAGCCGGCCCGCGGAGTCCAGCAGCGGGCCGCCCGAGTTGCCGGGGTTGATGGCCGCGTCGGTCTGGATCGCGCCGCGGATCGTGCGCTGCGTCATCGATTCGATCTCGCGGTTCAGCGCCGACACGATGCCGCGCGTCAGCGTCTGGTCGAGTCCGAACGGGTTGCCGATCGCATAGACCGTCTGCCCGACCAGCAGGTCGCGGCTGCTGCCCATCGGGACGGGGGTCAGCTTCTCGCGCGGCGCGACGATGCGCAGCACGGCCAGGTCGCGGTCGGGATCGACGCCGACGAGCTTTGCGTCGTACGCACTCTGGTCCGACAGCGTGACCTTCGCCGCCGAGGCGCCGCGGATCACGTGGAAGTTGGTGACGATGTGGCCCTGCTCGTCCCACAGGAAGCCGCTGCCGGTGCCGCTGGGCACCTCCGTCACGTTGCGCGAGAAGAAGTCCCGCTGCTGCGCCAGCGTCGTGATGTGGGCCACCGACGGCGACACCTTGCGGAACACCGCGATGTTGTTCTGCTCCTGCGCGTCGAGCGGACCGCGCGGCGTCACCGGCCGCGGCTGGGGCCAGGTGTTGCCCGACCCGACGAGCAGGGCGATGAGAGCGAGGGACCAGGGCCGGAATTGCATGACGAGGACAGAAGCGGAGAGGACCGGACGATTATGAAAGCTCAGCCGTCGGCGCCGCCGGCCCATCGGGCGATTTCGGCTTCCAGGTGCGCCGCGCGTTCGCGCAGCAGGTCCGCGGTGGCCTTGAGCTGCAGGTGGGTGCGTACGCGCGCGAGCAGGATGGGCGGACTGATCGGCTTGGTGATGTAGTCCACCGCGCCGAGCGACAGGCCGTGGCTCTCGTCCGCGGGATCGGAGCGCGCGGTGAGGAAGAGCACCGGGATGTCGCGCGTGGCCGCGTCCGCCTTGAGCCAGCGGCAGAGCTCGTAGCCGTCCATGTTGGGCATCAGCACGTCCAGCAGGATGAGGTCGGGCCGCGGCGACTCGGCCGCGATGCGCAGCGCGCGGTCGCCGGTGGTCGCCACCTTGACGCGATGCCGTTCCTTGAGCAGCTCGTACAGCTGGGACAGGACTTCGGGCGAATCGTCCACGATCAGGATCGTCGGGCGCGAATCTCCGTTCGAGATGCTCATGGCAGGGGGTCCTCCAACGATCGGGCGCCGGGAGATGGCGGGGACGGGGGCGGGGGCGGTGCACTGGCGCCCTCATTCTCCAGCCTGCGGCGCGCGGTCTCGAAGTCGAATCGCGTCGCGGCCGCCAGGACCTCGCGCAAGGCGGCGGCGCGCCGGTCGTCCAGGCCGTGCCGACCCCGGTCGATCTCTTCCCTCAGCCGCTCGGCGGTGTCGACCGCCGCGGCGTCGTCCTCGTCCAGCTGCCGGCGTAGACGCGCCAGGCGCTCGTCCAGCTGCGGGATGCCCGGCGGCGACAGATCGTCCAGCGGGCCCGGCAGCGTCGGTGGGGCGTCGTCCGCGAGCGTCTCTGCCAGCGCGTGCAACAGGCGGTCCAGCGCGACACGGACGGCCTGCGCCAGCTCACGGCGTCGGGCGGCCGTCTCCGGCGAGCGGCAGGCGCTCTCCAGCGCCGCGGCGGCCTCGCTCAAGGGCAGCGCGCCGATGGTCGCGGACGAGCCTCGCAGCGAGTGGGCGATCTTCTCCATCACCTGCGCCTGGTCCGACGCGGCGGCTTGGTCCAGCCGCGCGCCGGTCTCCTGCTGGGAGTGCAGGAAGATCTTCAGCAGGCGCAGGTAGAGCTCGGCGTTGTTCGAGGCCGAGGCCAGGCCGGAGCGCGCCTCCAGGCCGTCGACGACGGGCACCGCCGGGACTTCCAGGCGCGCCCTGGGCGAGCCGGTGGAGGAGGGCGGCGGGGCCGGCGTGCCGGACGAGCGGGGCATCCCCGCCGCGGCGCGCGGTCCGCCGGCCAGCCCGGCCGGCGCCACCGCCGCGCCCCCGGCGGGGCGGATCCAGCGCGCCAGGACCTCGAACAGCGTGTCGACGTTCAGCGGCTTGGCGACGTGGTCGTTCATGCCGGTGGCCAGGATGCGCGCGCGGTCGGCGCCGGTGGCGTTGGCGGTGAGCGCGATGACGGGCAGCTCGCGCCAGCGGGCGTCCTGGCGCAGGCAACGGGTCGCGTCGTAGCCGTCCATCACCGGCATCTGGCAGTCCATCAGCACGCCGTCGAAGCCGTCGGGGGACTGCCGCAGCAGCTCCAGCGCGATCGCCCCGTTGCCCGCGATGGTGACCGCGATGCCGGCGTTGGTCAGCAGCTCGCCGGCGAGTTCCTGGTTGACCGGGTTGTCTTCCACGACCAGCAGCCGCGCCCCCGCCAGGGACTGCATCATCGCCGTCGTCGCGGCGCGGCGGGCCTGCGCGTCCGGGTGCGCGCCGGACGCGCCCGAGCCGTCCAGGGCGCCCACCAGCGTGGCGGCCGTCACCGGCTTGGCCAGCACCGGCAGCGCGTGCCCGGTGGGCAGCGCCGTCATCGCCTCGTACAGCCCGTCGTCGTTGCCGAAGGCGGTCACCATGACGATGCGCGGCACCGGGGTCGCCTCCTGGAGCAGCCGGGCCGCCGCGCCCACGCCGTCCAGCGACGGCATCTTCCAGTCCATCAGCACCCAGTCGAACGGACGGTGTTCCCGCGTCGCCGCATGCACCGCCCGCAGCGCGCGTGCGCCGTCGACGCACTGCTCGACCTGCAGGCCCAGGCCCTGGCAGAGGGCGGCGAGGACCTCGCGGGCGACGCGGTTGTCGTCGACGATCAGCACCCGGCCGCGAAGCGCCGCCGGCCGCGTGTCGTGATCGTCCTGGGCGCCTTCATCGTCGTCGGCGCTCCCGTCTGCCGCATGGCGCTCATGACCCTGATGGCCCTCATCGGCGTCGATATCGTCGTCCGTCTCGCCGTCCGTCTCGTCGTCGTTCTCGTCGTCATCCTCGTCCCGCCCGATGCCCAGCCGCGCGGTGAAGTGCAGCGTCAGGCCCGCGCCGGGCATCGAGTCCACGCGCAGCGTGCCGCCCATCATCTCCACCAGCATCCGGCACACGGCCAGCGCCAGGTCGCCGCGATCGGGGGTGTCCGCGTCGACCTCCGCCGGTCGCCGGCCCAGCCGCGCCAGCTCCGTCGGCGACAGGGCGGGGCCGCTGTCGCGGATGCTGAAGCGCAGCATGATTTCGTCGTCGCCCGGACGGTGGTCCTCCGCCACGGCCACGACGACCTCGTCCTGCTCGCTGCGCCGCGCCGCATGCTTGCCGACATGGGCCAGCACCTGGCCGAGGCGGAACGGGTCGCCGACCAGCGTCCGCGGCAGGCCGGCCGGCACGCTCAGCAGCAGCTCCACGCCCTTTTCCTCCAGGCCGAGACCGATCACCTGCACCAGATGCGCCAGCACCTCGTCGAGCTCGAACGGGATGTGCTCGAGCGCGAGCCGGCCGGCCTCGATGCGGCTGAAGTCGAGGATGTCGTCGATCACGCCGAGCAGGGTCTCCGCGGCACGGCAGGTCTTGTCCACGTAGTTCCGCTGCCGCGCGTCGAGCTCGGTCTGCAGCGCCAGCTCGGACATGCCGATGATCGCGTTCATCGGCGTGCGCAGCTCGTGGCTCATGTTGGCGAAGAAGTCGGTCTTGGCGCGCGTCGTGGCCTCCGCGGACTCGCGCGCCGCGCGGATCTCGTTCTCGGCGGACAGGCGGTCGGTCAGGTCCGTCAGCCAGATCAGCGTCCCCGATTGGCCGAAGGCCACCGGCAGGAAGGTCGCCAGGCAGGCATGGTGCGCCCCCTCGCGATCGACGATCTGCAGCTCGACATCGCTGCCGTCACCGGCACCGGTGCCGGTGCTGCTGCCGCCGCCGTCACCGTCACTGGTGCCGTTGCTGTTGCTGCTGCTGCTGCTGCTGCTCTTGCTTTGCAGCAGGGCCTGCGCACGCGCGCGGCTCGCGTCGTCCGCGTAGACGTCGGGCCAGGGCTGGCCGATCCGCACGTCGACCAGGCGCCGCAGCGCCGGATTGGCGATGCCCACCACGCCGTCCGTGATCAGCCCGATGCCCGCGGGCGTGTGCTCGATGAGCGTCATGAAGCGCTCGCCCTGGCGCTGCAGCGCCGTCTCCTGCGCGTGCTTCGCGGCGCGCAGCAGCAGGCCGCGCAGCAGCGCGGCAAGCGCGGCGAAGCACAGCAGCGCGGTCAGCAGGCCGATGCCCGCCTGCGCCGGTCCGCTGAGCGCGGCCGAGAGATCGGCCACGAGGACCAACCGCCAGAGGCCGGCGCTGTCGCGCCAGCCCAGGTCGCGCGCCACCAGCGCATGCGGGTGTCCGTCGATCGCCGCGACGCTCGCGCCGGGGTCGAAGGGCAGCACCGGCACGCGCGTCGCATCCAGGAACTGGCGCCCGTAGCGGAGCCCCTCGGTGAGCCGGCGGCTGCGTTCGGCCGACGCGGGCCCCGCGACCATCAGCAGCCACTCGGGCCGTGACGACACCATCACCACGCCTTCGGGCGACAGGACCAGCGACGCCATGTCGGCGCGCTCGGTCAGGAAGCGGTCCAGCGACGGGCCGTAGAACTGCGTGGCGACGATGCCGATCACGGGGCCGCGGGCGTCGACGTCCCGGAAGACCGGCGCGCTCAGGTACAGGGCGCGGCGCGACGTGGCCTGGCTGATCGCCATCGAGACCGCGGTGCGTCCGGCCATGGACTCGCGGAAATACTCGCGATGGCTGATGTCCTGCCCCAGGGGCGAGCGTTGCAGGCCGCGGTTCCATTCCCCGACGATCGTGCCGTGGCGGTTGACCACGAAACTGACGTCCGCGCCGAGCTGGTCGTTCATCGCGGACAGCATCTCGGCGGCCGGCCGCATGCGCAGCGCGACCGGGAGGTCGGTCTGCAGCGCCGCCGCCTTCAGGTCCGGATCCAGGCGCCCGGCCAGTCGCAACGCGCCCATCGCCTTGCTCTCTTCCGTGAGGCCGCGGAACTGCAGGACCTCCCGGTCGATCGTGCTCGTCATGCGGGCACGGAAGCGCTCCTCGAGGACGCTCCGGGCCTGCCGGGCGACCAGCGCGCCGGCGAGCAGCGACAACGCCGCCGCCACGATCCACGCCGCCGTCGCATGACGCGACAGCCGGAGCGCCGCGCGCATCATGGCGTCGGCCCTCCGGCCGGCGCGCCGGCGTCCCAGCTCAGCAGCGCCAGCGCTTCCTCGAAGCGGAATCCCGAGGCCGCCGCCGCCACGCGGCGCAGCAGGCGGGCCCGGGCCGGCGGCGGCGGCCGCCGATCGAGCGTCTCGGCCAGCAGGCGGCCGACCTCGATCGCCGTCGCATCACTGTCCTGCAGCAGCTGGGCCAGGCGCGACAGCAGCGCCTCCAGGGCGGCGTCCGGCGCCGCGTCGGCGGGCGGCGTCGCGGCGCCGTCGCCGGTGGCCGCCGGATCGGGCGCGCCGCCGCGTGAGAAGCGCGCCAGCGCCTCGAAGAGGCGGTCCACGCTCAGCGGCTTGCTCAGGCAGCCGTTCATGCCGGCGGCGAGGATGCGTTCGCGCGCCTCCAGCGTCGCGCTGGCGGTCAGCGCGATGACGGGCAGCTCGCGCCAGCGCGGGTCGTGGCGCAGGCGGCGCGTGGTCTCGTAGCCGTCCATCCCCGGCATCTGGCAATCCATCAGCACCGCATCGATGCCGGGATCCGCGAGCGCCAGCAGGTCGAGCGCGGTCGGGCCGTCCGGGGCCAGCGTCACGTCCAGGCCGGCGGCGCGCAGCAGCTCGGCGCCCAGTTCCCGGCTGACCGGATCGTCCTCGACGACCAGCAGCCGCGTCCCGGTCAGCCGTGCCATCGCCGCGCGCGTCGCGCCGCCGCGGCGCGGGGCGGCGAGGGTGGGGAGCACCGCCCGCCCGGTGGCCTCGCCGATGGCCGACAGCAGCGCCGAGGCGGTGACCGGCTTGCTCAGCAGTTGCGGCCGGTGGCGCGGGTCCGAATCGACCAGCGCGGCGGCGAGCGTCGCGTCGCGACCGAAGGCGGTGACCAGCAGGATCGCCGGCGGCGAGGCGAGCCGTCCGGCCGCGATCAGCCGCGTCGCCTCCAGGCCGTTCAGGACGGGCATCTGCCAGTCCATCAGCACCAGGTCGTAGGGGCGCTTCTCGGCCTCGGCCTCCAGCACGCACTGCGCGGCGTTCGCGCCGTTGACCGCCGTGTCCACGCGCATGCCGAAGCCCGCGCACAGCGCGCCCAGGATGTCCCGCGCGGCACGGTTGTCGTCGGCCACCAGGACGCGCAGCCGCGACAGATCGGCCATGGCCGCGGAGGCCGCCGAGGTGGCCGTCGCTGCCGTGCGACTCCCCGGCCGCAGACCGAGCCGCACGGTGAAGGAGAAGGTCGAGCCCTCGCCCGGGCGCGAGCGCACCTGGATGCGTCCGCCCATCATCTCGACCAGCTGGCGGCTGACGGCCAGGCCCAGCCCGCTGCCGCCGTACTGGCGCGTCGTCGACGTGTCGGCCTGGTTGAAGCTGTGGAACAGCCGCGAGATCGTCTCCGCCGTCATGCCGATGCCGGAATCCGTGACGCTGAAGCGCAGCTCGACGTCGTCGCCGACGTCGGCGTCCCGCCCATCGCTGCCGCTGCCGCTGCCGCCGCCGCTGCCGCTGCCATTGCCGCTGCCATTGCCGCTGCCATTGCCGTTGCCGTTGCCGTTGCCGTTGCTGGCGCCCTGGCCGGCCGTGCCCGCCGGCACACGCTCCACGGCGACGATGACCTCGCCGCTGTCCGTGAACTTCACGGCGTTGGCGCCCAGGTTGATCAGCACCTGGCCGAGCCGCATCGGATCGCCGATCAGCGCGTTGGGCACGTCGGCGGGGCGATGGATCAGCAGCTCCAGGCCCTTGTCCTCGGCGCGCAGTCCGATCAGGTCGATGAGGCGGTCCACCACCTGGTCGAGCTGGAAGGGCACCCGCTCCAGCGCGATCCGGCCGGACTCGATGCTGTTGAAGTCCAGGATGTCGTCGATCAGGTCGAGCAGGCTGAGCGCGGCGCCGTTCACCTTCTCCAGGTAGTTGCGCTGGCGCGCGTCCAGGCCAGTCTGCAGCGCCAGGTCGGACATGCCGACGATCACGTTCATCGGCGAACGGATCTCGTGGCTCATGCCGGCCAGGAAGCTGGACTTGGCGCGGGCCGCGTCCTTGGCCGCCTCCATCGCCCGGCGCGCCTCGCGCGTGGCCTCCTGGCGCCGGGTGATGTCGACCAGCCACAGCACCACGGCGGCCTTGTCGCCCTCGTAGTCGAACGGCATCGACGAGAGCGCGAAGCTGCGCGCCTCCCCCCGGGCGTCGAGCAGGCCGACCTCGACGTCCAGCGTGCGGCGCCGTTCGCGCAACACCGCGTCGACCAGATCGCGGCTGGCCTCGTCCGCGTAGCGATGCGGCCAGTCCTGGAACAGCGCCGTCCCCAGCTGCTCGGCCAGCACCGGGTTCAGGAACTCGATCCGGTCGTTGACGATCAGGCAGACGCCGATCGGCGCCATGCGGAACATGGTGCGGACCTGGTCGGCGCGGGCGGCGATCTCGGCGCTGTTGCGCGCGCGAAGGCGGCGATGGGCCGCCATCAGCCGCAGCAGCGCGCAGCCCCCCAGCAGCAGCGCCGCCGTCAGCGCCGCCACCCCCAGCGGGTACCGCGCGCCCATCGCGCCGGAGAGGTCCTCCAGCAGCACCAGGCGCCAGGGGCCTTCGGGATCGTTCCACTCGATCGGGGTCTCCGCGGCGGCCATGCGCCGGCCGTCGACCTCGACGACCGCGCCGTCGACGGGATCGAACGGCAGCGCGCGTGAGCGGTCCGGATCCTGGAAGAGGTCCGCGAAGCGGTGCGTCGCCGTCAGCGACGCGGCGCGCTCCGAGTTGAGCGGGCCCACGAGCGCCATGAGCCAGTCGGGCCGGCTCGCCGCGAAGACCACGCCTTGCGGCGAGATCAGCAGCCCGCCCGCATGGCCCCGGAATTCGAAGAAGCGGTCCAGCACCGCCGACGAGTTGCGCGCGACCATGGCGCCGATGACGACGCTGGTGGACTCCCGGCTCCCGAAGATCGGCGCGCAGAAGATGAGGGACCGGCGCCGCAGGTCGGGACTCAGCCCGGTGGAGATCGACGGCCGGCCCTTCAGCGCCTGCTGGACGTAGGGGCGGATCGACAGGTCGCGGCCGATGAAGCGCTCCTTCTTCTCGTCCGGTCCCCATTCGGCCACCACGACGCCCTTGCCGTTGAGGACGACGACGCCCTCGCTGTCGAGGGTGTCGGCGATGGCCCGCAGGTGCGCCGCGCCGGGCCGCACCAGCCGCGCCCGCTCGAGGTCCGTCTCCAGCGTCATCACCTTGACGAGCGGATCGACCCGGCCGCTGAGTTCGACGGCGCCCATGTCCTTGCCCGACAGCGTGAGCTGGACCAGCGAGACGCCCTCGCGGTCGGTGGCCGAGCGCAAGGCGCGGCGCAGGTCCGCCTCCAGGTACCAGCGCTGCGCGGTGCTCAGCCCCCAACCCGCCGCGATCGCGACGGCGGTGGCGATGCCCCAGACGATGACCGGTCGATCGCGCCAGCCCCGCCTGCTGCGATCGCCCGGGCGAGGCATCAACGCCCCCGTTCGACGCCCAGCGGCGTGAGGTCGGGCGGGCTCACCGTCTCCATCCAGGCCCGCTTGCGCGCGAGCGCCGCGTCGTCGTCGGCGAAGCGCCGCGCGATCGACTCGAACTCGGGCTGGATGCGCAGGAAGGCCTCGACGATGACCGGGTCGAAATGCGTGCCGGCGCCCTCGGCGATGATCGCCGCCGCCTGCTCGTGCGGCATGCCGTCCTTGTAGACGCGCCGGCTGATCAGCGCGTCGTAGACGTCGGCCAGCGCCATCAGCCGCGCGGACAGCGGGATGGTCTCGCCCCGCAGGCCCTGCGGGTAGCCCGAGCCGTCCCACTTCTCCTGGTGGCAGTAGGCGATGTCCTTGGCCGTCGACAGGAAGGCCACCGGCGTGCCCAGCTGCGCCTCGGCCTGCTCGATGGCGTCACGCCCGAGCGCCGGGTGCGACTTCATGACCTCGAACTCCTCCGGCGTGAACCGGCCCGGCTTGAGCAGGATGCGGTCGGGGATGCCGATCTTGCCGATGTCGTGCAGCGGCGCCGACTTGAACAGCGTGGCGATGACGCCGGGCTGGCGCAGTTCGCGGCAGCGCGGGTGCTCGCGCAGCGCCTCGGCCAGCGCCCGCACGTAGTGCTGGGTGCGGCGGATGTGGTTGCCGGTGTCGCTGTCGCGCGTCTCGGCCAGCGAGGCCATCGCCAGGATGGTGACGTCCTGGATGGCGGCCAGTTCCTCGCTGCGGCGGGCCACCTCGGCCTCGAGGTAGTCCGCCTTGTCGCGCAGGAAATCGGCGCTGGCCTTGAGCTGCAGGTGGGTGCGCACCCGCGCCATCACGATCGGCGGGCTGATCGGCTTGGTGATGTAGTCGACGGCGCCCAGCGCCAGGCCGCGGGTCTCGTCGGCGACGTCGGACTTCGCCGTCAGGAAGATCACCGGCACGTCGCGCGTCGCCGGGTCGGCCTTCAGGCGCCGGCAGACCTCGTGGCCGTCCAGGCCCGGCATCATGACGTCGAGCAGGATCAGGTCGGGGCGGTGCTCGGCGCGCGCGATGGCCAGGGCCTTCTCGCCATGGTTGGCGATCTTCACGCGATAGCGGTCGCGCAGCAGCTCGCTCATCAGCAGGAGGTTGTCGGGCGTGTCGTCGACGACCAGCACGGTGGCGCCGTCGGTGGGGTCGGGAAGACTGGCGGCGCGGTCCAGGGGGGTCATGGGAGGCGTGGTGCCGGCAGGGAACAAGGGGTCGCTCATGCAGGCCTCCCGGAGGACGTTGCGCGTTCGTCGTCGTGCAGCCAGTCGAGCGCGCCGTCGAAGTCGAAGCGGGCCGCGGAGTCCGCCGCGCGGCGCAGCAGGCGGGCCCGGGCGGTCGGCAGCGGCACGCGGTCGAGCAGCTCGGTCAGTTCCTGCGCCGCGTCGGTGGCCGCGGAGTCGCTGTCCCGCAGCAGCGCGGTCAGCCGCGCCAGCAGCGCGTCCAGGCGCTCGCGCGAGGCGTCGTCCAGCGCCGGCGAGGCGCCGCCGCCGGGCCAGGTGGCCGCTGGGGCGGGCGGAGCGGGCGGGGGCGGCGACGCCGGCATCCCCTGCGTCATCCCTTGCGCCATCGCCTGCGTCATTCCCTGTGTCATCGCCTCGCGCGCGAGGTGCCGGCCCAGCGACACCATCAAGGTCGCCAGCAGCGACTGCGCGCGAATCAGCAGCGGGTCGCGCTCGGCGGCGGGGGCGCGCTGCGCGCAGGCCTGCTCGAGCGCGCCGGCCGCCGCCGCCAGCGGTCGGGCGCCGAGCGTGCCCGCCGCGCCGCGCAGCGAGTGCGCGAGCCGCGTCATCGTGATCGCGTCGCCCGCCGAGGCGGCTTCGGCGAAGTCGGCGGCGAAGCCGGTCTGCGTGTCGTGGAAGGTGCGCAGCAGCTTGCGGTAGAGCGGCAGGTGGCCGCCGGCCGTCGCCAGCCCGGCCTGCACGTCCAGCCCGGCGATCTGCGGCAGGCCGTCCGGCTTGCCGGCGTCGCCCTGGGGCCAGGCGGGCTGACCGTCGCTCCGGCCCTCCCGCGGTCCGGTGGAGGCGGTCCCGCCGCCGCGTGCATCGCGTGCATCGCGTGCATCGAGGATGCCGGGCTCCAGCACCTCGCTGCGCCCCTGCTGCGTGTCCACGCGACGCCCCGCGCCGGAGCGCGTGTCCATCGGCACGTCCGCCGCCGGCATCGCCGGGTGCACCCAGCGCGCGAGGATCTCGAACAGATGGTCGACGTTGAGGGGCTTGGCGAGGTGGTCGTTCATGCCGGCCTCGAGGACGCGCTCGCGGTCGCCGCTCATCGCGTTGGCGGTCATCGCGATGACGGGCAGGTCCGCCCAGCGCGGCGAGGCGCGCAGGGCGCGGGTGGCAGCGTACCCGTCCAGGACCGGCATCTGGCAGTCCATCAGCACGCCGTCGAAGCCGTCGGGCGAGGCTTCCAGCAGGTCCAGCGCGACGCGCCCGTTGCAGGCCAGGGTGATATGGACCCCGGCATCCTCCAGCAGCGCGGTGACGAGTTCCTGGTTCAGCTCGTTGTCCTCCGCCACCAGCAGCCGGGCGCCGGCGACCTGCCGCATCGCCTCGCGCGCGGAGTCGCGCCGGCGCTGCGCCGCCGGGGAGGGCAGGTCGACGTGGCCGAGCGCCTCGCCGATGGCGCCGAGCATCGACGACGCGGTCACCGGCTTGGTCAGCAGCACCGGCCGGCGCGACGGCCCGGAGGCGGCCAGCGCCGCGGTCAAGGAGTCGTCCCGCCCGAACGAGGTCACCAGCACGACGGCCGGCGGCACCCTCAGCCGCCCGTCGACGAGCTGGCGCGTCGCCTCGATCCCGTCGAGCACCGGCATCTGCCAGTCCATCAGCACCAGCGCGTAGGGCCGGCCGTCGGCCTGCGCGCGCTCGGCGTCGCGCACCGCCTCGGCGCCGTCGGCGGCGGTGGAGACCTCCAGCCCGAAGCCCGCGCCCAGCGTGGACAGGATCTCGCGCGCGGCGCGGTTGTCGTCGACGACCAGCGTGCGCATCTGCGCCAGCTCATGCGCCATCAGCGCGCGGCGTGCGGGCAGGTCCGAGCCCTCGGACTGCAGCACGAAGCGGGCCGTGAAATGGAAGGTCGAGCCCTCGCCCGGCGTCGATTCCAGCCAGATCCGGCCGCCCATCATCTCCACCAGCTGCTTGCAGATCGCCAGGCCCAGGCCGCTGCCGCCGTACTTGCGCGTGGTGGAGCTGTCGGCCTGGCTGAAGCTGCGGAACAGCCGCGCCTGCTGCTCCGGCGTCATGCCGATGCCGCTGTCGCGGACCTGGAAGTGGAGCTCGACCTCGGGCGTGCAGGCCGCGCCCGGCGGGTCGGCGTCCAGGGCCGGCGTGGGCGGCATGGGCGACGTGAGCGGCGTAAGCGGCGTAAGCGGCGTGAGCGGCACGGCCTCGATGCCGATGATGATCTCGCCGTGGTCGGTGAACTTGGCGGCGTTGTTGCCCAGGTTCACCAGCACCTGGCCCAGGCGCAGCGGGTCGCCGATGAGCGCCGTGGGCAGGTCGGGCGGCACGTTCAGCAGCAGCTCCAGGCCCTTGTCCTCGACGCGGAAACCGATCAGGTTGACCAGGTGGTCCAGCACCTCCTCCATCCGGAAGGGCACGCACTCCAGGCTGAGCTTGCCGGCCTCGATGCGGCTGAAGTCCAGGATGTCGTCGATGACGCCGAGCAGGTTCTCCGCCGAGCGGTGCACCTTCTCGATGTAGTTGCGCTGGCGGGCGTCCAGCCCGGTCTGCAGCGCCAGGTGGGACATGCCGATGATCGCGTTCATCGGCGTGCGGATCTCATGGCTCATGTTGGCCAGGAAGTCGGACTTGGCGCGGGTGGCGCTTTCCGCGTCGTCCTTGGCCTGCTGCAGCGCGTCCTGGGCGCGCTCGCGTTCCGCGAGCAGCGCCTGCAGCTGGCGATGCTGCGCCTGCAGCTCGAGGTCCTTGCGGTCGCGCGACGCGCCGTGCGCCAGGCTGCGCAAGGTCGCGGCCAGCAGCCCGAAGGCCAGCAGCGCCACGAGCGCCGCGATCCCCAGCCGCGTCGCGGTGGGCTCCAGCGCGTCCAGGTCGCCCAGCAGCACCAGGCGCCAGGGGCCGGCCGGATCGTTCCAGGCCACGGCGGCATGGGCGACGGCATGGCGCACGCCGTCGATCTCGGCCGTGGGGCCGTGCAGCGCGAACGGCAGGCTGTGGGAGTGGGCGGGATCCTCGAAGAGCTTGCCGAACTGGCCGGCCGCGGTGATGGTCTTCGCGCGCTGCGGCGTGGCGGGGCCGTCCAGGCTCATGCGCCAGCCGGGTCGGCTGGCCGCCAGCACCACGCCCGACGGCGACACCAGCAGCGCGCCCGCGTAGCTGCGGGTGTCAAGGAAGTGGTCCAGCGCGTCGGCATAGAGGCGGGCGGCGATCACGCCGACGATCTCGCCCTCCTGGCCGGGCCGGCGGTAGATCGGCGCGGAGAGCCAGTACGCGCGCTGGCCGGTGCTGATGCTGATGCCGGCGAAGACGTTGGGCTGGCCGCGCATCGCCTGGTGGAAGTACTGGCGGAAGCCGACGTCCAGGCCGATCGGGGGCGAGCCCTCGTCGTCCCAGCCCGCGATGATGCGGCCGCGCGCGTTCACGACGAAGGCCAGCTGCGCGCCGACGCTGCTGCCGATCACTTCCAGCGTGTCGGCGGCGGGGCGGGTGCGGCGGGCCTCGTCGACGTCGGTGAGGGTGGCGACGGTCTTGAGCGCCGGATTGAGCTGGCCGGAGAGCACGACCGCGCCCATGCCCTTGCCGGTGAGGGTCAGGCCTTGCAGCGCCAGCGCCTCGCGCTGGGCGGCGTTGTCCAGGTTGCGCAGGAAGTCGTGCTCGAGCGAGCGGCGGTGCAGCTCGCTCGCGCCGACGCCGAGCGCGAGCGCCGCCACGGCGGCCAGCGGCCACGCGATCCGGCGATGTCCCAGCAGCCAGTCGGAAACACGACCCATCCCTTTCCTCCCTGGAACCCCCGGCGTACGTGCGCCAGGTGATGGTGGATGAACGCCGGGTCAGTGTAGGGGAGGTGGCCCGGGGCGCAAGCCCCGCGTAGGCGGCAAGGTCGCGAGGTGAGGGTAGACCTACTTTGTTGCGCCCCCGGCGCTTCGGTTCGATCGAATTGCTGGATGCCGATTGCGATTGCGATTGCGATTGCGATACCGGATGCCGGATGCCGGATGCCCGGCGCCGGACGCCGGACGCGGGCTCGTCCTACACGGAGGGCGTCGCGCCCTGGCTAGCATCGGTCGACATGGACATCGTGAACGCCCGGGGGACGGCAGGCATGGACGCCGGCGGAATGGCGGTCGGCGACCTCGTCGTCGCGCGGCCCGAGGGGCTTTATTGCCCGCCCGGCGACTTCTACATCGACCCGTGGCGGCCGGTCGACCGCGCCGTCATCACGCACGGCCACAGCGACCACGCCCGCATGGGCCATGCGCACTACCTGGCGCATCGCGACAGCGCCGCGATCCTGCGGCGCCGGCTGGGCGAGGACATCACGCTGCAGACGCTCGATTACGGCGAGGCGATCGTGCATCACGGGGTGCGCGTGTCGCTGCATCCGGCCGGTCACGTGCTGGGGTCGGCGCAGGTACGGCTCGAACACGGGGGACGTGTCTGGGTCGCGTCGGGCGACTACAAGCTCGAGGCCGACGGCACCTGCGCGCCGTTCGAGCCGGTGCGCTGCGACACCTTCATCACTGAATCGACCTTCGGCCTGCCGATCTACCGCTGGCCGTCGCAGCCGGCGCTGTTCGCCGAGATCGACGCCTGGTGGCGCCGCAACGCCGAGGCGGGCCGCGCCTCGGTGCTCTACGCCTATGCGCTGGGCAAGGCGCAGCGGCTGCTGCACGGCGTGGATGCGTCCATCGGCCCGATCGTGGCGCATGGCGCGGTCGAGCCGCTGAACGCCGTCTACCGCGCGGCCGGCGTCAGCCTGCCGCCCACCCGGCATGCCGGCGATCCGGCGCTGGACAAGGCCGCGCTGTCGCGCGCGCTGGTGATCGCGCCCCCGTCGGCCGCGAGTTCGCCGTGGCTGAAGCGTTTCGGGCCGGACCTCGCGGACGCCTTCGCCAGCGGCTGGATGCAGCTGCGCGGCACGCGGCGGCGGCGCGGCGTCGACCGCGGCTTCGTGATGTCCGACCATGCCGACTGGCCGGGCTTGATGGCGGCGATCCGGGGCACCGGCGCGGAGCGCGTCTTCGTCACGCACGGCAGCGTCGCGACGATGGTGCGCTGGCTCAGCGAGCAGGGCCTGCGGGCACAGGGTTTCGCGACCGAGTACGGCGACGAGGAAGCGGGCGGCGATGCCGACACGACCGCCGCCGCGGTGCCCGAGCCGCCGCCGTGAGAGGCGCTGGTGCCGAGCCGCGGACGTTCGGCCCACGCGCGCCGAACCGTGGCGGCGAGGCTCGCTCGAACGGGGCCGCGTCCGTGAGGCTCAACCGGTCCGCCGCCCGTTCCGCAGCCGATCGCGGGCGTCGCTGAAGTCGAAGCGCTGCACGGCGTCGAGCGCGCCCAGCAGCGCGGCCCGCTGCGCGCGCTGATCGTCGTCCAGTGCCGTCCGACGATCGAGCGCGCCGCGCATCCGCTCCGCCAGGTCGACGGCGGCGCCGTCGTCGGCGTCGAGCAGGCGCAGGAGTCGATCCCGATCCGCCGCGTCGAGCTTCGCGGCGTCAGGCCTGGCCGCGTCGACCGCGGCGCCGACGGCGACAGCGTCATGGGCGGTGTCGTGGGCGGTGTCATGGGCGGTGTCATGGGCGGCGTCATCATCGGAGCCGACGTCGAACCGGGCCTTGGACCAGGCCTGGATGCGTCGCAGCGCCGGCAGCAGGTCGCCCAGCTGTTCCCGCAGCCGCGCCAGCAGCACCGACCGTTCCTGCGTCGGGAGGCCCGCGTCGCAGGCGCGCTCCAGCCGAGCCGCCGCCTCCGCCACCTCGTGCGCGCCGACCGCGCCCGCGGCACCCCGCAGCGCATGCGCCAGCAGCGCGGTCGACCGCGCGTCGTCGCCCTCGTGCGCGGCCGCCAGTTGCGCGTCGACGTCGGCACGCGTGCGCAGGAAGGTCGCGACCAGCCGCCGGTACAGCGGCATCCGCCGGTTCGCGCCGGCCAGGCCGGCGCGCATCAGGCGCAGGTCCTGCGACGACAGGCCCGCCTCGCCGTCGTCGACGGGCATCGGGTCGTCGCGTCGGTCGGGCGTGCCGCGCTCGTCGCGTGCGCCACGCTTGTCGCGAATGTCGCGTATGTCGTGTATGTCTCGTGCGTCCTGAAAGCCGTGAGGGCCGCCATCGTCGAGCGACCGGGGCGCCGCCGCCACCGGCGCGCCGTCGTCCGCCACCGGCGGCGTCTTGCCGCGCGACACCGCCACCCAGCGGGCCAGGGTCGCATACAGCAGCTCGATGTCCAGCGGCTTGGCCAGGTGCGCGTTCATGCCCGCGGCCAGGATGCGATCGCTGTCGCCGGCCATCGCGTGGGCGGTCAGGGCGATCACGGGCAATGTCCGCCAGCGCGGATCGGCGCGCAGCCGCCGCGTGGTCTCGTAGCCGTCCAGCTCCGGCATCTGGCAGTCCATCAGCACCGCGTCGAATCCCTGCGGCGCCATCGCCAGCAAGGCCAGCGCCTGCGCGCCGTGGTCCGCCAGCGTGACCGTCGCGCCGACATCCCGCAGCAGTTCGGCCGCGAGTTCCTGGTTCAGTTCGTTGTCCTCGACCACCAGCACCCGTGCGCCGGCCAGGCGGCGCATCGCCTCGCCCTGGGCGCGGCGTCTGCCCGGCGAGGGCGTGGCCGGCGCGGTCTCCGCGGCCGCGACGACGCCGAACCGTGCCGTGAAGCGGACGATCGTCCCCAGGCCGGTCGCCGATTCGATCTCGATGCGGCCGCCCATCAACTCCACCAGCTGTCGGCAGATCGCCAGTCCCAGGCCGCTGCCGCCGTAGCGCCGGGTGGTCGAGGAGTCGGCCTGGCTGAAGTTGCTGAACAGCCGGGACAGGGTGGCCCGGTTCATGCCGATGCCGGAATCGCGGACGACGAAGCGCAGCGCGATCGTGCCGTCTTGCGCCGTGCCATCGCGCTTCGTGCCATCGTGCGTCAGGCCGTCCGACGCCGCGCGGTCCGGCGTCGTGCCGCCGGGGGACATCGGCGCCTCGTCCGCGCGCTCCACGGCCACGACGACCTCACCCTGGTCGGTGAACTTGACCGCGTTGTTGCCCAGGTTGATGAGCACCTGCCCGAGCCGCAGCGGATCGCCGAGCAGCCGCGGCGGCAGGTCGGGCGCGACGTTCAGCCGCAGGGCCAGGCCCTTGTCCTCGATGCGCAGGGCGATCAGGTCGACGAGGTGGCTCAGCACGTCGTCGAGCCGGAAGGGGACCGACTCCAGCTGGAGCTTGCCCGCCTCGATGCGGCTGAAGTCCAGGATGTCGTTGAGCAGGCCGAGCAGGTGCTCGGCCGAGCGGTGCACCTTCTCGATGTAGTTGCGCTGGCGCGGATCGAGCCCGGTGCGCAGGGCCAGCTCGGACATGCCGAGGATGGCGTTCATCGGCGTGCGGATCTCGTGGCTCATGTTGGCCAGGAAATCGGACTTGGCGCGCGTGGCCTCTTCGGCGGCCTCCTTCGCGCGGCGCGTGGCCACGCCGTGGGCGGTCGCGCGCTGCAGCGCGATCAGCAGTGCCCCGCAGAGCAGCGCCATGACGCCGGCCGCGGCGAGCCGCTCGCCCATCGGGGCGACCAGGGTCTCGTCCTTCAGCAGCACCAGCCGCCACGGGCCGCGCGGATCGCCCCAGTCCACGTCGGCGCGGCCCGTCAGCAGGCGGCGACGGCCGACCTCGATCGTCGGCTGCTCCGGATCGAAGGACAGGCGGCGCGTCCGCGCCGGGTCGAGAAAGGCGTTGCCGTACTGGCGGCTGGCGGTCAGCGCCGCGGCGCGTGCCGTGTCGAAGGGACCGACGACCGCCAGGCGCCAGCCGGCTTCGCTGGCCGCCAGCACCACGCCGTCGGGGGAGATCAGCAGGCCGCCGGCGTACCGGGCGTCGGGCGAGACCGATCGCCCGTGATCGAACTGCGGGTCGGCCAGGAAGCGGTCCACCTCGTCCAGGAAGAAGCGCCGGGCGACGACCCCGATCGGCCGGTCCGGCGGCTTGACCGCGGCGACGGATCCGGGGCCGCCTTCCTCCGGCCAGATGGGCGCGGCCGTGAAGAACGCGCGCCGGCCGCTCGACGCGCTGATGCCGACGCTCACCGCGATCTCGCCGGTCATCGCGCGCCGGAAGTAGGGGCTGAGGCCGACGTCCTGCCCGAGCGGCGATTCCTGCCCCGGATTGCTCCAGCTCTCGACGACGAGCCCGCGACGGTTCGCCACGAAGGCCACTTCGGTTTCCGGGCTCTGGGCCAGGACGCTGAGCGTGCGGCGGGCAAGCGGTTCGGCGGGAGGGCGCTCGACGCGCTCGAGGCGGGCGGCGTGCTTGAGCTCGTCGCCGAGGCGGCCGAGCATGAGGAGCGCCCCCGACCCGGGGCTGGTGATCGTCACGCGGTTCAGCAGGAAGGCCTGCCCGCGCGCGGACCGCTCCAGCTCCAGCCGCGCCTCGTATCCGGCCCAGGCCGTATAGCCGAACTGCGCGGTCCAGGCGGCCGCCGCCGTCGCGGCGCCGATGAGGAGCCAGGCCAGGCGCGGCCGGTCCACCACGGCGCCCCGCCAGCCCTGCGACTTCTTGCTCCGCGGCGGTTGCGCCATCACGATCTCCCCCCGGACCGGTTGAGTTCTTCCGGGCGGGCCCGGGCCGCTCCGGACTGCTTCGGCGATGCGTCGCCGAGTGCCTGTGCCGCGTGGGAGCCGGCCCAGTGTTGGAGGGCGGACCGGCGCTTGTCAACCTGAGAACGCGCCCGCGTCCTACAGCGTCGGACCGCGGCGCTCGCTAGCATCGCCCGCATGAGAGCCTTTGCCGCGCTGTACCGCGACCTGGACGCCTCGACGTCCAGCCTCTCGAAGCAGTCCGCGCTGCAGGCCTACCTGCGCCTGGCGCCGCCGGAGGACGCCGCGTGGGCCGTGTACTTCCTGGCCGGCGGCAAGCCGCGCCAGCTGGTGCCGACCAAGCTGCTGCGCGAGCAGGCGCGCCTGGTGGCCGGGCTGCCCGAGTGGCTCTTCGACGAGAGCTACGAGGCCGTCGGCGATCTGGCCGAGACGATCTCGCTGCTCCTGCCCGAGCCCGCGCAGGTGATCGAGCGGCCGCTGTCCGTCTGGATGACGGAGTACCTGCTGCCGCTGCGCGGGCAGCCGCCGGAGTCGCTCGCCGTCCTGCTGCAGAGCCAGTGGGCCGCGCTGGCGGTCGAGCAGCGCTTCGTCCACCTCAAGCTGATCACCGGCGCATTCCGCGTCGGCGTGTCGAAGCTGCAGGTGACGCAGGCGCTGGCGGCCGTCGGCGGGCTGGACGCCAAGCTCGTCGCGCAGCGGCTGATGGGCTACACCCACCTCGGCGCGAC
This sequence comes from Roseateles sp. GW821-FHT09H11, assembly GCF_059415845.1. Classification (NCBI taxonomy): domain Bacteria; kingdom Pseudomonadati; phylum Pseudomonadota; class Betaproteobacteria; order Burkholderiales; family Sphaerotilaceae; genus Roseateles; species Roseateles sp. GW821-FHT09H11. The sequence continues at coordinate 1,450,478 of NZ_JBWKOA010000001.1, read as the reverse complement.
GCCGACCGCCGCCGACTATGCCGCGCTCATCGCGCCCGCGGACCTCGAGGGCGCCGATGGCGCCGGTCGCGGGCTGCAGCCGTATCCGTTCTTCCTCGCGCATCCGTTCAACCTGGCTGTCGGGCAGTTCGACGCCGCGATCGGGCCGGCGTCGGAGTGGCTCATTGAGTGGAAGTGGGACGGCATCCGTGCACAACTGGTGAAACGCGGTGGCGAGGTGGCGATCTGGTCGCGCGGCGAGGAGCTGGTCACCGACCGCTTTCCCGAGCTGCGCGCGATGGGCGAGGCGTTGCCCGACGGGGTCGTGCTCGACGGCGAGATCCTCGTCTGGCGCGACGGCCGCGCGATGCCGTTCGCCGAGTTGCAGAAGCGCATCGGCCGCAAGACCTTGAGCGCGAAGCTGCTCGGCGAGCTGCCCGTGGCGCTGTGCGTCTACGACCTGCTCGAGGAGGGCGGCGAGGATCTGCGCGATCGCCCGCAGCATGAGCGGCGCGCGCGGCTGGAGCGCCTCGTCGCCGCGCACCCGCTGGCGGGGCTCGAGCCCAGTCCGCTGATCGCCGGTGCGGACTGGGACGACCTGGCCCGGCAGCGCGAGCAGGCGCGCGCGCTCGGCGTCGAGGGGATGATGCTCAAGCGCCGGGACGCGCGATACGGCGTCGGCCGGACCAAGGACGTCGGCGTCTGGTGGAAGTGGAAGATCGATCCGCTGTCGGTCGACGCGGTGCTGATCTACGCGCAGCGCGGCCATGGGCGGCGGGCCAGCCTCTACACCGACTACACCTTCGCCGTCTGGAACGGCCCGCCGGACGATCCGGCCCGGCAGCTGGTGCCGTTCGCGAAGGCGTATTCGGGGCTCACGGATGCCGAGATCCGCGATGTCGACGCGGTGATCCGCAAGACGACGACCGAGAGCTTCGGTCCGGTGCGCAGCGTCACGCCGACGATGGTGTTCGAGCTCGGCTTCGAAGGCATCGCGCGCAGCGGCCGCCACAAGAGCGGCATTGCGGTCCGGTTCCCGCGCATGCTGCGTCGGCGCGAGGACAAACCGGTCGAGGAGGCCGACACCTTGCAGACGTTGCAGGCCCTGCTGGCGGAGGAGGGCGCGTGACCGGCGGGAGCGACGGCGACGACGGGGTGGGCAGGCACGGACGCTGGCCCTCACCCCCACCCTCTCCCGCAAGCGGGAGAGGGAGTCCAAGGGGGGACGCCATCGGCGTACCAGCGATCGGCGTGACAACGATCGGCGTGGCGGCGATCGACGCGTGGCTCGCGGAGAAGGGGTGGACTTCGTTTCCGTTCCAGCGCCGCGTCTGGGAGGAGATCGCGCGCGGCCGCGGCGGTCTGCTGCATTCGAGCACCGGCAGCGGCAAGACGCTGGCGGTGTGGCTGGGCGCGCTCGCGGCCTTGCGCGACGAGGTCGGCGCCGAAGCGCGCGTGCACGCCGGCAAGTCGATCGCACCGCCATTGACGGTGCTCTGGATCACGCCGATGCGCGCGCTGGCCGCCGACACGCTGCGGGCGCTCGAAACGCCGATGGCGGCGCTGTGTCCCGGCTGGACCGCCGCGCTGCGCAGCGGCGACACGACGTCGTCGCAGCGGGCCGCACAGGATCGGCGCCTGCCGACCGTGCTCGTGACGACGCCGGAGAGCCTGTCGCTGCTGCTGTCGCGCGCCGATGCGCGCGACCAGCTCGGCCAGGTGCGCCTCGTCGTCGTCGACGAATGGCATGAGCTGATGGGCAACAAGCGCGGCGTGCAGACGCAGCTGGCGCTGGCGCGGCTGCGCCGCTTCAGGCAGGAGCATTGCGGAGAGCGCAGGCCCTCACCCCCGCCCTCTCCCGCAAGCGGGAGAGGGAGCGATTCAAGCGCCGCTTCCGAGTCCGGTGACGGTTCCGCGCACGCCCTCTCCCGCTTGCGGGAGAGGGCAGGGGTGAGGGCCAGCGGCCGGCGAAGTACGCTGATGATCTGGGGGCTGTCGGCGACCCTGGGCAATCTCGACGAAGCGATGCGGACCCTGCAGGGCACCGCGGACGCTGCCACGGACGCCGTGATGGTGCAGGGCGAAACCGACAAGACGCTGGTCATCGACACCCTGCTGCCGGAGACCGCCGAGCGCTTTGCCTGGGCGGGCCACATGGGTCTGCGCATGCTGCCGCAGGTGGTCGAGGCGATCGAGGCCAGCGCGAGCTGCCTGGTCTTCACCAACATGCGCTCGCAGGCCGAGCGCTGGTACCGCGCGCTGCTGGAGGCGCGGCCCGACTGGGCCGGCGTGCTGGCGCTGCACCACGGCTCGCTGGACCGCGAGGTGCGGGAGTGGGTCGAGCTCGGCCTCAAGGAAGGCCGCGTGAAGGCCGCCGTCTGCACCTCCAGCCTCGACCTGGGCGTGGACTTCCTGCCGGTGGACCGCGTGCTGCAGATCGGCTCGGCCAAGGGCGTGGCCCGGCTGGTGCAGCGCGCGGGGCGCTCCGGCCACGCGCCGGGACGGCCGTCGCGGATCACGCTGGTGCCGACGCACAGCCTGGAACTGGTCGAGGCCGCCGCCGCGCGCGATGCCGTCCGCGCCGGCCGGATCGAGGCCCGGCGCAGTCCGCGCGAACCGCTGGACGTCCTGGTCCAGCACCTGGTCACCGTGGCGCTGGGCGGCGGCTTCCGGCCGGACGAGTTGCTCGCCGAAGTGCGCGGCACCGTCGCCTACGAAGACCTCGGCGCGGAGAACTGGCAGTGGTGCCTGGACTTCGTCCGCCAGGGCGGGCCGTCGCTGACGGCGTATCCGGACTACCACCGCGTCGTGCCCGACGAGGCGGGCGTCTGGCGCGTGCCCGACGCGCGGCTGGCCCGGCGCCACCGCGTCAACATCGGCACCATCGTCAGCGACGCGTCGATCAGCGTGCAGTACCTGAGCGGCGGCAAGCTGGGCAGCGTCGAGGAGAGCTTCATCGCGCGCCTGAAGCCGGGCGACGCGTTCATGTTCAGCGGCCGGCTGCTGGAGCTGGTGCGCGTCGAGCAGATGACGGCGCTGGTGCGGCGCGCCACCTCGGGCCGCGCCGCCCTGCCGCGCTGGAACGGCGGCCGCATGCCGCTGTCGAGCACGCTCGCCGACGCGGTGCTGGACGAGCTGGCCGCGGCCGACGTCGGACGCTTCGACTCGCCCGAGATGCAGTGCGTGCGGCCGCTGATCGACATCCAGCGCCGCTGGTCCGGCGTGCCCGGTCCGGACGTGCTGGTGGCGGAGACGCTCAAGTCGCGCGAGGGCTGGCACCTCTTCCTCCATCCCTTCGCCGGCCGGCAGGTGCACCTGGGCCTGGCCGGGCTGATCGCGTGGCGCGCGGCGCAGCCCGAGACCGGCACCTTCTCCATCGCGCTGAACGATTACGGCATCGAGCTGCTCAGCGCCAAGCCCATCGACTGGGCGCTGCGGCTGCCGTCGCTGCTGACGCTGCCGCCGATCGACACGCTGCTGCGCGAGGTGCTCGCGAGCCTGAACGCCACCGAGCTGGCGCGGCGGCGCTTCCGCGAGATCGCGCGCATCGCCGGCCTGATCTTCCAGAGCCACCCGGGCGAGCGCCGCAGCAACCGGCAGCTGCAGGCCTCGGCGACGCTGTTCTTCGAGGTGTTCCAGCAGCACGATCCGGGCAACCGCCTGCTGGCGCAGGCGGAGCGGGAGCTGCTGACGCAGGAGCTGGACGTGCGGCAGCTCGCCGCGGCGCTTGAGCGCATGGGCCGGCAGACGCTCCAGATCCATGCGCTGAAGCAACCGACGCCGCTGGCGTTTCCGCTGATGGTGGAGCGCTTCCGCGAGAAGCTCAGCAACGAGCCGCTCGGCGACCGCATCGCGCGCATGGTGTCGGAACTGGAACGCAGCGCCGGCGGCGATGCGGTCGGGACCGCGCGCGAGCCCGCGGAGCGCGCGCTGGCGGTGTTCGCGAAGAAGGATTCGCCGCAGTTTGCGGTCGATGCGGTGCGGGAGTCGCTCGCGTTGGAGACGCGTGGCGAGGCCCCTGCGAAACGACGCGATACCGGCCGCAGGAGAAGACGATGACGGACGCCGATCCGCGGTCGGGCGCGCTCACGGTGACGTTGGCGGACGAGCGCGTCGACCTGTTGCCCGGGCGCGCGCTGTGGTGGCCGGCGACGCGCACGGTGTTCGTCGCCGACGTGCACCTCGGCAAGGCCGCGAGTTTCCGCGCGATGGGCCAGCCGGTGCCGTCCGGGACGACGCGCGACAACCTCGACCGCCTGAGCGCACTGATCGACGCCCTGGGCGCCGCGCGGCTCGTCGTGCTCGGCGACTTCCTGCATGCGGCCGCGGCGCAGCAGCCGCTGGTGCTCGATCCCGCGCACCACTGGCGCGAGCGGCACGCGGGCGTGAACTGCCTGCTGATCCGCGGCAATCACGACAGTCGCGCGGGCGATCCGCCGCCGTCGCTGCGCTTCGAGATCGTCGACGAACCGCATCCGATGGGACCGTTCGCCGCCTGCCACCATCCGCGCCGCGTGGCCGATGCCTACGTGCTCGCCGGGCATCTGCATCCGGCGATGACCTTGCGCGGGCGGGCGCACGAGCACCATCGCCTGCCGTGTTTCTGCGAATCCGAGGGATTGATGATCCTGCCCGCGTTCGGCGCGTTCACCGGCACCACCTTGGCCGGGCTGCCCGAAGGCTCACGCTGTCACGCGATCGGCGGCGGACGGGTCTGGTCGGAGCGACGTTGAACGAGGCCATGAAAGGCCTCTGACACCCGACTCATCCACGGACGTCGCGTCGACGAGCCTTCTTGCCGAGGAGCGGGGGCCAGGAGTTCACGCGGCAGCCCGGCCAGCCGAAGATGGAGATAGCTGAACTCCGATCGTTCCGCCAGCGCTTTCGTCTGCTGGAAGCGCGTCTGTTCGCGACCTTCTCCGAAGAGCATCAGGCGGCCCGTCTTGTGGCTGATGACCGAGTCGTGGACCAACACGCTCAGCAGGCTCGCAAAGGCCCCCAACTGGTCAGCCGCCATGTCCGCCAACTGGGCGTGCGACATCGCCCGCTGCCCTTGCTCGTCGGGACGATCCAACGTGGCCTGGAGGAGTCGCACCACGTCAGCCTCGCCCAACAGCTGTCGATGAAACAGGTCACCCAGAAGCGAGAAGCCTTCGAGGAGCCGATCGAGGCCTCCCGCTTGAGTGGCTGTCATGCCAAGGAACGATTGTCCGTTGGGCGAGCGCGCCAGCAGGGCCTCCAGAAAGTCATCGCGGGTCAGCGTGCCGGAGCAGAGCGTCTCGGCCAGACGTTCGAAGTCGGTCTGAGCCACAGGGGAGGGCGCCGAAGCCGAGGGGGCCGCGCAGACCAGCGCGGTGGAGAAGGCGGGAGAGGCGTGATGCACAGGCATGTCTGGACGTTTCGATCCGAGGGACAGCCTCAGTTGTCGCCAGGATCGACGGGTTCCCTGTGCATCGCGATGTGCGCCATCGGTACCTGGTCAAACGGGTGCCGAGGGATGGGCGGATTCAGAGATTGAAGCCCCCGACGTCGGTGTGGAAGTCACCGACTTCCGTCCACTCGTTGAGGTCGGCGGGCACGGCGAAGCGCGCCGACAGCGCCTTCGCGGCTTCCTCCGCCGAGGCAAAGGAATCCCCCCACGGCATGCTGTCGTGTTTCACGCGCCAGCGCCGCGACAGCCGCGGCTTGATCGTGAACGTGCCGTCCAGGCTCTGGAAAACGTATGAGACGGTATCGAGATCCATGCTGAACTCCGGGTCGTCTCCGGGTGGCCTCCGGATCGGCGACCCTAGCGCATCGAGCGGCAACTGTCATGCCCAAGTCGCCGGAACAGGTCGCGCCGCAGGGTAAAACGGCGATGGGACGGGGCAGCCGCCCTTCAGTCGCCCCTCAGCCGCCCCTCAGCCGCCTTCCGCCACCGGCGGGGCGCCATGTTCCGGGTTCGCCAGGGCAAGGCGCCCGGCCGCGCTCAAGGCATCGGCTTTCTGCGCGGCGGAGAGGTCGCCGCGGCGTTCGGCGTCGTCGAGTAGGCGCACATGGCTGTCGCTGTGACCGCCGGCCATCCCGGCCGCGCGAACGGATCTCGAGGTCCGGCCGTCGGGCCGGGCCAGGAGCAGGCGGGCCGCCGACGCGCTGTCGAGGACCTCGGCCTCGAGGCACTCGTTCAGCAATCGTTCGAAGCTCATCAGCTGGCGCTGTGCGGCGATCCTGCGCCAGCCAGCGCGCCTCGTGGTGTCCAGGTGCGGATATTCCGCCGCGACGGCCTGCGTCAATCCATCGACGTCGACCGTCGCGTCGAGGATCTCGACAAGATCGGTGGCTGGCAGGACGCCCAGGCGATTCAGCTCGCCCAGCCGGCGGAACAGCTCCGAGAGCCGGCGGGTGTCGGTATTCGCCGCCGCGCGGGCGAGTTCGCATTGCCTCGTGCGCGGCGACTGCGAGAGCAATCCGTCGCGCAGGCTGCTGCGCGGCAGCAGGTGCTCCTGGATGGCGACGGCCCAGGCCTCCACCAGGGCGAGCACCACGGCGGCATCAGACCCGCGCGGCTCGCGCCGCAACGCGGCGTGCCACGCGGACCATCCGTCGCGGTCGAGACCGAGCATCAGGCGCCTGGCGTCCTGGTCGGGCATCCGCTGTGTCTGCCACAAGGCGAGGATTTCGGCGTACCAGTCCGCGATGTCCGTGGACGACCCCTTCATGACGGTCTGTAGCGAGAAGGACAGGCGAGGCGGCGGCCGGCCATGGACCGTCCCCGTGATGATCCTGCCTTGCTGCTCCGCGCTGAGCCCACCCGGGCCCTGGCACCGCCGGAGTGCGGCGAGGAACTGTCTGGCCTCGCCGCAGTAGCCGTCGATGAACACCGGCCCCAGGCCGAGGCCGGCCCGCGTCGGGGTACCCCCGCCGAGCAGGCGGGTCACCTGTTCAGCCGACAGTCGGCCGTCCCGCAGCGCAGGCGCCAGCGCGTCAAGGAAAGCCGCCGCGCAACGATGCCCGTGACCGTTGGCCAACGGCGGCAGGACGTCCTCCTTGCGCCAGAGGATGGACAGGGCCTCGTCCGCCGTCAGCCCCTTGCCGATGCCGCCCAGCACGCCGGAGGCGATCGCGTGGACCCGCCCGGCATCGCCGAGGCAACTGGCCCAGGTCAGGCATCGTTCGTCGTGCCATTGCCTGGGCTTCTCCGTCAGGCTCTTCCAGACGATCGCCTTGCCCAGGCTGTCGACGTTGCCCGCCACCAGCCCATGACGCCAGGCCAGGACGCCGGCGGCGGCGATCCTCGCGGCCACGTCCGGCTGCTGCGTCAGGGCCTGGTCCGCCATCCAGCGCGACATCGCGTCGTCGTCCAGCCGTTGCAGCAACGCGGCGGCGACGCGGGACGAGCAGACCCAGGCGGCAGGTAAGGCCATCAGTTCAGCGGAAGGCGACGACTCGATGACCGTGAGCGCCACCCGTTCCCGCTCGCGGGTCGTCAGTCGGGAGCGGCGTCCCTCGGCCTGATCGATCAGCGCCAGATCGGCCGCGCGCACCGAGGTCTCCTGCCGATCGGGCCCGACGATGCGGACCCATTCCTGCGCATCGATGCGCAGTTGCCGTGATGACGGCCCCGGCAGCCGCATGGTGACCGGCGCGGCCTCCGTCGCACCGTCGGTGGGACGTCCCGCTTGCCACAAGGTCTGACCCAGCAGGGTGGCGTCGCCGCGCACGCCGACCGTTCCTGTCACCGCGTCCGGCGCAAGGACGCAGGATTCGGGGATCCGCACCCCCAGCCTCCGTGCCAGCCCGGCCGCTCGCGCTTTCAGCAGGCCCGCGTCGGCAGGGAGACCGTCCGGACCGGCGGCACCGATCCCGCTCAGCAGACGGCGCGCCAAGGCCCGGCAGACAGCGGCCTCCGTCACCTGCGGGGCCGCGCGATGAAGGAAAAGAGCAGCTCGCATGTCGTGCGCTGCGGAGCAGTCCCATGACGCCGGATACGACGGCGGCTTGCCGGGAAGCATGGCCAGCGCGGAGGTCGCATACGCCACCAGCCGGGCGACGCAGTCCGCCTCATGCTCGTCCACGTCCTCCACCTGGTCGGGAAACCGCTTGACCATGAGACAGAGCGCGAGGTGCTCGCGTGCCATCGACTCGAGGAGCGCCTGCCTGGTGCTGGCGAGTTCGTGGGCAAGCGGCGTGGTGCCGGAGCCCGGGGGACCCGCGAGGTCCAGCGGCGCAAGGATCGTCGCGTCGTCGTCGATCGCTGCGGCGATCTGGCTCGCGGTGGTGCTGGTGGGGAGCATGCAGGTCCTCGAGGCAGGGCAGGCCTCAGTCGTCCCGGTGAGGGCCAGGTTCGCGTGGCACGTGGAGATGCCGTGCGGAGGCAGCATGCGGTGGCGGCATGCGGTGGCGGTATGCGACGGCGAGGAGCGAGGGCCGCGCCGCCTGCCCGGCCTGGACGCTTCGGTGGAAGGCTCAGGCGCCGGCGGCCGCCGGCGGCGAGTCGTGTCGCGGGTAGATCGCGAGGGCATGACGTCCGGCCGCCTGCAGGGCCTCGGTCCTCTGCGCGGGGGACAGGTCGCCACGGTGCGCGGCGTCGTCGAGCATCCGTCGATGAATGTCGGTGTCCCCACCGGCGCACCCCGCCGCCCGCACCGATCGCGAGGTCTGGCCGTCGGGCCGCGCCAGGAGAAACCGTGCGGCCGACGCGCCATCGATGATCCGGGCGTGGAGGCACTGGTTCATCAATCGTTCGAAGGTCGCCAACTGACGTTGCGCAATCGACCGGATGAGTGCCGGGTGCGGGATGAGGTCGACCAGAGGCTCCTCCGCCACGTCCTCCGCCATCCCTCCGGTATCCAGCGTGGTGTCGAGGATCAGGCGCAGGTCGGCTTCCGGCAGGACGCCTCGGCGTTGAAGCCGACCCAGTTCCCTGAACACGGCGGAGAGGCAATGGGAATGGCGAGCGGCCGATGCGCGGGCGAGTTCGCTTCGTTCCCCGTCGGGCGCTCGCGAGAGCAGCCCGTCGCGCAGCGCCTCGCACGGCAGGAGGCCCGCACGGATGGCCCTGTCCCAGGCCCGCACCAGGGACAGGGCGGTGGAGACATTCGACGTGTCCACGGGATGCCGCAGCGCCGCATGCCACACGGAGGATCCGCGGCGATCGAGACCGAGCATCAAGGACCGGGCCTGTCCGGCGCTGATCCGCTCGTCGCGCCACAGCTTGAAGATCGCACCGAACCAGTGGGCGATGTCCGCGGTCGACCCCGTCACGATGGGCCGGGACGGCGTGCCGCTGTCCAGCAGTTCGGTCGCCTGGACGGCCGACAGCCGGCCGTCCCGCAACGCAGGCGCCAGCGCGTCGAGGAAGGCTGCGTTGTACCGGTGCCCGTGCCGGTGAGCCGGCGAGGGCCACTCGTCCTCCTCGCCCCGGAGAACGGGCCGTGAGGGCTCGACGTCGTCCTCGCGCCAGAGGATGGACACGGCCTCGTCCGCGGTCAGCCCCTTGCCGATGCCGCCCAGCACGCCGCCGACGAGGTCGCGGACCCGTCCGGCATCGCCGAGTGAACGCGCCGCGGTCAGGGATCGGTTGTCCGCGTGGCCGCTGGCGCGTGCATTCAGGCTCTCCAGGACGACCGTCCTGCCGAGTCGATCAGCGCTGACGGCCACGAGCCCATGACGCCAGGCGTCGACGCCGCTCGCGGCAATCCGCCGGGCGATCTCCGGTTGCTCCGTCAACGCCTGGCGCGCCATCCATTGCGACATCTCATGGTCGTCCAGCCGCTCCAGCAATGCGGCCGCGACACCGGACGTGCAGACCCAGGCGGCGGGAAAGGCCCGCAGGTCGGCGGATGACGACGCGTCGATGGCGGTGAGCGCCACGCGCTCGCGTGCATGGGCGCTCAGGCGGGACCGAACACCCTCGGCTTGATCGATCAGCGCCAGATCGCCCACGCGCACCGAGCGTTCCATGCGGGCGGGTCCGGTGATGCTGACCCATTCATCGCCTTCGATGCGCAGTTGCTGCGACGGCGACCCCGGGAGGGGCGCGATGACGATGGCGGCCTGCGGAGCGCCCGCTGTGGCCCGGGCCTCGCGCCATAGCGACCGGGCCGACAGGACGACGTCGCCGTGCGCGTCGCCGTGGGCGTCACTGTGGGCGTCACTGTGGGCGTCGGCGCCGCGCCGCAGATGCCGCGCCAACGCCCGGCAGACCGCCGCTTCCGTCAATCGCGGCGCCACGCGGCTCACGAAGCGTTCGGCTTCCATGGGGGCATCCAGCTTCCGCTCCCATGCGGTGGCAGCCACCGGCGGCTCGGCCGACGGCGACGCCAGGCGCTCATTCGCATAGGCTACGAGCCTCTTGAAGCAATGCGCTTCGTACTCGTGCGTTCCCGGTCTGTCGGGGAACGCCTTGACCTCGGGGCAGAGCGCGAGATGGGCGCGTGCCATCGATCGGAGGAGGGCGTCCCTCGTGGTCGCGAGTTGGCGCGCCAGTGGCGTGGGATCGATGGTGGTGGGGCGCGCGCCGTCGAAGCGGGCATCGATCGTTGCGTCGTCAATCGATGCGGCGACGGGGCTCGCGGGGCTGCGGAGGGGGAGCATGCAGGTCCTTGCAGTCGGGGCGGGCTCAGTCGCTCCGACAGCAGCCGGGTTCGCGTGCCATGGGCAGGGGCGCTGCGTGGGAAAGGCGAATCAGCGCAGGGCGTCCGCCTTCCGGTCATCCGCCGTCCGGTCGTCCTCGTTCCGGGGCTCGTCCTTCCGGTGTTCGTCCGTCCGGTCCTCGTCCGTCCGGGGATGCGGCCGCGTGAACAGCGGCAGCACCGCGAGGATCAGCAGCGCCAGCAGCATGCTGAAGACGGCCGTCGCCTCGCGGCCCAGCCCGCAGGCGATGCCGATGGCGGCTGTCATCCAGATGCTGGCGGCGGTGGTCAGGCCGTGGACCTGTTCCTCGTCCTTCAGCTTGAGGATGGCCCCCGCGCCGAGGAAGCCGATGCCGGCGATGACGCCTTGCAGCACGCGGCTCATGTCGGCCAGCGCCATGCCGCCTTGCTGCGGCACCAGCACGAAGAGCGCCGCCCCGAGCGACACCAGCATGTGCGTGCGGATGCCCGCGGCCTTGCCGTGGTGCTCGCGCTCGTAGCCGAGGATCCCGCCCAGCAGCGCCGCCAGCAGCAGGCGCACGGCGATGCGCGTGATCTGCGCGACGTCGGGCACGTCGGAAAACTCGGACCGCACGGTCTCGATGACTTCGTCGGTCCAGGAGGCGCCGGCGTTCGAAGCGGCGTTCGATGCGGCGTTGGCCGTTGCGCTTGCAGCGGCGGCGGCACTGGCGGCGGCACTGGCGGCGCTCATGGCGACTCTTTCTCGGCGGGCTTCGCGACCGGTCCCGTGTCGGCGCCAGTGGCGTGCCTGGCTTCCAGTGCGCTTTCCAGGGCCGCCTCGCGCGCCGCTTCGGCCTCCGCCTCGACCGCGTCGAAGTCGTAGCCCTCGGCGGCATGCAGCTGCCACGCGCCGCCGCCGGTGAGGCGCAGCACATGCGTGTGATGCTGCAGCACCGCGTGGCGGTGCGCGATGCTCACCAGCGTGACGCCGTCGCGGCACAGGCGCTCGTAGAGACGGCGCTCGTTGCAGCTGTCCAGCGCGCTGGTGGCCTCGTCGAGGATGACCATCTTCGGCGTGCGTACCAGCACCCGCGCGAAGGCCAGCCGCTGCTGCTCGCCCATCGACAGCAGCTTCTCCCAGTCCTGCGAGGCGTCCAGGCCGCCGACGCGGTCGGCGAGCTCGGGCAGGCAGACCTCGTCGAGGATGGCGCGCAGCGCGTCGTCGTCGAGCTCGGTCGTCGTGTCCGGATAGATCATCTGGCTGCGCAGCGTGCCGGGCTGCAGGTAGGGGCGCTGCGGCAGGAAGAAGACGTCCTCCAGCGGCGGGTGTTCGATCGTGCCTTCGCCGCTGCGCCACAGGCCGGCGATCGCGCGCAGCAGCGAGCTCTTGCCGCAGCCGCTGACGCCGGTGATCAGCAGGCTCTCGCCGGGCTTGAGCGCGACGTCGAGCTTCTCGATCAGCAGCCGGTCGAACTGCGGCGTGTAGAGCGTCAGGTCGCGCAACGCGAGCTGGTCGGCGTGTTTCGTCTCGATCTTCTCGCGGGCGCGTTCGTCGCGGGGCTTGCGCTTGTGCATGACCTCGGAGAGCGCATGCAGCCGGTCGATGCCGGCGACGAAGCGGCTGAGGCTCTCGAAGTTGTCGACGATCAGCGAGACGGCGGTCAGCACCGCGGCAAAGGCGCCGGCGGCCTGCACGGCCGCGCCGACTTCCAGGTCGCCGGACAGCACGCGCTCGGCCAGGATCACGGCGGGCACGACCAGCGTCAGCTGGCTGAAGCCGCGCTGGAAGAGGTTGAGCGCGCGCTGCTTGCGGATCAGCTTCCAGTAGTTCTGATAGACGGACTCGAAGCGGCTCTCGATGTGGGCGCGCTCCTGCGGCTCGCCGCGGTAGAACGCGATGGATTCGGCGTTCTCGCGCAGGCGCATGAGTCCGAAGCGGAAGTCGGCCTCGCGGCGCAGCTGCCAGAAGTTGAGCTGGATCAGCGGCGAGCCGAAGACGTAGAGCGCGAGGAAGGTGCCCACCGTGGCATAGACGACGAGGAAGGCGACGAGCAGCTTGGACAGCGACCACAGCACCGCGCAGAAGGCCACCAGCTGCATCGCGGAGCCCAGCATCAGCAGCATGAAGTGGGTGGAGCGGCCGGTGAAGGTGTTGATGTCCTCGGAGATGCGCTGGTCGGGGTTGTCGATGTCGCCTGCCGCGCCGGCACCGATCTCGTAATATTTCCGGCCGTCGAGGTAGCCGTCGAGGAACTTGCCGGTGAGCCAGCGCCGCCAATGGTTGGAGAAGGCGTCGCGCATGTAGTAGTAGAAGGCGTACACCGGCACCGCGAAGCCCAGCACGATGAGGCTGTCGCGCACGGCGAGCCAGAAGCGCGCGTGGTTGCGTTCGGCGAGCGCGGAGGTCATCTCCCCGGTCTTGTTGTTGAGCATGACGGCGAGCTGGGTCTCGCAGAGCATCAGCACGATCATCAACAGCAGCAGGCCCCAGGCGGCCTTGCGCTGGTCGCCGAGCCAGTAGGGCTTGGCGATCTGCATGAACTGCCGCCAGGCGGCGGCGGACAGGCGCGGCGGGCGGCGGCGCTTGTGCTTCTTCCTGGGCGCGACCGGAGGCGCGGGCGGGCTGGTCGAGGACGACGAGCGCGGGCCCGAAGAGGCGGACGGCGGCAGGTCCGTCGCGGGGGAGGAGGGAGAAACCATGAGGGCTGGACCGAGTCTGCCGAGGATGGTTCGACAGTAGCTCCGGTGGCTCATGGGGCGGGTAGGACGGGGCCTACTGCGGGTGACGGAGGGAGGCGCGAACGCGACGCCTCCCTGAGGCGCCCGTCACGGCATGAGCTTCGACACCGCGTACGCGAGGCTGCCGGCGGCGGCGGACGAGCTGAGCGCGGCGCGGGCGCACCACTTGAGCAGCCGGAGGTCCGAGGCCTGACCGCTCATCTTGATGCGATCGTCGACGGTGGCGATCACCGAGTCGAGCATTTCCTTCACGTTGATCCTCGCGCGATCGAGCGTGGCATCGAATTCTTTCCTGGACTTCTCGTGCATGTCATGCAGTTCCTGCTTGAACTCGTGCCGACAAGCATTGAGTTCAGCCTTGAACTCGAGGCGTTGGGCGTTCATCTCGAGACGCACCGTGTTGATCTCCTTTGTGAAGTCCTGGCGTTGGTCGTTGAGCTCCTTCCTGAAGACTTCCTGATCTTTCCGAATCGAGGTGAAGCCTTCCTGCATTTCCTGGCGGAGCTTGTGAGTCTCGGCGGAGAGCAGGTCGAGCCGATACATCACGTGATGGAGGTCGGGCTGAGCGTTCGGGATCGGCGTGACGTTGGTGATTTGCGGGGAGTGAGGGTGCATGCGTCTACTCCAGACATGCGGTGAGAGGAGCCGCAGATGCTAGGAGTGATCGGACACCAAAGGCGTGGCGCCAATGCCGAATCTGATGGTTGTTTGACCAGCCTCAAAGAACCTGCTCGCGTCCCCCGCGAGGGGGATTCCAGGCGTAATGAGGGGGTCAGGCCGCCGCGATCTTCGCCAGCGATTTGCGGATCGCGGCCGCGTCGCGCAGGCGCTGCGCGGAGCCGTCGGCATCGAGCAGGATGACCGTGATGGTCTGGCCGCCGCTCTTCATGCGCATTGCCAGACAGCGACCGGCTTCCTCGGTGTAGCCGGTCTTGGACAGGCGGATGTCCCAGCCCTTGGCACCGACCAGGTGGTTGGTGTTGCGCAGCTCGCGCGGGCGGCCGTTGACCTCGACCTCGCTGGACTTGTCGCTGCTGATGCGCGCGATCACCGGGTAGCGCGACGCGGCGGCGGCGATGCGTGCGACCTCGGCGGCCGTCGAGGTGTTGTTGGGCGACAGGCCCGTCGGGTCGGCCAGCGCCGTGTGCGACAGGCCCAGCGCGCGGATCTTGGCGGCGACGGCCGACTCGTAGGCCGGCAGGCCGCCGGGGAAGTGGCGGGCCAGCGCCGACGCGGCGCGGTTCTCGGACGAGATCAGCGCCAGCTCCAGCGCCGCTTCGCGGGTCATCGTGGCGCCGACGCGCACGCGCGACTTGCTGTGCTTGAGGCGGTCGACGTCCGCGTCGTCGATCTTGATTTCCTCGTTCATGTCCTGCTTCGCGTCCAGCACGACCATCGCCGTCATCAGCTTGGTCAGCGAGGCGATGGGCACGACGGTGTCCGGCTCCTTGGCCATCAGCACGCGGCCGGTGTCGTCGACGACCAGCATGTGGCGGGCGTTGACGGGCAGCTTCATCAGCGGCTCGTCGGACGGCGTCGGGGCGACGACCGTGCCGGGCGACTTGGCGATCAGGGGCGAGGAGGCGGCCGGCGTCGGCGACGGGGCGGACGAACCCACGGGCGGCGCCGGTGCGGGCGTCACGACGCCGTTGGGGCTGATGGCCGCGGTGGTGGGGGCGGTCGTGGGGACGACGACCTCGGGGTCGTCGCTGGCGGCCTGCACGATCAGGCAACCGCAGGTGAGGATCAGCGCCGGCAGCGCCAGCTTCCAGTTGGTATGGGCGAGGGTGCGGAGAACGGTGTCGCGGATCGTCACGGCGGTCGGGCGGGGCTGGCGGGCTGGGTCCGGGAAGTGGTCCGGGAGGTGGTCCGGGAACTTGTCCGGAGATCTTCCGGCAAGCGCGGGGTCAGGGTTTGACCGTCGCGGAGTTTAAGTTCTTCGCGTCGGACCGCCATCCGGGCTGGCCGTAACGTGCGTTACGCGCGGGCGACTGCACGACGTTTGCAGCCTGTCTTCAGCAGCGCTGACGCGGTGTTCGCAGGTCATGAAAGCTTGAGTCACCGATGGGGGAGCTCAGTCCCAGGCCTTGCGCAGCTTCGCGGCGACGTCCATCGCCGGCTTCACGAGCTCCGGCAGCGGTGCTTGTGCCTGATTGGCGGGGCCGACCTTCTCGAAGTGGCGAACCACCTTGCCGGGCAGGAAACGCGACACGCTCGCGTAGAGGTGCCGATCGCCGTTGCGCGTCTGCTGCGTCACGTAGAAGCGCTGCGGCACCATCACCGCGAGGTGGTCCTTCGCGCGCGTCATCGCGACGTAGAGCAGCCGCCGCTCCTCCTCGATCTGCGCCTGCGCGCCCGTGCTCAGGTCCGACGGCATGCAGCCGTCCACGCAGTTCAGCAGATACACCGCATTCCACTCCTGGCCCTTGGCGGAGTGGATCGTCGACAGGATCAGGTAGTCCTCGTCCTTCAGCGGCACGCCCGACTCGTCGCTGCTCGCGTCGGGCGGATCCAGCGTCAGCTCCGTCAGGAACCGCTCCCGCGACCCGTAGCCCTGCGCAATGCGCGTGATCTGCTCCAGGTCGGACAGACGCACCGGCGCATCGTCGTAGAGCCGCTCCAGATGTGGCGCGTACCACTGCACCGCCTCTTCCAGATCCATCGGCCAACTGGAGCCTGAGATCAACTGCAGCATGAGTTCGCGCAACGCCGTCCAGGAGGACGCCGCGGCGCGTGGCGGCTCGAAATCGCGCAGCGCCTGCGCCGGATCGGCCGCGGGGGTCATTGCATCGAGCAGCCGTCTCGCGCTCGCGGGACCGAAGCCCGGCAGCAACTGCGCCACGCGGAAACCCGCCAGCCGACCGCGCGGGTTCTCCGCCCAGCGCAGCACGCTCAGCACGTCCTTCACATGCGTGCTCTCGAGGAATTTCAAGCCACCGAACTTGACGAACGGGATGTTGCGCCGCGTCAGCTCCAGCTCCAGCGGCGCGGCGTGGCTCGAGGTCCGGAACAGCACCGCCTGCTTCGTCAGCTTCAGCCCTTGCTCCCGGCGCTCCAGCACCTTGTCCGCGACCCATTGCGCCTGTCGCGCCTCGTCGTCGACAGTGACCAGGTGCGGCAGTTCGCTCGAGGTCTTGTCGGTCCACAGGCGCTTCTCGTGGCGCTCCCGCGCCATCGCGATGACGGCGTTGGAGGCATCCAGGATGGTCTGCGTCGAGCGGTAGTTGCGCTCCAGCGCGACCACGCGCGCGGGCGGGTCGAACTGCGCCGGGAACTCCAGGATGTTGCGCACCTCCGCCGCGCGGAACGAGTAGATCGCCTGCGCGTCGTCGCCGACCACCGTCAGCCGGTCCCCGCGCGGCTTGAGGCGCTTGAGGATCGTCGCCTGCAGCCGGTTGGTGTCCTGGTACTCGTCGACCAGCACGTGCTGGAAGCGCTCGCCGAGCTCCGCGGCCAGCGTGTCGTCGCTCATCAGCTCCGACCAGTAGAGCAGCAGGTCGTCGTAGTCGAGCAGCTGCTGGTGCTGCTTCTCCTCGACGTAGGCCTTGAACAGGCGCTTGAGCTCGTCATGGGCCGCGAAGCACCAGGGGAAGTGCTCCTGCAGCACCTGGTCCAGCCGCGCCTCGCTGTTGACGACGCGCGAGTAGATGTTCAGGCAGGTCGCCTTCAGCGGAAAGCGGTCGGTGGTCTCGGCCAGGCCGAGCGCCTGACGCTGCAGGCCCATCAGGTCCTCGGCATCCGCGCGGTCGAGGATGGTGAAGTTGGGCGCGAGGCCGATGCGATGCGCGTACTCGCGCAGCAGCCGTGCGCCGACGCTGTGGAAGGTGCCTGCCCACGGGAAACGCGGCGGCGCCTGCGTCGCGCGCAGGCCGAGCGCGCGATGCAGCACGCGGCCCGCGCGGCGTTCCATCTCGCCGGCGGCGCGCCGCGAGAAGGTCAGCAGCAGCAGCCGTTGCGGATCCGCGCCGGATTGGATCAGGCGCGCCACGCGCGACGCCAGCGTCTTCGTCTTGCCCGATCCCGCACCGGCGATCACCAGCAGCGGTCCGTGGCCCTGTGCGCCTTCATCCAGGCCATGCTCGACGGCGGAGCGCTGCTCGGGATTCAGATCGGCGAAGACATCGGCGGTGGACATGGCGGCGGATCATAAGCTGTATGCAAACCCAGTCATTCCCCGCGTTCGCGGTAGGCGGAATGCGCCTTGCCCATGATGGGACATGCTCCAGATCCTCGTCATCCTCAGCGCGCTGTCCATGCCCCTGGTGGCCTGGGCGTCCCAGCGCGGCGTGTTCGGGCCCGACAACGGCGCGATCTCCGACCGCTTTCCGACCCTGCTCGTCGCCGACGGCTACGCGTTCTCGATCTGGGGGGTGATCTTCCTGCTCGATCTCGTATTTGCCGCCTGGCTGCTGCGCGGCCAGCCGGTCCCGGACAGGGAAGGGCATCGCGACTCGCATCGCTGCCACTGGCTGGTCATCGTCGGCTTCGCGTTGACCGCGAGCTGGATGATCGTGTTCTCGCAGCAATGGTTCGGTCTGGCGCTTGCCGTCATCTGGGCTGCGCTGGCGAGCCTGCTGTGGGCGCTGATGCTGGTCGCGCGGGCGATGCCGCGCGGCGCGCAGTCCTGGCTCGCCGTGTTCCCGCTGGCGCTGCATGCGGGCTGGTTGTCGCTGGCCGCGTTCCTGGACACCGCGCAGACGGTCGTCGCCGCGCAGATGCTGCCGACGCAGGACCAGTTGCCCTGGACGCTGGTGCTGTGGGCCCTGGCCGCGTTGCTGCTGCTGGTCGCCAACGCGCGTCTGCACGCGCCGGGCACCGGCCCCGCCGCGCTTGGTTATGCCGGCGCGGCGGTGTGGGGCCTGGTGGGCGTGTACGTGAAGCAGACCGCCTCGCCGATGAGCGGCTCCGACGGTTCCGCCTGGATCGCGCTGGTGCTGGCCGCGGTGCTCGCGGCGCAGACCCTCTGGCTGCGGATGAGACCTGCCGGTCCCACCGACGGTCTCAGGCCAGGCGGCGCTCGTCCTTCGCGTCGAACAGGTGGGCCGACTCCGCCGCCCATTGCAGGCGAACCGCGTCACCGACATTGAGGTGGGGGTTGCCCGAGACGCGCGCCGTCATCGGGCCGGACGGCGTGTCCACCAGCAGGTAGGTCTCGGGACCGGTCGGCTCGCTCATCTTCAGCACGCCCGGCATGCCGCCCGCGCCCGCGTCGGTCGTCTCGGCCAGCCGGATGTGTTCCGGACGCACGCCGTAGAGCACGCCGCCGGCCGCGTCGATCGACGCCTGCTGCGCCGCGTTCACCGGCAGGGTCACGCCTTGCGCGGCGAGCGCGCCGCCGCCGTTGCGCTCGGCCTGGACGAAGTTCATCGTCGGAGAGCCGATGAACTCGGCCACGAAGCGGTTGGCCGGCCGCGTGTAGATCTCTTCCGGCGTGCCGAACTGCTGCACGAGCCCGTCGCGCATCACCGCGATGCGGTCGCCCAGCGTCATCGCCTCGACCTGGTCGTGGGTGACGTAGACCGTCGTGGTCTTGGTGCGCTGGTGCAGCAGCTTGATCTCGGCGCGCATCTCGATGCGCAGCTTCGCGTCCAGGTTGGACAGCGGCTCGTCGAACAGGAACAGCTTCGGATCGCGCGCCAGCGCGCGCCCCATCGCCACGCGCTGCCGCTGGCCGCCGGACAACTGGCCCGGCTTGCGATCCAGCAGATGGTCGATCTGCAGCATCTTCGCGACGCGCTGCACCGTGGTCTCGCGCTGCGCCTTCGGTACCTTGCGCATCTCCAGCCCGAAGGCGATGTTCTGCGCGACGTTCATGTTCGGATACAGCGCGTAGCTCTGGAACACCATCGCGATGTCGCGGTCCTTGCTCGGCAGGTAGGTGACGTCCCGGTCGCCGATGTGGATCGCGCCCGAGGTCGGGTGCTCCAGGCCGGCGATCATCGCCAGCAGCGTCGACTTGCCGCAGCCCGACGGGCCGACCAGGATCAGGAATTCGCCGGCCTCGATCGACAGGTCGATGCCCTTGAGGATGTCGGCCGATCCGTAGCTCTTGCGGACTTGAGAAATGGCGAGCGCGCCCATGCTTGACTCCTTAACCCTTGACGGCGCCGGCGGTCAGCCCGCGCACGAAATACTTGCCCGCGACCACGTAGACCACGAGCGTCGGCAGCGCGGCGATCAGCGCCGCGGCCATGTCCACGTTGTATTCCTTGACCGAGCTGGACGTGTTGGCCAGGTTGTTCAGCCCGACCGTGATCGGCTTGCTGTCGGCCCCGGAGAACACCACCCCGTACAGGAAGTCGTTCCAGATCGAGGTGAACTGCCAGATCAGCGTCACCACCAGGATCGGCGTGGACAGCGGCACCACGATGCGCCAGAAGATCTGGAAGAACGACGCGCCGTCCAGCGTCGCCGCCTTGATCAGCTCGTCGGGCAGGCCGGCGTAGTAGTTGCGGAAGAACAGCGTCGTGGACGGCATGCCGGCCAGGATGTGGACCAGGATCAGGCCCCACACCGAACTGGCGATGCCCAGCGTGCCCAGCACCTGGCTCATCGGCAGCAGCACGACCTGCATCGGCATGAACACGCCGAACAGCAGCAGCCCGAACAGCAGCTCGCTGCCGCGGAAGCGCCACTTGGTCAGCACGTAGCCGTTGATCGCGCCCAGGGCGGTGGAGATCAGCACCGCCGGCACGACCATCAGCACCGAGTTCATGAAGAAGGGCTTCAGCCCGCCGCAGTCGGTGCCGGTGCAGGCGCTGGTCCAGGCCTTGGACCAGGCGGCCAGCGACGGCGCCATCGGCACGGACAGCAGGGTGCCGTTGCGCACCTCGTCCATGCTCTTGAGCGAGGTGCTGACCATCACGTACAGCGGCAGCAGGAAGAAGAAGGCGAAGACCAGCAGCACGGCCCACAGCAGCACGCGCTGCACGGTCAGGCTGCGGGATCCCCCCGAGGAGGGAGGACCGGAAGGGGAGGTGAGGGTACTCATGTCGCGGCGCTCGCGGTTACTGCTTCGAGCGGAGCTCGGAATAGAGGTAGGGAACGACGATGGCGGCGATCGTGGCCAGCATCACCGTGGCGCTGGCCGCGCCCAGGCCGATCTGGCCGCGCGAGAACGCCATCGTGTACATGAAGGTCGCCGGCAGGTCGGTGGCGTAGCCGGGGCCGCCCGCGGTCAGCGCCATCACCAGGTCGAAGCTCTTGATGGCGATGTGCGCCACGACCATCAGCGTCGAGAAGAACACCGGCCGCAGCGTCGGGATGATGATGCGCCAGTAGATGCGCGGCAGGGACGCGCCGTCGACCTGCGCGGCCTTGATGATGGAGTCGTCGATGCCGCGCAGTCCCGCCAGGAACAGCGCCATCACGAAGCCCGCGGACTGCCACACGCCGGCGATGACGACGCAGTAGATCGCCATGTCCGGGTCGACCAGCCAGCCGAAGCTGAAGTTCTCGAAGCCCCATTGCTGCATCAGGTGCTCGATGCCCAGCCCGGGGTTGAGGATCCATTTCCACGCCGTGCCGGTGACGATGAAGGACAGGGCCATCGGGTACAGGTATACCGTGCGCAGCACGCCTTCGCCGCGGATCTTCTGGTCCAGCAGGATGGCCAGCAGCAGGCCCACGGCCATCGCGCCGCCGATGAACAGCGCGCCGAAGATGCCGAGGTTGGTCAGCGCCAGCCACCAGCGCTCGTTGTCGAACAGCGCGCGGTACTGGTCCAGGCCGACGAACTCGTAGTTCGGCAGCAGCCGCGACGCGGACAGCGACAGGTAGCCGTTCCACGCCATCAGGCCGTAGATGAAGAGGAAGGAGACGAGGAAGGTCGGCGCGACCACCAGCTTGGGAAGCCAGGGACTGCGGGGGGCTCGGGAAGCGGACATGCGGAGGAGCGGACCTGAGGACGCGCCGCGGACGGCGCGTCGGGAGAAACGGATCGGGGGCGGTCCGGGATCGGTCCGCCCCCTCGGGGCCAGCGTTCGCTGGTGGCTTACTTCGTCTTCGCGGCGGCCGCCAGTTTGGTCTGCGCGTCCTTGGCCGTCATCTTGTCGCTGTTCCAGAACTGGCTCACGACGTCCTTCATCGCGCCTTCGGCCGCGGCGGGAACCGCCATGCCGTGCGCGATCGACGGCACCAGGGTGCCCGACTTGGCGTCGGCGGCGAAGTCCG
Organism: Roseateles sp. GW821-FHT09H11; assembly: GCF_059415845.1. NCBI lineage: Bacteria > Pseudomonadati > Pseudomonadota > Betaproteobacteria > Burkholderiales > Sphaerotilaceae > Roseateles > Roseateles sp. GW821-FHT09H11. The sequence continues at coordinate 1,429,014 of NZ_JBWKOA010000001.1, read as the reverse complement.
TCGCGGACTGCTTGGCGCAGTCATCGAACTTGTCCATCTTCATCCCGGTGCGCACGGGAATCGATCCCTTGTTCAGGTTGAACAGCTCCTGGAACTCCGGCGACATGATCGCGGTGGCCAGGTCCTGCTGGGCCTTCTCATTGGCGGCGTTCTTCAGCTTGAACAGCGCGAAGGAGTCGATGTTGAAGGTGAAGGCCTTCTGCGTGCCCGGGGCGGCGGCGCACAGCACATCCTTGCCCGGCGTCTTGCCCGCGGCGACCCATTCGCCCTTGGCCCAGTCGCCCATCAGCTGCATGCCGGCCTCGCCCTTGATCACCATCGCGGTGGCCAGGTTCCAGTCGCGGCCCGACGCGTTCTTGTCGGTGTAGTCCTTGATGCGCTTGAAGGTCGTCAGCACCTTCTCCATCTGCGGACCGGTCAGCGTGGCCGGGTCCAGCTGCACCAGCGCCTTCTTGTAGAAGTCCACGCCGCCGACGCCCAGCGCCACCGATTCGAAGGTGGTGAAGTCCTGCCAGTTCTGGCCGCCGTGCGCGACGGGGATGATGCCGGCCTTCTTCAGCGCCTCGGCGGTGACGAAGAACTCGTCCCAGGTCGTGGGCAGCTTGGCGCCCGCCTTCTTCAGCGCCTCGGGGTTGACCCACAGCCAGTTCACGCGGTGCACGTTGACCGGCGCGGCGATGTAGTGGCCCTGGTACTTCATGATGTTGGCGACGACCGGCGGGATCACCTCGTCCCACTTGCCGGCCTTGGCGACGGTGTCGACGTTGGTCAGCACGCCTTCGGCCGCCCATTCCTGCAGCGACGGGCCCTTGATCTGCGCCGCGGCCGGGGCGTTGCCCGACACCACGCGGGACTTCAGCACCGTCATGGCGGAATCGCCGCCGCCGCCGGCCACCGCGAAGTCCTTCCACGTGTGGCCCTGCTTCTGCAGGGTGGCCTTCAGCGCGGTGGCGGCCTTGGCCTCGCCGCCGCTGGTCCACCAGTGCAGGACTTCGACCTCGCCGGCCTGGGCCGCGCCGGCGGCCATCAGCGCGCACAGCGCGGCGGCCTGGGACAGTTGCTTGAGCTTCATCATCGGGGGGGTCTCCATGTCGTCTGGAATTGGGTTTCGAATCACGGTTCGCATCGCGTTTCGTGTCGCGTCCGGCATCACCTTCCGGGCATCGCATCCGGCTCGCGCCGGACGGTGAGTGGGTGCGATGTTGTCATGGGATGTCGGATGAGGCGGGGCGCGTCGCGCCCCTCAGTCGTCGTCCGATCGGAACCGGGCGTCAGAACCAGACTTCGACTTGCGCACCGAAGCTGGTGCCCGAGGTCTCGCCGTCGTAGCCGGCCACGCCGGTCACGTTGCCGGCCGCCTTGTTCCACTTGGCGTGGGTGACATAGAGGCGGAACTCGGGTCGGTCCATCAGCGCCGGGCCGGTGGACAGCGTGGGGGCGAAGGTCACCTTGGTCAGGCGGGCGCGCTGGCCGCCGTCGGGCTTGTACTGCGAGACGCCGGCTTCGGTGAGCAGCTTGAAGTTGCGGGTGACGCCGTAGGACAGGCGACCGCCGACCGACGTGGACACCGTGGCCTTGCCGGCGTTGTCCTTTTCGTTGGCCCACAGCAGCATGCCCATGCCGCCCCAGGCGCCTTGCTGGAAGTTCACCGATTCGACGACGCGGAACTTCTTGGCCGCGGACGTGTCGGTCTGGTTGCCGAAGTTGGAGTTCAGGCCGGTGGAACCCTGCGCGTACTGCACCCACAGCACGTTGTTGAAGTCCGAGCCGAACAGCTTGGCCTGGACATGCTTGGCGGTCAGGCCCCAGCCGTTGGTGCCGCCGGCGAACTGCGACTTGGTGGCGGTGCCGAAGAAGGCCAGCGTGCCGTCGGTGTTGGAGTTGATGTCGACGTACTCGACGTTGCCGCGGTGGGCCGGACGCTGGTTGTTGTCCTTGTCGTTGGTGTAGTACGCGACGCCGAGCTTGCCCGGGCCGACGTTCAGGCCCTTGAAGCCGGCGCCGATGCCGGCCATTTCGGTGAAGTAGGTGTCGACGATGTGCACGTCGCCGCGGCGGCCGCGTTCCTTGCCGGCCCAGACGGTGGCTTCCGGCGCGAAGTCGAAGCCCTTGGCCTCGGCGTACATCTGCGCCAGGCGCAGGTGCTTGGCGTCGTCCGCGTCCGAATGCGGATTGAAGTAGTCCGTCATCAGCACGACCTTGTAGTCGATGCCGTCCTTCTTGAAGCCCTGGGCGAGCTGGAACTCGCCGTAGATGTCGCACTCGTTGCCGAGGCGGTACTTCATGCCGCTGGTGCCGCCGTTGAGGGCGTAGCAGGCGCGGCTGGCGCCGCCGTCCGTGGTGCCGCCGGGGCCGGCGCGGAAGTAGCCGGTGTAGTCCAGGGCATGGGCGGAACCGGCGGCCATCAGCAGGCCGGCGGCGGTCGACAGGGTCGACAGCGTGGTGGTGCGCAAGCGCGAGGTGCGTGTCATGTTCAGTCTCCGGTTGTCTCCGAGCAACGGTGCTCCGGGCGTGCCGCCGTTAATCGGACGTTTATCTTTCTTGCATGCGGGCTGAACTTTAATAATTCATTAATGAATCTATATTGGTGCTTACCACTAGCGTTGTGGTGCACGAAAGGCGGGGAGTTCGGGCGCGTGGCGGCAATGTCGGGCGCCTGGCGTGTGATCGGCGCAGTCTTGGTGCGCGCGGGGCGGCGCCGAGCGCACAGGTCCGGGGAAGCGATCGCGGTGGCAAGTCCTGCGAGGAAGGACGTGTGATGACCGGCCGGGGCCAGGTCGTGCCTGCGCCAGGGCGGGCGGGGGGCTCAGGCGGCGAGCGGCAGGCTCATCGAGACGCGCAGGCCGCGCGGCCGGGCGGTCGACAGGACGATGCGGCCGCCGTGGCGCTCGACGATCTCCTTGACGATCGCCAGGCCGAGTCCGCAGCCGTTGCCCTCATGGGTGGCGCGGAAGAAGCGCTCGAAGACCTGCTCCCGCAGGTCCTCGGGGATGCCGGGGCCGTTGTCGGTGACGACCAGCTCCGCGCGGTCGGCGTCGCCGTGCACCTGCACGGTGACCCGGGCGCCGCGGCCGGCGTAACGCAGCGCGTTGTCGACGAGGTTGACCAGCGCCTCGCGCAGCAGCAGCGGGATGCCGGTGACCTCGACGGGGCGGTCCTCCTGCCCCTGTTCGCGCCCCTCTTTCTGCGCTTGCTCTTCGCGGGAGAGGCCGGGGACGGTGAGCGGCTCCTCGAGCTGCGAGGCGGAGGCGCAGTCCGGATCGCTGTCCGGACCGTCGTAGCCCAGGTCCACGTTCTGCTGGAGCGCGCGCGGCACGAGTTCGGCGGTGACCTCGCGGGCCAGCCGGCCGAGGTCGAAGCGCACCGGCGTCTGCCGCGTCAGCGACTCCGGCTCGGTGCGCGCCAGCGCCAGCAGCTGGTTGACGAGGTGGGCGCTGCGCGTGGCGCTCTCATGCACGCGGGCGAGACGCACCGTCAGCGGACCGGGGGGCGCTTCGGCCAGCGCGAGTTCGCTTTGGCTCTTGAGCCCCGCCAGCGGCGTGCGCAACTGGTGGGCGGCGTCGCTGATGAAGCGGCGCTGGCCCTGGACGTTGTGGCGGACGGCCTCGAGCAGGTCGTTGATCGCCTGCGCGAGCGAGCGCAGTTCCTGCGGCGCGGCGTCGAGCTCGATGGGGCGCAGGTCGTTGGGCTTGCGGCCCTCGACCAGGCGGCGCAGCCGCGCGATCGGGGCGAGCCCGGCGCCGACGCCGGCCCACACGATCATGCTCATCAGCACGATGAGGATGGACAGCGGCAGCATCGTGTCGATCAGCAGCCGGCGCGCGAGCAGCTCGCGGTTGGCGCTGGAGCGGGCCACCTGCACCAGCATCGTCTGCTGGGCCTTGGGGTTCTCGCCGAACTGCAGGTAGAGCGCGGCGACCCGCACCGGCGAGGCGGTGCGCGACTCCTGCGCGTCGATCTCCCCGTCGTAGAACTGCGCCTGGCCCAGCGGCGCGCTGGCCGGCACCGCGGGCGGGCTGGGCAGGTTGCGGTTGCCGAGGATGAACTTGCCCGGCGGTGAACTGACCGTGTAGAGCAGCTTGTCGCTGGGGTCGGCCTCGAGCACGTCCTGCGCCGCGCGCGGGAAGTCGATCAGCAGTCCGTTGCCCATGGGCTTGACCTGACGCGCGAGCGAGCGCGTGGCCTGCAGCAGCGTGGCGTCGACGGCCTCGTTGGCATAGCGGCCCGCGAGGCGGTAGCTGAACACCGCGCCCGCGAGCCACAGCACGACCTGCGGCAGCAGCAGCCACAGCAGGAGCTGGCGCTTGAGCGAGAAGCGGGACGGCGCCATGGGGAGGGCGTGGAGGGCGCGCGCCCTCAGGCGCGTTCCAGCTCCAGCAGATAGCCCAGGCCGCGCACGGTGCGGATGGCCACCTGCGAGCCTTCGAGCTTGCGGCGCAGGCGGTGGATGTAGACCTCGACGGCGTTGGTCGCCGCGCCGCTGTCCACGGGGCTGGCGGCGCCGGCGGCGGTCCCGTTGCGGTCGCCCGACCAGGCCTGGTTGATCTGCTCCTTCGTGATCACGCGGCCCTGGTGCGTGAGCAGCAGGTCGAGCAGGTCGAACTCGCGCGGGCTGAGCTCCAGCATCTCGCCGCGCACCTGCGCGCTGCGGGTCTCGCGCTGCATGCTGAGCTGGCCCAGCTCGGTGCTCGCCTTCAGCGCGCGGCTGCGACGCAGCAGGGCGCGGAGACGGGCCTCCAGCTCGGGGAAGTCGAAGGGCTTGGTCAGGTAGTCGTCGGCGCCGGCGTTCAGGCCGGCGACGCGGTCCTCCAGGCTGTCCAGCGCGGTCAGGATCAGCACCGGCAGCGACGCATCCGTCTGGCGCAGCTGTCTGAGCACCTCGATGCCGCCCACCATCGGCAGGCCCAGGTCCAGCACCACCACGTCGAATTGCTGCTTGGCGAGCAGGTACTGCGCGACCGCTCCGTTGGGCGCGTGCTCCACGGTGAAGCCGCTGGCGCGCATCTGTTCGCACAGGGCGTCGGCCAGGATCGCGTCGTCTTCGGCGAGCAGCAGGTTCATGAATGGAAGATTAACAGCCCGGCCTCCTGCACTGGACTGGGGCAAGCCCGAGGCGTAGATTCGGTGTTGCGTGCCCCGCTGTAGGGCAGCGGCTGACAGGCGGTGACGGCGATGCCGTCTCGCGCAAGGCCCGGTCGATTCGGAATACTCCCCGACATGCAAGCCAGCGACCTCAAACAGACGCTCTGGCGCGTCGTCTACGTCAGAAGCGCCAACCTGCAGAGCAACGGCGATGCGGCGGGACCGTGGCATCCCGACAAGCGACACGTCGAACAATGCGCGCAGGCGATGCGCGCGATGCTCTCGCAGGACGTCGGCATCCAGAGCAACGCGCAGGCGGCGAAGAACGAATCGACCTGGTCGAGTTGAATCGACGTCAGCCGAACTCGGCCGAACTCGGCCGATCTCCGCTGACCTCAGCCGGCCTCGGCCAACCCCGCCCCGGGGTCGCGCGGCACGGTACGGGTGCGGTACCGGCCACCGCATAAGCACAGACGAATTTCTCGCTTCGGTCCGCGCGGCCGGACAGGAACACTCGGCGTCATCGCGCATTGCCGCCCCCCGAGTGCCTCCCCGCCAATGACCGCTCCCGTGCTGCGGCGTCTCGACGACGCCTCCCCGACTTCCTCCGCCACCCCTGCCGCATCCCCGCTGGCCCAGCTCCTGGGGTCAGGACTTGACCACGTCGTGGAGCAACTGGCCGCCACGGCCGTGCAGCGCGACCGCGAGGGCGGTCACGCCGCCGAGCAGCGCGAGCTGATCCGCGCCAGCGGCCTGCTCGCGCTGACGATTCCCGAGGCCCATGGCGGCCTGGGCGGCGGCATCCCCGAGTTCTTCGACGCCGTGCGGCGGATCGCCCGCGTCGACAGCGCGCTGGCCCATGTGCTGGCCTTCCACCACCTGCAGCTCTACGGCGTGTCGCTGTATGGCGGTCCGGCCGCGACGGCGCATGGCGCGCGCCATCTGCGCGAGACCGCCGAGCAGCGCCTGTTCTGGGGCAATGCGCTCAATCCCGCCGACACGCGCTTGACGGCGGCGCGCGACGGCGCCGGATGGCGCCTGGACGGGGTGAAGAGCTTCTGCTCCGGCGCGCTGGGCTCGGACCGGCTGACGGTCTCGGCGACGACGGGCGAGGGCGGCTTCCTCATCGGCATCGTGCCGACGCGGCGCGAGGGTGTGCGCGTCGAGCAGGACTGGGACGCCTTCGGCCAGCGGCAGACAGACAGCGGCACGGTGCGCTTCGACGCGGTGCGGCTGGACGACGACGAACTGCTGCAGGTGCCGGGCCAGAGCCCGACCCCGCGCGCGACGCTGCGCTCGCAGATCGCTCAGCTGATCATGACCCACCTGTACCTGGGCATCGGCGAGGGCGCCTTCGACGAGGCGCGCCGCTACACGGCGACGCGCGGCCGGGCCTGGTCGGCCTCGGGCGTGTCCCGCGCGGTCGACGATCCGCTCGTGCAGCACCGCTACGGCGACCTGTGGCTGAAGGTGAGGGCGGCGCAGGCCGTGTCGGCCGAGGCGGTCGACCGCCTGTGGCGCGCGCTCGATCGCGGCGAGGCCCTGACCGCGCAGGAACGCGGCGAGGTCGCGGTCGCCGGCGCCGAGGCCAAGGTGCTCGCGCACCGCGCCGGCGTCGAGGTCGGCAGCCAGCTGTTCGAGCTGACCGGCGCGCGCAGCACGTCGGCCGAGTTCGGCCTGGACCGCTTCTGGCGCAACGCGCGGGTGCACACGCTGCACGACCCGGTCGACTACAAGTTGCGCGACCTGGGCCGCTTCTTCCTCGACGGCCGGATCCCCGATCCGACGGCGTATTCCTGATCGAGGAGGTCCCGATGAGCGACCAGAAGAGCACCCCAAAGAGCATCCCAAAGAGCGCCCCAAAGAACGACCCGCTGATCCGCCTCGACGGCGTGTCGAAGTCCTTCGCGCTGCCCGACGGGCGGCGTTTCGAGGCCGTGCGCGACGTGAGCCTGTCCGTGCGTCCCGGCGAGATCCTCGGCCTGATCGGCAAGAGCGGCGCGGGCAAGTCCACGCTGCTGCGGCTGATCAACCTGCTGGAGCGTCCCGACGCGGGCCGGGTGCATGTCGCCGGCCGCGAGCTGACCGCGCTGAAGCCGGCCGAGTTGCGCCACGAGCGGCAGCGGCTCGGGATGATCTTCCAGCAGTTCAACCTGCTGCAGAACGCGACCGCGGCGGAGAACGTCGCCTTCCCGCTGCGGCTGCACGCCGGCCGCTCGCGCCGCGAGATCGCCGATCGCGTCGCCGAGTGCCTGGCGCTGGTCGGGCTGACCGACAAGGCCGACCAGTATCCGGCGCAGCTCAGCGGCGGGCAGAAGCAGCGCGTCGCGATCGCGCGGGCGCTGGCGCCGCAACCCGACGTGCTGCTGTGCGACGAGCCGACCTCCGCGCTCGATGCCGAGACCACGCGCGAGCTGCTCGCCACGCTGGCCGACATCAACGAGCGGCTGGGCGTCACGATCGTGATCGTCACGCATGAACTCGAGGTCGTGCAGGCGCTGTGCCGACGCGCCGCGGTCATCGCGGAGGGCCGGCTGGTCGAGCAGTTCGATGTCGTCGACGCGACGCGCGTGGCGACCTCGCCGTTGGGACTGGAGCTCGCGCGGCTGCAGCGGCAGGCGGCGAACCTCGCCGCGCTGGACGCTTCGGCGCTGGCGACCTCCGAAGTGATCGCGTCGATCGGACGCCGGGAGGTCCGCCATGCTTGAGAACCTCATCGGGCTGCTGCCCGAGATCTGGACCGCGCTCGGCCAGACGGGCCTGATGCTCGCCATCGGTCTCGGCGCGGCCGTGCTGTTCGGCGGCCCGCTGGGCGTGCTGCTGTTCCTGCTGAGCCCGGGCCAGTCGCTGTCGGGCCATCGCGGCGCGGGCCTGCTGCATCGCCTGATCAACGCGGTGGTGAACACCGTGCGCAGCTTCCCCTTCATCATCCTGCTGGTCGCGCTGGTGCCGATCACGCGCGTGATCGCGGGCACCTCGATCGGGCCGCTGGCCGCCGCGGTGCCGCTGTCCTTCGCCGCGATCCCGTACTTCGCGCGCCTCGTCGAGCAATGCCTGCGCGAGGTGCCGCGCGGCGTCATCGAGGCTGCGCACGCGATGGGCGCCTCCGAGACGCAGATCGTCCTGCGCGTGCTGGTGCGCGAGGCGCGCGCCGGCCTGGTGGGCGCGCTGACGGTGCTGGCGATCAGCTTCCTGTCGTACTCGGCGGTGGCCGGGGTCGTCGGCGGAGGCGGCATCGGCGACCTCGCGATCCGCTACGGCTACTACCGCTTCCAGACCGACGTCATGGTGCTGACGGTCGCGATCCTCGTCGTGCTCGTGCAGCTGATCCAGTTCACCGGTCAGCGCGTGGCGCGACGGCTCGACAAGCGCTGAGCACGCGCTCCTTCGTTTCAGATTCTTCCTTCCCGCTTCTTTCCCTTTCCATCCCTCCCGGACCTCCAAGGACTTCCCGATGATCCTCGCCCGCCGCACCTTGCTGGCCCTCGCGCTCACCGCCGCCGCGCTTTCCTCGCCCGCCGTCCACGCGCAGGACAAGAAGGAGATCACCATCGGCGCGACCGCCGGTTCCAACATCGAGGTGCTGCGCCAGGGCATCAAGCCGCTGCTGGAGAAGCGCGGCTACACGGTCAAGCTGGTCGAGTTCAACGACTACGTGCAACCCAACATCGCGCTGGCGCAGGGCGCGCTGGACGCCAACTTCTTCCAGCACATCACCTACCTCAACCGCTTCCGCGAGGACCGCGGGCTGGATATCGTGGAGGTGGTGCAGGGGCCGATGGCGCCGTTCGGGATCTACTCGAAGAAGCGCAAGAGTCTGGCCGACGTGAAGTCCGGCGACCGCATCACGCTGGCCAACGATCCCGCCAACCTGGCGCACGGCCTGGCGCTGCTGGCCGACCAGAAGCTGCTGACGCTCAAGCCCGGCGCCGATCCGATCCGCGTGACGGAGAAGGACATCGCCAGCAACCCGCTCAACCTGAAGCTGCAGCCCATCGAGGCGGCGCAGATCCCGCGCACGCTCGACGACGCGGAGTACGCGATCGTCAACGGCAACTTCGCGATCTCCAGCGGCCTGAAGCTCACCGACGCGCTGCTGCTGGAGAAGACGCCCGACCACTACATGCTGGTGCTGGCGGTGAAGGGCAAGGACAAGCAGCAGCCGTGGACGAAGGCGCTGGCCGATGCCTTCCGCGCGCCGGAGTTCAAGGCGGTGCTGGTGCAGAAGTTCCCCGGCTACGCGCGGCCGGCGTTCCTGCAATGAGCGCCAGCGGGTTGAAGCCGATCCGTTTCAACGCTTTCGCGATGAACACGGTGGGTCACCAGTCGCCGGGGCTGTGGACGCATCCGCGCGACGAGTCGCATCGCTACACCGACCCGGACTACTGGGTCGAGCTGGCGCGGCTGCTGGAGCGCGGCGGTTTCGACAGCGTGTTCCTGGCCGACGTGCTGGGCGTCTACGACGTGCACGGCGGCTCGCCCGACGCGGCCTTGCGCCATGCGGTGCAGGTGCCGCTCAATGATCCGCTGGCGCTGGTGCCGCTGATGGCGTCGGTGACGAAGCACCTCGGCTTCGGCGTGACGGTGGCGCTGACCTATGAGCCGCCGTACAGCTTCGCGCGGCGCATGTCGACGCTCGATCACCTGACGCGGGGCCGCATCGGCTGGAACATCGTCACCGGCTACCTCGACAGCGCGGCGCGCAACCTCGGCCACACCGGGCAACGCGCGCACGACGAGCGCTACGACCTGGCCGACGAGTACCTCGACGTCGTCTACAAGCTGTGGGAACTGAGCTGGGAGGACGGCGCGGTCCAGCGCGACAAGGCGGGGCGTGTCTTCACGGACCCGACGAAGGTCCACGCGATCCACCATCGCGGCGAGCACTACCGCGTGCCCGGCGTGCATCTCTGCGAGCCGTCGCCGCAGCGCACGCCGGTGCTGTTCCAGGCCGGCACGTCGAGCCGCGGCCGCGCCTTCGCCGGCCGGCATGCGGAGTGCGTCTTCGTGAGCGGTCCCAGCACGTCCGTGGTGAAGGGCTATGTGAACGGCCTGCGCGATGCGGTCGCCGAGTCGGGCCGGGCGCGCGGCGACGTGCTGATCTACGGTCAGGCGCTGATCGTCACCGCGCCGACGAGTGCCGCGGCCCACGCCAAGCACGAGGACTTGAAGTCCCACGTCGACATCGAGGCCGCACTGGCCTTGCTGTCGGGCTGGACCGGCGTCGACTTCAGCCGCTATCCGCTGGACGCCACGATCGACTACCTCGACACCCAGGCGGGGCGCACGGCGCTGGCCTCGTTCAGCAGCGCGGATCCGACGCGTCGCTGGACGGTGGGCGAGGCCGCCGCGTTCATCGGCCTCGGCGGTCGAGGGCCGGTCTTCGTCGGCGATCCGTCGGAGATCGCCGATCAGTTGATCGCGTGGCAGGACGCCACGGGCCTGGACGGTTTCAACCTGGCCTATGCGCTGGCGCACGAGACCTTCCGCGACGTGGTCGATCTCGTGGTGCCGGAGCTTCGCCGCCGCGGCCGCTATCGCCCGGAAGCAGGCGAGGGCGCAGACGTCGCCGACGCACCGAGGACGTTGCGCGCGCGGCTGTTCGGCGCGGGTGACGGCATCAAGCCGACGCACGCCGGGCGTCGTGTCCGCCTCGGCGAGCCGAATGCCGATACCGCCGCCGCGACCCCCTCGACCACCACGACCGCCGACGGTCGGGATCCCCCACTCACTTCCCTGGACATTCCCCTGACGGAGCCCGTCGCATGACCCGCCACACCGATTCGAAGAACAACAGCCCGACGCGTCGCGATGCGCTCGTCCTTGGCGCGGGCCTCGCCGCCGGACTGGCCGCAGGCCCGTTGCGCGCTCAAGGCGCCGCGGCGCCGAAGGAGCTGAAGCTCGACTTCGCCTACTACTCGCCGACCAGCCTGGTGCTGCGCCGCTTCGGCTGGCTGGAGGAGGACCTGGCCAAGGACGGCACGTCGGTGCGCTGGGTGCTGAGCGCCGGCAGCAACCGCGCGCTGGAGTACCTCAACGCGGGCAGCATCGACATCGGCTCCACGGCCGGCCTGGCCGCGCTGCTGGCGCGCGCCAACGGCAATCCGATCCGCGCGCCCTACATCTTCTCGCGGCCGGAATGGACCGCGCTGGTGGTGCGTCCGGACTCCGGCATCCGCTCGCTCGCCGACCTCAAGGGCAAGAAGATCGCGGCGACCAAGGGCACCGATCCCTATCTCTTCCTGCTGCGCGCGCTGCACACGGTGGGCCTGAAGCGCGGCGACATCGAGCATGTCGCGCTCCAGCATGCCGACGGACGCGCGGCGCTGGAGCAGGGCCGCGTCGATGCGTGGGCCGGTCTCGACCCGCTGATGGCGGCGAGCGAGCTCGATGCCGGATCGAAGCTGCTGTACCGCAACGTCGGCTTCAACACCTACGGCTTCCTCAACGTGCGGGAGGAGTTCCTGAACCGCCACCCGCAGACGGTCAAGCGCGTGATCGCGGCCTACGAGCGGGCGCGTGCGTGGACGCTGGCCAACCCGTCGGACGCCGCGAAGATCCTGTCCGAAGAGGCCAAGGTCAGCCTGCCGGTGGCCCTGCTGCAGGTGAAGCTGCGCAGCGACTTCTCGCATCCGCAGCCGTCGGACGAGCATGTGAAGGCGCTGCAGGCGGCGGCGCCGATCCTGAACGCGGAGCAACTGGTGAAGCCGGGCGTGGACCTGAACCGCACGATCGCGGAGCTGGTCGACACGCGCTTCGCCAACGGCCTGATCAAGGCGTGAGTCCGGAGCGATGAGCGCCGACCCCGACCTCATCGCGCGCGCCGTCTCGTCGCTCGGGCCGGTCTTGCCGGAGCAGGCGTCGGCTCGATCGCGATCAACGCAGACACAGACGAAGACGCAGACGCAGACGCGGGTCGCGTGGCGATGGCCGACGTGGCTCCTCGGCGCGCTGCCGCCCGTGGCAGTCCTCGCCCTTGCGGAGGCGGCGGTGCGGCTCGGCTGTATCGCGCCCAACCTGCTGCCGGCGCCGAGCGATGTTGCCGCGGCGCTGGCGCAGATGCTGCGCGATGGCCAACTGACGCAACACGTTCTCGCGAGCACCTTGCGCGTGGCGGGTGGCTTCGCGCTCGGCGCGGTGCTGGCGGTGCTGTTCGGCGCGCTGGTCGGCCTCTCGGGCTTGGCCGCAGCCGTGCTGACGCCGAGCTTCCAGGCGCTGCGCGCCATTCCCTCGCTCGCCTGGGTGCCGCTGCTGCTGCTCTGGCTGGGCATCGACGAGGCGTCCAAGATCGCGCTGATCGCGATCGGGGCCTTCTTCCCCGTCTACATGGGCGTGTCCTCGGGCTTCCGCGACGTGGACCGCAAGCTGGTGGAGGTCGCGCGCCTGCGCGGGCTCGGCCGCGTGGCGCTCGCGCGCCGCGTGCTGCTGCCCGCCGCGCTGCCGGCGCTGCTCACGGGTCTGCGCAACGGACTGAGCCTGGCGTGGATGTTCATGGTCGCGGCGGAACTGATCGCGGCGAGCCGTGGCCTGGGCTACCTGCTGACCGACGGCCGCGAGACCGGCCGCGCGGACCTGGTGATGGCGGCGATCGTGCTGCTGGCGCTGCTGGGCAAACTGACCGACAGCCTGATGGCCGCGGTGGAACAACGCGCGCTGCACTGGCGCGACAGCTTCGGAGGCCACGCATGAGCCTGTTGACCGTGTCCGTGCGCGCCAAGCGCTTCGCCCGCGACCTGCCCATCCTGCAGGACGTCCATTTCGACCTGAACGCGGGCGAGGTCCTCGGCCTCGTCGGCGCGAGCGGCTGCGGCAAGAGCACGCTGCTGCGCATCGCCGCCGGGCTGGATCCGGACTTCGACGGGGAAGTGCGCCTCGACGGTCGCGCGCGTCGCGGACCGGATCGCGACATCGGCGTCGTGTTCCAGGAACCGCGGCTCTTCCCGTGGCTGACGGTGGCCGAGAACGTCGGCTTCGACCTGGGCCAGGGCCACGATGAAGCGTGGGTGAACACGCTGCTGCGCGAGGTCGGCCTGGGCGAGCTCGGCGAGGCGCTGCCGCGTCAACTGTCCGGCGGCCAGGCGCAACGCGCCGCGATCGCGCGGGCGCTCTACACGCGGCCGCGCGTGCTGCTGCTCGACGAGCCGTTCTCCGCGCTGGACGCCTTCACGCGGATGCGGCTGCAGGACCTCGTGCGCGAGGTCGCGGCAAGACATGGCACCAGCCTGATCCTGGTCACGCACGACGTGGAGGAAGCGGTGCTGCTGGCCGACCGCGTGCTGGTGCTCGGCGCCGGGCCGGGCCGCATCGTGCGGCGCATCGAGGTGCCGCTGCTGCATCCGCGCGGGCGCGGGAGCGCGGCGGTGGCGGACCTGCGGGGCGAGGTGCTGAGGGAGCTGGAGCGCCTGTCGTAAAAAACGCCCCGGACGTTGCCGTCCGAGGCGAATGGGTCGTGTGCAAAGCCAATGCACGACAACCCCTGGAACCGTGCGATTCGCTGCGGCGCGAACCGACGCAGACCGGCGCGAGCTGGCGCGGGTGTCGACGCGCCTAGAAGCTGTATTGCGCCGACACCGCCAGGATGTCGCTGCCCACCTTGTACGAGCCCTGCAGGGTGCTCGCGGAGGGCGAGGTCAGGTTGACGCTCGTGTCCTTGATGAAGAGATGCGTGTAGCCCAGGCTGTAGGCCGATTGCTTGCTGGCCCGCCACGTCGCGCCGAGCGACAGCCATCGGCGACTGACGTCGGGAACGCGGACATCGCGCACCGCATCGGTGACCGGCGTCTGGTCGTAGGCGAAGCCGCCGCGGAAGGTCCAGGCGTCGTTCATCCGGTACTCGGTGCCCACCGAGTAGAACGACGAATCCCGATAGCCGAAGTCCAGCGTCTGGCTGGGCAGGTTGGACGCGAAGTCCAGGACCACCCGGTCGAACTTGTGCCACGCGGTGCGCGAGTAGTCGGCCATCACCGTCCATTGCGGATTCAGCCGCTGGCTGACGCTGAGCGTCCACGACGCCGGCATCGTCAACTCGGTGTCCACCGTGGTGTTCACGAAGGTGTTGGGGGCCGCCACCGACAGCACCGCGTTCGCCGCGGCGGGAATCGAGAAGCGCGCGTCCACGCCCTTGGCCTTGTGCTTGACCTCGGAGCGGTAGGCCAGGCCCACCGTCGTCCCGTCGACGGGACGCAGCAGCGCGCCCAGCGTGTAGCCGACCTCGGTGTTGTCGCCTTCGACGTCCAGGTACCCGTCCGCGCTCGTCGGCAGGAATCCCGGCACGCGCGCGGCCGCCAGCTGCGCGCCGAAGTCGACGGCATTGCGCAGCTTGACGTCCAGGCGCTCCGCGAACACGGAGACGCCCAGCGACAGGACGTCATTGACCTGGTAGGCACCCGACACGCCGGCGTCGATCACCTTCAGCGAGGTCTTGACGCCCTGGTAGCGCCCGACCCATCCGTCGTCGTACTCGGTCTTGAATCCGAACGGTGCCGTCACGGAGAAACCCAGATGGATCCGGTCGGTCACCGGCGCATGGAAGTAGAGCGAGGGAATGACCGCGGTCTGTCCCGCATCGCCGCCGTTCCCACCGGACAGAGGGCGCCCCAGCGCATCCCGGCCCGAGCCGTCGAACTTGGCCGAATAGGTCACGACCGCGCCGTCCGCCTGGACGAGGCGCCCATCGAGCAGGGTCATCGCGGCGGGGTTGTTGGCGATCACGGAGGCATCCCCGCCTTCGCTGATGGACCCCGCGAAGGCGCGTCCCTGACCGGCGGCGCTCTGCTCCTTGAGCTTGAAGGCTGCGGCTTGAGCGAGGCCGGCGCAAGCCAGGCCGGCAACGAGCACGAGCAGGGAGGGGCGATGGACCGCCGGGATCAATGTCATTCTTCTGTCTCCTGTGGTTGGGCTTCCGGGCCCGTCGATGGCGCCGCCGCGTCCTTTGGCGGAGGCGTGTGGGGTGTCGGGATCTACTTGACCTTGATGACGACCTTGCCCTTGGCACGGCCGGCCTTGACGTAGGCCAGGGCGTCGTTGGTCGACTCGAAGGGGAAGACCCGGTCGATCACCGGCCGGATGACGCCGGCCTCGATGAGGCGGGTGATCTCGCGCAACTGCGCACCATCGGCCCGCATGAAGAGGAACGAGTAGCCGGTGCCTTGGCGGCGCGACTTGCGACGGATGCCCGCACTCAGCAGGCGCACGATCAGTCGCACGAATCCGGGCGCTCCGATCCCCTGGGCGAACTCGGGGTCCGGCGGGCCGGAGATGGAGATGAGCTTGCCGCCGCGCTGCAGCACGCCGAGCGACTTCTGAAGCGTCGTGCCATCCTGGCTGTTGAGCACCACGTCGTAATCGCGCAGGACGCCGTCGAAGTCCTGCTTCCTGTAGTCGATGACGACGTCGGCGCCGAGTCCCTTCACGAGCGCGACATTGGTCGTGCCCGTCGTCGTGGCGACCGTCGCGCCGAGGTGCTTGGCCAGCTGGATGGCGAAGGTGCCGACGCCCCCGGATCCGGCCTGGATGAAGACCTTCTGCCCGCGTTGCAGGTCGGCCTTCTCGACCAGGGCCTGCCAGGCGGTCAGGCCGACCAGCGGGATCGAGGCGGCTTCTTCCATCGTGAGGTTCGCGGGCTTGAGCGCCAGCGACGACTCCTTCACCGGCACGAAGTGGGCGAAGGTGCCGATCCGGAAATCGTCCACCCGCGCGTAGACCTCGTCCCCCGGCTTGAACAGGCGCACCCGCGAGCCCACCCGGACCACCACGCCGGCGACGTCGTGTCCCAGCACGAGCGGCAGGCGGTAGGGCAGGATCAGCTTGAACTCGCCATCCCTGAGCTTGGAATCCAGCAGGTTCACGCCAGCGGCATGAACCTCGACAAGCACCTCGTCGTCCCGGGGTTCCGGCGTCGGCATCTCCACCGGCTGGAGCGTGCTCTGCTTGCCGTAGCGTTCCAGGACAAATGCTTTCATCGTCGTCTTCATGACTGGGGGTGGACCGGGAAGGCCTGTTGAATCGGTGGGCAGGATCGATGGCAATGATTATGTTTGTAATCCAAAAAGTCAAGACTTTGATGATGATCAGCATCTATGTATAGTGACGCCCGTGGATCTCTCCACGCGCATGGACGACAGATGAAGGTCAGCAAGGCACAGGCGCAGGCCAATCGCGAGCACGTCGTGCAGACGGCGTCCACGGTGTTCCGTGAGCGGGGCTATGACGGCGTGGGCGTCGTCGATCTGATGGCCGCGGCCGGCTTCACGCACGGCGGCTTCTACAAGCAGTTCGAATCCAAGGCCGAACTGATGGCGGAGTCGGCGGCCTGCGGCATCGCGCAGACGGTGGCCCTGGCGGCCGGCGTGACGGTCTCGGACTTCGCCCGGTTCTATCTCTCGCGCGAACATCGCGACGCGCGGGGCGAGGGGTGCTCGATGGCGGCGCTCGGCGGCGATGCGGCGCGTCAATCGGACGCCGTGCGCGCCACGTTTGCGAACGGCATCGAGAGTCTGTTGGCGGCACTGAACCTCGAGGGGACCGTGCTGGAGCACGCGAGCGCCGACGAGGCGCGGGCCAAGTCGCTGGACCTCTTCGCGCGGGCAGTCGGCGCGATGGTGATGTCGCGCGCCTGTCCGGACGACTCGCCGCTGGCGGACGAGATCCTGGTCGCCTGCCGCAACGAGGCCCTGGCGTCGCTCACGCCGGCCGTGAAGCCGTCGGCACCCGCGCGCAAGCGATAGCCGCAAAGCGCCTAAGCATCGACGATCTCCTTCGTTCGGCGAGGGCGGCGCGGTTCGCAGAATGGGGCGGTTCCTGCTTCCTCCCCCCCGCCATGACTGCTTCCGCCACCGCCTCGACCGCCGATCTTCCGGGCTCGCCCGTCCTGCTCATCGCCGCGAGCCCCAGCGTGAAATCGCGCTCCGGCGCGCTGCTCGGCGCCGCCGCGGAGCGGCTGCATCACCACGGACTCGCGACCCGCACGCTGCGTCTGCGCGACCTGCCGGCGCAGCCGCTGCTGCACGCCGACTTCGACGACGCCGAGATCCGCGCCGCGCTGGCCGCGGTCGCCGAGGCGCGCGTCGTCGTGCTCGCGACGCCCATCTACAAGGCCGCGTACAGCGGGCTGCTGAAGGTCTTCCTCGACCTGCTGCCGCAGGACGGCCTCGCGGGCAAGAGCGTGTGGACGCTGGCCACCGGCGGCAGCATGGCGCATCTGCTGGCGCTGGACTACGGCCTGCTGCCCGTCCTGTCCGCGCTCGGCGCGCGCTCGCATGTCGACGGCGTCTACGCCTGCGACGCGCAGATCGCCAAGGACGCCGCCGGCGACTACCGCATCAACGACGACATCGCCCGTCGCCTGCTCGCCGGTGCGTCGCAGGTGCTGGACCGCGTGCCGACGCCGCAGGCCGTCGAGCCGGTCTCGCGTCCCGCGCTGGTGCTCTGAGCGCCCCTGAACGCTTCGCGCGCGCTCCGCGAGCCTGACGCCTCCGATTCCTCCCGATTCCTCCCGACTCTTCACTCTCCAGGACCACCACCATGACGTTCTTCTTCGACCGCCGCGGGGCCCTCGCGTTTGCCGCCGCGCTGACCACCTCGCTCAGCCTGTTCGCCGGTGTCGCCAGCGCGCAGACGGCGGCCAAGCCGACGGAGGTCCGCATCGGCTTCCAGAAGTACGGCACGCTCACCGTGCTGAAGGCCAAGGGCGACCTGGAGAAGCGCCTGAGCGCGCAGGGCATCGCCGTGAAGTGGACCGAGTTCCCCGCCGGCCCGCAGCTGCTGGAGGGACTGAACGTCGGTTCCATCGACTTCGGCACCGTCGGCGAGGCGCCGCCGATCTTCGCGCAGGCCGCCGGCGCGGACCTGGTCTACGTCGCCAATCAACCGCCCGCGCCGACCGCCGAAGCACTGATCGTGCCGAAGGACTCGGCGATCAGGACGCTCGCCGACCTCAAGGGCAAGAAAGTCGTGCTGAACAAGGGCTCCAACGTCCACTACCTGCTGGTCAAGCTGCTGGAGAAGCAGGGCCTGAAGTACACCGACATCACCGTCGTCTACCTGCCGCCGGCCGATGCGCGCGCCGCCTTCGAGCGCGGCGCGGTCGATGCCTGGGTGATCTGGGATCCGTTCCTGGCCGCGGCGGAACGCCAGCTCGGCGCGCGCGTGGTGGCCGACGGCAAAGGCGTCGTCGCGAACCATCAGTTCTACCTGGCCGAGCGCGGCTACGCGGAGAAGTACCCGCAAGTCGTCCAGGCCATCATCGAAGAACTTGCCAAACTCGACCGCTGGTCCGAGAACAACAGCGCCGCCGTGGCCGCGCTGCTCGCGCCGCAGATCGGGCTCGACCTTGCGACGACCGAGGTCGCCGCCGCGCGCTTCGCCTACGGCATCCAGCCGATCACGCCGGCCATCGCCGCCGAGCAGCAGAAGATCGCCGACGCGTTCCATGCGCTGAAGCTGATCCCCAAGCCGATCCGCATCGCCGACGCGCTGCCGAAGTCGATCACCACGGCCGCCAAGTAAGCGCCGCAAGCCCACCGCCGCGACGTCGGTTCCTCACACGAGCTTCCCCCCATGAAGATCCTCTGGTTCATTCCCACCCATGGCGATTCACGCTACCTCGGCACCTCCAAGGGCGCGCGCGTCGCGGACTTCGACTACTACCGCCAGATCGCCATCGCCGCCGACAGTCTTGGCTACGAAGGCGTGCTGCTGCCCACCGGCCGCAGCTGCGAAGACAGCTGGATCGTCGCGGCCAGTCTCATCGAGGCGACGCGGCGGCTGAAGTTCCTGGTCGCGCTGCGGCCGGGGCTGGTGCAGCCGGTGCAGTCGGCGCGCATGGCGGCCACGCTCGACCGCCTGTCCGGCGGCCGGTTGCTGGTCAACCTGGTCACCGGCGGAGATCCCGATGAACTCGCGGGCGACGGCCTGTTCCTGCCGCACGAGGAGCGCTACGCGCTCTCGACCGAGTTCCTGACCGTCTGGCGCGACGTGCTGCGTGCGAGCCACGAGGGCGAGGCCATCGACTTCGACGGCGAGCAGCTGCGCGTCAAGGGCGGCAAGCTGCTGTACCCGCCGATCAACAAGCCCTATCCGCCGGTGTTCTTCGGCGGATCGTCGGGACCGGCGATCGACCTCGCGGCCGACCAGGTCGACACCTACCTGACCTGGGGCGAGCCGCCGAAGGCCGTCGCCGAGAAGATCAACGAGGTGCGCGCGGCTGCTGACGCCAAGGGCCGCAAGCTCGAGTACGGCATCCGCCTGCACGTCATCGTGCGCGAGACCGAGGAAGAGGCCTGGGCCGCCGCCGGCGATCTGGTCAAGCATCTGGACGAGGACGTCATCGCTGCAGCGCAAGCCAAGTTCGCATCGATGGACTCGGTCGGCCAGCGTCGCATGGCGGAACTGCACGGCGGTCGCTTCGACAAGAACGACATTCGCGCGGGCCTGGAGATTTCGCCCAACCTGTGGGCCGGCGTGGGCCTGGTGCGCGGCGGCGCGGGCACGGCGCTGGTCGGCAATCCGCAGCAGGTGGCCGATCGCATCCAGGAGTACGCGGCGCTGGGTCTCGAGTACTTCGTGCTCAGCGGTTATCCGCATCTGGAAGAGGCCTACCGCTTCGCCGAGCTGGTCTTCCCGCTGCTGCCGCTGGACGTGCGCGAGAAGCTCAGCGCACCGAAACTGACCGGCCCCTTCGGCGAGATCGTCGCCAACAACTTCGTGCCCGGTCCGGCCAAGCTGGCCGCGGCGAGCTGAGATGAGCACCGTCGCTATCAAGGCCCAGGCCCAGGCCCAGGCCCAGGCTAGTTCCCAGGCGACACCGGGCCGCGGCATCGTCACCTTCAAGGGCCTCGTGCCCTGGATCGTGCCGCTGACGGTGCTGGCGCTGTGGCAGCTGAGCGCGCAGGCGGGCTGGCTGTCGACGCGGGTGCTGCCGGCGCCGTCCTCGGTGGCCAAGGCCGCTTGGGAGCTGGCGCTCTCGGGCGAGCTGTGGCGGCACCTGGCCGTCAGCACCGGGCGCGCCTTCATCGGCTTCACGATCGGCGGCGGGCTGGGGCTGCTGCTGGGCCTGCTGACCGGCTCGCAGCGCTGGGCGGAGACGGCACTGGACACGACGCTGCAGATGCTGCGCAACATCCCGCCGCTGGCGCTGATCCCGCTGGTGATCCTGTGGTTCGGGATCGACGAGACGGCCAAGCTGTTCCTGGTCGCGCTGGGCGTGTTCTTCCCGGTCTACCTGAACACCTTCCACGGCATCCGCGGCGTGGACCGCGACCTGATCGAGATGGCGCGCTCGTACGGGCTGAGCGGCTGGTCGCTGTACCGGCAGGTGATCCTGCCCGGCGCGATCGCGTCGATCCTGGTGGGTCTGCGCTTCTCGCTCGGCCTGATGTGGGTGCTGCTGATCGTGGCCGAGACCATCTCGGCGCAGAGCGGCATCGGCTACATGACGATGAACGCGCGCGAGTTCCTGCAGACGGACGTGGTGCTGGTCGGCATCCTGATCTACGCGCTGCTGGGCAAGCTGGCCGACGTCGCGGCGCAGGCGCTGGAACGCGCGTGGCTGCGCTGGCATCCGGGCTATCAGGCCCGAGGCTGAAACAGGATGGGTGAGACATGATGAGCGTGACCGAGATCGACGTCCTGACCGAATGGCAGGACTCGCAGCCCGCGGCGCTGCCACCCGCGGCATCGCAGCATGCGGCGTCACAGCACGCGGCGCCGGTGCGACGCGAGGCCGTCGCGAAGCTCCCTGCCAACGGGCAGGCCGTGACGCTGGGCAACCTGGGCAAGGCCTTCGGCGAGCGCCAGGTCTTGCATGGCATCGACCTGGACATCGCCCCCGGCGAGTTCGTCGCCATCATCGGCCGCAGCGGCTGCGGCAAGAGCACGCTGCTGCGCCTGCTCGCGGGGCTGGAAACGCCGAGCGCCGGCGCGCTCGAAGCGGGCGAGCGTGAGGACACACGCTTCATGTTCCAGGACGCGCGGCTGCTGCCGTGGGCGCGGGTGCTGGACAACGTGGCGCTGGGGTTGGCAGGTGCCGATGCGCGTGAGCGGGCGCGACAGGCGCTCGCGCAGGTCGGTCTCGCGGACCGTGCCGGCGAGTGGCCCGCGCGCCTGTCCGGTGGTCAGCGGCAGCGCGTCGCACTGGCGCGCGCGCTGGTCCATGCGCCCAAGCTGCTGCTGCTCGACGAGCCGCTCGGCGCGCTGGACGCGCTGACCCGCATCGACATGCAGCGCCTCATCGAGACGCTGTGGACGCGCCATCGCTTCACGGCATTGCTGGTGACGCACGACGTGGCCGAGGCGGTCGCGCTGGCGGACCGCGTGCTGCTGATCGAGGACGGTCGGCTCGCGCTGGACCTGCGCATCGATCTGCCGCGGCCGCGCCGACGCGACGCGGCCTTCGCCTCGCTGGAGCAGCGGCTGCTCGACCGCGTGCTGAGCACGCCCGGTCGCGAGCCCGACGTCGCTCACCAGCCGGCTCCACTTTCCGTCGCCGCGCCGATGTTGCGCTGGGCGGTGTAGGCGTGCAGCGCGGGCCGTCGGTAGTTGAAGGGCCGGGGGGCCTTCCACCACACCGACGGCCTCGCGCCGCCCTGATTTGGGCGCGCTGCGTCGTTGCGAATCCTCGCCATAGCGCTGCTATGGCTCCGGTTCGCGCCTAGCCGCGCACCCAAATCAGGGCGGCGGCCGATCAGAGCGGCGGCTTTCGCGGTGTGTGGTGTTGCGATACGCTGGGGCCGATGACTCCAGTGCTTCCGACGTCGACGCCACTCCCCAATGCCGAGTGGCCTTATCTCGAGATCCTGATCCGCCTGGCGCTGGCCCTCTCCCTGGGCCTGCTGCTCGGGCTGGAACGAGAGCGGCGCGGCAAGGAAGCCGGCCTGCGGACCTTCGGCTTCATCGCGCTGCTGGGCGCGCTGGGCGGCTCGCTCGGCGAGCATTACGCGCTGCTGAGCCTGCTGCTCGCGGCGGGCCTGGCGGTGCCGCTCAACGTCCACACGATGCGCGGCGGCCATGGGCCGGAACTGACGACCTCCGCGGCGATGCTGGTGACCTGCATGGCGGGCATCCTCTGCGGCCTGGGGCACACCGTGACCCCCGCGGCGGTGATGGTCAGCACGACCGCGCTGCTCGCGTGGAAGGAACGGCTGTCCGGCCTGTCGATGGGCCTGACCGAGGGCGAGGTGCGCTCCGCGCTGCTGCTCGCGATCCTGGCGATCGTCATCTACCCCGCGCTGCCCGCCGGGCCGATCGGACCCTGGCACCTGATCGAGCCCCGCGCCGCCTGGGTGACGGTGATCCTGATCGCCAGCATCGGCTTCGTGAACTACATCCTGTGGAAGCTCTACGGCTCCAAGGGCGCGGAGCTGTCCGCGTTCTTCGGCGGCCTGGTCAACAGCAACTTCACGGTGGTGGAGATGGCGACGCGCGTGCGCGAGACCTCCGGCCGCTTCGCCGAAGGCGCGTATCGCGCGGTGCTGGTGGCCGTCGCCGCGATGGTGATGCGCAACGCGGTGCTGCTGCTGATCCTCACACCGCTGGCCTTCGTGAACGCCGCGGCGGCCTTCGGCTTCATGGTGCTGTCCGCGGCGGGCTTCGTGGTGCTGAGCCTGATCGCGCGACGCAACGGCGCCGCCGTCGAGGACGTCACCGACATCAAGCTGGAGCTGCCGTTCTCGCTGCCCGTGGCCCTGCGC
Organism: Roseateles sp. GW821-FHT09H11; assembly: GCF_059415845.1. Lineage (NCBI taxonomy): Bacteria > Pseudomonadati > Pseudomonadota > Betaproteobacteria > Burkholderiales > Sphaerotilaceae > Roseateles > Roseateles sp. GW821-FHT09H11. The sequence continues at coordinate 1,406,245 of NZ_JBWKOA010000001.1, read as the reverse complement.
TATGGCGTGCTGTTCCTGGCACTGCATGTCGTGGGCCGGTTGATGCAGCGCGAGTTCGGCGAAGGCGGCTTCTACCTGGTCACGGTGATCGGCGGGCTGCTCTCCAGCGCCAGCGCGGTGGCGGCCGCCGCGAGCATGGCGGCGCAGGGCGCGATCGGTTTCGACGTCGCGGCCAACGGCGCGGTGCTGGCCTCGATGACCAGCCTGGCCTTCAGCCTGTCCTTCATCCTGAAGACGGGCCACCGGCGGCTCATCGCCCGCCTGGCGCTGGCCATGGTGGCCATCGCGGTGGCCGGCGGACTCGGCGTGCTCTTGCGTGAACTGGTCGCGCCGTTGATCACCAGTCTGCTGCCCAACGGCGGCTGATCCTTCGTTTGGGCATCAGCGGGGACAGCCCTCAGTTCCCGAACGCCTTGCGCAGCCGCTCGCCCGCGAAGGCCTGCGCGTTGCGCGCCTTCTCGACGACGGCGGCGGTGCCGAAGAACTCGTGGGTGACGCCTTCGTAGTCGCGGCGCTCGACCAGCACGTCGGCCTTCTTCAGCGCGTCTTCCATCTTGGCGCTGTCCGAGCGCAGCGGATCCACGCGGGCGCTGATCAGCGTCACCGACGGCAGGCCGGTCAGCTTCGCGTCGACGAGGTTCAGGCGCCAGTCCTTCAACTGTTCCTTGTTGTCGAGCAGCTTGTCGATGAACCACTCGACCATCGCGCGGTTGAGCGGCTGGGCGGCGGCGTTCTCCAGGTAGGACTCGGTGTTGAGGCTGGTCTGCGTGACCGGATAGATGGCCAGCACGTGCGCCGGCTTCTGCAGGCCCGCGTCGCGCGCCGCGATGGCGGTGGCCAGCGCGAGGTTGCCGCCGGCGCTTTCGCCGGCCAGCGCGACGCGGCTGATGTCGCCCTTGAACTTCGAGGCATTCGCCAGCGTCCACTGGTAGGCGGCCAGCGCATCGTCCCAGGCGGCCGGGAACTTGTTCTCCGGCGCCTGCCGGTAGTCGACGGAGACCACGACCGCCTGCGCCTGCCTGGCGATGCCGCGCGCGCTGGCGTCGTAGACCTGCTTGTCGGCGATGACCCAGCCGCCGCCATGGAAGTAGACGACGACGGGGAAAGGGCCCGGCCCGGCGGGCGTGTAGAAACGCGCCGGGATCATGCCCGCGCCGCCCTGCACCGTGCCGTCGATGCTGGTCACGCCGGGCACGAGCTGCGCGGGATCGGTGCTGCGGCCGTTCTGGCGCAGCAGCGCGTTGACGGCGTCGGCGAGGGTGGGATTCGCGCGGGCGGCGGGCACGTCGATCTTCTCGATCGCCTTGGGCCGCAGGCCTTCATGCGCCTTCAGCACGGCGAGCATGTCGCCATCCAGCCGGATCCTGCCCACGGTCTTCGCGATGGCGGTCTTGAACTTGCCGGGCTGCTCGTTGCCGGTGCCCTTGCCCGCGTCGTCGGCGGCGTGGACGAAGGGCAGGGTGAACAGCAGCGCGCTCAGCGCGGCGACCTGGAAGTGAAGGCGGAGCATGGCGACGTCCTTGTAGAGCGGTGCGGCGCATCCGATGCGGATGCTCGCGGAGGGCTCAGCAAGGCGGGTGCCTGGGTTCGGAGGAGCGCTTGAGCCTCCTACGTCCTCGCCTTCGCCTCCAGCACGAAGTAGGCGATGGCCGCGATCGACAGCGGCGCGAGGTAGTAGAGCGCCCGGTACGCGATCAGCGCGGCGAGGACCTGGCCGTGGCCGAGCGTCGGGCCCAGGAAGGCGACGAAGACGGCTTCGAGCACGCCCAGGCCTGCCGGCACGTGCGCGATGACGCCGGCCACCGCGGCCACCAGCAGCACGGACAGGGTGTGGCCGTAGTCGACGCCCTGCTGCAGCAGCACCCACAGCACCGCGCCCATCGTCAGCCAGTTGGCCGACGAGATCGCCAGCTGCATCAGCGCGATGCGCAGGCTCGGGACGAAGAAGTCGTGGCCGCGCAGCCGGAACTCGCGGCGTCTGGAGAACGCGCACAGCGCCAGATAAGCAGCGACGATCACCCACATCAGCGCACCCAGCCCGCGCAGCGCGGCGGCGCTGATCCGCCACTCCGGCGGCGGCGCGAGCCAGCCGAAGAGGAACAGCCCGCCCGCGAGCAAGCCATAGCCGAGCCAGTTCGAGGCCATGCTCAGCGCGAGGATCTTCGCCGGCACCGGGTGCCTCAGCCCCTCGCGGGCGTACAGCCGCAATCGCATCGCGACGCCGCCGACCAGCGAGCCGAGGTTGAGGTTGAACGCGTAGCTGATGAAGGTGATCAGCATCACCCGCCGCGTCGGCACCGCGTGATGCGCCCAGCGTTTGCCGATCAGGTCGTAGCCGCTGTAGATCAGGTGGCTGAGCGCGCACAGCGCCGCGCCGGCGATCAGCACGCCCAGGGGCAGTTGCCGCAGCGCGTCGCCGACCTCGTCCCAGTCGACCTGCCGCGCCGCCCAGGCGAGCAGGGCCACCACGGCGACCGCGAACACGCCGCTCAGCCATCGGCCCCAACGCCAGCGCGCCGGGCGTTGCCCCGCGGCGTCCGGCGTCGGCGTGGCACTCACTCGGCCGTCTCCTTGCTCATGCATTTCACGCCGTGCGCGTCCTGCCCGCGCTGCTCGCCGGTCCCGTCTTGCCATGACCAGGCTTCAGCAGCCGGTGTCTGCGAGGCGCTCACCACCACCGGCGTTTCCGCCGCCGGCATCACCGGCTGCGTCTGCCGCGGCAGCCGCGCCAGCCAGCGCGGGAAATGCCGCAGCACGTGGAAGACCAGCGTGCCCATGCCGAGGCGCCACCACCAGCGATGCGCATTGGTGTGCTCGAGCTTCAGCAGCTTGCACTGGTTCTTCATCAGCGGCAGGAGCTTGTCGCGCAGGGCGCGGTTGAAGTCGCGGTCCTCGACGATCAGGTTGGCTTCGAGGTTCAGCGACAGGCTCAGCGGATCGAGGTTGCTCGAACCCACCGTCGCCCAGTGGTCGTCGACCAGCGCAACCTTGCCGTGCATCGGTCGTTCGCAGTATTCATGGATGTGGACGCCGGCCCGCATCAGCTGGTCGTACACGAGCTGCGCCGCCCAGCGCGCCCATGCGATGTCGGGCTGGCCCTGCAGGATCAGGTGGACGTCCACGCCGCGGCGCGCGGCACGCTGCATGCTCCGCAGCAGCAGGAAGCCCGGGAAGAAGTAGGCGTTGGCGATGATCACCTCGCGCTGCGACGCGTGCAGCGCGAGGCGGTACATGCGCTCGATGTCGTCGCGGTGGCGGTGGTTGTCGCGCGTGACGACGACCGCCTTGGCCTGGCCGGCCGTCGCTGCGTCGGCGCGACCCGTCGAGGGGGTGCTCTTGCGTGGTTCCTTAGCGCGGCTCGGCCACCAGCGACGCTGTCCCGCCGACCCGGCGGACGGCGTCTGCGGCGTCGCGGTGGCGAGGATCTCCCCCGTCACGCGCCGCAACTGCGCGACCACCGGCCCGCGCACGCGCACGGCGTAGTCCTGCTTGGCCTCGGGGCCGAAATCGATCAGGTGATCCGCCGAGTAGTTGATGCCGCCGATGAAGCCCGTCTCGCCGTCGACGACGACGATCTTGCGATGCAGCCTGCGGAACGGCTTCAGCCGCCGCGACAGCTTGGGCGGCGGGTCGAAGACGTGCAGCCGCACGCCCGCGTCGGTGAGTCCACTCACGAAGTTCATCGACAGCTCCGGCGACCCGAAGCCGTCCACCGTCATGTCCACGCGCACGCCGCGTTTCGCGGCCGCGATCAGGACCTCGCGCAAGGCCAGGCCGACCTTGTCCTCGAAGAGGATGAAGGTCTCGATGAGGACCTCGTGCTTCGCGCCCTCGATCGTGGCGAAGACGGCGGGGAAGAACTCCTCGCCGTTCTCGAGCAGCTCGAGGTCGTTGCCTGCGCTCCAGTCGGGGCGTTTCACAGCCGGATCTCCGCGGCCAGCGGCGCGTGGTCGGACAGGTGCGACCACGGCCGGCGCGGCAGCACGATCGGATGCTGCACCGACGCGCCGCGCACGTAGATGCGGTCCAGCGCCAGCAGCGGGAAGCGCGACGGGAAGGTCCGCGCCGCGGAGCCGTACGACTTCACGAAGACCTCCGCGAGACCGGCGCAGCGGCTCAGCATCTTGTGCGCCCGCTGGCGCCAGTCGTTGAAGTCGCCAGCGACGACCACCGGGTCGCCCGGGGGCAGGCTGTCGATCAGATGGCACAGGCGCTCGACCTGGCGCTGGCGGTGCGACTCGCGCAAGCCCAGGTGCACGCAGATCGCGTGCAGCTCGCGGCCGTCGGAGAGTTTCAGGACGCTGTGCAGGAGGCCGCGGCGCTCGGGACCTTCGATGGACACGTCGTGGTTGGTGTGTCGCGTGATCGCGAACTTGGACAGCAGCGCGTTGCCGTGGTGACCCTGCGGATAGACCGCATTGCGGCCGTACGCGAAGTCGGTCCACAGGCTGTCCGCGAGGAACTCGTAGTGGGGGCCCCGCGGCCAGTCGGCGATCCGGGCCGCATGCAGTTCATGCTCGCCCAGCACTTCCTGCAGGAAGACGACATCGGCGGAGACGGCTCGCACCGCCTCCCGCAGCTCGTGCAGGATGAAGCGGCGGTTGAAGAAGCCGAAACCCTTGTGGAGATTGACGGTGAGGACGGTGAATTTCATGGCTTGCCCTAGCGGCAAGCCCTGTGCCCGTCATCGCCTCAGAGGTCGTCGGGCTTGAGCATCATGGGGCCGATGCACAGGACCCCGAAGGTGAGGGCGAACGCGCCCACGAGGATGGCGCCGATCAGTTCAAGCATGGGGTGCTCCTGGTGGCGGTGCCGCGTCGCGGCGGGCTCCCGGCGCTCCGGGCGCGAGGCTCGGAATGCCGGGTGGGAGCGATCAATACTAGACCTGTCGGCGCCGCCGCCGCAATCGCGGACGGCGGTGACCCACCGCCCGTTCGGGGGATTCCGAGCCCGGGTTGCGCAATCTTTCCAGGCGTGCGCCGAACGCGCTCGACAGCGTGCGGCGTGCCATACGCGTACGTCAGCGGGAAATGAATCGCCAAGGTCGCGCACCGGTGGGGGGCGCGACCTGACCCTGTCTTGCGCCAACGTAACGTCGGCGCAATGAAGTCCATCAAAGCGCAACGCCGCGCTCCAGGCGGGGGCATCGCCACTAGATTGCGGGCACTCGTTGCCCAGGAGCACCTACGTGGCCAAGCCCCCCTTCAAGACCCTTCCCAAGCCCCTCCCGAAGCCGGTCCTCAAGCCGGTCTTCAAGCCGCTTCTCCTGCCCCGGCTCATCGGCCTCGCGCTCGGCGCCGCGGCGTTTGGTGCCGCCCATGCGCAGGAGGCGAACCAGCAGCTCGACACCGTCGAGGTCCGCGGCGTGCGGGCGACGTTGAAGAAGAACCTGGCCGAGAAGCGCGAGGCGCAGAACATCGTCGACAGCATCAGCGCCGAGGATGTGGGGAAGTTCCCCGACAAGAACGTGGCCGACTCGCTGCAGCGCGTGCCCGGCATCTCGGTGGATCGCATCTGGGGCGAGGGCAAGTCCATCTTCGTGCGCGGCACGGACAAGAACCTCAACATGACGCAGCTCAACGGCCAGGCCGTGGCGTCGTCCGAGTGGTGGCTGAACGAGCCGCAGACCCGCAGCTTCAACTACGACGTGCTGCCCTCCGAGATCGTCGGCAGCCTGGATGTCTACAAGAGTCCGTCGGCCGACCTGGATGAGGGCTCCATCGGCGGCCTCGTCATCGTCAAGACGCGCAGGCCGCTGGCCTTCAAGGACCCGTTGACGGTGCAGGTCTCCGCCGAGGCCATGTACAGCAAGCTGCCCGGCAAGACCGATCCGCAGCTGTCGGGCCTGTTGAACTGGAAGAACGACGACAAGACCTTCGGCGTGCTGCTGGCCATCAGCAGCCAGAAGCGCCACATGCGTCGCGACGGCCTGGAGCAGTTCTCCGACGGCAAGTACGACGTGAGGGATCAGAACGGCGTCGTCACCAATGCCTATGCGTCCTGGGGCGGCGGCTCGGCCATCTTCCGCCAGGAGCGCGAGCGCACGACGACCAACCTCGCGCTGCAGTTCCAGCCCAACCGGGCCACCGATCTCGTGCTGAACCTGATGGATTCGGACATGAAGATGAACAACAACAACCAGAACTACCTCTGGCAGGCCGGCGGCCTGGCGGTGGGCGGCGTCATCAGCGCCGTCGACCCGAAGTTCATCACCGTGGCCGACGGCAGCAAGGCGCTGGTCGGCGGCACGTTCGGGCCCAAGACCGGCGTGTCCTTCGAGCCCATCTATCGCGAGAGCTACATCAAGTCGCGCGTGGCGGACCTGGACGGCACCTACCAGGGCGGCAACTGGCAAGTGCACGGCCAGGCCGGCACCACGAGCAGCTCGGGCGGCAGCAAGCACGACCGCCATTTCTGGATGGAAGGCGACACGCGCACGACGATCTCGCTGGGGCCCGATCACTACGGCGTGAAGTACCTCGACATCAACCCGCTGGATCCGACAGCGCTGACGCTCAAGTCCGGCGACGACCGCATCCGCCGCATGGACGCCCGGGAGAAGTACGCCCAGGGCGACGTGACGGTCGACATCGACGGCAGCGTCATCAAGGCGGTCAAGGTGGGCGTCAAGCTGCGCGACAACACGCTCAGGAACACCCGCATCCAGGGCACGGCCGGGCCGGGCTCGAACGGCTGGCAGTCGTTCTCGCTGGCCGACCTGTCCACCGGCCCCTCGCCGCTGCTGAGCCAGGCCGCGGGCACGCCGGACGCGCTGCGGCAGTACGCCTGGTATGACGACGGTCTCGTCGCCAGCAAGGGCATCCCGATGTTCGACCAGGCGATGACCTACAAGGAGGTGCTCAACGAGAACTACAAGATCCACGAGCGCATCAGCGCCGTGTATGCCAAGGCCGACTTCTCGGTGGCCAGATTCCGCGGCGACTTCGGCCTGCGCGTCGTGCGCACGCAGCAGACCTCGGACGGCTATCTGGGCAACGCCAGCGGCGGCTTCTCACCCACCAGCGTCGATCACAACTACACCGACGCATTGCCCAGCCTGAACGTCGTCTACGACCTCAGCAAGGAGGTCATCCTGCGCGGCGCGGTCTCGCGCGCCATGGCGCGCCAGACCTTCGACCTGCTCAGCCCCGGCCTGCGCCGCGACGGCACCGTGCTCTCCAAGGGCTATGCCGGCAACCCGCTGCTCAAGCCCGTGCACGCCAACCAGGCCGAGATCGGCGCCGAGTGGTACTACGCCGATGCCGCGCTGGTCTCGGGCACCTTCTTCATCAAGAAGCTCGACACCTTCACCTACAAGGCGTCCAAGTCCGAGCAGGTGGGCGGCGAGACGCTGACGGTGGAGCGCCCCTACAACGCCGACAACGGCGCCGACATCAAGGGCTTCGAGCTGCAGTGGCAGCAGCCCTTCGGCAACACCGGCTTCGGCACCGTCGTCAACTACACGTTCACCGACGCCAAGGCCGGCGCCGTGGCGGGCCAGCCGCGCCTGAAGGTGCTGGGCAATTCGCGCGACCAGTTCAACTTCAGCGGCTATTACGAGCGGGGACCCATCACGTTGCGCGTCTCCTACAACTACCGCTCCAAGAGCTACGGCAACGTGGAGATGGGCGGCCAGGTCGTCAACAGCGCCTACGGCCAGTGGGACGCGTCGGCCAGCTGGGACGTGACACGCAACATCGCGCTCTATGCCAGCGCGGTGAACATCAACAACGAGGTCATCAAGTCCAACACCGTGGACGGCATCCCCGTCGGCATGTACGAGAACGGCGCGCGATACAGCGTCGGCGTCCGGGCCAAGTTCTAAGGGTCGACCACCTCCATGCATACCAAGACCCTGACCCCTGCGGCAGCACAGGGCGTGCTGCTGCCCATGCTCTTCATCGGGCTGATGTTCTTCATCCTCGGCTTCGTCACCTGGCTGAACGGCTCGCTGATCCCTTTCCTGAAGATCGTCTGCGAGCTGAACAACTTCCAGGCCTTGTGGGTGGCCTTTGCCTTCTACATCGCCTACACGGTGATGGCGCTGCCGTCGGCGGCCGTCCTGGCACGCATCGGCTACAAGAAGGGCATGACGGCCGCCCTGGGCGTGATGGCCATCGGCGCGCTGGCCTTCATCCCGGCCGCGCGCTCGGGCCAGTACGCGATCTTCCTCGCCGCGCTGTTCACGCTGGCCAGCGGCATGACGCTGATGCAGACGGCCATCAACCCCTACATCGTCTGCATCGGCGCGCGCGAGAGCGCGGCCATGCGCATCTCGATCATGGGCCTGTTCAACAAGGGCGCCGGCATCGTCGTGCCGCTGGTGTTCTCGGCGCTGATCCTGTCGGGCATGGAGCGCTTCTCCGAGCCGGCCCTCGCGGCCCTGGATGCCGTGGGCCGGGAGGCGCTGCGCAATGAGCTGTCGCAGCGCCTGGTCCTGCCTTACACGGTGATGGCCGCGGGTCTGCTGGTCTTCATGGCCCTGATCCATTTCTCGTCGCTGCGGGAGCCTGAGCTGGAAGCGGCCGATGCACCGTCGGACGCGGTGAAGCGCTGGGGCGTCTTCCAGCATCCGCAGGTCGTGCTCGGTGCCATCGCGCTGTTCGGCTATGTCGGTGTGGAGGTGATCGCCGGCGACACCATCGGGCTCTATGGCCGTGAACTCGGCGTTGCGCACTACGGGGTGCTGACGTCCTACACCATGGGCTTCATGGTGCTGGGCTATCTGCTGGGCGTCGCGCTGATTCCGCGCTGGATGTCGCAACGCACCGCCCTCATCCTCTCGGGGGCGAGCGGGATCGCGTTCGTGCTCGGCGTCGCCCTGTCGTCGCCGACGACCTCCAGCGTCTCGCAGGCGCTGCTGGGCTGGGCGGGGGTGCCGCCGGTGCCCGACACCGTGTTCTTCCTGGCGCTGCTGGGCCTGTCCAACGCCCTGGTGTGGCCGTCCATCTGGCCGCTGGCGCTGGAGGGCCTGGGCAAGTACACGGCCGCCGGTTCGGCCCTGCTCATCATGGGCATCGCCGGCGGTGCGCTGATCCCCATGCTCTACGGCCATCTGGCCGATGTGACCAGCCCGCAGCTCGGCTACTGGGTCATGCTGCCCTGGTACGGAGTCATCCTGTTCTACGCCCTGTTCGGCAGCCGCCTCCGGCGTTGGTGAAGGCGGTGTCCGTCTTGCTCCCTCTCCCGCTTGCGGGAGAGGGCAGGGGTGAGGGCCAGCGGCGGTGGCAGCAGGGCGATGAAGGGCGGTAGTGACGGCTCAGCCCGCAGGGAGGGCGACACGGACTTCAAATCCGCCCGACGGATGATTGCGGAAGCGCACCGTGCCGCCGTGGTCGGCCACGATCTCGCGCACGATAGACAGGCCCAGGCCCAGGCCTTCCTTGCGCAGGCCGGCGCCGTGCTCCAGCCGCGTGTAGGGCTGGCCCAGGAGAGCGAGCGCGCCGTCGGGCACGCCGGGCCCGTGATCGCGCACCGTGATGAGCACGAGGCCGTCCTCGTCGCTGCCGACGCTCACTTCCACCGCCTGCCCGGCATCGCCGTAGAACATCGCGTTGTCCAGCAGATTGCCGATGGCGCGCTTGAGTGCCAGCGGCTTGCCGAACACGGTCAGCGGCTCGTTCTGCAACTCGATCCTGTGCCCGCCCATGCGCGCGTCCCGCACCATCTTCTGCAGCACCAGGTCGATGCGCAGCGGTGCGCGGTTCTCGTGGATGTCGGTGTCCTTCACGATCTGCAGGGCGGTCTTCACCATCATGTCCAGCTCGTCGAGGTCCTCATGGAACTCGTCCTGCACGGCGGTGTCGTCCAGCAGTTCGCTGCGCAGCCTCAGGCGCGTGATCGGCGTGCGCAGGTCATGCGAGATGGACGCGAACAGGCGCTCGCGGTCGCCGATGTAGCGGCGGATGCGCTCCTGCATGTCGTTGAAGGCCTCGATGGCCTGGCGCACCTCCTGCGTGCCGCTGACGCGCAGCGGCTTGGGGGCCACGCGCCGGCCCACGCGTGCGGCCGCCTGGCTCAGACCCGCCAGCGGCCGCGTGATCGCGCGCACGGCGATCAGCGTGAGCAGCACTGCCAGACCCAGTGCGAGCAGTTGCGGGGTCAGGCGGTGCCAGGTGAAGAACTCCAGCTGTTCCAGGAAATAGGGGTCGGGCAGCGTGCTGCTGAGGTAGAGCCACACACCGGGTTCGGTCTCGGCCTGGATGACGAGGAAGGGCGCGGGCCGCTCGGCGGCGATCAGCGACGGCTCCACCCAGCTCTCCGGCAGATCGCTGAGCAGCGCGCCGCTGGGGGCCACCGCCAGGCCGATGGGCGAGGCCAGCACGACGCGGACCGGTGTGCCCTTGGGGAGCTGGGCGGTCAGCTCCTGGGTGACCTGCTGTTCCAGCATGCGCACCATGGGCTGGCCGGGCAGCGGCGTCACCGTCACCGCGGCGTTGTTGAAGAAGACCTGGAAGCGTGTGCCGCCCATGGTGCGCAGTTGCTCGATGAGCAGCGGCCGGTAGGCGGCGGGCAGTTCGCGCAGGGCCCGCATCGCCCCCATGGCGCCGCTGGTCACGTGATGGGCGGCCAGTTCGGTCTGGCGCCGCACGCGCTGCTCGATCTGGCTGTACCAGACGAGGTTCACCGTGAGTTGCACCAGGGCCAGGCCGCCCAGCATGGCCAGCACGAAACGGCCCTGCAGGCTGTCGAACAGGAAGCTGCGGGTGCGCTGCCACCAGCGTCGCGCGGGGGCCGGCGGGCCGTCGAAGTCGACGGCCGCGTCGGTCATCGACGTGCCCCTGTCGGTGCTGTCGGTGCGGACCGGGGCGTCTCAGAGCGCATGCCGCGGCGTCACGGTCGTCGAGAACACGTAGCCCGAACCGCGCACGGTCTTGATCAGCGCGGGCTGCTTGCCATCGTCCTGGAGCCGTTGGCGCAGGCGGCTGACCTGCACGTCCAGCGATCGGTCCAGCGGCCCCAGGTCGCGCCCGCGCGTGACCTCGGCCAGGCGGCTGCGATCCAGCACCTCGCCGGGGTGTTCGACGAGCAGCTTGAGCAGCTGGAAGTCCATGCCCGACAGCGCCGTGGCCGTGCCGTCGGGATCGACGAGGCTGCGCTCCAGCAGGTCCAGCGTGAAGCCGTTGAAGGCGTAGTAGCGCGGCTCCTTGGTCTTCTCCTGGCCGGTGCGGCGCGTGATGGCCTTGATGCGCGCCAGCAGCTCGCGCGGGTTGAAGGGCTTGCCGAGGTAGTCGTCGGCGCCCAGTTCCAGGCCGACGATGCGGTCGGTCTCGTCCGCGCTTGCCGTCAGCATGATGACCGCCACCTCGGAGCGTCGGCGCACCGACTGGCACAGCGTGAAGCCCTCGGTGTCGGGCAGCATCACGTCGAGGATGCACAGGCTGATCTCGTCGCGGTGGCGCTCGAACTCGGCCATGAAGCTGGCGCCGTCGTGGGCCAGCAGCACCTCGTACTGGTTCTTCTCGAGGTAGGTCTTCAGCAGGCTGCGGATCTTTTGATCGTCGTCGACGATCAGGATTTTTCGCGGGGTCATGGGGCGGCTTTCCTGGGGCTCAGCGCGCGCAGCAGGCCCTGCAGCTTGCGCTGGGCGGCGGCGGGTGTCTGGGTGGGGTCCAGCGCGAAGCGGTGGACGGTTTCGATGATGGCGTTCTTGCCGATCTCGCCGAAGGCCATGCGGTGCACGAGGCTGGGCACGCGCGGCGTGCCGGGGTTGGCGAAGAGGTGGAAGGAGGCCTGCGCGCAGGGGTCCAGTTCGTCGACCGGCACGTCGCGGCGCACGGGGATGGAGCCCTTGATGCGGTTGTAGCCCAGCTGCAGCGTGGCGCTGCCGAGCAGCTCGGCCATCTTCTCCTGGTCGGCCTGGCTGCCGCCGTTGCCGGCCAGCATGGCCAGCGTGTCGATGCTGTAGAGATGGGCCTGGGCGGTGCCCGGCACGGCCTTGCAACTGAAGTCGCGTTCGCCCTCCAGCCCCATCGTGCCCAGCTCGCCGCGGGCCCAGTCGCCCATGATCATCATGGCGCTGCGCTCGTTGGCGAAGTCGGCGACGACGTCGGTCCAGGGCCGCTCGCCGGGCGCCACGCCGCTGGCGGGCAGCGCGAGGTTGCGCCAGTTGCGCAGGCGCCTCAGCGCGCGCTCCAGCGCCGGATCGTCGAAGGCGCTGAGATCCCGCTGCTCCAGCATGCGGCGGTACAGGGCGGGGCCGGCTTCACTGAGCAGCATGGCCTCGAAGATGGTGGCCACCTGCCAGGGCTCGTCGCTGAAGGCCACCGGGGTGACGCCGGCCGCGCGCAGCTTGACGGCGGCGCGCTCCAGGCCGTCCCAGTCGTCGGGCGGGGCGATGCCGTGGCGCTTCAGCAGCGCCTTGTTGAGGTAGAGGTTGTTGATGCGCTGGATGCCCAGCGGCGCCGCGACGATGTGGCCGCGCACCGTGACCTGGGCCATGACCTGCGGGAACATGACCGAGGACCAGTTGCGCCGGGCCGCCACGCCGTCGAGTTCCAGCAGCAGGCCCATGTCGGCCCACTCGTTCATGGACGCGCCGTTGAGCTGGGCCACCTTGGGCGCCATGCGGCGCAGGATGCGTTCGTTCAGCACCTTGATGGCCGGGCCACCGCCGCCGCCCGCGACAGCGCCGTCGACCCATTTCAAGCCGTTCTCGGCCATGCGCGCGGCGACATGGTTGGCCGCGGCACGCTCGCTGGCGGACGTCCACCAGTGCAGCACATTCAGCTCACCGGCGCCCTCCGCCGAAGGGGCGGCCACGGTCGGCCCGGTCGCCATGACCGCGCAACTCCAGGGCAACACCGCCAACGCCACCATGCAGCGCATCTTGCGGGTTGCCCGAAGGGGCCAACCTTGCGTTTTGTACGACCACTGTAATGTTGTGTGACTCAAGGACGCCGCCGACTGCAGAGGAGGCGTGGATTGTCTTGAGCAGGGGGGCGAATGGCGATTGGGGCTTTACCGCGACTCGTCAGCGGACGCTCCAGCCGAAGCGCCAACGAGAAAGGGGCCACACCTTTCGGTGCGACCCCTTCCGGATCGATGGGGGAAACGGCGCGCCGGTCGCTCCCGGCGGCCGGCCTTACTTCTTCGGCAGGCCGTCGGGGCCAGCGTAGGAATAGGCCGCGACCTTTTCGCCCTTGCACAGCGACTGCAGGTCGTTGGCGAGGAAGGGGAGCAGGTTGTTGAGCCCGTAGTTCATCGTCGTGACGTACTCGCTGTTGGCGCCCCACATGTTGGTCTTGTCGCCATGGGAGCGGTAGTACTTCTGCTGCAGCACGCCGTTGCGGTCGGCGAATTCGGCCTTCACCGCCACCATGCTGAAGAGCTTCAGGCCGATCTGCCACGTGTAGGCGCGCGTGACGCTGGTGCGCACGGTCACGCCGTCGGCGGCGACCGGGGCCTCGGCGGACGCGTCGGACACGGTGAAGCCGAAGTCCTTCAGCTGGCGCAGACCGTCGGTCACCCAGGGGCCGACGTCGCCGGACAGCAGCGCGCCGCTCATCGTCTGGCCGATGGTCTCCTTGTTCTGGCGGAGGTCCGCGGTGGGGACGATGTGCACCGTGCAGGCTCCGGCGGCGCGGAAGGTGGCCTTGCCGCCGGTCTCGCTGTCGGTGGCGCTGTACTTCATGGCCACCTTCTCGCCGGATTCATGGGCGGCGGCAGCGGCGGTGGCGAGGTCGGCGTCCGCGGCGGAGGCAGCATGGCACAGCAGGGCGGCGGCAAGGCCGGCCATCAGCGTCGTGGTCTTGGTCATGGCGGTCCTCCTGATCATTTCTGCGCCGAGGCGGTGGTGGCGGCGGCGCCCGCGTCGGGCAGCGAGTAGAGCTTCTGGTCCGAGCCCAGCAGGATCGTGCGGCCGTTCTCCGACTTCAGGACCGTGCCCTTGATCTCCCCCTTGCCGGCGCCGAAGTTGAACGCGAAGCTCCTGAGGTCCTTGGCTGGCGGGGCGCTGGAGGCGGCGACGTCGATGTCCAGCATCACCATGCGGACGGTCTCCGCGATCGATTCGCGCATCACGTCGCGGAAGGCGGCGGCGTCCTTGGCGGCCCATTGGGCCAGCGACTCCCTGCCGCCCGGCCCGACCGGCGCCGATTGATAGTGCAGCACGCCTCGCTGGCTGGGCATGCGCGAATCGGAGGCCTCGGGCCGGAGCCAGATCGTGACCACGGACTCGGAGTCGAAGCTGCGGAAGTCCATGCTCAGCGTGTAGCGCGGGCTGATCACCAACAGCGCCTGGCCGGGCTGCAGATCCTTGCGCAGTTGTGTGAGCTTGGCGTCGGACAGGGCGCGCGGCGTGGTCGTGACCTTGCCCACCTTGATCGGGTAGCCGGCCAGGCCGCGTTCGATCGACCCGTTGAATTCCTGGCGGTAGTCGACGTCCTCGATCGCGGCGTAGAAGGGGCCGAGCGCCTGTTGCGACTCGTTCACCCGGTTGTTGGTCACCTTGCTGTCGATCATGGCGCCGATGAGGCCGCCGCCGAGCGCGGCGCTCACGTTGGAGGCCTCCACCGCGGCGATGACCTCGTCCTGCACGACGACGACATGGGCCGTGAGCCCGGTGATCTTGCCGCGCTGCTCGGGCGTGAGGCTGGCCCGCATCGGCGCGGCACAAGCGGTCAGCAGCAGGGCGACGGAAAGCGTTGCGACAAGTCGCAGTCGGATCATGATTTCTCCCTCGTGGTGGCCTGGAACTTTGTTCTTCTTGCTCGCGTGGCCGGAACGTGCCGGCGCGAGGCGCGCGGATTATTGCAGCGCGTTGCAAGTACGGAAGGCGTATGAGGGAAGGTCCCGAGTCGGGCAGCGGGTCGGGGGGAAACCCGGTCAAAGAACAAGCCAGACAAAGAAAAAGGGGTCGCGCCTTTCGGTGCGACCCCTTCCGGATCTGTTGGTGGAGAGGAGGAGGATCGAACTCCCGACCTTCGCATTGCGAACGCGACGCTCTCCCAGCTGAGCTACCCCCCCAACGAAGACATCGACTATAGCAGAGATTTCACAGTGGTCGCCGCTGTGTCGGGAACCGGAACGGAGTTCGCACAACACGCGGGGTGGTCAGCGCGGCGCGCGGCATTCACCAACGGCAGCCCTTGTCGCGCGCGGCATCGCGCACCAGCGGCACGACCGCCAGCAGGCCCTTGTCCGCGTAGGCCTTGCGGCATTCCTGCTGGCCGGCCTCTCGCATCTTCTCGGCCAGGGCGTCCTTGTCCTCCGGCGGCTTCGGTACCGCCGAGATCACGCCCGAGGGCGTCCCGCGCGGGCGCATCGGACCCCGCGCGGCGTTCAGGTCGAGGTTCAGCTTCGGCGCGTTCGGCGGCGTCGATGCCGGGGTCGCCACGTCATGGCCGGTGCGTGCGCCTGCGTCCGGGGCGCCCACGCTGGGTTGGGTCGTCGTGGGCGTGGTCGAGCCGTCGAGCGATGTCCGATTGGCCGGTGTCGGTGAAGGCGTGGTCGATACGCGCGGCTGCGGCGTGGCGGCAGGGCTGGGCGCGGGCGTGGCCGCCGCCGGTGGCGTTGGTGCAGCGGTGGGGGTGGGCGCAGGTGTGGGCGGCGCGACCTGCGGCGCGGGCGTTGGCGGCGTCGGTACGGGCGTCGGCGCGGGTTGAGGCGAAGGGGCGGGTGTTGGCGCCGGCGCAGGCGTTAGTGGCGGCAACTCGGCGGGCGCCTTCAGTTCCGATGGCACGGGTGGTGTCAGTGTCCGCTCGATCGGCGTGCGGTCGATGCGTCTCACTGTCGTGGGCGTCTCGCTGAGGATGGGAGCGGGACGCTCCGGCAGTTGCAACGGCGAAGGTGCCTGCAGCGGATCCGTCGGCGCTGCAGGCCGCGCGGGCGTTGCCTCTCGCGCGGGAGCGATGCGTGTGGGCGCCGTCACCGTGGCGTCGGCAGGCGTCGTGAGCGTCGTGATCGCAGGCGCGGGCTCGACGGCGGGCGTGGGCGAGGGCGCTGGAGGCGGCGTCGGCGTCGGCGGCGCTGGTGTCGGTGCGGGCGTTGGCGCGGGAACGGGTGTCGGCGCGGGCGGGGCCGGCGTCGGTGTGGGCGCGGGCACTGGTGCCGTCGTGGCCGGCGGAGCGCTGCGGTCGGCGGGCGCGTCGCCGGTCAGTTCGTCGCCGGGCTGCTGCCGCCATTGCCCCTGGCGCGCGGCACCAGGCGCCCGTTGTTCTTCCGGCGTCGGCGGGCGTTCCCGCACCGCGCCGCCGGAGCGGGGCTGCTTCGCTTCGCCGATCGGTCCGCGCTCGGGCAGCACGACGGCGGGCTCGCCCGAGCCTGGCTCGTAGCGATCGCCTTGAAGTCTCACGTTCAGCGGACCCCAGGCGCCTTCGCCGGGCTTGGCCGATCCGCCGGGCGCGTTGCCGATGGCCACGAGCAGCAGCACGTGCAGCAGCACGGCCAGCAGCAGGGCCTGACCCATCTGGTCGGAGACTCGGTGCAGCGGTGTCTGGGCGGGATCGAGGACGGCGGACAAGGTGGATCGCGGAGGATCGCGGCGACGGCGCTGGGGCGCAGCATAGCCGGGATCACCGGGCTGCCGTGTCAGGACTTGTCTTCAGGAGGATCGCGCCGGAAGGTGCGCGGGGCGCCCGTGTCGCGGGCGTCGGCGGCGGGCGCAGGGACCCGCTCGCGTGCTGGTTCAGGTGCCAGGATTGGCCTGGTTCAGATCGGCGCGGCGGGCGCCGGTGAAACGCTTGGCCCAGTACGCCTCGCGCATGTCCTCGACGCGCACCGCGCCGCCGACGCGCGGCGAGTGGATGAACTTGCCTTCGCCGACATAGATGCCGACGTGCGAGAAGGTCGCGCGCATCGTGTTGAAGAAGACCAGGTCGCCGGGCTTGAGGTCTTCCTTCTTGATCGGCACCAGGCTGGAGAGCTTGGCCTGCTCGTCGGCGCGGCGCGGCAGGACCAAGCCCACGCTCATCTCGAAGATGTGGCGCGTGAAGCCGCTGCAGTCGAAGCCGTTGTTGACCGAGTTGCCGCCGCGCTTGTACGGCACGCCCAGGAAATTCATCGCCGACAGCACCAGGTCCGAGGCGTTGTCGCGCACCCGGTTCAGCAGGCCCGGCGAGGCGGCATCGGCGCCGGGCGAGGCGGGCGTCTGCTGGGCCTGCGCGACGATGCCGCGCTGCTGCAGGAAGCGGGCAACGGACTCGCTGGCGTTCGCGTTGCCGGCGGCGGCGCCCATCAGGGCGGTCGGCGGCAGCGAGGAGGTCGGGGTGGCGGTCGTGTTCGTGGCGGGCAGGGCCGGCGCGACCAGCGCGGCGGCCGTGCCTGCGGCGGCGACGGTCGTCGCGACCGCCGCGGCGCCGGCGGGCGAGCGCATCAGGCTCTGCCCATAGGCGCCCATCATCGTGCCGGCGGGTGGCGCGACGTCGGTCTTCGTGTCCGCGACCTTCGCGTCGGCCTTTGCCGGCGCAGCCTTGTCCGCGGTCTTCGTTTCAGTCTTCGTCTCGGCCTTCGTTTCCGCCTTCGCCGATACGATCTTGTCGGTGCTGGCCGGCTTGTCGGCGGCGATCTCGGTCGCCGGGGACTTGTCCTCGTCGGCCTTGGCCTTGCGGTCCTTGCCGGTGTCCTTGGCCGCGACCGGCTTCGAGGCCTTGCCGTCCTTCGAGGACCTGGCGGCCTGCTTCGACTCGGCGGGCTTCTTCGCGACCGGCTTGGCGGCGGCCTTCGACGTCGCCGCCTTGGCCTGCGCCTTGGGCTTGTCGTGCGACTCGTTGGTGGACGAGGTCGACTGTTGCGCCCAGCAACTACCGCTCGCGAAGACGCAGATCAGCCCCAGTGCGGCCATGGCGCGCTGGAGCTTCTTGTGTCGGGGAGCGGAGCGGGAAGGACGAACAGTACTCATCGGTGTTGGGCGCGGAGACTAGGCACCATCTCCGTACCGGTCAAGCGCGAATGCCCGCAGGACCGCGCTTGGCTAGGGAAAGTCCGGGCGTGGCCGCGAGACCGTTCCCAGGAAAACCCGGATTGGACCACAGCCCTATGACGCAAGGCTGTGAACGAAAGTTTCAGAAAAGCTGCCGATGCGAGGATCCGTGCGGAATTCGCGCATTCAATACCAACATCCAAGGAGACCCCGATGACCGACAGCTACGCGGCGATGTACCGGCGTTCGATCGACGACCCGGACGGCTTCTGGACCGGGCAGGCGGCGTTGATCGACTGGGAGCGCCCGTTCGATCAGATCTGCGACACGAGCCGGCCGCCGTTCGCGCGCTGGTTCGTCGGCGGGCGGACCAACCTGTGCCACAACGCGGTCGACCGCCACGCGGCCGCGCGGCCGGACGACGCCGCGCTGATCTGGGTGTCGAGCGAGGTCGACCAGGAACGCGTCTTCAGCTTCGCCGCGCTCAAGGACGAGGTCGAGGCCATGGCCGCGATGCTGCGCGAGCAGGGGGTGGGCATCGGCGATCGTGTGCTCATCTATCTGCCGATGATTCCCGAGGCCGCCTTCGCGATGCTCGCCTGCGCGCGGATCGGCGCGATCCACTCGGTGGTGTTCGGCGGCTTCGCGAGCCACGCCCTGGCCAACCGCATCGACGATGCCGAGCCGGTACTGATCGTCAGCGCGGATGCGGGCAGTCGCAACGGCAAGATCGTGCCCTACAAGCCGCTGCTCGATGAGGCGATCCGTCTGGCGGCGCACAAGCCGGCGAAGGTGCTGATGGTCGATCGCGGGCTCAGCGCGTTCGAGCGCGTTGACGGCCGCGACCTCGACTACGCGGAGCAACGGGGGCGACTGCTCGGCACGCGCATGCCCTGCGAATGGCTGCCCTCCGATGCCATCAGCTACACGCTCTATACCAGCGGCACGACCGGCAGGCCGAAGGGCGTGCAGCGCGACGTCGGCGGCTACGCCGTCGCGCTGGCCGCGAGCATGACGCACATCTACGACGGGCATCCGGGCGAGACCTTCTTCTCCACCAGCGACATCGGCTGGGTCGTCGGCCACAGCTACATCGTCTACGGTCCGCTGATCGCGGGCATGGCCACGCTGATGTACGAGGGCACGCCGGTGAGCCCCGATGCGGCGATCTGGTGGAAGCTCGTCGAGCGGCACCGTGTCACGGTGATGTTCAGCGCGCCGACCGCGGTGCGGGTGCTCAAGAAGCAGGACCCCGTCTGCCTGACGCGGCACGACCTGTCGTCGCTGCGCGCTCTGTTCCTCGCCGGTGAGCCGCTCGATGAACCGACGGCGCGCTGGATCGCCGATGCCATCGGCAAGCCGATCGTCGACAACTACTGGCAGACCGAGACCGGCTGGCCGATCCTGACGCTGGCGCGCGGCGTCGAGCCTGCCGAGCCGAAGTTCGGTTCGCCGGGCGTGGCGATGTTCGGCTACCGCGTCCAGCTCCTCGACGAGCGCACCGGCGACGTGCTGGAGGCGCCGAACCAGAAGGGCCTGCTCACGATCGCGTATCCACTGCCGCCCGGCTGCATGCAGACCGTCTGGCGCGACGACGAGCGCTTCATCCGCACCTACTGGGAAAGCGTGCCGGGCCGGCAGGTGTACTCGACCTTCGACTGGGCCTTGCGCGACGAGGACGGCTACTACTTCATCCTCGGACGCAGCGACGACGTGATCAACGTCGCCGGGCACCGGCTCGGTACGCGCGAGATCGAGGAGTGCATCGCCGGCCACCCCGCGGTGGCGGAGGTCGCCGTGGTCGGGGTGGCCGATCCGCTCAAGGGTCAGGTCGCGATGGCCTTCGCGGTGCTGAAGGACCCGGCGCGCGCCGCGACGCCGCAGGACGCGCTGGCGCTCGAAGGCGAGATCCTGAAGCGCGTCGACCAGCGGCTGGGCGCGGTGGCGCGGCCGTCGCGGGTGCGCTTCGTGGCGCTGCTGCCCAAGACGCGCTCGGGCAAGCTGCTGCGGCGCGCGATCCAGGCCGTCTGCGAGCATCGCGACCCCGGCGACCTGATCACGCTCGACGATCCGGCCGCGTTGCAACAGATCCGCGACCTGATGGCGTGATGGCGTGATGGAGCGAGCGCGGGGTCGGGTTTCCTCTGCCCCAGGATGCGGGCACGACTTTCGGGATGGGTGAGGGCGGGGACGAGAATCCCCGCCATTCCAATTCCTGGAGAGTTTCCGATGGCCTCGACGCATGCGTTGATCCTGGCGGCCAGCGCGATCATGTCCGCGCCGGCGTTCGCTCAATCCGAGGCTCGGGCGCCCGCGCTGCCCACGCCGGCGTTTCCCAGCTTCGCCGACGGCAAGGCCGTGGACCGGGCCTGTGATGCCGGACTGAAGGCGCTGAACCGCGAGGTCGCCCAGTTGGCCAAACGCAAGGTCGACAAGGGCTGGCTCGCCGCCTACGACCTGGTGATCGCGCATCACGAGGATGCGCGGTTCCCGATCGAATTCGTTCAGAACGTGCATGCCGACAAGGCCGTGCGCGACGCCGCCCAGGACTGCGCGCTGCGCTGGACCGACTTCCAGACCGCGCTCACGCAGAACGAGAAGATCTATCGCGGCCTGAAGACCGCGCCCGCCGCGGACGCGATCGACCGCGAACTCAAGCGCAATGCGCTGGGGCTGTTCGAGGACAGCGGCGTCGGCCTGTCGAAGGACAAGCGCTCGCGCGCCAAGCAGATCCTGGACCGGCTCTCCGCGCTCGACCAGCAGTTCTCGAAGGCGATCCGCGACGCCAACATCCGCGTCGCGTTCACCGCCGAGGAACTGCGCGGCGTGCCCGACGGCGTCTGGAAGGACAAGCCGCGCGACGACCAGGGGCGTTATCTGCTCGGCGTCGACAACCCGACCTACACCGCGCTGATGCAGACCGCCGAGAGCGGCGCCGCGCGCGAGCGCATCTGGCGCGCCAAGACCAACGAGGGCGGCGAGGGCAACCTCAAGCTGCTCACCGAGATCATCACGCTGCGCAAGGAGTACGCCGGGCTGTTCGGCTACGACAACTACGTCGACTTCAACCTGCGTCGCCAGATGGCCAAGGACGCGGCCACGGCGACGCGATTCCTCGGCGAGGTCAAGGGCACCGTGCAGCAGGGTGAACGCGCCGATCTGGAGGAACTCCGCCGCGCGAAGGCGGCGCACCTCGGGACTGCGGTCGAGACCACCGCCGTGACGCAATGGGACGGCGTCTACTACGCGGAGCGCATCCGCAAGCAGCGCTTCACCGTCGACCAGGAAGCCTTCCGCCCGTACTTCCCGCCCGCCGAAAGTCTCGCCTTCACGCTGCGCGTCGTCGACCGGCTGCTCGGCGTGACGCACACCGCGGTGAAGCTGCCCGGCCTCTGGCATCCCGACGTCAAGGCCTACGTGGTCAGCGACACGGCCACCGGCAAGGCGCTCGGCACGCTCTACGTCGATCCCTTCCCGCGCGACGGCAAGTACAACCACGCGGCGGTCTGGCCGCTGCGCTCCAGCAGCACGCGCCTGGGGCGCCATCCTGCGGCGGCGCTGGTCGTCAACCTCGATCGCGGCGGGCTGTCGCTCGACGAGCTGGAGACGCTGCTGCACGAGCTCGGCCATGCGGTCCACAACAACCTCGCCCACACGCGCGACGTGTCGCTGGGGCAATGGGCGGTGATGCACGACTTCGTCGAGGCGCCGTCGCAGATGCTCGAGGACTGGGTCTACGACCCGCGCGTGCTCAAGCTGATGGCCGAGGTCTGCCCGACCTGCAAGCCGGTGCCCGACGAACTCGTCGGCAAGGCCCGCGAGGCGCGCGACTTCGCCAAGGGCACGAAGTTCGGCCGCCAGCATCTGTATGCGAGTTATGACCTCGCGCTGCACGGCGCGGAGATCCAGGATCCGCTGGCGCTGTGGGCCAGGATGGAAGGCGACACGCCGCTGGGCCACGTGGCTGGCACGATGTTCCCGTCGCGCTTCGCGCACATCGCGGGCAGCTACGGCGCGGGCTACTACGGCTACCTGTGGAGCCTGGTCGTCGCGATGGACCTGCGCACGCCGTTCGCGGCCGACAAGCTCGATGCCGCCGTGGGCCGCCGTTATCGCGACGCGGTGCTGTCGCGCGGCGCGGAGAAACCGGCGCCGGAACTGGTGCGCGACTTCCTCGGTCGCGATGCCAACGCCAACGCGTTCTACGACTACTTGCGCAAGTAGGTCCGCCAGTCGTCGCGGATGAACTGCACCACGGCGTCCTCATGGTGGAAGCCGATGATGCGGTGCGCCGCCTGCTTCACGTCGTCGCTGGCGTTGGCCATCGCGACGGCGTGATGCGCCGCCTTCAGCATCGTCAGGTCGTTGACCTGGTCGCCGAAGACGACGAGTTCGCGCTCATGCAACGCGTAGCGCTGCGCCAGCGTCGCGATCGCCTGGTCCTTGCTGGCCCGGCGGTCGTGGACGTTGAGCCAGGGCCAACCCGGCATGTAGAGGTCCTCGGCGAGGTGCGTCGTGACGAGGTCGCCGCAGGTGCTCAGGATCTCGGCCTGCAGCGCTTCCAGCGGCTCCGCGCGGCCGACCACCAGCAGCGTGACCAGCGGATCGTCCAACTGGTCCTGCAGGCGGTCGACGTGGCGCAGCCGCGGATCGGCGTTGCGCTGACGCTCGGTGACGAAGCGCTGCTGGCCTTCGTTCTGCACTTCCTGCCAGAAGAGCTGGTCGCCCTTGGCGCCGTGCGTTGCGATGAAGGGCATCAGGCCGTGCCGCCGCACCAGCGCGAAGATGGCCTGGCCGAGCGCCGGCTCCATCGCGTTGACCAGCTCATGCCGGCCGGTGCGCAGGTCGCTGATGTAGGCGCCGTTGGACGACACCACCGGCAATGAGATGGGCAGCCCTTCGAGGATGCGGGCGATCGACACCACGTGCCGCGCGCTGGCGACGGTGAAGGCCAGGCCCTCGGCCAGCAGTTCGGTGAGGCCCGCGCGGGTGGCGGCGGAGAGGCGGGCCTGCGGATCGAGCAGGGTCCCGTCGAGATCGGAAACGTAGAAGCGCATGGGTCCTGGGCAGCGAGGTCCGGGGCGCATCCGCGCGCCGCGACAAGCGCACATCCTACGCCGCCGGGGTCCGATACTTGCCGGATGCCGCCCATGCCTTCCTCCTCGACGACGCCGCTCGACGTGCTCGGTCGCCCGATCCTCGACGACGCCACCCGCCGCTGGCTGCCATGGGTCGTCGCGCTGGCGTTCTTCATGCAGACGCTGGACACGACCATCCTCAACACTGCGCTGCCGGGCATGGCGCGCGACCTCGGCGAAGACCCGCTGCGGATGCAGTCCGCCGTCGTCGCCTACCTGCTGACGGTGGCCTTGCTGATCCCCGCGTCGGGGTGGCTGGCGGACCGCTTCGGGACGCGGACCGTCTTCCTGTGGGCGATCGGGCTGTTCAGCCTGGGTTCGCTGGCCTGCGCGGTGTCGCCCAGCCTGCACGTGCTGGTCGCGTCGCGGGTGGTGCAGGGCGTCGGTGGCGCGCTGCTCGTGCCCGTCGGACGGCTGGTCGTGCTTCGGGCCTTCCCGAAGGCCGAGTTCCTCGCGGTGATGACCTTCATCAGCCTGCCAGGGCTGGTCGGACCGCTGCTCGGGCCGACGCTGGGCGGCGTGCTGGTGGAGTTCGTCAGCTGGCACTGGATCTTCCTGATCAACCTGCCGGTCGGGCTGGCCGGCGCCTTCGCCTGCCGCCGCTTCATGCCGGAGATCAAGGGCCCCATCGGCAAGCGCTTCGACTGGGGCGGCTACGGGCTGTTCAGCGTGGGGCTGATGCTGATGTCGCTGGCGCTGCAGGGCTTCGGCGAGCACATGGTCAGCGTCGCCGTGTGCTTCGTGATGCTGATCGCCGGCGTGGCCTGCATGATGGCCTACTGGCTGCATGCGACGCGCACGGAGGAGCCGCTCTTCACGCCCGCGCTCTTCGCCGTGCCGACCTTCCGCATCGGGCTGCTGGGCAACGTCTTCGCGCGGCTGGGCAGCGGCGCGACGCCGTTCCTGACGCCGCTGTTCCTGCAGGTGGGGCTGGGCTTCTCGCCCAGCGAAGCGGGCCTGTCGATGATCCCGTCGGTGCTCGGCGCGATGTTCACCAAGACGCTGGCGATCCGCCTGATCAAGCGTGCCGGCTACCGCCGCGTGCTGATCGTCAACACGCTGCTGCTGGGCGTGCTGATCGCGAGCTTCGCGCTGATCCCGCGCGGCGTCGGGCATGTCTGGCTGGCGATCCACCTCGGGCTGTTCGGGATGGTCAACAGCATGCAGTTCACCGCGATGAACACGCTGACGCTGGGCGATCTCGACGAACGCACCGCGAGTCCCGGCAACAGCCTGCTGGCCGTGGTGATGCAGTTGTCGATGAGCCTGGGCGTGGCGACCTCGAGTGCCTTCCTGCTGCTGTTCTCGCACGGGCTGCCGCGCACCGAGGGCGCCGCGATCGTCCCCGCCTTCCACGGTACCTATCTTGCGCTCGGCGCCATGGCTGCGCTGGCGGCGTTCATCTTCTACCAGCTGCGCCGCGACGAAGGTGCCGCCGAGGAAACCGTCCAGTCGAAACTGACCCCCGAAGAGTAGGGCGCGCTCGCCCGAAAGCGGGGTCGACGCGGGAATGAAAAAGCCACCCCGAAGGGTGGCTTGGCGGGAGCGGGAAGGGCCGGCAGGCCCGCCGCTCAGAGCACCTCGGAGGCGAAGTCCGCGAGCCGCGAGCGCTCGCCGCGCGCCAGCGTGACGTGCCCGCTGTGCGCCCAGCCCTTGAACTTGTCGACCGCGAAGGTCAGGCCGGAGCTGCCCTCGGTCAGGTAGGGCGTGTCGATCTGCGCCAGGTTGCCCAGGCAGACGATCTTCGTGCCCGGACCCGCGCGCGTGATCAGCGTCTTCATCTGCTTGGGCGTCAGGTTCTGCGCCTCGTCGATGATCACGTACTTGTTCAGGAAGGTGCGCCCGCGCATGAAGTTCAGGCTCTTGATCTTGATCTTGCTGCGCACCAGGTCGTTGGTGGCCGCGCGACCCCATTCCCCGGCGGCGCTGTCGCCGCGTCCCAGCACTTCCAGGTTGTCGTCGAGCGCGCCCATCCACGGGCCCATCTTTTCCTCTTCCGTGCCGGGCAGGAAACCGATGTCCTCGCCGACCGGGACCGTGACGCGGGTGACGATGATCTCGGTGTAGCGGCGCTCGTCCAGCACCTGCGACAGACCCGCGGCCAGCGTCATCAGCGTCTTGCCCGTGCCGGCCGAGCCGGTCAGGGTGACGAAGTCGCAGTCCGGATCCATCAGCAGGTTCAGCGCGAAGTTCTGTTCGCGGTTGCGCGCGGTGACGCCCCAGACCGAATGCTTCTGGTGGCCGAAGTCCTTCAGCGTGCGCAGCACCGCGGTCTTGCCGGTGATCTCCTGCACCTTGGCATAGAGCGGCGCGGCGCCCGGCGCTTCCAGGTAGATGAGCTGGTTCACCAGCAGCGTCGGCACCAGCGGGCCGCTGATCCGGTAGAACGTGGTGCCGCCTTGCTGCCAGCTCTCCATCGTCTTGCCGTGGCGCTCCCAGAAGTCCGCCGGCAGCGCCTGCACGCCGGTGTAGAGCAGGTCGGAGTCTTCCAGCGTCTTGTCGTTGCGGTAGTCCTCCGCCGGCAGGCCCAGCGCGCGGGCCTTGATGCGCATGTTGATGTCCTTGGACACCAGCACCACCTCGCGGCCGGGCTGCTGCTGCTTCAGCGCCTGGACGACGCCCAGGATCTGGTTGTCGGCCTTGCCCTGCGGCAGGCCTTGCGGCAGCGGGGCCTCGAACAGGGTCGTCTGGAAGAACAGCTTGCCGCCGGCCTCGCGATGACCGGTCTGGTCCAGCGGCAGGCCCTTGGACATTTCCTCGATCGTGCTCGACTTGAGGCTGGTGGCCAGCGCGTCCAGGTCGCGGCTGACCTGGCGCACGTTGCGGGCGACCTCGGTCATGCCCTTCTTGTGGCCGTCCAGCTCCTCGAGCGTGATCATCGGCAGGTAGATGTCATGTTCCTCGAAGCGGAACAACGACATCGGGTCATGCATCAGCACATTGGTGTCGAGCACGAACAGCTTGGGGTCACCGGCCGGCTTGCGCGCCTTGGTGCGGGTCGGGGCGGTTTTCTTCGCGGGGGCCCTGGACGGGGCCGGCGACACCAGCGCCAGCGACGGCGAATTGCCGCCGCGGGCTTCGACGGGCTCCGTGCGCGCACGCGCGCTGGCCGCGGACGGCTGTGCGGGAGCGGCGGCGGAATGGCTGGCCTCGGGCTCGTGCCGGGTCGCCGCGATCGGGGCGGCGAGGGGGGCGGACGGTCTGGCCTCGTTCTGGGGGAGCCGTTTGCTGGGCGACAGGTCGGTCGCGAAGGCGTCGGAATCTAGGCGGCTGGCGCGCTTGGTCGGAGGCTTGGGCAGTGGCATGTGCGGGGGTGACGGGCTTGCGTGATGAGCCTGGGTCGATGCGGACCAGGGGTCATGCCCCGGGCCTGACGGGCGGTGGCGATGCCGGAGGTATCGGCGGCATCGGGGGCCTCGAACTCGCACGCGGATCCCAGAAGACAAAAAGCCGCACCGGGGGCGGTGCGGCTCGTCCTTGGGAATTCATTCGCTGCGATCAGGCACAGGGGCATGCGGCTGATTATGCACAACTCGCGGCGTCCGCCCGTGACGGACGCATGGCGGCGTTGCTGTCAGACGCCGCCGTGCGCGGCTCAGCGCAAACCCGAGGTGTCGGCGATCGGATTCGATGGTCCGATGCGAAGTTCCGCGGCCCTCAGGACGTCCTGGCGCGGGCCGCGCAGACGATCAGGCGGCTTCCTTCTTGAGGGCCTTGACGGCCTTCAGGACTTCCTCGACGTGGCCGGCGACCTTCAGGCCGCGCCACTCTTCGCGCAGGATGCCCTGGGCGTCGATCAGGAAGGTCGAGCGTTCGATGCCCTTGACCTTCTTGCCGTACATGATCTTGTTCTTCACCACGCCGAACATGTGGCAGAGTTTCTCTTCGGTGTCGGCGATCAGTTCGAACGGCAGTTCCAGGTTCTGCTTGAACTTGTCGTGCGAGGCCATGTTGTCGCGGGAAACTCCCAGCACGACGGCGCCGGCCTTGACGAATTCCTTGTGGTGATCGCGGAACTGCATCGCTTCGGTCGTGCAGCCCGGGGTGTTGTCCTTCGGATAGAAGTACAGCACCACGACCCGACCCAGGAATTCCTTGGGAGTGAACTTCACGCCTCCCGTGGCAAGAGCTTCAATGTCCGGGAGGGGTTTGTTGAGCGCTGGCGTCATGTGGCGTTCTTCAGAGAGATGTGCCCGGGTGGGCATAGCCAGCGATTATACGTTGAATGGGTCGTTCCTCGCCCCCTCTGACATGGACGAGTAGGCAGCCTCCCAGAGAGAGGGAGGCAAGCCGCGGCGGCGGCAGGGTTCGCGGGGGCCGGGGCGGGCGTTCAGGACGCGATCACGCCGGGCTCATGGCTCGATCAGCAGGGCCGCCAGCACCGCGCGGCCCTCGCTGGCCAGCACGTTGTACGTGCGGCATGCGGCGCCGATGTCCATCGTTTCCATGCCGATGCGGGCCTGGATCAGGCCCCGGTACAGCGCGGGCCTGGCGAAGCGCAGCTTCGATCCGCTGCCGAAGATCACCAGCTCCGGCTTGAGTGCCAGGATGCGCTCGAAGTGCGCCTCGGTGAGGTCCTCGAAGCGGGTGACATCCCAGTTCTCCGGCTGCCCTTGCCATGGCACCAGCACGCTGTGGGCCTGCTCGACGCCGTTGACCCACACGTGGTTCAGGTCGTGGGCCGAAATCATGTTGCCGCCGAGCGGCTGGTCGGGTTGAAATTTCATTGAGGGTGATTCTGGCAGCGACGGAGGGTGTCTCCCCGCGGGCGTGGGATTACCCGCGATAACCCTGTGTTTAAATCGATGGCCCTGATTTTCCCCTGTGCGTTCCCTTTGCGGAACCCTCGGAAAGCTCCGCAGAGCTTCCCGTGAAACCTCGCCCGGAGTCATCTTGAGAACCGTCGCCAAGTCCAGCAAGCTTTCCAGCGTCAGTTACGACATCCGCGGGCCTGTGCTGGACAAGGCGCGGCAGATGGAGGAAGAGGGGCAGAAGATCATCAAGCTCAACATCGGCAACACGGCGGTGTTCGGGCTGACGCCGCCGGACGAGATCGTCCAGGACATGATCCGCAACCTGGCCGACGCCGGCGGCTACACCGACAGCAAGGGGCTGTTCGCGCCGCGCAAGGCGGTGGTGCACTACACGCAGGAGAAGGGCATCCGCGGCGTGTCGGTGGACGACGTCTACCTGGGCAACGGCGCGTCCGAGCTGATCCAGATGGCGATCAACGCGCTGGTCAACGACGGCGACGAGATCCTGATCCCGTCGCCCGATTTCCCCCTCTACACGGCGGTGGTCGGCCTGTCGGGCGGCCGCCCGGTGCACTACCTGTGCGACGAGGGCACCGGCTGGCTGCCGGACCTGCAGGACATCGAATCGAAGATCACGCCGCGCACCCGCGGCATCATGGTCTGCAACCCCAACAACCCGACCGGCGCGCTGTACCCGGACGACGTGCTGCTGGGCATCATCGAGATCGCGCGGCGCCACGAGCTGATCGTCTTCGCCGACGAGATCTACGACAAGACGCTCTACGACGGCAACACCCACACCAGCATGGCCAGCCTGGCCGACGACGTGCTGTTCGTGACCTTCAACGGCCTGTCCAAGAACTACCGCAGCTGCGGCTACCGCGCCGGCTGGATGGTGGTGTCGGGCGAGAAGCGCCATGCCCGC
This sequence comes from Roseateles sp. GW821-FHT09H11, assembly GCF_059415845.1. Taxonomy (NCBI): domain Bacteria; kingdom Pseudomonadati; phylum Pseudomonadota; class Betaproteobacteria; order Burkholderiales; family Sphaerotilaceae; genus Roseateles; species Roseateles sp. GW821-FHT09H11. The sequence goes on along the minus strand of NZ_JBWKOA010000001.1, from coordinate 1,377,568 downwards.
GACTACATCGAGGGCCTGAACATGCTGGCCTCGCTGCGCCTGTGCGCCAACACGCCGGGCCAGCTCGCGATCCAGACGGCGCTGGGCGGCTACCAGAGCATCAAGGACCTGGTCGCGCCGACCGGCCGGCTGTGCCACCAGCGCGACCTCGCGTACGAGCTGCTGACGCAGATCCCGGGCGTGAGCGTCGTCAAGCCCAAGGCCGCGCTGTACATGTTCCCCCGCCTCGACCCCAAGATCTATCCGATCGAGGACGACCAGCAGTTCGCCTACGAACTGCTGGCCGAAGAGAAGGTGCTGATCGTCCAGGGGACGGGCTTCAACTGGAAAGCTCCCGATCATTTCCGGCTCGTGTTCCTGCCCAACACGGACGATCTCCGTGAAGCCATCGGCCGCATCGAGCGATTCCTGGCGCAATACCGCAAACGCCACGCACGCTGACCTCCCGACCTTCTGAAAGACAAGACGATGAACCCGATCAAAGTTGGCCTGCTGGGCATTGGCACCGTGGGCAGCGGCACATTCCAGGTGTTGCGCCGCAACCAGGCGGAGATCCGCGGCCGCGCCGGCCGCGGCATCGAGATCGCGATGGTGGCCGACCTGGACGTCGAGCGCGCCCGCAGCATCGTCGGCGACGCCTGCCCGGTGGTGGCCGACGCGCGCGACGTGATCGCGAACCCGGAGATCGACATCGTCGTCGAGCTCATCGGCGGCTACGGCATCGCGCGCACGCTGGTGCTGGACGCGATCAAGGCCGGCAAGCATGTGGTGACGGCCAACAAGGCGCTGCTGGCGGTGCACGGCAGCGAGATCTTCGCCGCGGCGCGCGAGCAGGGCGTGATGGTCGCCTTCGAGGCGGCGGTGGCGGGCGGCATCCCGATCATCAAGGCGCTGCGCGAAGGCTTGACGGCCAATCGCATCGAGTGGATCGCCGGGATCATCAACGGCACGACCAACTTCATCCTGTCGGAGATGCGCTCCAAGGGGCTGGACTTCGCGACGGTGCTGAAGGAAGCGCAGCGGCTGGGTTACGCCGAGGCCGATCCGACCTTCGACATCGAGGGCGTGGACGCCGCGCACAAGGCGACGATCATGAGCGCGATCGCGTTCGGGATCCCGGTGCAGTTCGATCAGGCGCATGTCGAGGGCATCACGGCGCTGCAGGCGACCGACATCAAGTACGCGGAGCAGCTCGGCTACCGCATCAAGCTGCTGGGCATCGCCCGCAGAAGAGACAACGGCATCGAGCTGCGCGTGCATCCGACGCTGATCCCGTCGGGCCGGCTGATCGCCAATGTCGAAGGCGCGATGAACGCCGTGCTGGTGCAGGCCGACGCGGTCGGCACGACGCTGTACTACGGCAAGGGCGCGGGCGCGGAGCCGACGGCCTCGGCGGTGATCGCCGACCTGGTCGACATCACGCGTCTGGCGACGGCCGATCCGGACCACCGCGTGCCGCACCTGGCCTTCCAGCCGGACGCGATGAACAACACGCCGATCCTGCCGATGGCGCAGGTGCAGACGGCGTTCTACCTGCGGCTGCGGGTGGCGGACCAGGCGGGCGTGCTGTCGCGCATCACGACCATCCTGGCCGAGCACGAGATCAGCATCGACGCGGTGCTGCAGCGCGAGTCGGCGGAAGGCGAGAGCCAGACCGACCTGATCATCCTGACGCACGACACGCAGGAAGGCCGCATGAGCGAGGCGTTGGCGAAGATGCAGGCGCTGCAGACCGTGCTGGCGCCGATCGTGAAGCTGCGCAAGGAAGAGCTGGCGTGAGATACCTCAGCACCCGCGGCGACAAGGCCGAGCGCCACTTCTGCGACATCCTGCTGGAGGGCCTGGCGCCCGACGGCGGGCTGTATCTGCCGGTCGCGTATCCGCAGATCGATACCGCCACGCTCGGCCGCTGGCGCGGCCTGTCGTACGCCGACCTGGCGTTCGAGATCCTGTCGCTCTACATCGACGACATCCCCGCGGCCGACCTGAAGGCGATCGCGCACCGGACCTACACCGAAGCCGTCTTCGGCACGCCGCAGATCACGCCGCTGAAGCCGCTGGAGCCGGGTCTGGCGCTGGTCGCGCTGTCCAACGGCCCGACGCTGGCGTTCAAGGACATGGCGATGCAGCTGCTCGGTCAGCTGTTCGAGTACGAGCTCCAGCGCCGCGGCGAGACGCTGAACATCCTCGGCGCGACTTCCGGCGACACCGGCAGCGCCGCCGAGTACGCGATGCGCGGCAAGGCCGGCATCCAGGTCTTCATGCTGAGCCCGCACGGCCGCATGAGCCCGTTCCAGCAGGCGCAGATGTTCAGCCTGCAGGACCCCAACATCCACAACATCGCCGTGCAAGGCGTGTTCGACGACTGCCAGGACATCGTCAAGGCGGTGTCCAACGACCTCGACTTCAAGCGCGGTCACCGCATCGGCACCGTCAACTCGATCAATTGGGCACGGCTGCTGGCGCAGGTCGTCTACTACTTCGCCGCGTACTTCCAGGCGACGAAGACCGACGGCGAACGCGTGAGCTTCACCGTGCCGTCGGGCAATTTCGGCAATGTCTGCGCGGGCCACGTGGCGCGCAGGATGGGCCTGCCGATCGAGCGCCTGGTCGTGGCGACCAACGAGAACGACGTGCTCGACGAGTTCTTCCGCACCGGCGTCTATCGCCCGCGCGGCGCCGAGCACACGCTGGAGACCTCCAGCCCGTCGATGGACATCTCCAAGGCGAGCAACTTCGAGCGTTTCGTGTTCGATCTGCTGGACCGCGACGCCTCGCGCGTGAAGCGGCTGTTCGGCGAGGAACTGGCCTCGAAGGGCTTTTTCGAGATCACCGCCGAGGAGCGCGCCCGCATCAGCGAACGCTACGGTTTCGTCTCGGGGCGCAGCACGCATGAGGATCGCGTGGCGACGATCCGTCTGTGCCATCAGCAGTACGGCGTCGTCATCGACACGCACACGGCGGATGGCTTGAAGGTCGCGCTCGCGAAGCGCGAGCCGGGCGTGCCGATGCTGGTGCTGGAAACGGCGCTGCCGGCCAAGTTCGCCGTCACCATCGAGGAAGCGCTCGGCATCGTGCCGCCGCGCCCGGCCGCGCTCGACGATCTCGAGACGCGTCCGAAGCGCGTCAGCGTGATGCCGGTCTCGGTGGAACAGGTCAAGCAGTTCATCGTCGACCATGTCTGACGCGAAGAACGCCCCGGGCGCCGCTGCCACACCGCGCGCGCCGATGATGCCGATGGAGGAGGCGCTGGAGCGCCTGCTCTCGCAGGTCACGCCGCTGGGGCGGACCGAGTCGGTGACGACGCCGCTGGCGCGCGGTCGCGTGCTGGCGCAGGACCTGGTCTCGCCGCTGGACGTGCCGCCCTACGACAACAGCGCCATGGACGGCTACGCGATGCGCGCGGCCGACGTCGCGGCGCTGGGCGGCGAGGGCGCGGTATTGCCGGTGTCGCAGCGCGTGGCGGCGGGCTCGGTGCCGCAGCCGCTGCAACCCGGCACGGCAGCGCGGATCTTCACCGGCGCGACCGTGCCCGAGGGCGCCGACTCCGTGCTGATGCAGGAGCAGTGCGAGGCGATCGCCGATGCCACGGGCGCGGCGGGCAGTCTCGGTCAGGTGCGTATCAACGGGCCGCTGACGGTGGGCCTGCACATCCGCCGTCGAGGCGAAGACCTGCGCGTCGGTCAACCGGTGCTCAGCGCCGGCATGCGCCTGAATGCGGCCTCGCTGGGTCTGGCCGCGACGGCCGGCGCGGCGGCGCTGACGGTGGCGGCGCGCCCCCGCGTCGCGCTGTTCTCGACCGGTGACGAGCTGGTGCTGCCGGGCCAGCCGCTGGGCCCCGGCCAGATCTACAACTCCAACCGCACGACGCTGCACGCGCTGCTGCTGGCGATGGGGTGCGAGGTGCGCGACCTGGGCATCGTGCCCGACTCGCTTGAGGCGACCCGCGCGGCCTTGCGCGAGGCGTCGAAGGATGCGGACCTGATCCTCAGCTCCGGCGGCGTGTCCGTCGGCGAGGAGGACCACCTGAAGCCCGCGCTCGAGCGCGAAGGCCGCCTGGACCTGTGGCAGATCGCGATCAAGCCCGGCAAGCCGCTGGCGTTCGGTGAGGTGACCAGCACTGGTGGCCGCACCTGGTTCATCGGACTGCCGGGCAATCCGGTGTCGAGCTTCGTGACCTTCCTGTTGTTCGTGCGGCCGGTGCTGCTGCGGATGCAGGGCGCGACGCAGCTGACGCCGCGCGCCTTGCCGTTGCCGGCCGAGTTCACCTGGACGAAGGCCGACAAGCGCCGCGAGTTCCTGCGCGCGAAGCTGAGCGACGCGGGCGGGCTGCAGCTGTTCGGCAACCAGAGTTCGGGCGTGATGAGTTCGGCGGCGTGGGCCGACGGCCTGATCGACCTGCCGCCGGGCAGCACGGTGGCACCGGGTCAGGTCTTGCGCTTCATTCCGTTCAACGAGCTGTTCTGACGAGTCGACCCGAGATGACGATCACCGTGCGCTACTTCGCCTCGCTGCGCGAGGCTCTGGGGACCGACGAACGCTTCCCGCATCACGCCGGCGCGACGCTGGGCTCGATCCGCGATGCGCTGATCGCCAGCGACGCGGCGCACGCGGAGGCGCTGGCGCGCGGCCGCGCGATCCGTTGCGCGCTGAACCAGCAGATCCTGCCCGAGGACACGGCCGTCGAGGACGGCGCGGAAGTGGCGTTCTTCCCGCCAGTCACGGGCGGTTGAATCGGTGACCGATCCGGCGGACGGGCTCGGCCGCCGTTCAAGGTCAGGCGGCGGATGAACGTGGCCGTTGATCGCCGCAACGGCGAGTGCCGCCTCACTCCTTGAAATAGACCATCTGGTGCGTGCTGGCCAGCATGTGGCCGTCGTCGCTCCAGACTTCGGCGGTCTGGTCGAAGTAGCCGTTGCGGAAATTGAGCGCCTTTGCCATCGCGAGCACGTGCCGGTCGCCCTGCTGCGCGAGCATGACGGCGTCCGCATGGAAGTAGGTCGTCAGCGTGACGGTGCCGATCGCGCCGGGCTTGCGGCGGCGGACGAAGATGCGCGGGAAGAAGCTGTCGCAGATCGCGGCGAGGGACGGGAAGTCCATCGGGCGCGCGGGCTCGTCGCGGACCCAGTAGCGGCTGATCGAGTGCGGCTGCTCCTGGCCGTCGAACGGCCCAGGACCGAAGCCGGGCAGGAAGCGCATGTCGTAGCGCGAGACCCAGGCGGGCAGGAAACCGACCTTCGGCAGCGGCTTCAGTTCCGCTGCGGGCGGGATGCCCGCCGGCAGTTCGGCCTCCTTCGCGGACCAGGTCTCCCGACGCTGCGCGAAGACGGCGCTGCCGGTGGCGGCCACCTCGCCGTTCTGCGTGAGCTCGAGCACCCAATGCTGGGTCGACCGGTTCGTGCGGGCGGGTCGGGCTTCGACCTCGAAGGCGCCGTCGGCCAGCGGGCTGCAGAAGTTGATCGTCAGCGCGATCGGCTCGCCGATGCGCTCCGAATGCAGCAACGCGGCGTTGAGCATCGCCGCACCGGTCGTGCCGCCGAATGGTCCGACCATGTTGGCGTAGGCCGGATTCGTCGCGCCGGCGAAGCGGTGGTCGCCGGCAGGGGCGAGCAGGATGGCTTGGTCGAGGTCGTGGGGCATGGCATGCGCTCGGCTGAAAGGGGTGCCTGCCCATTTTGGTCATTCGTGACGTGGGGAGATGTCACATCAAGGACCAGATCGCTCCGAAAACCCGGCCCTTGATTCCAGACTCCTTCAAAGGGTGACATGAATCTGGGTCTTCGCCTGCACCATCGAGTCAACGAAGAAGAAAATGCCACTCGAAGTTCTGCTTGGCGGATTCTGTTTTGCGGAACACGATGTGGCATGATCTGTTCATTCGGCTGTGCCGACACTGAGGCACTGTTCTCCAGCAAGGTTGTGCCTCGCTTTCGGCGCATCGAGCGCGTGGCGAGGCGAAAGCTTTTGATGGTTCACGCCGCGACGGTCGTAGGTGCGCTGAAGATTCCGCCAGGCAATCGCCTTGAGGCTCTCTGCGGAGATCGGAAGGGGCAGTACAGCATTCGCATCAACGACCAGTGGCGCATCTGCTTCACATGGAGGCTGGACGGCGCACACAACGTAGCGATCGTCGACTACCACTAGATCCTTATGGCCAAGCTGTTAGACGAAATCCACCCCGGGGAGATCCTTCTCGAGGAATTCATGAAGCCGATGAAGCTGACCGCACGTCAACTCGCGGCTGACATCGACGTGCCGCCGAGCCGTGTGAGCGATCTCGTGAACGGCCAACGCCCGATCACCGTGGACACCGCGATGCGGCTCGGGTTGTTTTTCAGCATGGATCCGCGGTTCTGGCTGAATCTGCAGGCCGAATACGACATTCGCGTCGCGACGCGCGACCTGATGCCGACGCTGGAGGCGCGAGTCCGCGTTTATCAGGCAAATCTCGCCTGATCAGGGCGCGTGGAGGATGCGCGCCGCCACCACCTCACCTTGCGTGAACGCCTCCTCGAATACCGAGTACCCCGCCAGATCCGCATGCGCGAAATGAAGCCGCCCTTGCGGGCGCTCGCGCAGCGCGGTCAGCGCCTGTGACCCGCGCAGCCCCGGATGCGGAATGCTCATCGCGTGTCCGTAGCGCATCAACTCGATGCGCTGCAGCCGCTCCGGCAGGTCCGGGTGCATCGGCGCCATGTCCGCGAGCACGCGCGCCGCCCAGGCGCGCCAGTCGTCCTGCAGCAGGTCCTTGCGCTGTGACTCGCGCAGCGAGCGGTAGGCGGTCAGCACCATCGGACCACGGCTCGGATCAAGGTCCTGCTGGTTCGCGTTGACGTAGCCCAGGGCCTCGCCGCCGTAGGCGACGTTGTCCCAGGACATCGGCGCGCCGAGCCGCTCCAGCGGCGGTGCGTCGAGCAGCAGGTTCGTCACCAGCCACGGCGCGTAGCGCATGCCCTTTGCGGCCTCGATCAGCGCTGGCGGAGGCTGCTCCGGCAGCCGCGCCGCGATGAACAGCGGCATCGCCATCACGACCTGATCGGCTTCCCACTGCTCCGCCACCTGGTCCTTGTCGTTCCAGACGAGCACCTGCACGCCATGGCGCTCCTCGCGCACGCGCAGCGCCGTGCGTCCGCCGTGGAAGGTCTCCGCCAGCGGCGCGGCCAGGCGCTCGGACAACCAGCCATTGCCTTGCGGCCAGGTCAGCACGGCCTCGCGTTCCTCGCCGCTCATGAAGCCGTGGCGGCTGCCGAAGTAGTGCAGCCCCGCCCACGCGGACACCTGCGTCGCATCGGCGCCGTAGTCGTCGCGGCAGCAGTAGTCGAGGTACCAGCGCAGCGGCGCGGCGGTCAGTTGGTGCTCGTCGAGCCACGCGGCGAAGGTCTTCGCGTCGAGCGCCTGGTGCGCCGGCGTCCATGCGCGATGGGTGCTCGGCATGGCGAAGCCGACCTCATGCCGCGCCCGGTCGACCAGCTCGCCGAAGCGGCGGTACTGCGCCTGCACCTCCGGCGACTCGGCCGGCGGCAGCAGCCCGTCGACCCATTGGTCGTGCCACCAGAGCCGCTCCTGCGGGCTGTGGCAGAGCCAGCGTTCCTCGTAGACGGTGCGGCCATGTTCCTGGCGGGCGAGGCCGAGGTCCTCCAGCAGCGCGCGCACCTCGACGGCCTCCGGCCCCGGCGTGGGCAGGTAGTGCGCGCCGAGCGGGCAGCGCAGCCCTTCGCCGAGCGCCGGGCCTGCGCCGATGCGATGCCCACGGCTGTTGCCCCCGGGGGAATCCTCCAGATCGAGCAGCGCGACATCGACGCCTTGCAGCCGCAGACGGCGCGCGCAGGCCAGTCCCGCGATCCCCGCGCCGAGCACCAGCACCTGCGCGCGCTGGGGCGCGCCGGTGGCCGCCGACCAGGCGGGCAGGGCGCCGCGCAGCCGATGGCCGCGCTCCCAGTTCGCGCCGGTCCAGCCGCCGGGCAGTTCTACGAGGCGCTCGGCCAGCCGATCGGCGAGCGGCCGCGCATCGCGCCCGCAAGCCGACAGCATCGGCACCAGCGATGTGGCCAGCGAGGCCGCCAGCGTGCGCGTCAGCAGGTCACGCCGCTTCAATGCAACTTGCCCCATTCGCGCTCGAACTCGTGGACCAGCACCTGGTTGGACAGGCGGTTCACTTCGAGGTGTTCCGGCCGCGCCATGTCCGGCGGGAAGCTCATCAGCGCCGGGATGCCGTCGATGCTCAGGAAGCGCAGCCCGTCCGGCAGCTTTCTCGGCATCGACCACGGACGCCGGCTCGCCAGCACGAAGCCCCATTCGCCGAAGCTCGGCACGTGGGCGTGGTAGGGCGTCGCGGTGAGGCCGACCGACTCCACCGTGTTGACGACGGTCCAGAACGCGCGCGGCGCCACCAGCGGCGAGGTCGACTGGATCACCGCGTACCCCGACGCGCTCAGATGCTGGTCGACCATCTTGTAGAGGCTGGCCGTGTACAGCTTGCCGAGCGCGAAATTGCTCGGATCGGGGAAGTCGATGACGATGACGTCGAAGATCTCGTCGGTCGTCTCCAGCCAGCTGAAGGCGTCCGCGTTGACGATGTGCAGCTTCGGGCTCAGCAGCGCGTCCTTGTTCAGGTCCTTGAGCAGCGGCATCGTCGAGAACAGCGTCGTCATGTGCGGGTCGAGCTCGACCAGCGTGACCTGCTCGACGGACGGATAGCGCAGGATCTCGCGCACCGCCATGCCGTCGCCGCCGCCCAGCACCAGCACCTTGCGTGGCGCGCCCTGCGCGGCCATCGCGGGGTGCACGAGGGCCTCGTGATAGCGGTACTCGTCGCGCGAGTGGAACTGCAGGTTGCCGTTCAGGAACAGCCGCGTGCCCGCCGCGCCCTGCGTGACGACGATGCGCTGGTAGCTGCTGCTTTCCTTGAACACGATCTGCTCGCCGTAGAAGCGGTCCTCGGCCCAGGTGCTGAGCCGGTCGGCGCCCGCCATCGCCGCGGCGAGCAGGCCGATCGCCACCGCGCAGGTCAGCGCGTGCGAGCGCCAGCCGCGCAGCTCCGCGCGGAACAGCCACAGCGCCCACACCGCGACCGCGACGTTCAGCAGCCCGAAGAACAGCCCCGTGCGCACCAGCCCGAGGTGGGGCACCAGCAGCAGCGGAAAGGCCACGGCGACCAGCAGCGCGCCGAGGTAGTCGAAGGTCAGCACCTGTGACACCAGTTCCTTGAGCGCGTAACGCTGCCGGAAGTGACGCTTGAGGATGCGCATCACCAGCGGGATCTCCAGGCCCACCAGCATGCCCACGAGCAGCACCAGCCCGTACAGCAGCACGCGGAAGGCGGCGACCTGCGACGGCGGCAGCAGGCTGTGCGCGGTGAAGAGCGCCGCGGGCATCAGCCCGCCGATGACGCCGACGAGCAGCTCCAGCCGCAGGAAGTGCGCAACCAGCTGGCGGTCGATGTAGCGCGACAGCCAGGACCCGACGCCCATCGCGAAGAGGTAGGCGCCGATGATGGTCGAGAACTGCAGGACGGAGTCGCCGAGCAGGTAGCTCGCGAGCGCGCCGGCCGCGAGTTCGTAGACCAGCCCGCAGGCGGCGATGACGAAGACGCTGGCGAGCAGCAGCACCTCGGGCAGCGAGGCGCGCGCGTGGGCGTCGTCGACGGTGGGCTCTTGAGACATGGGGCGCGAGGCTATCACGCGCGCGAGGGTGGTTTCAGCCTTGGCGCGCGGCCTCGGGCGCGCCTCCCCCCACTGGGGGAAATCCCCTTCGATCCCGATACCGATCAGCAACAAACGGGCCCTACAGTCCGGATCCCATGCCGGACAACAAGTCGCCCTTTCCTTCCGCCCTGCAGGCGGGCCTGCTCCTGCTGACCACGCTGGTGCTCCAGCAACTGGTGGGCGCGGCGCTTTACGACTTCCGCGAGACCTTGGGACTGAGCCTCGAGCAGATGACCGTGCTCGTCACGGTGCTGGCCGACGGCATCGTCATCGCCGTGGCGATGCAGATGCAGGGCGTCGGTTACCGGGAGGTCGTCCATCCCGACCTGTCGTCGCTGCTGCCGACGCTCGTCCTGGTCGTGCCCGCGGTGCTGCTGCTCACCCCGCTGCTCCTGCTGCTGAACTCGGTGCTCTTCACCGGCCTGCAGGCCGTGCTGCCGCTCTCGGACTACGAGGCGCGGGCGTTCACCGAGCTCCATCAGCCCTCGCTGTCGATGGCGCTCATGGTCTGCGTGGTGGCGCCGGTCGTGGAGGAGATGCTCTTCCGGGGCGTGCTGCTGCGCGGGTTCCTGCAGCGCTATCCAAGAGGTCTGGCGATCGGCTATTCCGCGCTGTACTTCGGCGTCGCGCACCTGAACATCTACCAGTTCTGCCTGGCCTTCCTGCTGGGGCTGCTGCTCGGCCTGCTGTACGAGCGGGGCCGCTCGCTGATGCCCTGCATCGCGCTGCATGCGGCGTTCAACACGACGGGTTTCCTGTTGAGCGATCCTGGCGAGGGGACGTCGGACGCCGGGTCGGCGATCGCGTCAGGCGCCTCGGCGGGCTCGCTGTTGTGGCTGACAGCCCTGATCGCCGCAGTGATCGGCGCGCTGGCGCTGCACAAGCTGCTCGGTCTGTGGCGGCGATGAGCTGATCAGGCCGCGAGCCGGTGCTCGTAGAACGGTCGCTCGCGGTCGTCGAGCAGGCGCTGCATGGCCGCCACATCGCCTTGCGGGTTCAGCCACGCGTCGAGGTGGGCCTCCTTGATCGGGATCACGCAGCGGTCGTGTCCCGTGGCCGCGATCTCGGGCGGCGGGTCGTCGGTGATCGCGGCGAAGGACAGGAGCGGCGGCTCGCCGGGCGCGTCCGGCGATTCCCAACGTGACCACAGGCAGGCCACCAGCATGTCCCCGTGGCCTTGCGGTCGGAACTCGAGCACCACCTTGCGGCCGTCGCGCTCGACGATCTCGAAGAACGCGTCCGCGACCATCACGCCGTGGCTCACGCCGAACTGGCCCTTCCAGAAGCCGGCGAGGCCGTCGCGGCGCGCGTTGTACGTGCCTGGGAACCTGGTGTCGAAGAACGCGGGCTTGCCGGCGGGGCGGCACTGGTAGCGCATCGGCTTGAGCACGCGCTGGCCGTTCTCCATGACCAGGACGGGCACGTACCAGCCGGGGTAGATGCGCGAGTCCTGTTCCTCGGTCGGCAGATCGCGGCGCAGGTCGCCGAGCCAGCGCAGGCGCTGGTCGATCTTGTTCAGGGCGATGCGCCGGCTGTCCTCGGCGGTCCTGGTCGCTTTCGCGGCGAGCTTGCGTTCGGCGTCGGCGACACGGCGGCGCAGCTCGAAGAGTTCCTGCTCGATCTCCCCGGTCCGTGATTCGCGGTAGCGGACGACGGCGTCCCAGGCGCGCTGCTCTTCGTCCGTGCGCGGGTCGGCGAACATCGCCTCCATCGTCTTGGGCAGCGGCAGCTTGCGGCCGTCGGCGCGTTCCCAGAAGAGTTCGATGTAATCGGCCAGCGAGATCTTCACGCCCAGGCGGGCGCAGAAGGTCTTCCATTCCTGGCGGATGCGGGCGCTGTAGCACATGGCGGCGATGCTAGCGCCGGGGTGTCGAGGGTCGAGTCCCTCACTCGGGGGCTAGGTCGCGTCCAACGCCTGCGTGCTCAGCGGAACGCCTTGGACGCCGCCATCCCGTCCGGACTCAGGAACGGCGTCAACTGCTCCCACGGCACCGTCACGTCGCGGGTGCATGGCGTATGGACATAGGCGATCGCGCTCAGCTTGAAGACCATGCCCGTGCGGACTGGGTAAACGGAGCCGCCGGCGTCGATCCTGTCGAGGCATTCGGTCTCGCCGTCTTCCTGGGACAGATAACGCCCCACGAGAATCCTCCCCAAGGGGGACTTGAGATCGACGCCCCGGCGATAAACAGCCATGAGCCAGGCATTGGGATCGATCTCGTCGGCCGAGCGCAGGTCGAACACGGCGGCGCGATCCGCGTAATACGGATGCGCGCCGCCGCAGTAGCCGCCGGACGCGGTCGTGATCACCGCATACCGTTCGTTCCAGGCCGCGACGGCCTGTCGCCAGCTGTATTCATGGTCGTGCTTCGGGCCGCGGACCATGCGGCCCTCACCGTCGCAATCGAGGGCCTCCGACATGGCGAGCTTGGCCTCATGCCAGAGCAGTTCATTGATGCGCCCGATGCCGACGCCGTCGCCCCACAGTGACACCGCCGACACGCTGGAGACACCGGAGTACGCGACTTCGTCGTAGATGCGGTCCTCGAAGTACTTCGAGGTCTCGCGATCAGGCTTCAGCTGGAGCGTGCGTCCCCCGTCGTACTGGTCCGTACCGGCCAGCTTCTTTGCCAGCAGCGGCAAGGCCCTGCGCCCATCCGTCGAGCGCCAGGTGCCCGTGAGCCGATCCCCCTGGCACTCCATCTGAAGGGTGCCCGTGCGGCGGCCCGACACATCGGTTTCCGTCCAACGCGTGGGGGCGCCTTCGTCGGCGCGCAGGTAGAGGTCTTCCAGGGACAGGTTGTAGTGATAGCGCGCGACCGGCGTCCTGGCATCGCTGCCGTCATGGCGTCCGAACACCAGCGACACCGGCACGGTGCCGATGCGGCCAGCCCAGGCTGTCTCGGCGCAGGCGGCCTGGACCGGGGTGGACACCATCAGCGCCAGCGGCAACACCGCGAGCGATGCCATGACTGGCACGGAGCGTGGGGACGTCGTCATCGGACCATTCTCTTCGGTCGGGCGCCACTCGCCACATCGCTCACGCTGAACATCACCCACTCCGGCCGCATGTTGATGCGGACCGGATAGATGCTGACGCCCAGGCCGCTGGTGATGTAGACCGGCCGACCGCCGACCTCCACCCACCCGTGGGTCTTGTCCTTCGGCCAGCCGTGCGGCGCGACGGCGGAGCCGTAGAAGGGGATCCAGACCTGACCCCCATGCGTGTGCGCGGCCACGGCAAGACCTGGCACCGGCGGCAGTGCGAGCGCGCTGGCGGGGTCATGCATCAGCGTCAGCGCCTGGGCGCCGGCGGGGAGTTGGCGCGCCGCGCGGACCGGGTCGCTCTGCATCGACGTCCTGTCCCCGATGCCCAGTACCCACAGGTCAGTGCCGGGCAAGGGCACCGCCTCGTTGAGCAGCACCTGGATGCCGGCCGCGCCCAGCGCGCGACTGAACCTCGGGCCGTCGGTCCACCAGTCGTGGTTGCCGAGCACCGCGTAGACGCCGCGCGTGGCGCGCAGCCGGCCCAGCACGGCGGCCACGTCTTCCGGCGTCGTGCCGTCCTCGCCGCGGCCGTAGATGAAGTCGCCGGGCAGCAGCACGACGTCGGGTCTGGCGGCGTTGATCTCGTCGACGATGGCGTTGGCGCGAGCGATGGTCATGACGCGCTTGAACTCGTGCGCGATGTGCCAGTCGGAGGCGACCACGACTTTGAGTCCCGGCGGTCCGCGCCAGCCGGGCACCTCCACGGGGATGTCGCGCCGGGCCACCCAGCGGGGCTCGATCAGCAGGCCCCAGACCGCCAGCAAGGCGAAGGTGAGCAGCAGGTAGAGCACGGATCTGAAGAACTTTCGGAGCGCGGACAGCAACATCGGAGGCGTCGGGAAAGGTGTCGGGAAAGGGCGTGGATCGAATCGGGACGAGGCAGTATCGGCTGATCTTCCAGTGGCCTATGATCCGGCCCGAATCAGGAGCTGCCGCGCATGAGGACCCTGCAGGAACTGGAACGACTCGAACGACGTTGGAAGCGCGTGTTCGCCGCGGCTGCCTTCGTGTTGGTGCTGTGCCTCGTGGACCTGTTCCCGATGCATGCCACCGGCCTGGAGCGATTCGGCTGCTACACGATCGGCAGCTTCTCCGCGCTGATCGCGCTCCTGGCTGCGAGGCGATTGGGCGATGCGGATCGCGCGCAAGCCGTTGCCGAAGGCGAATGGCTCAATGCGCACGAGAACCTGGAGTTGCCCAGCCTGCCGGATGCCGATGATTGATCGTCGGGACGGCGACAGCGATCGCGTCGGTTCATGGCCCTCGCCCGATCTGACGGGCAGGGCGGCCGGGCCCGGTGCAATCGATCAGGGCACGGGCGGCGAAGGCGATTTGTCGGGGAAGGTCTGCGAGACGTAGGGCTTGCCGAGGTCCCAGCGCGACTGCCAGTGCGCCAGGTACTGGCGGACGATCTCGGGCGCGTTGCGGATCACCACGACGTTCTCCGAGTTGAGCGTTTCCGCCGACGGCGCGAAGTTGAACGAGCCCGTCTCCACCGTGTGGCCGTCCACGATGATCGTCTTGTCGTGGTGGATGTGGAAATGGTCGTTGGTGCGCAGCTCCACGCCGTGGCTGGTCACGAAGTCCATGGCCTTCTTGCTCGGCTTGTTCTGGTTGCGCTTCCTGTCCACGACCACCTGCACCTGAACGCCGCGCTGTCTGGCATCGACCAGCGCCTGCATGATGTCGGGCGCCTGGAAGGCATAGGCCAGGATCTGGATGCGCTCCTTTGCGCCGCTGATGGTCTCCAGCACGAGCTGTCGCGCCGAACCCTCGGGCGAGAAGCCGACCTGGATCTCGGGTTCGGCATGAGCGGCAAAGGAAACGCTCAGCAAGGCTGCGAGCGCGAGGCATCGAATCGATGTCAAGGGAGGTCCCCCGTTGCTTCAGATGGCGACAGCGCCGCGCTGATGGCAGCAGCTCGACCGGCGACGAGGCAATGCAAGAACTGTCGGGTGGGCAGCGGCGAAAACACGTCGCGCGGCGGGCGCGGTCCCACCGCTTGCCTGAAACAGTTGGGAGTCAATTGGGGAGAAGCATTGCGACAGCAGATCGCTCAAACCCTCACCCAACCCTCGGTCAACGATTGCTGGGTGGGCGCTTTGGGCGCTTCCCCTGTGTCGAAGAACCGTGCCATGCATGGACCGCCGTTGTGGCCGAAGGTGGTGTTGAAGTCTTGCTGATCAAGCTGATTGGACAGGTCGTAGAGCCTGCCATTCTGGCCGTCGATCACATGGATCGCCCCACTATCCGCGCGCACCACATTCATCGCGTGATTGTCCTTTGCCTTGCGCTGCGGCACGCTGATGATGCCGCGCCGACCCGGCTCGATTTCCGCCTTGATCATCTCTTCAATGCTGACTTGCGCTTTGACGGCCTTGGGATCGTTGTTCTCGTGCGGCAGGTTGGCTGCAGACGTGTCGGTGGCCACCCAGAATTTCGCTGGCGTTCCAGACGCGAGTGCCTCGAGGTTTTGATCAACGGCCTTCGAGCAATACACGCAGTTTTGCCTCAATGCCTTTGGACCGCCCATCAATGCACCAATCCCATTGGAAATCGCCCCAGTGTAGTAATTCGGATTGACGTTCCGCGCGACAAACATCAGCGACTCTGCGTTACCACCTTGGGCGGCCGCTGCAAATGACGTCCCCTGGCTCGGCTTCTCCGCGATCCCCTCGAAAAAATTCGCAGACTGTCGCAGGTTCGGCGTAGCGCTGGCACCTGTGTCTGGTGCCCTGGACGACGATGGGAGGCTGACGCGACTTCCGGTCGGGCTTGATCGTGGTGAGACCCGTGTCGGCAGGCCATGGGGATTGCCGGTGGATCGAACACTCTCGCCAGAAGTTCGAGCGGGCGCATCTGCGGCTGTGGCGGGGGCCGAAGACAACGCGGGGTTGACGCTGCCAGGTGGGTTGTTGATGGGGCGGCTTTGCATTCGAAAATGATATCGGCGGTCCTCCCGTGAGTCCGGCCGTGAGGAGCGAACGATTGGCTGGACATGCGAACCCGCCTGCGCCAACTGTCCGCCTTGGACGCCGGCCACTGAAGACTCGGTCGGGGGCTGCAAAAGCAAGCCCTGCGAACTGGCCGAACAGTGCGGTGCGGGCTGTGCAGCCGCGCTGACAGGACGGTGAGTTGGACGCTGTCCAACTTCGCGGCTTCGGCGGCTGACGTCTCGAGCCACAAGTGCTTGATCTGCATGGCCTGCCCGGAGGGCTCCGCAGATCGCCCGCTAGGCCGCATGAATGCTGGTTCCGCGCAACGCTGGTGGTGCGCTGTTCCCCTATCTCTTCCCCTAAGTCAACCTAAGTGCCAGACGTCGGAGGGCGCGTCACGATGACGGTGGCCCGTCGATCACCTCCTGCAGCCACTGCTTGACCGCGCCGGCCGGCCACCTGACGCAGCTCTTGCTGAGCCGCTTGGGCCGCGGGAAAGGGTGCTCATCGTCCTCCATGCGCCGGTAGATCGTGGTCTTGCTGAAGCCGGTCAGCTGCTTCACCGTGGCCAGCGTTAGCAGCGCCTGGGGCGTCTCCAGCAGGCTTGGCGGTTGGTGCACGGGCATGGCGCACCTCTATCGTTGAGCCGCGGCCCGCTGCGAGCGGAGCCACTTCTCGATCTCGGCCTCGTCCCACCGCACAGTCTTCTGGCTCATGCGCAGCGCCGGCTTGGGAAAGTCTGTGCGCGGCTCGATGGAGCGGCGAAGGGTGTCCACCGATACGCTGAGGCGAGCCGCGATGGTCTTGCGGTCGATGAGCTGGCCTGCCATGTCGGGTTTCTCCTGATTAAACATCATGCGAAAAATCATTGATTCCACTGAATAAACACCATATATTTATTCCATGGAAACAGAACAGAAGAGAGGCCGCGGCAGGCCTAAGCTCCCTGACGAGGAACGGGCAAAACCCCGCACCGTCAGCCTCAATGATGCGCGGTGGGAGAAATTGAAGCGCCTTGGCCGAGGGTGGCTAGAGAAGGCGGTCGACCGTGCGAAGGAACCCACCCAGGGCGGGTGAACTGACGTCTCTGCAGCTCAGAGATAGAACGGGCCCGGCACCGGTTGCAGCCGATGACGAGCCCTGACCACAACCGATCGAAAGGAGATCGAAATGGGTGCTTCAACTGTACAGCAGCAAGGGCGTGACGACTCATCCGTCAATGTCGTGATCACGGCGTCCGTCGAGGGCAACTATGCAACGCGAGGGGCCTTCCCGGAGTTCCGCCTGAGGCAGGCTCATTGGAAGGTCTCAGCAGCCGCGGCCGGCTTTACCGTGTCGCTGGACGTGGCACGGGAGATCCTGGCCGATGCGGAGTCGATGCTTGCCAGGTCCGGCGACCTGCCACGCGGGCTGCCCAAAGCCTTCGGATCGCTCGCCGAGAAGCTGCGCTACGGTATTAAGGTAGCAGCCCGGCGCGGCCTGTGGGAGACATGCGGCGTCTACGAAGTGATCCAACGCCAAGTCGATGCTTCATCGGCCCTGATGGTCGGGGCACGGGCGCTGCACTTCCGGGATGCCGATGAGTACGGTGTTGAAGTCGTGATCATCAAGCCGATCGACACCTACTCCGTTGAAGATTCCGAAGGCATGTTCGTTGACCAAGACGGAAAAAGACACGACGTCAGACCGGGCTATGTGGTGCAAGAGGTCCTCACGGGAAAGCAGTACTTCACGCGAGCGGGGGAGCTCACCGATCTCGCGTGCCGGCCTTCACACCTGCGGCTCGTCGGCGCTGACCAGTCCGCACTGAGGTCATGATGGAGCGCACGCTCCCGGAGGACGTGCCGACCGCAGAGCGCGGGCATCGTGCGCACAGAGTCCTTGCTCCCGACTGGGCGCAGATCATCGCCGCCATCGAGACTGCGCTCGCGCCCCAGGAACTCGCGTGGCGCCTGGCCGAGATGGGCATCAGCCCGCGGCTGCTGCGGCACTACGGCCAGGGCGGGCAGCCAAACTATCCCCGCGGCGACGCGATCGTCACCCTCTGGGCGGCGGTCACTGGCCGAACGCGCGAAGCCCTGCCGCTCTGCGAGTTTCAGCGCGGCCACCGCGTCTGCCGCCGCGAGCATTCCGACGCGCCGCGCCTGCAGCAACTGCCTGACTGGCCGCCGCCTGGCGCGAGCTGATCGGTCGACTGTCGATTCAAAGGCCCGCCAAGCGCGGGCCTTTCCTCGTTAGCGACCACTAGCGGAAAACGTTCCTGGACAACGCCGGAAGACTTCGAACTGGGAAAAACGTTCGCCGTCCATTTCGGAAGACTGCGAACGCACCTAGACCAGGAGCTACCGCAATGACCACGAACGCACCGCTACCAAACAGCCTGACCCAGGACCAGCTCATCAACGTCAAGACGGTGGGAATTGCCGTCGGACTTGGCCGCAGCGCAATTTACGACCGGGTGAGCAAAGGGCAGTTCCCACAACCGATCCGCCTCGGGCAGCGCTGCACGCGCTGGCGCGTCGCGGACGTTCAGGCCTGGATCGAACGGGCGGCGCTGAGCGCCAAGGCGGCTGCATGAGCGCCGACGTGTACGACCAGCGCGAGAACCTGTACGCGGCCGGCGGCTTCCAGCCCGGCTACCACGTCGCGGTGCCGCCGACAGACGAGGAGATCGCCGAGCGCCGGCGTGCCGACTGGGAGCGACTCCGTGTCTACGCCCTTTCTCGCGGGGTGGCGCTGACGGCGCTCGATTCGGAGGGTGGCAAGGTCCAGTACGTCGCCGTGCTGGGCGAGGAAAAGCTGTTCTTCGAGTCGGCGGCGGCCGTCGAGGACTGGCTGATCCTGTCGCGCCAATCCCCCGGCAAGTATTTCGCCACGCTGCAGGCCCGCTGCGCTTTGCGCGGCATCCAGCTTGTCGAGTCGCACATGGAGTGCGGCGGCGTCGAGTACTGCGCGAGTCTGCACTCCCTGACGCGGGCCTTCGCAACCCTTCCCGAGGTGGAAGCCTGGCTTTCTCGGGTGGAGGGGGGCGCGTGAGCATTCGCACGATGTCGAAGGTCTGGGAGTGCTCTCAGCACTCCGGCTCGCACCTGCTCATGCTGCTTGCGATCGCGGACTTTGCCGATGACGACGGGAATGCCTATCCGGCAGTTGGCACCCTGGCCACGAAATGCCGCATGCAAGCCAGGAACGCCCAGGTGATCCTCGCAGCGCTAAGGCAATCCGGCGAGCTCGAAGTGCGAGAGAACGAAGGGCCGAGAGGCACGAATCTCTATCGCGTGACCTGCGCTTCCGGGGTGCAAAGCCTTGCAGGGGTGCAAGGTAATGCGCGGAGGGGTGCAAAGGCTTGCGTCAAACCCCTGCAAAGGCTTGCACCCGACCCATCATTGAACCATCAGGAACCAAAGAAGGCTCGCGCTGAGCGCTCCGCCACCACGAAGGGATCACGTCTGCCAGCTGACTGGAACCCCAGCGCTGAAGACATCGCGTTCTGCAAGGAGCGTCGTCCAGATCTGAATGTGATCGACCTGGCGGAATCGTTCCGTGACTACTGGCTCGCCGCCGCTGGCAGCAAAGGCGTGAAGCTCAGCTGGTCGGCTACATGGCGGACATGGGTTCGAAACCAGCGTGCAGGCCAGTCCAACTCGGCCCGTCCCGCTCGGTTCGACCCGTTTGAGGGGGCCATCTGATGCGCGGCCATCAACCCCTCATCGCCTTGCGCAAGCGGGGTCGTCGGCCGGACTCCGTCATGGTCCGCGTCGGCTACAGCCAGCTCCCGACCTGGGACAGCTGGCACCTCGATGCAGGCAAGGTCAGCCCCCTCGTGGCTGCCGTCGAGATCGACGAGCGCGATCGGATGTCGGCGCTGGAGCGCGACCTCGACTTCGTCGCCGGAATGATCGTCATGGTCCACGGCGATGACGCCGTCCGGACCAGAAAAGTCGCCGACCTGTGCCATGACGCAGGCGCGACTCGGTGCATCGTGACCCTCCACAGCTCGGCCGACCACGAGGTGCTGGGCCTGTGGTGGCGCAACAAAGGGGAGGCCACATGGCAGCAGTTCTGACCTACGACGAGATCGACTTCGAGGCCTACAAGCGCGACAAGGCGTGCAAGGCGAAGGTCCGAAAGGCCAGCGTGTTCCTCGAGGACCTGCTCGCCGAGTTCGCGCCCAAGCCCGAGGGATACCGCGGCGCCACCATGCGCAGCTCGCGGATGGGAACGCTCATCGACTTCCGTCCCGGCGAGGTCACAACCTGGTTCGGCTACAACGGCCACCGCAAGTCCATGTTCCTCGGCCAAGTGATGGCCGACCTCTGCCGCCAAGGGCACAAGACGCTGACGGCCAGCTTCGAGATGGACCCATGGAAGACCCTGGCACGCATGGCGCGGCAGGTCTTCGGCGTGTACCGCCCGACCAACGACCAGCTCAAGCTCATCTCGCGCTGGACCGACGGCCGGCTGTGGATCTTCGACCACGAAGGCAACGTCGACGCGGACGAGCTGATGGCGGTGCTGCGATACGCGGCCGAACTCGGCATCACCCAGACCTTCATCGACTCGATGCAGTTCGTATGCGCCAGCGAGGAACAGCTCGACGCCCAGTCGCAGTTCATGACCGACCTGCTGGGGGCCTGCCGCGAAACCGGCATGCACGCGCATCTGGTCGCGCACTGCAAGAAGCCGATCGACGAGAACAACCCGCCGACGAAGCACGACATCCGCGGCACCGCGTCGCTCGTCGACCAGGCCTCCAACATCGTGACGATCTGGTACGACCGCGAGCGCGCCGCAAAGCTCGAGCGCAGCCCCAGCGACGAGGAATGGCTGGCGAAGCCGGCCGCAAAGATCACCGTCGAGGGCCAGCGCAATGCGCCATTCGAAGGCCGGCTCGACTACTGGCAGTGCGCCACCTCGGGCCGCTTCACCGACGAGCGCACCACCTTCGTCGAAGCGTGGGACGTGGAGACCGAGGGGCTCTTTTGATGCCCGTGACCATGACCCTGCCTCCTGCGCTTGCCGACGTTCGCGCTCCCGCAGGGGCTCATCCGGGCAGCGGTGGTGACTGCGACCGCGGCTTTCGCCGCTGTGGAACGGACGAAGGGATAAGCGGAAACCGTGCTCAAACAGTCTCACCTGCAACTCTTTTTGCAAGCAACTATCCCGGGAATGACCGATGAACACTGAGAAGAATGAGCTACCCCCCGGCCCCCGCAGGAGACCACCGGCTCTCAAGACGATGGGACACGTCAAGGCGGAGCTGGCGCGCCTGTACCGCGATGGCAAGGCCGGCCAGCGCGACATCGCCGAGGTGTCGAAGCTTGCCAACGTGTTGTCGATCCTCGGCCGCCTGATCGAGGGCACGGAAACCCTGGCACGGATCGAGGCGCTGGAAGCCAAGGAAAGGGGCGAACGATGACCATCAGCTCGTTGCGCAACCGTGTTCGTCGGCTGGAGCTGCAGATCGCCAAGAGCGAGCGCCCAGGTATCGCTCTGCTCATGGAGCGCGCTCGCGCACGCCTTGACGCCATGACGCCCCAGCAGCGGGCCGCGGAGCGTTGCCAAAGACTTGCGGCGGCCGTGGAAGCCCTCAACACGCCTGAACCGCTTGGAGACGGCCTGGAGGCCCGCCTGGCACGCATGCGCCGCCGTATGGGCCGTCGCCACCTTGCGGCAATGGCTTCGCTGCACGAACCAGACCTGCCGGAACCGGCGCCGGTGAACACCGCTGCCGGAGCCGCCGGCCTGGAGGCCTGGGTCGTCACCAATGTTGCGTGGCACGACCAACAGCACAACCGCGCCGCCGCGCGCCAGTACCTCGCCGACGTTGCTCTGGCCGGCGATCTTTTCAAGGAGACCACATGACGCTCAATGCCTCTCTCAGAAACCGGGTCCGTCGCCTTGAGGCGCTGCGATCCGAACCGCCGCCCGTTGTGATGGGTGTCTGCCTGCGGCCGGGCACGAGCCTTCGAGCTGCGGCGGCACGGATCGCAAACGCCTGTGGCCGCGCGCCGCTGGTTTACATCGCCAACCTGGCGCGCCTGCGCCTTCCGAAGGAGTGACTATGGAGATTCTGGCCACCATCAAGAGGCTGACGGACGCGGGCGCGCGCCGTGCGGCACAGCTGCAGGACCTGCGGCAGAAGCGCGCTGACCTCGAGGGCGAATACCTCGCGGCCATCGGCGCCGACGACGATGCGGCCGCCACGAAGGCGCGCACGAAGATCGCCAAGGTCGACGACGAGATCCGCGAGAAGGAGGCGGCGATCGAGGCCGCTGCCCAGCTCACCGCACAGGCCGAACGGCGCGAGGCTGATGCGATTCGCGCCGCTCGCCGGCTGGAGCACGACAAGGACGTGCAGGCGCTGGTCGCGCGCGCCATCGAGATGGACGAGCTCGTGAACGGCGAGGTCGCCGAGCTGTGGCTCGACATCGAACGTCTGTTCACGAAGGCCCGCCTCTCGGCCCAGGGCGCTGGCGTCGACTTCCTGGACATGCATGGCACCAAGCCTCACAGCCTGTGGAGGCGGATGTGGCAGCGCTTCACCCAACGCACCGGCCGCAATTTCAGCGACGTGTCGGGCGCTCGCGATTCGATCGTCCTTCAATCGATTCGCCAGATCTTCGACGTGAGGGAAGAGGAGCCGCAGTCATGAACGTGATCTTTGTTGCCGACGTCGACAGGGTCGGCGGGCACTCCCGCGGCGTCTGGGGCCATACCTTCGCGACGGACGAGGCTTGCGTGCTGCTGGTCAACCTCTTCGAGATCAAGCGCTCCCGCGCGATGCTCACCGCTGCCATCGAAGCGCTGGACTTGGACGCTGATCGCAGCACCGTGCGCATGCAGACCGATCCCGGTGCGCCCGGAGTGCCGATGACTGGCCCGTTCCGTGCTGCGGCGGCCGATCCCAACGTCATCGCGTTGTACTACCGCCCGGGTTGGACAGCTGACCTCGTGGCGCAGTCCGCGCGCCCGTGGCACAGCGGCATGGGCGGCCCTCATGCGGTGGAACTTCTCGTCGACTTCGAGCGTTGCCCGAACGCGGCGCCGGCGCTGAAGGTCCTTGCCCGGGGCGCCCGGCTGGCTCTCAAAGGAGAACTCGATGGCTGACTTTGAATCCACTCCAGCGGCCACACCGGAAGCGCCTGCGCCTGCCACACCGATGGTGCACGCGCCGAACGCTGCTGCAGCGCGCGCGGACTCGGTCAGGGGGCTCGAAGAGTGGTCGCTAGGGCGCATGGATGCTGGACACGATGCACTTTCCAACCATCGCGTTCCCCTGACGGTTCCCCTTTACTGGCGCCTCTGACCCCTCTGGGCGCCCGTGACGACGAGATCGTCGAGAGCAATTTCTGAGGAGATTTGAATGCCGTATTACGTCGATACCGATCAAGGCTTGCTCGCAGGGCGTGGCGAGATCGAGCCATCTGCCCGCCTGTCCTTCGCTGGTGCCGTCGGCTCCGCGGTGACCGGCAATCTGTCCTCGGTGATCGTCGACTACGCAGACCTGCAGGATCGGAACAGAGGGCAGCGCCTCACGCAGGCTGCCGCAAATCAGAAGTTCAAGGACGCGGGCGTCAAGGCCGCTGCTCCGGTCGATGGGTACACGCAAGATGCGGTGGACTACATCATCAAGCGTCAACGCAACCAGCAGACGATGCGGGACATCGACGCGGCGACGCCGTATTCGTGGCTCGGCACGCCGGTGCGCGGCGGCGCGGCGTTGCTGACGGGGCTGAGCGACCCGCTCAACGTGGCGTCGGCTTTCATCCCGGTCGTGCGCGAGGCCCGCGTTGGGAGCATGCTCGCGCGCGCCGGTGAGTCCGCGGTGGCGCGCGTGGCGGCGCGCGGCGCCATCGGCGCGGCAGAAGGCTTCGTCGGCGCCGCGGCGATGGAGGCCCCAACCTACGGCCTGCGCACCGCGTTGCAGGACGACTACAGCCTGACCGACAGCCTGATCAACATGGCCTTCGGCACGGCGCTGGGCGGCGGTCTGCACGCCGTGGGCGGCGCGATCGGCGACCACCTGAATGGCGGCAATCCGTACTCTCGCTTCGCCGGCCTGGGGACCAAGGAGATTCGCCAGGTGCTGGACTTCGAGGCTGGCAAGGTGTCGGACACCTCTGGCTTCAGCGCCCTGCAGCGCCGCGCCGCCGGCCTGGCCGAGAAGGAAACGGTGCCGGTCGCTGCGGTGGAGCAGCGCGTAATCCAGGACCAGCCGATCGCGCGGGACGGCGGCCAGCCGCTGGCGGCGGTGAGCGAGGCGCCGTTCGCGCGCCTGTACGACGTCACGCCCGAGCGCGCCACGGCCACCGCCGGCGAGACGCTGCGGGAAGCGTTCCGTGCGGAGTTGCTCGCGCAGGCCGGACAGCGCGCCGAGCCCCGCCTGATCGCGGAGGCGAAGACGCAGATTGCCGAACTGGAGCGCCGCGTTGACACGCTGCGCGGAGACGCAGAGTTCAAGAAGCGCGCCAAGGACTTTCAGGGCCAAGGCATGTCGCGCAAGGAAGCTGAGGCCGCAGCGCGCAAGTCGGTCGCGGACGATCTCACCGACGCAACCGCCACGCGTGATCGCCTCACCGGCACCATCGAGGACAACGCGCGCGCCGCGCGGGCCGAGCAGCAACTGGCCGAGCTCGACGCCGGACGCACGCCGGAGCAATTCGCCGGCCGTGTGAAGGAGGAGGCCGATCGCATCCTCGGCGCCTCTGAGATCGCACGCGCCATCACCGGCACCGACGAGCCGCCGGCGGCGTTCGTCATCGGCATGGCGCAGCCGGAGACCCGTGAGGCCGCGATGCGCACCGCCATCGCCGACTTCGCCGCCGGTCGCATGCCATCCGTCGAAGCGCTGGTGCGCAGCGACCCAACGCTGATCGGCAACCGGTCGTCGCCGCAGGATGTCGCGCGCGCGGCGGAGCGCCAGCGCCAGCCAGACGCCGCCTTCCTTGGCAGTCGGGCCGCTTCGGATGCAGCGAGGGCCAGGCTAAGCGCGGCGACGATCGCGATCCGGGATGAGCTTGAAATCGAACTTAAGCGACTGAGCAGCCTGATGCGCAATCTCGAAGCGAACGGCATCCCTCGCGATCAGCTCGACCGGCTGGCCGACCTCTCGGCCTTCGACGACGAAATTGAGCGAGTGGCCCGCATTGGTGAGGTCTCGCGAATTGGCGCGATCTGCGCCATGCATGCATAAGCAACGCCCACCAACATTGAGGTATCCCTATGCCAGCACTTCCCATCGATCAGATCCAGGCGCGAGGCCTTGTGCCAGAGATCTCGTCCAACGTAGGTGATGGCGGCCCTGCCGGCGCCATCTCCCAAGGCCTTGCGTCCATCGCCCTCAACGTCAACCACCAGATCCAGCAGGAGCGAGACGCGGAGGACAACCTCTCCATGACGAACGCCATGAGCCGGCTGCGAGCTGGCATGGCCGAGGACCTGGCCGACCAGGTCGACGGCGCTGCTGGCGGAGACGGACAACAGGGTGAGAAGGTCGACGGCCCTGCTGAGGGCAAAGCCGACCGCATCAAAGGGAACTTCCAAAAGCGGATGGAGGCCGAGTACAGGCGCATGTCGCCGCGCGCGGCTCGGAAGTTCGATGCTCAATACGCGAGCGGCCTCCGGGCGCAGGTCCAGGCGCAGGCCTTTTCCGCCGAGCGCGACGCGAAGCAGGCGAAGGTCCGAGGCGACGCGGCGCAGGGCGTGCTGGCCGACGGGCAGGCTGTGTTTGCGGACCCCAGTCAGGCCCTCGACATCATGGCGCGCCGAGCGGCGTCCACGGACTCTCTCCCGCTGCCGGAGGTGGAGCGCCAGGTGATGAAGCAACGGCAGATGCAGTCCATCGCTCAGTCCGCGATCGACGCCATGGTCGACCGTGACCCCGCTGGCACGGCGAAACGCCTCAACGAGGCCACGCCGGAGAGCATCAAGAACGATCCTGTGCTGTCTGCGCTTCCGGCCGATCGCCTCGAGCTCGCGAAGCACCGCGCGAACACCGAGGTGAGCCGCATCGCTGCCGAGGGCCGCTTCGACATCGCCAGCCGAACGAAGGACCTGCAGTCCATGGTGATGAATGGTGTGACCCCTCCGCCGGGTGTTGCTCCAACCGTCGAGGAGTACACGCGTCTTCATGGCGCCAGCGGGAAAGCTATCTGGCAGCAGGAGGTGGGCGACTACGAGCAGATCGGCGGTGCCATCCAGCGCATGCGAACGGCAAGCGCGCCCGAGCGCGAGGAGATCCTGCAGGCCAATCGCCCCACGGCCGGAGCCGGCTTCTCCAGCAACATGCGGATGTATCAGGCCTTGGGCGAGGCGAAGTCCATCGTCGAGCGCGACATCGTGAAGGACCCGGCCGCCTACGCGCTCGGGAACTCGCCGCGGGTGCGCAACGCCGCCAATGTCATGCAGCAGGTTATGGCGGATCCTAAGAATGGAGAAGAGGACCGCGTCGCGGTGACCAAGTTCTTCGCCGACGTCATGCAGTCCGAGCAGCTGCGCCTCGGCGTTGGCACCATCCGCGACGACGTCACCGGCAACAAGCCTCGCGGCCCGAAGCTGCTGACCAACGCGCAGGCCAACGCCATCAGCGACCAGTTCAACGACCAGGCCACCGGCGGAGCCAATGCGGCGCAGCTGATTCAGCAGTTGGAGCGCCGGTGGAATGACTCGTGGCCGGTGGTGTATCGGCAACTCGTCGCCGACAACAAGCTACCGGCTGCCGCCATGGTGATCCCGAACATGCGCAATGACGCCAGCCGCGCACGCATGGCCGCGGTGTCGGCAATGAAGCCCGAGGACCTGAAGGCGCTCGTGCCCCCTGGCGACATGCAGGACATCCAAGACCGAGTCCGCTCCGAATTCGACTTGGCGCAGCGGACCTTCACTGCGCAAGGCGCATCCGGCGCGGGGACGCTCGCTGTGGTGATCGGGGAGGCGGAGAAGCTGGCCTACTGGTACAGGTCAACGGGGCGATCGGTGAAGGAGGCATCCCGCCAGGCCTATGACGAAACCATGGGGCACGCGTACAACTTCGCCGACACCTACCGCGTGCCGTCACGATTCGACGACAGGCAGGTCCGCAGCGGTGCGGAGGCGACTGTCGAGAAGGTGCTTCGCGAGGGCGGGGCGCGCGTCTTCGCGGGCGATGCCTCGCACCTCCTGACGGAGGACGCGCTCCGCAATCGCTCGATGTGGATCACGAGCTCCGACGAGAGCGGACTCGAACTGCGCTTGCGAGGCGCCGACGGCGGCGTCTACGCAGTGCTCGGCAAGGATGGCGCACCGGTGCGGATGAGCTGGGCCGACCTGTCGACCAATGCGACCGAGGCGCGCGCGCGCGATCAGACCCCCGAGGGTCACCAGGAGTGGCTGCGCCGCCGGCAGCAGGAACTGAACCCGAGGCGCTGAGGGGAATACGTTCCGCGACGCCGCGGAGACCATTGGCGCTCATCCTGTGCTTTGCCCGGCCTCGTGCCGGGCTTTTTCTTGCCCACTCGGACTGGAACAGGGGAACAGGTCGGGGAATGCTGCTCAGGCGGCAGGCGTGAAGTCTAGGCGCCATGCGGCTTGGCGGCCCGTGTTCGGCACCCTCAGGAGATCAGGGGGTCGGCAAGCCACCGTCCGCCCACTTCTCGAGCCGGTTCTTGAGCCACCATGCGCCGGCGCCCAGCGGGATCCACACGAACATGGCGATGGTCTCGCCCCATGAGGAAGACATGTGCGCGCGTTCCATCAGCCAGCTCAGCAACACGGCGCTCCCCAGGTAGGTTGCAAAGGCCAGCAGAAAACAGACGTCGTGCAGACGCTTCCGGTAGGCCTGGGCGACGTTGCGCCAGTCGTTCGACTCTTCGGTCATGGTGATCTCCCTTGGCGCTCCCCGCGCCGGTGGCCGAGTGTCTCTCGGACGACTGCGTCACGCGTGACCGACGCGTGCCTAGCGCGTGATTGCATGGGCCTTGAGAGAGCCTGCAGAAGCCCCTTCGATGCCCCATGTCGCGCGCCGCGCCTGGGTCACGCGCTTCGCAGCTGCACGACGTCCCCGCCGACGCGTAGCCGGTCCAGGTAGTCCGCCCACGTCTGCATCAGGCCGCGGCGCTGGTCCATGTACTCGGCCCGGTCGTACGCCATGCCGAGTGGTCCGCTCTTGCCGTGCGCCAGCTGCGCCTCGATGACGTCGACGGCCACGCCCGGCAGACGCTCCGCGATGATCGTCCGGGCCATCGATCTGAAGCCGTGAGCAGTCATCTCGCTCTGGCCGAAGCCCATGCGGCGTAGCGCGGTGTTCACGGTGTTCTCGCTCATCGGGCGCTCGCCGGTGATCAGCGAGGGGAACACGTAGCGGCCATGCCCGGTCAGCGGCTTCAGCGCTTCCAGCACGTGCACCGCCTGCGCGGCCAGCGGCACGAAGTGGGGTCGCCCGTTGATCTTGCCTGCCACCTTGCGCTTCATCTTGGCGGCGGGGATGGTCCACATGCCGGTCCGTAGGTCCAGCTCCGCCCACTCCATCATGCGAATGTTGGCCGGCCGCTGGAAGAGCAGGGCGCTCAGCTGTAGCGCCGCGCGCGTCGAAGGCTGGCCCGGGTACTCGTGAATGGCGCGCATCAGCTCGCCGGCCTTCGTCGGCTCCAGCACGGCGGCCATGTGCTTCACGTTCATGGGGCGCAGCGCGCCGTGGAGATCCGGCGCAGGGTTGCGCTCGCAGCGTCCCGTAGCGATGCCGTAGCGGAAGACCTGGCCGGCCGTCTGACGCAGCGTGTGGGCTGTCTCCATGGCGCCGCGGGCTTCGATCTTGCGCAGCACGTTCAGGAGGGTCGGCGCCGTCACTTGGTCGAGCTCCAGCGCGCCGATCCAGGGGAACAGGTCTTTCTCCATGCGCTCGATCCAACGCGTCGCGTACTGGGCGCTCCAGCCTGGCGACTGCGCCTTGTGGAATTCGCGCGCGACCGCCTCGAAGTGCTTGGTGTCGTCGCCTCGGGCTCTCAGCTTCGCCAGCTGCCGCTGGGCCGCCGGGTCCACGCCCTGCTGCTGCTGACGGCGCGCATCGTCGCGCGCGATCCGCGCGTCCTTGAGGCTGACGGCAGGGTAGGCGCCGAGTGCCAAGCGCTTCTCTTTGCTGGCGAAGTAGTACTTCCAGAACCAGCGTCGTGAGCCGTTCGGCGCGGCCTCGAGGTACAGGCCGCCGGAGTCGCTGAGGCGTGCGCGTGCCTTGTCTGGCGGGCAGGTGAATCGCTTGCAGGAGGCGTCGGTGAGCATAGGGGAACACCCGGTCGGAAGTGGCTTCGAGCGCTGATTGTGCCCCTGCTGATTCCCCTTGTGCCCCTACGCTTGATGCGCACAACTTCGGACAACGTCGGACATAAATCCGACCTAACTACTTGATGTGAATGAGGAAAATGGACAATCGCGACGCGTTGCGGACGTGAATCTGGCCTGCCCGGAGGGACTCGAACCCCCGACCTGCTGCTTAGAAGGCAGCTGCTCTATCCAGTTGAGCTACGGGCAGACTGAAATCGGTAGACCGACGGCCCGCGTCCAGAAATGACTTCGGGCCCTCCGGAAAGCGTTCCCACGCCTGCCGAAGGGCCCGAATTGTGCCATGCGATGCGCCGTTACCGGCGCCCGTGGAATGGTTCGATATCGATCTTTGTCCGATCGACTGTCGATAAGCTCAAACTCAGATCAGCACGTTGACGATCGCGTTGCCGATGCCCATCAGCGCCGCGCCCGAGATCAGGCCCGCGCAGATCGGCTCGCAGCCGTCGACCCAGCGCTTCCAGCCCTTGGTGCCCGGCGTCTTGTAGAGCTTGCCCATGACGAAGAACATCATGGCGCCGACCCACATCGCGAAGGTCGATTCCGGCGGCAGCACCACGCCCAGGCCGATCGCCACCGACGACAGCGGGAACTTGCCCTTGGTCGCCATCTTGATCACCTCGATCACCACCGCGCAGATCGCCGCGATCGCCATCGTGATCAGCGCCGACGCCGGCAGGCTGTGCAGGCCGTTGGCGATGATCTCCGCCACGCCGCGCCATTGCACCGCGGCCGGCATCGAGAACTGGTCCGAGATGATCGTCGCCGTCGTGCGCACGCCCTCGGCGTTCTTCGGCACGAACAGCAGGAAGAACAGCGGCACGCAGAACAGCACGCCCGCCACCACGCCGATGATGTGACCGATCGCCTGGTGGCGCGGCTTGCCGCCCAGCATGTAGCCCGGCTTGATGTCGCTCAGCAGGTTGGCCGCGTTCGACGCGATCTCGGCGGTCATCCCCGCCGGCACCAGGTTGGACGCCGGGTTGGAGCGGTCGATCGCGCCCATCGTGAACTGCGTGATCTTGGACAGCGCGCCCGTGGGCGTCCACGAGGTCAGCGCCATCGAGTTCGTGCAGATCACCGTCAGCACGAAGATCAGCGGCAGCGAGATCAGCGCCATCAGGAAGGGCACGCCGAAGAACGCGTGCGAGGTCCACGCCGCCAGCACGCCGAAGACCGGCACGCCGATGTACGAGATCCACAGCGGCACCTCGATGTGGTTCAGCAGGTCGCTGCCTTCGCTCTGGCCCGCGGGCTTCTTCTTGAAGACCTTGAACACCGCCAGGAACAGGTCGGGCTTGGCCAGCAGCGTCGTCAGCGAGCCCGCGACCATCATCGCCACGCCCCACCACATCGACCACTGGTTGACGATCTCCACGCGCGAGATCGGGATCAGCGCGCCCGTCGGGCCCACGCGCTGCACGATGTCGCCGGCCTGGATCATGATCGGGGCCAGCACCACGAAGTTGACGAAGGCGCCCAGCAGGCAGCTCGTCGCCACCGCGATGCCCATCAGGCCGCCCACGCCCAGCATCGCCGCGTCCAGCGTCAGGCGCAGGCCCAGCGCGCGGATGTCGGTGCCCAGGATCTTCGGGATCCAGATCTCGGCCTTGGCCGCCAGGCCGTAGTAGTACTGGTCCAGTCGCTCGTGGAAGGTCCAGGGCTCGGTCATGCCGGCCCACTGGTCCATGCGCAGGATCTTGAACTGCAGCAGCTTCATCCAGCCGTCGCTCACCACGGCCTGGTACAGCGCGGCGCCGCCGGCGACCTTGGCCAGCAGCTTGGCCTTGTACATGCCTTCGCCGCCCTCGCCGGTGTACAGCGAGTCCAGCACCACGCCGCAGGCGCGGCCTTCAGGGAAGGGGAGCTGGTCCTCGTTGATGAAGCGCCGCTTCATCGGGAAGGCCACCAGCACGCCCAGGATCGCGATCACGACCATCCAGACCATCATCTGCCACCACGGCACGATGTGGTCCACCACCAGCATGTACGCCGCCAGCGACGAGAACAGCGGCGACACCACGTAGCCCGCCGCCGTCGCGATCGACTGGGTGCAGTTGTTCTCGAGGATCGTGTAGTCCGAGGCCCAGCCCAGCGTCGCGAAGATGCGGAACATCGCGAAGGCCAGGATCACCGAGGTCAGCCCCACGCCGACGCTGATGCCGGTCTTGCCGCCGATGTACAGCGAGGTCGCCGCCAGGATGCCGCCCAGCATGAAGCCGGTGAAGCCGGAGCGCAGCGAGAGCTGCGCCATGTCGCCGCGAAAGACGTTCTTGAACCACCACTCGTCCTTCTGCGCGCGCGACCAGGTCTGCACCTGCTCGTCGGTCAAATGCTGTAGCGCCATGCTGTGCTCGATCTTTCCGGGTTCGTTCCCGTTGCCCCGCCCGCCTCCCGGCTCGTGACCAGGAGAACAGGAAAAAGGCGCTGTTTTGAAACAAAAAAACAGCGCGCATTGTCTCTGCCTGACATCGTGCTGACAGGTCCGTGCGCATGGGGTTTCCACCTATCGGTGCTTGCCCATCGCGCCTATCGCCCCTGCGGGTGGGGTGTCGCGCGAACGCCGCGCCGCGCCGGCCCCTCTCGCACGCAAGGCCCGGCCCCCGCCGAGTTCGTCACGCCCTCCGGTCGCCGCTGGTCAGACCTGCCCCCGCATTCCGGTGCTGAGATCGCACGGAAGCGCATTCAGCGCCTAGCATGCGTACTTCCCCCGCCGATTCCGGAGCCGTTGTTGACGCTGATGTGGGTTCTCCTGGGCGTCCTGCTGGGCGTCGCGCTGACCTTGGCCCTGCTGATGGCGGTCCAGGGCCGGCTCGGTCGTGCCCGTCGCCGGCGCCAGCGGGACCGCCTCACGGGCCTGCTGCTGGCGCGCCGCTTCGAGGATGAGTTCGCCGCGATGCTCGAGGGCCTCCAACGCCGCGAAGGGCAGGGCTGCCTGCTGTACATCGGACTGGACGGCTTCCGCCTCGTCAACGACGAGCACGGGAAGGAGTTCGGCGACCACCTGCTGGTCCGCACCGCCGAGCGCCTGCGGCAGATCGGCGGCAAGAAGGCCCTGGTCGGACGGCTCGCGGGGGATGAGTTCGCCCTCTGGAGCGAGGTGTCACCGTCGCAGACCGATGCACTGGTGCGCCAGGTGCTCGAAAGCCTGGGCCAACCCGTCGTGATCGGCACGACGCCGCTGCGCACGGGACTGTCGGTGGGCGTGGCGATGTCGCCCGAGCACGGCAGCTCGATCCGGCTGATCCGGCGCGCGCAGACGGCGATGCGCTCGGTGAAGCGCCTCGGGGGCAATGGCCATGCGTTCTTCGATGCGGTGCAGGAAGAGGAACTCCGCGAGGAGTTGACGATGGCGCGCGAGTTGCGCGAGTCGATCAAGAACAAGGAACTCGAGCTGGTCTACCAGCCGAAGATGGACGCGAAGACGATGCAGGTCACCGCGGTGGAGGCGCTGCTGCGCTGGCGGCATCCGACGCTGGGCATGGTGAGCCCGTCGCGCTTCATCCCGATCGCCGAGCGCTACGGCGTGATCGACGCGATCGGCGACTGGGTCGCCGATACCGCGCTGACCCAGGCCGCGCGCTGGCGCGAGATGGGCCTGCGGATGCGCGTGGCGATCAACGTGTCGGGTTATCAGATGCGCTCGGATGACTTCATCCTCCGGCTCGAGAAGGGCCTCAAGAAGCACCGTCTGCGGCCCGAGCGCTTCACCTGCGAGATCACCGAATCCGTCGCGATGGAACACGCCACCGTCACCGGGCGCGCGTTCAAGCGGCTGGGCGCGCTGGGCGTGCATGTGTCCATCGACGACTTCGGCACGGGGTACTCGAGCCTGGCCGCGCTGCGCCAGTTGCCGGCGCAGGAGCTCAAGATCGACAGCAGCTTCGTCGCCGACGTGGCGACCAGCGTCGAGGCGCAGGCCATCGTGCGCGCCGTCATCGAGATGGCACGGGTGCTGCACCTGAAAGTCGTCGCCGAGGGCGTGGAGACGCCGGCCCAACGCGACCAGCTCGTCGCGATGGGCTGCGACGAGCTGCAGGGCTTCCTGTTCGCGAAGCCGATGTCGGCCTTCGCGATCGAGGTGCTGGCCTCGGATTCGGGCAAGGCCGCGAGCGGTCACACCGAGGGCTTCCGGCCGTCGATCTTCGTCGAGACCGCGGCGGTGCCGCTGGACGTGGCGAGACGCTGAACCATGGCCGACGACACCCATCGCCAACTGCAATGGGTCGTCGATGATTTCGGTCAGGTCGTGGGCGTGCAGCAGCGCGCGTTGATGCCGCTCTCCGCGCCGACCGCCAATGCGCTCGAGTCCGAGGTGTCGACCGGAACGCTGCTGACGCCGCCGAACGTCGTGGCCGGCGCCTTCGAGATGCCGTTGATCTCCGGCCCGTCCGCGCCGCCACCGACGTTCTGGCCGAAGAAGCGCAACCTCGGGCTCTTCACGACGGCCGCCGCCGCGGTGACCGCGCTGACCGGCGGCGCGACCAAGACCAACGACACCGCCGATCCCTACATCGGCAACACCGCGGCCAGCGCCTATCCGGCCAACATGGGCACGAGCCCGCTCATCACCCTGGGTTCGGGCGGCGCCGTCACGGCGATCCCGAGCGCGGTGCCGCTGACCGCGCTCAACCTGACGGGCTGCAACGTCTACCTCGCCTTCAAGGTGCTGCCGGGCGGCGCGTCCGGCCCGGGCAGCATCACGGCGGGCGTGCGTCTCTACACCGGCGGGACGGTCAACGCGAGCGGCGGGAACTACCTGCAATGCACGC
Source organism: Roseateles sp. GW821-FHT09H11 (assembly GCF_059415845.1). Taxonomy (NCBI): domain Bacteria; kingdom Pseudomonadati; phylum Pseudomonadota; class Betaproteobacteria; order Burkholderiales; family Sphaerotilaceae; genus Roseateles; species Roseateles sp. GW821-FHT09H11. Next base: position 1,343,794 of record NZ_JBWKOA010000001.1, on the reverse strand, counting down.
GTGTGAACTGGAACGCCACGCTCGAATGGCAGGTGCTGGGATTTGCGATCGAGGACTTCGTGGCCGTGGGCGCCGCCCAGCTGAGCGACATCACGGCGATCACGCATGCGGGCGCGCGACTCGGCGGTGTCACCGTCAGCACGCAGATCGCGCTGGGCGGGCTGTTCATCTGTCCCAAACAGCTGGGCCGTGCCGCCGCGGTGATCGCCTTCGACGACTGCCGGGCCGACACCTGGACCGACGCCTCGTTCGAGATGGCCAGGCGCGGCTTCCCGGGCTCGCTGTTCCCGGGCGCGGTCGCCGCGATGCTGCGCGCGGGTCCGGACCAGTTCCAGATGAGCGTCGCGCAGATGCAGAAGCTCTGCCGGCTGCACGGCTGGCAGGTCGCGTCCCAGGCCTGGTCGACGGAGAACCCCTCGTTCGGCGGCAGCCAGGCGATGTCCGAGATGGCGTCGCAACGCGCCTTGTGGGTGGCGCTGGGGCTCAACGGGGGAGGGATGGGCTCCTACTTCTCCAACAACTCGCCCAACGCGCTGGACTGGAAGGCGGCGCGCAGGACCAACTTCCCGATGGGGATGCGCGGGTTCAACGTCGGTGCCAGCGGCTCCATCACCGCCAAGGCCGTGCTGCCGGAGACCTTCCCGATCGCCGATCCGAACTACGTGACGGCGTTGGGCATCGACCTGAACGTCAACACCGGCGCCGACCTGATCAACTTCGCGAGCTATGCGGCGGCCAGCCGGGGGCTGGCCATCTTCGTCTTCCACGTGATCCCGGCGGGCAACGCGGCGCAGTTCGCGAAGTTCACGGCGCTGCTGGACTACCTGGACAGCCGCCGGGACGCGATCGAGGTCTGCACCTACGAGCGCGCGATCCAGCAGGGGTATTCGTATCCGCTTTGACGGGGACCGAGCGCCCGCCGGGCATGCCGGTACCCCCGTCCGCTCAATCTCCTCCTCGCCGCTCGGAATTCGCTCCCGGGGGTACCGGCATGCCCGGCTCCGTGCACGATGGTCAGGGCGTTCGTCGAGGGGGACTCAACCGCGTTGCGGTTGATAGCGCTCCAGCCAGTGCGCGTACGGCGCGGGCAGCACCCAGGTCGGCTTGTCCTTCTTCAGCTCCTGCGCGGCCTGGTAGGGCCAGTGCGGGTTGGCCAGCAGCGCGCGTCCGATCATCACCAGGTCCAGCTGTCCGTCGGCCAGGGCCTGTTCGGCCAGTTGCGGCGTGTGGAAGCCCCAGGCGGCCGCGACCGGCAAACCGGTTTCGCGACGCACGCGTTGCGCGATCGGGCCCAGGAAGGCCGGGCCCCAGGGGACCTGCGCCTCCGGCGTCGTGAAGCCGACGCTGACGTTCAGCAGGTCGAGACCCTCGGCCTTCATCGCCCGCGTCAGGCCGATGGCTTCGGCCAGTGTCTGCTCGTCGCGGCCGTCGTATTCGATCACGCCGAAACGGGCCGTCAGTGGCAAGTGCTCGGGCCAGACCTTGCGCACGGCGCGCAGCGTCTCCAGCAGGAAGCGGCCGCGGTTCTCGGCGCTGCCGCCGAACTCGTCGTCGCGCCGGTTGGCGTGGACGGAGAAGAAGCTCTGCGCCAGATAGCCGTGAGCGAAGTGCAGCTCCAGCCAGCGGAAGCCGGCGTCGCGGGCGCGCACCGCGGCGGCGACGAAGTCGGCCTGGACGCGGGCGATGTCGTCCTTGTCCATGGCCTTGGGCACCTGCGGCAGGCCCTTGCCGTAAGGCACGGCGGAGGGCGAGAGCGTGGCCCAGCCGCGCGGATCGCCGGCGGCGATGTGGTCGTCGCCTTCCCAGGGCTTGTGGGCGCTGGCCTTGCGGCCGGCGTGGCCGATCTGGATGCCGGGCACGGCGCCGGCGGCGGCGATGGACGCGGCCACGCGGGCGAGGCCGGTGGCTTGTTCATCGTTCCACAGACCCAGGCAGGCTGGCGTGATGCGGCCTTCCGGCGAAACGCCGGTGGCCTCGACGATCACCAGGCCCGCGCCGCCGCGCGCCAGGCCGGCGTAATGCGTGAGGTGCCAGTCGTTGACCAGGCCGTCGGTGGCGCTGTACTGGCACATCGGCGGCACGGCGATGCGGTTGCGCAGGACGACGTCCTTGAGGGTGAACGGAGAGAACAAGCTGGACATGGAGACCTTGATCGGAAAAGCGGGAGCCGCCGGAGGAGGGGGAGGAAGGGAGTGGAAAGGGGGGAAGAGGGCGCAGGGAAAGACCTGCGGAGACGACAGTCTAGAAAGTCGGACCCATAATGAAAAGTACTGCGGCCTTATCACCGCGATAAGACTTCCTTATGTTCGAGCCGGGTAGCCCATGCTGAATCCTCAATGGCTGCGCAGCTTCGCCACCCTGGCGCGGCTGGGCAGCTTCACACGCGCCGCCGAGGCGCTGGACCTGACGCAGGCGGCGGTCAGCCAGCACGTGCGGCATCTGGAGAGCTCGCTGGGGCCGCTGCTGATCCGCCGCCCGCGTGCGATCGAGCTGACTCCGGCCGGCAAGGCGACGCTGGACTACTGGCGCGAGCTGGACGAGGCCGACCAGCGCCTGCGTGGTCGGCTCGCGGACGAGGACGCCTGCCAGGGCGAGGTCGGCATGATCACGCCGGGCGGCATCGGGCTGTTCGTGTACCCGCACTTGCTGGACCTTCAGGCGCAACGTCCCGGACTGGTGGTGCGGCATCGCTTCGCGCCCGATCCCGACGTGCTGCAGGCGGTGCTGGACAACCGCTATGAACTGGGCCTGGTGACGCTGCGACCGGACGATGCGCGGCTCGCCAGCTGCGCCTTCCTGGAAGAGCCGTTGGAGCTCGTGCTGCCGGCGGCAGAGAAGTGCGCGGAGTGGGACGACCTGCGCCGCATCGGCTTCATCGATCATCCCGACGGACAGGCGATGGCCGGGCGTCTGTTGAGCCGTCACTTCCCCGGCTCGCCGGGCGTGCGCGACCTGCCGGTGCGTGGCTTCAGCAACCAGATCGGCCTGCTGCTCGAGCCGGTGGCGCGCGGCCTTGGATTCACGGTGCTGACGCAGCATGCGCGCCGCGCGTTCCCTCGACAGGACGAGATCCGGGTGCTCGATTGCGGCTCGCCGGTGGTGGACACGCTGTGGCTGATCCATCGCGCCGAATGGCCGCTGTCGGCGCGCGCGCAGCACGTGGTCGAGCATCTGCGCAAGACCGTCGGCGCGATGGCGCCGAAGCTGGCGAGTCCGAAGCGGACGTCGTCGAAGTAGTTCGCCAAAAGGAAAAGCCGCAAGGAGCAGGACTCCTTGCGGCTTTCGAGATGGTTGGTCGGGGCGGCGGGATTCGAACTCGCGACCCTCTGCTCCCAAAGCAGATGCGCTACCAGGCTGCGCTACGCCCCGACTGAGCCTTGCATTCTAGCCTGAAAATCTGCCCGCTCCGGAACTCGCGCCTCTCTGCTCCGAAAGCAGTGGGTCCAGTGGGTCGAGGCGCGATCGCCGCCGCTCGTTTCGCGCTCAGCCCGACAGCTTCTGCGCGAACTGCCAGCCCAGCTCCGCCATCGGCTTCGCGCCGGCCCCGGCCTCGCGGGCCTGCTGGCTGGACGCGGTGCCGTCCTCGACGCGTTTGGCGATGCCCTGCAGGATCGCGCAGATGCGGAACAGGTTGTAGGCGAGGTAGAAGTTCCAGTCCTTCATCACCGTCGCCGCGTCGCCGCGGCCGGTGCGCTCGCAGTAGCGACGCACGTAGTCCAGCTCGCTCGGGATGCCCAGCGGCGCCAGGTCCACGCCGCCCAGGCCGCGCGCCGCGCCGCTCTTGCGGATGTGCCACGACATGCAGTGGTAGCTGAAGTCCGCCAGCGGATGGCCCAGCGTCGACAGCTCCCAGTCCAGCACCGCCAGCACGCGCGGCTCGGTCGGGTGGAAGACGAGGTTGTCCAGCCGGTAGTCGCCGTGGACGATGGCGACCTCGCGCTCGTCGCGCGCCGACTCGGGGATGTGCGCCGGCAGCCACTCGATCAGGCGGTCCATCGCCTCGTTCGGGCCGGTGATCGTCGCCTGGTACTGCTTGCTCCAGCGGCCGATCTGGCGTTCGAAGTAGTTGCCCGGCTTGCCGTAGCCCTCCAGCCCCAGCGCGCGGAAGTCCACCCGGTGCAGCGCGGCGATGACGCGGTTCATCTCCTCGTAGATCGCGCTGCGTTCGGCGGTGGAGGCGCCCGGCAGCGTCTGGTCCCACAAGACCCGACCCTGCATGAACTCCATGACGTAGAACGCGCGGCCGACGATGGATTCGTCCTCGCAGAGCGCCAGCATGCGCGGCACCGGCACGTCGGTGCCGGCGAGGGCGCGCATCACGGTGAACTCGCGCTCGATCGCGTGCGCGGACGGCAGCAGCTTGGCCACCGGGGCCGGCTTGGCGCGCATCACGTAGGTCGCGCCCGGCGTGATCAGCTTGTAGGTGGGATTGGACTGGCCGCCCTTGAACTGCTCGATCGTCAGCGGGCCGGCGAAGCCGTCGATCTCGCGCGCCAGCCAGGCGGCGAGCGCCTGGGCATCCATCGATTGCGAAGGGGCACGGGTGCCGGTGAAAGCATCGTCCACAAGGTCTCCTGAAGTTGTCGTGATTCGTGATCCGAGCGTCCTGGAGACCGGGTCGACCCCGTCGACCGTGTCGATTGTGTCGACGTTCCCCCGACGCTCAGCGGTTGGCGATGGCCAGCAGCTTTTCCTTGCTCAACACCACCAGCCGGGTCGGCTCCACGCGCACCGCGCCTTCGCGCTCGAAGCCCTTGAGCTCCTGGTTCACGCGCTGCCGCGAGGCGCCCAGCAACTGCGCCAGGTCTTCCTGCGCCAGCTGCAGGCCGATGCGGACCTCCTCGCCCTGCGACACGCCGTAGCTGCGCGCCAGCAGCAGGATCTGCTTGGCCAGCCGCGAGGCGAGGGGTCGGGTGTTGAGGTCCTCGACCTGGTCGAACATCAGCCGCAGGCGGCGGCAGTTCAACCGCAGCAGCGCTTCGTAGAGTTCGGTGTGGCGTTGGAGCAGATCGCGGAAGTCGGGCTTGCGGATCACCAGCAGCGTGGTCTCGCCATGGGCGCTGGCGTCGTGGGTGCGCGGCAGGCCGTCGAAGAGGGCGATGTCGCCGAACCAGATGCCGGGCTCGACGTAGGTCAGCGTGACCTGCTTGCCCGACAGCGAGACCGAACTCACCCGCACCGCGCCCTTGGCCACGCCGATCCATTCCTCGGCCGGTTCGCCGCGCACCGACATCAGTGCGCCGTCGGTGAGGCGTCTCACGGTGGCGCGCGCCAGAATGTCGCTGCGCAGCGGCAGTGACAGTTTGGAAAACCACGGCCCCGTCTCGATGTTGTTGCGTTCGGAAATTGTAAGAACCGAGCTGTTCATGCTTTGTCGCTGGCGTGACAAGCCAGCGGTCTCCTGAAATGTGCGGATGGACCGCGTGCGTCGCGGCTTCTTCCGGCTTATTGTGAGGGACCCGCGGCATGCCCGTGGGCGCCGCGACCATCCGCGCATGATGCGCGGGCGATGCGCATCCGGGGGGAGGAAGGGGCGCTTTTCCGGGTTTGTCCCTGTAAGCGCCGTGCTAGAGTGAAACGCACACCAACAGCAACAACAGCGGGAATGGATCGAGATCATCACGACCCGCGCGGCGCGTTGCCGCCGCACAGCGTTCTCGTGCTTGCCATCCTCATGATGTCGGCGCCGGCCTGGAGCCTCGGTGTCGGCCGCCCCCAGGCGGCATCGTCATTGGGCCAGCCGCTGAACCTGCTGTTCCCCGTCCAGCTCAACCCCGGCGAGACCGTCACGCCCGAGTGCGTGCGCGCGGAAGTCAGCGCCGGGGAGAACGCGCTGGCCACGTCGGGCCTGCACTGGCAGGTCGAGGGCGACGGCGCGCGCGTCACTGGCGTGCGGCTGCGCAGCGCGCAACGGATCGACGAGCCCATCGTCTCGGTGCAGCTCAGCGTGGGTTGTCCGGCGCGGCTGACGCGCCAGTACACCGCCTTCATCGACCCGCCGGGCCTGAACGGCGAGCCGATGGCCGACGCCGGCCCGCCGCCCGCGGCGACCGTGTCGCCCGCGCTGCAGGCTCTGCAGGAGAACCAGCAGGCACGGCCGCCAGAGGCGCCGGTCCCCCGTCCGTCGACACCGCGCGTCGGCAGTGAGCTGGCGATCGCCGCCGCGGCAACGCCTGGTGCCTCGGGCAGCACGGCCGAGCGGCCACGTCGCCCCCAGCGTCGCACGGCGGAGGCAAGTCCTGGCACCGACGGCACCCGTTCGAACCCGTCGCGTGAGGCACGCCAGAGCCAGAGCCGCACCCAGGCGCGCGACGCCCGCGTGGTGCGGGCTCCGACGCCGCGCCTGTCGCTGGAACCCATGGAAGCGCTGCAGCCGACGGCACCCGCGCTGCTGGCCGCCGAGGCCGCCGCCAGTGCCGCGAGCGCCGCCGAGGACGCGCGCCAGCAGATGCTGGCGATGCAGAAGCAGCTCGCCGACATGCAGGCCGAGCAGAAGCGCACGATGGCCGCGATGACCACGCTGCGCCAGGAGTTGCAGGCCGCGCGCGAGCATGCCGCGAGCGGGGGCAACGCGTCGTCGTCCGTCTGGGTACTGGGCCTGAGCCTGCTGAGCCTGGCGCTGGCCGCGAGCAGCCTGCTGCTGTGGCGCAGCAACCGCGTGCAGAAGCGTGAAGCGGGCCAGCATTGGCTGGGCGACTCCCGCCACGATCTGCAAGGGGCCGAGACGGTGTTGCCGCCGGTGCCGACCGGTCCGTCCCCGTTCACGCCCACCGATCCGCACAGCTCGCCGGTGCCGTTGATGTCGCACCTGTCGAGCGACGGTCCGGTGGCGTCCCTGGCGCCGTCGACGATCCCGATGCCGCTGAGCCTCAACGAGGAGCCGACCCGTCCCGCGCCCTTGATGTCGCCCACGCCGCCCGCGTCCTCCGTCCAGCGGCCGGCCCGTGCGCCGACCACGGCGGCGGACGACGCGCTCGACGCCCTGGCCGCGCTCGATGCGCTGGAGCCGCTGAGCCTGCAGTTCGAGCGCGGCGATACGCGGCCGGCACCGCTGTCGGCCGACCTGGGCGTCGGCGGTGTCACCGTGACGGTCGAGGAACTCATCGACCTCGAGCAGCAGGTCGACTTCTTCATGGTGCTGGGCCAGGACGACGCGGCGATCGAGCTGCTGTCCTCGCGCCTGAACCACCGCGACGCGGCCAGCGGCCTGCCGTTCCTGAAGCTGATGGAGCTCTATCAGCGTCGCGGCGACCGCGAGGCCTTCGACCGCGTCGGGGCGCGCTTCGCCGAGCAGTTCCACGCCCGTGCGCCGTCGTGGAGCGACGACCTGAACCAGGGCGAGGCGCTGGAGACCCACGGGGAACTGATCGAGCGGCTCGAGGCCGCCTGGTCCGATCCCGAGGGCAGCATGAGCCTGTTGCAGGACCTGCTGTCCAACCACCAGGAGTACAGCGGGGACCTGGGGCTGCCGGCCTATCGCGACCTGCTGCTGCTGTACGCGGTGGCGCGGGACCGCGCCGAGCACGAGATCGACGGGTCGTCCATCGACGTCGTGCTGCCGCTGGATGCGACCGCGCCGGCGGACCAGATGGCCACGATGGTCTGGCAGTCGCCAGCCGCGTCGCGGACGCCACTCACGCAGTCGGTGGATCTGGATCTGTCGCTCGTCGAGGACGACGCGCCACGCGAGCCCAAGGGACGCTGATCGTCCTGGCTCAGATCTTCTTCAGGCGCTCCAGCGCGAGGTCCAGGGTCTCGTCCTTCTTCGCGAAGCAGAAGCGGATGACCTTCGCGTCGCTGCCGCCGCCGTAGAACGCCGACAGTGGAATCGCTGCGACGCCGATCTCGCGCGTGAGCCACTGGCTGATCTCCATGTCGCCCATCGCGGCCAGCGGCGCCGGCAGCGCGCTGTAATCGACGCACTGGAAGTAGCTGCCGGGGCAGGGGCGCAGCACGAAGGCCGAGCCCGCCAGTCCGGCGCGGAAGCGGTCGCGCTTGCGCTGGTAGAAATCGCTCAGGCCCAGGTAGGGCGCGGGGTCACGCATGTAGGTCGCGATGCCGTGCTGCATCGCGGAGTTCACCGTGAACACGTTGTACTGGTGGACCTTGCGGAACTCCGCCATCAGCGGCGCCGGCGCGGTCACGTAGCCGACCTTCCAGCCAGTCACGTGGTAGGTCTTGCCGAAGCTCGACACGACGAAGCTGCGCGCGGCCAGTTCCGGCAGCCGCGACACGCTCTGGTGCGTCTGGCCGTCGTAGACCATGTGCTCGTAGACCTCGTCGCTGATCACCAGCACGTCGGTGCCGTCCAGCAGTTCGGCGAGCTGGCGCAGTTCGTCCGCGCTCCAGACGGCGCCGCTGGGGTTGTGCGGGCTGTTGATCATGATCGCGCGGGTGCGCGGCGTCAGCGCGGCGCGGAGGCGGTCGAAGTCGGGACGGAAGCTCGATGGGTCCAGAAGCACCGGCACCATCACGCCGCCGGCCAGCGCGATGTTGGGCGCGTAGCTGTCGTAGGCCGGCTCCAGCACGATGACCTCGTCGCCGGGGTGCACGATCGCGAGCAGCGCCGTCAGGATCGCCTGCGTCGCGCCGGCGGTGACGGTGATCTCGGTGTCCGGGTTGTACGAGTGCCCGTAGAGCGTCTCGATCTTCGCGGCGATCGCCTGGCGCAGCGCCGGGACGCCGGGCATCGGCGGGTACTGGTTGTGGCCGGCGCGCATCGCGGCGTCGACGGCGTCCAGCAGCGCCGGATCGCCTTCGAAATCAGGGAAGCCCTGGCCCAGGTTGACCGCCTGGTGCTGCTGCGCCAGCGCCGACATGACGCTGAAGACCGTCACGCCCAGCTGGGGCAGGCGGCTCGCGGGAACGGGAGTGTGAATGCGCATGGTGGGGCTCACAAATCGTAGTCGCTGGCCTCGCCGCTCATCGCGCGCTGCAGCAGCGTGCGGTTCAGGCGATCGGACAGCAGCTCGGCGAAGCTGTAGACGTAGTTGCGCAGGTAGGCGCCGCGCTTGAAGGCGATGCGCGCGACGTTCTGGCCCAGCAGGTGACCCAGCGGTCGCGAGACGAGTTCCCCGCCGGGCGGGTCCTCGCGCACCGCCATCTCGGCCACGATGCCCACGCCCAGTCCCAGCCGGACGTAGGTCTTGATGACGTCGGAGTCGATCGCCTCCAGCACGATGTTGGGCTTGAGCTGGCGTTGCGCGAAGGCGCGGTCGATGCGGGTGCGGCCGGTGAAGCTCGGGTGGTAGGAGACCAGCGGCTGCGCGGCCAGGTGCTCGAGGTCGATGCGTTCGAGCTGCGCCAGCGGATGCTCGGCGCGCATCACCAGCACGTGCTGCCATTCGTAGGCGGGCAGGGTGACGAGCTCCTCGAACTGCGACAGCGACTCGGTCGCCAGGCCGACGTCGGCCGTCTCGTCGATCAGCATCTTCGCGACCTGGTCCGGACTGCCCTGGTGCAGGCCGATGTTGACCTGCGGGAACTGCTTGCGCAGCTGCGTGACCGGGCCCGGCAGCACGTAGCGCGCCTGCGTGTGCGTCGTGGCGATCGACAGCGTGCCGACATCCTGCTTGGAGTACTCCTCGCCGATGCGCTTGAGGTTGCCGACCTCGCGCATGATGATCTCGATGGACTTCAGCACCTGGCGGCCGGGCTCGGTGATGCTGCGCAGCCGCTTGCCGTGGCGCGAGAAGATGTCGACGCCGAGTTCCTCCTCGAGCTCCAGGATCGCCTTGGAGACGCCCGGCTGCGAGGTGTACAGCGCCTTGGCCGTCTCGGTCAGGTTGAGGTTGCGGCGCGCGGCCTCTTGGACGAAGCGGAACTGGTGGAGGTTCATGGCGGGTTCAGTGCGGGGCTCGTCGGAGCGTCAGGACTGGGCCAGCACGGTCGGCGTGGCGGGGTTGAGCGGATCGGCGGGGAGCGTGACGGACGAGATCAGGTCCAGCGTCGCGCCCGCCATCGCGCGGATCACCGAGGGCTGTTCGCCGATGGCGTCGTGCAGCACGAACAGCACGCCCGGGTGCTGCGCGCGCAACGACTCCACCAGCGGCGGCACGTCGCGGCGCACATGGCCGCTGGCGCCCAGGAACATGGGCACGATCTGGACGCGCGTGGCGCCCACGGCGACCAGCGCGCCGGCGGCGGTGGCCAGGTCCGGCGTCATCAGCTCGAGATAGGCGAGCGCGATCGGCAGGTCCGGGCAGCGCGTCTGGAGTTCCGCGGCGATGGCCTGGAACGGGCCGGCCCAGGCCGGATCTCGGGCCCCGTGGGCGAAGAGCAGCAGACTGTCCATCAGCGGTTCTCCCTCAGGCGACAGGGCCCGCGTGGGGCCCGGCAGGCGGCGATCCCGCCGCTCATCGATAACGCACCAGCCAGTAGAAGGCGCCCATCGAGATGCCCAGGTACAGCAGGCTCGGCGCCGAGGCCACGAGCCACGGGGTCCAGTCGCGCAGCAGGCCGAGGTGACCGGTGATCGCGTTCAGCACCACGAAGCTGATGCCCAGCATGATGCCGCCGAAGACCTTCACGCTGATGCCGCCCGAGCGGAAATGCAGGTAGGCGAAGGGCAGCGCCAGCGCCACCATCACCATGCAGGCGAACGGATAGAAGGCCTTGCGCCAGAACTGGATCTCCGGCTGCGCCGACGACTGCTCCTGCGAGGAGAGATGGCGCGTGTAGCGGTAGAGCTCCAGCGTCGACATGTTCCAGGTCGGCTGCACCGCGGCCGCCACCACGCCCGAGGGGAGCTGGCTCTGCCACTCATACTTCGGCAGCAGGATCTCGCGCACGGCCGGGTTCTCGGCCAGCTTGTCCTGCGGCGCCGCCGGGTCCGCGTGCTGCGGCGCGGCCAGGGCCGGCTGGTTCAGCGGCGTCGGCGCGCGCGACCACTGCATCAGCCGCACGTCGTTCATCAGCCAGCGGCCGGTCGGGTCGACGGTCGCATTCTTCGCGGTCATCCGCGTGGCCATCGCGCCCTTGCTGTCGAACTCGAAGACGAGCACGTCCTCCATCGTCCCGTTGGCGCGGGCCCGGCCGACGTGCACCGCGTAGCTGTAGTCGCCGATGCGGTCCTTCAACCAGGCGCCCTGGGCGTTCGTGACGCCGCCGCTGGCGCTGGACTTGAGCAGTTGCGCCTGGCGGTCCGCCCACGGGTTGACGAAGTCGCCCACGACGAAGGCCAGCACCGCGAAGGCCAGCGCCATCACGCTCAGCAGGCCCAGCGCCCGCTGCGGACCGAGGCCGCCGGTGCGCAGGATGGTGAACTCGCTGGACTGCGCCAGCCGCGCCATGCTGAAGATGGTGCCGATCAGCACCGCGATGGGCATCAGCTCGTAGAAGCGGCCCGGCAGCTTCAGCACGCTGGACCAGACCGCCAGCCCGATGCCCAGGCCCAGGCGCTGGAAGCGGTCCAGGTCGTCGATGAAATCCAGGAAGAAGAACAGCGCCAGGAACCCGGCCATGACCAGGGTGAAGGAGCTGAGGATGTCGCGATACAGCAGCCGCCGGACGGTTCTCATGTGGGCACTCCCGGCGTGGAGCCGGACATCGACGCCGGCGCGATCACCATGCCGGCCGGGGGCGCGGCGAAGACCGTCTCCGCGTACGCCGGGTTCTCGGGCGGGGCCGGCAGCACGCCGCTGCGCGGGGCGCCCAGTCGCGCGCCCTGTTCGCGCCAGAGCAGCAGCAGCAGCGTCACCAGGAGGGCGCCGCCATGCAGCGCCATCAGCGCCGGGCCCAGCTTCATCTTGTTGCCCACCACCCAGGTCTGGGTCAGGTTGATCAGGTTGAAGTAGACGATGAAGGCCAGCAGGGCGAACAGCAGGTTCCAGTTGCTGGCGCGACGCGGATTCGTCGCCGAGATGCCGATCCCCAGCAGCACCAGGTTGACGCAGCCCAGGATCATGCCGAAGCGCCAGGCCAGTTCCCCGTCGTTCTGGGGCGTGCGGTCGACCAGCAGGTCCAGCGTCGGACGGGTCTTGGGCGGGCGCGTGCCGCCGGCGCGCATCACCTCGTCGTCGACGACGACCTGGTACTGCTGGAAGCGCGCCACCGACTTGTCGCCGTTGCGCTGGTCGACGTCGTTGCGCTGGCCGTGATCCAGCACCAGCACGCGCTGGTTGTCCTTGTACTGCAGCGCGCCGCGCGCCGAGGTCGTCACCGACTCCAGGTGCTCGGTGTTGTTCATGATGAAGACGTTGCGGGCGGCGGATTCATCGGCCGGGTCGCGCTCGATGAAGAACACGCGCGAGCCGTCGTTGGAGGTCTGGAACTGGCCCGGCGCGACGCGCGAAAGATCGCTGCGTTGTTCGAACTGCTCGCGCAGCTGCACGCTGTTCTCGTTGCTCCAGGGCCAGACGATGGTCATCAGCACCGTCACGACGACCAGCACCGGCGAGGCCATCGTCAGCACCGGCCGCACGAAGCGCGTCAGGCCCAGGCCGCTGGCGAACCAGATGGTCATCTCCGATTCCTTGTACATGCGCCCCAGCGACATGACGACGGCGACGAACAGCGACAGGCTCAGCATCACCGGCAACTGGGCGAGGGCCAGATAACCCAGCGACAGCAGCACGTGCTGCGGGGCCACCGTGCCCTTGGCCGCCATGCCCAGCGAGCGCACCAGCAGCATCGTGACGACGATGGTCAGGATGACCACGAAGGCCAATCCGAAACTGCGGGCCAGTTCCTTGCGTACGGTTGAATCGAATAACATCCGGGCACTTTATCTACTTCTCGGCATTATGGACTTCCGCTCTCAGCTCGTTTCCCTCGACGCCCTGTCGTCGCACGGCGCTGACGCCCTCGTGCTAGTCGTCGCGGGCGACAGCCTGCCGGCCTCGCTCGACAAGACCGTCACCGCCCTGGTCAAGGATGCCGTCAAGCTCGGCGACTTCGAGCTGAAAGCGGGTCAGGTCTTGTCCCTGGTCCGTCCCGCCGGCCTGAAGGCCCCCAGATTGATCGTCGCCGCCAGCGGCGCCTCGCTCAAGGCCGCCCGCAGCGCGCTGGGCGCCGCGCTGGGCCAGCTCAAGGGCAAGGGCGCGACGGGCGCCTCGGTGGCCTACGCCGGCTTCGGTGCCGAGCTGACCGAGTCCCTGGCCGAGCAGACCGTGCTCGCCGCCCTGGAAGCGACCTACGTCTACCGCGAGACCAAGCCCAGCGCGCCCGCCGCGTCGAAGCTGACGAAGATCGCCCTGCTGCACGGCAAGGACGACGTCAAGGCGGTCAAGGCCGGCCTGACCCGCGGCCAGGCCATCGGCGCCGGCATCGCCGTCGCGCGCGAATGCGCCAACCTGCCGCCCAACGTCGCCACGCCGGCCTACCTGGCCGACCAGACCAAGGCCCTGGCCAAGAGCCACGGCATCAAGGTCGAGGTCCTGGACCAGAAGGGCATCGAGAAGCTGGGCATGGGCTCCTTCCTGTCGGTGGCCAAGGGCTCCGACGTGCCGCCGCGTTTCATCGTCGCGAAGTACGAAGGCGCCGCCAAGACGCAGGCACCGGTCGTGCTGGTCGGCAAGGGCATCACCTTCGACTCGGGCGGCATCTCGCTGAAGCCGGGCGCCGGCATGGACGAGATGAAGTTCGACATGGGCGGCGCCGCCTCCGTGCTGGGCACGCTGCGCGCCGTGGTCGAGCTCAAGCCGAAGATCAACCTGGTCGTGCTGATCGCCGCCTGCGAGAACATGCCCAGCGGCCGCGCGGTCAAGCCGGGCGACGTGGTGACCTCGATGTCGGGCCAGACCATCGAGATCCTGAACACCGACGCCGAAGGCCGCCTGATCCTGTGCGACGCGTTGACCTATGCCGAGCGCTTCAAGCCCGCGACCGTCGTCGACGTCGCGACGCTGACCGGCGCCTGCGTGATCGCGCTGGGTGGCGTGCGTTCGGGCATGTACGCGAGCGACGATGAACTGGCCGCCGCGCTGAGCGCCGCCGGCGAGACGGCGCTGGACCCGTGCTGGCGCCTGCCGCTGGACGACGACTACGCCGACGGCCTGAAGACCAACTTCGCCGACGTCGCCAACGTCGCCGGCCGCGAGGGCGGTTCCATCACCGCCGCGAAGTTCCTGCAGCGCTTCGCGTCCAAGTACCGCTGGGGCCACCTGGACATCGCCGGCACCGCCTGGAAGGGCGGCGGCGCCAAGGGCGCGACCGGCCGGCCGGTCGGTCTGCTGACGCACTTCGTGCTGTCGCAGGTCCGCTGAACGCCGTCGGCGTTCTTCGGAACTTCCGCAAGCTGACGAGGGAAGGGCGGGTCCGGTGACGGAAGTCAACTTCTATACCGGCGTGCCCGATCGCCAGGTCTACGCCTGCCGCCTGCTGCGCAAGACGCAGGCGGCGGGACTGACCGTCGGCATCTGGGGCCCGATGCGTTTGCTGGAGCGGCTGGACCAGACGCTCTGGACCTTCGAGCCCGGCGAATTCCTCCCGCACCTGCTGCTGCGCGCCGACACCCCGGCGGCGCTGCGGGCGCGCACCCCGATCCTGCTCTCGGACCAGCTCGATGCGCTGGCCGGGTGCCAGGTCTTGCTCAATTTCGAGCCCGGCGTACCGCCCGGCCTCGAGCGTTTCGAGCGTGTGCTGGAGCTGGTCTCCACCGACGCCGACCAGGTCGCCGCGGGACGCGGACGATTCAAGGCCTACAAGGCGCTCGGCCTGACGCTGAATCACCACGTCATGTCGGCCTGAGCCGACTGATTCTTGTCATTTCGTCGCCAGGCGAAGCCCGCGCCGGGCTGGTGCCAGGCCGGTGACGCGTTGCGCCGTCGTGGTGCCGCGAAGCCCATGGGCAGGGCGCGAATCCCCCTGATGCGCGATCGACTGGGCGGAAATCCGCACTTCGCGTGCGGCCTGTGTGCACGCCGTCGCACTCCTGCGAAAACCATCCGGGTTTGCCCCGGTGACAGGGGCGCGACAACGTCTGCGCCGTGACCGCGTTCACAGCATTTTCACTATGGAAACGCTTCCGTCTTTCGGGGTATGGTCGCTCGCGTTGAGAACTCAACGTCATTCCACATATTCCCGAGTCGGAGGTTCCTAGATGCAATCCAAGCTGAATGTGATCGTGGGCGCAATCGCCATTGCCGCAAGCGGCGCCGCCCTGGCGCAGGATGCGGTGGTCAAGATCGGCCACGTGGGTCCCACCAGCGGCGCCATCGCGCACCTGGGCAAGGACAACGAACTGGGCGCCAAGATGGCCATCGACGAGCTGAACGCCAAGGGCGTGACGATCGGCGGCAAGAAGGTCAAGTTCGAGCTGCTGGCCGAAGACGACGCCGGCGATCCGAAGCAGGGCACCGCCGCCGCCCAGAAGCTGGTCGACTCGAAGGTCAACGGCGTCATCGGCCATCTGAACTCCGGCACGACGATCCCCGCGTCCAAGATCTACAGCGACGCCGGCATCCCGCAGATCTCGCCGTCGGCGACCAACCCCAAGTACACCCGCAACGGCTACAAGACGGCGTTCCGCGTCGTGGCCGACGACGTGCACCTGGGCGGCACGCTGGGCAAGTACGCGGTGACCTCGCTGAAGGGCAAGTCCATCGCCGTCATCGACGACCGCACGGCCTACGGCCAGGGCGTCGCCGATGAATTCGAGAAGGGCGTCAAGGCCGCCGGCGGCAAGGTCGTCGGTCGTGAATTCACCAACGACAAGGCCACGGACTTCACCGCCATCCTGACCTCCCTGAAGGGCAAGAAGCCCGACGTCGTCTTCTTCGGCGGCATGGACGCCGTCGCCGGCCCGATGCTGCGCCAGATGAAGCAGCTGGGCATCGAAGCCAAGTTCATGGGCGGCGACGGCATCTGCACGGCCGAACTGCCCAAGCTGTCCGCCGGCACGCTGGCCGACAGCCAGGTCGTCTGCGCGGAAGCGGGCGGCGTGGAAGGCGAGTCGAAGAAGTCGCTGGACGCCTTCAAGACCAAGTTCAAGGACAAGTACAAGGTCGAGGTCCAGATCTACGCCCCGTACGTCTATGACGCGGTCAACGTGATGGTCGACGCGATGGTCAAGGCCAAGTCCGCCGATCCGAAGGTCTACCTGCCGGTGCTGGCCAAGACGGCCGACTACAAGGGCGTGACCGGCACGATCGCGTTCGACGCCAAGGGCGACATCAAGAACGGCGCGCTGACCCTGTATACGTACAAGGGCGGCAACCGCGAGCAGATCGCCGTCGTGCGCTGATCGTCGGCGCGAGGCCGGGGCCCTCGGGAGAGGGATCCGGCTGTCGCACGACGGTCATGCGACGGTCGTGCGACGTCAAAACGACGCCCACTTCGGTGGGCGTTTTTTTTCGTCCGTCGTTTCCCTGGTCGTCCCTTCACGGTTCCTCTCTGACAAGCCGACGTCGGGACGACGCGGGCCTGTCCCTTGATCGAGGGGGCACCCCCCTCACTCACGTGCATTCCCGCACGAGAGCCCCTCAAAGCATTCAGTCAGGGGGTTTGCACCTAACAGGGCCTACAGACAATGGCCCCGGTCAACGCGCCAAGGGGTCGATTCGGGGATTCCGCGGCGGTCGGCGAGACGGGTTCAACCGAGCCGGATTGCAAGGCGAACGCCCCTGCAAACAGGGGGCTTTCAAGCCTGGGGGTGGGAGGCATGATGCCCCCCGCAGCGAATGGGGCCTCCTCTGGCGGAGGACGTGTTCGCGACGAGCGGTCCTGAGAGGTTCACCCGGGTCGGCGACAGCATCCCGAGAGGATGCCGTGACCAGCTTTGGGGACGGGCATGATTCGAATTTTTAACCATTACCTCCATCGTCGAACCCTGGTCCAGGTGCTCTTCGACCTGGGCCTGATCGTGGCGGCGGTGTTCGCGGTCGCGTTGAGCCAGGGCAGCAGCGAGCACATGGTGACCTTCGCCGCGTCCTACGGGCTCTCGCTGGCCGGCGGCATGTTCGTCATCAACTCCGCGTCCGGCCTCTACTCCCAATCCCACAAGCGCTCGCTGACGCAGTCCTGCGCCCGCGCGCTCTTCGCGCTGCTGATCGGCCTGCCGCTGGCCTACGGCCTGTTCAGCCTGATCCCCGCCACCGTCTCCCACCGCGACCTGCTGACCACGACCGCCATGCTGGCCGTCGCGCTGGTCATGGTGCACCGCGTGTACGCCGCGCACTCCGGCGCGCAGGGCGCCGGCCGGACCAAGATCCTGATCTTCGGCAGCGGCCATGCCGCGCTGGCCGTCAGCGAGAGCCTGCGCGCCGCCGATCCGCATGCGCACATCGTCGGCTTCCTGCCCGGCCCGAACGAGATCGACCCGCAGGTGCCCGCGCATGAACTGCTGGCCGCCGAGAGCCTGACCGACGCGGCGATGCGCCTGGGCGTGGACGAGATCGTCGTGGCGCTGTCCGAGCGCCGCGGCGGCAGCATGCCGCTGCGCCAGCTGCTGGACTGCAAGCTCTACGGCATCCGCGTCGTGGACCTGGCCACCTACTTCGAGAAGACGCTGGCGCAGATCAAGATCAGCCACGTCCACGCCGGCTGGCTGATCTTCGGCGACGGCTTCAACCAGGGCGTGCTGCGCAGCGCCGTCAAGCGCGCCTTCGACCTCGTGTCCTCGCTGGTGCTGCTGGTCGCGACCGCGCCGATCATGGCCGTCACCGCGCTGCTCATCAAGCTGGAATCGCCCGGCGGGATCTTCTACACGCAGGAACGCGTCGGCCTGAACGGCGCGACCTTCAAGGTGATCAAGTTCCGCAGCATGCGCAACGACGCCGAGAAGGACGGCCGCCCCCAGTGGGCGACCAAGAACGACGCCCGTGTCACGCGCGTCGGCAACTTCATCCGCAAGGTCCGCATCGACGAGCTGCCGCAGCTGATCAACGTGCTGCGCGGCGAGATGAGCATGGTGGGCCCGCGTCCCGAGCGCCCGTTCTTCGTCGACGAGCTGGTCGCGCAGATCCCGTACTACGCGGTGCGCCATAGCGTGAAGCCGGGCGTGACCGGCTGGGCGCAGGTCCGCTACGAATACGGCTCGACCATCGAGGACTCGCTGGAGAAGCTCCAGTACGACCTGTACTACGTCAAGAACCACACGCTGTTCCTCGACCTGCTGATCATGCTCGAGACGGTGGCGGTGGTCCTGACGGGCCGGGGGGCGCGCTGAGCGCGACGGCGGAGCGTTGCGCTCCCGGCGTCCCGTTTCTGCGTCCATTTTTGCGCCGGTGTCCGCGGCCGTTCCTGATCGCGGCCCGCGCGTCGGGACATTGATCCATGTGGGCCAACACCCTGAGCCTCGGCGCCGCGTCGGGGATCGTCGCGGTATTCGCGCATCTGGCCCTGGCGGTCGTGGTGTTGCCCCAGTTCGGCCAGCACCGGCGCCGCGCGCTGCGACTGCAGGCCGCATTGCTGCTGACGGCCCTGTGGGCCGGTCTTGACGCCGCGGTCGAGCAGGGCTGGCTCGGCGGCCACCAGTGGCCCGCCCTCGTGCTCCTGCCCATCTGCGACGCGCTGCGTTACGGCGCGTGGTTCTCCTTCATCCTGGCGCTGATCGAATCGCGCGACGACGACGGCCGCTCGCGCAGCGCCGGCGTCGCGCGGCCGCTGCAATGGCTCGCGTGGGCCGGCGTGGTCACCGCGGTCGCGTTGCCGTTGTGGCGCTACTGGGGCGACGCGCCGCTGGTCACGATGCAGCGTCCGATGACGATGGCCTGGCTGGGCCTGGGCGTGTTCGGGCTGGTGCTGATCGAGCAGATGCTGCGCAACATCGACAGCGACGCGCGCTGGAACGCCAAGCCGGTCAGCCTGGGCCTGGGCGCGGTGTTCGCGTTCGACGTGTTCGTGTTCTCGCAGGCCTCGCTGTTCGCGCAGTTCGACGGCGACGCCCTCAGCGTGCGCGCCGCCGTGCACAGCCTGGCCGTGCCCTTGCTGTGGCTGGCCAGCCGCCGGCACAAGAAGTGGCTGGACAAGCTGCATGTCTCGCGCACCGCGGCCTTCCACTCGGCGACGCTGCTGATCGTCGGCGTGTACCTGCTCGGCGTGTCGGGCATCGGCTACTACGTCCGCTACACCGGCGGCGAATGGGGACGCGCGCTGCAGCAGGTGCTGCTCGCGGTGGGCGTGCTGGCGCTGCTGACGATGGGCCTGTCGGGCTCGCTGCGCGCCAAGCTGCGCGTCTACATCAGCAAGCATTTCTTCAGCTACCGCTACGACTACCGGCAGGAATGGCTGCGCTTCACCGCGATGCTCTCGGCCAGCGCGTCGCCGGCGGAGCTGGGCGAATCGGTGATCCGCGGGCTTGCCCATCTGGTGGAGAGCCCGGCCGGCGCGCTCTGGTTGCGTCGCGCGCCGGTGGCGGCGCCGGCCGCGGAGTACCAGCAGGCCGCGCGCTGGAACCTCAACGACGACCGCCAGCCGCTGACCGCCGACGAGCCGCTGCTGCGACTGCTGCAGGAGCGCGCGTGGATCGTCGACCTCGACGAGTGGCGCCGCGACCCGGCCGCCTACGAACATGCGCCGCTGCCCGAGGCGATCGCCGGCGATGCCCGCCATTGGCTGTTGATCCCGCTGCTCAATGCGGGCGCGCTGACGGGCTGGGTGATCCTGGGCCAGCCGCGCACCCGGCTGGAGCTGAACTGGGAGGTGCGCGACCTGCTGCGCACCGCCGCCCAGCAGGCCGCCAGCTACCTCGCGCAGATGCAGGCGGCGGAAGCGCTGCTGGAGGCGCGCAAGTTCGAGGCCTTCAACCGCATGTCGGCCTTCGTGGTGCACGACCTCAAGAACATCGTCACGCAGCTGTCGTTGATGATGAAGAACGCCAAGCGGCTGCGCGACAACCCGGAGTTCCAGCAGGACATGCTGGACACGGTGGAGAACTCCCTGGAGAAGATGCGGCAGCTGATGCTGCAGCTGCGCGAGGGCGACAAGCCGCATCACGGCAGCGCCGGCGGCGTCGCGCTGACGGCGATCGCGCGGCGGCTGGCCGCGGCGGCCGTCAGCAAGGGCCGCGCGTTGGACCTGGAGCTGCGCGACGAGGTCAGCGCGCGCGGCCATGAGGAACGCATCGAGCGCGTGCTCGGCCACGTGGTGCAGAACGCGCTGGACGCGACGCCGATCGACGGCCGCGTGACGCTGCGATTGCAGCGCGTGGGCAGCCACGCGCAGGTGGAAGTGGAAGATACTGGCTGCGGCATGTCGCAGGAGTTCATCGATCAACGGCTGTTCAAGCCGTTCCAGACGACGAAGGCGGCGGGCATGGGCATCGGCGCCTACGAGAGCTACCAGTACCTGCAGGAACTTGGAGGGAAGATCAACGTGGAAAGCGCGCCCGGACGAGGCACCAAGGTCACCATCTTGCTGCCGCTGTTTTTCGCCCAGTCGGGCAGCGATGCCGGACTGGTGGAGGCGCGATGAGCGCCGACGCACGGCCGCCCGAAGGCGGCACGCCCTCCCTCCCGAAGGGTCCCGCGAAGCGGGGGGAGTCCACATGAGCGCTCAACCTCCCGCATTGCTGATCGTCGAGGACGACCTCGCGCTGCAGAAGCAGCTGAAGTGGTCGATGGACCGCTTCGAGTCCGTCACCGCCGATGACGTCGCCAGCGCGGTGCTGCAGTTCCGCCGGCACAAGCCGCCGGTCGTCACGATGGACCTCGGGCTGCCGCCCGACCAGGACTCGACCTCCGAGGGCTTCAAGCTGCTCGAGAAGCTGATCGAGCTCGAACCCGGCACCAAGATCATCGTGCTCACCGGCCAGAACGACCAGAGCAACGCGCTGCGCGCGATCCGCATGGGCGCCTACGACTTCCTGGCCAAGCCGGTCGATCCGGACGTGCTGGTGCTGACCGTCGAGCGCGCGATGCGCCTGCATGAGCTGCAGCAGGAGAACCAGCGGCTGCTCACCCAGCAGGACGGCGAACCCACCGGCAAGCTGCTCACGCGCGACGCGCAGATGCAGCGCATCTGCCGCACCGTCGAACGCGTGTCCGGCAGCGACGCCACCGTGCTGCTGCTCGGCGAGAGCGGCACCGGCAAGGAAGTGCTGGCGCAGTCGCTGCACGACGCGTCCAAGCGCAAGGGCCGCTTCGTCGCGATCAACTGCGCGGCGATCCCCGAGGCGCTGCTCGAGAGCGAGCTCTTCGGCTACGAGCGCGGCGCCTTCACCGGCGCGACCAAGACCACGGTCGGCAAGATCGAGACCGCGCACGGCGGCACCCTGATGCTCGACGAGATCGGCGACCTGCCGATGTCGCTGCAGGCCAAGCTGCTGCGCTTCCTGCAGGAACGCAGCATCGAACGCCTGGGCGGGCGTCAGGAGATCGCGGTCGACGTGCGCATCGTCGGCGCGACGCACCAGGACCTGAAGGCCAAGATCGAGCAGGGCCTGTTCCGCGAAGACCTCTTCTACCGCCTGGCGGAGATCGTCGTCGACATCCCGCCGCTGCGCGATCGCGCCGGCGACGCGGTGCTGCTGAGCCATGCCTTCCTGCGCCGCTTCTCGTCGGAGCAGCGCCGCCCCATCCTGCGCCTGGCCGACGACGCGATCCGCGCGGTCGAGGCCCACCGCTGGCCCGGCAACGTGCGGGAACTGCAGAACGTCATGAAGCGCGCGTCGATCATGGCCGACGGCGACCGCATCACCGCCGACGACCTCAACCTGCCGTTGCCCGCCGGCGGCGAAGTGCCGGCGGACGCGGCCGACCTCGACCTGCGCACCGTGCGCGAGCGCGCCGAGCGCCAGGCCGTCGTGGCCGCGCTGGCCCGTACCGACGGCAACATCGCCAAGGCCGCCGACCTGCTGGGGGTCAGCCGGCCGACGCTGTACGACCTGATGGCCCGCCTCGGCGTCAAGGCCTGAGCATCGATCACCCGACAGACCACCCGACAGCGAAAGAGACGACGCATGTCCCGCAAGCCTGAGAACACCAAGATGACCGGACCCTTGCCTGCCCCCCAGACTGCTGACTGCGGCGTGGCGGACGCCGGCCTTTCCCGCGACGGCCGCCGCGCGTTGCGGCGCGGCGCGACCGCGCTGGCGCTGGGCTCGGCGCTGCTGCTGGCCGGTTGCTTCGGCGAGTCCGCGCAGGACCTGGTGAAGTCCGCCAAGGGCCACCTGGAGAAGCGGGACAACAAGGCCGCGATCATCCAGCTCAAGAACGCGCTGCAGAAGGACGAGTCGCTGGCCGAGGCGCGTTACCTGCTCGCCAAGGCGCTGCTGGACAGCGGCGATGTCGCCGGCGCGGCGATCGAGGCCGGGAAGGCCAAGACGCAAGGCTTCGGCGGCGACGCGCTGGTCGCGCTGCAGGCGCGGCTGCTGCTGATGCAGGGCAAGGTCGACGAGCTGCTCGGCCAGTACGGCAACGCCCATCTGCAGAACGCCGCCGACGAGGCCGATCTGCAGATGACGCTGGTCGGCGCCTATGTCGCGAAGCAGAAGATGGCCGAAGCGCGCAAGGCCGCGGACGCGGCGCTGCGCGCGACGCCCGACAGTGCGGCGGTGCGCCTGGTCAACGTGCGCCTGCTGACCAGCGAGGGCAAGCTGCCCGAGGCCCGCGCCGAGGTCGAGCGCGTGCTGGAGAAGTCGCCGCAGTCGGCCGAGGCCTGGCAGCTCAAGGGCGAGCTGCAGGTGCTGGCCGAGGCGCCATCGGCGGAACCGGTCGCGAGCTTCCGCAAGGCGCTGGAGCTCGACAAGAAGCTCGTCGGCGCGCATGCCGGCCTGATCAACCAGCTGATGCGCGCCGGTGACAAGGCCGGGGCCAAGGACGCCGTCGCCGCGATGAAGGCGGCCGCGCCGCAGCACCCCCAGACCTACTACTACGCCGCCGTGTTCGCGATGGACGCGGGCCAGGTCAAGGAGGCGACCGACCTCACGCAGGCCTTGCTGAAGGTGGCGCCGAACAACGAGCGCGCGCTCTTCCTGGCGGGTCGGGTGGCGCAGGCCAACGGCGACTTGCGACAGGCCGAGTCGCAGTACAGCAAGGTCATCCAGGCCGCGCCCGAGGCGCAGCCGGCACGCGTCGCCCTGGCGCAGCTGCAGTTGCGCGGCGGCGATGCCGAGCAGGCGATGACCACGCTGCAACCGGCGCTCGATGCGAAGGTGGCTTCGTCGGAGGCGCTCGCGCTGGCCGCCGAGATCCGGCTCAAGCAAGGGCAGGGCGGCGAGGCCGAGCGCTTCCTGGCGCGCGCCGCCGAGGCCAACCCGAACGACGTGCGCAGCCGCGTCGGGCTGGCGCTCAACCAGATCCAGAAGGGCCAGGAAGCGGCCGGGCTGGCCGCGTTGCGCCAGCTGGCGGCCGAGGACAAGGGCACCGTGGCCGACATCGCGCTGATCAGCGTGCTGGCGCGCAAGAAGGACGATGCGGGCGCCTCGCAGGCGATCGCGGCGCTGGAGAAGAAGGATCCCAAGTCCGCGACGCCCGCCGAGCTGCGCGGCCGCCTGGCGCTGCTGCGCGGCGACCGCGCGGGCGCGCGGGCGAGCTTCGAGGAAGCGGTCAAGCGCGACCCGGGCTCGATGACCGCGGCCAACAGCCTGGTCGCGCAGGACCTGCAGGACCGCAAGGCCGAGGACGCCGTCAAGCGCTATGAAACGGTGCTCAAGGCCGAGCCGAAGAACCTGCGCGCGGAGATGGCCCTCCTGGGTCTGAAGCTGACCCACAAGCTGATCGACAGGGACGCGGCCGTCAAGCGCCTGACGGAACTCGCCAAGCAGCATCCGGACGACGCGACGCCGCGCCAGGCGGCGGTCGGCCTGCTGATGGAGAAGAAGGACTTCAAGACGGCGCTGTCGCTGGCCCAGGAAGGCGTGACGGCGAGCCCGGACAACCCGGCGCTGGTCGACCTGCTGGGCCAGGTGCAGGCCGCCACGGGCGACCGCCAGCAGGCGATCAGCAGCTTCAACAAGGTCGCGACCTTGCAGCCCCGCTCGCCGCTCGGTCCGCTGCGGCTGGCGGATCTGCATGCGCAGGCGGGCGACAAGGCGGCTGCGACCGCGGCGCTCAAGCGTGCCCAGGCCATCGCGCCCGGTGATGGAGAGCTGGCCCGCAAGGTGGTCGAGAAGAGCTTGCAACTGGGGCTGCCCGACCTGGCGCTGACGGCGGCCAAGGGCCTGCAGACGGCGCAGCCGAAGTTCGGGCTGGGCTGGAAGCTCGAGGGCGACATCGCCCGCGCGCGCAAGGATGCACCGGCCGCGATCGCGGCCTACCGCAAGGCGGATCAACTGGCCGCGGACGCCGGTGCGAAGGTGCCCAACACCGAGCTCGCGATCGCGCTGCACAGTGTGCTGATCGAGTCCGGCAAGAAGGACGAGGCGGACCGCTGGGCCGCCGCGTATCTGGCGAAGTTCAAGTCGGACGAGCTGTTCACGTATCACCTCGGCGACGTGGCGCTCAACGCCGGCCGTTATCCTGAGGCCGAGCAGCGGTACCAGGCGGTGCTGGCCGCCAATCCGGACAATGCGGCGGCGGCCAACAACGTCGCCTGGCTGCGGCTGCGGGCCGGCAAGGCGGATGAGGGCTTGAAATTTGCCCAGCAAGCGAACAAGCTCCGTCCCAACGTGCCGCCGTACATGGACACGCTGGCCGAGGCGCTGGCCGCCAAGGGGCAGAACGCCAAGGCCATCGAGGTGCAGAAGGACGCCGTGAAGCAGGCGCCGACCATTCCCGCGTACCGGCTGCGCCTCGCGCAGCTCTACGTGGCGGGTGGCAACAAGGGCGAGGCCGAGGCGGAACTCAAGCGCCTGGCAGACCTGGGACCGAATTTCGAGCAACAAGCCGAGGTGCGCAAGCTGCAGGCCGCGATCCGTTGAGGCGTCCGATCCTGAGGTCGATCGCCGCGGGGACCGCGTAACGGTGGCACCACCGCGCCCGGGGAGGGGACGGTCATGAGCCAGATTCGACGATCCAGCCTGCGCAAGCGGCTCCATCAGGGGCTGCGGCGCCTGTTCTCGTCGCTCCCGAAGCCGATGCGCTTCGCGGTCTACCGGCGCATGGTGGATTGCGATCCCGCGCCGTCGGAGCGCCTGGAGCTGAAGGTCGCGGACACGCAGGAGGAACTCGACGCCTGCTTCCGCATCCTGCACGACGCCTACGTCGGCAGCGGCTTCATGAAACCCGACCCGAGCGGCCTGCGCGTGACGATCTATCACGCACTGCCGACGACCACGACGCTGTGCGCCAAGTACGACGGCCAGGTGGTGGGCACCATCTCGATGGTGCGCGAGGGCGTCTTCGGCTTCCCGCTGCAGTCGGTCTTCGACCTCGAGGGGGTGCGCGCCAAGGGCGGCAAGGTCGCGGAGATCTCGGCGCTGGCGATCGCGCCCGCGTTCCGCAAGACCGGCGGCGCGATCCTGTTCCCGCTGATGAAGTTCATGCACCAGTACTGCACCGAGTACTTCGACACGCGGCACCTGGTGATCGCCGTGAACCCCGACAAGATCGAGCTCTACGAGGCGCTGCTGTCCTTCACGCGGCTGCGCGAGCAGACGGTGGCCGAGTACGACTTCGCCAACGGCGCGCCCGCGGTCGGCGCGACGCTGGACCTGCACGAGGCCGACGCGCTGTTCGAGCGCCGCTACCGCGGCCGCCGGCCGGAAAAGAACCTGCACCACTACTTCTTCCGCCACCGGCTGCCCAACATCCGGCTGCCGGAGCGCCGCTTCCACACGACCAACGACCCGGTCATGACGCCGGCGCTGCTCGACCACTTCTTCAACCAGGTCGTGCCGGTGTTCCCGACGATGGACGACCGCAAGAAGGCGCTGCTGTGGTCGGTGTACCGCGACGACGCGCAGTTCCGCGAGGTGCTGCCGATGCTCAGCGGCGGCGGCCAGGACCTGGGGCGTTCCTTGCGGCAATACCCGCGCTATTCGATCCGCTGTCCGGGCCACCTCGACATCCGTGCCGCCAACGACAGCCAGCTGGGGCATTTCGACCTGGATGTGATCGAGGTGTCGGCGCATGGCTTCCAGGCCGAGTGCGACCACGACCTGCCGCTGAACCAGGACGGCACGGTGGAGATCGAGCTCGGCCACAACGAGACCGCGCACGTGACCGCGCGCGCGGTGCGACGCAAGGACACCGAGCAGGGCAGCTTCTACGGCTTCCGCATCGACGAACCCGACCGCCATTGGCGCAGCTTCGTCTCCACGCTGGAGATGGGCACCACGACGAAGGACCTGGCCGCATGACTGGCAGTACCGTTCCGATGTTCGACCCGACGTCCGACCCGACGTCCGATCCCGTGAATGAGCCGAGCAATCGCGGCATGCATGCCACGGCGCCGAGGCGCCGCGAGCTGCTGGCACTGGGCGCGGGGGGCGCCCTGGGCATGGCGGGACTGTTCGGCGCGTCCGCACCGGCGCGGGCGCAGGAGATGTCCAACACGCTGCCCGACCTGATCGACCGCAGCCGGCAGGCCGTGGTGGCGGTGGGGACCTTCGCGGCCACGGACAACCCGCGCTTCGGTTTTCGCGGCACGGGTTTCGCGGTCGCCGACGGCCGGCGCATCGTCACCTGCGCGCACGTGATCCCGAACCCGATCGAGAAGGACCTGATGATCACCGTGCCCGCGGTGGGTAACGCGTCGGGGCAGCCGCAACTGCGCGCCGTGAAGCTGCTGCGCCGCGACACGGCGCGCGACCTGGCGATCCTGGAACTGGCTGACGACAAGGGCGCGCTGGTCGACGTGCTGCCCCTGGCCGAAACCGACGGCGACCAGCCCGTGGTGCGCGAGGGCGCCGCCGTGGCGCTGATGGGCTATCCGATCGGCACGGCGCTGGGCGTGACGATGGCGACGCACCGCGGCACCGTGGCCGCGATCACGCGTGCGGCGCTGCCGGCGCCGACCTCGAACACGCTGTCCGAGCGCGCGGTGCGCCAGCTGCGTGAAGGCGCGATGGAATTCCTGCAACTCGACGCGACGGCCTATCCGGGCAACAGCGGCGGTCCGCTGCTGGACATCCGTACCGGCAAGGTGGTGGGCATCGTCAACATGGTGGTGCTCAAGGGCACGCGTGAATCGGCGCTCAGCGCGCCGAGCGGCATCACCTACGCGGTGCCGGTGAAGTACGTGTGGCCGCTGCTGGGCAAGTGATCGGCGAAGTCATCGTCGGAGTCGTCCCGAAGTGAGGGGCGCGACTGGGCGACAGGCCCTCACCCCGGGTGCGCCACCGGCGCCGCCGCGCCGGCCTGCGGTGCCGGCTCGCGCAGCAGCAGCGCGAGCAATCCGCCGGATGCAGCGAACACCGCGCCGACCGCGAAGGCCACGCGATACCCGCGCGCCAGCGCCGCCGGCATCGCGGCGCCCATCGCGCCGAGTTCCGCCGTCTGTGCCGCGGCCAGGCTGGCCAGCACGGCCAGTCCGAGCGATCCGCCCATCATGAAGGACGTGTTCACCACGCCCGAGGCCAGCCCGGACTCGCTCGGCGCGACCTCGCTCATCGCCGCCAGCAGCACCGGATTGAACGCGACGCCCGCGCCCAGCCCCAACAGCAGCATCCCAGGCAGCACGTCCAGCCAGAAGCCGCCGTCCGCCGGCGCGCGCGCGAACAGCGCCAGCCCCAGCGCCGCCAGCAGCAGCCCGCCGCACAGCGGCTTGCGCAGCCCCAGTTTCATGACCAGCTTCGCCGACAGGCCCACCGAGAACACCGCCATGATCAGGTTGGCCGGCAGGAAGCCCAGGCCGACGTGCATCGCGTCGTAGCCCAGCACCAGCTGCATGTACAGCGCCGACAGGAAGAACCACGCGAACATCGCCGCGGCCCACAGCACGCCGATCACGTTGGACACGGCCACGGAGCGCAGCCGGAACAGCGACAACGGCATCAGCGGGTGCGCCACCTTCGTCTCCAGCACGAGGAAGGCGGCCAGCAGCGCCACGGCCGTGCCCATCAGCCCCAGCGTGCGCGCCGAGGTCCAGCCGGCCTCGTTGCCGTTGACCACCGCGTAGACCGCCAGCATCAGCGACAGCGTGACGGTTACCGCGCCGGCCCAGTCCAGCGTCTCGTCCGGCGCGGTCGGTCCACCGCGCTCGATGAGCCACAGGCACAGCCCGATCACGACCACGCCGATCGGCAGGTTGACCAGGAAGATCCAGTGCCAGCTCAGCGTGCTGGTCAGCAGCCCGCCCAGCAGCACGCCGATGCTGCCGCCGCCCGCGCAGACGAAGCCGTAGACGCCCATGGCCTTGGCGCGTTCGCCGGGCTCGGTGAACATGTTCATGATCAGCGACAGCGAGATCGCCGATACCGCCGCCCCGCCCAGCCCCTGCACGGCGCGCGCCGCGATGAGCAGCGCCTGCGTGTGCGCCAGCCCGCAGGCGGCCGACGCGGCCGTGAACAGCGCCAGTCCCGCCAGGAACATGCGCCGGTGGCCGTGGAGGTCGCCCAGCCGGCCGCCCAGCAGCATGAAGCCGCCGAAGGTCAGCATGTAGGCGTTGACGACCCAGACCAGCGAGGTCTCGGTGAAGCCGAGGTCGGCGCGGATCGAGGGCAGCGCCACGTTCACGATGGTCGTGTCCAGCACGATCATCAGGACGCCCAGGCACAGCACGCCGAGCGCCAGCCAGCGGCGCCGTTTCGGATCAAGGTGAGAGGTCATGGCCAGGAGGAGGTGTTGAACCGAGGGTGTCTGTCCCCACGACGGGCGGGCCGCCGTGACATCGACACGGACGCGTTTGTAGCAGCGGGCGAGGGGGCGCCGCCAGTGCCGTTCGCCTGCCCGGCGGTCGGTGCTGTCACCGGCTGTCAGCTGTCGGTCGATCGCCTACGCGGCCTGCCGGCTTCGTTGCACTGCGCGATGCGGCATGCACGTCTGCCGCCTGAACGCACTGAGGCGGAACATTCGTTCCATCAACCGGGGGGCATCACATGAGCACCACCAAGTACCTGCGAGCGATCCGCACCGAACGCAACAGCAGTTTCAAGACCGCGATCCTGCTGAGCAGCCTGGCCATCGGCGCCGGCCTGATGTTCAGCGCGGTCCAGGAAGCACGCGGCGCGACGCCGGTGACCGACACCTTCCCGGTGACGGTCACGAGCGCCCGCATGGTGTCCGATGCCCACCTGAGCTTCGGTTCCGCGATCCCGTCGCTGGCCGGCGTCGTGCCGGGCGGCGGCACCGAAACCGACACCGACAGCGACAGCGACACCGCACCGTGACGATCAGCGACCCAGGCTGATCCGATCCCGGTCCGGTCTTCCCGTCAGGAAGTCTGCGTCATCGTCATGGGGCGGACGCCTGGCAGGGAGATCCGGACCCACCGTTTGCTCGAGTGCTGACAGTTTTCGCCGCCTGACTCGCGATTGATTCCGGCAAGCCGTACCGCCGGGGCACGCGAATCGGCCTCCCCCTCTGACACGTCGGCGGCGTGTCAGCACTCGACAATGTTCACCGCGAGACCGCCCCGGGCGGTCTCCTTGTACTTGGTCATCATGTCGGCGCCGGTCTCGCGCATCGTCTTGATGACCTTGTCCAGGCTGACGTGGTGGGTGCCGTCGCCGCGCAGCGCCATGCGCGCCGCGTTGATGGCCTTGACCGACGCGATCGCATTGCGCTCGATGCAGGGGATCTGCACCAGACCGCCGACCGGATCGCAGGTCAGTCCCAGGTGGTGCTCCATGCCGATCTCGGCCGCGTTCTCGGTCTGCGCCGGCGTGCCGCCCATCACCGCGCACAGCGCCGCGGCGGCCATCGAGCAGGCCACGCCCACTTCGCCCTGGCAGCCGACCTCCGCGCCCGAGATCGACGCGTTCTCCTTGTAGAGGATGCCGATCGCCGCGGCCGTCAGCAGGAAGTCGACGATGCCGTCCTCGTTGGCCGAATGGACGAAGCGCGCGTAGTAGTGCAGCACCGCCGGCACGATACCGGCCGCGCCGTTGGTGGGCGCCGTCACGACGCGGCCGCCGGCGGCGTTCTCCTCGTTGACCGCCAGCGCGTAGAGGTTGACCCAGTCCATCACCTGCAGCGGATCGCGCAACGCGGCCTCCGGATGGGCGATCAGGTCGCGGTACAGCGCGGCCGAGCGGCGCTTCACCTTGAAGCCGCCGGGCAGGATGCCCTCGGTGCGGCAGCCGCGCTGGACGCAGTCCTGCATCACCTGCCAGATCTTCAGCAGGCCGGCGCGGGTCTCCTCGTCGGTGCGCCAGTGGCGCTCGTTGCGGCGCATGATCTCGGCGATCGAGCAGCCTTCCTTCTCCGTCAGTTCGAGCAGCTCGGCGCCCGACCTGAAGGGGTAGGGCAGGACGGTGGTGTCCGGCGCGATCTGCTTTTGCTTGCTGCCGTCCGCGAGCACCTCCTCGCTGACGACGAAGCCGCCGCCCACCGAGTAGTACACGCGGTTCTGGATCTCGTTGCCGTCGGCGTCGTAGGCGATCAGCCGCATGCCGTTGGCGTGCAGCGGCAGGCTCTGGCGGCGGTACATGACGAGGTCGCGCGCCTCGTCGAAGGCGACGACGTGATCGCCGCCCAGCGCGAGGCGCTTGTCGTTGCGGATGCCCTCGAGGACGCCGGGGATGGCCTCGATGTCGACGGTGTCGGGCTCGTGCCCGGCCAGGCCGAGCAGCACCGCCTTGTCCGATCCGTGGCCTTTGCCGGTCGCGCCGAGCGAGCCGTACAGCGCCGTGGCGACGCGCACGGTGCGATCGAGCACGCCCTCATGCCGCAGGCGCTGCACGAACATGCGTGCCGCGCGCATCGGACCGACGGTGTGCGAGCTCGACGGCCCGATGCCGATCTTGAACAGGTCGAAGACGGAAACTGCCATGGCGGACCTCGTGGGTGGCTCTTGCGGATGTGGAACGCCCGCCCGCGTCGCTCGTGACGCGCGGGGCCGGACGGCCTGGATGGAAACTAGGCCAAAAAGAAGGCCGCGTCAGCGGCCTTCGTCGATCACCCTGATCACTCGTCGGCGTAGGCCGAGAGCGGGGGGCAGGAGCAGACCAGATTCCGATCGCCGTAGACGTTGTCCACGCGGCCGACCGGCGACCAGTACTTCACGTGGCGCAGCGCCGGCACCGGGTAGGCGGCGTCGTCGCGGCTGTAGCCGTGGGACCACTCGGTCTTGAGCAGGCTCTCGGCCGTGTGGGGTGCGTTGACCAGCGGGTTGTCCGTCTTCGACCAGGCGCCGGATTCGACCTTCGCGATCTCCTCGCGGATCTGGAGCATCGCGGCGATGAAGCGGTCCAGCTCGAACTTGGATTCGCTTTCCGTCGGCTCGACCATCAGCGTGCCCGCGACCGGGAACGACAGCGTCGGCGCGTGGAAGCCGTAGTCGATCAGGCGCTTGGCGACGTCCTCGGCCGAGATGCCGCTGCTGTCCTTGAGCGGGCGCAGGTCCAGGATGCACTCGTGGGCCACGCCGCCGCCCTTGACGCCGTCGATGTTGCCGCTGAAGTGGATGTCGAAGTGGTCCGACAGGCGCGCGGCCACGTAGTTGGCCGACAGGATCGCGGTCTCGGTCGCGGCCTTGAGGCCGACCTCGCCCATCATGCGGATGTACATCCACGAGATCGGCAGCACCGCCGCGTTGCCCAGCGGCGCGGCGCTGACGGCGCCGATGGCGGTCTTCTCGCCCAGGCCGGCCGAGCGGTGCGCCGGCAGGAAGGGCACCAGGTCCTCCACCACGCAGACCGGGCCGACGCCCGGGCCGCCGCCGCCGTGCGGGATGCAGAAGGTCTTGTGCAGGTTCAGGTGGGACACGTCGCCGCCGAACTGGCCGGGCGCGGCGATGCCGACCAGCGCGTTCATGTTGGCGCCGTCCACGTACACGCGACCGCCGTGTTCATGCACCAGCGCGCAGATCTCCTTGACGTGCGTGTCGAACACGCCGTACGTCGAGGGGTAGGTGATCATGATCGCGGCCAGGTTGGCGCTGTGCTGCTCGCACTTGGCCTTCAGGTCGGCCAGGTCGATGTTGCCTTCCTTGTCGCACTTGGTGACGACGACCTGCATGCCCACCATCTGCGCGGAGGCTGGGTTGGTGCCGTGGGCCGATTCCGGGATCAGGCAGATCTTGCGGTGCGCGTCGCCGCGCGACTCGTGCCAGGCCTTGATGATCAGCAGACCGGCGTACTCGCCCTGCGAGCCGGCGTTGGGCTGCAGCGAGACGCCCGCGTAGCCGGTCGCCTGGCACAGCCAGGCGGTGAGCTGCTGGTCGAGCTGCGCGTAGCCCTGCAGCTGGCTCTGCGGCGCGAACGGGTGCACCTGCGCGAACTCGGGCCAGGTGATGGGGATCATCTCGCTGGTCGCGTTCAGCTTCATCGTGCACGAGCCCAGCGGGATCATGCTGCGGTCCAGCGCCAGGTCCTTGTCGGAGAGCAGGCGGATGTAGCGCAGCATCTCCGTTTCGGAGTGGTGGATGTTGAAGATCGGATGCGTCAGGTACGCGCTGGTGCGCGACAGCGCCGCGGGGATCAGCGTCGAGGCCGAGGCGCCGCCGAACGCGTCCGCGACCGGCTTGCCTTCGGCGAAGACCGTCAGCAGCGACTGGATGTCGGCGCGCGTCGTCGTCTCGTCGAGCGTCAGGCTGATGCTGTCCTCGCTGGCCTGGCGCAGGTTCATGCCGGCGGCGACGGCGGCGGCCAGCACCGGGCCGGTGTGGGCGCCGGTCTTCACGTGGAGCGTGTCGAACGAGGTCTCGTGCACCAGCGTCAGGCCCAGCGCCTTCAGGCCCTGCGCCAGCACGGCGGCGTAGGCGGCGACGCGCTGCGCGATGCGCTTCAGGCCTTGCGGGCCGTGATAGACGACGTACATGCTGGCCACGACGGCCGGCAGCACCTGCGCGGTACAGATGTTGGAGGTGGCCTTCTCGCGGCGGATGTGCTGTTCGCGCGTCTGCAGCGACAGCCGGTAGGCGGGCTTGCCGTGCGAGTCGACGGACACACCGACCAGGCGGCCCGGCAGCGAGCGCTTGAACTCGTCGCGGCAGGCCATGTAGGCGGCGTGCGGGCCGCCGGCGCCCATCGGCATGCCGAAGCGCTGCGTGGTGCCCACGGCGATGTCGGCGCCTTGCTCGCCGGGCGACGCGATGAGCGTCAGCGCCAGCAGGTCGGCCGCGACGACCAGCAGGCCGCCTTGGGCATGCACCGCGTCGGCGATCGCCTGCAGCGGGCGCACCACGCCGGTCACGCCGGGGTACTGCACCAGCGCGCCGAAGCATTCGGTCTTGCCGGCGTCCTCGGCCTTGCCGACCTGGACGGTGATGCCCAGCGGCTCGGCGCGCGTGCGCACGACTTCCAGCGTCTGCGGCAGCACGTCGTCGGCGACGAAGAAGGTCTGGCTCTTGCTCTTGCCCATGCGCGCGGCCAGCGTCATGCCTTCGGCGGCGGCGGTGGCCTCGTCCAGCATCGACGCGTTGGCGATGGCCAGGCCGGTCAGGTCGCAGACCATGGTCTGGAAGTTGACCAGCGCTTCCATGCGGCCTTGCGAGATCTCTGCCTGGTAGGGCGTGTAGGCGGTGTACCAGGCGGGGTTCTCGAGGATGTTGCGCAGGATCACGCCCGGCGTGATCGTGCCGTGGTAGCCCTGGCCGATGAAGCTCTTCAGGATCTGGTTCTTGCCCGCGATGGCCTTGAGCTCGGCCAGCGCCTGCGACTCGGTCACGGCGTCCGGCAGGTCCATCTTCGCGGCGCGCTTGATGGCGGCCGGGACGATGGCGTCGATCAGCGCGGCGCGCGACGCGGCGCCGATGGCCGAGAGCATCAGCGTCTCGTCATGGGCGTCGGGACCGATGTGACGGGCGTGGAACTCGGCAGCGTTTTCAAGTTCGGCGAACGAGGGCAGGGCGGACATGGCGGGGCGATCCTGGAGAGAAGAATTCATTGCCGCAGGGCCCGAGGGGCCCTGCGTGCATCGCTCAAGCGATTAGCTGTTCTTGACCAGCTCGTCGTAAGCCGTCGTGTCCATCAGTGCATCCAGCTCCGACGGATCCGACAGCTTGACCTTGAAGAACCAGCCCGTCTTCAGCGGATCGGTGTTGGCCAGCGACGGGTCGGCGCGCAGCGCCTCGTTGACTTCGACGATCTCGCCGGACACCGGCGCGTAGACGTCGGCGGCGGCCTTGACCGACTCGACCACGCCGGCTACTTCCTTGGCGGCGAAGGACTTGCCGACGTCCGGCAGGTCCACGAACACGACGTCGCCCAGCGCGTCCTGCGCGTGGACCGTGATGCCCACGGTGGCGATGCCGTCGGTGGTGTCGACCCACTCATGGTCGGGCGTGTACTTGATGCTCATGGAGAGGCTCCGTGCGTCGGAAAGTTGAAAGGGGAATCTCGAGGGTGAGCTCGAGGGAATCGAAGGACGTGTGACCCGGGATCGCGGATCAGCCGCGGAAGTATCCGTTGGGCGTGAACGGCGTGGAAGAGACCGTCATCGGTGTGCGCTTGCCGCGGACCTCGGCGAACAGCTCGGTGCCCAGCGCGGCGTAGGGCGTCTGCACATAGGCCAGCGCCACCGGCTTGCCCACTGTCGGGCCCAGCGTGCCGCTGGTGACGACGCCGATCTCCAGGCCGTCCGCGTTGACGAGCTTCGCGCCTTCGCGCACGGGCATGCGCTCCGAACTGACCAGACCCACGCGCTTGCGCGCGGCGCCTTCGGCGAACTGCCTGTCGATGACCGCGGCGCCCGGATAGCCGCCCGCGCGGGCGCCGCCGGCGCGACGCACCTTCTGGATCGCCCAGGTCAGCGAGGCTTCGACGGGGGTCGTCGTCGTGTCGATGTCGTGGCCGTACAGGCACAGGCCGGCTTCCAGGCGCAGCGAGTCGCGCGCGCCCAGGCCGATGGGCATCACTTCCGGCTGGGCCAGCAGCTTGCGGGCCAGTTCCACCGAACGGTCGGCGGGGACCGAGATCTCGTAGCCGTCCTCGCCGGTGTAGCCCGAGCGGGTCACGAAGGTCGGGATGCCGTCCAGCTCGAAGAAGCCGCCGGTCATGAAGACGAGCTTGGCCACCTCGGCGTTCAGGCGCGACAGCGCGGTGACGGCCTGCGGGCCCTGCAGCGCCAGCAGCGCCTGGTCCGGCAGCGGGCGCACCTCGCAGCGGCCCGACAGGTGCTTGCGCATGTGCGCGATGTCCTGGTCGCGGCAGCCGGCGTTGACCACGACGAACAGGCCGTCCGTGCGGCGCGCGACCATCAGGTCGTCGAGGATGCCGCCGTCGTCGGCGGTGAAGAGCGCGTAGCGCTGCTTGAACATCCCGAGGTCGACGATGTCGACCGGCACCAGCGTTTCCAGCGCCACGGCGGCGTCGTCGCCGACCAGCAGCACCTGGCCCATGTGCGACACGTCGAACAGGCCGGCCTGGGCTCGCGCATGCTTGTGCTCGGCCATCACGCCGGCGGGGTACTGGACCGGCATGTCGTAGCCGGCGAAGGGCACCATCTTGGCGCCGAGTTCGACGTGCAGCGCGTGCAGCGGGGTCTTGTGCAGGGGGGCGTTCAAGGACTGATCAGCGGACATGTCTCGCTCCGAGGGCATTCGTCATGACCACCCCGACTGTGAACCGGTCACGTCAAGGTGGGGAGATGCCCTCGCTGTCCGCTTTACCTGAGAGATTGGCCGTCGGCGGTTGACCGGCGGCTTGCCCCTTCGGTGGACGGGCTCGACCCAAAGGGTCCGCCCCGCCTCTCTCCAGTGAGGACGCCCGATGTCTCGAGCGTTTCGTCAGTCCTTTTGCCTGAGCGTTCGCAGCGTGGGATCACCTGTGCCACTGCGCCTTCGGCGGCTCCCGCGAGGGAGCTCTCTCCTGACAGGCGCGCATTGTAGTCATGGAATCGGTCCGCCTCGCGACCGCCTGGTTTACAGGTGCTCCGCGCCGTCATCTGCACACAGGGGGAGCGGCCCGATGGACGGGCAGGAATGGAAACCCTCGACATGCCGGTCATCTCATCGATCTTTTCGTTGTTCACGCGTTGCCTGGGCCTCGATGCCAAGGCCGACAGCCACGACCTGACGTCTGCCTGGAGCGCCGCGAGGCGGGAGGGACCGGCGCCGGGAAAGGAGGCGTTCGAGCGCCGGCGACTGCTGTCCCAGGGCGTGGCCGCCTGGCGGGCCGCGCTGGGGCCGGTGGCCGGGCTGGAGTCCGGATCCCGATCCGGCGTGCTGCGCCGACCCGGCGATCCCTGGGCCATCGCCGCCGGACCCGGCGCGGGGCAGGACGGCGATCTGCTCGTGCGTCTGGCCGACGCGGTGCTGAACCAGGGGATCGGCGGCGTGGCGATTCCGGTCCGCCAGGAACCCGATCTGAGGGGGGCGCCGGAGCACCGCTCGCTGGTCGAGCGCCTGCTCGGCGCGCCGTGCTCGGTGGACCGGGAGCTCACGGGCCATGGCCGGTTGCGGATCCGGACAGGGCCGCTGCCGGCGCCGCCGGGCCAGTTGCCGCGTGGGGTCGAACTGACGATCGAGGTGGACGGTGAACTGCGCAGCAGGAAGTCCCTCTCCGTGCATGCGCTGCCGACCGGCAAGGCGGTCCGGTTCGCGAGCGGCCTGCGGGACGCCATCGCGCTGGCCAGGCGATGCCGCTCGCCGCGCGAGGACGCCGAGGACCATGACGGCCTGGCCGTGATCCATGAGCGCCAGCGGGACCTCGTCCAGATCCGCTGCGTGATCGAGCAGCTGCGTGCGGGGACATCGCCCAAGGAGGCGGGGGCAGGCTTTGCCGCCCGGCGCCGGAGAACGCCCTCGCCGGCGAAGGATCTGCCGCTGCCGCCGCCCCCACCGCTCCCGATCGCGCCGTCGCGCGACTGGCGTGCGCCCGCGGTCCTCGAGGCCGGCCCCGTGCGACGGCGCCCCGCGGACGCCTGACCGGCCGCTCGCGGCCGCGGTCGCCTCGGCGCGCGTGCACAATCGTGCCCATGCGACTCCTGCTGGTGGAAGACGACCTGATGATCGGCGAGCAGCTGCTCGAGCTGCTGCGTGCCGAGGGTTACGCCGTGGACTGGGTGCGTGACGGCGAGATCGCCGACACCGCGCTGCAATCCCAGACCTACGACCTGGTGATCCTGGACCTGGGCCTGCCCAGGCGCGACGGCATGAGCGTGCTGCAGGCGCTGCGCGGCCGCAAGCAGGCGGTGCCGGTGCTGATCGCCACCGCGCGCGACGCGACCGCCCAGCGCGTGGCCGGGCTGGACGCCGGCGCGGACGACTACGTGCTCAAGCCCTTCGAGCTCGACGAGCTCCTGGCCCGCATCCGCGCGCTGCTGCGCCGTGCCGCCGGCCGCGCGGAGCCGGTCTACGAGCACATGGGCGTCAGCATCAATCCGGCCACGCGCGAGGTCACCGCCAACGGCCATCCGGTCACGCTGTCGCAGCGCGAGTGGGCGGTGCTGGAGCCGCTGCTCGCCCGTCCGGGCATGGTGCTCTCGCGCCAGCAGCTCGAGGAGAAGCTCTACGGCTGGAAGGACGAGATCAGCAGCAACGCCGTCGAGGTCTACATCCACGGCCTGCGCAAGAAGCTCGGCGCGGAACTGATCCAGAACGTGCGCGGCGTGGGCTACCGCGTGCCCAAGGAATGAAGGCGGACGTGAATGCGGACATGAAGGCGGACGCGAATGGAGGCGTGAAGGCGGACGCCGGCTCCGGCGCGGGCCGCCGCGGCCGGCTGGCGCTGCTGCCGCGATCGCTGCGCTACCGCCTGCTGCTGTTCCTGCTGGGCGCGGTGCTGACCGGCGCGCTCGCGCAGGGCATGAGCGCCTACCGCAACGCGCTGATGGAGACCGACGAGATCTTCGACTACCAGATGCAGCAGGTGGCGCTGTCGCTGCGCGCGGGCATGGGCACGGGGCTGCCGCTGCCGCTCGGCGAGGAGCAGAGCATCGACCTGATCGTGCAGGTCTGGGGCCTGGACGGCACGCCGCTGTACCGCTCGGCCGGACCGGACTGGCTGCCGCAGCGCGCGGTGCTGGGCTTCTCCAACGTCGCGCTGCGCGGCAAGCGTTATCGTGTCTTCGCGGTGCAGGGGCGCTTCCAGGTCGTGCAGGTGGCGCAGGACATCGCCGTGCGCCAGCGCATGGCCGGACAGCTGGCCTGGCGCACCGTGCTGCCCACCGCGCTGATGCTGCCGATGCTGGCGCTGGTCGTGTGGTGGGTGGTGTCGCACTCGCTGGCGCCGCTGGAGCGGGTGCGCCAGCAGCTGTCGCGCCGCGCCGCGCAAGACCTGGCCCCGGTCGACGAGGAGGACCTGCCGGCTGAGGTCCAGCCGCTGGTCACCGAGCTCAACGCGCTGCTGGACCGGGTGCGCCAGGCCTTCGAGCAGCAGCAGCACTTCGTCGCCGATGCCGCGCACGAGCTGCGTTCGCCGCTGGCCGCGCTGAAGCTCCAGCTGCAGTCGCTGCGCCGCGCGCCGGACGAGGGCGCGCGCCTCCAGGCGCTGGAGAAACTCGGCCTGGGCATCGACCGGGCGTCCCACCTCATCGAGCAACTGCTGGCGCTGGCCCGCCAGGACAGCGCCAAGGCACAGGCGCCGGCGCAGCCGATCGCGCTGGACGTGCTGTGCCGCGATGCCGTCATCGACGGCGCGACGCTGGCGCAGGCGCGCGGCATCGACCTCGGCATGGAGCGCTGCGACGCGGTGCTGGTCGACGGCCATCGCGAGGCACTGACGATGCTGCTGCGCAACCTGCTGGACAACGGCATCAAGTACGGCCGCGGCCGCGTGGACCTGAGCCTGGAGCGCAGCGGCGGCCAGGCCTTGCTGGTGGTCGAGGACGACGGCCCCGGCATTCCCGACGCGGAGCGCGGGCGCGTGTTCGACCGCTTCTACCGGTCCGAATCGCAGGCGCAGCAGGCGCCGGGCAGCGGGCTCGGACTGGCGCTGGTGCGCAGCATCGCCGACGACCACGGCGCCACGCTGCGGCTGGGGCACAGCACCGCGCTGGGCGGGCTGCGCGTCGAGCTGGCGATGCCGCTCTCCCGCGCGCCGCTGGCCGCGTCCCCGCCTCCGTCCGGATTGCCGCCGGGGCCGCCGCCCGGGCTGCTGCCGCCTTCATCGCCGCCCCCCGCGCTGCCGCCCGCTTGACCGCCAGCGGCAGCGGCATGGGCATCCGCATCCGCATCCGCATGGCCACCACGCGTGCCCG
Organism: Roseateles sp. GW821-FHT09H11; assembly: GCF_059415845.1. Classification (NCBI taxonomy): domain Bacteria; kingdom Pseudomonadati; phylum Pseudomonadota; class Betaproteobacteria; order Burkholderiales; family Sphaerotilaceae; genus Roseateles; species Roseateles sp. GW821-FHT09H11. The sequence continues at coordinate 1,304,792 of NZ_JBWKOA010000001.1, read as the reverse complement.
ATCGCGCGCCAGCGCCGGACGCGATGTCGCGAGGGAACCGGGTGTCTTCCCGCTCCCACCCATGAAGGACCTCAACGCTTCGCGAAAGGTCTCTCATGCTCATTCCGTCCGCTGGATTCGCCTCGACGCGTTTCCTCTCCGCGTTGAAGTCGCCTGAGTCCTGGCCCGCAGCCGAAACGCCCCAAACGTCCCGAACGTCCCGAACGTCCCGAACGTCCCGAACGTCCCGAACGTCCCAAACGCCTGACCCGCATGGTCGGATCGCGCCCGGCGGCGAGCGCCCGCGCGGCCATGACGCCAACGCACCCGCGCGGCCTCGTCCGAGGGGCGCGAGCCTGCGCAAGTCCCAGTTGAGCACCCCCCGGGCCTCGCCGCCGCACGACACGCCGGTGGCCGTGGGGCCGACGACTCTGGCGGCGGTTCCGCGCGCTTGCACGTCGCGGCAGGAAGCGCAGAAAGCGCAGGAAGCTGAGGACACGGCGTGGACGGCCCGGTTGCTGACGCCCTGGCGCCAGACCGCCATCCGCAGCCTCACGGCGCGCATGACGGCGCCCACCGGGGTGAAAGGCTGGTTGCGGCGGGTCTTCGGGCCGAAGCACAGGGCCGTGGAGCCGCTGGCGATGTCGCTGGTCGCGCCCGTGCTCGATGAGCTGCCCAAACACTGGGCACCCGCTCGGCGACGCGAGGTCGGCGCCAGGCTCTGCGGGGACTGGATGCAGGCCGCCTTCGACGGCCTGGACGACGCGGGTCGACGCCGATGGGCCCGACGCGTGAGCGGCGGCGACGGCTCGTTCCAGGACACGCTGAAACGCCATGAGCAGCTGTGCGCCGGGATCACCGAGCAGAACGCGTGCTGGCGGGGCAACGAGCGGCTGCTGGTCACGCTGCAGGTGCTCGGCGCCATGCGCGACACGGCATCGTCGACGGGCCGCTGAAAACGGCACCGGAAGGGCGCCTGCCGCGGATTAAGAGCGACCTAAGCCAAGCTGCTCAAACTTCAAGCCATCGAGTCGGCGCCAAGGCGTCCCGCACTGGTCGCCGACTCCCAGTGAATCTGGAGGTTCAGATGGCTCAAGTGGAGAAGATGATTCCGGTGAAGAAACTCGTGTGGGCGCTGGCCGCGGCTGGCGTGCTGGGGGCCGCGGGCGGTGCGCTCGCGATGCGCAACGCGAAGCTGATGCCGGTCGCGCAGACCTCGGCGCCGGCGTCGACCGACGGTGTCTCGGCGTCGAACGGCGACACCCAGGTGGCCGCGGCCACGACGCCGCTGGCGAATGCCGCCGCGCCGGCCGGGAACTTCACGCCGCCGCCCGCGGGCATGCCCGACTTCGCGCAGATCGCCGCGGCGCAGGGCCCGGCGGTTGTCAACATCAGCGTGTCGGGCACGGTCAAGACGCGGGCCGCGCGTGCGCCGCAGATCGATCCCGACGATCCCTTCTACGAATTCTTCCGCCGCTTCGGCGTGCCCGGCATGCCCGGCGGCCCCAACGGCGGCGGTGAAGGCGGCGGCAGTCGCGAGATCCGTGGCCAGGGCTCCGGCTTCATCGTCAGCGCCGACGGCGTGATCCTGACCAATGCCCACGTCGTGCAGGACGCGCAGGAAGTGGTCGTCAAGCTGACCGACCGTCGCGAGTACCGCGCCAAGGTCCTGGGCAGCGACAAGTCGACCGACGTCGCCGTCCTGAAGATCGAAGCCAAGAACCTGCCGACCGTCCGCCTGGGCGCGACCAAGGACCTGCGCGTGGGCGAATGGGTGCTGGCGATCGGCTCGCCGTTCGGTTTCGAGAACAGCGTCAGCGCCGGCGTGATCAGCGCCAAGGGCCGCTCGCTGGGTCCGGACGAGAGCCGCGTGCCGTTCTTGCAGACGGACGTCGCGATCAACCCCGGCAACTCCGGCGGCCCGCTGTTCAACGCGCGGGGCGAGGTGGTCGGCATCAACTCGCAGATCTACAGCGCGTCGGGCGGCTACCAGGGCCTGTCGTTCGCCATCCCGGTCGAGGTCGCCAACAAGGTCCGCCAGCAGATCGAGAAGGGCGGCAAGGTGCAGCACGCCAAGCTCGGCGTGATGGTGCAGGAGGTCAACCAGGGCTTCGCCGACTCCTTCAAGCTGGACCGCCCGGAGGGCGCGCTGGTCGCCAACGTCGAGGATGACGGCCCGGCCGCCAAGGCCGGCCTGCGCTCGGGCGACGTGATCCTCGGTTTCAAGGGGCAGCGCATCGTGTCCAGCGGAGATCTCCCGGCGCTGGTGGACCAGTCGCTGCCCGGCGACAAGGTCGACATCGAGGTCTGGCGCGGCGGCAAGCGCGAAACGATCACCGCCACCCTCGGCGATGCGAACGAGAAGGGCGCCAAGCTGGCCAAGGTCGGCGGCGGCGATGCGGACGCCGATCACGCCAAGCTGGGCCTGGCCCTGCGTCCGCTGCAGCCCGAGGAGCGCCGCCAGCTCGGCACCCGCGACGGCCTGCTGATCCAGGAAGTGGGCGAGGGCAGCGCCGCGGCGCGTGCCGGCGTGCGTCCCGGCGACGTGCTGCTGGCGGTCAACGGCACGCCGGTGCAATCGCTCGATCAGGTCCGCAGCGCGGTCAAGGGCGCGGAGAAGTCGGTCGCCCTGCTGGTGCAGCGCGGCGGCGACAAGATCTTCGTGCCGGTGCGCATCGGCTGACGCGCGGCGTCTCCCTCTTTCCCGGTCCCCAACCAACCGCTGCCTGTGGCGGTTGCTCCGTAGGGCCCGCGCGTGGTGGCGCGGGCCCTTTTTTTTCGCGCATCATGCGCGGCATGTCGTCGTCGCCCTCCCCGTCGTCCCCCTCCTCGTCGTCTTCCAGCACCGAACCTCTCGCTCCTTCCGCCGCGCGCGAGCGCAGCGGCCGGGCCGTCGATGCCTTCATCGAATCGCTCTGGATCGAGGAAGGCCTGTCGCGCAACACGCAGTTGGCCTACCGGCGCGACCTGCAGCTGCTTGCCGACTGGCTGGCCACGCAACGGGACCGGACGCTCGACCAGGTCGAGGAACTCGACCTGATGGGCTACGCCGCCGCGCGGCATGACGGCGGCAAGGCCAGTTCGGCGAACCGGCGGCTGTCCGTCTTCAAGCGCTATTTCCGCTGGGCGCTGCGCGAGCGCCGCATCGAGCGCGACCCCACGCTCAAGCTGATCACCGCCAAGCAGCCGATGCGCGTGCCCAAGACGCTGTCGCAGCAGCAGGTCGAGGCGCTGCTCGACGCGCCCGACGTGGGCACCGCGCAGGGCCTGCGCGACCGGGCGATGCTGGAGCTGATGTACGCCAGCGGGCTGCGCGTGACCGAGCTGGTGACGCTCAAGAGCGTGCATGTGGGGCTGCGCGAGGCCGTGCTGCGCGTGACCGGCAAGGGCGACAAGGAACGGATGGTGCCGTTCGGCGAGGAGGCGCACACCTGGCTGATGCGCTATCTGCGGGAAGGGCGGCCGCAGCTGCTCGGCATGCGCGGCACCGACGACCTCTTCCTCAGCCGCTTCGGCCAGGCCATGACGCGGGAGAGCTTCTGGCGCATCGTCAAGAAGTACGCGCTCATCGCGGGGATCACGAGCCCGATCTCGCCACACACGCTGCGGCATGCATTTGCCACCCACCTGCTCAACCATGGCGCGGATCTGCGGGCGGTCCAGCTGTTGCTGGGCCATGCGGACCTGTCGACCACGCAGATCTACACGCATGTGGCGCGGGAGCGCCTCAAGGCCTTGCACGCGGCGCATCACCCGAGGGGATGAGGGAGCGCGGGCGGGGCGCGCCGAACCGTGTTGGACGGTGACCGCACCAAACGGCTATCCACGCTTCCCTGGATCGTTGGCCAGGCCCGTTTCGAGGCCTTGCCCCGCGCGATTCTCCCGCCCCATGTTCGAAAACACGCTCTTCCATTCCTCCTTCGCCTCCGCTGTCGGCTGGGGCGGCGCCATGCATGCGCCGTCGTTCGGTGGAGCCTCGATGGCGGGCGTCGCGTCCGTGTGGCCGCCCGTGGCGCACGGGGTCCATGTGGCCCACCTGCTGCCGTTGGCGGCCTGCGCGGTCGGCCATCCGCTGCACGGCGTGATCGCGCCGATCCTGAATGCGGCGCTGCACGAGATCTCCCGGTACATGCCGCCCGTCCTGCAAGCCGCGGCGCCTCCCGCGGCCTTTGGTGCCCCGATCCGGTACGTGCCGTACCCCGCGCCGGCACCCAGCGCGCCGCGACCGCCGCAACCGCAGTCCGGCGCTCCTGTGCGCAGCGGCCCGGCGCCGCAAGCCGGCCCGGACCTCCAGCGCGCCGCTTCACCGGCACGCGCGGCGACAGTGCCTGCCCCGTCGTCGCCGCCGACGCCCATCGATCCCCATGCCTTCCTCGGCGTGCTGCAGGCCCTGGACGAACAGGACGTGTCCGATGTGATGCTGCTGCATCCGGGGCCTGGTGAGCCGATCTCTCCATTCTTCGAGCAACTCAAGCATCCGGGGCAGTCGATCGTCTGCAGCCTGCAGACCGACGACGGCGGCGAAGCGCGCGCGAGTGCGTATCGCCTGGACGGCATGGAACCGGACGGCAGTTGGCTGTTGCAGGTGGACATCCAGCTCCCCGGGGAGCCCGTGGAGTCGCGGCTGATGCGCATGCATGACGTGCAGGCCCAGCCGCGGGATCCGGAGGCGTTTCAGCTGGACGTGGCCCGCGCTCGCGACGCCGTCGCGACGAGGCAGGAGACGCTCGGCGACGTCAGCGGCCTGGCGGTGATCTGCGCGGACGGCGCGACGGCTTCCGGTGCGGCGATCACGCTGATGAACCAGATGGAATCGCTGGATCGCCACCGCCAGGAGGCGGATGAGCTGCAGCAGCCAGGGCCCAGCCTGGAACACTTCCAGCAAGAGCAGCGCCGATTCATTCAGGAGGCGCGGGACCGGCATGGCGAGGCCTTTGCGCAAGGGCTGGATCGTCAGCTCAGCCAGGCCTGCGAGCGCGTGTACGCGCAAGCACCTGCACCCGCACCTGCAGCCGCACTGCCAGCACCGGCACAGGCACCTGCGCCCGCACCCATGCCTGCACCTGCACCTGCGCCCGCACCCGCACCCGCACCCGCACCCGCACCCGCACCCGCACCTGCACCTGCACCTGCACCTGCACGTGCACCTGCACCTGCACCTGCACCTGCACCTGCACCTGCACCTGTGCCCGCACCGGCATCGGCACCGATGTCCGGGGCCGAGTCATCGCTGCTGGACGAGCCGATTCCCGCCAACACCGCTTTGCATCGGCCCTTGATGCCCACCCCGGCGATCACGAACGCCGAGGTCCACCGAATGTTCGCCCAGTTGCCGGCAGTGGCCACCCATGATCCCGAGGTCGACGATCGCAAAGCTGCCGACCTGAAGGAACGCAAGATCATGGACGCCATGGCCCGTCTGCCGAAGGCGTTCGCCGCGCTGCCGCGGTCCGCTTCCGCCCCGGACCTTCTGCAGACCTCGAGGAATGCTGAAGCGGCGACCACGCTGGCGCTGGCACTGACGCAGGCGCGCGCGGCCAGCGAAGCCAACCTGCTGGCGACCTCGCGCGAACGACCCCTTCAGAATTCGATGGGAGCGCTGTTCCGGGAGATCGACAGTTCCCTGGGCATTGCTCAGAAGTTGAAGCGCCTCCTGCCGTTCCGCAATGGGGAGGCCCGATTGGCGGATCAGATCGCGGACCGGATGATGCTGGTCGTCGACCAGCTCCGTCACGTGCATCAGAAGCTCGAAGCGACCGGTGCCGGCGGTAGCGGTGTCGGGGAGGCCGAATTCATTGCCCGGAACCTCTCCAAGGCCGCTGGTCGAGCATTCAATGAATTGACGCCGCCGATGCGGCTGCGACTCATCGATGCGTTCCATGACGATGGCGGTCAGCTGCCGGCGATCAAGGCCGCGCGCGATGACCGACTGCGGGAGATGATCCGCTTGGCCGACCCCGCGTCAGGCGTCCCCGCATCGCGCGACCCCAGCGGCGTGAGCGCGGAGTATCGAGTGGCCCAGCGCAAGCATGAAGCGTTGAACTACGCGATCGCGGCCCTGGAATTCGCCGTGCCGTCGAAGCAGAACGCGCCTACTTGACCGGCAGCCCCGCCGGCGGCTTGATCTCCTCCAGGCAGATCATCGAGCGCACGTCGGCGACGCCGTCCAGCTGCATCAGCTTGTCGGTCAGGAACTTGGACAGCGCCTGCAGGTCCCGCGCGACCACCTTCAACAGGTAGTCCGAGTCCCCCGACACGGTGTGGCACTCCAGGATCTCGGGGAAGTCGCGGATCAGCGACTCGATCTCCCGCACGCGGACGAAGGCCTGCGCGGTGATGTTCAGGCTGACGTAGGCGGTGACGCTCAGCCCCAGCGCGAGCGGGGCGACATCGGCGCGGTAGCCGCGCAGCACGCCGCGTTCCTCCAGCGCGCGCACGCGGCGGAAGCACTGCGGCGCCGACAGGTGGACCTGAGTCGCCAGATCGACGTTGGACATCCGGCCGTCGCGCTGCAGCGCCTCCAGGATCCGCAGGTCGATCGCATCCAGCACGACCGGACCGGTGGGCCGGGCAGGGGCGGTCTTCTTGTCCATCCTGTCGTTCATCTTGTTCATCATCGGGGTCAGGGCGAGGAATCCTTGCGATTCTATGGAGTCGGATGAACGAAGCGTGCGTGGCGGCGCGCCAACGCCCAGTCGCCCGCAGGTCGCCATCGGCGAGAATCCCACCCCATGGATCACAGTTTTCTCTCCGCCCTCATCCTGCTGCTGCTGGTGCTCGACCCACTGGGCAGCCTGCCGATCTTCATCCCCATCATGCGGGCCGTGCCGCGCGAGCGCCGGCTCAAGGTCGCGCTGCGCGAAGTGACCATCGCCTTCGGCGTGCTGCTGGCCTTCATGTTCCTGGGCGAGGGCTTCCTGCGGCTGATGCACCTGTCCGAGCGTTCGCTCGAGGTGGCCGGCGGCGTGATCCTGATCATCATCGCGATCCGGATGATCTTCAGCCACGCCGGCGAGTCCGCCTACGGCGTGGAGACCGGCCGCGAGCCGTTCATCTTCCCGCTGGCCGTGCCGCTGCTGGCCGGCCCGTCGGCGATGGCGACGGTGCTGCTGCTGGCCTCGCGCCAGCCGGACCGCGTGGCCGAATGGATCGGCGCGCTGTTCACGGCGATGGTGATCTCGTTCCTCGCGCTGATCCTGGCGGACCGGATCCGCAAGCTGCTCGGCGACTCGGTCGTCTCGGCGATCGAGAAGTTGATGGGCCTGGTGCTGACCGCCATCGCGGTCGAGATGATCCTGTCCGGCCTGAAACGCTACTTCCTCGGCGGCCTCTGATCCCCACGACTGACGCAGCACCGCTTTGGGCGCGCCGCGTCGTTGCAAATCCTCGCCATAGCGCTGCTATGGCTCCGGTTTGCGCCTAGCGGCGCATCCCAAACCGGCGCCGCGTCAGCCGCGGGGAGCCAGCGTTGTGGCGGACATCTCTTGCGCCGCCTTGGCCGCCGCCGGCGAGCGGCGCCATTCGTCCGCCGTCATGCCGTAGACCGCGATGTCCGCGTCGTGCCAGCGCTGCAGCTCGCGGTAACTCATGCCGAGCTTCTTCATGATGTGGGCCGAGCCCTCGTTCGCCGGCTCGCAGACCGCGACGAGCTCGGGCGCCTGCAGCGTGTCGAACGCGAAGGCCGCCATCCGGCGCGCCGCCTCCGAGCCGTAACCCAGGCTCCAGCGGTCGCGGCGCAGGCGCCAGCCGATCTCGTGCGGGTTGGCCTTGTCGCCGCGCAAATGCTGGATGCAGCCGGCGCCGACGATCTCGCCGGTCCCGATCTCGAAGAAGGTCCACCAGCTGAAGCCCCACTCGGCCCAGCGCGCCTTGACCCGGTCGATCATGGCCTGCGTGTCCTCGAGCGTGTCGGGCTTGCCGGTGATGTAGCGCATCACCTCGGGGTCGCGGTTCATCTCGAACAGGCCCTGCAGGTGGGCGTCGGTCATCGGTTCCAGGCGGAGGCGGGCGGTGGTCAGGCAGGTCATCGCCCGACTGTACGGCGGCTCAGCGCGCATGGCTCCGGTCACCCCGCAGACGCTGCGGATCGGTCGCGGGTGATGTCTCCGCCGAAGTGCCGGCCGATGGCAGCTCCGAAGGCTGGCGCAGCGCCGACAGATCGATCTCGTCCGGCGGCAGCGCCCCGTTGAGCCAGCGGATCCGGCAACGTCCGGCGCGCTTGGATTCGAACATCGTCTGGTCCGCGCGGCTCATCAGCACCTCGGCGTCGACACCGTCGAGCGGGTAGTGCGCGACGCCGATGCTGCTGCCCACCTGCACCGTCGCGCCCGAGGAGAGCCGTACCGGTTCCAGGATCGCGCGCAGCAGCCGCTCGCAGGTGACGCGGCTGGCCTCGGGCGAGGGCAGGGGCGTCAGCAGCACGACGAACTCGTCGCCGCCGAGCCGCGCGGCCGTGTCGGTGGCGCGGATCGTCTCCGCGAGCCGCTGCGCCACGGCCTTCAGCACCTCGTCGCCCGCATCGTGGCCGTGCGCGTCGTTGACGGCCTTGAAACCGTCCAGGTCCAGGTAGGCCACGGCCACTGACTGCTGCTGCCGTTGCGCCGCGGCCATCGACTGGCGCAGCCGGTCGGCGAGCAGCACGCGATTGGGCAGGCCGGTGAGCGCGTCGTGGAAGGCGGCGCGCTCGACGCGGGCCTCGTAGGCCTTGCTCTGCGTGATGTCGACCATCATCCAGAGCGTCGTCTCCTCGTCGCGCTCGCCGGGCAGCGCGACGCCGTTGAGGTCCACCCAGACGAGGCTGCCATCCTTGCGCCGCATCTGTTGCTGGCTGCGGTAGTGGCCGCCGCGCCGCAGCACCGGATAGGCGTTCTGGCCGAGCGCGGCGAAGGTGTCCTCGTCGACGTACAGCTCGCGCACCGGCAGCCCGAGCATCCCGTCCTTGCCGTAGCCGAAGAGCCGCTCCAGCGCGCCGTTCTTCCACACGATGCGACGGCCGCGCAGCTTGGCCATGGCGATGACCTCGGTGTCCAGCATCGCCTGCTGGTCCAGCGTCAGGCGGCGCAGGTCCTCGGTCATCGTGTCGGCCAGGGCCTGCGCGCGGGCGCGGCCGGCCGACAGCAGGTAGGTCGTCGCCGCCAGCAGCGTCGTCAGCACCAGGCCCAGCAGCCCCGGCCCCCAGCCCGCGGCGTCGATGACGTCGCGCTCATAGGCCGTCGTCAGCGCGGCCTCCACGCGGAAGGCCCGGCCAGCGATCTCGACCTGACGCTCGACCGCGACGACGCGGTTGTCGAAACCGGCCCGCGCGGTCGGCGGGGTGTCGAGGGGCTGGATGCCGGTGACCGAGTCCAGCAGCAGGTCCTCGGTCGCGCCGTGGTCGTCGACCAGCAGCCGGAAGTCCATCGGCGCCGCCGCCAGGCCCTCCTTGAGCCCGTGCAGGATCTCCTGCGCCACCAGCGGCGCGTAGAGCATGCCCAGCAAGGACTGTCGACGCTGGTCGGGCGTGACCGGATCCGCGCCGTCGCGGAAGACCGGCACCAGCAGCAGCATGCCGGGTCCGTGCGCCCGATCCTGCACCAGCGGCACCGGCGCGGACAGCGTGGCCTCGCCGGTGGCGATCGCCTGTTCGATGGCGCGGCGGCGGGTCGATTCCGACCCGAGGTCGAAGCCCCAGGCCGGATAGTTCTGCGACAGCGGCTCGATGTGGGCGACGACGAAGAGGTCCGGCGCGGCGTCGCCGAAACCGCGCACCGAGAACTGCGGCGCGCCGTCCGCCCGCTCGGCGGCGATGAACGCGGGCAGATCGGCGCGCATCACGCGCGGCACGAAGCCGAAGCCGCGCACTCCCGGAAATTCGCGCGCCAGATCGCGCGACTGCACATAGGCGCGGAAGGCGTGGCGGTCGAGCCGGCCACGCAGCGCGGCGATCGTCCCGCGCGCGCCCTTGAGGCCGTAGACCGGTTGCATGAAGCGCTGGACGACGTCGCGCTGCAGGCGCTCCATCTGGGCATCGAGGACGCGATGCCCTTCGGCCACGACGCGGTTGCGGTTCCACAGCATCGCGCTGAGCGTCAGCGCCAGACCGGTCAGCAGCACGAGCAGCGCGCCGACGACCGCCGGCATCGGCAGGTCGCCGGGCGGCGGAGCGGCCGGTTCATTGAACGTGGAATCCCGCGAGTCTCCCGGATCTCGCGAACCTTGTTCTGGTGTGGCGTGCACGGGCAGGGCGGCAAGGCCGCGGGCGCTGGACACAGCCGTTGACTGTAGAGCAGGCGCGGACTGGTCGCACGCGTCCCTGCGGCGCGTCCGGATTCGTTACAACTGACGCGACGCACCGTGGCGCAAGCGCCTATCCTCCCCCGCTCAAGGGGGCGGCGCGCGGCTTGCTCCTGTGCTGCAATCGATCCTCATCTCCGGCGAAGGTGGGCGGCATGGCTCAAGACTCGGACAGGGGCCCCGGGGCCTGGTGGACTTCCCTGCGGCGGCGCTGGCTGGCGCGTCGCGAGCCTCCGGCGCGGATCGCCGCCGCCGACGAGGCGCAGTTGATGGACGACCTCAAACGCGAGGCCGCCCGTGCGCAGCGGCACCGCCACGACGGCGTGCTGATGCTGCTGGAACTCGACCCCTGGGCGCGACTGCAGCAGCAGCATGGCGAGGACTGCATCCAGGCATTGGATGAGCGCCTGGACCAGCTTGTGCGGCAACAGTTGCGCGGCGGGGACTGGTTGCTGCCCTTGCCGCGTGGCGTGTGGGCCGCGTACCTGCCGTGCACCGATCCGCTGGGCGCGCTGGACGCCGCCGACCGGGTGCGGGCCCGCGTGGCCACCCTCGACTACCGCTGGCAGGGGCAGGCGCTGCCCTTGAGCGCGAGCCTGGGCCTGGCCCATTGGCAGGACTGGCGGCGCGAGCCGCAGCAGGGCGCGGACCAACTGCTGCAGCAGGCCCGGCAGGCGCTGGCGCTGGCCCGCAGCGCCGGCTGCAACTGCGTGCGCGCCTACGCGGCGATCCCGTCGGGGCGCAACCGCTACAGCGGCACGCGACCGGCCTAGCGCGGTGCTACAGCGGGACCCGTCCCGCGTAGCCCGTCATCTCCAGGTAGCCCCAGCCCAGCGTGCGGCCGGCCTCGTCGGCCACGCGCGCCACGCCTTCCCAGTACGGGAAGCCCGTGCTGCGGCGCGCGTCGATCTCCTGCGACGCGTACGCGGCCTCGACCAGGAACACGCCGCGCGGCGTGCGGATCCGCCAGCGGACCGGATAGGTCGCGAGGCTGACCGGGCTCTTCCAGAACGCCAGCGGCTCGAACTGGAGCTGCTGCTCGAAGTCGACCATGGCGCCGCCCGTCGCCGCGCGCCAGCTGCCGCCGGTCCAGATCCCCTTGCCGTCCTGCCCGCGCATCCGGAACAGCGTCAGCGACGCGCCGTCGTCGAGGTTCAAACCCAGCCAGTCCCAGCCGACCGCGCGGTCCGGCGCCGCGTCGGCGCCACGGCCAAGGTACTGGTTGCTCCATTCGTGATCCAGCCAGGCCCGGGCCCGCACATCGCGTGTGCCGTGCGTGCCGCCCTCGCGCAGCGCGAGCCGGCCGGTGCCCGACAACTGCGGCTCGCTGACGTAGCGGCTCGCCTGCTGCTCGCCCGGTCCCTTGCGCGACCAGCCGGCCCGGCCCTGCAGCAGCGGGGCCTGCGGCGCGTCCAGCGTCAGCTCGAGCGCGAAGCCGGCCTGTTCGCTCGCCATCAGCAGCGCGTATCGGCTGCGGCCGCCGGCAGTGCCGACACCGCCGGCGCCGCCGGGGGTGTCCACGCGACGCAACTGCCAGTTGCCCAGGCGCACGCGGGTGTCGTCGATCTCGGTCCGCGCGTTCGCGAAACCGTGCCGCAGCACTTGCTGGTCGTGCAGCAGGCGCTGCCGGCCCAGGTCCGAGATCGCCGCATGGCCCAGCATCATCTGATCCGGCGCGAACGCCGACTGCAACGGACGCTTCAGATCGTTCCGGACCCGGAAGAAGGTGAGCTGGAAACCGAAGTCCGGGCGGGGACTGCCCTCGCCGTCCTTGCCGATCCTGGCTGCCGGCGCGGCCGCGGCCGAACCCGTGTACAGCACGCCCGTCACGTACCACCACTCGACGCGCGTCTCGGGATGCGCGCCGTGGTCGCGGGGGAAATGCAGCGGTGCGGCGGACAAGCGCTCCGAAGCCGACGTCGACCCCGACCCCGACCCTGACCCTGACCCTGACCCTGACCCGGCGCCGGCGCCGGACCTCCGCGCCTGGGCGAACGACGCCTGAGGCGCCAGGGTCAGCGCAGAGAGTCCGAAACCGCCCAGCAGCGGGCGCCGTCCGATCATCACCAGTCCTCCCGCACGGCGCGTAGCGCCTCGCCGCTGCCGGCGCGCAGCGCACGCGCGCTGGCCCACGCGGCGGTGGCGCCGGTGGCGAGCAGGCTGGCCACCAGCAGCGCCGCGACGCGCCAGCCGGGGATGGCCCAGTCCATGCTCCAGTGGAAACTCTGCGGGTTGAGCCGGAACACCAGCACCGCGCTGATGGCCAGCCCGACCAGCAGCCCCATGACCGCGCCGGCCAGGGCCTGCAGCAGCGTTTCGGCGAGCACCAGCCGGCGCAGCATCGCGCGCGTCAGGCCGAGGTGCAGCAGCAGGCCGAACTCGCGCCGCCGTGCCAGCAGCTGCGCCGACAGGCTGGCCGCCACGCCGAACAGGCCCAGCCCCAGCCCCACCGCCTGCAGCCAGTAGGTGATCGCGAAGCTGCGGTCGAAGATCGCGAGCGAGAAGCGCCGCAGCTCGCCGGCCGAGGCGATCTCCAGCGACTCCGGCGCGCCGGAGCTGTCGCGCAGCGCCTGCTGCACGGCGATGGGATCGGCGCCGGCTTTCAGCCACAGCGCGAGCTCGGTGATCGCGGCGTCGCCGCTGAGCCGTTCCCAATCGCTTCGCGCCATCAGCACGGCGCCGCTCTGGCGGCTGTAGTCGCGCCAGATCGCCTTCACGCCGACCGGCAGCTGCCGTCCGTCGAGCCGGAGCATGAAGCGGTCGCCGGGGGCGAGGCGGAGCTCGTCGCGCATCGCCTCGTTGATGTAGACCGGCTGCAGGCCGTCGGGCAGCGTGGCGGCCTCGCCCTGCAGCGGCAGCCGGTGATCGAGCGGCCGCGCCAGCAGCGTCGTGCCGCCGGTCATGCCGCGCACCCGGATCCCGATCGAGCGCGTGCGCTGCGCCGCCACGCGCTCGACGCCCGGCAGCGCCGCCGCCGACGCCGCCAGCCCCGGCGGCATCGGCTGGCCCTGCTGGGCGCTGTCGCGGGCGGTCTGGCGCAGGTAGAGATCGGCGGGCAGCATGTCGCTCAGCCACTGGTCCAGGGAATTCCGGAAGCTCGCGACCATCACCAGCATGGCCACGGCGAGTGCGAGCGCGACCAGCACGCCCGCGATCAGGCGGCCCGCTTCACCCGCCTGGTCGCGGGCGCGTTCGACGGCCAGCAGCGGCAGCGCGCGCCGCGCCGCCCAGCCGCGCAGCAGGCCCGTGATCGCGCGCAGCACGAAGGGCACCGTGCCCAGCGCGCCGAGCAGCAGCGCGACCATCGCCGCGTAGGTCCCGAGCGGCAGTCCGAAGACGGGGCGCATCCACGTCAGCGGCAAGGCGGCGGCCAGCAGCACCGGACCCATCCACCACCAGCGGCCGGCATCGCCGCCGCTGCCGAGTCCCTTGAGCACCTGCGCGACCGGCAGGCCGCGCAGCCGCGCCAGCGGCAGGGCGGCCGCGCCCAGGCTCACCAGCGGTCCCAGCGCGAGCAGGCCCGCAATCGAGGCGCCCGAGAGTTGCAGCTCGGGCCGTCCGCCGCTGAGCCCGGTCAGCCCGCTGCCGAGATCGCCGCCGAGGGCGTGCAGGCCCAGCTCGGCGAGTGCGACGGCCAGCCCCAGGCCCAGCACCGCGCCGGCGAGGCCAAGCGCCAGCGCCTCCGACACCAGCAGCGCCAGCCGCTGACGCGCGCTCATGCCGAGCACGCCCAGCAGTGCGAGTTGCGGCAGCCGCTGCGCCACCGACAGGCTGTGCACCGCGAAGACCATGAACGCGCCGACGAAGAGCGCCATCAGCGACAGCACGCCGAGATTGAGCCGGTAGGCGCGCGTGAGGCGGCGCGCCTCGTCGGCCTGCTGGCGGGCCTGGTCCTCGGGCGCATGGGCCTGGACGCCGGCGGGCCAGTCGGTCGGCACCGCGCGGTCCGGCGCCATGCGCAGCAGGATCGCGTCGAGCTGCCCGGGGCGGTGCAGCAGCTGCTGTGCCCAGGCGATGTCGACGATGACCAGCGGCTGCTGGCGGTCCGGCACGCGGCCGGCGACGGGGAGCGGGGCCGGTTCGTCCGGGAGGTCGACGCGCAGGGTCCGGGGCAGGGGCGAGGGCGACGCAGGGGGGGCGGCAAGACCTGACCCCGAGGCCGGGAGGGCTCCGGACGTGCCGGCACCGGCGTTCGCCGTGACGTCGAAGCCCAGCTTCGACCATGCCGCGTCGCTGACCAGCAGCGCCGGCTCGCGCAGCGCGCGGCCGAGGTCAGCGCCGTCCAATCTGGGGAACCATTGCGGATGGAAGGCGCCGAGCTGCACCAGGTCCAGCCCGATCAGCCGCACGCGCTGCCAGGACCCGTCGCGGCCCTGCAGCCGGATGCTGGCGTCGAGCCGGGGCGCGATCGCGGCAATGTCGTCGCGCGCGGCGAGCTCGCCGAAGTAGCGGTCGGACAGCGGCGCGGCGCCGGGCGCGGGGCTGAGTTCGGTATCGGCCACCGCGCTGCTCTGGCGCGCGGCGGATTCGAACTGCGCCAGCGCCGACGCGTTGATCCAGTGCACCGCGCCGGCCAGCGCCAGGCCCAGCGCGATTGTCAGCAGCGCCGCGAGCTGGCGGCCCCACTGCAGGCGCAGCGCCGGCCACGACAGCTGCCACCACCAGCCCCAGGCGCGGCGCAGGCCGGCGACGGCGGAGGAGTTCACGCGCGCGTTCATCGCCGGCTCATCGTTGGCCCGTCGTGGGCGCAGGGCGGGGGCATCGCGGACTCATCGCCGGCTTCGGTGGTGTCGCGAGTTCATTGCGTGCTCATTGCGGGCTCATGCCTCGACGAGGTGCCCGTTCTCGAGCCGCAACCGCCGGTCCGCGTGTTCCGCCGCGTGCGCCGAGTGCGTCACCAGCAGGCAGGCCGCGTTCTGCTCGAGCAACTGCTGGCGCAGCAACCGCATGACCTGATCCGCATGCGCGGGATCGAGGTTGCCGGTGGGCTCGTCGGCCAGCACCAGCACGGGCCGGTGCACCAGCGCGCGGGCGATCGCGACGCGCTGCAGCTGTCCGCCGGACAACTGCCGCGGCAGGTGTCGGGCCTGCGCGGCGAGGCCGACCGCGTCGAGCATCTCGGCCACGCGCTTCGCGTCGGGCTTGCCCTGCAGCAGCAAGGGCAGGGCCACGTTGTCGTGGACGTTCAGATGCGGCAGCACGTGGAAGGCCTGGAACACGAAACCCAGCTGCTCGCGGCGCAGCTGCGCCTGGCCGGATTCGTCCAGCGACAGGATGTCGCGCCCCAGCAGCACGACCTGACCCCGGTCCAGCGGCTCCAGCGCGGCCAGGCCGTTCAGCAGCGTGGACTTGCCGCTGCCGGATTCGCCGAGCAGCGCGAGCATTTCCCCGCGCTGCAGCGTCAGAGAGAGGTGCTCGAACAGCGTCTGCGCGCCGTAGCGCTTGGTCAGGCCGGTGGCCGTGAGGAGCGGGACATCCATCGTCGGAACCCTCTTCCAGATCGTCGTGGAGAAGCCGGAGGTCGATCGAGGGATTGTGGCGCCTGTCCCGGCGGGCGCCCGGTCAGATCGTGTCGACGTGTGCGATCAGCCGGTCGAGCGCGTCCGGCGCCTCGGCCGGCACGATGCGGCGCGCCGGCATGCTGCGCAGCCAGGTGATCTGGCGCTTGGCGAGCTGCCGCGTCGCCGCGGTGCCGAGTTCCTGCAGCGCCGCGAGGTCGGGCGCGGCCTCGTTCGCGTCGAGGAGTTCCCACGCCTGGCGGTAGCCGACGCAACGCATCGACGGCAGGCCGAGGTGCAGGTCGCCGCGCGCGCGCAGGCGGCGGACCTCGTCGATGAAGCCCTGTTCCAGCATGAGCGCGAAGCGCTGCCCGAGCCGCGCATGCAGCCAGGCGCGGGCCTCGTCCGAGGGTTCGAGCGAGATCAGCGGCCAGTCGACGCCCTGAGAGCGCTGGCGCTGGTAGAGCGCCGACATCGGCTCGCCGCTGAGCAGGCAGACCTCCAGCGCGCGCTGGATGCGCTGCGCGTCCAGCGGCGCCAGTCGCGCGGCGGTCTCGGGATCGAGCGTGGCCAGCCGCGCGTGCATCGCGGGCCAGCCGTCGCGCGCGGCCTCGGCGTCGAGTTGCGCCCGCAGCGCGGGGTCGGCCTGCGGCAGCTCCGACAGGCCGTCGAAGAGCGCCTTGAAGTACAGCATCGTGCCGCCCACGAGCAGCGGACGCGCGCCGCGCGACTGGATCTCCGGCACGAGTCGCAGGGCGTCGCGGACGAACTGCGCGGCGGAGTAGCTCGCCATCGGCTCGAGGATGTCGATCAGGTGGTGCGGCACGGACGCGAGCTCGTCCGGCGTCGGCTTGGCCGTGCCGATGTCCATGCCGCGGTACACCAGTGCGGAGTCGACGCTGATGATCTCGACCGGCTGGCGGCGCGCGATCGCGAGCGCCGCGGCGGTCTTGCCGCAGCCCGTCGGGCCGGCGATGCAGAGCGGGGTCAGGTCGTGCCACGCCGGGCGGTTGGCGTCGATCACGGCGTCGATCTCGGCGTCGATCACGGTATCGGGGCGGCGGAGGTCGCTCATGCGGGTCGGGGCGAGGGCTGGCCGTGCCGACGGACCAGCGTCCAGGCGCAGGTGGCGGTGCACAGGCCCAGCACCATCATCGTGGCGGCGAGCGGCGTCACGGTGCCGTCGAGGCTGGCGCTGAGCCACGCGCCGACGGCGAAGGCGGCGAGCGCGATCGCGAAGCCCGACAGCGCCGCCGCCGCGCCGGCCTGGCGCGGGAACGGCCCGACCGCGCCGGCCTGACCGCAGGGCTGGAGCACGCCGTGGCCGATCATGATGCCGACGTGCGGGATCATCAGCGCCCACGGCGACGGCGGCAGCACGAAGGCGGCGAGGCCCATGCCCAGCGCGCCCAGCGCGGTGAAGCACGCGCCGCGCGCGACGGTGTCGGCGATGCTCAGCGTGCGCAGCCAGCGGCGGCAGATCAGCGTGCCGGTGACGTAGAGCGCGGCGCCGCCCGCGACGAGCGCGCCGTAGGCGTGGTGGCGCAGGCCCAGGACCTCGATGAACACGAAGCTGGAGCCGGCGAGGAAGGCGTACAGCGTCGCGTAGGCGAGCGCGGTGAGCAGCGCGTAGGCGCGGAAGGTCGGGTTCGAGAGCACGGTCCGCCAGTTGGCGACGAGACCCGAGGGACGCAGCGCGGCGGGGTCGGGACGAGGCAGGCTTTCGGGGACGCGCAGCGCGATCAGCGCCAGCGTCGCGGCGCCGAAGACGGCGGTCGCCAGGATCGCCCAGCGCCAGCCGAGACCGGCCGCGAGCACGCCGCCGATCAGCGGCGAGGCCAGCGCGATGACGCCGAGGCCGGACAGCGCCTTGGCCATCATCCGTGCGCCTTCCTGGGGCTCGAACCAGTCGCGCAGCATCGCCCGCGCGACGACGACCGACGCCGCCAGGCCCAGACCCTGCAGCGCGCGGCAGGCGACGAGGCCCTCGATCGTCGAGGCCAGCGCCGCGCCGATCGCGGCGACGACGTACAGCGACAGCCCGCCCAGCAGCACCGGCCGCCGGCCGAAGCGATCGCCCAGCGGGCCCAGCACCAGTTGGGAGAGTCCGAACGCGAGCATCAGCGCGGACAGCGTCAGCTGCGTCGCGCCCATGCCCGCCTGCAGATCGGCGCGCAGGCCGGGCAGGGCGGGCAGATAGAGGTCGGTTGTGACCGGCTGCAGTCCCAGCAGCATCGCCAGCGCGACGACCTGCAGCGCGGGCGCGGGGCTCGCGCCGCGGTCAGCGGCCGCCGGCGACGGAACGCTCAAAAGCGCTCCCAGGGCGCGAGGTAGCGCCACTGTCCCGGCGGGAGCTGACCCAGCGGGATGCGGCCGATGCGCACGCGCTTCAGGCCCAGCACCTTCAGCCCGACCAGTTCGCACATCCGGCGGATCTGGCGCTTGCGGCCCTCGCGCAGGACGAAGCGCAGCTGGTCCTCGTTGGCCCAGCTCACCTTGGCGGGCTTCAACTGCACGCCGTCCAGTTCCAGACCGTGGATCAGCATCGCGACCGCGCGCGGGTCGAGCGCGTGCTGCGGGGCCTGCTCCGGATCGCCGTTCTCGATGGCGACGCGGACCAGGTACTCCTTCTCGACGTCGGAGTCCTCGCCGATCAGGTGGCGCGCGATGCGACCGTCCTGCGTCAGCACCAGCAGGCCCGTGGAGTCGATGTCCAGGCGTCCCGCCGGCGCGAGGCCGCGGCCGTGGCCCGGCGCCCAGTGGATCTTGGACGGATCCTCGCCCCAATGGGTGTCGGCCTTGACCAGCACCGAGGCAGGCTCGTAGCCGTCCTCGGCCTGGCCGGAGACGTAGCCGATCGGCTTGTTCAGCAGGATGGTCACGCGCTGCGCCTGCTGTTCGCGGGCGGCGGGGTCGACCTCGATCTTCGCGTCGGGGCCGACGCGCTGGCCGAGCGTCGCGAGCTGGCCGTCCACGGTCACCCAGCCGGATTCGATCCATTCATCGGCTTCGCGGCGCGAGGCCAGGCCGAGTTCGCTCATGCGCTTGGACAGGCGCTCACCGGCATCCTGGTCGGCGAGGCGCACCGGCGCGGGCTGGCGCGGCGCGTCCGGCTGACGCGGGCGGTCGGTGCGCTCGGCGCGCTCCTCGCGCTCGGCGCGGGCATGGACGTCGGACGGGTGGCCGGGATCGCGGTCGCCGTAAGGCGCGCGACGCGGGCGGTCGTCGCCGTAGCGGGCGCCCGGACCGGCGCCGGGGCCGTTGCCGTAGCGCGAGCCTTCGTTGCCGCGGCCATAGCGGTCGCCGCCCCGGTCGCCACCGCGATCATCGCGCGGGCGGTCCCCGTAGGAGCGGTTGCCTTGAGGGCGGTCCCCGTAAGGCCGGTCGCCCTGGGGACGGTCGCCAGAGGGACGGTCGCCAGAGGGACGGTCGCCATACGGCCGGTCGCCATACGGCCGATCACCCCGGGGACGGTCGCCTTGAGGCCGGTCGCCATAGGCGCGGTCGCGTTGCGGACGATCACCGTAGGGGCGATCTCCCTGAGGACGGTCGCCATAAGGACGATCCCCTTGCGGACGGTTGCCGTGCGAGCGATCCCCCTGCGGCCGGTCGCCATAGGAACGGTCCCCCTGAGGGCGGTCCCCATACGGGCGGTCGCCTTGCGGACGATCCCCTTGAGGACGGGCGGGACGATCGCCGTAGCGGTCATCCCGGCGGGGACGGTCGCCGTCGAAGCGGGGGCGGTCATCCGAGCGCGGACGGTCGCCGTAGCCTCCGCCTTCGCGCGGTGGCCGGCCGCCGGGACCGCCGCGGCGGTCGTCGCGTCCCTGCGGGCCGCGGGTGTCCTGGCCGCGATCGTCACGGCGCGGGTCACGTCGTTCACGGCCTTCCTCAGCCAGGCGCTTCTGGAACGCCGCCTCGCGTTCGGCGCGGTCGGTCTGGGCTTGTGCCAGCGTCGGGCGCGGCTTGTTGACGCCTTTTCCGCGCAGCGGCGCGCGGCGCGGCCCCTTGTCGTCCGCCGACTTGGCATCGGCCGGTTTGTTCTTGTTGAGTTTGAGCGTGGCCATGTCGGTACTGCTTCGGGGTGAATTGCGGGGATCCGCCGGAAAAAGAGGGGAGCGAGGGAACGGACGACGGGCGGGCGCGTTGAGTCGCCCGGACTCAGCGCCCGCGCAGGAACAGCGCGTCGAGGTCGCGCAGGGTCAGTTGGCGCCAGGTCGGGCGCCCATGGTTGCATTGATCGGCGCGTTCCGTGCGTTCCATGTCGCGCAGCAGCGCATTCATCTCGTCGATCGTGAGCTGGCGATTGGCCCGCACCGCGCCGTGGCAGGCCATCGTGGCGAGGATCTCATGCTGCGCGCGCTCGATCGCATGGCTGGCGTCGAACTGTGCCAGTTCGGCCAGCACGCCGCGCGCGAGTTCGACGACATCGCCGCCGGCCAGCAGCGCCGGGCGTTCGCGCACCGCGAGCACCTTCGCCGACAGCGGGGAGATGTCGAGCCCCAGGCGTCGCAGCGTTTCGGACTGCGCCTCGGCGGTGGCGATCTCGGCCGGCGTCGCGGCGAAGGTCACCGGGATCAGCAGCGGCTGCGAGTCGATGCGGGTCTCGCCGAGCGCGGCCTTCAGGCGTTCGTAGACCACGCGCTCATGGGCCGCATGCATGTCGATGATGATCAGGCCCTGCGCGTTCTCGGCCAGCACGTAGATGCCCTGGATCTGCGCGATCGCGCGGCCCAGCGGCCATTCGCCGGCCTGGCTCGACGGCAGCGGGGCGGCGGGCGCGGCGCCCAGCGCCGACAGCGCGGAAGCCGAGGCCGGCGTGGTCGGCAGGCCGCTTCTGGGGCCGGAAGCGTAGAGCGCCTCGGCCTGTTCCAGCGCGAGCGCCGTCTGCGCGCGGGTCGGGATCGGGGCACGCCAGCCCTCGGGGCCGGCGAACCGGGCGGAGGGCGCGGTGTAGGGGGCCGGCGGCTCGTAGGCGAACTGGCTGGAAGCGGCGTCGCCCGCGGCCTGTCCGTCCATGCCCGATGCGATCGAGGTGCCCGGTGCACCGGCCATGCCGCCCTGTTCCCAGGCCGGCGTGCCGGTCCAGCGCTGGCGGCCCGGCGAGGCGGCGGGCTCGCCGGTCGTGGCGAGCGGCGCCGCGGTCGACTGGCTTTCCTCGCTGCTGCGCGAGAGCGCGAGCGCGGCCACCACGGCGCGGCGCACCTGCTGGTGGATCTCGCGGCCGTCGCGGAAGCGGACCTCGATCTTGGTCGGATGGACGTTGACGTCGACCAGCTCGGGCTGGACGTCGATGAACAGCACGTAGCTCGGCTGGCGGTGGCCGTGCAGGACGTCGTCGAAGGCGGAGCGGATCGCGTGGGCGATCAGCTTGTCGCGCACGTAGCGGCCGTTGACGTAGACGTACTGCATGTCGGCGCGGCTGCGGGCGGCTTCGGGCAGGCCGACGCGACCGTGGATGCGCATCGGGCCGACCTCGGCGAACACCTCGCGGCTCTGCGCGATGAAGTCCTCGTTGAGGACTTCCGCGATCCGCTGCGGCAGCGGGGAGGCGCGCCACTGGTCGACCAGCTTGCCCTCGTGCCAGACGGCGAAGCCGACGTCGGGCCGGGCCAGCGCGTGGCGGCGCAGCGCTTCGAGGCAATGGGCGAGCTCGGTGCTCTCGCTCTTCAGGAACTTGCGGCGGGCGGGCGTGTTGAAGAACAGCTCGCGGACTTCGACGGAAGTGCCTCTGGCGCGGGCGGCGGGGCTGAGCTCACCGGTGCGGGCTTCCAGGCGCCAGGCATGGGCGGCGCCGTCGTAGCGCGAGACCAGGGCCAGTTCGGCGATGGACGAGACGGCGGCGAGGGCTTCGCCGCGGAAGCCCATCGTCGCGACGGCCTCGAGGTCGTTCAGCGTGCCGATCTTGCTGGTGGCGTGGCGCTTGATGGCCAGGGGCAGTTCGCCGTCGGGGATGCCGTGGCCGTCGTCCTCGACGATGAGGCTGCGGATGCCGCCGGCGATCAGCTTGAGCTGGATCTGGCCGGCGCCGGCGTCCAGCGCGTTGTCCACCAGTTCGCGCACGACGGAGGCCGGGCGTTCGACGACCTCGCCGGCGGCGATCTGGGAGATCAGTTCATCGGGGAGTTCGCGGATCGCGCGCCGGCCCGCGGGGGCGGCGGTGTCGAATGCGGCCGCGGCGTTCGCCGTCGGGGCGAGGGTGTCGTCCATGGGGGCGATTGTAGAAGGTGGCGCGGTTCCGGGGCCGATCACTGCCGATCTGAGGGCTTGACTCTGTTCGGTGGACCACACCGCATTTCCGAGTCGGTCAATCTCGCGTTTCGTCACCGGTTGACCGGGAACCGCCCGCCATAATCCGCGCCCATGGACCTGATGCACTTCCTCGTCGACTTCATCCTGCATGTCGACAAGCACCTCGCCGAGTTCGTCACCGCCTACGGCATGTGGGTGTACGCGCTGCTGTTCCTGATCGTGTTCGTCGAGACCGGCCTCGTGGTGATGCCCTTCCTGCCGGGCGACTCGCTGCTGTTCGTCGTCGGCGCGCTGTGCGGGACCGGGATGATGAGCCTGCCGCTGGCGATCGCCGTGCTGCTCGTCGCCGCGATCCTGGGCGACCAGTGCAACTACACGATCGGGCGCTACTTCGGGCCGAAGGTCTTCCAGTGGGAGCAGTCGCGCTTCTTCAACAAGCGCGCCTTCGACGCCGCGCATGAGTTCTACGAGAAGCACGGCGGCGTCACCATCATCCTCGCCCGCTTCATGCCCTTCATCCGCACCTTCGCGCCCTTCGTGGCCGGCGTCGCGGCGATGACCCGCAGCCGCTTCACCGCCTACAACGTCGCCGGCGGCGTCATCTGGGTCGTGGGCCTGACGATGGCGGGCTACCTCTTCGGCAACATCCCGTTCGTGCAGACCCATCTCAGCAAGATCATCTGGGCCATGATCCTGATCCCGGGCCTGATCGCGTTGTACGGTGGATGGCGCGCCTCACGCGCGAAGACCACCACCGCCTGATCGACGCAGACAGCGAGCCGCTAAGACGTCGTACGCCACGAGCGGTTGGGGACGGTGGGGCTTGGGGTTCAGGCGCTTGACGCCTGTGGCCCAATGCCCCAGCGGCCAACGCCCCGGTCGCGGCAGGCAGGCGGCACCTAAAGGGAAAACACCGACCCGCAGAGCGCGCAAACCCCGGGGGTGAGCTTCGTCACGGTGAAATCGCAGGGCTATCCTCGCCCGCTGTTTTCACCGCCGATCACGCTCATGCAACCCAGCATCCTCAGCAAGGCCATCACCCTGGCCCTGAGTCTGACCGCCGTCATCGCGGCAGCCCCGACACAGGCTCAGCAGGCCCAGCCTGCCGTCATCGCATCCGCCGCCGCGACGGCCACGACGACCGCACCGACGCAAGCCGTGACCCTGCTGCTGCGCGAGCCCGCCGTGTCCGCGCGCCATCTGGCCTTCGTCTACGGCGGCGACCTGTGGATCGCCAACCGCGACGGCAGCCAGCCGCGCCGGCTCGCCGGCCACGCGGCCGCCGAGTTCGCGCCGCGCTTCTCGCCGGACGGCCAGTGGATCGCGTTCTCCGCGGGTTACGACGGCAACACCGATGTCTACGTCATCGCCGCCAGCGGCGGCCAGCCCCGTCGCCTGACCTGGCACCCGGCCGCCGACGTGGTGACCGGCTGGAGCCCCGACGGCAAGCGTGTGCTGTTCGCCTCCAACCGCGAGGTGCTGAACAACCGCAGCCGGCAGCTCTTCGAAGTGCCGGTCGACGGCGGCTTCGAGCAGAAGGTGATGGAGGCCGTGGCCTTCGAAGGCACGTGGTCGCCCGACGGCACGCGCCTGGCCTACCGCCCCTACGCGGCCGCGTACGTCGGCCCGAGCGGCTGGCGCCAGAGCCGCGGCGGCACGACGCCGCCGATCTGGATCCTCGATCCCAAGGGCAAGACCTGGGAGCAGATCCCCCACGTCAACGCGACCGACAGCAACCCGATCTGGATGGGCGACGAGGTCGTCTTCATCTCCGACCGCAACGACGGCGCGGCCAACCTGTTCGCGTTCAACACCAGGACCAAGGCGCTGCGCCAGCTGACGAAGGAAACCGTCTGGGACGTCCGCAGCGCCGACGGCCGTGACGGCCGCATCGTCTACGAGGCCGGCGGCCAGCTGAAGGAAGTCGGCATCGACGGCGGCACCGCGCGTTTCCTCAGCATCGCGCTGAACGAGCCGAGCAACGAGGCGCGCGTGCAGTGGAAGGACGCCGCCAAGACGATGACCGGCGCGTCGCTGTCGGCGACCGGCAAGCGCGTCGTGGTGAGCGCGCGCGGCGAGATCTTCTCCGTGCCGGTGAAGGACGGCGTCGTGCGCAACCTGACGCAGACCTCCGGCGTGCGCGAGAAGGACGGCCTGTGGAGCCCCGACGGCCAGCAGGTCGCCTACGTCTCCGACGAGCCCGGCATGCGCCACCAGGTCGTGATCCGCGACCAGCTCGGCGACCAGGCCGCCAACAAGCCCACGCGCAAGCTGCTGCTGCCGGAGACCGGCTACTACACGCTGCTCGCGTGGTCGCCCGACGGCGCGCGGCTGGTGCTGCAGGACAACCACCTGAACCTGTACCAGCTGCCGTTGACCGGCGCGCAGTCGGGCAAGCTGGCGAAGATCGACAGCAGCGAGCGTCGCGCCGGCTTCGACGTCGGCTTCTCGCCCGACGGTCGTTACCTGGCCTACACGGTGGTGGGCAAGAACTTCTTCAGCCAGGTCCGCATCGCCGACTTCCAGACCGGTCAGCAGCACACGGTCACCGACGGCCTGAGCCACGCCAACCTGCCGGCGTTCTCGACCAAGGGCGACGTGCTGTTCTTCGCCGCGTCGATCAACTCGGGCCCGGCCCAGGTGGGCCTGGACATGTCCACGCAGGAGCGCTCGCTGCGCATGGGCCTGTACGCGGCGGTGCTGCGCGCGGACGGCAAGTCGCCGCTCGAGCCCAAGGCCGGTGACGAGGACGGCAAGGACAAGAAGGCGGACGAGGACAAGAAGGACGACAAGTCGGACAAGTCCGAGAAGGGCGAGAAGGCCGACAAGTCGGAGAAGGCCGACAAGGACGCCAAGGAGTCGAAGGACGACGGGAAGTCCGGCAAGAAGGATGACGGCAAGGACGTGAAGCCCAAGGTCAAGCCGGTGCGCATCGACTTCGCCGGCCTGAAGGACCGCATCGTCGGCCTGCCGGTGTCGACCGCGCGCTACGACGACCTGGCCGTCGCGGACGACGGCGCGCTGTTCTACATCGAGCGCAAGCAGCCGGGCGTGTCCATCGACGCCGAGGCCGGCAACGCCGGCAAGGGCGATCTGTACCGCTTCGACTTCGAGGAGAAGAAGGCCAAGCTGGTCAAGCCGCAGATCGAGGGCTACAGCCTGAGCCCCGACGGCAAGAAGATCCTGCTGAGCCCGGGCGGCGGCCGCCTGGAGATCGCCGATGCCAAGGAGAAGATCGATACCAAGAGCATCGACCTGTCGGGCCTGAAGACCCGCGTGGATCCGCGCGCCGAATGGCGTCAGATCTTCGACGAGACCTGGTGGATGGAGAAGGAGTTCTTCTACGACCCCAACCTGCACGGCCTCGACTGGAAGGGCGTGTACCAGCGTTATTCGCCGCTGGTGGCGGGTCTGCAGCGCCGCGAGGACCTCAACGACCTGCTCGTCGAGATGATCGGCGAGCTGCAGGTCGGCCACAACCGCACGGGCGGCGGCGACGTGCACCAGGAGGCGCGTGTCGCGGTGGGCCTGCTGGGCGCGGACTTCAGTGTCGAGAACGGCCGGTACCGCATCAAGACGATCTTCAAGGGCGACCGCTGGGATCCCTACCTGAAGGCGCCGCTGGCGGCACCGGGCCTGGGCGTCAAGGAAGGCGACTACCTGCTGGCGGTCAACGGCCAGCCGGTGGACGGCGCGCACAACCTGTACCAGCAGCTGGAGAACACGGTCGGCAAGCAGGTGCAGCTGACGGTGTCGGCCAACGCGAACGGGCAGGGCGCGCGCCGCGTGACCGTGGAGCCGATCGCGACCGAGGGCCGGCTGCGCCAGTGGGCCTGGATCGACCACAACCGCGAGGAAGTGGATCGCCTGAGCGGCGGCAAGATCGCCTACGTCTACATGCCGGACACGGCGGGTCCGGGCTTCCAGCACTTCAACCGGATGTTCTTCGCGCAGGTGGACAAGCCGGGGCTGATCGTCGATGACCGCCGCAACGGCGGCGGCCAGGCGGCGAACTACGTGACGGAGCTGCTGAACCGCGCCTACCTGGGCAGCTGGAAGGACCGCGACGGCCTGATCTACGACACGCCCGCGGGCGCGATCTACGGTCCCAAGGCGATGCTGATCGACCAGGACGCGGGCTCCGGCGGCGACTTCATGCCCTATGCGTTCAAGCGCACGGGCCTGGGCCCGTTGATCGGCAAGCGGACCTGGGGCGGCCTGATCGGCATCTCGGCGAACCCGAGCCTGATCGACGGCGGCTTCCTCGTGGTGCCGTTCTTCCGCTTCTTCACGCCGGAAGGCGAGTGGCGCATCGAGAACGAAGGCGTCGCGCCGGACATCGATGTCGATCTGGACCCGGTGGCGGTGAACGCGGGACGCGATGTGCAGCTGGAAGCGGGCGTGGCGAGCGTCCTTGAACGCCTCAAGACCTGGAAACCGATCCAGCGCACGACGGCGCCGGCGATGCCGACGCAGGTCGGCAAGTAAGGCATCTCGCCATCACGAAACGGAACGGGGCTGAGGCCCCGTTTTTCATTGGAAGAAGCTTGTTGTCTGCGTCACCACCGCCAGCGCGACCCGGACGAGCACTGCAATCCCGACTGCCGCCCACGCAGACCTGAACGCTCCGCCCGCTACCTTGTGGGCGCGGTGAGATCCGCGCAGCATCAGCCAGGCGGGCAAGCTCAGGACGGCCCAGACCGGGAGATGGGCCAGCAGCTGCGAGAGGGCATCCGGTGGAACCTGCGTCAGGCACCACCACCAGACGGCGGACGCCGCCACGAAGAAGCCGAGCGCCAGATGGCGTGCGCGAGCCGGTGCCGTTCGCAGGTTGAGGAACGCCAGCACGCCCGCCGCGGGCGGCCCGCCGATGAACCCCGCCAGCAGGATCGAGCCGAACCCGAACAGCGGCCGGGGCGCCGCAGGCTGATCCTCGAGCACCGTCACAGCGCGCGGTGTCTCGCCGCCAGCGGCGGGTTCTTCGCGAAGTAGCGCGCGATGCCCGTCGCCAGCGCCTTGACCAGGTCGTCCTGGTAGTCCGGATCGCGCAATCTCGCCTCTTCCTCGGGGTTGGAGATGAAGGCCGTCTCCACCAGGATCGACGGCACGTCCGGCGCCTTCAGCACCGCGAAGCCGGCCTGCTCGACGCTGCCCTTGTGCAGCTTGGCGAGCTTGCCGATCTGACCCAGCACCTCGCCGCCCAGCTTCAGGCTGTCCTTGATCTGCGCCGAGGTGCTCATGTCCAGCATCGCGCGCAGCACGCCCGCGTCCTTCACCGCCTTGGTGTTGACGCCGCCGATCACGTCGGCGGCGTTCTCCTTGTCGGCCATCCAGCGCGCGTTCGTCGAGCTCGCGCCGCTGGTCGACAGCGCGAAGACCGACGCGCCGCGCGCCTTCGGCGTGATGAAGGCGTCCGCGTGGATCGACACGAACAGGTCGGCCTGCACCCGCCGCGCCTTGCGCACGCGCTCGCCCAGCGGGACGAAGAAGTCGGCGTCGCGCGTCATCATCACGCGGATGCGCGGGTTCGCGTTCAGCCGGTCGCGCAGCTTCTTGCCGATCGCCAGCACCACGTCCTTCTCTCTCAGGCCCGTGGGCCCGATGGCGCCCGGATCCTCGCCGCCGTGGCCCGGATCGATCGCGATCACGATCAGCCGGTCCAGCTTGGTCTGGCTCATCTCCGGCGCCACTTCCTTCAGCGGCGGCGCGGGCGGGGGCGGGGTGTCGATCTTCGCGATCGCCGTCGCGCTCGCCGGGCGCGGCGGCGTGGCGGCGGCGCTCGCGGCCTGCTCGGCCGACGAGGCCGCCGACAGCGGCCGGTCGATGCGGCCGATCAGCTCGCCCAGCGCGTCGTTCACCGACTGCGCCGCGGCGGACTCGGCCGCTTCCTTGCCACGCACCAGGTCCAGCAGCGGATCGCGCTCGCGCGTCGGGTACAGGTCCAGCACCAGCCGGTTCTGGTAGGCCGCCACCGGCTCGATCGTGAACACCTGCGGCGCCACCGTCTGCTTCAGGTCCAGCACGATGCGCACCACGCGCGGCTGGTTCTGTCCCACGCGAACGCCCGCGATGAACGGATCGTCCGGCTTGACCTTGCCCAGCAGCTCCTTCAGGCCCGCGTTCAACTCCAGCCCGTCGATGTCGATCACGAGCCGGTCCGGATTCGCCGCCATGAAGCTCTTCGCGGCCAGTTGCCGATCGGATTCGATCGTCACGCGGGTGTAGTCGCTCGCCGGCCAGACCCGCACCGCGACGATGTTGGTGGCGCTCGCGGCCAGCGCCGGCACGGCGGGCAGCACGGAGAAGCTCAGCACCGTCGCGCCCATGCGGCCCAGGGCCTTGCGGCGGCTCCGCGAGGGCAGGTCGGCGCGCGTCGGCGTCGTGTCTGCGGTGGAGGAGGGCAGGCCGGTCATGTCTCCGTTCATGTCTGCGTTCATGTGTGGCGGGCGCTTGCCGTCGGATCAGTGGGACGGTCCGGCCAGTTGCCGGTCCAACTCCACCAGCAAACCCTGACCCCGCACCGTGTGCGCTTCAGCCCGAACGTCGCGGCTGTCGTCGTCGTTGACCGTGAGGAACAGCCGCAGGTCCGGCGTCGGCAGCATGCCGGCGGCCTTCTCGGGCCATTCGCTGAGCTTGAGTCCCGGCGCGGCGAACAGGTCGCGGAAGCCCGCGTCCTCCCACTCGCGCGGATCGCTGAAGCGGTAGAAGTCGAAATGATGGGCGGGCAGGCCGCCCAGGCCCGGCGGGGCGTAGTCTTCGACCACGGCGTAACTCGGGCTCTTGATGCGGCCGGTGACGCCCAGCGCGCGCAGCAGATGACGGACCAGGCTGGTCTTGCCGGCCCCCAGGCCGCCGTCGAGTTCAATGCTCAGGTCCGCGATCTGCGGACAGCGGGCCAACGCCTGTGCGAAACGTTCGCAGGCGGCCTCGTCGGGCCAACGGTACGGGCGGGTTTCTAGAATGCTCAACTGCGATGAATTCCCTGGTCAACACGCCACGGCCCGACGCGTCCTCCGATGACCCGTCGAGCCCCTCCCGAGACCCCGACGCGCTGCGTGCGCTGATGGTCGAGGTCCGCGCCTGGGCGCTTGAGTTCGGATTCTCACAGATTGGGGTGGCCCACGTCGATCTGAGCGACGCGGAAGCCGGTTTGCAGGCCTGGCTCGACGCCGGTTTCCATGGCGAGATGCGGTACATGGCCGCGCACGGCCTCAAGCGCGCTCGACCCGCCGAACTGGTGCCGGGCACGATCAGCATCCTGACCGCCCGCATGGACTATCTGCCCGAGGCCGCCGGCGACGACTGGCAGGACCGCGAATGGGCCGCGATGCGCGACCCGGCGCGCGCGCAGGTCTCGCTCTATGCCCGCGGCCGGGACTATCACAAGGTGCTGCGCCAGCGGCTGCAGCAACTGGCGGACCGTATCCAGGAACGCGTCGGCCCGATGGGGCACCGCGTGTTCACCGATTCCGCGCCGGTGCTGGAGGTCGAGCTCGCCAGCCGCTCCGGCATCGGCTGGCGCGGCAAGCACACGCTGACGTTGCATCGCGACAGCGGGTCGATGTTCTTCCTCGGGGAGATCTACCTGGACCTCGCGCTGCCGACCAGCGAGCCGGTCACCGCGCATTGCGGCCAGTGCCGCGCCTGCCTCGACGCCTGCCCGACGGGGGCGATCATCGCCCCGTACCGCCTCGACGCGCGGCGCTGCATCAGCTACCTGACGATCGAGCAGGACGGTCCCATCCCGATCGAGTTCCGCGAGGCGATCGGCAACCGCATCTACGGCTGCGACGACTGCCAGCTCGCGTGCCCCTGGAACAAGTTTGCGCGCAGGAACCCGCTGCCGGACTTCGAATGGCGCGAGCCGCTGGGAGATGCGTCGCTCCTGGAACTCTTCGGCTGGGACGAGACGACCTTCCTCAAGCGCACCGAAGGCTCCGCGATCCGACGCATCGGCCATGCGCGATGGCAACGCAACATCGCCGTGGCGATGGGGAACGCGCTGAGGCAAGACCTGGCGCCGGATCTGCGCTCGGAGCTGCTGGCGGCGCTGAACGCCGCGTTGACGACCGCGACGCCCGTCGTGGCCGAGCACATCGAGTGGGCGCTGGCGCAGGACGCTATTCCTCGATCGCCTGCCTGAACGCCGCGATGAAGTCCGCGACCGGCTGCGGCGAATGCAGCCCTTGCGGCTGGACGGCGCGGACCTCGACCGGCACCTCCGGCAGCAGCGTGCGGATGTGCAGGTCGCCGCCGCTGGCCTGGGCGGTGAAGGAGTCGATGATGGCCGGCCTGAATCCCTGCTCGGCCATCACCATGGCGATGTGGTGCGTCTGCACCGTGATGCCGGCGCGCGGCGACAGCGCCAGTCGCGCCCACTGATCGGCGAGCACGGCGCCCAGCGGATCGCGCTCGTCGATGCGGATGAACGGCTCCCGCAGCAGATCCTGCAGCGCCACCGTCGTGCGACGGTCCGCACCCGCCTTGCCGCGGGGCGACGCGCAGACCAGCCGCCCGGTGGCGACGAGTTCTTCGGAGAGTGCCGCGTGGGACGGGCGTCCGTACACGATGCCGACATCGCCTTCCTGCAGCAGCATCGCCCGCGCGATGTCGTTCGAATGCAGCGTCCGCACGCTGATCGGCAGATCGCGATAGCGCCGGCGGAAGACCTTCAAGGCGTCGGGCAGGGCCTTCACGGCCAGCGAGGGCACGATCAGGATGCGGAAGCCTTGTCCCTCGCCGGTGCCCAGCGCCGTGGCCATGCGCCGCACCGATTCCAGCTGCGACATCAGCGCCTGCACCTCCGGGTAGAGCGCCTGCGCCTCGCGCGTCGGCATCAGGCGCCGCCGTTGCCGCGTGAACAGCGCGTACCCCAGTTGCAGCTCCGCCAGCTGCAGCGACTGGGTCACCGCCGGTTGGGTGACATGCAGCAGCTTCGAGGCCGCGCTCACGGAGCCCGTCAGCATGACCGCGTGGAAGACCTCGATGTGCTTCAGTCGCATGGATGGACATTGCCGACGGACATAAGGCCAGCTTATACGAAGCGGCGCGATGCCGATGCTCGCAAACGGCGATGGTCACTATCGTTGACCCCATGCAAACTTCACTTCTCCCGACAAAGGAATACGCCATGAAGATGCCCGCTCCCCGTGCCGTTGCCGTGTCCTTCGCCTCGACGGCTCCGATCGCGTCGATCGCCGTCTGCGCCTTGACCGCCATGACCGCGTTCATCGCTGGGCCCGCCGCGGCGCAGCCCTCGGGCACGCTCGAGAAGGTGAAGTCCTCGGGCGTGATCACCGTCGCGTACCGGGATTCCTCGATCCCGTTCTCCTACCTCGGCGCGGACGGGCAGCCGACCGGTTTCGGCTGGGAGATCTGCGGCAAGGTCGTCGAGCAGGTGAAGAAGGCCACCGGCCGCGCCGACCTGAAGGTGGCCACGCAGTCCGTGACCTCGCAGAACCGCATCCCGCTGCTGGACAACGGCACGATCGACATCGAATGCGGCTCCACCACCAACAACAGCGAGCGCGCGAAGCAGGTGGACTTCGCGATCAACTACTTCTACACGGGCACCCGGCTGCTGGTGAAGTCGAGCTCGCCGATCAAGACCTTCGCCGACCTGAAGGGACGCAAGGTCGTGTCGACCACCGGCACGACCAACTATCAGGTGATGCGGCGGATGAACCAGGAGCAGAACCTGGGCTTCGAGATGCTCGGCGCCAAGGACCATGCCGACGCCGCGCTGCTGGTGCAGTCGGGCCGGGCCGACGCGTTCGCGATGGACGACATCCTGCTGTACGGGTTGCGCGCCGGGGCGCTCAATCCGGCCGAGCTCGCGGTGGTCGGCGATCCGGTCCAGGTGGAGCCCTACGCGATCATGGTCCGCAAGGACGATGCCGCGTTCAAGAAGCTGGTCGACGCCACGCTGACGGGCCTGATGAAGAGCGGCGAGTTCGAGGCGCTCTACAAGAAGTGGTTCCAGTCGCCGATCCCGCCCAAGGGCATCACGCTGGGCGCGCCGATGAGCCGCGAGCTGCAGGAGAACCTGCAGGCGCTGTCGGACAAGCCCGCGCGCTGATCACGCACTGATCCCGTCATGACGCACACCACACCGCGACCCGCGCGCGGCGAGGGCGGAGCCTTGCCCGCCGCGCCGGGCATCGTCGGCGTCCTCGGCGGCATGGGTCCGCTGGCGACGGTCGACTTCATGCGCAAGCTGCTGGCCGCCACGCCGGCCGCCACGGACCAGGAGCACATCCCCGTCGTGGTGAGCAGCATCCCGCAGGTCCCCGACCGCACCGCGGCCTTCCGTGGCGAGGGCGAATCGCCGCTCGCCGCGATGATCGTCAGCGGCCGTCGCCTGGCCGCGGCGGGCGCGGGCGTGGTCGTCGTGCCCTGCAACACCGCGCACCTGTGGTTCGACGACCTCGAACAGGCGCTGGGCCTGCCGATGATCCACCTCGTGGACGCGGCGATCGCCGAGGCGCTCGACCTCGTGCCGGAAGGCGGCAAGGTTGGCCTGCTGGCGACCGACGCGACGCTGGCCTCCGGGCTCTATCTGAACCGCAGGCCGCCGCGGGGCAGGGCGGTGCAATGGCTGCTGCCGACCGCGGGCGAGATGCTCGAGCTGATCATGCCGGCCATCGCGGAGGTCAAGGCGGGACAGCTCGCCGCCGCCGCGCCGCGATTGGCCGCGTGCGCGCAGCGCCTGCGCGCACGCGGGGCTCGCGCGCTCGTGCTCGGATGCACGGAGATACCGCTGGTGCTCGATGAGCCGTCGGCCGGATTGCCGGTGATCGACGCGACGGCGGCGCTGGCCCGCAAGACGGTGGCCTGGGCACATCGGAACTCCCGAACCCTTCCTCAGTGTGCGCCAGGGGTTTCCCGCTCCTGTGACGAGGTCTCTACGTAGTTCCGCTAGGCCGGGCCAGCCGGCACATACTTAAGCTGTTCCGATCACGTTACCTATTGTTCAAAAGACGAGGAGCCCAATGAACCGTCGCTCGATCCTCCAACACGGCCTGCTGCTGAGCACGCTGTCGCTGTCCTGCGCCGCGGCGCTGGCCCAGTCCTATCCGACCAAGCCGGTCAAGCTGGTGGTGCCGTTCGCGCCGGGCGGCACGACCGACATCGTGGCCCGCGTCGTCGCGCAGCACATCAACGGGCCGCTGGGCCAGACGATGATCGTCGAGAACAAGGCCGGCGGCGGCGGCATCATCGGCGCCAACGACACCGCCAAGTCCGCGCCCGACGGCTACTCCCTCGGCGTCGCGACCGTGTCCACCACGGCCACCAACCCCGCGATCAATCCCAAGACGCCGTACAACCCGCTGACGGACTTCACGCCCATCATCAACCTCGCGGCCACGCCCAACGTGATCGCCGTGCATCCGTCCTTCCCGGCCAAGGACTACAAGGCCTTCGTCGCCGAACTGAAGAAGAACCCCGGCAAGTACAGCTACTCGACCTCGGGCACCGGCGGCATCGGCCACCTGCAGATGGAGCTGTACAAGAGCCTGACCGGCGTCTTCGTCACGCACATCCCGTACCGCGGCGCGGGCCCCGCGCTGAACGACACCGTCGCCGGCCAGGTGCCGATGATCTTCGACAACCTGCCGTCGGCGCTGCCCTTCATCAAGGACGGCCGCCTGGTCGCGATCGCCGTCGCGGCGCCGCAGCGCCTGGCCGTGCTGCCCAACGTGCCGACCTTCAAGGAGCTCGGCCTCGAGCCCGTGAACCGCATGGCCTACTACGGCATCCTCGGCCCGAAGAACCTGCCCAAGGAAGTCGTGGCCAAGATCAACGAGGCCGCGCGCAAGACCGTCGAGATGCCCGAGGTCAGGAAGCGCATCGAGGAGACCGGCTCGATCGTGATCGGCAATACGCCCGAGCAGTTCACCGAGCAGATCAAGGCCGAGTACGCGGTCTACAAGAAGGTCGTCGAGCAGCAGAAGCTCAAGCTCGACTGATCCGGAAGACCCGCACCGCGTCGACCAGGCCCAGCGCCTGGCCGCGCAGGCTGGACGCCGCGCTGGCGATCTCCTCGACCATCGCGGCGTTCTGCTGTGTGGCGGCGTCCATCTCGCTGACCGCGCTGGACACCTGCGACACGCCCGTCGCCTGCTCGGCGCTGGCGACGCTGATCTCGCCCACGATGCGGTTGACCTGGGCGATGGCCTGAACCACCTCGTTCATCGTGTCGCCCGCGCGGTTCACCAGCCCGGTGCCGGCTTCGACCTGCTCCATGCTGGCCGCG
This sequence comes from Roseateles sp. GW821-FHT09H11, assembly GCF_059415845.1. Taxonomy (NCBI): domain Bacteria; kingdom Pseudomonadati; phylum Pseudomonadota; class Betaproteobacteria; order Burkholderiales; family Sphaerotilaceae; genus Roseateles; species Roseateles sp. GW821-FHT09H11. The sequence goes on along the minus strand of NZ_JBWKOA010000001.1, from coordinate 1,270,535 downwards.
ATCAGCGACTTGATCTCCTTGGCCGCGGCCGCCGAGCGGCTCGCCAGCGTGCGCACCTCCGAGGCGACGACCGCGAAGCCGCGGCCCTGCTCGCCGGCGCGCGCCGCCTCGACCGCCGCGTTCAGCGCCAGGATGTTGGTCTGAAAGGCGATGCCGTCGATGGTGCCGATGATGTCGGCGATCTTGCGCGAGCTGTCGTGGATGCCCTGCATGCGCGTGACGACCTCCGCCACGACCTGGCCGCCGCGCTCCGCCACCGAGGACGCCGCCACCGCGAGCTTGTTCGCTTCTCCCGACGACTGGGCCGTGTGCCCGACGGTGCCGCTGAGCTGCTCCATCGTGCTGGCCGCGCGCTGCACGTTGGACGCCGTCTGCTCGGTGCGCTGGCTCAGGTCCTGGTTGCCCGCCGACACCTCGTGGCAGGCGTTCTGGATGTTCTCCGAGGACTCGCGCACCTGCGAGATCGCCGTCTGCAGGCTGGTCCGCATGCGCTCCAGGGCGCCGACCATCGCGCCGATCTCGTCCTTGCCCTGCGGGGGCGCGGCGCAGGTGAGGTCGCCTTCGGCCACGGCCTCGACCAGCCGCACCGCTTCCGACAGCGGCTTGGTCACCGAGCGCGTCAACGCCCACGCGAACAGCGTGCCCGCCACGATCGCCAGCAGGCCCATCACCGTGATGCGGGTCTGCGCGCGCTGCGTCACGTGGTCGACCTCCGCGGCCATCTCGTCCAGCGTCTGCTGCTGGAACTTCAGGTAGCCCGTCATCTTCAGGAGATAGGCCTCGGCCTGCGGACGGAACTGGTCGTTGAGCAGCCGCTCGGTGGCGTCGGTGTCGCCGCTCTTCTTGAGCTCGGCGATCTTGTTGCGCGTCGCGATGTAGGTCTGGCGCGCCTCGGTCAGCTCGGCGACGACTTTCTTCTCGGCGTCGCTCTTGGGCAGCTCGTCCAGCGCCTTGACGATCTCGTTGCCGCGCGCGGTGGAGATCTTCACGTCGCCGGCGAAGTAGTCGGCCAGCGAGGCGTCCGTGCTCTTGGCGATGGCGGTGTAGCGCTTCACGCCGACGATGGTCAGCATGTACCACTCGCTCACCAGGCGCTCCTTCTGCAGCGGCACCGCCATCATGGTGCGGGTGGCGTCGGCGGTCCGGTTCAGTCCCAGCCAGCCGACGGTCATGAGCGCCGCCACCAGCAGCAGCACCACGCCGAAGCCCGTTGCCAGCCGCACCGACAGGCGCATGTCATTCAGTTTCACAGCATCTCCCCAGTCTCGACTTCCGTCATGGCGGAAGCCAGTTGTCATACAACGCCGTGGCCGATGGATCATCGGTGTGCGCTCTTAACGCCGCACCAACAGGTTTGCTGACGCGTGCATGGGAAGGACTGTAGAAGCTAGTTGTCTGACAACGTGCGGGGTGAATCGGCGCGAACGTGCAGTTGTGCCGGGCGATGCGCGATGAAACATCGCCATGTCACCAAAGAACAGGGGCGCACGAAGCGCCCCTTGTCAGCGTGGCCGGATAGCGCCGGATGCGGGCGACAGGTGGTCAAGAGACCGCTGTCGCCACATCCGCCGCACCGCCGGGTGCGGATCAGCCGCCGAACAGCTTGCCCAGTCCCAGCGAGTTGGCCGCGCCGCCCAGCAGGCCGCCGGTCAGGCTGTTGGCGATGCCGCCGATGCCCGACAGCAGGCCGCCGCCGCCTGCGGAACCCGAACCCTTGTTGCCGCCGACGCCGCCCAGCAGGCCCGGAAGCACAGCACTTGCAATTGCACCAATCATCGTTTTTCCTTGAAAACCGCCGCGCGATCGGGAGGTCGCCACGGTGCCGCGGAGCACGACCGGTTCCCCGGCGCGCGGCGGCCTGAAATCAGGTCGCGGCACGAATGCTCTAGTGCGGTGGTCGGACTCAAAGGGTCGACCATCGAATTGCGACTGAGCGCCGACCGCCTGCTGCAAATGAGGGAGTGACTCCTTCATTTGCAATGAATCCGTCCGCGCGGTGCATCGATGGATTTCAAATTATGAAAAGAACTTGCCGGCATGCAAAAAACTGACGTGCTGCAGTGCCGCAAGATTTCTCATCATGGAAGAGCTGTTCTCACGATCCGGTTTCTGTTTTCCAAGTCGTTGATTTCAAAGGATTAAAAAATCAGTCTTATATAAGACATCGCCTCACACGCCGGAGGTCCAGGCGTCTAGATTTGAGCCATCGGTTTTGCAACTTCACTCGAACCAGCAGGAGCTCACCATGACGACCTTGACCCGCGAACAGCAGATTGCCGCCCTCGAGAAGGACTGGGCGGAAAACCCCCGGTGGAAGGGCATCCAGCGCGGCTACTCGGCGGCCGACGTGGTCCGCCTGCGCGGCTCCATCAACATCGAGCACACGCTGGCCAAGCGCGGCGCCGAGAAGCTGTGGAACCTCGTGAACACCGAGCCCTTCATCAACTCGCTGGGCGCGCTGACCGGCAACCAGGCCATGCAGCAGGTCAAGGCCGGCCTGAAGGCGATCTACCTGTCCGGCTGGCAGGTCGCCGGCGACGCCAACAGCAATGGCGAGATGTACCCCGACCAATCGCTGTACTCGGTGGACTCGGTGCCGAAGGTCGTCAAGAAGATCAACGCCACCTTCAAGCGCGCCGACGAGATCCAATGGAGCGAAGGCAAGAGCGACATCGACTACTTCGCCCCCATCGTCGCGGACGCGGAAGCCGGCTTCGGCGGCGTGCTGAACGCCTTCGAGCTGATGAAGGCCATGATCGAGGCGGGCGCTTCGGGCGTGCACTTCGAAGACCAGCTGGCCGCCGCGAAGAAGTGCGGCCACATGGGCGGCAAGGTGCTGGTGCCTTCGCGTGAAGCGGTGGCCAAGCTGGTCGCCGCGCGCCTGGCGGCCGACACGATGGGCGTGCCCACCGTGCTGCTGGCCCGCACCGACGCCGAGGCCGGCGACCTGGTGACCAGCGACATCGACGACAACGACAAGCCCTTCTGCACCGGCGAGCGCACCGTCGAAGGTTTCTTCCGCACCCGCAACGGCCTGGAGCAGGCCATCAGCCGCGGCCTGGCCTACGCGCCGTACGCCGACATGATCTGGTGCGAAACGGGCAAGCCGGACCTGGCCTTCGCCAAAGCCTTCGCCGAAGCCATTCACGCGAAGTTCCCCGGCAAGCTGCTGGCCTACAACTGCTCGCCGAGCTTCAACTGGAAGAAGAACCTGGACGACGCCACGATCGCCAAGTTCCAGCGCGAGCTGGGCGCGATGGGCTACAAGTTCCAGTTCATCACGCTGGCCGGCTTCCACAGCCTGAACTACTCGATGTTCAACCTGGCCTACGGCTATGCGCGCAACAACATGAGCGCCTTCGTCGAGCTGCAGGAGGCGGAATTCGCCGCCGCCGAGAAGGGCTTCACCGCGGTGAAGCACCAGCGCGAAGTGGGCACGGGTTACTTCGACGCGGTCACCACCACGATCGAGGCGCAGGCGTCGACCGCGGCGCTGAAGGGGTCGACGGAGGACGAACAGTTCTTCGACGCGAAGCACGGCTGATCGACGCGCCGAGGCCCCGTCGCGGCGGGGCCCGTGAACCGGAAAGGGCTGCTGGGAAGCAGCCCTTTTTTCGTCGCTCCGATGGCGCCGGTCGTGTCCGGTCCGCCGCTCTAGTTGCTGTTGCCGCTCCTGTCGCGCATGTCGCTCAAGTCGCTCGCATCGCTGGGGGCGTGGGCCCGTGTCGGGCGGCGCGGTCCCGCTTCACGTGCGCCAGGTCGGTCAGGGCCTCGCGGCTGTCAGCGCGTCCGAAGCGGTCCACCGCCTGGAGGTGGCGCGCGAGGATCTCGTTGTGCCGTCGCCGCTGGATGGCCCGGGCCTCGGGATCGGCGGCCAGGTACCGCGCGAAGCGTTCATCGTCAGTCAGCGTCTTCAGCCGGCGCCCGGTCGCGTCATGGAACAGCGCCTGCGTCGCCGGATCCCGGCGGCGTGCCAGATCGCGGGCCGTGGCGAAGAACACCTCCTGCCGGAAAGACTTCAGCGCGGTGATGGCGGCGGTGGCCGGGTGCTGCCGCAGCTCGCCTGCCCACTGTTCCTGAGGCGCGAGTCCGGTCTCCCCGCCGCGGGACTTCGGATCGCTCCGACGGCGCGCCAGCGAGGCCCGGTCCTGGTGACCCTCGAACCGGTCCGCGACCTCCCGCAAGACCTGGCCCAGCGTCCCTTCGCGCAAGCGCGACCCGAGGTTGCCCAGGCGCATCGCCGCTTTCATCGACGCCGGCGCCTGTTCGCCGAGATAGCCGTCCCGATGCGCCTCGTTGATGCCGGCGCCCACGCTGCCGCCCAGCGTGAGGGCGATGCCCGGAACCGCCAGCGCCAGGGCCACCGGCGGGCAGGCGAAGGTCGACACGGAGGCGCCCAGCATCAGTCCCTGGCCCGCGCTCAGCATCGCGTCGCACGCCTGGCTCCTGGCGCTGTCGGCCAGCCGGAACCGCGCATCCCGCGCATACAGCGTCGGAACGCGTTCGGGCAGGTCGGCGGCGATCGCCTGCAAGGCGTCCCGGTCGCGGCGGATCTGGCGGTGCTGCGCGGCATGGACGCGTCCGTTCACGACGCCCGACAGGCCCTGGGCCAACTGGGCGCCCATCATGATGCCGCCAGTCGCCACCCCGAGGGCGTGATGGGCCGCTTCGGCGGCCACCTGGCTGGACACGCTCCCCGCGGCCTGCGCCGCCACCGCCCCGGCGGAGGCCGCCGACTTGCCCATGGAGGCCACCATGCCGGCCGCCATGCCCGGCATGCCGATGCCCGTCAGCAGCCTGACGGTCCGGGTGCGTTTGGCCACCTGCCGCTCGCCTTCGCACTGGCGCAGCAGATGCGATTGATAACTCGTCTCCTCGGTGTCCAGCCGCCAGTGGCGTGCCAGGCGCTCGGCGATGATGTCGGCGGCCCGCTTGTTGAAGGCGTCGCTCAGCACGCCGTTGCCCGGGGTGTGAAGCCGCTTGCTGGTCAGGTTGTGCTTCAGCAGCGAGAGGAGGCCCTTGTCGCGATGCCGTCGACGCGCCTCGAATCGCTCGACGCCCTGCGCGTGCAGGTCGATGAGCGGCTGCAGCGTGGCTTCCGATTCGACGGCGCCGGCGCCGTTGCCGTTGCCGTTGCCGTTGCCGACGCTGTTGCCGTGCCTCAATGCGTCGATCAGCCGCTGCTGCTGGTCCAGGGTGCGCCGCACACTGTCGGGATAGCCCTGCGCGTAGCCCGCGCGCGCCGAGCTGACCGCGCCCACCGCGGCGGCGGCGACCAGCGGGAAGAAGGCGGCCAGCAGCCCCATCTCCGCGTAGGGCGCCTGGGCCCGGGACATCGCCGTCGGAATGCCGCTCGCGATGTCGTCCGGGCCGTCGAGGTTGCGAACGCGCGCCAGCATCCGCAGCAGCGGCAGGAAGCCGGATCCGGAAAAGTCGTCGATCACCTGGGGACGCGACGAGAGAAAGCGGTGACCCAAGGTGACGCTCACCGGATCGTCCGGCGGCAGCGAGGGGCCGCTCGTAACGCCGAGCGGGAACAGGCCAGTCATGGTGTGTCTTCCGAGAGGGACCACACCGTGCGGCAGTGGCCGGTCGCAGTCCCGGTTCATGGATCGGGTGGGTGCAGACCTGGCTCGTTGCGATGGCTGGGTGCGAGGCTGCCGATGAGCAGCCCCGTGCTGGTTGCGGTCAGCGCCTTTGGAGGAAAGTCGAAGGCACGCTGGCGCCCGCGTTCTGCATCAGGCTGGGCGCGACGGCGCCGGCGAGGTCGCCGGCCATCATGCCGGCCCGTGGCCCGGCAACTTTGGAGACGCCCTTCTGGACGAGACCGCCGACAAGCGACGAGACGGCGGGAGCGAGCACGGTGGCGAGGAGGGGAAGAGGCATGGTGATCGACTTTGATGAGAAGGGAGTCCCCGTAGTGCCCCGGCCGCCGTTCCCGTTCGGCGCCTCCCGTCCCGTGCCTCCCGTTCAGCGCGCGGCCGCCTCCGCGGGACGTGCGCTCCGATCGCGCTGCCGCCATTCCTGGATCAGTTCGACGACCGCATCCGGATCGGCCGGCTTGACCAGATGGACGTCGAAGCCGGCTTCGTGCGCACGGCGGCGGTCGTCCTGCTGGCCGTAGCCGGTGAGCGCGATCAACAGGCAGTCCATGCCGCCGGGCAGGGCGCGCAGGCGGCGCGCGACCTCATAACCGTCCAGGCCGGGCAGGCCGATGTCGAGCAGCACCACCTGCGGCGCCCGCGTGGTCGCGGCGTCCAGCGCGCTGGGGCCGTCGAGCTGCACCGCGGTGTCGAAGCCCGCGAGTTCGAGGAACACCGCCATCGAGTCGGCCGCATCGCGGTTGTCGTCGACGACCATCACGCGGCACGGGCACTGGTCCTCGTCGTGGTGCTCGTCTCCGCGGACATCGCCGCGAACTTCATTGCGAACGTCATTGCCGACCGCCATCTCGGCGCGCGGGGGCACGACGCGCTCCTCGGAAGCGACGGGCGCGGGCGGTGTCCCGAGCGACTCGTCCACGGCGGCGGGCAGGCGCACCTCGAACTCGGAGCCGTGACCGGGGCCTTCGCTGCGGGCCTCCACCTGGCCGTGATGGAGCTGCACCAGGCGCTGCACCAGCGTCAGTCCGACGCCGAGGCCGCCCTGGTTGCGGTCGAGTCCGCGCGGTCCCTGTTCGAACAGGTCGAAGACATGCGGCAGCAGCGACGCGGCGATGCCGCGTCCGTTGTCGCGCACGGTCAGCACGAACACGCCCTCTTGTCCGACGCCGTCGGTGTCCTGGTGGACGAGCGTCAGCTCGATGCGGCCTCCGGCGCCGGTGTACTTGCTCGCGTTGTGCAGCAGGTTGGTAACGACCTGGATCAAGCGCGCCGCGTCGCCGCGCACGCGCGCCGGGCGATCGGGCAGCGTCAGGCAGAGCTGCTGGCCCTGCCCGTCGATCAACGACTGCACCGGCTCCAGGCCGTGGCGCACGATGTCGCGCAGATCGACGGTCTCGTTCTTCAGCACGATCTTGCCCTGGCTGATCCGCGCCACGTCGAGGAGCTCGTCGACCAGCCGCGTCAGGTGCCGGGCCTGGCGATCCGTGACCGCGACCGCTTCGCCCAGCCGCCGGTCGCGGTCCTGCGCGTCGGGGTGCGGCTGGCCGTCGCGCGTGGACGTGTCGGCGAGCGCGCGCATCACCTCGATCGCGTTGCGGATCGGCGCCAGCGGATTGCGCAGCTCGTGCGACAGCATCGCGAGGAACTCGTCCTTGCGCCGGCTCGCTTCAAGCAGCCCGGCCTCGGCCTGGCGGCGTTCGACGATCTCGGCCTGGAGCGCGCCGTACAGCCGCGCGTTCTCGAAGGCGATCGCGGCGCGGCCCGCCAGTTCCTCCAGCGTCGGCCAGTCGGGCGGCTGATGCGGCTCGACCAGCAGCAGGCCGCCGAGCATGCGCTCGCCCGCGACCAGCGGCAGCACGACGCCGCTGGCGGTGTCGCGGCGCAGCGGCGCGCGGGGCGGGGGCTCGTCGTCGGGCAGGCCGGGCACGCCGGGCGGGAGGGCGGGGGCGAAGGCCGGGGGCGCGTGCGGCGCCGCGGAAGCGCCGTGCGGCAGAGGCGGCATCATCTGCTCGATCGCGGTGCGCGTGGCGTCGTAGAGCACCTCGGACAGCATCTGCTCGCGGCCTTCGATGAACGGGGCGGGTTCGCCGGCCGCGGGCGGCGCGTCGCAGCGCAGCACGCGCTCATGGCCGTGGCCCGCGTCGCGCAGCCACAGCAGGGCGCGCGGGGCGAAGTTCGGCACCAGCAGCGCGAGCAGGCGCCGCATCGCGACGTCCGCGTCCAGCGAGTCGGCCAGTTCCCGTCCCGCCTGCGCCAGGAAGATCGAGCGCCGCGTGTTCTCCTCGGCGGCGCGCTGCGCGGCCTCGGCGCGCGCGATGGCGATGCGCTCCAGCGCCTGCTGCCGCAACCGCTGCTGCATGATGAAGAGGTCGACGAAGACCCGCACCTTGCTGCGCAGCACGTCGGGGATGACCGGCGAGAGGATGTAGTCGACCGCGCCGAGCGAGTAGCCCTGCGCCGTCTGCAGCTCGTCCGCATACGCGGTGACGAAGATGATGGGCGTGTGCGCCGAGCGCCGGTAGCCGCGGATCAGCCGCGCCGTCTCCAGGCCGTCGATGCCCGGCATGTTCACGTCCATCAGGATCACCGCGAACTGCTGGCGCAGCACCTCGCGCAGCGCCTCGCTGCCGGAGCGCGCGATGACCAGGTGCTGGTCCAGGTCGGCCAGGATGGTCTCGAAGACGAGCAGCTTTTCCGGCAGGTCGTCCACGATCAGGATGCTGGCGCGCTCCGCCGCGTCCGGCGTCGCGTAGCCGTCGAAGAGGGCGCTCAGCGGCATAGCCAGCCCCGCAGCACGGTCAGCATGTTGGCGGGGTCGACGGGCTTGGACAGGTAGTCCCAGGCGCCGGCCTCGATGCACTTCTGGCGGTCGCCCTTCATCGCCTTGGCGGTGACGGCGACCATCGGCAGCTCCCGTCCGCGCGGCAGGCGGCGGATCTGCTGCATCGTCTCCAGGCCGTCCATCTCCGGCATCATGATGTCCATCAGCACGATGTCGATCGACGGGTCCTCCTGCACCAGCCGGATCGCCTCGCGGCCGTTGTCGGCGGAGACGATGACCATGCCGTGGCCGTCCAGCACGGTCGCCAGCGCGAAGATGTTGCGCATGTCGTCGTCCACGATCAGCGCCTTCTTGCCGGCCAGCGGGCAGCTGGTCTCCTGCGCGTCGTGCATTGCCTGGCGCTCGCCGTCGCCCATGTCGGCGGGCGCGCGGTGCAGCGCCAGCGCCAGCGCCGCGAGCGCCGCGTCGGTGCCCGTGGCCGTGCGCACCGGCAGGCCGTGCGGCCGGGTCCAGCGGCGCGCGGCGGCCTGTTCCTCGGAGGGCTCCGTGGCGCCGGCGGCGGCGGGCATCTCGGTGTTCAGCGCGACCACCGGCAGCGGCAGCGTGCCGGGCCGCGTCTCGAGCGCGTCCAGGACGTCCTGCGGACCGAAGGCGCTCGCGACTGCGTCGACCAGCAGCGCATCGACGCCGGGCAGCACGTCGCGCGCCTGCGCCGCGGTCTGGACGAACACCGTCTCGATGTCGTCGGCCAGCGGCGTCAGCAGCGCGAGCCGCTCCGGTCCTTCGGGCATCGCCACGGCCAGTCGCCGTCGCGGACGGTCCAGGTAGCGCTGCAGGTCGCGCAGCGCGACATCGACATCGTCGCGCGACTGCAGCGGCTTGGGCAGGAAGCCCAGCGCGCCGGCCTGCAACGCGCGTTCGCGCGCATCGTCGGTCGAGACCACGCACACCGGCAGGTGACGCATGTCCGGGTCGGACTTGAGCCGGTCCAGCACGCGCCAGCCCTGCATGTCGGGCAGGAAGATGTCCAGCGTGATCAGGCTGGGGCGGAACTCCTGCGCCATCGCCAGCGCGCCCGCCCCGGTGGTTGCCACGAGGCCCTTCATGCCGGACTGTCGCGCCGCTTCAAGCAGCACGTTCGCGAAGGCCAGGTCGTTCTCGACGATCAGCAGCACGCGGTCGCCGCTGCCGATGTCCTCGCGGTCGTCCTTGGCGACGTTGGCGAAGACGATGCTGTCGGGCGGCGTGTCCATCTGGACGCGGTGCGCGTCGAGCGGTGTCATGCCGCCATCGCCGGCGCCGTCGCTCTTGCCCTGGCCCTTGCCCTCATCGCGGCCATCGCCACGACCTTCGACCGGGCGGGCCTGCGCGGACGGCGCCCGCCGCGCGGCGGCGCGCTGCACGGCCGCCTCGGCCAGTTCGGCGGCGGAGATCGCGGCCGGGGAGTGGGTCGGCAGATCGTCGCGGTCATCGGCGGGCGCGGTCGACGGCGCGCCGCCGGCCTCGGGCTTGGCCGGCGCGGCCGGCGCCAGGCGAGGCCGCGCATTGCGCGCCGGCGTGTAGTGCTGCGGCAGGTAGAGCGTGAAGGTCGAGCCGCGACCTGGCGCGCTGACGAGCCGGATCTCGCCGCCCAGCAGCCGCGCGAGCTCGCGACTGATGGCCAGGCCCAGGCCGGTGCCGCCGTACTTGCGCGAGGTCGAGCCGTCCGCCTGCTGGAAGGCCTCGAAGATGATCTGCTGCTTGTCGGCGGAGATGCCGATGCCGGTGTCCGCGACCGCGAAGGCGATCACCTGGCCCGCGTGGTTGAGCACCTCGTTGTCGGCGGCCCAGCCGTCGGACGCCGCGGTGACGCTGAAGGTGACCTGGCCCTGGTGCGTGAACTTGAAGGCGTTGGACAGCAGGTTCTTGATGATCTGCTGCAGCCGCTTGACGTCGGTGACCAGCGACTTGGGCAGCGGCTGGTCCATCTCGACGGCGAAGCCGACGTGCTTGGAGTCCGCGAAGTGGCGGAAGCTGCGCTCCACCGAGCGCTGCAGCTCGTCCAGCCGCAGCTCGCTGACGTCCACGGCCACCGTGCCCGACTCGATCTTGGACAGGTCCAGGATGTCGTTGATCAGCATCAGCAGGTCGTTGCCGGACGCGTGGATGGTCTTGGAGAACTCGACCTGCTTGAGCGTCAGGTTGCCCTCGCTGTTCTTGCAGAGCTGGTCGGACAGGATCAGCAGCGAGTTCAGCGGCGTGCGCAGCTCGTGCGACATGTTGGCGAGGAACTCGGACTTGTACTTCGAGGTCAGGGCCAGCTGCTCGGCCTTTTCCTCCAGCGCCTGGCGGGCCTGTTCGACCTCGGTGTTCTTGCGCTCGACTTCCTGGTTCTGGTGGGCCAGCAACTGCGCCTTCTCCTGCAGCTCGCCGTTGGTCTGCTGCAGTTCCTGCTGCCGGCGCTGCAGCTCTTCGGCCAGCGACTGCGACTGGATCAGCAGGTCTTCCGTCCGCGTGCTGGCTTCGATCGTGTTGATCACGATGCCGATGGATTCGGTCAACTGGTCGAGGAAGGCCTGGTGGGTCGAGCTGAAGCGCTCCAGCGAGGCCAGCTCCAGCACGCCGCGCACGCGGCCTTCGAAGACCACGGGCAGCACCAGCACCTCCATCGCCGCGGTCTCGCTGAGGCCGGACGCGATGCGGAAGGCGGTGCCCGGCACGTTGGTCAGCAGGATCTTCTCCTGGTCCAGCGCGCACTGGCCGACCAGCCCCTGGCCGAGCGCCAGTTCCTTGCCGTGCGTGGCCAGGCCGCCGGAGGCGTAGCTGGCGATCAGCTTCAGGCGGGGCATCTCGCCGCGCATGTTGAGCACGAAGAACTCGGCCTGCTGCACGCCGACGACGGGCGCCAGTTCGCTGAGGATCAGCTGACCGACGGTGACCAGGTCCTTCTGGCCCTGCAGCATCCGCGTGAACTTGGCCAGGTTGGTCTTGAGCCAGTCCTGCTCGGTGTTCTTCTGCGTCGTGTCCTTCAGGTTGCGGATCATCTCGTTGATCGTGTCCTTGAGGGACGCGACCTCGCCTTGCGTCTCGACGGTGATCGAGCGCGTCAGGTCGCCCTGCGTCACGGCGGTGGCGACCTCCGCGATCGCGCGCACCTGGGTGGTCAGGTTGGCGGCGAGCTCGTTCACGTTCTCCGTCAGGCCCTTCCAGGTGCCGGACGCGCCCGGCACCTTGGCCTGGCCGCCGAGCTTGCCCTCGACGCCCACCTCGCGCGCGACGGTGGTCACCTGGTCCGCGAAGATCGCGAGCGTGTCCGTCATCGAGTTGATGGTGTCGGCCAGCGCGGCGATCTCGCCCTTGGCCTCCACGGTCAGCTTCTGCGCGAGGTCGCCGTTGGCCACGGCGGTCACGACCTTGGCAATGCCGCGCACCTGGCCGGTCAGGTTGCCGGCCATGAAGTTCACGTTGTCGGTCAGGTCCTTCCAGGTGCCCGATACGCCGCGCACGGTGGCCTGGCCGCCGAGGCGGCCTTCGGTGCCGACCTCGCGCGCGACGCGGGTCACTTCCGCGGCGAACGACGAGAGCTGGTCCACCATCGTGTTGATCGTGGTCTTGAGCTCCAGGATTTCGCCGAGCACGTCGACGGTGATCTTCTTGGAGAGGTCGCCCGCGGCCACGGCCTTGGTCACGTCGGCGATGTTGCGCACCTGCGAGGTCAGGTTGGACGCCATCGAGTTGACCGAGTCGGTCAGGTCCTTCCACGTGCCGGCCACGCCCTGCACGTCGGCCTGGCCGCCGAGCTTGCCCTCGGTGCCGACCTCGCGCGCGACCCGGGTCACTTCCGCAGCGAAGGAGCGCAGCTGGTCCACCATCGTGTTGACCGTGTTCTTGAGCTCGAGGATCTCGCCCTTGACGTCGACGGTGATCTTCTTGGAGAGGTCGCCCGCGGCCACGGCGGTGGTCACCTCGGCGATGTTGCGCACCTGCGAGGTCAGGTTGCCGGCCATGAAGTTCACCGACTCGGTCAGGTCCTTCCACGTGCCGGCCACGCCCTGCACGTCGGCCTGGCCGCCGAGCTTGCCTTCGGTGCCGACCTCGCGCGCCACGCGGGTCACTTCCGCGGCGAAGGAGCGCAGCTGGTCCACCATCGTGTTGACGGTGTTCTTGAGCTCGAGGATCTCGCCCTTGACGTCGACGGTGATCTTCTTGGAGAGGTCGCCCGCGGCCACGGCCTTGGTCACGTCGGCGATGTTGCGCACCTGCGAGGTCAGGTTGCCGGCCATCGAGTTGACGGAGTCGGTCAGGTCCTTCCAGGTCCCGGACACGCCTTCCACGCGGGCCTGGCCGCCCAGCGAGCCTTCGGTGCCGACCTCGCGCGCGACGCGGGTCACTTCCGACGCGAACGAGCGCAGCTGGTCCACCATCGTGTTGATGGTGTTCTTCAACGTCAGGAACTCGCCCTTGACGTCGACCTCGATCTTCTTGGACAGGTCGCCCTGCGCGACGGCGGTGGTGACGTCGGCGATGTTGCGGACCTGGTCGGTGAGGTTGCCGGCCATCGAGTTGACGGAGTCGGTCAGGTCCTTCCAGGTCCCGGCGACGCCCTTGACCTCGGCCTGGCCGCCGAGCTTGCCTTCGGTGCCGACCTCGCGCGCGACCCGGGTCACTTCGGCGGAGAAGTCGCCGAGCTGCTCCACCATCCGGTTGATGGTCTTGGCGGTGTGGAGGAACTCGCCCTGCAGCGGGCGGCTGTCGACCTCCAGCGCCATGGACTTGGTGAGGTCGCCCTCGGCGACCGCGCCGATCACGCGCGCGGCTTCACTGGTGGGATGGACGAGATCGTCGATGAGCGCGTTGATGCAGTCGATCTGCTGGCCCCAGAAGCCGCGCAGTTCGGGCAGGGTGGCGCGCTGCTTGAGCCGGCCTTCGCGGCCGACGACCTGTCGCAGGCGGGAGAGTTCGGCGGCCATCGACGCGTTCTGCTCGACCACCTCGTTGAAGGCGTCGGCGAGCTTGCCGGCGACGCCGGTCCAGTGGAAGGGCAGCCGCACGTCCGGGTCTCCGCGGCGCAGCGCATGGAGCGCCAGCAGCATTGCATTCAGGTGCTCGGCCGGGACCACGGCCACCCCTTCTTCCAAGACGCTCATTGAGGACTCCCGACGGCCGTCTGATCGCGGCTCAACCGATCGACTTTAGCCGTGCGACAACGCGGGCGGGACCTGGGTTTAGGAGGGCAGGGCCGGGCACGCAGCTTGCCGATATGCGGTGTGGACGGACGGCGGATGCCGCCCGCGCTTTGTCGTGCGCGGGCCGCTGTTGCGTCGTGTTGCATTCAGGGAGAAGACTTCGATGTCCGATACATCGCCTCACGCGGCGTCCCACACGTCGCCGCACGCGCTGAGGGTCCTCGTGATCGACGACGACCCGGAGGGCGCGCGCAGCCTCAGCGAGTTGTTCCGCTGCTATGGCTGCGCGACCTCGGTCGCCTACAGCGGCCGGGTGGGGCTGCGCCTGTTGAAGCTGTTCAAGCCGGAGCTGGTGTTCGTCGACTTCGACATGCCGGACATGAACGGCCTGGAGGTCGTGTCCGAAGCCAAGCTGATCGACGCCGAGGCCGGCCGCCACGTCATGTACGTGTGCCTGACCGGCGGTGGACCGGAGATCACGGACGAGTCGGCCGGGTCGGCCGGATTCAATCGCCTGCTCTACAAGCCGCTGAACGTGACCGACCTGCTGGCGGTATTGCTGGCGGCAAGACCGGGCAATTTCGCGGCAGGAAGCAACGCGCCGGCGATCCGTCCCGCGCGTCCGATGTACAGGGATCGCACACCGAAACACTGAGTGTGGCGGCGACGCCATGGCGAATGTCGACGACGCAGCTCGCTGATGCGCTGGCAATCAATTACTTGCTAAAAGCAATCAATTGGCGGAGCATGCCGCCATGTCCGATCCTGACCGCATCGAAGCCGTCCGCCGCTTCAACCGCTTCTACACGCGCCGCATCGGGGTGCTCAACGAAGGCCTGCTGGATTCCCCGTTCAGCCTGACCGAAGGGCGCATCCTTTTCGAGCTCGCGCATCTCGAGAACAGCGACGGCATCACCGCCACCGACCTCGGTCGTCTGCTCGACCTCGACGGCGGCTATCTGAGCCGCCTGCTGCGCGACTTGAAGGAGCGCGACCTCGTGCGTGCGACCCGCAGCGCGGTCGACGCGCGCCAGTCGCTGCTGCAGCTGAGTCCGGCGGGGCGCAAGGCCTTCAAGCCGCTGGAACGGCGCTCGCAGGAGCAGGTCGGGGCGTTGCTCGGCCAACTTGGCGAGGCGCAGCAGACCGAGCTGCTGCAGGCCTTCCGCCGCGTGCAAGGGCTGCTGGAAGCGCCCGACGACAAGCCCGCGAAGCAGGGCTTCATCCTGCGCCCGCACCGGCCTGGCGACATGGGGTGGATCGTGTCGCGGCACGGCGCGCTCTATGCGCGCGAGTACCAGTTCGACTTGCGCTTCGAGGCGCTCGTGGCGCGCATCGCCGCCGACTTCATCGAGCGCTTCGATGCCCGCCGCGAAGCCTGCTGGATCGCCGAGCGCGACGGCGCCAACATCGGCAGCGTGGCGTTGGTGCAGGCGCGCGACGAGACGACCGACGCGCCGATCGACGGCGTCGCGCAGCTGCGGCTGCTGCTCGTGGAGCCGGCCGCGCGCGGGCTCGGACTGGGCGATCGGCTCGTCGCCGAATGCCACCGCTTCGCACGCGAGGCCGGCTACCAGCGCGTGCGGCTGTGGACCAACAGCCAGCTCGATGCGGCCAAGCACATCTATCGCAAGGCGGGCTACCGGCTGACGGGGACAGAGCCCTTCCAGGGATTCGGGTTGGACCTTGTCGGCGAAACTTGGGAACTCGATCTTGAGAGGACCGCGTGACGGCGCCGCTGTCGGCGACGTTCCCGACATCCTCCTGTTTCCTTCCCGACCATGACTCTCGATCAATATCTTGACTGGAGCGGCCTGCGGGCCGACCTCGCCGACGCCGCCTCTTCCCCGTCGTTCACGGAGGCCGTGCGCGCGCACCGGGCGGCGCTGCAAGCGCTGCTGACACCGGAAACGCTGGCCGCCTCGCCGGTGAGCTGGAGCTTCCGCGTGCCGGAACTCGGCGAAGGCGGCGCCTGCTCCCTGTTCGGCCAGTTGGCGGAGCAGCCTTATGAGCTCGCCGGCATCCTGGGCGGGCAGGGCGCTGACAACCGGCGCCTGCTGGCCGAAGCCACGATCGTCACGCGCTATTACCGCGAGCACAGCCGCAGCCACTGGTTCGGCGTGTATCAGGCGCGGCGCAAGTCCGCCGACGAGTCGGTGCTGGTGAAGCTGGCCTACTTCGGCGCGGAGAGCCGCGCCGAGTTCCCGTTGACCGAGGCCTTCGCCGCAGGCAGCAACAACAGCGCCGTGGGCCTGAGCGGCCGCGCGCGCCTGATCAACGACGTGGCCGCGTTCGTGGCCGAGGGCGGCGGCTACTACACCTGCGATCCGAAGGTGAAGGCCGAAGCCTGCCTGCCGCTGTTCGACGCCGACCGGCGCGTCGTCGGCATCCTCGATTCCGAAGCCTTCGACAAGGACTTCTTCGGCGGGGACGAGCTGGCGCTGGTGATCGCCGTGGCGATCACGCTGTCCGGCGGCCTGATCGCGCAACCGCAGTGAGGCGCGGAGAGCCCGAGGCGGAGCACCGCCTCGGAATGCGGTCCTGCCACCGCCGCCTCACGCCACGGTGATCACGATCTCCGCGTATTCGCTCGGCACGACCAGTCCGCGACCGCCGCCGACGTCGAGCTCATCCAGCAGCGCGCGGATGTCGTCGCTCAGCGCGGCCTGGCCCGCCGGATCCAGCGCGCCGAAGGCCTTGTGCGTTGGACCGTAGTAGTCGCGGAAGACCTGCAGGAAGTGGTCCGCCGAGCGATAGCGGAAGTTGAAGTGCCTGCGCTGCACCCGCAGCTCCTGCGCCTTCGGCCCGAACAGCGTGACCAGATGCGACTCCGCGCCCCACAGCGCCGGTGAACGCACGCCCGCCGGTGGCGGCACGTGCGCGCCGATCGTCTTGAACAGCCGGCCGATGAAACCCTCCGGCGTCCAGTTGGCCAGGCCGATGCGACCGCCCGGACGGACCACGCGCAACAGCTCGCGCGCGGCGCTGGCCTGGTCCGGCGCGAACATCACGCCGAAGGTGGACAGCGCCACGTCGAAGCTGCCGGCCTCGTAGGGCAGCGACTCGGCGTCCGCCACCTCGAAGCGGACGGAGAGACCTTCGGCATCGGCGCGGCGGCGACCGCGATCGAGCAGCGCCTCGACGTAGTCGGTCGAGGTCACGTCGGCATACCGGCGCGCGGCGGCCAGCGTCGCGTTGCCGTTGCCGGCCGCGACGTCCAGGACGCGCTCGCCGGCACGCAGGTCGACCGCCTCGGCCAGGGACTCCCCCACGATCTGCAGCGTGGTGCCGACGATGGTGTAGTCGCCGCTGGCCCAGGTGGCCTGCTGGCGTTGCTTGATGGCGGTGTAGTCCGGCACGGCGGTGCTGCCGACAGCGGAGGCGGGAATGTTCGCGGGGGTCGTCATGTCTCGGTTCCTTCAAACTGGGGGGTGTCCGGCGGTGCGTCCGTCGGTGTGCCTATGATTCCGAGGCACCGCGCCGGGCGCTTCACCCGATGTCGCGCCGCTTTGCTCGAACGTCCGCCGTCGCGGCGGCATCGGCCATGTCCCACGACCCCCACGACCCCCACGACCCCCACGCGGCTCCCACGTCCGACTCCCCGTCCGACCTTCCGTCAGACCGCTCGTTCGACCGCTCGTTCGACCGTGCCTCCGATCGCGCGTCCGACCCTCTGTCCGATGTGCTGCGCAGCGTGCGCCTGCGCGGCTCGGTGTTCTTCCATGTCAGCTGCCGCGACGACTGGGCCGCCTGGGCGCCGCCGTCGCGTGAGCTCGCGCCGGCGGTGATGCCCGGCGCCGAACACGTCATCGAATACCACCTGGTGGTCAAGGGCGAGTGCTGGATCGCCCTCGACGGCGAGGCGCCGCGGCGCCTGCAGGCCGGCGACATCGCCATGCTCCCGCATGGCGATGCCCACGCGGTGTCCAGCGCGCCTGGCTTGCACCCGGCGCGCGGCGACGGTCTGCTGTTCCAGCCCGAGGACCCGAAGCCCATTCCTGTGACCTACCGCGGCTTCATGGTCGAGCCCGGCCTGCTGCCGTCGGAGGACGCGAGCGCCGTGCTGCTGTGCGGATTCATCGCCTGCGACCTGCGGCCTTTCAATCCGCTGATCGACGCGCTGCCGCGGCTGCTGGTGCTGCCGCGGGACTCGGTCGGTGAGTGGGTGGCGCCGATGTTGTCGCACGCGGCCAGCGAGACGGTGAGCCGGCGCGCGGGCACGGCGGCGATGCTGGAGCGGGTCAGCGAGATGGTGTTCGTCGACGGCGCGCGCCGCTACCTGGAGAGCTTGCCGGCGGCCTCGCGCGGCTGGCTCGGCGCACTGAAGGACCGGCAGGTCGGCCACGCGATCACGCTGATGCACGGCGATCCGTCGGCGCCGTGGACCCTCGAGGAACTGGGGCATCGCGTCGGACTGTCGCGGTCCGCGCTGCATGAGCGCTTCGTCTCGCTCGCCGGCATGCCGCCGATGCAGTACCTGACCCATTGGCGGATGCAATGCGGCGCGCGGCTGCTGCGCGAGAGCCGGGCCGCGGTGGCGGCGATCGCGCTGGAGGTCGGGTATGACTCGGAGGCCGCGTTCTCGCGCGCCTTCAAGCGCGCGGCAGGACTGCCGCCGGCGACGTGGCGACGGGCGCAGCAAGGGAGCGCGGCGGCCTGACGTCCCCTTCCTCAAGTCCCCTTCCTTGATGACGCGCCGGCCCGCCGGTTGGCCTTGGCGGGCCGCTCGGGATTACGCTGGCGGTGCCCACTCCTGGAGCCCGCCGTGAGCCTCGAAGAAAGCTTCCGCGACAGGACCTTCGTCGTCGACGACCCGGATGCGCGCATCCGCCGCGACGACGATCTGATGGCCTTCGTGACGTCGCCGGGCGGCGGCTTCAAGACCATCGCGAAGGGCACGTCGGTGACGATCGTCGCGGTCAGGCTCGAGGAGGCCGGCAGCAAGAAGCGCATCGTCTTCGGTCGCGCGGCGGCGGCCGCCGGCGGGAATGTCCTCGGCTGGACGTCGACGCGCAACCTCGCCGGCACCTTCATGAACGAGACGATCGGCCTCGTGCCGCCCGAGCCCGGTGCCAACCGCTTCGGCCCGAATGCCGCGTGGGACAACGGCGAGTTCCTGGAGCAGCTCGACCTCGTCGCGATCGTCGACTCGAACCTCGAGATCGAGCGCCTGGCGATGAAGACCATCGCGCCGTTCGCCGCGCTGGTGGCGGCCGCGAAGGACGACGGCGTCAGGATCACGCTCAACAGCGGCTTCCGGTCCTACCCGGAGCAGAAGCTGCTGCACGACGGCTTCGTGCGGGGACTGCCCGGATTCAACACGGCGGCGAAGCCGGGCTTCTCCAAGCACCAGAACGGCATCGCGTTCGACCTCTCCGTCGCGGGCGGCGACGGCAACCCGACCTACAGTGGCTCAAGCGGCATGCCACGTCCTTCGGCTTCGTCCGCACGGTGAGCCGGGAGCCGTGGCACTGGGAGTTCGACGAGGCCCGCGCGCAGCGGGCGCTCGCGAGCGGCACCTTCAAGACGCCGAATGTGAAGGACTGAACGAAGCGCGCTTACTCCCTCTCCCTCTCCCGCTTGCGGGAGAGCAACCATGTCAAGCGCCTCTTGCTCCCTCTCCCGAAGCTTGCGGGAGAGGGCAGGGGTGAGGGCCAGCGGCCTCGGCAGTCCACCGGCACTGGCGCCGGTCAAGCCGCCTGAGCGCCCGGCCGTCCCGCCTCCACCGCAAAGCGCGCCGCGGTGAACATGGGGCTCTTCGCGTCCCACGGCGTCCGCACGCTGCGCAGCTCGGCTTCCAGCCGCTCGGCGCGCAGCTCGAAGCGCATGTAGCCGCGCTGATCGCTGCGGCCATAGCGGATGTGCGGATTGAAGGGCAGGGCCTGGTCCAGCCGCGACTGCTCCGAGCCGTTGCTGGAGATGGACGTGCCGCAGAACTCGCTGGCCAGCACCGGGGCTGTCGGGTCGTCCCAGTCGAGCTTCAGGTCGGACACGTAGTTCGCGTGCACGTCCCCGCCGAGCACCACCGCGTTGGGCACCTGCCGCGCCGCGAGGTCGCGCAGCAGCCGCTCGCGGGCGAAGGGGTAACCGTCCCAGCCGTCGGTCCAGTAGCGGCCCGGCCCCTTCGCCGGATCCTGCGAGTTGAAGCGCGCCATCAGCGTCTGCTGCGCGAGCAGGTTCCACGGACGCGTCGCGTCCCAGCTGTCGCGCAGCCACTGCTCCTGTGCCGCGCCCAGCAGCGTGCGCTGCGGATTGCGCAGCGACGGGCAGTCCTTCAGGTCGACCGTGTTGGAGCCGCCGCGGCCCGGTTTCGGGCAGGCCTGCGGATCGCGCCACGAGCGGTCGTCGATCGTCACGAGCCGCGCGAGGCTGCCCCAGTCGTAGCGCTGGTTCAGCGTCATGTCGGCGCCGCGCGGACGCAGGTGCTTCGGGAAAGGCTGGTGCTCCCAGTAGGCCTGCGCGGCGGCGATGCGGCGCTCATGGAAATCGGGGGCCAGGTCTTGCGACACGTCGCCCGCCCAGTCGTTCTGGGTCTCATGGTCGTCCCAGGTGAGGATCCACGGCGCGTTGGCGTGCATCGCCTGGAGCTGCGGATCGCTCTTGTATTGCGCGTAGCGCTGGCGGTAGTCGTCCAGCGTGCGGCACTGGCCGCCGCGATGCCGGCGCGGTGCCTTGCTGTCGACCGCGGTGGCGGACTCGTAGATGTAGTCGCCGAGGAAGAGCACCAGGTCGAGGTTCTGCGTCGCCATGTCGCCCCAGGCGGCGTATTCGCCGTGGTCGTAACGCTGGCAGGACGCGATGGCGAAACGCAGCGACGACGCGGCGGCGCCGGCGGCCGGCGAGGTGCGCGTGCGTCCCACCGCACTCTGCTGGCCCAGCGCGCGGAAGCGATACCAGTACCAGCGGTCGGGGCGCAGGCCCGCCGGCTCGGCGTGCACGCTGTGGGCGGTGCCCGGCTCGGCGCGCTCGGTGCCGCGCGCGACGATGGTCTTGAAGGCCTCGTCCTCCGCCAGTTCCCATTGCACCGGCACCTCGGCCGGCAGCCGGTCGCCGATCAGCCGGGTCCACAGCACGACGCGCTCGGCGCGCGGGCTGCCGGAGGCGACGCCCAATGCAAACAGGGGCGCCTCGGCGGCGTCGGCATGACGGAGCAGGGCCGGCGCGCAACCGGCGGCGAGGGCGGCCTGCAGCAGGCCGCGGCGCGAGGGGGTCCAGAGGCAAGTCATGACCCCGGAGCGTAGCCGCGAAGCCTGACGGCCCCGTGACCGCCGATGGGATCCGATGCCCCTGACTACCTCTCCCGGGTGACCTGTAGCGGGCTGCATCAGGCGTAAGAGTTGGTCAAGGCGAGGCAAAGAACCTGGAAGGATCGTTGATCATTCGCCGCCTTTTTGCAGATTCGTATGTCGCACTCATGACGGTTCCCTACCCGAAAGCGGTCGTGTCCGCTGCCGCGTTCATCGCCGCAGCGTCGTTCGCCGCGTACAAGGCGGGAGGCAGCAGTCAACCCGAACCCAGCGTGAGCGCTGCCGCGCAGGGCGGCGGCGCCAACGCGCGCGCCTTCGCCGGCATGGGGCCCGTGCGGCCGCCGGAGCCGCCGGCACCGGCCATCAAGAAACCGAAATTCGCCTTGACCGGCGCGGTGCCGACGCCGCCGCCGGTCATCCCGCCGGCGCCCGTTCCGGCGACCGTGACGGCGCGATCGAGTCCGTCCGTGCCGATGCGCTTCGCCGTCTCCAGCGTGTCGACGCAGCCGGTGGAGCCCGCGCCCGCGCCGGTGCGCGCCATGGCGCTCTACCTGCCGGGACCTTCGTCCGCGCCGTCGCCTGCACCCGCTCCCGCGCCGACACCCGCTCCCGCGCCTGCACCGGCGTCGGCGCCCGTGCAGGTGTCTCCGCCCGCGCCGACGGTGACGCCGGAACTGCTGGGCGTCGAGCTGGCGCAAACGCATGTGATCCCGGCCCACGGTCGCACCCTGCAGTCGCCCAACGAGGCCAAGCTCAACAAGAGCCGCAAGCTCCAACTGGTCGCCGACCGCGCGGCGCTGCTGATGCTGCAGCCGTCCACGACGGCGGGCTCGGTGGGCTCGCTGCTGGTCCGCGCGAAGCTGGCGGACGGTCGCACGCTCGGTCCGTTGACGATGAACACGCCGGGCCGGCTGCCGACCTCGGACGGCGGCGGTGTTGCGTATTCGTCGGTCAAGTACAGCGCGCTGCTGCCCAAGGAATGGGTGCAGATCGGCGCGACGCTGGAAGTCGGGCAGACCGATTTCTCGTCGCCGCGGACGATCGCATTGACCGTCACGCCGGCCACGACGCTGAAGCATCACACGGTGCCGATCTACCTGTTCGGCGCGCGCGCGTCGCAATCGGTCGTGCCCGACTTCAACCTCAGCGCGTTCTCGACGGCGGGGTATCCGATCGACCTCGAGTACCGCGAGAAGCTGCCCATCGCGAAGCTGGACGCGCGTCTTGCCGGCGCGGTCACGATCGACCAGCTGGCGGTGCCCGGCCGCAACGACGACAAGTTCTGCTATCCCGCGATGACGGTGTCCTCGTGGGCCGACTACCGCGCCATCGATGGCGACACGAATGCCCGGATGCTGCGTCTCCTGCGCGACCTGCGCGGCTGGACGGCCAACCGCGACCAGGCCTTCGCGGCGGGCTTCTACGGCTTCGTCCAGACCCTCAGCGGCGGCAGGCAGGTCGCGGCCTCGACCGGCGGCGGACTGGGCGGCAACGGCGTGGCCGTGTCGGGCGGCGACTACCGGCCGGACACGATCTACTCGGCGATCTTCAATCACGAGATGGGCCATGCCTACGGGCTGCCGCATGCCGATGCCGCGGCGGAGGCGGGCGACGATCCGTACAAGCTGGGCACGAAGAGCGGCTCGGCCTGGGGCTTCGACAGCGTGAAGCAGCAGCTGCTGACAACGCGCGAGTTCAGCGGCCAGTCCTGCGACACGCGCACCGTCGACGGCGTCTGCTATCAGCGCACGCCGATGTCCGGCGGCGACGACGACCGCAACGCGGCGAGCTACCGGTGGAACGCGTTCTCCGACTACCAGGCGGCGGTCCTGCAGCAGGGCTTCCTGGACAAGCTGTTCCCGGACTCGACCTTCGACGGCGGCTACAAGCGCTGGAACCGCACGACGGGCGCCTTTGAGAAGATTTCGAACGACGACCGCGCGCGTGCCGGCACGGACGTGCTGCAGCTGGACCAGCAGGTGCAGACGGTGATCGGCACGGTGTCGCACTTCAATGCGGCGCCGACGGCCAGCACGATGGTGGTGACGCCGGCGTGGACCGGCAACCTGCCGCAGCGCATCGATCCGACGGTGCAAGGCGATGTGGACCGCCTCCTCAGCGACAAGCCCGGCGGCTGGAGCGGCTACTACTGCGTGACCAGCGGCTGCGACTACACGCTGGTGGCGACCTATGCCGACGGCACGGTGCTGCGCCACCTGCTGCCGATCGGGTACCGCGACTGGAACAAGCCCAACGATGCGACCGGCTACAAGCGCGGCGCGAAGGACGCAACCAGCGCGGACAACTTCGCGACCTACGCGGTCAACCTGCCGACCGGTCGCGGCGGGCTGGTGAAGCTGCAGCTGTTCAGCACGCCGCACGGCTCGCTATGGCAGACGCGGTTCACCGCGATGAACGCGGCGGACTTCGGCGGTACCTTGCCGCTGGTGAACGAGTGGACGCCGGCCGACGGCACCACCGGCGGCCGAGGCGCGCCGGGGACGACGCAGTTCGACACGGCGTCGTGCAAGGTCGGCGCGGTGGTGAAGCGGCCCGCGCGCTGACCCTTCAATCCGCCGTCATGTTGGCGCTGCGCGCCACCTTGCCGAGCCGTTCGTACTCCTGCGCCGACAGCGTCGCGAGCTCCGCGGCGGTCGATGACTTCGGCGAGAACCCGGCGGCGACCAGCTTCTCCTTCACGCCCGGATCGGCCAGCGCGGCCTTCAGCGCCTGCTCCAGGCGGCGCACGACCGGCGCGGGCAATCCGGCGGGACCGTACACGCCGAACCACGGTTCGATCGCGTAGCCCGGCAGGCCGGCCTCGGCCAGCGTCGGCACGTCGGGCAGCGCCGGATTGCGCTGCGAGCCGGCCACCGCCAGCGCGCGCAGCTTGCCGGCCTGGATGTGCGGCAGCGACGCGGGCAGGTTGTCGAAGGCGACGGGGATCTGGCCGCCGATCAGGTCGGTGATCAGCGGCGCGCTGCCCTTGTAGGGCACATGCACCCACTCGGTGTGGCTGAGCTGGCCGAACAGCACGCCGGCCAGATGCATCGAGGTGCCCGCGCCGGCCGTGCCGAAGGGCAGCCCCGGATTTTTCGCGACATGGGCGCGCAGCTCGGCGACGGTCTTGACCGGCAGGGACGGTCCGACCTCGAGGACGATCGTCGAGTTCCCGAGCAGCCCGATCGCGCTGAAGTCCTTGCGCGGATCGAAGGACATCTTCTTGTAGATGTGCGGGTTCAGCGCGTTGGTCGAGATGGCGCCCATGCCGACCGTGTAGCCGTCGGGCGCGGCCTTGGCGACCGCGTCCATGCCGAGGTTGCCGCCGGCGCCGCCACGGTTCTCGATGACGACGGCCTGCCCCAGCGTCTGCGACATGTGCGCGCCGACGGTGCGGGCCACCAGGTCGGTGGTGCCGCCGGCCGCGTAGGGCACGATGAAGCGGATCGGCTTGGTGGGGAAGGCGTCCTGCGCGAAGGCGGGCAGTGCGGCCCACGCGCCGAGCAGGGCGGCGGCGGTTGTGGCGAGGATCGCTCGACGGGAGGAAGCGCGGCGCGACAGACCGGAGGCGGCGGAGCGCATCGGGCGGAGGACGGGCCGGGGGGCAAAGCGGGGCATGGACATGAGGTCTCCTGATCTTGTGGATCGATGAGACGTCGATTCCCCGCGCATCACGAGCGTGATTACCCGGGCGGAGCGTGCGGCGGACGCGCAGATCGCCCGTCGTCCGGCAAGGCGCGCGCGCCTCGCCCGAACGCCTCGCGAGGGCTGGCCTGCGAAGGGAAGGTCCCGCTCAATCCGGTTTGATCTTGGCGGCGGTGATCAGCTTCGTGTAGCGCTCGCGCTCCGCATGCAGGTGCTTGGCGAAGGCCGCGGCGTCGCCGGGCGTGCTCTCGCCGCCGGCCTGGGCCAGGCGTTCCTTGACCTCGGCCGACTGGGCGGCCTTGACGGCGGCGGCGCTCAGCGCGGCGAGCACCGGCTTGGGCGTGCCGGCCGGCGCCATCAGGCCGTACCAGACCGAGGCCTCGAAACCGGGGAAGCCGGACTCCGCGATCGTCGGCACGTCGGGGAACAGGCTGGAGCGTTTGGCGCTCAGCACGGCGAGCGGGCGCAGCTTGCCGCTCTTCCAGTGCGGCAGGATCTCGAGCGCGTTGAGCGCCACCACGGGCACCTGGCCGCCGATGACGTCGGTGAGCGCCTGGGCGCCGCCCTTGTAGGGCACGTGCATCAGGTTGATCTTGGCGGCGCTGGCGAACAGCTCGACGGCCAGATGCGGCGTGGAGCCGTTGCCCGGCGTCGCATAACCGACGGATTCCGGCTTGGCCTTGGCGGCCTCGACCAGCTGGGCCAGCGTCTTGTACGGCGACTCCGGGTTGACCGCGATGATGACCGGCACGCGGCCGATCAGCGCGACGGGGGCCAGGTCTTTCTCCGAGTCGTACGGCGGCGGCTGGTAGAGGGCCATGTTGGCCGCGACGGCGTTGGCGGCCATCAGCAGCGTGGCGCCGTCGGCCGGCGCGGACACGACGGTGCGGGCGGCGATGTTGCTGCCGCCGCCGGGTTTGTTGTCGACGATGACGGGCTGCTTCAGCTCGGCCTGCAGCCGCACGGCGACCGCGCGGGCGACCACGTCCACGGCGCCGCCGGCCGAGTAGCCGACGACGATCTTGAGCGGACCGGCGGGGAGGGATTGCGCGAACGCGAGCGGGGCGGCGAACGCCATCGCGGCGCCGGCCCAGAGGAATGCTTGTCTCTTCATGGGGACCTTGTGGGGGAATCGGCGCCGGAGACGGCGCGCTGCGGGTCGGACCGGGAGGAGCCGCCCGCGCGCATTCTGGTCGGTGGCCTCGCCGCGACCAATGCTGGAATGGCGCTAGCTGTTATGCCGGGGCGGCATGGCGGGGGACCGGTGTGAACGCGTCACATCAGGTCCTCTGGCGAGACCTGGGGAATCAACGACGCATGCTTTGCGATGAACTCGCAACGATGTTGGAGGCGTGCGGCCATGGCATCCAGCAATGCCGTGGGCACGCCTTGCTCCTCCAGCATCGGACGTGAGTTTTTGAGCGCCTTGGGCAGTCGGGTGCTCAAGGCCCGGATTCGCGTTGCCAGTTGTCGCGGTGCGAGGGCGCATTCCAGGGCCATGCTCGCCCACTGGAATGCGCCGAGTTCGTCGAGATGGAACGCATCGCCGATGCCCATGGCGAAGCTCGTGCTCATGTGCTCGTCGGCCACGGCTTCGACGTCCACGAGGTCGTAGGCGGGCGCCAGGCGCAGCAGCCCGGGATGCCGTTCGATGAAGAACGACCAGTTCTTGCCATGCGCATCGGTGTTGCCGATGAGGACGTTGAAGATCACGCGATCCAGGAGTTGCGATTGCATCTCGAGCGGCGTCGTGCCGATCGCAGCGAGTCCGAACAGCTGCTGCATCGACGCCCCGTCGCGCAGATGCTTCACCGCGTCCTGATCGCCGTAGGCGCGTTCGTACTTGAGCTCGGGCGTGAGCCCCAACGCCTGGCAGGCGTCGATGATGTGCAGCCGCTCGACCCGTCCGTCTGCCGAGCGCCTGCGATCGAAGCGCTGGACCAGCAGCACTGGCTCCGGCACGTGGAGCAGGCGGGTCTTGGCGGCCGGAATACCGACGGCGGCGGCGAGGTGCATGCAGACATGCTCGATGGCCGGAAGCTCGCCGAAACGTGGATCGAGCGGTGCTGGCTTGAGGATGACCGTCGAGGCGAAGTCGCCGCCGTTGGCGAGGAAGAACTCGTTGTCGTCCTCGAAGACTGCGATCTTGTCCTGAAGCCCGGCAATCGACAGCCTGACCTTGCCGTCCCAGACGGAGAAGGGCGTCTGGAGGCGCCCCCGGATGCGTTCGCTCAGCTCTGCGGGCGGCAGCGGGCGCAGTGTGCTTCGACCGATGTCGATCCGTGGCGGCGTCGATGCATCGGCCAGACTGACGCTCAGCGCGCCCGCCGTCTCGGTGCCCAGGGCCACCAGCAGTCCCGCCAGATTTGCTTTCGACAAGCCATTCGCCTGTGCCGCCACGTCCAGGGCCTGCCCTTCCGGCATGAGGTTCTGGAAGAACGCTCGGGTGATCGCGGAGCGCGTCTCTGGCGATAGGTCCCCGAATCGCGCCGGACCCGATGCCTGCGAGAGGAGTCGCGGCGCCATGTGCATCTGGGGGCTCAGAGGGAAGGTGCCGGGCCAGTGCTCCCACTCTTCGGCATAGCTGAAATCGAAAAGCGTGCCAGCCGGGTCGTACGCGAGAGTCCCAACGCGGCGGTCTGCCGCCCAGATCGCGAGCTTGATCACTTTGCGGGTCCTTCCACGCGTCCGTTCAGGGAGCGGGTGCGTTCGGCGCTGGGGCCTCCCCATGGAATGGGGTCACTCACGCGCAGATGCTGGAGCGCGCTCGCGGCCTCGTAGTGCGTCACCAGCGGCGTCGTGAAGAAGGCGACGCCGAGATCCCGCGCGACGCGCAGCGCCGTACCCAATGCCACCGTCCCCTTGCCGCCTTCAAGATCGCTCATCGTCGCCTTGCTGATGCTCAGCGCCTCGGCGGCGGCTTCAAGGGTGATGCCTGCCGCCGTCCGGGCAGCACGGACTGCCTGCCCGAAGGCCAGGGCGTCCCGAACCATGGGGTCGGGAAAAGGTTCGCGAACAACTTTGCGCATCTTTCCTCCTGTTTTACCAGGACTATACGCCTATCAAGTCAATGGAGTTGTATTCGGATGGTTTGGCAGGTTTTTACTAGCATGCATCATTTTAAGCATCTATCCGACTGCTTTGCCAGGATTTAAGGCTCACCGTTTCCGCTTGACCTTCGGGGCGAACAGCGCCTCCGCCTGCTCCAGGAACATCCGTGCCAGCGGCGCGCGCGGGCTCCGTGCGCTCCAGACGAAGCCGCTCTTGCGGACCGGTGCCGTGCCGGGCAGCGGCACCTTCTGGATCGACAAGCCGCTGGACCACAGCGCCGACCAGTCCGGCAGCAGCGAGATCCCCAGCCCCTGGTCGACCATCGCGGCGATGGACATCAGGCCGTTGATCTCCAGCCGCCGTCGCGGGGTCAGGCCTTGCTGACGCAGGTATCGGTCCGCCAGCTGACCGCCGAGCACGGAGCGGTCGTACTGGATGAAGGGCTCGGTCTGGAGCAGGTCGTGCGCGTCGCGCCGGGCGAGCTCCTTCGGCGCCACGACGACGAGCGGCTCCGTCATCAGCTCGCGCCACTCGCAGGTCTTGGGGATCGTGAACTGAGGCTCCACCACCACCGCGGCGTCCAGGTCGCCGGCCGCGACCAAGCGCACCAGCTCCGTCGACGCGTTCGAGACGACCGAGACCGAGAGGTCGGGATGGCTTGCGTAGAGGCGCCGCAGCACCGGCGGCAGCACCGTCGTCAGCGCCGAGACGAACGCGCCCAGGCGCAGTTCGCCCAACTGCACCTTCTCGTTGGCGAGCGCGCGCAGGTCGCGCTCCTCGCGCAGCATGTTGCGGGCACGGTCGAAGATGTTGAGCCCCGCCGCCGTCGGCTTCACCGAACGCCCCGAGCGCCGGATCAGCGCCGTGCCGAGGTCGTCCTCCAGCGCCTTCAGGCGCGCGGCCACCGCCGGCGCGGTCATGTCGAGCCGCCGCGCGGCCTCCGCGATGGAGCCGCACTCCACGGTCGTCACGAAGCTCTGAACGTAGCGCAGATCCATCCCGGCGTCCTTCATCCCTCGCCCCGACCGGGCGGCTCCGGAACATAAGGAATTTTTTGCTCTGAAGCAATGGGAAGCAAATTGTTCTCAGGTCGTCTTTGGCCAACCATCGCTACCCACAACGACTCATAACAACCCCGCTGACCACAGCCAGGAGACAACATGCCCCGTTCATTGCCGCGCTCATTGCCCCGTCCCGTGCTTCGGACTTCCGGCGTCCGTCGCCGCCAGGTCCTCGCCGTCGCCGCCGCGGCGGCGGCGTCCTCGCTCGTCCTGGGCGGATCCGCCGCCGCCGCGACCTGGCCGGACAAGGTCATCACGATGATCGTGCCGTTCTCGCCCGGCGGCGCCACCGACATCATCGGCCGCATCCTCGCGGCGGAGCTGTCGACGGGGCTGGGCAAGCAGGTCATCGTCGAGAACCGCGCCGGCGCGGGCGGCAACCTCGGCGCGCAGGCGGTGGCCAAGGCCGCGCCCGATGGCTACACGATCCTGATGGGCGCGATGACCTCCCACGCCACCATCGCGACGCTGGAGAAGGGCAAGGTCCGCTACGACCTGGTCAAGGACTTCCAGACCGCGGCCGTCGTCGGCAGCGTGCCCCTGGTCTTCGTGGCCAACCCCTCGGTGCCGGCGAAGTCGCTGAAGGAGCTCGTCGCCCACATCCAGGCGAATCCCGGCAAGACCTCCTTCGGCTCCTCCGGCGCCGGCGCGCCGCAGCGCATGGCGTCGGAGATGCTGAAGCTCCAGGGCAAGCTCGCCACCGACAACATCCCCTACCGCGGCAGCGGCCCCGCCGTCACCGACCTGATCGCGGGTCAGATCCAGTTCATGGCCGAGACCGTGCCGGCGGTGCTGCAGTTCATCAAGGGCGGCAAGCTGACGCCGCTGGCCGTGGCGGCGTCCGCGCGGGATCCCAACCTGCCCGACGTTCCGACCACGGCCGAGGCGGGCTTCCCCAGCCTGCTGGCGACCTCGACCTTCGGCGTGCTGGTGCCGGCGGGCACGCCGGCGGACGTCGTGTCGCGCCTGAACGCGGAGATCTACAAGGCGCTCAAGAAGCCCGAGGTGCTGGCACAGTTGGCCCAGCAGGGCGTGGTGGCGCAGGCGCCGCTGACGCCGGCCGCCGCGCAGGAGCGCCTCAAGGGCGAAGTGACGACATGGGCCAAGGTCATCGCCGCGGCCAACATCAAGGCAGACGAGTGAGGCAGTCGTGAGCGATCAACCCAAGGGCCTGAAGAAGGGCCTCACCCACTACGGCGACCAGGGCTTCTCGCTGTTCCTGCGCAAGGCCTTCATCAAGGGCGCGGGCTACACGGACGACGCGCTGGACCGCCCCGTCATCGGCATCACCAACACCGGCAGCAGCTACAACCCGTGCCACGGGAACATGCCGCAGCTGCTGGAGGCGGTGAAGCGCGGGATCATGCTCGCCGGCGGGCTGCCGATGGACTTCCCGACGATCTCGGTGCACGAGAGCTTCTCGGCCCCGACCAGCATGTACCTGCGCAACCTGATGTCGATGGACACCGAGGAACTGGTGCGCGCGCAGCCGATGGACGCGGTGGTGCTGATCGGCGGCTGCGACAAGACGGTGCCGGCGCAGCTGATGGGCGCGGCGTCGGCGGGCATCCCGGCGATCCAGCTGATCACCGGCTCGATGCTGACCGGCAGCCATCGCGGCGAGCGCGTCGGCGCCTGCACCGACTGCCGCCGCTACTGGGGCAAGTACCGCGCGGACGAGATCGACGACCAGGAAATCGCCGACGTCAACAACCAGCTCGTTGCGAGCGTGGGCACCTGCTCGGTGATGGGCACGGCCAGCACGATGGCCTGCGTGGCGGAGGCGCTCGGCATGACGGTGCCGGGCGGTGCCTCGCCGCCGGCCGTCACGGCGGACCGCATCCGCGTGGCCGAGCAGACCGGCGCACAGGCGGTGGAGCTGGCGCGCAAAGGCCTGACGATCGACAAGATCCTGACGCCGGCGGCGTTCGAGAACGCGCTGCGGGTGCTGCTCGCGATCGGCGGCTCCACCAACGGCATCGTGCACCTGACCGCGATCGCTGGCCGCATGGGCATCGACATCGACCTCGCGGGCCTCGACCGCCTGGGGCGCGAGACGCCGGTGCTGCTGGACCTGAAGCCGTCGGGTCAGCATTACATGGAGGACTTCCACCACGCGGGCGGCATGGCGACGCTGTTGCGCGAGCTCAAGCCGCTGCTGCGCCTGGAGGCGCTGACGGTCACCGGCCGCACGCTGGGCGAGGAGATCGAGCGCGCCGGCGAGGGCTTTCCGCAGGACGTCGTGCGGACCTTCGACCGGCCGATCTATCCGCAGGGCGGCCTGGCCGTGCTGCGCGGCAACCTGGCGCCCGGCGGCGCGATCATCAAGCAGTCGGCGGCGGATCCCAAGCTCATGGAGCATGAGGGCAGGGCGGTTGTCTTCGAGAACAGCGCGGACCTCGCCGCGCGCATCGACAGCGACGACCTCGACGTGACCGCCGACGACATCCTGGTGCTGAAGAACATCGGGCCGAAGGGCGCGCCGGGCATGCCCGAGGCGGGCTACATCCCGATCCCGCGCAAGCTCGCGCGGGCCGGCGTGAAGGACATCGTGCGCGTGTCCGACGGCCGCATGAGCGGCACGGCCTTCGGGACGATCGTGCTGCACGTGACGCCGGAGGCGGCCGTGGGTGGCCCGCTCGCCCACGTGCGCAACGGCGACCGCATCCGGTTGAGCGTGAAGGACCGGGAGATCGCGCTGCTGGTCTCCGACGAGGAACTGGCGAAGCGTGCCGCCGAGCACCCGGTCGTCGAGCCGACGGCGGAGCGGGGCTATCGCAAGCTGTTCCTGCAGACCGTCACGCAGGCGGACCAGGGCGTGGACTTCGACTTCCTGCGCGCGGTGAAGACGAGAGGCAAGGCCCCCGAAGACCGCTGAGCACTGTCTTACCCCCTCTCCCGCTTGCGGGAGAGGGCAGGGGTGAGGGCCAGCGGACTAGGCAGTCAGCAAGACGGCTTCCGCACTTCCGCCGCCGCTGGCCCTCACCCCCACCCTCTCCCGCAAGCGGGAGAGGGAGCAAGAGGTCGCGGACCTCGACGGAGCGGGTCGGTTCTTCAGGACGGTTGTGTCAGCTTGACGATCGCCGGCTGCACGACAGCGGCGAATGCCTTCGGGTCGTCCACGGCGCGGGCCACCAGCATGGCACCGTGCACCACCGCCATGAAGGCGCGCGCCGACGCGGCCGGGCTGCCGGGCAGATGGAACTGTCCGGCCGCGACGCCGCGCTTGAGCACGGACGCGAGCCACGCACCCAGATCGTGGAAGTGGCCTCGCACCTCGATCGCGACTTCCTCGGGGATGGTCGGCATCTCGGTGGCGAGCATCGCGCAGATGCAGAACGGGTGTTCGCCGCTGCGGATGCAACCGGCCCAGTAGTCCGCGTAGGCGTTGAGCTCGGCCACCGGGTTGTCGATCTTCTGCACCAGGCCGGCGAGGCCGTTCCTCGCTTCCTCGCGATAGAGCGAGACGACGCGCTGGACCAGCACCGCCTTGCTCGGGAAGTGGTGATGGATGCTGGCCTTGGTGATGCTGACGCGTTCGGCCAGGTCGGCGTAGCTGAAGCTGTTGTAGCCGCCCGAGACCAGCAGCGATCGCGTGTGCGCGACGATCTCGGCAGCCTTGGGGGAGAGCTCGACGGTCATGGGGCCTGCATCGGATGAATGAGCCCCGATTCTACGGGTGATCTACCAGTTGGTAGATCACAGGGACTCGTCCAGCATCTTCCGGTAGTCGCTCGCCGAGGCCTCGCGCGGATTGGTCTTGTGGGTGTGGTCGTGCAGCGCGCGGTCGACGATCTGCTCGTAGAGATCGACCGTCACGCCCATCGCGCCAAGCCCGGCGGGCAGTCCCAGCCGCTGGTTCATCGCCTTGACGGCGGCGGCGAGCTCGTCGGCCGGCGTGCCTGCCTGCAGGTTCATCGCATGGCCCATGCGGGCGATCTTGTCGTCGCGCCGCATCGAGTCGTGCATCCCGTTGAAGCGGATCACCGCCGGCAGGAACACCGCGTTCAGCGTGCCGTGGTGCAGCCTGGGC
The DNA here is from genome assembly GCF_059415845.1 of Roseateles sp. GW821-FHT09H11. Lineage (NCBI taxonomy): Bacteria > Pseudomonadati > Pseudomonadota > Betaproteobacteria > Burkholderiales > Sphaerotilaceae > Roseateles > Roseateles sp. GW821-FHT09H11. The sequence goes on along the minus strand of NZ_JBWKOA010000001.1, from coordinate 1,237,951 downwards.
ATGAGCCCGCCGAGCGCGTGGCTCAGCGAGTGCACGCAGCCCAATCCCTTCTGGAAGGCGAGCGCGCCCATCGTGCTCGCGGCCATCATGTCCAGGCGGGCGTCGATGTCGTCGGGATGCGTGGTGGCGCGTTCGATCTGGCGCCAGCCGCGGCGCAGGCCCTCCAGTGCGATGCCGTCGGCCGGCGGATTGAAGGCCGAGGACATGAAGGTCTCCATGCAGTGCGCGATCGCGTCCATGCCGGTCGCGGCCGTCAGCGAGGCGGGCAGCTTGCGCGTCAGCTCCGGATCGCAGACTGCCGACTTGGGCATCAGCTCCCAGTTGTGGAAACCGAGCTTGCGGCCGTCGTCCACGATGATGATCGCGCCGCGCGCGACCTCGGAGCCGGTGCCCGCCGTCGTCGGCACCGCGATCAGCGGCACGGCCTGGGACGTGATGTTGCCGGCGCCGCCGAGGATGGTGGCGTAGCGCGTCAGCGGCCCGTCGTGCCTCGCGGCGATCGCCACCCCCTTGGCCAGGTCGATGCTGGAGCCGCCGCCGACGGCGATCAGCCCGTCGCAGCCGTGGGCGCGGAACAGCTCGACGGCCTCGCGCACGGCGGCCTCGGTCGGGTTGGGCGGCGTACCGTCGTAGACGGGCAGAGCGGCCGCGTCGATCGGCGACGCGGCCCAGGCCTCGAGCACCAGGTCCAGCACGCCGGCCGCGCGCACGCCCTTGTCGGTGACGATCAGCGGCTTGCCGATGCCGGCGCGCACGCATTCGGCACCGATCAGCCGGCGCGCGCCGGCCTCCAGGTGGATGTGGGTGAGGTACTGGATCAGGGCCATGGGCGACGTCCTTTGCCTGGTAATGGCGGGCCGCATCGGCGCGGGCCCGCGGGGTCTGGGAGAATCCCGCGATTGGGGCTTGGCAGCAGCCGAGCCTACGTCCTGGAGTTCCCGTTGAGTAGCACTTTGTTGACACCGCGGATGGCCGCGGTGCTGGAGCGCATCCACCGCGCCAACCGCCCGTCGTTCCACAGCCTCACGCCCAAGCAGGCCCGCATCGCCTACCTCATGGGCGCCGAGATCCTGGACCTGCCGCGGGCGCCGCTGCCGCGCATCGAGAATCTGGCAATCCCCGGTCCCGCCGGCGACATCGCCGCGCGGCTCTACGCCCCGTTCACGCGTGAGGACGCGGCCGCGCGGGACGCGCGCGGCCTGCCGGTGCTGCTGTACTTCCACGGCGGCGGCTTCGTCATCGGCAGCCTCGAGACCCACGACAGCCTGTGCCGCCAGCTGGCGCTGCGCACCGGCGCCGCGGTGATCGCGGTCGACTACCGCCTGGCGCCGGACCATCCGTTCCCGGCCGCGGTCGACGACTGCTGGGCCGCGCTGGCATGGCTGGCGACAGCCGCCACCGACCTGGGCCTGGACCGTGCGCGCATCGCCGTCGGCGGCGACAGCGCCGGCGGCACGTTGGCCGCGGTGACGGCGCTGCATGCGCGCGACATCCGTGACCGTCTGGGCCTGTCGCTGGTGATGCAGCTGCTGATCACGCCCGGCGCGACGGCGCATGCGGACACCGACTCGCACCGCCGCTTCGCCAAGGGCCATCTGCTGGACGCCGACACGATCGCTTGGTTCTTCAACCAGTACATCCCGACGGAACAGCGCGACGACTGGCGCTTCGCGCCGCTGCAGGCCGAGGACCACGAGGACCTGGCGCCCGCCACGCTCATCCTGGCCGAGGCCGATCCGCTGATCGACGAAGGCATCGCCTACGCCGACCTGCTGCGCGCCAGCGGCAACGAGGTGCGGCTGGAGCTGTACCGCGGCGTGACACACGACTTCATCAAGATGGGTCGTAGCATTCCGGAGGCCGAGCAGGCGCTCGATGCCTGCGCGGACGCGCTGAGGACGGCTTTCGGCCTGCCGGCGCCGGTTTCCGTTTCTGCTCCTGTTCCTGCTTCCGTTCCTGCTTCCGTTCCTGCTTCCGTTCCTGTTTCCGATCGCGCTTCCGATCCCGCTTCCGGGACGACGACTTCCTCGACCCCGACCGGGGCTTCCGCATGAGCACCACCGCGCCCCACGCCCTGACCCGCGACCGCTTCCGCTTCTTCGAACGCCTGCGCGTGCGCTGGGCCGAGATCGACGCGCAGCAGATCGTCTTCAACGGCCACTACCTGACCTACTTCGACACGGCGGTGGGCGGCTACTGGCGCGCGCTGGCGCTGCCCTACGCGCCGACGATGCAGGCGCTGGAGGGCGACCTCTTCGTCCGCAAGTCGACGATCGAGTACCTCGGCTCGGCGCATTACGACGAGCTGCTCGACATCGGCGTGCGCACGGAACGCGTGGGCACGAGCTCGCTGACGGTGAGCTGCGCGGTGTTCCGCGGCGACGAGTGCCTGGTGCACGGCGAGCTGGTCTATGTCTTCGCGGATCCGGTTGCGCGCGTGCCCAAGGCGGTGCCCCAGGCGCTGCGCGACCTGCTGCTGGGCTTCGAGCGCGGCGAGGCGATGACCGAGGCGCGCGTGGGCAACTGGGCGACGGTGGGCGAGGACGCGCACCGCATCCGCCAGGCCGTCTTCGTCGAGGAGCAGAAGATCCCCGCCGAGATGGAGTGGGACGCCGCCGACGAGAGTTGCACGCACGCGGTGGCCTACAACCGGCTGGGCCGGCCGCTGGCGACGGGCCGGCTGCTGGAGCACGTGCCGGGGGTGGCCAAGATCGGGCGGATGGCGGTGCTGTCGCCGATGCGCGGCAGCCGCGTCGGTCGCCAGGTGCTGGACGCGCTGATGCAGGCCGGTCGCGAGCAGGGCTACCGCGAGGTGCTGCTGCATGCGCAGCTGAGCGCCGAAGGGTTCTACACCCGCGCGGGGTTCCAGCGGCGCGGGCCGGTGTTCGAGGAGGCGGGGATCGCGCACGTGGAGATGGTGCGGGGGCTCTGAGCGCTCGTCCGCGGAAGCGCCAGCTCGTGGGAAGATGAGGAGGAGAGGGCACCTGACATGTACATCGAACGCATCGAGCTGAAGAACTACCGTGGGCACGAGCATCTCGACGTGCGATTCAATCGCGGCATGACGGTCATCGCCGGGATCAATGGTGCCGGCAAGTCTTCGCTGCTCCACGGACTCTTCGACGCGCTGACATGCGCGGTCCCTAACCTCGCAATGGACGAGGGCCACCGGCCCTTCGGCGAGAGCGGATTTGCACACACCAAAGTGTTTGCGCCGAACGGACGCGTGCGTTTCGAGGATCAGTATCCTGTTGAGGTCACGGCTGAGGCAAGGATTCAAGGAGTTGACCCTCTCCGGTGGACCATTAGCTCCTCCTCGCCCGGTGGGATGGGGTACATAGGCGCTTCACCTTCCGACTGGACCTGGACCAAGGCTCAGGAAAAGAGCTTTGATCCGGCTGAGTCTCAGTGGCAGGTCATTCCAGTTTTCGCCTACTACAGGGCTTCACGCGCTTGGCAGCTTGGTCAGATCGACGAGATCGGCACGGCGATGGAGCGGAACTCGCGCGGCGATGGTTATGAAGGTTGGTGGCACGCGGGATTGAGCGCCGATGCGCTCCAACGTTGGATAGTCGCAAAGTCGCTTGAGCGCCTTCAAGTTGCGGTGCATGCAGGGACGACGACTTCGACTGACGATTCCGACGAGCTCGGACAGATCACGCGTGCGTTGCGCATGACCCTCGATGTGTTCGATTCCATTCGCTATGACTTTCCCAGCAAAAGAGTTCTGATCGGTTGGCTTGATGACCAGGGTCAGCCGCGCGCGCCTGTCGCGTTCGAGCATTTGAGTGCCGGACAACGGGCCGTCATCTGCTTGATTGCCGACATTGCCCGTCGCATGTGCCTGCTCAATCCGCAGCTTGGTGCAGATGTGATTGGTGAGACAGATGGCGTCATCCTCATCGATGAGCTCGATGTCCATCTTCATCCCGAGTGGCAGCGCGCACTGACGCGCGGTCTGACGAAAGCCTTCCCGAGGGTGCAGTTCATCGTTGCTAGCCACTCGCCACAGGTGATTGGCGAACTGGATCATGACCACGTCATTCTGCTGACGCCGGAGGGCCCGGTGAACCCTCCAGGTAGCTTTGGCATGACTTCGAATCAGGTGCTCCAGGAGCTGATGTCGGCGGAAGTCCGCGCGACGCCGGTCAAAGCGAGTCTGGATGAGATCGACGAGGCTCTTACGCGAAACCAACTGGACGTGGCTGAACAGAAGATCGATGAACTCTCCAAGACAGCGCCGGAGCTGCGCGAGTTGATCGGCAAGGAAGCGTTGCTCCAGCGGAAACGGACTTTGGGACGATGAGGTACATCGCTAAGCGAGAGCCGCCGCAGGCGTTCGAGCGCTGGAAGACGGAAGGGGAGGCCGAATGGAATCCCCGCTACGGCGATCTGCGAGGCGAGCCCAAACGCGATCTTCATCAGGCTCTGCGGGAAGAACAGGCGCATCTCTGCTGCTATTGCGGCGGGGTGATTGCAGAGGCGGACAGCCACATCGAGCACTTCCGGCCTCAGTCGCAGTTTGAGCATTTGGATCTCGACTACGCCAACCTGCACGCCTCTTGTGTCAGGACTCCGAAGGGAATGCGGTCGAGCTGGCACTGTGGTCATGCCAAGCAGAACGAGTTTTGCGGGGAACGGTTCATTTCGCCGACCGATGACGCATGCGAAAAGCGCTTTATCTATGCGCTGAGCGGCGTTGTGTTTGCGGCTGATCCCCTCGATGAAGGCGCCAAATACATGAGCAAGCTGCTGGGTTTGGACGTCGAAATCCTCCGTGAGAAGCGGCGAGAGGCGCTCGAAGAGGTCTTCAGCGATGAGTTCGTCAAGTCGACCACCGAAGAGCAACTTCGGATGTTTGCTGAGGCTTGGCGAAAACCTGCAGACGACGGCAGGGCTCGGAAGTTTGGACATGTTCTGGCCCGCCACGCCGAACAGATGATCGAGGACATGCGGCAAGCCGCAAACCGCTGAATCGTTTGGGTGCGCTCAACTGGTGTTGAGCCGGGTGCATCCGTCCTGGACCTCTCTCCGTAAGTGGATGATGTGCGGCACTGACGCCGCTCCTTCTGCCATCCGACCAAGGAGATTTCCATGAAGCGAATCGCCGCTACCGTTTTTCCCGCTCTGGCCATCGCCGTCGCCACCTGCGCGAGTGCGCAGGCCTCCCGACCGTCCGCGGGCGTGCTGGCCCGCCTGCCTGACCCGGCGAATGCGACCGCGAACGCGATCGCGGTGAAGGTCCCCGACGTCCCCTCGGCGCTTCGCCCCGCAGACGGCTCGCGGTTGGTGCTTCAGGTCCATGCCACCGGCGTCCAGATCTACGAATGCGCCCAGGCCGCCAACGGCGCCTGGGAGTGGCAGTTCCGCGGGCCCGAAGCGACGCTCTTCGACGCGCGCAATGCCAAGGTCGGCGACCACGGCGCCGGACCGTTCTGGCGCCTGGAGGATGGCTCTCGCATCGTCGGCCAGGCCAAGGCATCGTCTCCGTCGCCGACGGCGGGCGCCATTCCCTGGCTGCTGCTGACGGTGAAGTCGCGCAGCGGTACCGGCGGCCTCGATCCCGTCGACGCCGTGCAGCGCATCAATACGGTGGGCGGTGTCGCGCCGTCGGCGCAGGAGTGCGTCGCGGCGGCCACCGGCCGGACCGTCCGGATCGACTACACCGCCGACTACCTCTTTTGGGGTTCCACCCCGTCGCGGTGAGGTCCGTCTTGACCGATCATCCCGGGTCCTGGCAGTGACCCCGGCGATGCAAGCGAATCAAGATCTCCCCCACCTGATGGCCCGCGTGGCGCTGCGCGACCGCGCGGCCTTCGAGCTCGTCTATCGACTGACGAGCGCGCATCTGTTCTCCGTCTCCTTGCGTATGTTGAGGAACGAACAGCGCGCGGAGGAGAACCTCCAGGAGGCTTACGTGAGCATCTGGCACCACGCGCAGGCCTACCGGCCCGATGCCGGCACGCCGATGACCTGGATGATCAACATCGTCCGCAACAAGGCCATCGACCAGCTGCGCTCGCGCCGCAACGAGGACGAGCACTCGGTCGAGCTCGACGAGGACGCGCTCGCCGTGCCGGCGGACGCGGCCGGCGAGCCGCTGCAGCTGCTCGAGCAGAATCTCGCCGACGCCCGCATCGGTGCCTGCATGCAGGCGCTGTCCGCGCAGCAGCGTCAGGCCCTGGCGCTCGCGTACTACCGCGGCATGGTCCACACCGAGATCGCCGAAGCGCTCCATGCGCCGCTCGGCACGATCAAGGCGTGGGTGCGCCGGGGGCTCGATCGCCTCAAGGCCTGCCTCGAAGCCGGGGGAGTGACCGCGCCATGAACTACAACCGACCCGAGCTGGTGGAACACCTCTCGCGCGAGTACGTGCTGGGCACGCTGCAAGGACCCGCGCGGCGGCGCTTCGTCGCGCTGATGCGCGACTCACGGCCGATCGCGGTTGCGGTCGCGCAGTGGGAGCAGCGCATGGCGGTGATGGAGCGTTCGCCGGTGCCGATCCAGCCGCCCGTCACGACCTGGCAGGGCATCGAGCAGCGCTTGTTCCCGCGTGCTCAGCAAGCGCAATCGACCCAGGCGAGTGGCGGCTTGAGCGCCGTGCTGGGCTGGCTCACCGGTCGCGCGGCCGGCGGCGTCCTGGCGGGCATGCTGCTCGCGGTGGTGCTCGTGAAGACGGTGCCCACCACGGTCGGTCTGGAGCCCGCCTCGGAAGCGCTGCCCGCGAGCTACGTCGGCGTGCTCAGCGCGGAAGCCGCGCCGCCGTCCGTCGTCGTGAGTTCGAAGCGCCACGGCAAGCTGCTCACCGTGAAAGTGCTGCGCCCCATCGCCGTGTCTGAAGGCCGTCGCGCCACGCTGTGGGCCATCCCGAAGGACGGCGCGCCGTTCGTGGTCGGCACGGTCTCCCCATCGGGTCAGACGCAGATCGCGTTGCCGGCCGAGTCCGAGAAGCTCTTCTTCAGCGTGAGTCGCGTCGCGATCAGCCTGGAGTCGAGCGATGGACCGGCACCGACGACGCCGTCGACCTTCGTGCTCGAAGGGGCCTGCGTCAAGGTGTGGTGAGGCCCGGGTGAGGGCGGCATCAGCCCTCGGGCGCCCGACGAATCGTTACAACGAATTTTCGAAGCCGGGTGCGTCCGCCGTCATGACAAGCCCGTAAGTCAAGGAGCAGGATGTCCTGCATCACGCTCGAGGAGCAACACATGAAGACCATGAAGCTGCTGTCCCTGGTGGCCGCCGTCTGGGCGCTGGCCGGTTCCATCCCGTCCGCGCAGGCCGCCGACATGTCGCCGTCGGCCGCGCCAGCGCCGGCGGTGAACCGCCTGGCCACCGCCCGTCAACTGATCGAGGCCCGCCAGTGGGAAGCGGCCCGTGACGAACTGAAGCGCGTCGACGATCGCCGCAACGCGGACTGGAACAACCTGATGGGCTACGTGTCGCGCAAGGCCGGCAATCCGGACCTGGCCGCATCGGAGCGCTACTACGACGAGGCGCTGCGCATCGATCCCCATCACCGCAACGCGTTGGAGTACTCTGGCGAGCTCTACCTGATGAAGGGCGACCTGCCGAAGGCGCAGGCCCGTCTGGCTTCGTTGGCCACCGAGTGCAAGTCGTCCTGCGAGCAGCACACGGAGCTGAAGGAAGCCATCGCGCGCTACCAGGCCAACGGCAACAAGTACGTGGCCCAGGGTGGTTGGTAAACCAAGGAGCTTTGAATGAACCTCGTGAAGTCGTTGTGCCTGGGCCTGTTCGTGTCCTGCGGCGCCATGGCGGCGGCCCATGCCGCCGAGCTGACCGTGAACCTCGCCGCCGCGCAGGCGGATGGCGCCGGCCCTTCGGTCGGCACGGTGCGCATCGTGGAGACGCCCTACGGCCTGGCGTTCTATCCGCAACTGACCGGACTGCCGCACGGCGTGCACGGCTTCCACGTGCATGAGAACCCCTCGTGCGCGCCGTCGACGACCAACGGCACGGTCACGCCGGCCGGCGCCGCGGGCGGGCACTTTGATCCGCTGGGCAGCAAGCGCCACGGCGAGCCGTGGGGCGACGGCCACCTGGGCGACCTGCCGCCGCTGTACGTGTCACACGAGGGCCAGGCGACGAACCCGGTGCTGTCGCCGCGGCTGAAGAAGATCGACGAGGTGAAGGGTCACGCGTTGATGGTCCACATGGGCGGCGACAACCACTCCGACCATCCCGCGCCGCTGGGCGGTGGCGGGGCGCGTGTCGCCTGCGGCGTCATCGGCGGTTGAGCCTCCCTGATCGGGCACGCGATGCCCGAGTCGTGGCGACGACACGTTCGCCCAATGCAAAGGGCCCGAAGGTTTGCACCTCCGGGCCCTTGTTCTTTGGCGAGGGGCAGGGGACTCAACATCCCCCGCCGATCTCGCGACCGAGCGACCGTCAGGTCGCTCGTTGCATCACGACACCGACTTCGCCGTTTCCGCGTATTCCTCGATCTGGTCGAAGTTCATGTAGCGGTAGACGCTCGCCTTGTCGGCATCGATCACGCCCATGTCCTTGAGGTACTCCTCCTTGGTCGGCAGGCGGCCCAGGCGGGACGCGATGGCGGCCAGCTCGGCCGAGCCCAGGAACACGTTGGTGTTCTTGCCCAGACGGTTGGGGAAGTTGCGCGTGGAGGTGGAGATCACCGTCGCGCCCTCGCGGACCTGCGCCTGGTTGCCCATGCACAGCGAGCAGCCCGGCATCTCGGTGCGCGCACCCGCCGTGCCGAAGGCGGCGTAGTGGCCTTCCTTGATCAGCTCGCTCTGGTCCATCTTGGTCGGCGGCGCGACCCACAGCTTGACCGGGATGTCGCGCTGGCCGCCCAGCAGCTTGGCCGCCGCGCGGAAGTGACCGATGTTGGTCATGCACGAGCCGATGAAAGCCTCGTCGATCTTCGTGCCGGCGACTTCGGACAGCACCTTGGCGTCGTCCGGATCGTTCGGGCAGCAGACGATCGGCTCGGTGATGTCGGCCAGGTCGATCTCGATCACGGCCGCGTATTCGGCGTCCTTGTCGGCTTCCAGCAGGTCGGGCTGGGCCAGCCAGGCTTCGACCTTCTCGATGCGGCGCTGCAGCGTCTTCGCGTCGGCGTAGCCGTCGGCGATCATGTTCTTCATCAGGACGACGTTGGAGCTCAGGTACTCCTTGATCGGCGCCGGATTCAGCTTGATCGTGCAGCCGGCGGCCGAGCGCTCGGCGGAGGCGTCGGACAGCTCGAACGCTTGCTCGACCTTCAGGTCGGGCAGGCCTTCGATCTCCAGGATGCGGCCCGAGAAGATGTTCTTCTTGCCGGCCTTGGCGACGGTCAGCAGACCGGCCTTGAGCGCGTACAGCGGGATCGCGTGCACCAGGTCGCGCAGCGTCACGCCCGGCTGCATCTCACCCTTGAAGCGCACCAGCACCGATTCCGGCATGTCCAGCGGCATCACGCCGGTGGCCGCGCCGAAGGCGACCAGGCCCGAACCTGCGGGGAACGAAATGCCGATCGGGAAACGCGTGTGCGAGTCGCCGCCGGTGCCGACGGTGTCGGGCAGCAGCAGGCGGTTCAGCCAGCTGTGGATCACGCCGTCGCCCGGACGCAGCGACACGCCGCCCCGGTTGGAGATGAAGGCGGGCAGCTCGCGGTGCGTCTTGACGTCCACCGGCTTCGGGTAGGCCGCGGTGTGGCAGAAGGACTGCATCACCAGGTCGGCCGAGAAGCCCAGGCAGGCCAGGTCCTTCAGCTCGTCGCGGGTCATCGGGCCGGTCGTGTCCTGCGAACCGACGGTCGTCATCTTGGGCTCGCAGTAGGTGCCCGGACGCACGCCCTGGCCTTCCGGCAGGCCGACCGCGCGGCCGACCATCTTCTGCGCCAGCGTGAAGCCGGCCTTCGTTTCGGCCGGGGCCTGCGGCAGGCGGAACAGCGTCGAGGCGGGCAGGCCCAGGAACTCACGCGCCTTGGCGGTCAGCGAGCGGCCGATGATCAGGTTGATCCGGCCGCCGGCGCGCACTTCGTCGAACAGCACCTCGCTCTTGAGCTTGAACTCGGTGACGGTCTCGCCGTTCTTCACCAGCTTGCCTTCGTACGGCAGCACGTCGATGACGTCGCCCATCTCCAGCTTGCTGACGTCGACCTCGATCGGCAGCGAGCCCGAGTCTTCCTGCGTGTTGAAGAAGATCGGCGCGATCTTGCCGCCCAGCGTCACGCCGCCGAAGCGCTTGTTCGGGACGAAGGGGATGTCCTGGCCCGTGGCCCAGATCACCGAGTTGGTCGCCGACTTGCGCGACGAGCCCGTGCCGACGACGTCGCCGACGTAGGCCACGACGTGGCCCTTCTTCTTCAGTTCCTCGATGAACTGCATCGGGCCGCGCTTGCCGTCTTCCTCGGGCTTGAAGGCCGCGTCCGGACGCGTGTTCTTCAGCATCGCCAGGTAGTGCAGCGGGATGTCGGGGCGGCTCCAGGCGTCCGGGGCCGGCGACAGGTCGTCGGTGTTGGTCTCGCCAGGCACCTTGAAGACGGTGACGGTGATCTTCTTCTCGACCTCGGGGCGCGAGGTGAACCACTCCGCGTCGGCCCAGCTCTGCATCACTTCCTTGGCCTTGGCGTTGCCCGCCTTGGCCTTGGCGGCGACGTCGTTGAAGTAGTCGAACATCAGCAGGGTCTTCTTCAGGCCCTCGGCGGCGACGCCGGCGACTTCCGCGTCGTCCAGCAGCTCGATCAGCGGATGCACGTTGTAGCCGCCGACCATGGTGCCCAGCAGCTCGGTGGCCTTGGCCTTGGAGATCAGGCCCACCTTCAGGTCGCCGTGCGCGACGGCGGCCAGGAAGCTGGCCTTGACCTTGGCGGCGTCGTCCACGCCCGGGGGCACGCGGTGGGTCAGCAGGTCCAGCAGGAACGCGTCTTCACCGGCGGGCGGGGTCTTGATCAGTTCGATCAGCTCGGCCACCTGCTTGGCGTCGAGTGGCAGCGGCGGAATGCCGAGCGCGGCGCGTTCGGCTTCGTGTTGGCGGTAGGCTTGCAGCATGCGAACTCCAGTCGTTGTCTCTGCTTGGGTCAAAAGGCGGGTCTGACCGGTCATGGCGCGCTGGGCACGATGACCTTGAGGCCCTTGAAATAGTCTCGGAAGAATCCCTGGTCGCGGGTGATCAGGCCGTCGCACTGCAGCATCGCGTGCGCGCCCACCAGGAAGTCGGGCATGGCGCGCGACGACGAGGCGTTCGCCCCCTTGTCGGCCAGCCGTTGCTTGAACTTGCGTTGCATCTCGCCGGCGCGGATCGCGGCGCGCTGGTCGATGGCCAGGAAGCTCAGGCCCATCTCCTCCAGCGCGTCCATCACCTCGGAACCATGGCCCAGGCCGGCGGTGACCTCGGACAGCACGACGTCGCACAGCACCACCGGGCCGCTGGACAGCGCCAGGCGCAGGGCGGCCTCGGCCGCGTCCGCGCCGGGCGCGTCGCCCAGGAGGTCGATGAGGACGGAGCTGTCGACGGCGATCATCGGGTCAGGCGTCGGTGGCGTCGTCGGGGCCGCGGCCGCGCAGGTCGCGCATCACGTCGTCGGTGGCGGTGCCTTCGGGCAGCTTGAAGCGGCCACGGGCGCGGGAGATGGCGTCGTCGACGTTCTTGCGCAGGATGATGCGCGCGCCGTCGAGCTCGACCTTGAGCGTCGTGCCCTTGGTCAGGCCCAGCGCGTCGCGCACGGCCTTGGGCAGGGTGATCTGACCTCGTTCGGCGACGGTGGCTTCCATGCGGGCTCCTGGCGATGCTGGGAGATTAGACGACGGCTCTGGCGAATTCATGACCGTTCAGTGCGGCGTCGCACGAACGGTATGAATCAGAAAGTATGCATGAATTGTACGTACTTTCAGTCCATGAAAGCCAGCGTCAGCACCGGAAGCCCGACTCCCGAAGTATGGATAGGGGCGGTGGACAAGAAAAAGCCGCCTCGAGAGGCGGCTTCGTCCAGCGGGCGCGAAGGCTTTACTGCGCGCTCGGTGTGATGCCCAGGCCGCCACCGGCAGGAGCCGAAGCGGAACGCGCGGCTTCGATCGCGGCGCGTTGTTCCGGGTGGACGCACTCGTCGACCAGGCGCTGACCGGCCTTCACGTCCAGCAGCATCGACTTGTTGGCGATCTGGACCATCAGCGTGCGGCCGGTGACGTCTTCCAGGCGCAGGGCGCCGGTGGTCGACAGCACGGGCTTCATCACGAAGGTGTCCTTCTTGAAGGCCACGTTGATGTAGCCCACGTCCTTGGCGTTCGGCTCGATGGTGATCGACTGCTTGAACTCGCACTCGTACAGGCCCAGGTAGGCGCGCTTGGCGGCGGCCAGCTGTTCCTCGTTCGCTTCCGGCAGCGGAGGCGGCGGGGTGGGCGTCTTGGCGGCCGGCTTCTTCGCGGCGGTCTTCGCCGGTGCGGGCTTGGCGGCCGCGGGCTTGGCCGGCGCCGCGGGCTTGGCGGTGCCGGTGTTGGCGGCGGGCTGGGCGGCGGCGATGCCGGTGGTCAGCGTCAGCGCGGCGGCAGCGGCGCCGGAAAGGAGGAGGGCGGTCAGTCGCATGGGGAGGACGTGAAAGTTGGACCTGAGGGACCTTGGATCACCAGCCGAAGCAACGGCCGGAAAAACGAAACGCCGGAACTCGGCGATGCGCGATTGTGACTGCGCGCGCGTCCCCTGAAGCGGGGATTTAATGTGTCAAACCGTTGATCGTTGCTAGGGTCTTCACGGGGTGTTCGTGCCGTCACAGGGGCGATGGATGCGGCGCAAACCACGCTTGCTCGACCTCTGTCGGCAAGCTCTGCCCGGTGCCGTGCGCGCGCTGCAGCAGGTGCCAGAACAGACGGTAACTGGCGCGGTCATGGAGCATGTCGCGGTGTTGGATCGGTGCCCATTGCGCGGCTTGCGCGGCCTGCAGGATGTCGATGGCTTCGTCGATCTCCGCGACGCTGGGCGCGAAGGCATCGATGATCGGCTGGATCTGGTTCGGATGGATGCTCCACATCCGCGTGTAGCCGAACTCGCGCGCGGCGCGCTCGGCGGCGGACTGGATCGCGCGTTCGCTCTTGAACTCGGTGACGACGCAGTGCGACGGCGTCTTGCCGTAGCTGTGCGCGGCGGCGGAGATCGCCAGCTTCGCGCGTTGCACCAGCGGGTGCGTGAACTGGCCCTCGACCGTCAGCGCCGAGCGCGGGATCGCGCCGCGATGCGCGGACACGAAATCCATCAGGCCGAAGGAGAGCGATTCGATGCGCGGATGCGCGGCGATCGCCATCACGTCGCGCAGCGCGCCGTGCGTCTCGATCAGCGTGTGCAGCGGCAGCGGCTTCCTGATCTCGTGGCGCTTCAGGCAGTCGTCGATGAAGGCGATGGCGCGGCTCAGATCCTCGATGCCTTCGGGCTTCGGGATCATCAGGAAGGCGAGCTTCTCGCCGCCGCCGGCGATCACCGCCTCGACATCGGCCTCGAAGGCCGGGTGCCTGAACGGATGCGCCCGCACGCCGACGCGTCCATGGGCGTTCAGCGATCCGTTCAGCAGGTGCAGCACCAGCAGCATGTGCTCGGCCTCGCCGCCGACGGGCGCGCCGTCCTCGCAATCGAGCGTGATGTCAAAGACCGGCCCCATGCGCACCTGCAGTTCGAGGCTCTTGAGCATGCGCGCCTCGACGCCGCAGTAGTGATCGACGACCGGCAGCACGACGGGCGCCTGGCCTTCTTCGAACAGGGCCTGGGCAGGAGTGAGGAGGGTGCTCATGCGATGAGGAGGGGCGATGAGGAGGTCTGGAAAGAAGAAGGGCCGGCCTTCTTGCGAAGGTCGGCCCAACGATACTGCCTTCAGCGACGGACCGGCGAAGCCTGGTCCCTATCAAGCAGGGCACGAGGATCTGGCTTTGCCAGGCCTCGGAGCCGCCCCTTGAGGGGCCGCCGAAGGCGGTAGGGGTGGTTTACAGAAGGTGCTTCACGCCGTTTTGTTCTTCCAGCAGTTCGTCCAACGTCTTCTTGATCGCGCCTTGCGAGAACTCGTCGATCTCCAGACCTTCGACGATCTTGTACTCGCCGTTCTCGACCGTCACCGGGTAGCCGAACATCACGTCCTTCGGGATGCCGTATTCGCCGTTGGACGGCACGCCCATCGTGACCCACTTGCCGTTGGTGCCCAGGGCCCAGTCGCGCATGTGGTCGATGGCGGCGTTGGCGGCCGAGGCGGCCGACGACAGGCCGCGGGCGGCGATGATCGCGGCGCCGCGCTTGCCGACGGTCGGCAGGAAGGTCGTGCGGTTCCACTCTTCATCGTTGATCAGGGCCTTGACCGACTGGCCGTCGATCGTGGCGAAGCGGTAGTCCGCGTACATCGTCGGCGAGTGGTTGCCCCACACGGCCAGCTTCTCGATGCCGGCGACCGGCTTGCCGGTCTTGGCGGCGATCTGCGAGGCGGCGCGGTTGTGGTCCAGGCGTAGCATGGCGGTGAAGTTCTTGGCCGGCAGGTCCGGGGCCGACTTCATCGCGATGTAGGCGTTGGTGTTGGCCGGGTTGCCGACCACCAGCACCTTGACGTTGCGCGAGGCCACGGCGTTCAGGGCCTTGCCCTGCGCGGTGAAGATGGCGCCGTTGATCGACAGCAGTTCCGAGCGTTCCATGCCCGGGCCGCGCGGACGCGAGCCGACCAGCAGCGCGTAGTCGGTGTCCTTGAAGGCGGTCATCGGGTCGCTGTGGGCCTCGATGCCGGCCAGCAGCGGGAAGGCGCAGTCTTCCAGCTCCATGATCACGCCCTTGAGCGCGTTCTGGGCCTTCTCGTCGGGGATCTCCAGCAGTTGCAGGATGACGGGCTGGTCCTTGCCCAGCATCTCGCCGGAAGCGATGCGGAACAGCAGGGCATAGCCGATCTGGCCGGCGGCGCCGGTGACGGCGACGCGAACGGGTTTCTTGCTCATCAGGGTCTCCGAGAAGTGCGAGTGAATGATGCGTGAGGCGCAGTCCGCGCCAGCGGCGGCAAGTGTAGGACAGCGCGGCCCCGGCACGGATCGCGAAAGGGTCTTCTTCGCCCACCGGTCTGGGGAGTTGCCCCCAAAAGTAGCGCACGACCATTGCGCGGAACTGACACTCTTCTGTCTTATATAAGACTAATCCGGTCGGACTCCCTCCGGAGGGTGGACGCTGCATTCGGGTTTGTGCTCGAATCGCGCCCCATGTCGCCCCCCGCCGCACCGGTCCACCCCGTGACGCCGCTCAATGAGCTGGCGCGCGCGGAAGCCGCGCCGTCGTTCAGTCCGCTGTATCGCCAGATCAAGGGGTTGATCCTGAAGGGGCTGCAGGCCGGCGAATGGAAGGCGGGGGAGACCATCCCCAGCGAGATGGACCTGGCGGCCCGCTTCGGGGTGAGCCAGGGCACCGTGCGCAAGGCCGTCGACGAACTGGCCGCCGACAACCTGCTGGTCCGCAAGCAGGGCAAGGGCACCTTCGTCGCCACCCATGCGGAACAGCAGCAGCAATACCGCTTCCTGCGCCTGACGCCCGACGCCGACGAGGCCTCGTCGCTCGGCCGCCAGCTGCTGGACTGCAAACGCCAGCGCGCACCGGCCTTCATCGCCAAGCTGATGCAGCTGCGCGCCGGCGATCCCGTGATCGAGATCCGCCGCCTGCTGCACAGCGGCGGCCATCCGGTCGTGCTCGACGACATCTGGCTGCCCGGCACGCTGTTCAAGGGGTTGACGACCGAGCGGCTGCTCGAGCATCGCGGCCCTTTCTACAGCCTGCTCGAAACCGAATTCAACGTGCCCATGATCCGGGCGCAGGAAAAGATCCGTGCGGTCGCGGCGGAGGACGATGCCGCCGCGCTGCTGCAGGTGACGCCCGGCAGTCCGCTGCTGAGCGTGGAGCGGCTCTCCTTCACCTACGGCGACAAGCCGGTGGAGTTGCGCCGCGGTCTCTACAACACTTCCCACCACTTTTATCGCAACAGCCTGAACTGATGCTTTCGCGTTGCGGCGCTGACGTTTTCATGGCAACGCCGGAAGACGACATGCGCCCAGGACACCCTTGAGGGGTGTTGCGTTGCCATAAAATCTTCGGGTTTCACATTGATTACAAGGTCGGACATGACGGACGCCACCCAAGCCACCAAGAAGAATCGACCGGTCTACACCAACATCCATGTCACGCAGATCGTGGCGTACCGCTTGCCGCCGGCCGGCATCGTCTCGATCCTGCATCGCATCAGCGGCCTGCTGATGTTCTTCCTGCTCCCGTTCGTGATCTGGATGTTCGACACCAGCCTCACGTCGGAGATCTCGTACGAGACCTTCACCGCGGCCTTCGTGTCCGGCATCGGCTTCCTGCCGGGCTGGTTCATCAAGCTCGTGACGCTGGGCCTGATCTGGGGCTACCTGCACCACTTCATCGCCGGCGTCCGCCACCTGTGGATGGACGCGACGCACAGCGTGAGCAAGCAGCAAGGGCACGTCAGCGCCGTCGCGACGCTGGTGCTGAGCGTCGTGCTGACGCTGGCGCTCGGCGCGAAGCTGTTCGGCCTGTACTGATCAGGCCGCGACCGGGCGGCGCGGGCCGTGCGGTCGGACTGAATTCCGACGATTGACCCAAGAGGCAAATCAACAATGACCACCTACGGAACCAAGCGCATCGTCACCGGTGCGCACTACGGTCTGCGCGACTGGATGATCCAGCGCGCCACCGCGCTGCTCATGGCGCTGTTCACGATCGTGCTGCTGGCGCAAGTGCTGTTCACCAGCCAGGCCATCGGCTACGACCTGTGGGCCGGCATCTTCAGCAAGCAATGGATGAAGTTCCTGACCTTCGCGCTGATCGTGTCCCTGGCGTACCACGCCTGGGTCGGCGTGCGCGACATCTGGATGGATTACGTGAAACCGGTGGGCGTGCGGCTGTTCCTGCACACGTTCACGCTGGTGTGGTTGACGGGTTGCGCGGGTTGGGCGATCCAAGTGCTCTGGAGGCTGTAAGAAATGCAAATCGGAACCTCGCTGCCCAAGCGCAAATTCGATGTGGTGATCGTCGGTGCCGGCGGCTCCGGCATGCGCGCGTCGCTGCAACTGTCGCTGGCCGGCCTGAACGTGGCCGTCCTGTCCAAGGTTTTTCCCACCCGCTCGCACACCGTGGCCGCCCAGGGCGGCATCGGCGCCAGCCTGGGGAACATGTCCGAGGACAACTGGCATTACCACTTCTACGACACCGTGAAGGGCTCGGACTGGCTGGGTGACCAGGACGCCATCGAGTTCATGTGCCGTGAAGCGCCCAAGGTCGTCTACGAGCTCGAACACTTCGGCATGCCGTTCGACCGCAACCCGGACGGCACGATCTATCAGCGCCCGTTCGGCGGCCACACCGCCAACTACGGCGAGAAGCCGGTCCAGCGCGCCTGCGCCGCGGCCGACCGCACCGGCCACGCGCTGCTGCACACGCTGTACCAGCAGAACGTCAAGGCCCGCACCAACTTCTTCGTCGAGTGGATGGCGCTGGACCTGATCCGCGACGCCGATGGCGACTGCGTCGGCGTGACCGCGCTGGAGATGGAGACGGGCGAGATCCACATCCTCGAAGCGAAGACCGTGCTGCTGGCCACCGGCGGTGCCGGCCGCATCTTCGCCGCGTCGACCAACGCCTTCATCAACACCGGCGACGGCCTGGGCATGGCGGCGCGCGCCGACATCCCGCTGCAGGACATGGAGTTCTGGCAGTTCCACCCGACCGGCGTGGCCGGCGCGGGCGTGCTGCTGACCGAAGGCTGCCGCGGCGAGGGCGCGATCCTGCGCAACGCCAACGGCGAGCGCTTCATGGAGCGCTACGCCCCGACGCTGAAAGACCTGGCACCGCGCGACTTCGTCTCGCGCTGCATGGACCAGGAGATCAAGGAAGGTCGCGGCTGCGGTCCCAACAAGGACTACGTCGTGCTGGACATGACCCACCTGGGCGGCGACACCATCGCCAAGCGCCTGCCGTCGGTGCTGGAGATCGGCCACAACTTCGCCAACGTCGACATCACGAAGGAACCGATCCCCGTCGTGCCGACCATCCATTACCAGATGGGCGGCATCCCGACCAACGTCCACGGCCAGGTCGTCGCTCCCAAGGGCGACAACTACAAGGACATCGTCAACGGCCTGTACGCGGTGGGCGAATGCTCCTGCGTGTCGGTGCACGGCGCCAACCGCCTGGGCACCAACTCGCTGCTGGACCTGCTGGTCTTCGGTCGCGCCGCGGGCAATCACATCGTGGACGCGGTCAAGAACGGCGGCAAGTCGCACAAGCCGCTGCCCAAGGACGCCGCCGACCAGACGCTGGCGCGCCTGAACCGCCTGGAGTCCAACACCGGCGGCGAATACGCGCAGGGTGTCGCCGACGACCTGCGCGCCGCGATGCAGTCGCATGCCGGCGTGTTCCGCACCAGCAAGCTGCTCGACGAGGGCGTCACCGCCATCGCCGCGATCCGCGAGCGGGTCAAGAACATCACGCTGCAGGACAAGTCCAAGGTCTTCAACACCGCGCGTGTCGAGGCCCTGGAAGTGGACAACCTGATCGAGGCCGCGCAGGCGACGATCGTGTCCGCCGCCGCGCGCAAGGAATGCCGCGGCGCCCACACGGTGAACGACTTCGAGCGCGGCGCGGACGATGCGGAATTCCCGCTGGGCCGCAACGACAAGGAGTGGATGAAGCACACGCTGTGGCACTCCAAGTCCAACAGCCTGACCTACAAGCCGGTGAATCTGCAACCGCTGACCGTCGATAGCGTCCCCCCGAAGGTCCGTACCTTCTGACCGGCCGCAGGAGCACTCAAACATGATCAAGCGCACCTTCAAGATCTACCGCTACGACCCGGACAAGGACGCCAAGCCGTACATGCAGACCATCGAGCTGGAGCTCGCCGGCAACGAACGCATGCTGCTGGACGCCCTGCTCAAGCTCAAGGCGGTGGATCCCTCGCTGTCGTTCCGCCGCTCGTGCCGCGAAGGCGTCTGCGGCTCCGACGCGATGAGCATCAACGGCAAGAACGGTCTGGCCTGCCTGACCAACCTGCGTTCGCTGCCGGACGTCATCATCCTCAAGCCGCTGCCGGGCCTGCCCGTGGTCCGCGACCTGATCGTGGACATGACGCAGTTCTTCAAGCAGTACAACTCGATCCGTCCGTTCCTGGTGAACGAGGAAGCGCCGCCCGAGAAGGAGCGCCTGCAGTCCCCCGAGGAGCGCGACGAGCTCAACGGCCTGTACGAGTGCATCCTGTGCGCGAGCTGCTCGACGAGCTGCCCCAGTTTCTGGTGGAACCCCGACAAGTTCGTCGGTCCCGCCGGTCTGCTGCAGGCCTACCGCTTCATCGCCGACAGCCGCGACCAGGCCACCGCGGAGCGCCTCGACAACCTCGAGGACCCGTACCGCCTGTTCCGCTGCCACACCATCATGAACTGCGTCGACGTCTGCCCGAAGGGTCTCAACCCGACGAAGGCGATCGGCAAGATCAAGGAACTGATGGTGCGCCGCACCGTCTGAGCCTGCTCGCGCGAACCTACGCACACGCATGAACGCCGCCGACACCAACACCCTCATCGATGAGAGGGATCTCTCCAAGCTCAAGTGGCGTTGCCGCCGCGGGCTGTTGGAGAATGATCTTTTCATCGAGCGGTTCTTCCGGCGGCACGAAGGCGCGTTGACCGAATTCCACGCGGAAGGCCTGCGCCAGCTGATGGACCTGTCGGACAACGACCTGCTCGATCTGATGCTGGCCCGCAAGGAACCGGCCGACGAGCTGGACCGGCCCGACGTTCATGCCGTGCTCGCGATGCTGCGGACTCCTCAGTAACCAGAACCCCCGAAGTCATAAGGAATGCCCATGACCCCGTCTGACGTCAAAGCCACCCTGTCGTTCTCCGATGGCAGCCCGCAAATGGATCTGCCCCTGTACAAGGGCACCATCGGTCCGGATGTGATCGACATCCGCAAGCTTTACGCGCAGACCGGCAAGTTCACGTACGACCCGGGCTTCCTGTCGACGGCGTCGTGCAACTCCACGATCACCTACATCGACGGCGACAAGGGCGAGCTGCTGTACCGCGGCTACCCGATCGAGCAACTGGCGACCAACTGCGACTACCTCGAGACCTGCTACCTGCTGCTGTACGGAGAGCTGCCCAGCCCGTCGCAGAAGGAAGAGTTCGTCAACCGCGTGACCAACCACACGATGGTCAACGAGCAGATGCAGTTCTTCCTGCGCGGCTTCCGTCGCGACGCGCACCCGATGGCGGTCATGACGGGCCTGGTGGGCGCGCTGTCGGCCTTCTATCACGACAGCACCGACATCAATAACCCCGAGCACCGCGAGATCGCCGCGATCCGCCTGATCGCGAAGATGCCGACGCTGGTGGCGATGGCCTACAAGTACACGATCGGCCAGCCGTACATCTATCCGAAGAACGACCTCTCGTACGCCGGCAACTTCATGCGCATGATGTTCGCTACGCCGTGCGAGGAGTACAAGCCCAACGACGTGCTGGTCCGCGCGATGGACCGCATCTTCACGCTGCATGCGGACCACGAGCAGAACGCCTCGACCTCGACGGTGCGCCTGTGCGGCTCGTCGGGCACCAACCCGTTCGCGGCGATCGCCGCGGGCGTGGCCTGCCTGTGGGGTCCCGCGCACGGCGGTGCCAACGAGGCCTGCCTGAACATGCTCAACGACATCCAGCAGATGGGTGGCGTGGCCAAGATCGGCGAGTTCATCAAGCAGGTCAAGGACAAGAACAGCAACGTCAAGCTGATGGGCTTCGGTCACCGGGTCTACAAGAACTACGACCCGCGCGCCAAGCTGATGCGCGAGACCTGCCACGAAGTCCTGAACGAACTGGGCCTGCACGACGACCCGCTGTTCAAGCTGGCGATGGAGCTGGAGAAGATCGCGCTGGAAGACGAATACTTCGTCGCCCGCAAGCTGTACCCGAACGTCGACTTCTACTCCGGCATCGTGCAGCGCGCCATCGGCATCCCGGTGCCGCTGTTCACGGCGATCTTCGCGCTGGCCCGCACGGTCGGCTGGATCGCCCAGCTGAACGAGATGATCGGCGACCCCGAGTACAAGATCGGCCGTCCGCGTCAGCTCTTCGTCGGCGCCACCAAGCGCGACGTCACGCCGATCGCCCAACGCTGATCAGCAGACGCCGAGCCGGAACACCGGCTCACCCCACCAAGCCCCTGTGCCTCGGCCCAGGGGCTTTTCTTCATCTGGACCGGCATTTGAATATTTGATGCACGGGGTTCGCCCCGGCCTGGCGCCCATTGCCCTTGGGGTATGCTCTGCAAACGTTTGCAATTGACTGAACCAGCCAGTTTGGCACGAGCAGAGGATCGGATCGACCGATGAGCACCATCAAGGATGTGGCCGCGCTGGCGGGGGTGTCCTTCACCACGGTGTCGCATGTGCTGAACAACACGCGACCGGTGAGCGCCGAAGCCCGCGCGCGCGTGCTGGCGGCGGTCGACGAGATCGGTTACCTGCCCAGCGCGGTGGCTCGCTCGCTGCGGCGCAGCGAGACCAAGATCGTCGGCGTGCTGGTGCCCAACGTGCGCAACCCGTTCTTCGCGGAGCTGGTCGTCGGCGCCGAGGAGTGGTGCCGGCAGGCGGGCTACTCGGTCTTCCTCTGCAACTCGGACAACGACCCCAAGCACCAGCAGGCCTACCTGCGCACGCTGCTCGAGAAGCGCATCGACGGCCTGCTGCTGAGCTCCGCCGGCGATGCCGAGACGCTGGCCAGCACCTTCCGTCATGCGAGCGTGCCCGTGGTGACCGTGGACCGCCTGGTGCCCGGCGCGCGCGCGGACCGCGTCAGCGTGAACAACCAGCTGGGCGCCTTCGAGGTCGTCCGCCATCTGCTGGAACTGGGCCATCGCCGCATCGGCTGTGTGAGCGGCCCCGCCGAATTCGAAGTGACGACTGAACGCGTCGCCGGCTGGCGCAACGCGCTGCAGCAGCGCGGCCTCGAGGCGCGCGCGGAGTGGCTGGCCGAGAGCGACTTCAGCACCGCCGGCGGCTACGAGGCCGTCAAGGCGCTACTGACCCGCCAGCCCGAGCTGACGGCCGTCTTCACCTGCAACGACCTGATGGGCATGGGCGCGCTGCGCGCCGCCGCCGAACTCGGACTGAACGTGCCGCGTCAGCTGTCGGTCGTGGGCTTCGATGCGATCGAGCTCGGCAGTTATGTCTATCCCGCGCTGACCAGCGTGGGCTGCTCGATCCGCGAGCTCGGCCGGGAGGCCGGTCGCGCGCTGATCGAGCGCATCGAGAATCCCCAGGCGCCCTTCAAGGACCTGCAACTCGTGCCGCAGGT
Source organism: Roseateles sp. GW821-FHT09H11 (assembly GCF_059415845.1). Lineage (NCBI taxonomy): Bacteria > Pseudomonadati > Pseudomonadota > Betaproteobacteria > Burkholderiales > Sphaerotilaceae > Roseateles > Roseateles sp. GW821-FHT09H11. Next base: position 1,215,632 of record NZ_JBWKOA010000001.1, on the reverse strand, counting down.
CGTGCTGCGCGAGAGCACCGCGGCGCCGTCGTCTCCGGAGCTTTCATGACTTCAGCAAAGGCTGCGGCCACCGTGGTGGTGGTGGGCAGCGTCAACATGGACCTCGTGGCCCACGCCGTGCGCCTGCCCGCGCCGGGCGAGACCCTGATCGGCGAGGCCTTCGCCGGCACGCCCGGCGGCAAGGGCGGCAACCAGGCGGTGGCCGCGTCGCGGCTCGGCGCCGAGGTCGCGCTGATCGGCCGCGTCGGCATGCGCCAGCACGGCCAGGATCTGCTGAAGGCGCTGGAAGCGGAGCGGGTGCATGTCCAGGCGATCCGACGCGACGAGGCCGCGTGGCCCGGCGTGGCGGTGATCATGGTCGCGAGCGAGGGTGGCGAGAACGCGATCGTCGTCGTGCCCGGCAGCAATGCGGACCTCGACGCGGCCGACGTGGAGCAGGGCGGGGCGTTGCTGCGGCAGGCCAAGGTCGTCGTGGCGCAGCTGGAGGTGCCGGTGCCGGCGATCCAGCGCGCCTTCGAGATCGCCCGCGAGGCCGGCGTGATCACGGTGCTGAACGCCGCGCCCGCGCAGGACCTGCCGGCCGCGCTGCTGGGCCTGAGCGACTGGCTGATCGTCAACGAGACCGAGGCGTTGCAACTGGCCCGCGCCGTGGCGCTGCCCGGCGATGCCAACGGCATCGCCATCGCGCGCGCGACCGCCGCGCATCTGCGGACGCTGGGACCGCGCCACGTGCTCGTGACGCTGGGCGGCGCCGGCGCGTGGCTGCTCAGCGACGAGCATCCGGAGGGGCTGCATCTGCGCGCCTCCCGCGTCGATGCGGTGGACACGGTCGGTGCCGGCGACACGCTGGTGGGCGGCCTCGCGGTCGGTCTGGCCGAGGGCCTGGTGCCGGCCCGCGCGGCCGCGCTGGGGCAGTTGGCCGCGGCGCTCGCGGTCAGCCGCACCGGCGTGCAGCAGGCGATGCCGCACCGCTCCGAGCTGCCGGAATTGCCCGAGCTCGCCACGTTGACGGCGAACGGGGCACACTCCGCCGACGGCAACTCCTGACCCTGGAGCGCAGTACCCCATGGACAGCAAGATCCCCGCTTCCGGCCGCATCCCGGTCCTCTTCGACACCGACCCCGGCATCGACGACGCGCTCGCGCTCGCGCTGCTGGCCTGCCATCCGCGTTTCGAGCTGGTGGCCGTCACGACGGCCTTCGGCAACGGCCCCGTCGCCACGACCACGCGCAACGCGCGCGGGCTGACCGCGCTCTACCGCAAGGATGTGCCCGTCGCGGCCGGCGCCGAAGGCCCGCTGCGCGACGAACGCCGGCGCAAGGATGCCGCGCACGTGCACGGCGATGACGGACTGGGCGGCGTCGCCGACCGTCTGCCGGCGCCGACGCGGCCGCTCGATCCGCGGCCCGCGCATCAGCTGATCTGCGACCTCGTCAATGAGCGGCCCGGCGAGATCACGCTGGTGGCCGTCGGTCCGTTCACGAACCTGGCGCTCGCGCTGGCGCACGATCCGGCGATCGCCGGCAAGGTCAAGCGCGTCGTCGTGATGGGCGGCGCCTTCGGCCTGAAGGGCCACGGCGGCAACGTGACGCCGGTGGCCGAAGCCAACATCCTGGCCGATCCCGAAGCCGCGGACCAGGTCTTCACCGCGGCCTGGCCGGTGACCATCGTCGGTCTGGACGTGACGCAGGAAGCGATCATGCGCGAGGCCGACCTGGGGAAGCTGCGCGGCCGCGGGGAGGGCGCGGGCGACCTGCTCTGGCAGGCCACGCGCCACTACCAGCAGTTCTACGATGCGCGCGACGGCATCGGCGGCATCTACGCGCACGACGCCAGCGCGGCGGCGATCCTGCTGGTGCCGGACGCCTTCACCCTGCGTGCCGGCCCGGTGCGCGTGGCGCTGGAAGGCATCGCCACCGGCCAGACCATCCAGGACTGGCGCGGCGAACACGGCGGCGGCACGCCCTGGAGCGGCCATCCGGCGCAGCAGGTCTGCGTCGAGGTTGATGCGGCGCGCGTGCTGGCGCTGTTCGACGAGATCTTTTGACGCCGGCGTTGTCGCCGCGACGCGATGCGATCGCGCGACGACGCTCTAAAGAATCAAGACAATGCACGTCGCGCCGAACGGCGCGAGCAAGGAGAACCCGAATGACGACCCAAGCCGTGAAGCTGCTGTTGCCCCGCTGGCTGATCACCATGACCCCGGACAGCCCGGTGCTCGAGCAGCACGCGCTGGCCATCGAAGGCGAACGCATCGCCGCCGTCCTGCCGCGTGAGGAAGCGCTCAAGCGCTACGCCGACGCCGAGCGCGTCGAGCTCCCGAACCACGTGCTGATCCCCGGCCTGATCAACGCCCACACGCATTCGGCGATGTCGCTGTTGCGCGGCGTCGCGGACGACCTCGCGCTGATGGACTGGCTCAACAACCACATCTGGCCGCTGGAGCGCCAGTGGGTCAGCGAGGACTGGACCTACCAGGGTTCGCTGCTGTCCGCGGCCGAGGCGCTGCGCGGCGGCGTGACCTACCTGAACGACATGTACTTCTTCCCGACCGCGATGGCCCGCGCGGCGGTGGACAGCGGCATCCGCGCCGGCGTGTCGATCAACGTGATCGACTTCCCCACCGGCTACGCCGCCAACGCGCAGGACTACATCGAGAAAGGCCTGGCCGCCTACGAGCAGTTCAAGGGCGAGAAGCTGCTGGACTGGACCAGCGCGCCGCACGCGCCGTACACGGTCTCGGACGAGACCTTCATCCAGCTGCGCGAGCTGGCGGAGAAGTACGACCTGCAGATGCACTGCCACATCCATGAGACGCAGGACGAGATCGACGGCAGCATCAAGCAGTACGGCGAGCGCCCGCTGGCGCGCCTGAACAAGCTCGGCCTGCTGAACGCGAAGATGATCGCCGTGCACATGGTCCACCTGAGCCCCGAGGAGATCGACCTCGTCGCGAAGCAGGGCGTGCACCTGGTCCACAACCCGAGCTCCAACCTCAAGCTGGCCTCGGGCGTGGCGCCGGTGAAGGCCCTGGAGGCGGCCGGCGTCAACACCATCCTCGGGACCGACGGCGCGGCCTCCAACAACCGCCAGGACATGTTCAGCGAGATCCGCGCCGCGGCGCTGCTCGCCAAGGGCGTGACCGGCGATCCGCTGACGGTCTCCGCGCGCACCGCGCTGGAGATGGCCACGGTGCGCGCCGCCAAGGCCATGGGCCGCGCGAACGATCTGGGCACGCTGGAAGCCGGCAAGCTGGCCGACGTGGTGGCCGTGGCGCTGGACTCGATCGAATGCCAGCCGGTCTATCACGCCGACGCGCAACTCGTTTATGTGGCGGGGCGTGAACATGTCACGGACGTCTGGGTGGGCGGCCGTCAGGTGCTGTCGAATCGCAACGTTCTGACCTTCGACACGCAGGCTTTGCTGGGGCGGGTCACGGACATCGTGGCTAAGATGCGCGCGGGGCGCTGATCCCCCCTGAACGTGGGGGTCGCGGCGCCGAGGGGCCGGCGGCGAACTGACCGTCGGCGTGCTGGAGACACAAGCCGGCCGCCACCGCGAGCCGGCGGGACAGACCACCATGAGCAAGCCTACACGGAACCGGCCCCTGAGCCGGTTCGCCGCCTCCATCGCCACCGCCCTGGTGGCCTTCGGCCTCAGCGCCGCGGCCCGCGCGGACATCCTGATCGGCCAGACGGCCGGCTTCACCGGCCAGGTCGCGGCCAGCGTCAAGGAACTGACGCTGGGCGCCAGGCTCTACATCGACAAGGTCAACGCCACCGGCGGCGTCAACGGTCAGAAGATCGACCTGCAGTCGCTGGACGACGGCTTCGATCCCAAGCGCGCCGCCGCCAACGCGCAGACGCTGATCGACAAGGGCGCCGTCGCCCTGTTCCTGACGCGCGGCACGCCGCACACGCAAGCCGTGCTCCCGCTGCTGGAAAAGGGCCAGGTGCCGCTGATCGCGCCGTCCACCGGCGCCATGCTGCTGCACAAGCCGGTCCATCCCCTTGTCTTCAACGTGCGTTCGACCTACCAGCGCGAGGCCGAGCGTGCCGTCCAGCTGCTGCTGGAGATGGGCAACACGCGCATCGCGCTGGTGCAGGTGAACGACACCTTCGGCGCGGACGGCATCGTCGGTGCGATGGCGGGCTTCAACGACCGCAAGATGAAGCCGGTGGCCCATTTCACCTATGAGCGCGAGAAGCCGGACATCGCCGGCGTCGTCAAGCAGCTGATCGCCGCCGACCCGCAGGTCGTGCTGATGGTCGCCTCGCAGCAGATCACCGCCGACACGATCAATGCGCTGCGCGCGGCCGGTTCGCGCATCCTGGGTGCCACCCTGTCGAACAACGCGTCCAACGGGTTCGTCCAGCTGCTGGGCCAGAACGCCGCCGGCATCATCGTGTCGCAGGTCTTCCCGAGCGAGCGCTCGACCAACGTGCCGATGGTCCGCGAACTCGGCGACCTGGTGAAGGCGAATCCCGCCGAGTCCAACGGCCAGGTCACGCCGGCCATGATGGAAGGCTTTGCCTCCGCCAAGGTCCTGGTCGAGGCGCTCAAGCGCGCCGGCAAGGATCCCAGCCGCGCCGCCATCCAGAAGGTCCTCAACAGCATGACCCGCTTCGATCTGGGCGGCATGGAGGTGGGGTATTCGCCCACCGACCACACGGGCACGAACTACGCGGACATCGCGATCATCGATCCGCGAGGCCGCTTCCTGCGCTGAATCCAGGGGTCGGAACTTCCCTTCGCGACGGGCGCCTTCGGGCGCCCGTCCTGTTTTTCCTGACGCGCAAGCCGGCCAGACAGGTCGCCGTCGGGCGGTTTCCAGCGACTGAGTCGGTGCATCCCGCCCATGGCCTCGATATCGGCAATGGCGGCCCGAGAATGGGTCAGACCGACCCACTTATTCGAAACGACCTCCTCGAACGACACGAATTCGTTGGTCGACCAATGAATTCGTCATTCGAATCGCCGGAGGCTGACATGTTTAAGTCGATAAATGCATTCATGAGTGATTAGCAAACTGATCGCAGTCGGTGACACTGCCGCCAACAGTTTGCGAATGGATTTGTGTCATGCGAAATATGTATGCGATCTCGATCGGCTTGGCGCTCGCCGGCGTGGGATGCCTGGTGGCCGAGCGGACCGAGTCGTCGCCCCCCGGGCATCCCTTATTTGAACTTACTGTCATTGGTTATCTGCTGGCGATTGGTGGACTGATGCTGCTGATCGCCTGCCTGGCCGCCAGCACGGAAGGCTGGATCAAAGGCCGATGGCATCGGGTCGCGCGGCCCGTCGACAGGGAGTGGGACCAGCCGCCGCCGCGAATCCTGGACCACCACTGAATTCAGTAGTCTGGCGTTTTCGGGTTTACTTGCTTCGGTGATTGCTCGTTTCTGCTCGCTCGCGAAACTGTGCCCGCCTCTGGGCAATGGGATAACGAGTGAGAAGGAGCCAATGAATGAGTATCGCCGTCGTGATCATCGAGGACGACCCCACCGTCATGAAGAGGTTGGTGGACGTGATTTCGAACAGTAGCTTTTGCGAGGTGGTGGGCATCGCCAAGAATCGCGGAGAGGCCGTGGCGGCGATCCTCGCCAACCGCGCGGACCTGTACATCGTCGACCTGGGATTGCCGGACGTGGACGGTGTCGAACTGATCCGGCTGATCCAGGACAAATGCCCGGAGTCGCGCAGCGTCGTCGTCAGCACCTTCGGCGACAGCAAGCATGTGATGCGCAGCCTGCGGGCGGGGGCCAGCGGCTACCTGCTCAAGGAGGAGATCCAGCCGTCGATGGTGGACAAGCTCGTCAGCGCGCACAACGGGCAGGCCCCGCTGAGCCCGGCGGTCGCGCAGCTGGTCGTCGAGCGGATCACGATGCTCGAGAACAACGTGCGGCCGCATGTCGACCGGCAGAAGGTGCTCCGTGACCTCGGGCTGGGCGAGCGGGAATGGGAGGTCCTGCGGCATCTGGTCGATGGCCTGCCCATCGTCGAGATCGGACGCCGGCTGAGCATCTCGCATCACACCGTCAACCAGCACCTGCGCAGCGTCTACCGCAAGCTCGGTGTGAAGTCGCGGGCCATGGCGGCCAACGCCGCGCGCCTGCACGGTCTCATCGATGAGTAGTCCGAGGCGGAGCTCGCTGAAGACGGTGTTCTTCTGGCTGACCTTCTTCATCCTGGCCTTGCTGGTCGTGGCGACCAGCAGTCTGGCGACGCGGGTCTACCGCGTGGAGGGGGCCCAGGACCTGGAGATCGTCGAAGCCAATTACGCTGCGCGCGATGCGGGTCCGGAGATCCCCCGGCTGGAGGGGCTGATCCTCGCCCACCAGGGGGGCTTCGCCCTCCCTTACTTTCACGACGTCAGCCAGTCGGCCGGATTGAAGCGGGCGAGATTCCGGATCGACCTGGACCGCTATCTCGCCCGCCCGGCGCCGTGCTGCGAGACGCCGGCGGGCACGCCTTTCCGGCAGGAGTCGCGGATCCCAGGCACCAGCCTGCTGATCAGCCAGGCCCTGGATGGCATGGACGTCTACCTCAACGGCGTCTGGGTCGCCGGCCTGCCGAAGTCGACCGCCGACGCGCGCTACAAGTGGTACCGCCCCTTGCAGGTGCCGCTGGCGCGGAGCCTCGTGCGGCCGGAAGGCAACGTGCTGACGGTCGAACTCACGACCTGGGACCGGCAGATCCACATCGCGCCGATCTACATCGGCGACCTCGACACCATCTCCTACATCGGCGAACTGACCCTGTTCGTCGGGACCTCGCTGGCCAATGCGTCCAACGTGTTCTGCCTGCTGGCGGGCATGTTCATGCTGGGCGCCTGGCTGGCGAACCGGCGGGAGGGCGCCGTGTTCCTGCATGCGGGGGCGACGACAGTGTTGTGGTCGGTGCTGTTCTCGCTGGTGCTGTTGCCGTACGTCCCGGCCGCGATGCTGCCGCTGTGGCTCTGGGCCCAGTACGCCTGCATCGGCGGCGTCGTGGTGGTGCTGACGCTGTTCATCTTCGCCTTCGTCGACGAGCCCCTGGGCCGGGGCGGGATGCTGGCCCTGTTCGGCGCGGGCGCGTTCGCGGCGCTCACCTATCCGCTGCTGGATCTGCGCGGGCGGGAATGGCTGGACACCTACTGGCTGCCCGTGCTGCTGGTGTTCCATCTCTACGCCTGCTCGCGTCTGGCGTTGCACGTGGCGCGGACGCGCTCGCGCACGGCCATGTCGCTGCTGTTCCAGTCCGTGCTGGCACAGGTCTTCGCGCTGCGCGACCACAACGCGGTGCGACAGCTCGTGTCCTTCCCGATGCCTGATGCAGGCTGGTCGCTCTCCCATCTGCTGGTGACGCCGATCTTCCTGAGTCACCTGAGCGTGCCGCTGCTGCTGTTCGTCGTCGCGCAGATCCTGCTGACGAAGTTCCAGGCGAGCGTGAAGCGCGTCCGCGACAACAACCGCATCCTCACGGACACGCTGCAGCAGCGCGAACGGGAGCTGCTGATCAGCTACAACCGGCAGCGCGAGATGGAGACCGAATCCGCCGCGCAGGCCGAGCGGGACCGGATCTACCGCGACCTGCACGACGGCATCGGCTCCAAGCTGGTCACGACGCTGTTCAGCGTGCGAGACCGCGATATCGACCATGACCGTCTCGAGCGCGGGCTGATGGATGCGTTGAAGGACCTGCGCGAGATCATCTCGGTGACGGAAGTCCACGAGCAGCGGACGATCCACGACATCCTGTTCACCTACTGCAGCAACCTCGACGAATCGCTCACCCGGGCCGACTTCCAGATCGAGTACGACATTCCCGAAGGACCCGAGATCGTGCTGCTGGCTGATCTTTCCAGGCAGGTGATGCGCATCGTGGAGGAGTCCGTCGCCAACACCATCAAGTACGCCCAGGCGAGCCGGCTCTCGATCCGCATGACGGTGCCGCAGGGCGCGCGGCTGGAAGTGCTCATCGAGGACAACGGCCAGTCCGGGGCGGCCCAGCGCGACGCGCGCGCGGAGATGTCCGGCGACGAGTCGCCGCTGACCGGAGGAACCGGCCTGCACGGTCTGCGGCGCCGCGCCGAGCGCATCGGCGCGGTCTTCCATTTCGAACGCACGCCGCAAGGCGCGCGCACCTGCTTGAGCCTGCCGTTGACGATATTGCCGGCCCAGGACTCAGCAAACGAGTCGGTCGACGACTGTTCCCAGTCGGAAACCGCTGCATTGCCACTGAGCTGAGCCATCGAACGTTTGGCCGTTCCTGGAAATACTGATATCCCGCCCGGGCATCCGGGTCTGCCGACGATTTCCATGGTCATGCAATCTTCCCGACCCTCCCGCAACGGCGTTACGGTAGCCCGGCTGCTGATTCAACCCGAACCGGCCAGTTCCCGTTTCGCACGCCAATCCATCATCGACGGATCCGTCGAACCGATGGGACAGGAACTGTGCTTCCGATGGAGCGCGGGCTCGCGCCGCGCGCCGCCGCCCAGTGCCTATGCGACCAGCCTGCTGCTGAGCCAGGCCCTGCTCGACGGCGGCCTGGCGCATCGCCGTCCCGGCTGCCTGTTCATCGACATGGACGCGGCGACCCTGCTCAGTCCGATCGGGGATGTCCTGTGCGGCTCGCTCGGCGCGATCCAGTTGCCCGTGGGCATGCCCGTCCAGGAGTCGGTGACCCGCCGCATCGCGCAACTGCATGCGCGAGGCTACCGATTCGCACTGGCGGGCGTGGTGTCGCCGGATGATGCGCGTACCGCCTGGCTGCCGATGCTCTCGTTCGTGAAGCTCGATGTGTCGCTGGCGCCGGTGAGCGCCTGGGCGACGGTCCAGGAGCTGGCGCGCCAGGCCGGTGCGACGCTGATCGCCGACCGCATGACGGAGTCCGCGGACTACCTGCGCCTCAAGGCGCTGGGCGTGCGCTACTTCCAGGGTGACCTGCTGATGGCGCCGCAGGAGGAGTCGCCGCGATCGCTGCCGAGCTGCGATCTGGACGTGCTGGGGCGCCTCTTCCGCCTGGTGCGGCATGGCGCGCCGCCTGAGGCGTTGGCGATGACCGCGGCCTCGGACCCGGCGCTGGTGATCCGGCTGCTGATGCTCCACCGCCTGCATGCCGGCCGGGCGCGACCGCCGGAGACCCTCGCCGAGACCTTGGCGGGAGTGCCGGAGCCGGTGCTCATCGGCTGGCTGCACGTGCTGCGCAGCAGCACCTTCGACCTGACGCCGAGCACCCAGAGCTGGTCGCACGCGGTTCGCGAGCAGATCCACAACTATCGCGCGCGGCTGATCGGCGCACGCATCTGCTGCAGTCCGGCCGAACTGGAGGCGAAGGTCTTCGATCTCTATCGGCGGCTTTGTGCCCGCGATGTGTGACGGACGGATGTCCTCGCACGAAGGTTTTTCTGGCGTTGATGTTGAGTTAAATATTCGTTAAGTAATTTGTATACTGCGCGCCCATTGGTCTTGCCAGATGCGAATACGCACGGCAAGACCTGACACGCGGAGCAACGCCGCGTCGAGGGGAGGGAGGAAGCGCGCAGCTTGAGTGCGATCGACCGTTCGCGGTCGATCCGCATCGGGTCTGCCCGTGCCTGTCCGGCCCCGGACGCGGCACGAGGCGGAAGACACACGATGCGAATGAATCTCCACACCCTGTTGAGTCCGTCTCCGGACGGGATGCGGCGCTTGTCCGGCCACGCGGCGGTAGTCGTGCTGGCGCTGGCTGCTACCAGTCCCGATGCGCGGGCCGAGATGACGACGCCCCACGAGTTCTCCGTCAACGCGAGTGGTGCCGCCAGCATCAATGTGCCGATCAAGGTCGTGCCGGGCATCGCGGGGATCGAAGCGCGGAGCAACATCATCGCCGGCCCGCGTACTGGCATGGTGGCCTGTACTGGCTTCTGTCTGGGGCGCCAATGGTCGCCTACCGGAACTGGCGTGGTCACGAGGAGTTCCATTCGGATCGTGACTGGGCCGCATTGAACGATCTCGATGCTCATGAGCTTGTTCAAGATTCAGAGGGGCGGTTTCGCCATCACCTGCAGTTCCGAAACGGGACGATGGTCATCGTCTGCCGCCTGGTGCGATTCGATGAGCGACTTCTCTGATCTGTTCCGAGTGATGGACTTCGACAAGGAAGAAGCGAGACGTTGGCTCCAGGAAGGCGATGTGGCCAAGGCGTTGCGCCACATGAATGAGTGCGCCGATGCTGGATCGATCGACGCGCTCATTGCTCTCGCCGATCACTATTTGGACGCGGGTGTGCTCGATACCGCGGCATTGAGGCGCCAGGCGGGCCTGGCGTTTGGTCAGGACCTGAAGTCCGCCTTGGCCGACGACATTCCAGGCAACTGGTCAGTCCGCGTCTGGGTGCCCTGCAGGTCTCCATCCGGAACGGATGAACTCCTCGTCTGGCTCGAGATCGATCGCTGGCGCGTGGCGGAATTTCGCGGCAAGAGGACCGGCCTGGCCTTCGAATCCAGCGAGGAGTTCCAGCGGGCGATCTGGGACTGTTGATCTCGCCACGAATCTTTGTCTTGAGGAAGCGGGGAGATGCGCATCAAGGTCCATGTGAAGGTGTTCGGCGCCATCGCGCTGGCGATCTACGTCGTTTTTGTATTCGTCACCGGGCCCGCCAGGAACCGGGAGACTCTCGGCACGTTCAGTTCTGAAGCCCGACAGCGCATCGAACGGGAGTTGTCCCTTCTCTGCGAGCAACTCGCGCAGCCTCCCTTGGCGAATTGCGAGCCTGTGGACTGGTCGGGGAAACATCGCTGGTTCGGGAGGGTGGCGCTGTCGGCGCCGCTGGGCCGGCCTCCGGAGACTGTCATGGTCGCGTTCATCGACGGCCGCGGATGGCGGCGCTCACACAGCATGAATGATGAGGTCCTCGAATATTGGCGAGACGACATGCTGCTGTCCCTGCATTCCCCGATCGGCGGAGTCCGGGCCATCTCGGTGACGACGATGGCGCCTGCGGAGCTCCGGGAGCGAGCGCAGCAATGAGGTCGCGGGTACAAGAAGCACGAGGCGGGCCGTGATCGATCGGATGGACTACCTGGACGCAGCGGTCAATGGCGACGAGGAACTCGTCGACCGCTTGCTCCATCAAGCCATCGAGGAGGGCCAGGTCTGGGCGCTCGTCGCGATGGCCCTGTCGCTCGCCAGTCGCGACAAGGATCCCGCGACGGTCGGGCGCCTTCTCGCCGAAGCCGAAGCGATCGCCCGCGACGACGACGGGGACACCCAGATCGAATTCCTGAAGGCCTATGAGCTGATGATCGGCGACCAGTCCGTCCAGGATGCGATGCGCATGCGCTTCAAGCACATGATGGCCCTGGCCATGCACCAGCCCGATCCGCACTTCAAGCTCGAAGTCGCCCGGGGATACGGCTTCGGCATCGGTGAGGATCCTCCGGATGTCGAGTCCGCGCGGCGCTGGTATGCCCTGGCGGCCGAAGCAGGCGATCCCCATGCCGAACCGGAGCTCGCTTCGCTGGAGGCGCGGTGGCGCCTGCTCGGCGTCTAGACAGCAAAAAGCCCCGCATCGCGGGGCTTCCATGGATTCGGACTTCGGCGGGGCTCAGTGGATCGGCTCATCCGGCCCCGGCCCGGCGGTGAGGCCGGTGGCAACGGTGAAGCCAGAGTCGCCCAGCGAGCCGGCTTCCAGCTCTTCCTCCGTGGCCTCGCGCACATCGTGCACCGTCACGTGGATGCGCAGGCCGACACCGGCCAGCGGGTGGTTGCCGTCCAGGACGATGTGCTCCGGATAAACCTCGGTCACGGTGTAGATGCGGTCGGCCGGCATGTCGGGCGTCGACGCGCCTTCGGGCAGTCCTTCGAACTGCATGCCGACATCGACGTTCTCGGGGAACACCTCGCGCGGCTCGAAGCACACCAGGGCGCTGTCGTAGTCGCCGAACGCGTCCTCGGGCTCGAGCGCCACGCTGACCTCGTCGCCGGCAAGCTTGTCGGCGAGCGCTTCCTCGACCTTCGTGAACAGGTCTTGACCGCCGTAAAAGAACTCCATCGGCGGGTCCAGCACCTCGACGGATTGGCCTTGGGCGTCCTCGAGTCTCCAAGTCAGGGAGACGACGCAGGGGGCAGTGATTTGCATCGCGCAATTCTCTCAGACAATGCGCGCCCATGACCTCCAAGTCCAAGTCCCCCCAGACATCCCCGATCCCGTCCAAGCGAGCCCCGGCCGCTTCCGGCGCCTCCGGCATCGACATCGACGCGAAGCTGCCGCTGCTCGGCGGCCTGAGCCCCGCGCAGTTCATGAAGCGCCATTGGCAGAAGCAGCCGCTGCTCGTGCGCCAGGCCTTGCCCGGCGTGGTGCCGCCGATCGATCGCGCCGGCCTGGCCCGGCTGGCGGCCAGCGACGAGGTGGAATCCCGACTCGTGTCGCAGCAGGACGGCGATCGCTGGACGATGCGCCAGGGCCCGATCGCCAAGTTGCCCGCCTGGAGCAAGCCGCAATGGACACTGCTGGTGCAGGGGCTGGATCTGCACGTCGAGCCGGCCGCGGCGCTGCTGAGCCGCTTCCGGTTCGTTCCCGAGGCCCGGCTCGACGACCTGATGCTGTCGTATGCCAGCGAGGGCGGCGGCGTCGGTCCGCATTTCGATTCCTACGACGTCTTCCTGATCCAGGTCAGCGGCCGTCGCCACTGGCGCATCGGCCGATTGGGCGTGTCGACCACCGGCGAGCTGCGCGAGGACGTCCCGCTGAAGGTGCTGGCGGACTTCGAGCCGGAGCAGGACTTCGTGCTCGAGCCCGGCGACATGCTGTACCTGCCGCCGGGATGGGCGCACGACGGCGTGGCCGTCGGCGGCGGCTGCATGACCGCCTCGGTGGGTTTCCGTTCGCCCTGGCGCAGCGAGTTGGCCAATGAACTGCTGGTCCGCCTGACCGACGACGAGGAGGCGCCGCGCGGCGACCGGATGTATGTCGACCCCCGTCAGCCGGCGACCGGCGAGCCGGGACGCATTCCCGAGGCGCTGACGGCCTTTGCGCGCGAAGCGGTGCTGAGAGCGGCCTCGCAGCCGCTGGCGCTGGAGCGCGCGCTGGGCGAGGCGCTGACCGAGCCCAAGCCCCGCGTCTTCTTCGAACCCGGCGCCGCCTTGCCGCCGGGGCAGGGGGCGCGGCTGAGCGCCCGCACCCGCATGATGTACGACGCGGCCCATGTCTTCATCAATGGACAATCCTTCCGGGCCGGCGGACGCGATGCGACGCTGATGCGCCGGATGGCGGACAGCCGAGCGCTGTCTCCTGCCGAGGTCGCGAAACTGAGCGACGGTGCACGCGATTTGCTGGATCAGTGGACCGAGGACGGGTGGGTGAACCCCGCCTGACCGGTCCCGCCTCCATCCCACGCCAACGTCATGAGGAGTTCGACATGTCGCCGGAACCCACGATGCCAGAAGCTTTGACGCCCGGACTCGTCGAAACCGCCGCGGAGGTCCGGCAAATGCTGCAGCAAGCGCTGCAGCGGGCTGCGGAGCAGGGCGGTCGCGAGCTGTGCTGGCTGGACCCGGACTTCGCCCACTGGCCGCTGTCCGATCCCGCGCTGCTGGATGCCCTGCATCGATGGGCGCTGCCCCACCGCAAATTGCGCCTGCTGGCAGCCCATGACTACGAGACGCTGCGGCGCGTCCATCCTCGTTTCGTCCAGTGGCGCCAGGCGCATGACCATGTGGTGCAGGCGCGCGCCTTCGATCCCGCCGACCTCGCGGAGCGCAGCACCCCCGCTCCCATGGGCCTGCTGCTGGCACCCGGATTGCTGACGATGAAGCTGTGGACGCCGGCGCGGGCCTCTCTTTCGGTACAAGACGCCCGCGAAGAAGCCATGGCCCGCGAGTGGTTTGACGCTATTGAGCAACGGTCTGCCGACTCGTTCGCCAGCAGCACCCTAGGCTTGTAAGGAGATTACAAACTGGTGGCTATAATTGCTGGCTAGGCGGGGGAAGCGCTCGAGGTTTCTCACGTCTTGGTCTGCTGAAGTTCGTACTTGTCATCTGGTACGACTTCATTAATTACCGGTAATTGATTGTTCGTCTAAAAGTTACTTGAGGACAAGTATGAAAAAGTCGATCCTGTTGGCCTCCCTGCTGGCCGTTGTTGCCCTGACCGCTTGCGGCAAGAAGGAAGAAGTCGTTGCTCCCGTGGCCACCCCGGCTCCGGAAGCTTCGGCTCCCGCTGTTGAGGCCTCGGCCCCGGCTGTGGAAGCTTCGGCTGCCGCTTCCGACGCTGCTGCGCCCGCTTCGGCCGCCAGCAACTAAGACGATCTCTCGTCCTGAGAAAGCCGCAAGGGTTCGCCCTTGCGGCTTTTTCTTTGCCTGTCCTTTTGCCTGTCCCAGGCCCATCGCCTTTGCCTCTTCCCCGCTTCGGGAATCCGCGCGCTGAGCGCCCCGCGCTGGTATTAGAGTGGAGTTTACCTAGCCTCGCCCAACCGAATGTGGCCGGTCGCTCCCGACGAATGGCTCGCCAATGAAAACGCCACCCGAAGGTGGCGTTTTTGTTTTGCGCAAACTGATGGCGTACGGTGGTCCGCCATCCAGGGAGATCAGCGCACGTCTTCCATCAGCAGTTGCAGGATGCGCTTGGCCATTTCGTTGGTCTGCTGCTGACCCTTGTCGTCCAGGATCATGACGGTCGAGGTCGTGCCCTCGGTCTTGACCGACACGCGATAACGCACCGCGGTGGACGCGCTGGTCGCGCCGAACAGACGCTGGAAGAAGTTGGGCTCTTCCTTGCCGGCCTGGTTCGGATCGGCGTAGCGCAGGAAGAACAGGCCCTGCTTGCGGTCCCGGTCCTCGATGGTGAAGCCGTGGCGGTCCAGCGACTGGCCGACCCGGCGCCAGGCGCGGTCGAAGTCCTCGTTGATCTTGAGCTGATCCGGCACGTCCGCCAGCGAGCGCGGTGCGTTGCCGCGCGGCGCTTCGGCGAAGGAGGGCGCCGGCTGCTGCGCGTTGGCGACGAGCGTCTTGGCGTCCTCTTCCTTGCCGCCGAGCTTGAGCATCAGGCGCGAGGTCATCTCGGCTTCCAGCTCCGGATCGGAGGGGCGCGGCTGCCAGCCGGTGTCGTCGCGTTGCGAGTTCGTGTAGACCTCGACCAGGCCGCGGTGCGTGACGTAGATGTCGGTGCCGCCCTGCTCGTTGCGCTCCAGGCGGGTGCGGTACTTGTCGCGTTCGCCGGTGGAGTACAGCGAATCCAGCAGCGAGCCCAGCGTCTTGCGGATGAAGTCCTGCGGCAGCTTGGCCTTGTTCTCGGCCCAGTTGGTTTCCATCAGGCCGACGTTCTGGTCCTCGGACTCGATCGTGAAGCCGCGGTCCTGCCAGAAGCCCTTGACCTGCGGCCAGAGCTGCTCCGGCGGCAGCGTGCTGTGCAGCCAGCGGGCGTTGCCCAGGCGGTGGAATTCAATCGTCCCGGCCTTGTCGAGCGCGACGGGCGCTCCGGCGGTGGCGACGGCCTGGCGCTGGGCGTTCGGCTGTGCGGCCAGTTGCGCGGCGCTGATCGGGCCGGTGGGACGGTTTTCCTTGGGCAGCTGCGTCAGGTCCGGCGGCACGTCCAGGCCGGTGGTCTGCTTGGCCTGGGTGCGATAGTCGACCTTGTCGCTGCTGGTGATGCTCTCGAACGTGCTGCACGCCGTCAGCGAGGCCAGCGCCATCAGGCAGGCCACGCGCACCGGAGTGGGCGCGCCGGATTCAGAAAGGGAACGAGTCACGCTGGAGATCTCCGAGGTAGGTCGCTGCGGCCCGCGGCCGCTGAAGGAAAAGGGTGCGGCCGGCGCGCGCCGGCCGGGGGTGATTAGAGCAGGCCGGCTTCGCGCATGGCGCCTTCGACCAGATCCTGGCCGGCGGCGGTCAGCGGCGTCAGCGGCAGGCGCAGGTTGTTGGGGCAGCGGCCCAGCTTGTTCAGGGCCCACTTGCTCGGGGCGGGACTGGGTTCGCAGAACAGCTGCTTGTGCAGCGGCAGCAGCTGGAAGTGCAGCGCGGTGGCCTCGCGCACGCGACCTTCGATCGCGGCCATGCACATCTCGTGCATCGCCTTGGGCGCGATGTTGGCGGTGACGCTGACGGAGCCGCGGCCGCCCATGAGCATCATCGCGATGGCGGTCGCGTCGTCGCCCGAGTAGATGCTGAAACCTTGCGGGGCGTGCTTGATCAGCCAGGCGGCGCGCTCGACGTTGCCGGTCGCGTCCTTGATGCCGAACACGCCGGGCAGCGAGGCGCAGCGCAGCGTGGTCTCCACCGACATGTCCGCCACCGTGCGGCCGGGCACGTTGTACAGCATCATCGGAATGTCGACCGCCTCGGCGATCGCCTTGAAGTGCTGGTAGATGCCTTCCTGCGAGGGCTTGTTGTAGTAGGGGACGACCGACAGCGTGGCGTCGGCGCCGACCTGCTTGGCGAAGCGGCTCAGCTCGATGGCCTCGGCCGTGGCGTTGGCGCCCGTGCCGGCGAGGACCGGCTTGCGGCCCTTGACGTGCTCGACCGCGACGCGGATGACTTCGCGGTTCTCTTCCATCGTGACCGTCGGGGACTCGCCGGTCGTGCCGACGACGCCGATGACGTCCGTGCCCTGGTCGATGTGCCAGTCGATCAGGCTGCGCAGCCCATCGAAGTCGATGCGGCCATCTTCATGCATCGGCGTGACCAGCGCGACGATGCTGCCAACAATTGCGTTCATTGAGGATTCCTCTGGATCGGCGGATTCTACTGAAGCGCCGGGGCGCTTCCGGGCCTGCGCGCTCAGCGCAGCCGGTATCTCGGGTAGACCCCAGGCGGCACATCGCTGTCGCCGCCCCTGCCGCCGCCGCCGTCAAGGCCGGCTGCGGTCGCGGCACCGGCGGCGGGCCGGTTCTCCCGAACGGCAGCAACGCGCTGGACATACCGGCCGTTGACGGCGCCGCCCCCGGTGACGGGGGGCTCCGCCTCGATGAAACCGTCCTCGTAGGCGATCACGCGCAGGCCGTCGACGGCGGCCAGCAACTCGCCGGGCCGCAGCAGGAAGTCCGGTCGCGCGGGCCGGCCGACCGTCTGTTGTCCATCGGTAAAGGTCTCGTAAATCAGCCAGCCGCCGGGCGCGACGGCCTCGATGACGCGCGGCAGCAGCGGGCGCCACAGATAGTTGGTGACGAGCACGACGTCGAAGACGCGGTCGGTCAGCGGCCAGGGTCCCTGCTCGATGTCGGCCTCGATCAGCTCGACGCGGTCGGAGAGCCCGGCGAGCGTCGCCAGCGCCGCGGCGTCGCGGTCGACGCCGGTGACGGCCACGCCTTCGCCCGTCAGCAGGCGCAGATGGCGGCCGGAGCCGCAGGCCAGGTCCAGCGCCGTGACGCCGTCGCGGTCGCGCCAGGCCTGCGCCCAGCGCAGCACCCAGGCGCTCGGGAACGGGGGGCTGGGGAAAGAGGAGAAGCTCATGCGGGGCGTTGTTCCTTCTTGAGGGCCTTCATCGCCATGCGATCGACCATCGCCGGCGCCAGCAGCTTGAGCCAGCGGCCCAGCTTGCCCTTGGCGGTCATGACGATGTCGCGCTCGCGGGCCAGCGTGCCGTCGAGGATCAGTCTGGCGCACTCCTGGACCGGCATCGCGCCGCGTTCGTCGAGGCTGCTCAGCCCCGAGGCGTGCCCCTGCGCGTTGAAGCCCCGATAGCGGATCTGCGTGTCGACGACGCCCGGATAGGCGATGGTCACGCTGACGCCGCTGGCCGCGACCTCGGTGCGCAGCGCCTCGAAGAAGCCGGTCATCGCGAACTTGCTGGCGCTGTAGGCGGTGCGACCCGGGATGCCCAGCAGGCCGGCCAGGCTCGAGACCGCCACGATGCGGCCCTTGCTGGCCTTGAGCGCCGGCAGCGCGGCCTGGGTGCACCAGGCCGAGCCCCACAGGTTGATCTGCATCAGCCGCTGGTACCAGGCGAGGTCCTTGACCTGGTCGAAGAGCGCATGCGCCGACATGCCGGCGTTGTTGACCAGCACGTCGATCGCGCCGAAGGCCCCCAGCGTCGTGCGCACGAGTTCCTGGCAGTCCTCCTGCGACTCGACGTCGCAACGCTGCACGCGGGTGTGGGCGCCGAGCGACTCGCACTCCGCCGCCACCTTCTCAAGCTTGTCGACGCTGCGCGCCGCCAGCACCAGCGAGAGCTTGGCGCCCTCGCGCCGCGCCCATTGACGCGCCAGTTCGGCGCCGATGCCG
Source organism: Roseateles sp. GW821-FHT09H11 (assembly GCF_059415845.1). Classification (NCBI taxonomy): domain Bacteria; kingdom Pseudomonadati; phylum Pseudomonadota; class Betaproteobacteria; order Burkholderiales; family Sphaerotilaceae; genus Roseateles; species Roseateles sp. GW821-FHT09H11. The sequence goes on along the minus strand of NZ_JBWKOA010000001.1, from coordinate 1,197,450 downwards.
TCGGAGGCGCCGGTGATGATCACGACCATGTTGTCTCCGTTGTCGTTGCGCTCGTGGCGCTGGTTGTATTCGTCGTCAGATCGTCAGAGAGAAAGCCCGGTTCGGGAACCGGATCAGGTAGATCAGAAACAGGCCCAGATCGCATCGCCCAGCTGCTGCATCAGCGAGGGCTGCGCGTAGGCCAGGAAGACCGCCGCCAGCACGCCGCACGCGCCCAGCCACGCCACGATCCGCCAGAGTCCGCGTCGCCTGCCTGTCATCGTGTCGCTCCGTCGCACGCCGTCAGGCGGCCGCCGTGGCGTGCCGCGTGATCGCGGTCTCGCGCACCGGCAGGTTGGCCAGCATCGCCATCACGCCCAGCGCGATGGCCAGGTACCAGACGACGTCGTAGGACCCCGTCGCGTCGTAGAGCTTGCCGCCCAGCCACACGCCCAGGAAGCTGCCGATCTGGTGGCTGAAGAACACGAAGCCGCCCAGCATCGACATGTGCTGCACGCCGAAGATCTGCGCCACGATCGCGTTGGTGGGCGGCACGGTGGACAGCCAGAGCACGCCCATCACCGCGGCGAAGACGTAGACGCTCGCGGGCGTCAGCGGCACGGACAGGAAGACGATGATCGCGATCGAGCGCAGCAGGTAGATGCCCGACAGCAGGTAGCGTTTGGGCAGCTTCTGGCCCAGCGTGCCGGCAGCGTAGGTGCCGAAGACGTTGAACAGGCCGATCAGCGCCAGCGCGTTGGTGGCGACCTGGGGCGTGAGGCCGTGGTCCTTCAGGTAGCTGGGCATGTGCACGCCGATGAACACGACCTGGAAGCCGCAGACGAAGTAGCCCAGCATCAGCAGCTGGAAGCTGCGGTAGCCGAAGGCCTCGCGCAGCGCCTGGCCGATGCTCTGGTGGTGCGCGCCGTGGACGGCGTCGCGCGCCGGCTCGCGCAGGCCGAAGGCCAGCGGGATGATCAGGCAGGCGGCGATCGCCAGCACGAACAGCGCGTTCTGCCAGCCGGTGTAGCCGATCAGCCAGTTCTCGACCGGGACCATCAGGAACTGCCCGAAGGAGCCCGCCGCCGCCGCCACGCCCATGGCCCAGGAGCGCTTCTCCGCGGAGACGTTGCGGCTGATGACGCCGTAGATGACCGCGTAGGTGGTGCCCGACTGGGCCAGCCCGATCAGCACCCCGGCGCTGCCCAGGAAACCGGCGGTCGACGACGACACGGCCATCAGCGCCAGCCCCGCCGCGTAGAGCAGGGCGCCGGCGATCAGCACGCGCAGCGCGCCGAAGCGGTCGGCCAGCATGCCGGCGAAGGGGCCGGCGGCGCCCCAGGCGATGTTCTGCACGGCGAGCGCGAGGGAGAAGGCCTCGCGGGTCCAGCCGCGGTCCATCGTGACCGGCGTCAGCCACAGGCCGAAGCCGTGGCGGATGCCCATCGACAGCGTGACGATCGCGGCGCCGCAGATCAGCACCTGCCGCATCGACAGGGTGCGGGAGGAGGAAGGGGAGATCGGCATCGCGCTCATCCGGTCAATGTAATGGCTTCATGCGCGTTCCGCTGACGCCTGGATGACGCGGGGCCGCCGCGCTCCCTCCGAAGGGCGATCGATCGGCGGGCCCGCGGCGTTCAGGCGCGCGGGGTCGCGGCGTTGCGGGCGCTCGTCTTCGTGCCCTTGGTGGTCTTGCCCGCGGGCTTGGCCTTCGTGTTGGACGATTTCTTCGTGGACTTCGCGCCGGACTTCTTGCCGGAGGACTTCTTCTGCGCGCCGGCGGCGGAGTTCAGCGCGTTGTTCTCTTCGCCCGCCGTCGCGGCGACGTCCTCCAGCTGCGTCAGCACGCGGCCCTGCTTGATGCGCAGCAGCGGTTTGTCCAGCGCGTCGAGGTCCTCGAGCGGGTTGCCGATCAGCACCAGGAAGCTGGCTTCGCAGCCGGGCTGGAAGCAGCCGAGCTTGCGTTGCGGGAACAGGGCCTTCGGCGTGTCCACCGTGGCCAGTCGCAACAGCGCCGGCTTGTCCAGCACGCCCAGTTGCTCGAGGTGGTGGAGCTCGCTCAGCGCGTTGCCGGTGAACAGGTCCGAACCCACGAGCAACTGGGCACTGGCCGTCCTGAGCCGCTCCAGGTTCTGCTTCTGCACGGCCTCGATGCGCGCGAGCAGCTCCGGCGCCGGCTGGAACAGCCGCGTCGCCACGGTCGCGGTGATGATGCCGATCTTCTTCTCTGCGGCCAGGGCGGCGACGTCGGGCGCAATCAGATGGGTTTCGGGATCCTCGCCATGCTGCGGAAAGTAGCCCGGCAACTCGGCGATGAAATCGGCGCCGGCGCGCACGGCGGCGGCGAAATCGGCGGCGCTCTCGATGTGGACCACGACGCGCCGCTGCTCCGCATGCGCGCGGCGGACCACCTCCGCCACGACCTCGGGCGTCACGCCCAGGCGGCCGCGCTGCTCGGGCACCTGGCGCAGCTCGGGGCGGTCGTGGTAGCTCATGATGACCTTGATCAGGTCGCTGTGGCGGCCGGCGATCAGCGGCCACTTCTGGCCGACCTGCTCGGGCGTGTCCATGACCAGCACCGCCTTGTCGACGATCTGGTCCAGCGCCATCGGCGGCGTGCCCGACTGCAGCATCGCCAGCGGCTGGCCGTCCGACGAGGTGATGCAGGCGGTGGCGAACAGCACGTCCGGCGCTTCCGGCTGCGAGATGCGGGCGCGGATCGGTTCGATCGCGGCCGGGTCGGCGCACAGCATCGCCGCGTAGAACACGCCGTCGCGCAAGTAATCCTGACCGAACTTGTCCAGGCCCCAGGCGCTCTGCAGGTTGTGGTTGTGCGCGTCGGCGAGCGGCGCCACCAGCGTCTGGCCGCGCAGCTCCAGCAGGCGGTTGACCTTGCGGGGCCGCTTCTCGACGAAACGGCCGTCCTCGACGTAGAGCGTGCCGCTCTGCAGCTTCTCGCCGTCGAACCAGCGGGCGTGGCGCAGCTCCATCGCCATCTCCGGGCTGGCCTTGTAGTTGTCAGCCCGGGCCGGCCCCGCCCCGAGGAGGGCGGCCAACACCAGGGCGAGGGGGGGCAGGGGCGCCAGCAGCGGGCGCGAGGAACGGGGCAGGAGCGACATCGGACCAGTCGGGCGGGGGCGTGCGGACAAGCGGCGGATGCTACGTCAGCGCTCCCATGCCGTCGGGGCTCCAGCGGTAACGGGACGTGCGGGAGCGCGTGTGGCGTGCGGCATGCGCGCGAAGGCCGTCTCGTGGGGGTGGAAACCCCCATGGGAACGACCCGTGCCCGCAGGCGTCCGGAAGCGTCGCCGACGCTGCATAGAATCCCGCCCCATGGCAACCAAAGCAGTCACTTCCACCGGCAGCGCTCCTGGCAGCTACGGCGAAGGCTCGATCCGCGTCCTCAAGGGACTCGAGCCCGTCAAGCAGCGCCCGGGCATGTACACCCGCACCGACAACCCCCTGCACATCATCCAGGAGGTGATCGACAACGCGGCCGACGAGGCGCTGGCCGGTCACGGCAAGCGCATCGCCGTCATCCAGCATACCGATGGCTCGATCACCATCGAGGACGACGGACGGGGCATTCCCTACGGCCTGCACCCCGAGGAAGGCGTGCCGGTCGTGGAGATCGTCTTCACACGACTGCACGCCGGCGGCAAGTTCGACAAGGGCTCGGGCGGCGCCTACAGCTTCTCCGGCGGCCTGCACGGCGTGGGCGTCTCGGTGACCAACGCGCTGGCCAAGCGGCTGCAGGTGACGGTCTATCGCGAGGGTCAGGTCGCGACGCTGGCCTTCTCCGGCGGCGACGTCATCGAGCCTGTCGCTACGCGCAAGGCCGAGCTCAAGACCGGCGACCGCAAGCAGGGCACGACGGTGCGCGTCTGGCCCGACGGCAAGTACTTCGAGAGCGCCGACCTGCCCAAGGGCGAGCTGGTGCACCTGCTGCGCTCCAAGGCCGTGCTGATGCCCGGCGTCACGGTGACGCTGACGCAGGAGAAGACCGGCGAGACGCAGACCTGGACCTACAAGGGCGGCCTGCGCGACTACCTGATGCAGGCGCTGCCGGCGGATCCGCTGATCCCGCTGTTCGAGGGCGAGCAGTTCGCGACGGCCTCCGAGAGCGAGAACTTCGCCGAGGGCGAGGGCGCGAGCTGGTGCGTGGCCTTCACCGAGGAGGGTCAGGTCATGCGCGAGAGCTATGTGAACCTGATCCCGACGGTGGCCGGCGGCACGCACGAGTCCGGGCTGAAGGACGGCCTGTTCGGCGCGATCAAGGGCTTCATCGAGATGCACGCCCTCGCACCGAAAGGCGTGAAGCTGATGGCGGAAGACGTGTTCTCGCGCGCCAGCTTCGTGCTGTCGGCCAAGGTGCTGGATCCGCAGTTCCAGGGCCAGACCAAGGAACGGCTGAACTCGCGCGACGCGCTGCGCCTGGTGTCGGCCTTCGTGAAGCCGGCGCTGGAGCTGTGGCTCAACCAGCACGTCGAGCACGGCAAGAAGCTGGCCGAGCTCGTCATCAAGCAGGCGCAGACGCGCCAGCGCGCGGCGCAGAAGGTCGAGAAGCGCAAGAGCTCGGGCGTGGCCGTGCTGCCCGGCAAGCTGACCGACTGCGAGAGCACCGACCTGCTGCACAACGAGCTGTTCCTGGTCGAGGGCGACTCCGCCGGCGGTTCCGCCAAGCTGGGCCGCGACAAGGAGACGCAGGCCATCCTGCCGCTGCGCGGCAAGGTGCTCAACGCCTGGGAGGTCGAGCGCGACCGGCTGTTCGCCAACAACGAGATCCACGACATCTCGGTGGCCATCGGCGTCGATCCGCACGGCAAGAACGACGAGCCGGACTTGTCCGGCCTGCGCTACGGGAAGATCTGCATCCTCTCGGACGCGGACGTCGACGGCGCCCACATCCAGGTGCTGCTGCTGACGCTGTTCTTCCGCCACTTCCCCAAGCTGATCGCCACCGGCCACGTCTACGTGGCGCGGCCGCCGCTGTTCCGCGTGGATGCGCCGGCGCGCGGCAAGAAGCCCGCGGCCAAGCTCTACGCGCTGGACGAGGGCGAACAGACCGCGATCCTCGACAAGCTGCGCAAGGAGGGCACGCGCGAAGGCAGCTGGAGCATCAGCCGCTTCAAGGGCCTGGGCGAGATGAACGCCGAGCAGCTCTGGGACACGACGCTGAACCCCGAGACGCGCCGCCTGCTGCAGGTGCAGTACGGCGAGCTGGACTTCGGCGACACCGAAGGCGCCATCAACAAGCTGATGGGCAAGGGTGAAGCGGCCGCGCGGCGCGAGCTGATGGAGCTGCACGGCGACTCCATCGAAGTCGACGTCTGATTCCCGGACCGAGCCATGCTGGAACACCGCGTCACGCTTCGACCCACGATGCTGTCCGACCTGGACTTCGTCGTCGGCGTGGAGCAGGACGCGGGCAACCGGCCCTTCATCACGCCGTGGGAACGCACGCAGCACGAGGGCGCCGTCCGGTTTCCGGACGCGCGGCATTTCATCGTGGAGCTCGATGCCGAACGCGCGGGTTTCGTGATCCTGCAGGGCTGCCGCAACCCGAATCGTTCGGTGGAACTCAAGCGCATCGTGCTCGGCCCGAAGGGGCAGGGCGTCGGTCGCCTGTGCGTGCGGCTGCTCAAGAAGATGGCGTTCACGCAGCTGGGGGCGCACCGCTTCTGGCTGGACGTGAAGGGCCGCAACACGCGGGCGCAATCGCTGTACCTCAGCGAGGGCTACGTCGAGGAAGGCCGGCTGCGCGAATGCGTGCGGGCCGAGCCGTTGGCCGATGCTGAAGGCGTCATGGGCGAGGGCTACGACGACCTGATCGTGATGTCGCTGCTCCAGCGCGAGTACGAGGCGCGCGCCGCGCAGGGCCTGGAGGCGCCATGAGCCATGGCCGCCCCACGCCGCGCGGACGCGGGCTGCGCAAGCGGCTGGCGCTGAGCATCGCCGTGGCCTTCGCGGCCAAGATGTCGCCGGCGCATGCGGAGCTGTGGGGTTACGTGGATGCCGATGGCATCGCGCATTTCGCGCCGGTGCAGGTGGACAGCCGCTTCCAGCCGGTGATGTCGCCGCTGAGCGGCATCCGGCGCGTGCCGGGCAAGACCGACCACGGCCAGCGCATGCTGACCTGGCTGGACATCGCGCCCGAGGTCAAGGCCGTGCAGCCGTATCTGCGCGAGGCCGCGGCCGCGACCGGCATCGACGCGGAGTTGCTCAAGGCGATCATCGCGGTCGAGTCCGGCTTCAAGCCCGACGCGGTGTCGCCGCGCGGCGCGACCGGTCTGATGCAGATCACCGCGGTCACGGCGCAACGCTACGCCACGCCGGAAGAATTGCGGCGCACCGGCTACCTCCAGGATCCGCGCACCAACGTGCTGATCGGCGCGCGGATGCTGGCGGACCTGACACGGCGCTTCGGCCGCCTGGACGCGGCGCTGGCGGCCTGGAACGCCGGCGAAGGCGCGGTGCGTCGCGCAGGCGGCCACATGCCCGACATCGACGAGACGCAGGCGCACGTCCACCTCGTGATGGAGCTCTACTGGGCGCTGCTGCAGCGCAGCCTCGGCAGCCGGGCCAGGCAACTGACGATGGTCGCGGCGCCGCTCGAATGAGCGGTCGCGGCGACCGGCGGACGCCGAAGGATTCCTGAGCAACAGATTCCCGGGAACGTTCCCAAGCACCTTCCCAAAGACATTCGCAAGAACATTCGCAAGAACGTTTTTCCAGACATTCGCAAGCAGATTCGAACGACCGGCGCAGGCCGGCATGAGAGAGATGACCCAAGAGACCTTTGATTTCGAGAACCCCAACGGCGCCGGCGGCCCGGGCGGTCAGTCCCCGTCGGGCGACGCGCTGACGCTGGCGCAGTACGCGCAGCAGGCCTACCTGGAATACGCGCTGTCGGTGGTGAAGGGCCGGGCCTTGCCGTCCTACAGCGACGGCCAGAAGCCGGTGCAGCGGCGCATCCTGTTCACCATGGAGCGGCTCGGCCTGGGCTTCACCGGGACGACCGGCGCCAAGGCGGTCAAGAGCGCCCGCGTGGTCGGCGAGGTGCTCGGCAAGTACCACCCGCACGGCGACCAGGCCGCGTACGACGCGATGGTGCGCATGGCGCAGGACTTCAGCCAGCGTTATCCGCTGGTCGACGGCCAGGGCAACTTCGGCAGCCGGGACGGCGACAACGCCGCCGCGATGCGGTACACGGAAGCGCGCTTGTCGGCCTACTCGCGCCTGCTGCTGGACGAGCTGGACCAGGGCACGGTCGACTTCCAGCCCAACTACGACGGCTCCGAGAGCGAGCCCCGCGAACTGCCGGCGCGCTTGCCGTTCGTGCTGCTGAACGGCGCCTCGGGCATCGCGGTGGGCATGGCCACGGAGATCCCGAGCCACAACCTGCGCGAGGTCGCCGAGGCGGCGGTGCTGCTGCTCAAGCGGCCGGATGCCAGCGACGATGACCTCTTCGGCGCGATCAAGGGCCCGGACTATCCGGGCGGCGGCCAGTTGATCAGCTCGGCGGACGAAATCCGCGCGGCCTACAGCACCGGTCGCGGCAGCCTGAAGGTGCGCGCGCGCTGGAAGATCGAGGACCTCGCCCGCGGGCAGTGGCAACTGGTCGTGACCGAGCTGCCGCAAGGCGTCAGCACGGCTAAGGTGCTCGAGGAGATCGAGGAGCTGACCAACCCCAAGGTCAAGACCGGCAAGAAGACGGTGACGCCGGAGCAGCTGCAGCTCAAGGGCGCGATGCTGGCGGTGCTGGACAAGGCCCGCGACGAGTCCAACAAGGACGCGCCGGTGCGCCTGGTCTTCGAGCCCAAGAGCCGCACGGTCGACCAGCAGGACTTCATCAACACGCTGCTCGCGCAGACCAGCCTGGAGACGACGGCGCCGCTGAACCTGACGATGGTCGGCGACGACGGCCGACCGACGCAGAAGACGCTGCGCAAGATCCTGACCGAGTGGATCGGCTTCCGCCTGAACACGGTGACGCGACGCACGCAGCATCGCCTGGACAAGGTCCGCGACCGCATCCACATCCTGGAAGGCCGCCACGAGATCCTGCTGCACATCGACGAGGTCATCGCGCTCATCCGCCACTCGGACGAACCGAAACCGGCGCTGATCGAGCGCTTCAAGCTCAGCGAGCGCCAGGCCGAGGACATCCTGGAAATCCGCCTGCGCCAGCTGGCGCGACTGGAGTTCATCAAGATCGAGCAGGAGCTGAAGAACCTGCGCGAAGAAGCCGGCAAGCTCGAGGAGATCCTGTCCAACCCGTCGGTGCTGCGCCGCACGGTGGTCAAGGAGATCGAGGCCGACGCCAAGCAGTACGGCGACGACCGCCGCACCGAGATCAAGGAAGACAAGCGCGCGGTCGCCGAGGTGCGCATCGTCGACGAGCCTGTGACGGTGGTCGTCAGCCTGAAGGGCTGGGTGCGCGCGCTCAAGGGCCACGAGGTGGATCCTGCGGCGCTGGCGTTCAAGTCCGGTGACTCGCTGTACGGCGTGTTCCCGTGCCGCAGCGTCGATCCGCTGGTGGTGCTGGGCACCAACGGCCGGGCCTACTCGGTGCCGGTCTCGGCGCTGCCGGGCGGCCGCGGCGACGGCCAGCCGATCACCACGCTGATCGAGCTGGAGTCGGGCACCCAGATCGCGCACTATTTCGCCGGCGCGGCGACGCAGAAGCTGCTGCTCGCGGGGACGGGCGGCTTCGGCCTGGTGGCCGAGGTCGGCGACCTGGTCGGCCGCCAGAAGGCGGGCAAGAGCTTCCTGAGCCTGGAAGGCGAGGAGCGCCCGCTGCCGCCGTCGGTGGTGCCGGCCGGGGAGGTCGCCGGCGTGCAGGTCGCCTGTCTGTCGATGACCGGTCGCCTGCTGACCTTCGCGATGGACGAGCTCAAGCACCAGCCCAAGGGCGGTCGCGGCCTGACGCTGATCGACCTGGACGCGAAGGATGCGCTGGTCAGCGTGGCCGCGTTCACGACCCATCTGCTGGTCAGCGGCACGATCCGCGGCGGCAAGGCCCGGGAAGAGCCGCTGAAGGGCGTGGCGCTCGCCGGCTACGCCGGCAAACGAGCCAAGAAGGGCAAGCCCTGCGACGTGATGCAGAAGCCGATGCGCATCACGGCAGGGTAAAGCTGAGGGATCTTCTCCCCGGTCACCGCCCATCGCCTGTTCGATCGGCGGCGTGCCTGAAGTGGGCACACATGGGACAAGGGAAGGGGACAAAACCTGGCCCTTGTCCCCTGTGGATGTGACACGCCAGTGACGCACCGCAACAAAAGTCGCCGGTTTGTGCAGGACGCGAACCCATGCTGCAGTGCAAACTCCGTCACGAATCAACTCGACTGACGGGATCGGCAGCCATGAAATTGAAGTCTCTCGTGCTGGCGCTGGGCGCCGCGCTGATCGGTGGCGCCGCGGGCGCCGCGACCCTGGATCCGGTGTTTGTCACGCCGACGGTGACCCCGAGCGGCAATAGCTTTTCGGACGTGGTCCTCGGATCCTTCACCCTGACGCAGGCCTCGGACGTCACCGGCTCGGTGCTGGCCGCAACCACCATCAGCTTCGGCAACGGCTTCACGGTGCCGCTGCAGTCGGTGAGCTTCAGCTTCGCGGGCCTGAACGGGCTGACCGACCTGGACGCGAGCGCCGCCGGCTTCCACTACGCCAACCTGGCCGCCGGCACGTATCAGCTGCTCGCCAGCGGCACGCTGGGCGGTGCCGGCTTCGGTGGCATCGCGGTGCTGTCGACGACGGTCAACGTCGCCGCGGCGGCTGCCGTGCCGGAGCCCGCGACCTACGCGCTGATGCTGGCCGGTATCGCCGGCATCGGCTTCGCGGCGCGTCGTCGTCGCCAGGACTGATCGGCATCCGGGCCGCGGGTTGCGGCCACTGCCTCGACGGCCGCGTGAGTGGCCGTTCTTCATTCGGCCGCTCACGCGGCCGTTTGTCTTTCAGCCGCTCAACGCGGCCACAGCGCCTTCAGCCATCGCGGGCGCCACGACAGCGTGGCCGCGATGGCCGCTGCCGAGCCCGCCAGCAGCATCAGCCAGACCAGCGCGGCCATCGACGGGTGATCCGCCTGCAGGCACAGGCCGAGCGACAGCGCCAGTGCGAGCACGCCGGCCGCGCGGAGATTCCGGACGGTGGCCGCCGTCGGCGCGGCTTCGCCGTGGACCTGCTCCCAGTGGGTGTCCATCGCCAACGCCAGCCAGCCGAAGCCCAGCACGGCGTTCACGGCGGCAGCGCTCAACAGCACAACGGGCTCAGCCATGACGGACTCCCGCGGTCTTGAGGGCGGACGGCGAGGCAGGCTCCGGCGACGCTGAACGCCTGGCCCTTTGCGCCAGCTTGCTGGCGGCGAACAGGGCGATGGCGGCCATCGCGATCAGGCTCAGGTCCGCGCCGGCCACCGGCCAGTAGCCGGCCGACAGTGTCTTGCCGAGGTGGTCGCCCGTCGTGACCGCATTCGCGATGACCGCCGACGCCGCGCCCAAGGCGATCGCCCAGCATTGCTCGCGCCAGGCCGGATTCATGCGCGCCTGCGCGACCGCGCCGCCGCGGAGGAAGGCATGCGCCATCGTCAGCGCCCAGGTGCTCCAGAACACGTTGCGCTCCCACGCGCCCTTGTCGGCGAGCGACTCCGGCAGCAGGCGGTTGGCGATCAGCATGGCCATCGTCGCGACCAGCATGCCGGTGACGGTCGTCACCGCCAGCGCGTCGACGATGCGGCTGCCCTGTCCGCCGGCCTTCGCGTGCTGCTGCTTGCGCTTCTCCACGAAGAACAGGAAACCCGTCGCGATGCACACGCAGCCCAGCAGGCCGCCCAGCACGTAGAGCCAGCGCAGCAGCCAATGCCGGAAGTGCTGCAGGTGCAGCCCGGTGAGGAACTCGTTGACGCTGTCGACGGCGGTGCGCGGCGGATCCTCGCGCAGCAGCTCGCCGGTGGTCCCCTTGAAGTGGATGCCTTCGCCGGTCAGCGCGACGCGGTCGGTGCCGGCGCGATACACGCTCACATAGGCGTTGGCATCGCCGACGTGCTGCACGTTGACGAAGCCCACGTCGCCCGCCATGCCCTTGGCCGCCCAGCGACGCTGCGCCTCGGCCACCATCGCGTCCACCGAGGCCAGCGGCGCCGCGGTGCCGGCGCGCTCGTGCGGCAAGCCGGTCTCCTGCGCCTCCACGCGTTCATGGAGGTCGTGCAGGTCATGCAACTGTGTGTGGGCGACCGGGAAATAGATGCCCGCGAAGATCACCAGCCCCGTGAACGCGAAGAAGAAATGGAAGGGCAGCGCCACGACGCCGGTGAGGTTGTGCAGGTCCAGCGCGCTGCGCTGCACAGTCTTGTTGCGACGGAAGGTGAAGAACTCGCGGAAGATCTTGCGGTGCATCACCACGCCGCTGACCAGCGCCGCCAGCATCATCAGCGCCGAGAAGCCGACGATCCAGTAGCCCAGGTCCTTCCACGTGACGTGCAGGCTGTAGTGCAGCGGATAGAAGAACTCGCTGCCGATGCGCAACTGACCCTGCGGCAGCACCGCGCCATTGCGCGGATCGAGCGCATGGACCGCGAAGACGGTCTCGTCCGGATCCTTCGCGTTCGGCACCTTGAAGCCGGCGAACACCGACACCACCGGATCGCGGTGGGTCGTGTACGCGCCCCAGCTGCTGACGACATCGAAGCGCTCGGGCAGCGGTCCGTTGACGCGGCCTTCGAGCAGCGCGACGGTCTCCTTGGCCGGTTGCATCTTCTCGAAGGCGGGCTTGAGGATCTGGTCGAAGGACGGCATCGGCTGCGGCTCGAAGCGCGAGGACGGGATCGCCCAGCGGTCGATCTCGCGGTCGAAGACCGACAGCGCGCCGAAGAAGAACACCACCATCAGCACGAAGCCCAGCACCAGGCCGAACCAGGTGTGCAGCCAGGCCATCGACAGCCGGAAATTCTGGAACACGGTCCGATCCTTTCGCGTCAGGCGAGCAGCGCGCGCTGGATCAGCGCGGCTGCCCCGGTCATGACGCCGCCGCCGGCCAGCAGCACCACCCAGCACAGGCCGACGCGGCGTGCCGCGAAGGTCCAGAGGAACACCACCAGGAAGAGCAGCACGCCCAGGATCGCGCTCAGGTGCTCGGCGTCGTGGAAGGGCATGCCCAGCGCATAGAGCCCGCTGTGCGCGATCGCGATGAAGCCCCAGCAGAACGCGTAGCCGCCGAGGATCGCCGCGCCGATGCGGGAGAGAAGGGCGAGCGGAGGTCGTCGGCCAGTGCCTCGAGCGGGGCGGGTAGCGGCATCAATCATGAGCGGGCAGGCATCGGGGAGATGTGAATGCGAGGCATTATCGTCTCGGCAATGGCCCAACCGAATGAAGTTCTAGCTCTCGCCAGCAGGTCTTTGCTGGATGCGCCAACGAAAAAGCGCTCCCTCGGGAGCGCTTTGTCTGGCAGGTGGGACGTGGATCGACGAGTGCGGGGTCAGAGCCGCGCCATCGCCTTCGCGCACTCGGGCACCAGCGCCGGGCCCTTGTAGATCAGGCCGGTATAGAGCTGGACCAGATCCGCGCCGGCCTGCAGCTTGGCCCGCGCATCCTCGCCGCCGAGAACGCCGCCGACGCCGATGATCGGATAGCCGCTGCCCAGCGCCGCGCGCAGCAGGCGGATCACCCGGTTGCTGGCCTCGAAGACCGGCGCGCCGGACAGGCCGCCGGTCTCGTTCGCGTGCGGCAGGCCCTGCACGGCCTCGCGCGAGATGGTCGTGTTGGTCGCGATGACGCCGTCGATGCCGTGGCGCTTCAGGCTCGCGGCGATGACGGCGACCTGCTCCTCGTCGAGGTCCGGCGCGATCTTCACGAACAGCGGGACTTGCCGCCCGCTCTCGTCCTGCAGCGCCAGCCGACGCGCCTGCAGCGGACCGAGCAGCGCATCCAGCGCCTCGTCGCTCTGCAACTGGCGCAGGTTCTTGGTGTTGGGGCTGGAGATGTTGACGGTGATGTAGTCGGCATGCGGGAACACGCCTTCCAGGCCGATCAGGTAGTCGTCGACGGCATGCTCGATCGGCGTCGCGGCGTTCTTGCCGATGTTCAGGCCGAGCAGCCCGCCATGGTGACGGAAGCTGTGCGAGCGCTTGACGTTGGCGATGAACGCGTCCAGCCCCTCGTTGTTGAAGCCCAGGCGGTTGATCAGCGCCTGCTTGGCCGGCAGACGGAACATGCGCGGCTTGTCGTTGCCGGGCTGCGCCTTGGGCGTGACGGTGCCGACCTCGATGAAGCCGAAGCCCATTGCGCCAAGGCCGTCGATGCAGCGCCCGTTCTTGTCGAGGCCGGCCGCCAGGCCGATGCGGTTGGGGAAGCGCAGTCCGGCGACGGTCACCGGATCGGACACCCGCGTCTGCGCCCAGGCGCATTGGGCGGGGGTGTTCTGCAGACGGGCGATGCTGCCCAGGGTCAGTTCGTGCGCGTGTTCGGGATCCAGACCGAATAGGAAGGGACGGGCGAAGCCGTAGGGGATGAGAGCCATGATGGGGGCGGATTGTCTCATCGCCCTTCGCACGCCCCTGGCCGCGCCTACTCCTGGCGTGCGAACGGTGATGGGGGACTCCCCCTGGCCCGTTCGGGCCGGGGCCTGGCGGAGCCTTCGGGGCGGCTCCCGCCGCGGGCCCGCCGGCGCTGGTGTCAGGTGGGTGCCGGGCGATCCCATGGCGCCACGTCGCCGAACCGTTCGACACAGAAATCGATCAGCGCGCGCACCTTCGGACTCGGAAAGCGGCTCGGCAGGTAGACCGCGTAGAGCACGTTGGCCTCGGCCGGACCGCCCAGCGGCGTCCAGTCCGGGAGCAGGGCGGTCAGGCGGCCCTCGCGCAGGTCGCGACCGATCGCGTAGGTGGGCAGCACCGCCAGGCCCATGCCGGCCAGCGCCGCCACCCGCAGCGACTCGCTGCTGTTGGCCGTGAGGCCGCTCTCGAAGCGCAGAGCCCCGGAGATCTCGACCTCCGACTTGCCCTCGGCGGCATGGCGGAAGCGCCAGCGCTCCGGCGCGTGCAGGTAGCCGAAGCGCAGGCAGCGGTGGCCGGCCAGGTCCGCGACCGCCGTCGGCGTGCCATGCCTGGCGAGGTAGTCCGGCGACGCACACAGCACGAAGCGGATGTCGGCCAGCTTGCGCGCGACAAGCCCGGGACTCGGACGCCCCGTCAGGCGCATCACGACGTCGAAGCCTTCCTCGGCCAGGTCGACATAGCGGTCGTTGAGGCCGAGCACGATCTGCAGCTGCGGATGCATCGCGCAGAACTCCGCCATCAACGCGGTGAATTGCAGGTTGCCGAAGGCGGTCGAGGTGCTCAGCCGCAGCACGCCGCGCGGCTGCTCGCGCTGGCCGGCGAGTTCCGCATCGAGCGCCTGCGCCTCCTCGATCAGGCGCTGGGCACGCTCGTAGACGCTGCGCCCCTCGGCGGTGGCGCTGATGCTGCGGGTGGTCCGGTGCAGCAGCCGCGTGCCGAGCTGCTGTTCCAGCCGCGCGACCTGCTTGCTGACGGCGGACTTGGTCGCGCCCAGCAGCTTGGCCGCGCCCGAAAAGCTGCGTGCGTCCACGACGCGGGCAAAGGCTTGCAGGTCTTCCAGGCGGCCCATGACGGTCCCTTGATTGTTCTCGATCTGGAAACTCTAAAACGAATCGCTGACGGATTGTGTCCAGGGGCTTCCATTTCTAGAGTTCGTCTCATCGACGTTCACCTGGGAGTTCGCCATGACGACCTCGACCCTCACCACTGCCACGCCGCATTCACCGCAGTCGCCCCCGGCGTCGCGCCGACTTCCACGGCTGGGTGGCGGCACGCGACCCGACCGTCTCGGCGCCCTGGTGGCGCTGAGCCTGCCGGCGCTGTTCATCCTGCTGTGGAGCACGGGTTACGTCGCCGGCAAGCTGGCGCTGCCGCACGCGGGACCGTTCACGCTGCTGGCGCTGCGCTTCGGGCTGGCGGCGGTGGTGCTGCTGGCCGTGTCGGTCGCGACGCGCGCACCGTGGCCGAAGACGGCGCGGGCCTGGATCCACCTCGGCGTCGTCGGCCTGCTGATGCAGGTGCTGCATTTCTCCGGCGTCTACTGCGCGATCGCGTGGGGTCTGCCGACCGGCGTGGCCGCGCTGCTGATCGGGATGATGCCGCTGGCCACCGCGATGGGCGCCCACCTGTGGCTGGCCGAACGGATGAGCGCCGGCCAGTGGCTGGGCATGCTCGGCGGCGCGGCTGGCGTGGCGCTGGTGATCGTCGACCGGCCGCTGGGCGGTGGGGCGTGGATGGCCTACGGCGCGGGGCTGCTCGGGCTGGCCGGCCTGGTCGCCGGCACGCTGTACCAGAAGCGCTTCTGCGCCGGCATGGACCTGCGCACCGGCAGCGGCATCCAGATGACGGTCTCCGCGCTCACCGTACTGGCGCTGGCCTGGTGGCGCGAACCCGGGATGCCTGACTGGAGTCCGGAATTGATCGGCTCGACGCTGTGGCTGGGGCTGGTGAACTCGATCGGCGCGTTCAGCCTGATGTTCGTGATGATCCGGCGCGGTCAGGCCGGCGCGGTGGCCAGGCTCTTCTACCTGATCCCCGGCGTGTCGGCGCTGATGGGCATGGGGCTGCTCGGCGAGCACTTCGGCGCGCTGGCCCTGGTGGGCTTCGTCGTGTCGGCGGCCTCGGTGGGACTGGCCTCGATGTCTCGGGCGGGCGGATAATCGGCGGTTCAATTTCGCGTATCGACGCCCGAGAGGGCGCAGCGCCGCCGCCATGAAGCACCTCGACCACCCGCAGCACGATCGCGAGATCGGTTCCGCCGATTCCACCCGCGACGACACCCGCACCGACGACACCCGCATCGATGCGGTCCGCCCGCTGATCTCGCCGGCGCTGCTGCTCGACGAGCTGCCGCTGCCGGAGGCCTCGCTGAAGGTCGTCGAGACCGCGCGCCGCGAGATCAGCGACGTGCTGCACGGCCGCGACGACCGGCTGCTGTGCATCGTCGGGCCGTGCTCCATCCACGACCATGGCCAGGCGATGGACTACGCCCGGCTGCTGAAGGACCTGCGCGGCGAGCTCGAGCAGGATCTGCTGATCGTGATGCGCGTGTACTTCGAGAAGCCGCGCACGACGGTGGGGTGGAAGGGCTACATCAACGACCCGCACCTGGACGGCAGCTTCCACATGAACGAAGGCCTGCGGCTGGCGCGCCAGCTGCTGCTGGACGTGACGGCGCTGGGCCTGCCCGCTGGCACCGAGTTCCTGGACCTGCTGTCGCCGCAGTACATCTCGGACCTGATCGCCTGGGGCGCGATCGGCGCGCGCACCACCGAGAGCCAGAGCCACCGCCAGCTGGCGTCGGGCCTGTCCTGCCCGGTGGGTTTCAAGAACGGCACGGACGGCTCGGTGAAGATCGCCGCCGACGCGGTGCTGGCGGCGCGCGCGAGCCACGCCTTCATGGGCATGACGAAGATGGGCCTGGCCGCGATCTTCGAGACCCGCGGCAACGACGACTGCCACCTGATCCTGCGCGGCGGCAAGGCGCCGAACTACGACGCGGCGTCGGTACAGGCGGCGGCCGAGGTGCTGAAGGCCGCGGGCCTGCGCGAGCAGTTGATGATCGACTTCTCTCACGCGAACTCGTCGAAGAAGTACGAGCGCCAGATCGACGTCGGCCACGATGTCGGCGCGCAGATCGCCGGCGGCGATGCGCGCATCACCGGCGTGATGGTCGAGTCCCACCTGCAGCCAGGTCGCCAGGACCTGCTGGCCGGTCAGACCAAGGCCGACCTGCTGCCGGGCGTGTCGATCACCGACGCCTGCCTGGGTTGGAGCCAGACCGAGCCGCTGATGCGCTCGCTGGCGGCCGCGGTGCGTGAACGTCGAGAGCGTCGCGAGCGTCGCGTGGCCTGAGCGCATGTGGCGCACGATGACGACGCTGGTGGCCCATCCGTGGGCTTACCCAGCGTTCTCGGTCGTGCACCTGATCGGGCTGGGCGCGCTGTTCGGTGGGCTGCTGGTCTTCGAGCTAAGGACGCTGGGTCTGCGGCGCGAGCTGGATCCGTCGTCGCTGGCCCGGCTGGCGATTCCCGCGGCCTTGGCGGGCTTCGCGCTGTGCGCGGTGTCCGGCGCGGCGATGTTCGCGATCCAGCCCCAGGAACTGTGGGTCAATCCGGCGTTGCGGATCAAGGTCGCGCTGATCGCGCTGGCGGGCCTGAACGCCGCGTGGTTCCACTGGCGCGGTGGCGTCCGCGCGCAGGACCGGCTCGGGCGCTGGCAATGCCTGCTGTCGTTGGGGATTTGGGTCGCTGTCATCATCTGCGGGCGCTGGATCGCGTTCGTCTGACTTCCCACCCGCCGGCGCGTCTTTCAAGGAGGCTTCGATGGAACGTCGTCTGTTGCTGGCCGCGCTCGCGGCCGCGCCCCTGATGCCCGCCACCGTCCGCGCCCATCACGGGTGGAGCGGCTTCGATCAGGATCGCCCGTTGTATCTCGAAGGCAAGGCGCTCAAGGTCGCCTGGCGCAACCCGCATGCGGAACTGGACCTCGAGGTGCCGGAGCGGCTGGTGCTGCCGGCGGACCTGAAGCAGCGGACGCTGCCGAAGCAGACGACCGCCGTCGATGGCCAGGCGCTGCTCGCGAAGACGCAGGTGCCGACGCGGCGCGACCGGCGCTGGGAGGTCGAACTCGCGCCGCTGACGCGGCTGGAGGCCTGGAAGGTCGAGGAGATCAGGCCCGGCACCGACGTGTCGGTGATCGGCTTCGCCGCCCCGGGCGAGCAGGGCGAGGCGGTGCTGCGGGCGGAGTACCTGTTCGTCGGCGGGAAGGTGTACGGACTGAGGTCGTCGCCGGCGTGAGCGGCGGAGATAATCCCGCCTTTCCTCTCCCGCCATCAACGACGAGCCTTCGCTCGATCCCTTCGCCATGACCCAAGACGAATTGAAGACCCTGGTCGGCCAGGCCGCATTGCAGTACGTGACGCCGGACACGGTGGTGGGCGTGGGCACCGGATCGACGGTGGACAAGTTCATCGACGCGCTGGCCGCCAGCGCGATCCGCATCTCGGGCGCGGTGTCGAGCTCGCTGCGCAGCACCGAGCGGATGAAGGCGCTGGGCATCCCGGTGCTGGACGCGTCGGAGGTCGAGTCGCTGCAGGTTTACATCGACGGCGCCGACGAGATCGACCGCCAGGGCCACATGGTCAAGGGCGGCGGTGCCGCGCTGACGCGCGAGAAGATCGTGGCCGATCTGGCGAAGACCTTCGTCTGCATCGCCGACGAGAGCAAGCTGGTCGACGTGCTGGGCGGCTTCCCGCTGCCGGTCGAGGTGATCCCGATGGCCGCCGCGCAGATCGCGCGCCGTTTCCGGGCGATGGGCGCGGAGCCGGTGCTGCGCAAGGACTGCGTGACGGACAACAGCTGCCAGATCCTGGACGTCAAGGGCCTGAAGATCACGGACCCGGCCGCGTTCGAGGCCGAGGTCACCCAGTGGCCCGGCGTGGTCACCGTCGGCGTCTTCGCCCGCAACAAGGCGGGCGTGTGCCTGCTCGGGACGGCGCAGGGCGTGAAGACGATGACGTTCTGAGCGAACGCCGGAGGAAATGACGTCGGGGCCCCGCGGGGCCCCGATCTTTCTTCTGCTCCCCGAGCGCTCAGCGCAGCCGGAACACCGAGATCGCGGTGGCCAGCCGTTGCGACTGCTCCTTGAGGCTCTCGGCCGCCGCCGCCGATTCCTCGACCAGCGCCGCGTTCTGTTGCGTCATCTGGTCCAGCTGGCCGATGGCCGCGTTGACCTGGTTGATGCCGTCGCTCTGCTCACGCGACGCGGCGCTGATCTCGCCGATGATGTCGGCCACGCGCTGCACGCTGGCCACGATCTCGGTCATCGCGCCGCCGGCGTCTTCCACCAGGCGCGAGCCCGACTCGACGCGCTCGACGCTGGCGCCGATCAGCGTCTTGATCTCCTTGGCCGCCTCGGCGCTGCGCTGTGCGAGCGAACGCACCTCGCTCGCGACCACCGCGAAACCGCGGCCCTGTTCGCCGGCGCGCGCCGCTTCCACGGCCGCGTTCAGCGCCAGGATGTTGGTCTGGAACGCGATGCCGTCGATGGTGCCGATGATGTCGGCGATGCGGCGCGAGCTGTTGCTGATGTCGCCCATGGTGCTCACCACCTGACTCATCACCGAGCCGCCGCGTTGCGCCGTCTCCGCTGCCGAGCTCGACAGCTGGTTGGCCGTCATCGCCGAATCCGCCGTCTGGCGCACCGTGCCCGTCAACTGCGTCATCGACGCGGCAACTTCCTGCAGGTTGGAGGCTGTCTGTTCGGTGCGCGCGCTCAGGTCGTGGTTGCCGGTGGCGATCTCCGCGCTGGCGGTGCCGATGCTCTCGGCCGAGCCGCGCACGTCGCCGATCAGCTTCAGCAATTGCGATTGCATGCCGCCCAGCGAGCCGAGCAGTTGGCCCGTTTCATCACGGCCGCCTTGAGGCACGCGCTGCGTCAGGTCGAAATGGGCGATGGCGTCCGCCACTTCGGCGGCACCACGCAGCGGGCCAGTGATCGAGCGCGTCAGCGTCACCGCGAACCACACGCCGAGCGCCAGCGCGACCAGCGAGAACACCAGCAGCGCGGTCCGCGCCCGGCTGTTGGTCGCGTCGAGCTGCTTGGCGGCGTCGTCCAGCAAGCTGCGCTTGTGCTGCACGATGGCCTGGATCGCTTCCTGGAACTTCGCCGCGGCCGGCTGGAATTCGCGGTCGAAGACCTCGCGCGACTTGTCCGCGTCACCGGCCTTCTTGGCGGCGGCCACCGCGTCGCGCGTGCTCAGGTAACCCTTGCGGGCCTCGCTGAGCGTCTCGAACATCTTGCGTTCCTCGGGCGTGACCATGTAGCCGTCGAGCTGCTTCTGCAGCTCGCCCGACTGCTTGGTCGATTCGGCCGAGGTGGCGGCGAAGAACTGGGCCAGGCTGGGGTCCGCGCTGACCGCGATCGCGCTGGTGCGGTTCACACCATTGGTGATGTTGCGGTACCAGTCGGACGCGACACGTTCGGCGGCCAGGTCCTGGTTGAGCATCACGTCGGTCTCGGCGGCCACGCGGCCCAGGGCCAGGTAGCTCAGGCCCGAGCCCACGAAGGCGATCAGCAGCACCAGGCCCAGCACCACGCCGAGCCGCTGGCCGATCGATCGGCCCGCCACGAGATGAATCATGAATGTGTCTCCCGAGATATTGAATCCGCTTGGATCCGTTTGGATTCGTATGTCTGCGCCCATGCGGGCGCGCGACGCCTTGACGGCACCTTCGCTTCATATCGACGCGTACGTGAAGAAACTTAAATGGTTCGACGGCGGGGCGCCGGACAATGCGCCATCCGTCACGACCCCGTCCATCACCGATGTCCGCCATGTCCGACACGACTCTCCCGACCGCCGAGCGCGGCAGCTTCCTGCAGGTGATCGCGCATTACCACGTCAAGCCGGGTCTGGGCGACCAGGTCGGCGCGCTGCTCGTCGAACTGACCGAGGCCACGCGCCGCGAGGCCAAGAACCTGGCGTATGCGTTCTACCGCTCGCCGCAGGATCCGGACCGCTACGTGATCCTCGAGCAGTACACCGATGCGAGCGGCCTGGACGAGCACCGGGCCTCCGAGCATTTCCAGCGGCTGGGCTTCGGCACGATCATCCCGATGCTGGTGTCGCGCGAGGTGACGAGCTACGTCGTGCGCGTGGGCGCCGACGGCAAGCCGGTGGACGCCGTCAAGGCCTGACCCCCCGAAATGACGAGGGGTGTTGACGCCGCGCAAGGGGAGGTCGAATCCCCCGCCGCTTCCCCCGAAAGTTGAATCCGCAACTTCTCTCGCAGTGGCAGAGTAATGGCCATGGATGGGCGACGCCCGTCGTTGCGATGGGGAAGTTCATGCAGTTCAATGAAGAAGGACAGCGCGCAAGCGCGATGGGCGGAAACGCCGAACTGGCGCTGCAGGTGCAGATGCTGAAGACGCGCTTGGATGTGGTGTTGCCGACCCTGGCGACGCGAGAGCAGCTGCAGCAGGAGGTGGGCGCGCTCCGCGGGGAGATCGGCACGGTGCGTGCCGAGATCGGCAGCCTCCGGTCGGAAATGCATCAGGCGTTCACCAACCTGCTGAAGTGGGGCGTCGGCGTCGCGTTGACGTCGATCGTGGCTGCGGCGGCCGTCGTGACGGCCATGGCGCCGATGCTCCAGCTCTCGCCGCGCGGTCGGGATGCCCTGGCATTGGCGATGGTGGCCGACAAGGCGCAAGACCTGCAGCGCGAGTAGGCGCTCTACGTCGTGGCCCGGTGCGCCTTGGCGGCAAAGCGGGCTGGATCGAGCGCGTCCGCGAGGCTCGATTCCACCGGCCACGGTGCGCCAGTCAACTGCGCGGCGACGAGTTCGGCGCACAGCGTCGCCCATGTGATCCCACGGGAGGCGAGGGCGCCCAGCACCATCAAGCCGGGCTGGCGCGGCCAGAAGCGCGCCTGCTCGGCGCGGCGCTCGGGCATGGCGGCCGGCAGCGCGCCCACGATCGGAAGCCGGTCCGGCACCAGGCTGCGCCAGCCCACACGACCCGCGAGGGGCATGTCATCGGGGAGCGCGGTCGACGGTAGCAACGAACGCAACCGACCCATGTTCTGTGAGTGGTCCGACGCACGCAGCGTGGGGTCCATGTCGCCGCCATCGGTGCTCGCGCCGAAGCACAGCGTGCCGTCGGGGAGAGTGAGCGCGTAGCCCAGTCCCGCCACCGGCATCGCCAGCATCGGCGGGGACAGGTCTTGCGGCATGACGCTCAATTGCCCGCGCTGCGCCACCCATGGCCACGACGGGCCGGCCGTCCATGCGGAGGCCAGCGGAGCGCTTCCGATGCCGCCACACAGCACCACGGCATCCGCGGTCGCGATGGATTCGCCGACGATGTCCAGCGCGGCCCAGCGACCGCTGGCGTCGTCACGATGCAGTCGTTCGACCGGCGTGTTCAAACGCAACTGGAAGCCGTCGGATCGCGCCGCTTCATCCAGCCACGCCGTCACGAGCGCCGGCGGCGACACCGCGCCTCCCCCCGCGAAGAACCATGCGGGTTGGGTCAATGCAAGGCCTGCCTTCGCTCCCGCTTCCTCGGCGCTCAGGGCCTGCGCATAGTCGGCGGGGAGCCCGCTGCGCGCCAACAGCGCCTGCATCGATGCCAGCGCCTGGGGATCGCGCTCGACGCGCAGCAGTCCCCATTGCAGCCAGGGCAGGGCGGGTGCGATGCGGCGCAGTTCGCGCTCCGTGGCGAGCGCCGCGGCGCGGCTGAAGCGGGCATGCGGACCGTCCTCGGCGTGGAGCGTGCCGTGGAACAGTCCGCCTGGATTGCCGGAGGCCTGCGCCGCGGTCGTTGCGCCGCCTTCGAGCACCGTGACTCGCAAGCCTTCCCGCGCCAGCACGCGCGCGCAGGCGGCGCCCGCCAGCCCGGCGCCGATGATCAGCACGTCCTTGGCCTGCGGCGCGACGGCCGTCCGGCCCGGCGGCACCGGCGCCCGATGGCGAGGAGCGAAACGCGCCACGGTCGTTTGCCACTTGCCGCCGGTGCCCGGTCGCTTCCGGACCTCGAAGCCCGCCGCCGTCAATCCGTCGCGCACGCCGCGGGCGACGCTCCAGGTCGCCGCCGTGGCGCCCGGCGCGGCCAGCCGGCCGACCTGCTTCAAGATGGCGTCGTCCCACAGTTCGGGGTTCTTCGCCGGCGCGAAGCCGTCGAGGAAGAACGCATCCACCGACGCCACCAGCTCCGGCATCCAATCGTGCGCGTCGCCGAACGCCAGCATCAGCCGGACGCGGCCTTCGTCGAAGTCCAGCGTGTGCAGGTTGGGCGTGAGTGCCGGCCAGGCCTCGAGCAACTGGCGCGCCAGCGCAGGCTCCGGCGACGCCGCATGAGCGCGCTCGAGGTCGTCCTGCGTCAGCGGATGCTTCTCGATGCTGAGGAAGACCAGCCGCTCGCAACGCGCGGGATCCTCGCGCCACGCGGCCCAGGTGGCGAGGAAGTTGTTGCCCAGGCCGAAGCCCGTTTCAAGCACGACGAAGTGCCGTCGACCCGCCCACCGTTCCGGCATCTCGTTGCCGTCGAGGAAGACCTGCCGCGCCTGCGCGAACGCGCCGAAAGGGGCGTGGTAGAGATCGCCGAAGTCCGGCGCGTTCGGGATGGCGCCGGAGAAATCGACGCGGGCCGGAAGGATGGGCGCGGTCTTCATGGGGACGGGGAGTGGCCGCGAGTATGCCCAATGCGGTCTCGCACGGCGGCACGGAGGCGGAAACGACAACGGCGCCGGTGAGGGCGCCGTTGCATCACGGAAGGTCCGGGATCAGGAGTTCGACTTCGGACGCGTCAGTGCCGCGCCTGCCGGACGGTTGCCCTGGCTGCCGTGACGGCTGCCCTGGCCCTGGCCTGGACCTTGGCCCTGACCGCCTTGACCTTGCGCCTGACGTTGACCTTGACCCTGGCCGCCTTGGCCTTGGCCTTGGCCTTGTCCCTGGCGCTGACCTTGCGGCTGGCCGCCGGCTCTCTGGCCGCCGCCTTGCGCACCCTGCGCCGGACGGCCCTGGCCTTGACCGCCGCCCTGCGGACGGCCACCCTGGCCCTGCGAGCGGCCACCGCCGCCACCGCCACCGCCGCGACGGCCACCACCACCACCGCCGCCACCCGCCGGACGCGGCGAGCCCGAGGACTTGCCCAGCCCGCCGTTCAGCACCATGCGGCCCAGCACGATGGGTTCGGGCTTGGCGTTCGGGTCCGGCTCGAAGCCCGGCACGACCTCGCGCGGGATCTCGCGCTTGATCAGCTTCTGGATCTCGCGCAGGAAGCCTTCCTCGTCGACGCACACCAGCGACAGGGCCTCGCCCTGCGCGCCCGCGCGGCCGGTGCGGCCGATGCGGTGCACGTAGTCTTCGGCGACGTTCGGCAGCTCGTAGTTGATGACGTGAGGCAACTGGTCGATGTCGATGCCGCGCGCGGCGATGTCGGTCGCGACCAGGACCTTCAGGTCGCCGCTCTTGAACTCGGCCAGCGCCTTCGTGCGGGCGCCCTGGCTCTTGTTGCCGTGGATCGCCATCGCGGTGATGCCCGACTTGTCCAGGTACTCGGCCAGACGGTTCGCGCCGTGCTTCATCCGCGTGAACACGAGCACCTGGTGCCAGTCGTTCTTCGTGATCAGATGGGCGAGCAGTTCCTTCTTCTTGTCGCGGTCGACCGGGTGGATGCGCTGCGCGATCGTGTCGGCCGTCGCGTTGCGGCGCGCCACCTCGATCAGGCCCGGCTTGTCCAGCAGGCGGTCGGCCAGCGCCTTGATCTCATCGCTGAAGGTCGCGGAGAACAGCAGGCTCTGCTTCTTGGCCGGCAGCAGCGCGAGCACCTTCTTGATGTCGTGGATGAAGCCCATGTCGAGCATGCGGTCGGCTTCGTCCAGCACCAGGATCTCGACCTTGGACAGGTCCAGCGTGCCTTGCTGTGCGTGGTCCAGCAGACGGCCCGGCGTCGCCACCAGGATGTCCACGCCCTTGCGCAGCTGGCTGATCTGCGGATTCATGCCGACGCCGCCGAACATGACCATGCTGGTCAGCGGCAGGTACTTGCCGTAGGTGCGCACGCTTTCCTCGACCTGGGCGGCCAGCTCGCGGGTCGGCGTCAGCACCAGCGCGCGGATCGCGACGCGGCCCTTGGCGTCACGGACGGGCTTGCTGGCGGACAGGCGCTCCAGCAGGGGAAGCGTGAAACCGGCGGTCTTGCCGGTACCGGTCTGGGCGCCGGCCAGCAGGTCGCCGCCGGTCAGTACGGCGGGGATCGCCTGGCTCTGGATGGGGGTGGGGGTCGAGTAGCCGGCATCGGCGATCGCGCGGAGCAGGGGCTGGGAGAGCCCCAATGCGTCAAAACTCATAAGCTGCTTTGTTGGTGCCCGAACGGGCTTTGTGTGCAGCACGCCGGCCCGGTGAGGGCTGGCGCCAGTCTTCGGCTGCCGTGGGAGAGCGTGAGCTCAAAAGATAAAGCCGCGGCAAGACTGAGCCGCGGCGATGGGGGCATTGTAGCTGACGGGGTCTGTCACCCCTGTGAGCAATTGGTTCGGTCGACGAGCCTCGCCCCATTCCTCTCCCGCGACGCGGAAGAGGGGGAAGAAGAGGGAACGCGTGCACCGCAAGGGCGCAAATACGGCGATCCGGACAGCTTCCCGCAAGCTCGGTGACAGGCCTCACTCAGGCAAGCGTGTCGGTGTCCGCAGCCGTGTTTCAGTGCGGTAAACCGTGGGTAAAAAGGGCGGTGAGGCCCGTCCTGATCGGCGTTCAAACGGGATTGCGGCGGCATAGTCTTGCGCCAATGTGTCCACTTGTCCCATCGTCATGAGCGCCCTGTTTCCCGATCCTGCCGCCGGCACCCATCTGCTGCTGCTGGACCCCGACCCGCATGCGCGCCTGCGATTCGCCGGCCTGATACGGGCCTGGGGCTTCCGCGTCACCGACAGCGCGGAGGCGGCCCTGCTGGACCGCGTGCCGCTGCTGCCGGTGGACCTCGCCCTCATCGATCCCAGCGACGCCCGCGAGGCCGGCTGGGGCGCGCTGACCCGATTGAGACAGCGCTCGCGGATGCCGGTGATCGTGCTGCTGCAGCACGACAGCACGCTGGAACGCGTCCTCGCCCTGGAGCGCGGTGCGGACGCGGTGCTCCCCAAGGACGGGGAACCGCGCGAACTGCAGGCCCGCATCAAGGCGTTGCTGCGACCCCGCGAGGGCGATGCGGCCGAGGTGCTGATGTTTGGCCGCTTCAAGCTGGAGCCGATGACGCGTCGACTGTCCGGACCGGGGGGCTTCTGCGTGGTGCTGTCACAGAGCGAATACAAGCTGCTGCGCGCCTTCCTGGAACGTCCGCACAGCGTGCTGCAACGCCAGGAGCTGCTGCACCTGGCGCGCGGCGACGGCGTCACGGCGCTGGAGCGCTCGGTGGACCTGATGGTGTCGAGGCTGCGACAGAAACTGAACGACGATCCGAGTTCGCCGTTGATCCGTACGGTGCGCGGCATCGGGTATCTGTTCGATCCGCCGCTGCGCTGACGCACGGATGCGGCCGATGGACCTCACCCCGACCCTCTTCCGCAAGCGGGGAGAGGGAGTTCGATCTGCCTTACTTCGGGGCGACTGAGGCCCAGCGCAGTTCGAACCAGTTGTCGGGACGGTGGACCACCGTCACGTTGGCGCGGGTCGCCCACGGGATCATCTGGCGGTGCAGCGGGATCAGGTGCGTCTGCGCGCGGAACTCGCGCAGCGCGGCCTTGATCAGTTCCTCGCGCTTCTTCGGATCGGCTTCCTCGCTGGACGCGGCGGCGAGCTGATCGAACTTGTCGTCCCGCCAGTTGCCGAAGTTGTACTGGCCGACCGACTTCTCGCCGCGGTTGCGCATCAACGGCGTCATCGCGACCTCCGCGTCGGTGATGCTGCCGCCCCAGCCGTACATGTAGAGGCTGGTGTCGAGCTTCTCCAGCTTGGGGAACATCAGCACGCGCGGCCGCGCGTTCACGCTGACCTTGACCTTGAGCTGCGCCCACATCGAGGCCAGCGCCAGACAGATGCGCTCGTCATTGATGTAGCGGTTGTTGGTGCAATCGAGCGTGACCTCGAAGCCGTTGGCATAACCGGCGTCGGCCATCAGCTTGCGCGCCGCGGCCAGGTCGAAGGGCAGGCGCGTTTCCAGCTGCGGATCGTTGAACGCGCCCAGCGGCGACGGCGTCAGCCCGCCGGTGGGCAGGCTCAGGCCGTTCATCAGCTTGGTGCGCATCGCGTTGATGTCGATCGCCTGGTACAGCGCCTGCCGCACGCGCAGGTCCTTGAACGGGTTCTTGTCGCCGGGCACCTTGCCGTAGAGCAGCTTGTCGCGCGACTGGTCCATGCCGATGAAGACGATGCGGTTCTCCGGGCCTTCCTGGACCTTGACCTGCGGCGTCTGCTTGAGCTTCGGGATGTCGCGCGGCGACGGGTCGAGCACGAAGTCGATCTCGCCCGACACCAGCGCGGCCAGCCGGGTCGCGTCGTTGGCGATCGGCGTGTAGACGGCGTCCTGCACGTTGCCGTCGAACTTGCCCCACCAGGCCGGATTGCGCTTGAAGGTCGTGCGGATGCCGGGCTCGCGGGCCACCATCGTGTACGGCCCGGTGCCGTTCGAATGCGTGGCGGCGTAGGTCTCCTGCTTGTCCTTGAAGTTCTGCGGCTTGACGACGTTGTGCTGCTCGCACCATTTGCGGCTCATGATGAACAGCGTGTCCAGGTGCTGCAGGAAGATCGGATTCACCTTGTCGAGCTGGAACTCGACCGTCTGGTCGTCGATCTTCTTCGGCGTGCCGACGGCCTGCGCGTAGACGCTGATCTGCGAATACGGATCCTTGGCCCGGTTGATCGAGAACACGACGTCGTCCGCCGTGAACGGCGTGCCGTCCTGGAACTTCACGCCCTGGCGCAGCTTCAGCCGCCACAGCGTGGGCTTGAGCTGCGTCCATTCGGTGGCAAGACCCGGCACCAGGTTGAGGTTGCGGTCGCGCGAGACCAGGCGCTCGTAGACCTGGCCGTTCATCGCGTTGGTGACGATCTCGTTCTGCGAATGCGGATCGGCCGTCTGCATGTCGCCCTGGCTGGCCCAGCGCAGGGTCTGCGCGTGCGCGGCGCCCAGGAGCCCCAGGCTCAGGGCGATCGTGAGCGGCCAGGCGCCCAGGGCGGCCGATGTGCGCGAACGAACCGGGATGGCGCGCAAGATGGAACGCGAGATGGAACGGAACAGCATGGTGGTCATCTCTGAGGGAACGGGCAGGGCGGTCGAGTTTAGGGGCACCGGCGGAAGCTGCGACAATGCACGACTATTGCCCGGGCGCCCCGCCGCCCACGCAGGCTCCGGCCCCACTGTCGCACCCGCTGCTGCAGGCGGCCCCAGGGCTCCAGGTCAACCCACGAAACGCTGAAGAACCATCGCCATGGCTCAATACGTCTTTTCGATGAACCGCGTCAACAAGACGGTTCCTCCGAAGCGCCACATCCTCAAGAACGTCTCGCTGTCCTTCTTCCCCGGCGCCAAGATCGGCGTGCTGGGCCTGAACGGCTCGGGCAAGTCCACGCTGCTGAAGATCATGGCCGGCGTCGACAAGGAGATCGAGGGCGAAGCCGTCCCGATGCCTGGCATCAAGATCGGCTACCTGGAGCAGGAGCCGCAGCTGAATCCGGACCAGACCGTGCGCGAAGCGGTCGAGGAAGGCATCGGCGGCGTGCTGGCCGCCAAGAAGCGCCTGGACGAGGTCTATGCCGCCTACGCCGAAGAGAACGCCGACTTCGACGCGCTGGCCGCCGAGCAGGGCGAGCTGGAGGCGATCATCGCCGCCGCCGGTTCCGAGAACACCGACCTGCAGCTGGAACTGGCCGCCGACGCGCTGAACCTGCCGCCGTGGGACGCCAACATCGGCGTGCTGTCCGGCGGCGAGAAGCGCCGCGTGGCGCTGTGCCGCCTGCTGCTGTCCAAGCCCGACATGCTGCTGCTGGACGAACCGACCAACCACTTGGACGCCGAATCGGTCGAGTGGCTGGAGCAGTTCCTGCAGCGCTTCCCCGGCACCGTGGTGGCGATCACCCATGATCGCTACTTCCTGGACAACGCCGCCGAGTGGATCCTGGAACTGGACCGCGGCCACGGCATTCCCTGGAAGGGCAACTACTCCGACTGGCTGGACCAGAAGGAACGCCGCCTGGAGCAGGAACAGAAGACCGAGGACGCCCGCGCCAAGGCGATGAAGGAAGAACTGAAGTGGGTGCGCTCGAACGCGAAGGGCCGCCAGGCCAAGAGCAAGGCGCGTCTGGCCCGCTTCGAGGAACTGAGCGACGTCGAATACCAGAAGCGCAACGAGACCAACGAGATCTTCATCCCCGTGGCCGAGCGCCTGGGCAATGAGGTGATCGAGTTCGAAGGCGTGACCAAGTCCTTCGGCGACCGCGTCCTGATCGACAACCTGTCGTTCAAGGTCCCGGCGGGCGCGATCGTCGGCATCATCGGCCCGAACGGCGCCGGCAAGTCGACGCTGTTCCGCATGATCCAGGGCGTGGAGCAGCCGGACAGCGGCACGGTGAAGATCGGCAAGACGGCCAAGCTGGCCTTCGTCGACCAGAGCCGCCAGAGCCTGGACGCCAACAAGACCGTGTGGGAGGACGTCTCCGGCGGTCTGGACAACATCATCGTCGGCAAGTTCGTGATGCCGTCGCGCGCCTACATCGGTCGCTTCAACTTCAAGGGCAACGACCAGCAGAAGATGGTCGGCCAGTTGTCCGGCGGTGAGCGCGGCCGCCTGCACCTGGCCAAGACCCTGGCCCAGGGCGGCAACGTGCTGATGCTCGACGAACCGTCGAACGACCTGGACGTCGAAACCCTGCGCGCGCTGGAAGAGGCGCTGCTGGAGTTCGCCGGCTCGGCGATGGTGATCTCCCACGATCGCTGGTTCCTGGACCGCATCTGCACGCACATCCTGGCCTGCGAGGGCGACTCGCAGTGGTTCTTCTTCGACGGCAACTTCCACGAGTACGAAGCTGACAAGAAGAAGCGCCTCGGCGAAGAAGGCGCGCGACCGAAGCGCGTGCGCTTCAAACCTATTGCGTAACCTCCGCAGCCCCGCTTCGGGCGCTCCGCGTCGTTGCAGATCCTCGCCATAGCTGGGCTATGGCTCCGGTTTGCGCCTAGCGGAGCCTCCCGAATCGGAGCCGCGGCGGTCACGCAATGCCGAGCGGTGTGCAGACGCCAATCCGCCCGCGATGTCTCGATTTCAAGAGGCACCGCGGGCGTTTTTCATTGGCGCTGATTCATTTCACGAATCTTTACGGCGCGCCCACGGCCAATTGACGCGCGCCCTCGACCATTTCCTCACCCCAGAACGATTTGGAGATCCCGAGATGGTCAAGAGCTTCTCCCGCCCCCTCAAGATGCTGGCCCTGGCCGCGACGATGAGCGTGGCCGCCCTGGCGGCGCACGCCCAGACGGCACCGGGCGACGCGCCGCCGCCCCCGCCGCACGGCATGCACCGCGGTGGCCCCGATTTCGGCGGCCCCGGCTTCGGCCCCATGGGCCCGATGCACGGCAAGCTGCTGAAGGACGCCGGCGTCACCGATGCGCAGCGGGCCCAGATCAAGCAGATCTTCGACGCCGCGCACAAGGACCTGAAGACGCAGCGCGACACCGAGCGTCAACTGCACGAACGCATGCAGGCGCTGTTCACCGCGCCGACCGTCGACGCCAACGCCGTCGAGCAGGTGCGCCAGCAGATGCACGCCGCGCATGACGTCGAGTCCAAGCGCATCACGCTGGCCATGATCGACGCGTCGCGTGTCCTGACCCCCGAGCAGCGCGCCAAGATCGCCCAGTTGAAGGACCAGCAGCGCGAGAAGATGAAGGAGCGCATGAAGGACCGCGCCGAGCGCGCCAAGGAACGCCGCGGCGCCAACGAGGCCAACCCGGTCCCGAAGCCTTTCACTGACCGCTGAACGCACGAGGCCGGCTATGCTTCAGTCTTTCGATGAGTCCGCGGCGCGCGGCCTGGCCGATCCGGCCCGGTCGGTGGCTGCACCGCAACGCCCGATGAACCCACGACTGCTCCTGATCGACGACGACGCCCGGCTCACCGCGATGCTGGGCGACTACCTCAGCAGCGCCGGCTTCGACGTCAGCTTCGCCGGTTCGCTGGCGCAGGGCCGCACCGAGCTCGAGGCCGGCCAGTTCGAACTGCTGGTCCTGGACCTGATGCTGCCCGACGGCGACGGCCTCGAGTTCTGCCGCCAACTGCGCAGCGACAAGCGCTGGCGCCGCCTGCCGGTGCTGATGCTGTCGGCACGCGGCGAGCCGATGGATCGCATCCTCGGCCTGGAGCTGGGCGCGGACGACTACCTGCCCAAACCCTTCGAGCCCCGTGAGCTGCAGGCCCGCGTGAAGGCGCTGCTGCGCCGCACCGAGCCCCAGGCGATGGGCGACGAGGTGCTGCGCTTCGGCCGCCTGGAGATCGACCTGGCGGCGAGACAGGTGCGCCTGGACGGCAATGCCTGCGACCTGACGAGCCACCAGTTCGACCTGCTGGTCGTGCTGGCGCAGAGCCCGGGCCGGGTGCTGTCGCGCGACCAGATCATGGACGCGCTCAAGGGCCACCCGCTGGAGGCCTTCGACCGCTCGATCGACGTGCACATCTCCCGCATCCGTTCGGTCATCGAGGACGACGCCAAGAACCCGCGCCGCGTGCTCACGGTGCGCGGTGCCGGTTACGTGTTCGCTCGCAAGCAGGACGCCGAAGGCCTGGAATGAAGGCTGCGACGCAGTGAAGGCGCTGTACCTGCGCATCTACATCACCGTCGTGGTGGTGTTACTGGCATTTGCGCTGGGCTCGGCGTGGCTCTTCCAGGGCCGCATCGAGCAGGAGCGCGGGACCTTCGAGCAGGCCGCCTCGGAGCGGCTGGTGGCGCTCGCGGTGCTGGTGCAGCGCGCGCTGCCGCCGGTCACGGCGTCGACCGACGAGCAGGCCGACGCCGTCGAGGACTGGGGTCAGCGCCTGCGGATGGCGCTGGCGCTGGAGGATTCGCGCGGACGCCGCATCGGCGCCTCGCCGCTGTTCGAGCGCCGCGAGGACCTGCCCGGTTCGCGCGTGCAGCGCGTGCCGCTGGACGACGGCCGGCACCTGCTGTTCCTGCGCCTGGCCCGCCCGCCGGGCGCATCTGGGCCGACCGGCCAGGACAAGCTCGAAGCCGACGCGCGTGCCGCGAGCGGTCCGCACCGGATGCAGCGCGAGCGCCGCGATCCGTTCGTCGATGGCCCGCCGCCGAACGACGTGCGCAGTCCCATCCGCCGCGAGCCGCGGCCCGAAGTCGAGCAGATGCGCCAGCGCATGCTGGACCGTTTGGAGCAGCAGCGTCGCGAGGATGCGGCGAACGGCTCCTGGCTGCCCGGTTGGATCCCCCGCCCGAGCGGCGAAGCCCTGGCCGTGCTGCTGGCGGTGCTGTTCGTGGCCGTGGCCGTCGGGGCCTATCCGGTCGTGCGCCGGCTGACGCGCCGGCTCGAATCGCTGAAGTCCGGGGTCGAGCAATTCGGCTCCGGCGATCTGAGTTTCCGCGTGCAGGACAACGGCAAGGACGAAGTCGCCGCGCTCGCGACCAGCTTCAACCTCGCCGCCGAACGGATCGAGGCTTTGCTGAGATCGCAGAAGAGCCTGCTCGCCAACGCGAGCCATGAACTCCGCTCGCCGCTGGCGCGGCTGAAGATGGCGTTCTCGATGCTGGACGACGCGTCGCCGGCCCAGCGCGCGCGCCTGGGGCAGGAGATCAACACCAACATCGTGGAGCTGGACGCGCTCGTCGAAGAGGTGCTGCTGGCGAGCCGGCTGGAAGGCGGCGCGCAGTCGCTGCGGCTGGAGCCGGTGGACCTGCTGGCGATCGCCGCCGAATCGGCCGCGCTGGGTGACGCCGAACTCGAGATCGAGACCGGCATCGCCCGCCTGCCGCTGAACGGCGACGACCGCCTGCTGCGACGCGCGCTGCGCAACCTGCTCGAGAACGCACGCCGCTACGGCGGGCCGGTCGTCGAGCTCAAGGTGCGCCGCGCCGGGCAGGATCGCGTCGAGTTGCAAGTCTGCGACCGCGGTCCGGGCGTGCCCGAGCCGATGCGCGAGCGGATCTTCGAGGCCTTCTTCCGTCTGCCCGGCCATGCCGAGGTGTCGGGCGGCGTGGGACTCGGCCTGAGCCTGGTGAAGCAGATCGCGACGGCCCACCAGGGCACGGTGCGATGCGATGCCCGCGAGGGCGGCGGCAGCTGCTTCGTGATCACATTGCCGCTGAACGCGGCTGGCTGACGCTCAACGCCCGATCTCCCGGCGATGAACGAGGGCCAGCAGGACGCCGAGCCCGATCGCGGCGGCGGCAAGTCCGACTGAGGCAGCGCTCCAGAACCCCATCGCGCCCTGCATGATCGCGGGCAACGCGACGGCATGGTCGCCGAAGACCAGCCAGTAGCCGCCGCCCAGGCCGAGCCCCCAGATCGCGAACGCGTAGATGAGCATCGGCGCCGTCGCGATGTGATGGGCGCGCAGCACGAAGGCGGCCACGGTCTGGCCGGCGTCGGACACGTGGAAGAGCCACAACCAGCCCAGCAGGGGCAGCGCGGCGGCGATGACGGCGGCATTGCTGGTGTAAAGGCCCAGCACCTGCTCCCGCAGCGAGAAGACCACGCCGCCGAGCACGAACGCGATCGCCAGCGCGATCTCCAATCCATGCCAGCCGAGCCGGCGCGCCGCCGCATAGTCGCGCGCGCCCATGGCCTGCGCCACGAGCGTGCTGCAGGCGTTCGCCTGCGACAGCGGCAGCATGAACATCATCGCCACGAGGTTGGCGCAGAGCTGGTGCCCCGCCACCGGCGTCGTGCCCAGCCGCGCGATGAAGATCGCCATGAAGGTGAAGCCGGTCACCTCGATCAGCACGGACGCGCCCATGGGCACGCCCAGCTTCAGCAGCCGCATCAACGTGTCCTTGCGCGGGCGATGCAGCCCGGTCCGAGCGAAGCCGAACGCGGCATAGAACGGATCGCGACGCAGCACGGCCAGTGCGATCAGCAGCTGACTCCACATCACGATTGCCGTCGCGATCGCGCAGCCGACCGCGCCCAGCGGTGGCACGTGCAGCGGCCCCAGCGTGAATCCGCCGATCAGCAGCGCGCTGGCCGGGAACTTCAAGAGCAGTCCGCCGATCTGCAACGCCATCACCGCCTTCGGTCGCGACACCGCCGTGTTGAATCCGCGGTAGGCGGTGAACAGCAAGGCCGCGGGCAGCGCGATGCCCAGCATGCGCAGGTAGTCGCGGATCTTTGCGGCGATCTCGGGACTGACCTGCGAGATCGCGAGGAAGGGCTGCGGGAACCACAGGATCAATTCGCCGATCACCGTGAGCGCCAGCGCGAGCCACGCGGCCTGATGCAGGCTGTCGCCGGCTTCGGCCATGCGCTTCGCGCCGAAGAGCTGCCCGGCCACCGGCGAGATCGCCAGCACCACGCCCATCAATCCCACGAACACCGACGTGTAGACGGCCGAGCCAACCGCGAGGGCCGCGAGGTCGATGGCGGAGTGGCGGGCGACGAGCAGCGTGTCGATCGTCGAATACGCCAGCACTGCGAGTTGCCCGATGAACACGGGCCACGCGAGCGGCAGGATCTGGCGCAGGCTCGCGAGGCGGCCGTGGAGCGCAGCGCTCAAGCGGGATCCTTGTCGGCGGCCGCTTGAGCGTCGGCGCCGGCGGCGTTGCGCCGCTCGATCGCCCGCTCCGCATAGCGGTTGAAGCGCCACGCCGTGCCTTCGATCGTGATCCGCCGCCAGGTGGCGCGTTTCTCTCCGGGCGTCAGCACCGGCCAGTTCTGGACCTCGTCGAAGCTGCGTCCGCAGCCCTTGCAGAGTTCGTCGCCCTGGCTGGTCGAACAGATCGCGATGCAGGGCGCGTCCGGCGTGGTGTCGTACCAGCGCGTCCAGGCCGCGAGCGCGCGCGGCGGCATCGAGTCCTCGTCGCACTCGGTCTCGTGATGGAAGACCATCAGCGCATAGACCTCCGCCAGCGCGCGCAGCTCGGGACCCAGCGTCACGCCGTCGCCCGGCGAGCGCTGTCGCCACCAATTGATGGCGGACTCGATGTCGGTGATGTGGATGCCGGCCATCTGTGCGTGCTCAGTAGTCGATGCCCATCGCGCCGCGCACCTCGCGCAGCGTCTTGCGTGCCACCGCACGGGCACGTTCGGTGCCGACCTCGACGATCCAGTGGACCTTCTTCGGATCGGCGAGCAGTTCGTCGGCGCGGGCGCGCCAGGGCGCCTGCTCATCGTGGATCGCCTCGATCAGCGGCTGCTTGCAGTCCAGGCAGCCGATGCCCGCGCTGCGGCAGCCCGACTCGACCCATGCCCGCGTGTCGCTGTCGGCATAGACCTTGTGCAGTGCCCACACCGGGCAGCGCTCGGGCTCGCCCGGATCGCCGCGACGCACGCGCTGCGGATCCGTCTGCATCTTGCGCACCTTGTCGGCGACGACCTCCGGCGCGTCGCGCATCGCGATCGCGTTGCCGTAGGTCTTGCTCATCTTGCGTCCGTCCAGGCCGGGAAGTCGCGAGTTCTCGGTCATCAGCGCCTGCGGCTCCGGGAACAGCGGCGCCGAGGGCTGCCGGTAGAGGTGGTTGAAGCGTCGCGCGACCTCGCGCGTCACCTCGACGTGCGGTGCCTGGTCCTCGCCGACCGGCACGAAGGCCGCCTTGTAGATCAGGATGTCGGCCGCCTGAAGCAGCGGGTAGCCGAGGAAGCCGTAGGTCGCCAGCTCGCGGTTCTCGGCCACGAGGTCCTTGTAGCTCGGCATCCGTTCCAGCCAGCTCGACGGCGTGCTCATCGCCAGCAGCGTGAACAGCTCGGCGTGTTCCGGCATGCGGCTCTGGATGAAGAGCGTCGCCTGTTCCGGATCGACGCCGGCCGCCAGCCAGTCGACGACCATGTCGTAGACGCTCTGTTCCAGGCCTTCGCGGTGTTGGTAATGCGTGGTCAGGGCGTGCCAGTCGGCGACGAAGAAGAAGCAGTCGTAGGCGTCCTGCAATCGCACCCAGTTCTTCAGCGCGCCGTGGTAATGGCCGAGGTGCAGCGCGCCCGTCGGACGCATGCCGGAGAGCACGCGCTGGCGCGGGGTGAGGGTGGGTTGGTCGGTCATGGCGGAAGGCTGGGGCGGTGGCCGCACCGGCGCGCGGCGATCTCGGGACGAGGTCGGACATGCGACGGCGGGAGGGCGATTGTAGGGAGCGTCGGCCCGGTCGCCGCCGGTCATGGCAGTGCGCTGGCGCCGATGCCCTTGGCTACACTGCCGGCCCATGAAGAACATCGTGATCCTGATCTCCGGGCGAGGCTCCAACATGGAGGCCATCGTCCAGGCCTGCACGGCCGGTGGATGGCCGGCCCGCATCGCCGCGGTGATCAGCAACCGGCCGGATGCCGCCGGGCTTGAATTCGCGCGGGCGCATGGCGTCGCCACCGCGGTCGTCGACCACAAGGCCTTCGGCAAGGGAGACGCCGCGCGCGCTGCGTTCGATGCGGAACTGCAGCGCGTCGTCGATGGCTTCGCCCCCGATCTGGTGGTGCTGGCCGGCTTCATGCGCATCCTGACGCCGGCGTTCACCGGTCATTACTCGGGGCGCATGCTCAACATCCACCCGTCGCTGCTGCCGGCATTCACGGGGCTGCACACGCACCAGCGCGCCATCGAGACCGGCTGCCGCGTGGCGGGCGCGACGGTGCACTTCGTGACGGCGGAGCTGGACCATGGTCCGATCGTCGCGCAGGCCATCGTGCCGGTGCTGGACGGCGACGACGAGGCGGCGCTGGCGGCGCGCGTGCTCAAGGTCGAACACCGCATGTACCCGAGCGCCGTGCGCTGGTTCGTCGAGGGGCAGCTCGCGATCGAGGGCGCGCGCGTCCTCCATCGCGGCGGCGAGCCGCAGATGTTCAACTGACCGCATGGCCGCACGACCCGTCGCAGGCTGCGCCGAGGGCTGAATCCCCGGCCCGGCGTTCAGCCCAGCATGCCGGCAAGGAAGTTGATCGTCAGCGCCAGCACGACGGTGTTGAACACGAAGGCCTGTATCGCCTGCACCAGCACCAGTCGCCGGATCGGTCGCGCGCTGACGACGACGTCCGAGGTCTGTGAGGTCGCGGCGACCGTGGCCGCGAAATAGAAGAAATCCAGGTAGTCGGGGGCATCCTCGTCGCCGGGGAACTCCAGCCCGTGGGGCGCCTTCGGGCCGCAGTGGAACAGCGACGCATACGCCAGTCCGAACTCCACCGGAAGCAGCAGCCACGAACCGGTCAGCGTCGCCGATGCCACCAGCAGGTGCGGCCAGGCCTTCAACAGGCCGGCCTCTTTCACCTGCGCCAGTTCCAGCGCGATCGCCGCCATGCTGGCGGCACCGCCGAGGATCGCCAAGACCAGCACCGTCGGCGCACCGTCCGCGACGGCGCCGGCCTGCTCCTCGACGTCTTCCGCATCGGTGCGGAACATCATCCAGCCGATCAGCACGAGGTAGGTCCAGACGCCGGCGCTCCAGCCCAGCAACGCGCGGGTGTGCCAGGCCAGTTCGACCGGCCAGGCAGCCGCCAGCAGTGCGCCGGTGGCCGCGCCGATCAGCAGGCGGGGGCGGCGCTTGATCTGGTGCAGCAGGGGCATGGGCCGATCCACGCGCAATCAGTCCGGCATCCGGGCGAAGCGCGGCTGCGTCACCCCGTCGATGTCGACGGAGCCGAAGAACATGTCGTAAGGACGCACCCACAGGCCACTGTCGTTGTAGAGCGGCACGTAGAGCACGAGGGGCTCCAGCGTCTCGCTGTGGCGGACGACGCCGCGGACCTCGTACTCGCCGCCCTTGTAGTGGCGGTAGCGCCCGGTGGGCGCCTCGGGCAGCGGTTGCAGCGGATCGCCGGCGCCGTGCGCGGCAGGGTCTGGGACGGTGTGGGAGGCACTCATGGGCAGGGTCGTGACGGCGGGAATGGGGCAGGGCGTGGGCCTGACGCCGGAGCCGGGGATAATCGCGCGATGCATCCTAATGCCCTTCTTGAACTCTGCGCCGAACTGGTGGACAGCCTGCTGCTGTTCGACAAGCCCGCCGACGCCCTCGTTTCCGATTTCTTCCGTGCGCACAAGGCGCTCGGCCAGCGCGAGCGCCACACCATCGCCGAAACCGCCTACGCCGTGCTGCGCCAGCGTCCGGTGCTGCAGCATCTGGCCCAGTCGGGCCGCGGTCCGATGTCGCGGCGGCTGGCGATCCTCGCCTGGGCCGGCAGCGACACCTTCCTCCGCGCGGCGACCGATGACCAGGAGCAGCAATGGCTCAAGCAGGTGGCGAAGGTCGACCGCAGCAAGCTGCCGGAGAAGCTGCGCCACAACCTGCCCGACTGGCTGGTCGAGCCGCTGAGGCAGCGTCTGGGTGATGAGCAGTTCTGGCAACTGGCGGACGCCGTCAACGTGTCCGCGCCGCTGGACCTGCGTGTCAACCTGCTGAAGGCCAAGCGCGAGGACGTGCAGGCGGCCTTGAAGGACAAGGGATTCGCGTCGTCGCTGACGCCGTTCTCGCCCTGGGGCCTGCGGCTCGAAGGCAAGCCGGCGCTGCAGAAGCTGGACGTCTTCACCAGTGGCCAGGTCGAGGTGCAGGATGAGGGCAGCCAATTGCTGTCCTTGCTCACCGAGGCCAAACGCGGAGAGATGGTCGTCGATTTCTGCGCCGGCGCCGGCGGCAAGACCCTGGCGCTGGGTGCCGCGATGCGCAACACCGGTCGGCTGTACGCATTCGACGTCTCGGGGCATCGACTCGACAAGCTCAAGCCGCGCCTGGCGCGCAGCGGGCTGTCGAACGTCTACCCCGTGCAGATCAGCAACGAACGCGATGAGCGCGTCAAGCGCCTGGCCGGCAAGATCGACCGCGTGCTGGTCGATGCGCCGTGCTCGGGCCTGGGCACGCTCCGCCGGAATCCCGATCTGAAATGGCGCCAATCCCCGAACAGCGTCCTGGAATTGCACGACAAGCAGCTGGCCATCCTGAACAGCGCCTCGCGCCTGCTCAAGCCGGGCGGCCGCCTGGTCTATGCGACCTGTTCGCTGCTCGATGCCGAGAACGAGTCGGTCGCCCAGGCCTTCGCGGAGGCGCATCCCGACTTCGTCCTGATGCCCGCGCAGGACGTGCTGACCCACGCCCAGGTCGACGCGACCCAGGCGGCACAGCTGTCCGAGAACGGTTATCTGCGCCTGTGGCCCCATCGTCACCAGAGCGACGGCTTCTTCGCAGCAGTATGGGAACGTAAGAAATGAGCCCTGCCGACCGGACCTGGCAGGGGTCCTGTCAGCGGCATGTTTCTTATTGCGAACTGGCCGTCGTGTCTGTTCGATCACGTCTTCAGGCCCTTCCGGTCGCGAAGCGTCAAAAGACCGACGGGAAAGCGGCTTACATCTGGGCGATTTCTAGAGTGCGTCGCCTACAATCGGGGCTTCCTGTGGACAACTGGCTCCTCGCGAGCAGGGTTAGGACCGAATGAACGTATTGATGTCTGTGCACGACGCCATCCTGGCGTGGATGATCGACGGCCTCACCGGCGCCAGCTGGTGGCAGATCGTGGTCTTCACCCTCGTGGTGACGCATATCACCATTGCTGGCGTCACGATCTTCCTGCACCGCGCCCAGGCGCACCGGGCACTCGACCTGGGTCCGATTCCGTCGCACTTCTTCCGCTTCTGGATGTGGCTGACGACCGGCATGGTCACTCGCGAATGGGTGGCCATCCACCGCAAGCACCACGCGAAGTGCGAGACCGAGGATGATCCGCACAGCCCCGTCACCCGCGGCATCAAGACGGTGATGACGCGTGGCGCCGAGTTGTACCGCGCCGAAGCCAAGAACGAGGAAACGATCAAGAAGTTCA
This sequence comes from Roseateles sp. GW821-FHT09H11, assembly GCF_059415845.1. Lineage (NCBI taxonomy): Bacteria > Pseudomonadati > Pseudomonadota > Betaproteobacteria > Burkholderiales > Sphaerotilaceae > Roseateles > Roseateles sp. GW821-FHT09H11. Next base: position 1,157,993 of record NZ_JBWKOA010000001.1, on the reverse strand, counting down.
GCCATGGCGTGCCGGACGACTGGATCGAGCGCCATGTCTACACCGGCCGTTCGGTGTGGGGCGTGTCCCTGATGATGATCATCGACCTGGCGCTGTTCGGCGTGGCCGGCATGGCGGTCTGGGCGGTGCAGATGGCCTGGATCCCGTTCTGGGCCGCCGGCGTGATCAACGGCGTCGGTCACTATTGGGGCTATCGCAACTTCGAGGCGCAGGACGCGTCGACGAACGTCTCGCCCTGGGGTGTGATCATTGGCGGCGAAGAGCTGCACAACAATCACCACACCTATCCGACGTCGGCCAAGTTCTCGGTCAAGCCTTTCGAGTTCGACATCGGCTGGGGCTACATCCGTGCGATGGAGATGATCGGCTGGGCGAAGGTGCGCAAGACCGCGCCCCAGATGAAGACCGGCGAACTCAAGGCGGTGGCCGACAAGGACACCCTGGAGGCCATCATCGCCAACCGCTATGAAGTGATGGCGCGTTATGCGCGCGGCCTGCGCGGCGCCTGCAAGGCCGAGCTGCTCCAGTTGAAGGCTGCGGGCGAGCAGCACAGCGTCAAGTTCCATCAGTTCAAGCTGGCGACCCGCTGGCTGCATCGCGATGCCGAGAAGATCCCGGCTGCCTATCAGGAGCAACTGAACGGCGCCCGCGCGGCGAGCCCGGTGCTCGACAAGCTGGTGACGATGCGCGAAGAACTGCGTCAGTTGTGGACCCGCACGAACGTGTCGGCTGAGCAGCTGGTGCATGACCTGCAGGCCTGGTGCCGCAAGGCCGAGGAAAGCGGCATCGCCGAACTGAAGGCCTTCGCGACGGGTTTGCGCACGGTGCGCGTCTGAGCGAAGGTCGGCTCATCGTGCGCCGAGGTCGGCCAGAGTGATGGCTGACACCCAGGCGGAGATGAAGCAATGCAAAGGGCGCCCCTACCGGGCGCCTTTTTTCTTGGCGGCGCCCATAATTTGTTGAACTCTCAGACAAGGAGATTGACATGATGGCCTCGACCCTTTTCAAGCGCACTGTGTTGTTCGGCCTGATGGGCGCCAGCCTGGGCGCGATCGCCGCGGCTGCGCAGGCTCAAGCGGAAGTCAACTTCATCAAGCCGGAGAACTTCTCCGACATCGGCTGGGTCGGCGTGGACCGCGACAACGCCATGAAGCAACTGGAAGAGCACTTCAAGGCGCTCGCGGCGCGCGAGCTGCCCGGCAAGCAGCTCAAGATCGACGTCACCGACGTCGACCTGGCGGGGGAAGTCGAACCGCATGTCCGCACCGATCGGCTCCGCATCCTTCGATCGGTGACGATTCCGCGCATGAGCTTCACCTATACGCTCAGCGAGAACGGCCAGGTCCTGAAGTCCGGCAAGGCGGACCTGAAGGACATGGACTACCAGAATGGCGTCGGCAACCGCTACTTCGACTCCGAGCCGCTGCGCTATGAGAAGAAGATGATCGACGACTGGATGGCGCGCGAACTGCTTGGCAAGGCGCACCTGGCGCCGACCCGCTGATCGCGATGGGGGCCGTGACGCCCCTTTTCGGTCGCCCATGAAAAAACCCGCCGAGAGGCGGGTTTTCTTCTTCAAGGACCGGGCTGAATCACTTCAGCTTGGTTTCCTTGTACAGCACGTGCTTGCGTGCCTTGGGGTCGAACTTCATGAATTCCAGCTTTTGAGGCGTGGTCTTCTTGTTCTTGTTGGTGGTGTAGAAATGACCGGTGCCGGCAGTGGATTCCAGCTTGATCTTCTCGCGTCCGCCTTTGGATGCCATGGTGTCGCTCCTGGTTCAGTGATTAGGCTTGACCGCGCGCGCGCAGGTCGGCCAGCACGGCGTCGATGCCCTTCTTGTCGATCAGACGCAGCCCGGCGTTGGTGATGCGCAGACGGACCCAGCGGTTTTCGCTTTCGACCCAGAAACGGCGGTATTGCAGGTTCGGGAGGAACCGGCGCTTGGTTTTGTTGTTGGCGTGGGAAACGTTGTTCCCGACCATGGGCTTCTTGCCCGTGACTTCGCAGACGCGTGCCATGAGGACACTCCGATACTTGTCATCCGGCGACCGTCCCAATCGTCTCGACCTCGCTGTCGAGTCGCGGGCGGCGGCCTCACCTCGCCATAGGGTGGCGGTATCCCATCCTCCTCGCGTCAAGATCCTTCACAGGTTGATGGCGCGGGGAAACGAAGAGTGTAGCAGAAACGAACCGGCCCGCGCAAAGGCGGGCCGGTCAGTGAGCCTCGGGGGCGCCCGTCCAGGGGCGCCACGGTCGCGCAGAGCGGAAGGGTCAGGCTGATTCCTGCTCCAGGAAACGCTGAGCATCCAGCGCCGCCATGCAGCCGGTGCCGGCACTGGTGATGGCCTGGCGATACACATGGTCCTGCACGTCGCCCGCGGCGAACACGCCCGGCACGGTGGTCATCGTGGCGAAGCCTTCCAGACCGCTCTTCGTGCGGATGTAGCCGTCCTTCATTTCGATCTGGCCCTGGAAGATGTCCGTGTTGGGCTTGTGACCGATCGCGATGAAGCAGCCCTGCAACTTGATGTCGGTGGTCGTGCCGTCCTGCGTGCTCTTGATGCGCACGCCGGTCACGCCGCTCGCGTCGCCCAGCACCTCGTCCAGCGTCTGGAACACGTGCAGTTCGATCTTGCCGGCCTTGACCTTGTCCATCAGCTTGTCGACCAGGATCGGCTCGGCGCGGAACTTGTCGCGACGATGGATCAGATGGACCTTGCTGGCGATGTTGGACAGGTACAGCGCTTCCTCGACCGCGGTATTGCCGCCGCCGACGACGCAGACTTCCTGCTCGCGATAGAAGAAGCCGTCGCAAGTCGCGCAGGCGCTGACGCCGCGGCCCATGAACGATTCTTCCGACGGCAGTCCCAGGTATTGCGCGGAAGCGCCGGTGGCCAGGATCACCGCGTCGGCCGTGTAGACCGCGCTGTCGCCGGTGAGCGTGAACGGACGCTTGGAAAAGTCGACGCTGTTGATGTGGTCGAAGACGATCTCGGTCTGGAAACGCTCGGCGTGTTCCTGGAAGCGCTGCATCAGTTCGGGGCCTTGCACGCCCATCACGTCGGCGGGCCAGTTGTCCACTTCGGTCGTGGTCATCAACTGACCCCCTTGCGCCATGCCCGTCACCAGAAGCGGCTTCAAGTTGGCACGCGCCGCATAGATGGCGGCGGTGTAGCCGGCGGGGCCGGAACCGAGGATCAACAGCTGGGCGTGGCGGGTGTTTTGGCTCATGACGGGGGAAATGGGGATGCGTTCAACGGACGCAAGGGTCGACAGCCTAAGGGGACCGGCGGGCGGCCTATGGCGTTGACCCTATGAACAGGCGTGAACAAATTGGCACAATGCATCCATTCTAGGTGGCGGGTCTCTCTGCCATCCTGACAACCACGATTGACCCTAACCCCCGACAGGAGGCATCCCTTCATGGCCATGTTGTCCAATTTGGATCTGATCCGCAGGGTTCCCTTGTTCTCCCTGCTGACCGCCGACCAGGCCCAGTCCATCGCGGACAGCGTCGTCAAACGGCGCTTCAAACGCGGCGAGTTGATCGTCGAGCAGGGCACCAAGTCCAACGCGCTCTTCATCCTGCTCAACGGCCGCGCCCGCGTGCTGACCGCGGACAGCCGCGGCCGCGAAGTCATCCTCGCCGTGCTGCAGCCTGGCGACTACGTCGGCGAGATGAGCCTCATCGACAACGAGCCGCACTCGGCGACGGTCCGCGCCGAGGTGCAGACCGACATGCTGGTGCTGGGCCGCGCCGATTTCGGACGCGGTCTGCCGGATTCGTCGAGCCTGGCCTACGGCATCCTGCGCGGCCTCGTCGCGCGGCTGAGAAACGCGGACCGCCAGATCGAGTCGCTCGCGCTGCTCGATGTCTACGGTCGCGTCGCGCGTACGCTGCTGGACATGGCGGAGGAAGAGAAGGGCGTGAAGATCATTCGCGGCAAGGTATCGCGGCAGGACATGGCGAAGGTTGTCGGCGCGTCGCGCGAGATGGTCAGCCGCGTCATGAAGGACCTGGAGGACAAGGGCGTCATTGAGACGCTCGAGAACGGCTCCGTGGTCATCAAGGAACGCCTGCAGCACGACTGAGGCGCCAGAGACTGACGCTTCAACGTTTCTTCACCTTGGTGAGGAGCCCCGCGTCCGAGACGCGGGGCTTGTGCGTCACAATCGAGGAATGAGTTTTCCCGGTTCCCTGCTGGGCGGCGGTGACGACGCCGCTCCGACCGAGCGCCCCGCGCCGGCACGCAAGTCCAAGAAGGCCGCGCCGCGCGCCGCGCCGCCCGCGCCGCCCAGTCCGCTGCGCACGCCGCTGTGGCTGCTGATCGGCGCGCTGGTGTGGTGCCTGGTCTTGCTCGCCATGGTCAGCCATGACCGCGCCGATGCGGCCTTCAGTACCGCCGGCACCTCAGCCCCGGCGCACAACCGCGTCGGTGCGCTCGGCGCCTGGATTTCCGACCTGATGCTGTTCGGCTTCGGCTACTCCTGCTGGTGGCTGATGCTCATCTCGCTGCGTGCGTGGCTGAGCGGCTTGGCGCGCATGCTGCGCGCCGACGGCGGTCCGATGCTCACGTTCAAGGAACGCCTGCCGACCGTGGCCGGCCTCGTGCTCCTGATGGCCGCGAGCTGCGCGCTCGAATGGACCCGCCTCTACGGCTGGGAGTCGCACCTGCCCGGACATGCCGGCGGCGTGTTGGGCTACCTGCTCGGACCCGCCAGCATGAAGCTGCTCGGCTTCGCGGGTTCTGGCGTCGTGTGGATCGCCGCGCTGGTGGCCGGCGTGTCGTTGGCGCTGAAGTTCTCCTGGCTGCGCGTGGCCGAGCAGATCGGAACCAAGATCGAACGTCTGATCGAGAAGCGCGAGGTCCGTCGCGAGATCGCCGAGGACAAGCGCGTCGGCAAGGAAGCCAAACGCGAGCGCGAAGCGGTCGTCGAGGTCGAGCGTCTGGTCGAGGAAGAGCATCACATCCCGATCGTCATCGAGCCGCCGGTCGCCGAGGTGCCGAAGTCCACGCGCGTCATCAAGGAGCGCCAGCAGACGCTGTTCACCGATCCGACGGACGCGAAGCTGCCCCAGGTGGACCTGTTGGACGCGCCGCCGCCGCGCATCGAGACGGTGACGCCCGAATCGCTGGAGATGACCAGCCGCATGATCGAGAAGAAGTTGAAGGACTTCGGCGTCGATGTGCGGGTGGTGGCGGCCTCGCCGGGGCCGGTGATCACGCGTTACGAGATCGAGCCGGCGACCGGCGTGAAGGGCTCGCAGATCCTGGGCCTGGCCAAGGACCTGGCGCGCTCGTTGAGCCTGACCTCGATCCGCGTCGTCGAGACCATCCCGGGCAAGAACTACATGGCGCTGGAGCTGCCGAACGCGCGCCGCCAGACCATCCGGCTGTCCGAGATCCTGGGCTCCCAGGTCTACGCCGACGCCGCGTCGCCGCTGACGATGGGCCTGGGCAAGGACATCGTCGGTCTGCCGGTGGTGGCCGACCTGGCCAAGATGCCGCACTGCCTGGTGGCCGGCACGACCGGCTCGGGCAAGTCGGTGGGCATCAACGCGATGATCCTGTCGGTGCTCTACAAGGCCGAGGCCCGCGATGTCCGTCTGATCCTGATCGATCCGAAGATGCTCGAAATGAGCGTCTACGAAGGCATCCCGCATCTGCTGGCACCCGTCGTGACCGACATGAAGCAGGCCAGCAACGCGTTGAACTGGTGTGTCAACGAGATGGAGCGGCGCTACAAGCTCATGTCCAAGATGGGCGTGCGCAACCTCGCGGGCTTCAACAAGAAGATCGCCGACGCGGCCGAACGCGAGGAGAAGATCCCCAACCCGTTCAGCCTGACGCCGGAAGAGCCGGAACCGCTGGAGCGTCTGCCGCACATCGTCGTCGTCATCGACGAACTGGCCGACCTGATGATGGTCGTCGGCAAGAAGATCGAGGAACTGATCGCCCGCCTGGCGCAGAAGGCGCGGGCGGCCGGCATCCATCTGATCCTCGCGACGCAACGTCCGTCGGTCGACGTGATCACCGGCCTGATCAAGGCCAACATCCCGACGCGCCTGTCCTTCCAGGTATCGAGCAAGATCGACTCGCGGACCATCCTCGACCAGATGGGCGCGGAAGCGCTGCTGGGCATGGGCGACATGCTCTACATGGCGTCGGGTACCGGCCTGCCGGTGCGCGTGCACGGCGCGTTCGTCAGCGACGACGAGGTGCATCGTGTCGTCGAGTACCTGAAGGAGCAAGGCGAGCCCAACTACATCGAAGGCATCCTGGAAGGCGGCGTGCTGGACGGCGATGGGGGCGGCGATGGGCTGCCCGGCCTGACAGCAGGCGGCGACGGCGAATCCGACCCGATGTACGACCAGGCGGTGGGCATCGTCCTGCAGCACAAGCGGGCATCGATCTCGCTGGTGCAGAGACATCTGCGCATCGGCTACAACCGGGCCGCCCGTTTGCTGGAGCAGATGGAGAAGTCCGGTGTCGTCTCGGCGATGGCCACCAACGGCAACCGCGACATCATCGTGCCCAAGCGGGACGACTGACGGCGTCACCGGACGCGACCACTGAACGCGACGAATGAACGCGACGAATGATTGAGGCTTCCTCCATGCTCCGTATCCTGACCCGTGGCATCGCGGCGATCGCCGTCTGCGTCACGCAATTGGCTCGCGCCGACGGCGTGAGCGCGCTGCAGCAGTTCGTCACCGAAGTGAAGAGCGGCCGCGCGGCGTTCACGCAGACCGTCACCGCACCCGATGGCAAGCGCAAGAAGACGACGACCGGCACCTTCGAGTTCCAACGTCCCAACCAGTTCCGCTTCAGCTACGCCAAGCCGGCCGAGCAATTGATCGTGGCCGACGGCAAGGAAGTGTGGATCTACGACCCGGATCTGCAGCAGGCCAGCGTCCGCAACATGGACCAGGCGTTGGGCGCGACGCCGGTGTCGCTGCTCGCGGGCGGCGACCTGTCGAAGGATTTCACGCTGAAGTCGTTGCCGGCCGCGAACGGCCTGGACTGGGTGCAGGCTACGCCCAAGCGCAACGACAGCGGTCTGCAGAGCCTGAAGCTCGGTTTCAAGGGGCGCGAACTGGGCGCGCTGGAGATCGTCGACGGTTTCGGCCAGCAGTCGGTGATGCAGTTCAGTGCGATCGAGCCGAACGCCAAGGTGTCGGCCGACCGCTTCCGCTTCAACCCGCCGCCGGGCACGGACATCGCTCGCCAACCCTGAGCGGTGACTGAGTCAGCATCGATGAGCAACGCGTCGCTCTTTCCGGACGAGTTCGATTCCGTCCCGGGCGGACGGCCTGCGAGGGCCGCACCGAGCCAGCACGCACCGCTGCCGGAACGGCTGCGGCCGCACAAGCTCGACGAGGTCGTCGGCCAGCGCCACCTGCTGGGTGAGGGCATGCCGCTGCGTGTCGCGCTCGAGAGCGGCCGGCCGCATTCGATGATCCTGTGGGGTCCGCCCGGCGTCGGCAAGACGACGCTGGCGCGCCTGATGACGCAGCACTTCGATGCACAGTTCATCGCGATCTCCGCGGTCCTGGGCGGCGTCAAGGACATCCGCGAGGCGGTCGACCGCGCGCAGGTCGCGGCGGGGCAGGGGCGGCGCACGATCGTGTTCGTCGATGAGGTCCACCGCTTCAACAAGGCGCAGCAGGACGCCTTCCTGCCGCACGTCGAGTCGGGGCTGTTCAGCTTCATCGGAGCGACGACCGAGAACCCGTCGTTCGAGGTGAACTCGGCGCTGCTGTCGCGGGCGACGGTGCACGTGCTGAAGTCGCTGGACGAGCAGGACATGCGCGAACTGCTGACGCGCGGGCGCGAGGCGCTCGGCGCGCCACCGGTGAGCGAGGCCGCCACGCTGCGCTTGATCGGTTATGCCGACGGCGATGCGCGGCGTCTGCTGAACACGCTGGAGACCGTGGCGCAACTGACCCCCGCGGGCACGGCGGAGATCGACGAGGCACTGCTGGAGCGCACGCTGGGCGAGCAATTGCGGCGCTACGACAAGGGCGGCGACCAGTTCTACGACGTCATTTCGGCGCTGCACAAGTCGGTGCGAGGCTCCCATCCGGATGCGGCGTTGTATTGGCTGGTGCGGATGCTCGACGGCGGTGTCGATGCGCGCTACATCACGCGGCGACTGGTCCGGATGGCCAGCGAAGACATTGGAAACGCCGATCCGCGTGCACTGCGGATCTGCCTGGACGCGGCCGAAACCTATGAGCGTCTCGGGTCGCCGGAAGGCGAGCTCGCGCTGGCGCAGGCGGTCGTCTATCTGGCGATCGCGCCGAAGTCGAATGCCGTCTACAACGCCTACAACCAGGTCCGCGCGCTGATCAAGCAGGACAGCTCGCGGCCGGTGCCGGTCCACCTGCGCAACGCGCCGACGCGTCTCATGAAGGAGCTCGGCTACGGCAAGGCCTATCGCTACGCGCATGACTTCCCCGGTGCGTACGTGGCCGGCGAGCAGTACCTGCCGGACGGCCTCGAGGATCAGCGCTTCTATGAACCCGTGCCGCGCGGCCTGGAGATCAAGATCGGCGCGCGGCTCGACGAATTGCGGCGGCTCGACGCCGGAGCGCTCGGACAGGACGATGCCCCCGGTCGAGGCGGCACCGATGGCATCGGCGAAAACGGTGAAAACGGCGAGGCCTGATCGATGAGTGCGCGGATCGTCAGCGTTGTGACCGCGGTCCTTCTGATGTTGGTGTGGACGGCGGGCGCGTTGCCCGCGAGCGCCGCGCCGGTCAAGCCGGGACTCGCCGGACCGTCGGCGTCGCGCCTGGCGCAACCGCCAGAAGGCCCGACGCTGACGCGCATCCGCGAAACCGGGGTCGTCGTCATCGGTTACCGGCCGGCGTCGGCACCGTTCAGCTATCTCGACGCGCAGCTGCGGCCGACGGGCTATTCCGTCGAACTCTGCGAGCGCGTGATCGCGTCGCTGCGCGTGCGGCTCAAGCTGCCCGACCTGGAGGTGCGACGCGTCGCGGTCGGTTCGGCGACGCGCATGCCGATGGTCAGCAACGGCACCTTGGACATGGAGTGCGGCATCACGACCAACACCGCCGAGCGCGCGCGCAGTCAGGCATTCTCGGTGACGATCTTCGTGGCCGAGACCAAGCTGATGACGCGCCACGGCGAGAAGGTGCAGAGCCTGCTTGACCTTCGCGGCCGGCCGGTGGTGAGCACCATCGGCACGACCAGCATCCAGCACCTGGCCAAGGTCAATGAGCAACAGGGGCTGAACATCCGCATCGTCGCGGGGCTGGACGACCCGGACGCATTCCAGCTGCTGCGCAGCGGCCGCGCCGACGCGTTCATGATGGACGACGTGATCATCCGCAGCCTGCTGGCGCAGCAGGGTGCGGCGGTTTCGACGGACGACTACGTGATCTCCGATCGCGCGTTGACCGTGGAGCCCTATGCGATCGGGCTCAATCGCGACGATCCGATGTTCAAGACCATGGTCGACGACGTGCTGACCGGCCTGTACCGCAGCGGCGAGATCCACACCATCTACAGACGCTGGTTCGAGTCGCCGCTGCCGCCGACGGGCATCAACCTGAAGCTGCCGATGAACGCTGCTTTCCGGCGCGTGGTCGCTCAGCCGACGGACTCGCCGGATCCGGAGCGCTACCGCTGAACGGCGTACCTGCCGGCGTCCGATCGCCAGCGATCGTGCCGGAGCAGCCTTCGCGACCGTTCAGCAGTTCGACGAAACGCCGTGCGGCGAGTCCGAGCGGCCGCGTCTGCGTCCAGACGACGTCGACGTAGAGCTGCAGTGCGGTCGTGAAGTTGCCTGCGGGAATCTGCACCAGTTCCCCCGAGGCCAGCGCCGCGCGCACGAACCCCGACGGCAACCACGCCCATCCTAGGCCCGCGGACACCATCCGCAAGGCCGCCACCGGACTGTCGGTGCGCCATTGCACGCGGGACGCGGCAATCCGCTTGTCGACGTCGCAGGCGTCGCGACCGGCGACCAGGATCTGACGTTCGGCGATGAGGTGCTCGTCGCGGAGCGCTGAAGGATCGCGCGCGAGCATCGGATGCGAGGCTGCCGCGACGGCGATCAGCGTTTCGCGGGCCACTTCCTGGAACTGCTCCGACGGGTCGAGTCCTTGTCGCTCGAAGACGAGGGCCAGTTGCGCGCGGCCGGACTTCAGCATCGCGAGCGCGTCCGCCTGCGGCGCGGTCAGTACCTCGACGTCCAGCAGCGGGAACTCGGCGGACAGCGTCGTCAGTGCGTCGCTCCATGGCGTTGCTGCGACGAGCTCGGGCACGACCGTGATCGTCAGCGAGGGCTCCAGCCCTTGGGTCATCGACAACGCATGGCGGTTGAGCTGGCCGAGCTGCTCGGCCAGCCGGCGCGCCTGCGGCACCAGCGCGAGCGCCTGCGCGGTGGGGACGGGTTCCCGGCCGGCGCGGTCGAAGAGAGGGAGGTCGAGCTGAGCTTCCAGGTTCGCGATCGTCATGCTGACGGCTGAGGGCACGCGCCCCAGCGCGCGCGCCGCAGCGGAGAACGAACCGTGGTCGATCGCCGCGAGGAAGACGCGGAGGTTGTCGAGGTCGAAAGCCATTGTGGTCCGTGATCTGTCAGGCAATCTGATGGATGCTGACTTTAACTATCAGAACCACGAACATACAGTGGCGTCCATTCCACTTTCAAGGAGATGGCGATGGTGTGGGGCGTGTTGTTTCTGGCCGGATTGTTCGAGATCGGCTGGGCCGTCGGCCTGAAGTACACGGAGGGGTTCACACGGCCATGGCCGACGGTGGGCACCGTGGCGGCGATGGTGACGAGCGTCGTGCTGCTGGGCTGGGCGCTGAAGCATCTGCCGGTGGGGACGGCCTACGCGGTGTGGACGGGCATCGGTGCCGTCGGCACCGCGATCGCGGGCATCGCGCTGCTGGGCGAGTCGGCGTCGCCGGCGAGGCTCGCGTGCATCGGCCTGATCGCCGCGGGCATCGTCGGGCTCAAGATCGTCACGCCGCAGTAAGCCCGCCAACTGCCGCGTCGTTCGCGGTTGCCGACCGGCGCCTGATCAGTTGTCAGCAGAAGGTCCTCGGCGCCTGTTGGCTGTAGCGAGCGCAGGGCATGGCACTTGCCGACGAAGGTCATCGAAGACTTCCGGAGACTCCCATGCCCGACTTCAACGAACCCCGGGACAAGGCCTACGACCACGAGCAGGAGGCCGCCTACTGGCGCGACAACTACGCCAACCGGCCCTACATCCAGCAAGGCGACACGCATGACGACTTCGGTCCGGCGTATGCCTATGGGGTCGATGCGTTTGCCCGCTATCCGGACCGGGACTTCGAGGACTTCGAAGCCGAGCTGCATCGGGACTGGGGCAATCAGCGCCAGGGCTCGTCGCTCGAATGGGCGCGCGCCAAGCCCGCGGTGAAGGACGCCTGGGATCGCATCAAGGAGGCGTCGAACATGCCGCCCTCGACGCGCTAGGGAGTTCCTTCAGAGGCAGCGGAGGCCGGTGCGGACGCGGCCTCCGCCGGCAATCCGAACAGCGCGTTCGTGTCCGCGTTGGGATCGGTGCGCTCAGCCTGGCCGGCGTCGATGCCCTGGAGCATCTCCGTCGCCTTGTCCATGTCGACCGCTTCCGCCTTGTCGAGGAACGCCGTCACCGTGACCGGGAAGAAGATGACGATCGCCACCAGGATCAGCTGCATCACCACCCAGGGGATCGAGCCCAGGTAGATATCGCTCGAAAGCACCCGCTTGGGCAGCGCGCCGTTCTTGAACAGCGTGTCCGAGATCCCTCTCAGGTAGAACAGCGCGAAGCCGAACGGCGGGTGCATGAAGCTCGTCTGCATGTTCACGCAGAGCATCACGCCGAACCACACGAGGTCGATGCCCATCTTGTCGGCGACCGGGCCGAGCAGCGGCAGGATGATGAAGGCGATCTCGAAGAAGTCGAGGAAGAACGCCAGGAAGAAGATGAAGAGGTTGACGATGATCAGGAAGCCGATCTGACCGCCGGGCAGGTTGGAGAGCAGATGCTCGATCCACTTGCCGCCTTCGACGCCCTGGAACACGAGGGAGAAGGTCCGCGACCCGATCAGGATGAACACCACCATCGCGGTGATGCGCATCGTGCCGATCATGGCGTCCTTGACCACCGGCCAGTTCAGCCGCCGGTGCGACGCCGCCAGGATGAACGCGCCGACCGCCCCCATCGCGCCGGCCTCGGTGGGCGTGCAGATCGCCTTGTCGATGCCGGGCAATCCGCCCATGGAGCCGAGCACCGCGAAGATCAGGATCGCCGACGGGATGATCCCGCGCAGGCACTTCGCCCACAGCGCCCAGCCGTCAAGGGTGCGCGCCTCCTTGGGTACGCCGGGCACATGCTCCGGCCTGAAGCGCGAGACCATGAAGGTGTACAGCGCGAAGATCAGCACTTGCAGGATCGACGGTCCCCAAGCGCCCTTGTACATGTCGCCGACGGGCTTGCCGAGCTGGTCCGCCAGCACCACCAGCACCAGGGAGGGCGGCACCAGCTGCGTGATCGTCCCCGAGGCGGCCAGCACGCCGGTGGCGTAGCGCATGTTGTAGCCGTAGCGCATCATGACCGGCAGCGAGATCATCGCCATCGCGATCACCTGACCCGCCACCGTGCCGGTGATCGCGCCCAGGATGAAGCCCACGATGATCACCGAGTAGCCCAGCCCGCCGCGCACCGGCCCGAAGAGCTGGCCCATCGAATCGAGCATGTCCTCGGCCAGGCCGCATTTCTCCAGCAACGCGCCCATCAGCGTGAAGAAGGGGATCGCGAGCAGCAGTTCGTTGGAGAGGATGCCGAAGACGTTCTGCGGCAGCGCCGACATGAACGACGGCGGGAACCAGCCCTGGCTCACCGCGAAGAAGCCGCAGGCCAGGCCCAGCGCGGCCAGCGAGAACGCCACGGGGAAGCCGATCAGCATGATGATGATCAGCCCCGCGAACATCAGCGGGGGGAACTGCTCCATCGTGATCATTGCAGCGGCCTCTCGTAGTGCGTGTCCATCTCGACGAGATGGGCCAGGTAGCCGATGCGCTTGATCACCTCCGAGATCCCCTGCAGGAACACGAGCGCGAAGCCCACCGGCAGCGTCAGCGCGGCCGGCCAGCGGATCAGCCCGCCGGCGTTGCCTGACACCTCGCCGCTGGTGAACAGCTTCCACGCATAACCGCCGTAGCCGAGCGCGGCGACGGTGTCCTCCGCGCGCATGCCGGTGGTGAGCTTCACCAGGAAGAAGTCCCACGACAGCCAGCCCGCATACCCCATCACGGGGATCAGGAAGACGATGAGTCCGAACAGGTCGACGTAGACCTTGCCGTGGCCGCGCAGCCGCGTGTAGAGGATGTCGACGCGCACATGCTCGTTGAGCCGCAGCACCTGCGCGGCGCCGCCCATCACGCAGGCGGCGAACAGGTACCACTGGATCTCAAGGAAGGCGTTGGAACTGATGTCCAGGCCGTAGCGGATCACCGCGTTCGCGGCGCTGATAAAGCACGACAGCAGGACAGCCCAGGCGGCAAGCGTGCCGAACCGGTCCGTCAGCCAGTCGATGCCCTTGGCAAATGCAAGCAGGGCTTTCATCGACGAGTCCAGGTCTCCATCTCGAACCCCGACGGGGGGGGGGGGGCTCGGTTCTTGTGTATAGACGTGGACTGTAGCCAGCGGGGGCTGTCGGGAACCTGAATTCGGGAGGGGCTGCGGGAAAGCCCCGACATGCGAAGAATGGAGCGTTGATCGAGGCGACCGGGGTCCCTTTTCTCCGTGTCCCTCCTTCGACTGCCTCCCGGCAGTCGAATTCCCTCCTTGACCTCCGAAAAGGGCCCCCGGTCGCCTCGATCTGAGGCACCGAGGGGCTCTCGTCGGCTCAGAGTTGGGTGGCGGCGGCGAAGAGGCGCGTGGAACGCGCGCCGGAACGGCAGAACGCCAGCACCGGCTTCGGCACTTCGTCGAGCAACGCGCGCATCGCGGCGATCTCTTCCGGCGATTGATAACCGCCCTGCACCGGCAAGTGGCGATACACCAGTCCCGCGGCTTCGGCCGCGGCGCGGACCTGCTCGCTGGTTGGCTGGTCAGGGCCGTGCTCGAAATCGGGCCGGTTGTTGATCACCGACTTGAAGCCGGCTTCGGCCAGTGCAGCCATCGCCTCCGGCGTCAGCTGCGGCGCGACGCAGAAATCGGGCGTCAATTGTTGGACGGTCAGTTCCATCGCGAACTCCTGTCGTTGAGTCGAAGCGAGGAGGGCGCTCAGCCCGCCAGCGCCGCCTTCACCGCCGCCGAGACCAGGCCCATGTCGGCCTTGCCCGCCAGCTTGCCCTTCACGGCGCCCATCACCTTGCCCATGTCGGCAGGGCCCTTGGCGCCCAGCTCCGTCACGATGGCGGCGACTTCTGCCTTGATCTCGTCTTCGCTCAAGCGCTGCGGCAGGTAGACCTCCAGCACCTTCAGCTCCGCGGTTTCCTTGTCGGCCAGGTCCATGCGGCCTGCCGCCGTGAACTGGCTGATCGAGTCCTTGCGCTGCTTGATCAGCTTGTCGACGATGGCCACCAGCATCACGTCGTCCACCACGACGCGTTCGTCCACTTCCTTCTGCTTCACCGCGGCCAGCAGCAGCCGGATCGTGCCCAGGCGTTCGCTGTCCTTGGCGCGCATTGCCGTCTTCATGTCTTCGGTGATCTGTTCCTTCAGGCTCATGAGGGCTCCTTGGTTCCTACTCTCGATGGAGATGTCGTAATGTCGCGCAGAAACAGAAAAGCCCGCGGCAGCGTCCTGCGCGGGCTTTCTGTGCTGTTCCGGCGGTGGGGATCGTCAGTGGACGGGTCCCCGGTGCCGAAGCGGTCCGATCAGGCGATCAGTACAGCTTCTTGGGCAGCTGCATGCTGCGCACGCGCTTGTAGTGACGCTTCACGGCAGCCGCCTTCTTGCGCTTGCGCTCGGCAGTCGGCTTCTCGTAGAACTCGCGGGCGCGCAGCTCGGTGAGCAGGCCCAGCTTTTCGATCGTGCGCTTGAAGCGGCGCAGGGCCACGTCGAACGGCTCGTTTTCTTTGACGCGAATGGTGGTCATGAAATTCCTTCAAATAGCGCTCGGTGTTCGCGAGGAAGGGCTTGCCTTCGAAGCGGAGTATCCGGATTCCACTTCCGAATCGACGCGCAGGGTTTGCCAGCAAAACGAGGATTCTAGCCTTATTTTTGACCGGTGACCACTCAACTCGATGCAGCCGCGCCGCGCAGGAGACAACGTCTGGTTCCCGCCAGCGTGTCCCCTGTGAAGGCCGCATGCTCGCCTTGCAGGCGGGTGTGACATTTTCACGCCTTGTCCCCGCCGGAGCGCAGGCCCGCCTCGCTGGGCGAAGTGCATCGCTCTCGGCCCAAGCCGTGGCAAGCTAGGATGCCGCACCCCAAGCTTAGGGGGAGTGGCACCTCTGTCCTGCCATCGGCACTTGCCCCGGCGACGGACGCCCATCTACATTCGATCCACCACCATTCGACCGCGAGGGGCCTCCCCCTGGCCCGGCCCGACCCATGGAATTACAAGCCGCCGCGACGCCCGCGCCTGCCAGTTTCGATGCCTGGCTGGAATCGTCGGGAACGCCCCAGACGCCCGTTGCGGCCGGCTTGCTCAGCCTGCTGGAGCCGACCGGCGCCTGCCTGACCGTGAAGTCGATGGCGACCGGACGTTATGTCTTCGCCAGCCCGGGCATGAGTGAGCTCTTCGGTCGCCTGGAGACCGGCATCGTTGGCGCCACCGATGCCGAGCTGATGCGCGGCGACGAAGTGCAGGCGATGCGACGCTCCGAGCAGGCCACGCTCGCGCAGCGCGGCGTGGTGAGTTCCGAGCACCGGCTGGAGATCGGCGGACGCCGTCGCGAGTTCATGGTCATGCGCGTGCCGCTCGGCGCGGAGCACGTCATGGCGCTGTGGAGCGACAAGACCGAAGAGCGTCACCGCGAGACGCACCTGCAGCGCGCGCTGCAGCAACTCGAGCAGCAGCAGAAGTCGCTCGAACAGATGCGCCGCGAGTTGCAGCAGGGCAGCGGCCGCGACGAGGTCTCTGGCCTCTACATGCGCGCGCAGTTCGACGATCAACTGCTGCGCGAGATCGATCTCTCGACCCGCGAGCACCGCGAGTTCACGCTGGTGCTGATCGCGCTGGATCCGGTGGCTCCGGAGGCTGGACTCGGCGAGGAAGCTCGGCAACGCCTGCTCGAAGGCCTGGGGCGCATGCTGCGCGCCAACACTCGCGCGATGGATGCGGCCTGCCGCATCGGCGACGACCTCTTCGCGGTGCTGTTGTCGGGCGTCGGCCTCGCGACCGCGCATGCGCGCATGGAACAGCTGCGCCGCCAGTGCCATGCCCAGATCGTCGTGCTGCATGGGCAGGACATCGGCCTGTCGTTGTCGATGGGCGTGGCGAGCTTCCCGCACACTGCCTCGCGCCAGGAGGAACTGCTGGGCGCCGCCGAGATGGCGGTCAAGGAAGCGCAGCGGCGCGGCGGCAATCAGGTCGTGCTGGCGTCGATCCCGTTCGGGATGGGCGGCTGAAGCTGCCGCCGGACCGAGCGTCGCGCTCGCCGGTCAGGCGAGCAGCTTCTGAAGGTGCTGCCATTCCGACGGCGTCACCGGCGTGATCGACAGCCGGTTGCCCGGCTGCAGGGTGCGCATGCCGGCAAGCGCGGGATCGCGCTTCATCTCTGCCAGGCTCAACAACCGGGTCTTGCGCACGAAGCGCACGTTGACGTGCTGCCAGCGCGGTTCCTCGCGCCTGGCCTTCGCATCGAAGTAGTGACTCCCGGGATCGAACTGGGTCTCGTCCGGATAGGCCGTGCTGCTGACCTCGGCGAACCCGGCGATGCCCGGCTCTGGACAGGACGAGTGATAGAACAGCACGCCGTCGCCGATGCGCATCTGGTCGCGCATGAAGTTGCGTGCCTGGTAATTGCGGACGCCGGTCCACGGAAGTTCACCGGCGGCCTGCAGATGGTCGATCGAGGCCTCATCCGGTTCGGACTTCATCAGCCAGTACTGCCGGGAATCGTGCGATGCGGTGCTCAAGGCGGAACCCTCATGGCGATGGCCGATCAAGCTCGACCATGAAAAAACCGCGCGTGACGAAAAAATCAGGCGCGGTTTGGGAAGAGGTGTCCACGGCGAACCGTGAGCCGCATTCCTGAACCCTAGGGGTACAGGTGGGCGAGGTCAGCAGGGCTTCGGGTTCATCTGACGCGAGACGCTCACACCAGCTCTGCAATGTTCCAAGCCCTTGCTCGCGAAAGCATCGGTTCAAGGAAATATAAAACTCACGCGAACGCAGTGGACAGGATGGATTCTACGCGCCGCGACTCCGCGTTCACAGCAGTTGCCCGTCTTGGACAAGGGCTTCATCGAGCCGCTTCATCAGCGTTTCAAGATCGGGTACGGTGGTGCCGCGCGCGCCACCGGCGATTGCATCCGTTGCATCGCCAGGCGCCACTGCCGGTGCGTTCGATTCGGTGAGCGAATAGGCGAGGTTCAGGGCCGCCAGCACCGCGATCCGTTCGCGTGCCTTGATGCGACCCGCGTCGCGGATCGCACACATTTCCTTGTCGACACGCGCCACGGCCTTCTGCAACGCGGCTTCGCCGCCCTCCGGGCAGCCGAGCAGATAGCTCTGGCCCATGATCGTGACTTCCATTTGCTTCATGCGCCCGTCTTTCGAGAATCTGAGGGTTCAGTGCCGTCGCCGCTCTCCAGCAGATCGGCCGCCTCCAGCGGGAGACGATCCAGCAGGGCGTCGACGCGCGCGCGCGCCGCGGCCAGTCTGGAGCGCAAGCTGTCGCGCTCCAGGGTGAGCGCCTGGACCTGTTGCTCGAGCAAGCCGTTCGTGCGTTTGAGTTCCTCGTGACGCACCAGCAGGCGCTCGACGCGGTCGACTAGGTCGTTGATGCTGGACATGGCTTCCCTGACGGATGAACGCGCGGATTGTAGGGGGCGGGGTTCGCTCAGCGCGCCGCAGCCATCGGGGCGCTGTCACATTGCGCGACGACGGCGCAGCGTTCGCACAGCGGTCGACGTGCCTGGCAGACGTAGCGGCCATGAAGGATCAGCCAGTGGTGCGCGTCGACCAGGAATTCCTCCGGCACGCGTTGAAGCAATTGCTGTTCGACTTCCAGCACGTTCTTGCCCGGCGCGAGGCCGGTGCGATTGCCGACGCGAAAGATGTGCGTATCCACGGCCATCGTCGCTTCGCCGAAGGCGACGTTGAGCACCACGTTCGCCGTCTTGCGACCGACGCCGGGCAAGGATTCGAGCGCCTCGCGGCTTTGCGGCACGGCGCCGCCGTACTGCTCGACCAGGATGCCGCAGGTCGCGTAGAGGTTCTTCGCCTTGGTCTTGTAAAGGCCGATCGTCTTGATGTATTCGGCGAGCCGTTCCTCGCCCAGGTCCAGGATCTTCTGCGGCGTGTTGGCGACGACGAACAGCCGTCTCGTCGCCTTGTTGACGCCGACATCGGTGGCCTGCGCGGACAGCAGCACCGCGGCGAGCAGTTCGAAGACGCTGGCATATTCCAGTTCGGTCTGCGGCGACGGATTGGCGCGGCGGAGGATCTCGAAGAATTCGCGGACTTGCGTTTGATTCATGGCGAGCGGGAAACGGCTGGCGATGGGCGGGGCGGGATCGAAGAGAGGCAGCGTTCAGGCGCCGCGCTTGGCACGAGCCCGCGCGAGCGCGGCCTCGATGACGGCGCGCTTGCGGTCGATCTGTGCCGCGTCGGTGAGCCGCGTTTCCTCTTCGAGGTGATCGAGCTTGTGCTGCGCCTTGGTTTCGAGGCGCGCATCGTGCTCATGCTGGTCGCGCGTGACACGGATCTCGTGCCAACGGTAGCGCTCGCGAGCGCGCTCTGCCTGCGGCGCGCTCCATGCAGCCCAACCGCTTCGCCCCGGCGTGACGTCCGCCAGCGAGATGCAGTCGACGGGGCAGACCGGGATACACAGTTCGCATCCGGTGCAGTCCGCGTCGATGACGACATGCATCTGCTTGTTGGTTCCGATGATCGCGTCGACGGGACAGGCCTTGATGCACAAGGTGCAGCCGATGCACCAGCCTTCGTCGATGACGGCAAGCCGGCGAGGTCCCTCGATACCGTGGTCCGGATTGAGGGGCGACGGTTCGCGAGCGGTCAGCGCGGCCAGGCGCGCGATGCCTTCGGCGCCGCCGGGGGGGCACTGGTTGATCGCCGCCTCGCCGCTCGCCATCGCGTGGGCGTAGGAGTGGCAGTCGGGATAGCCGCAGCGCGTGCATTGCGTCTGCGGCAGGGCCAGGTTCAGCCGTTCGACGAAGTCGTCGAACGCGGAGGAGGTCGGTTCAGCGGAGGCGGCAGCGGCGGGATTCACTCGGTCGGCTTGCGCGGCCGGCGGGCCGCAGCCGGACGGGCGGCAGCACGCTTCGTCGCGGCGGGCTGGTGCAACGGGGCCGCATCGTACTTCGCAATGAAGTCGCGGATCACCGGATAGACCTTCTCGCGCCAGCGGCGGCCCGAGAAGATGCCGTAGTGGCCGGCACCGACCGCGTCGTAATGGGCCTGGTTCTTCGCGTCGATGCCGCTGCACAGCTCGTGCGCCGCCTTGGTCTGGCCGGCGCCGGAGATGTCGTCCAGTTCGCCTTCAACCGTGAGCAGTGCGGTCTGGGTGATGTCCTGCGGGCGCACCAGGTCGCCGCCCACTTCCCAGGTCCCGTTCACCAGTGCGAAGTCCTGGAACACCGTCTTGATCGTGTCCAGGTAGTACTCGGCCGGCATGTCCAGCACGGCGTTGTACTCGTCGTAGAAGCGGCGGTGGGCGTCGACGTTGTCGTCGTCGCCGCGGACCAGGTCCAGGAAGTAGTCGTAGTGCGAGCTCAGGTGACGGTCCGGATTCATCGCCACGAAGCCGGTGTGCTGCAGGAAGCCCGGATAGACCTCGCGGCCCGCGCCCGGGAAGTTGGTCGGAACGCGGTAGATCACGTTGTTCTCGAACCAGCTGTAGCTCTTGTTCATCGCCAGGTTGTTGACGGCCGTCGGGCTGCGGCGGGCGTCGATCGGACCGCCCATCATCGTCATCGAGCGCGGAGTGGTCTCGCCCTTGGAGGCCATCAGCGAGATCGCCGCGAGCACCGGCACCGTCGGCTGACAGACCGAGATCACATGGCAGTCCTCGCCGACGTGGCGGATAAAGTCCTGGACGTAGTAGATGTAGTCGTCAAGGTGGAAGGCGCCAGCCGCGAGCGGCACCATGCGGGCGTCGGTCCAGTCGGTGATGAAGACCTTGTGGTCCTTCAGCAGCTGCTTGACGGTGTCGCGCAGCAGCGTGCTGTGGTGGCCTGACAGCGGTGCGACGACCAGCACGGTCGGTTGCGCCTTCATCTTCGCCAGCACGGCCTGGTCGTCGGTGTAGCGCTTGAACCGGAGCAGACGGCAGAACGGCTGCTCCAGCGCCACCAGTTCCTGCACGGCGACGTCGACACCGTCGACTTCGACGCTGTTGATCTCGAACTCCGGCTTCTCGTACTCCTTGGCCAGCCGGTGCATCAGGTCGAGGCCCGCGGACATCCGGTGCGACAACGGCGTATGGGCGAAAGGCGACAGCGGGTGGCTGTACAGCTTGGCCGTGGCGCTGGCGAATTCGGAGAACGGGCTCAGCAGCG
Source organism: Roseateles sp. GW821-FHT09H11 (assembly GCF_059415845.1). NCBI lineage: Bacteria > Pseudomonadati > Pseudomonadota > Betaproteobacteria > Burkholderiales > Sphaerotilaceae > Roseateles > Roseateles sp. GW821-FHT09H11. The sequence goes on along the minus strand of NZ_JBWKOA010000001.1, from coordinate 1,137,306 downwards.
CGCGTTGGGTTTCATAAAGCTGGTAGAGCATCTGGCGGACCTCTGGAGGGGGGAGTGAGGCGAAGGCTGGCACCCGTTGTGCAATGCAGCAATTCTAGTGCCCGGCTTCTTGCAGTGTGTGTCGCCGGTGCGCCGAGCAAGGCGGGAGGAGGGACTTCGAACCGACGCATTTCGCCATAAATGCGCAGGGCCGGCCCGCTTGCGGCGGGTCCGGCCCTGTGTTCGGAGGCTGATCGTGCGATCAGCGCATCGAAGTGTGGTGTCGGAGAGGAGCCCGGAGGTCAGGCCTTCTTCACGGCGGCGATCGCGGTGGCGACCGGCTTCAGGTTCTTGCTGTTCAGCGCGGCGACGCAGATGCGACCCGAATCGACGCCATAGACGCCGAACTCGGAACGCAGGCGCTGCATCTGCTCGGCGCTCAGGCCGCTGTAGCTGAACATGCCCTTCTGACGGGTGACGTAGCTCAGGTCGTCGGTGATGCCGGCGGCCTTGAGCTCGGTGACGAGCGCCTCGCGCATCTGCTTGATGCGCACGCGCATGCCGGCCAGTTCCTCTTCCCACTGGGCCCGCAGCGTCGGGGTCGACAGCACGGTCGCCACGACCTGGGCGCCGTGCGTCGGCGGGTTGGAGTAGTTCGTCCGGATGACGATCTTCAGCTGGCTCAGGACCTTGACCGTTTCCTCGGCCGAGGCGCAGACCACGCTCAGTGCGCCGACGCGCTCGCCATAGAGCGAGAAGCTCTTGGAAAAACTCGTCGACACGAAGAAGTCCAGGCCCGCGGCCAGGAATTGCTGGATCACGGCGCCGTCCTCGGCGATGCCTTCGCCGAAGCCCTGGTAGGCCATGTCCAGGAAGGCGACCAGGTTCTTCGTCTTGACCACTTCGACGACCTGGCTCCACTGCGCGGGCGTCAGGTCGTAGCCGGTCGGGTTGTGGCAGCAGGCGTGCAGGACGACGACCGTGCCGGCCGGCGCGGCGTTGAGCGCCGACAGCATGCCGTCGAAGTTGATGCCGCGGTTGGCGGCGTCATAGTAGGGGTAGGTGTCGACCGGGAAGCCGGCGTTGGTGAACAGCGCGCGGTGGTTTTCCCACGAGGGGTCGGAGATCAGGACCTTCGCGTCCGGGTTCAGCCGCTTGAGGAAGTCGGCGCCGATCTTCAGACCGCCGGTGCCCCCGATGGCCTGGACCGTCGCGACGCGCTTGCTCTTGAGCACCTCGCTGTCGGCGCCGAAGACCAGTCCCTGCACCGCCAGGTCATAGGCGGCGATGCCGTCGATGGGCAGATAGCCGCGCGGCTTGGGCGCGGCCTGCATCTGCGCTTCCGCCGCGGCCACGCAGGCCAGCAGCGGCAGCTTGCCGTTGTCGTCGTAGTAGACGCCGACGCCCAGGTTGACCTTGTCGGGATTCGGGTCGGCGTTGAATTGCTCGTTCAGACCCAGGATGGGGTCGCGAGGGGCCATGGCGACGGCGGCGAACAAGGACATGGAGGCTTTCCTGACAAACGGTGGAGAGGACTGCGCTACGCTGTCGCGTCCTGACGCCCGAGGCGCCTCCTGAGCGCCCAGCGAAGCCCGCCGATTGTAGGCAGGGAACATGCGTTGCCCCTGGGAAACCCTGATGAGTCGATCCACCGCCGCCAAGCCTGAAACTCCCGTCGCCAAGGGGGAGAGCCCCGTCCCGCCAGAGGTGGAGACCTCCGGCGCGGGCGAGCCGCCGAAGGGCGAATTCGTCTCTTTCGAAGGCTCTCCCTTCCAGCTGTTCCAGCCGTACCCGCCCGCGGGCGACCAGCCGACGGCGATCCAGCAACTCGTGGACGGCGTCAACGACGGCGAAAGCTTCCAGACGCTGCTGGGCGTGACCGGCTCAGGCAAGACCTTCACGATGGCCAACACGATCGCGCGGCTCGGACGCCCGGCCATCGTCTTTGCGCCCAACAAGACGCTGGCGGCGCAGCTGTACAGCGAGTTCCGCGAGTTCTTCCCGAAGAACGCGGTCGAGTACTTCGTCAGCTACTACGACTACTACCAGCCCGAGGCCTACGTTCCGCAGCGCGACCTGTTCATCGAGAAGGACAGTGCGATCAACGAGCAGATCGAGCAGTTGCGGCTGTCCTGCACGAAGAGCCTGCTGGAACGGCGCGACGTGGTGATCGTGGCGTCGGTGTCGGCGATCTACGGCATCGGCAACCCGAGCGATTACCACCAGATGGTGATGACGCTGCGGGTCGGCGACAAGGTCGGTCAGCGCGACGTGATTCAGCAGCTGGCGCGCATGCAGTACACGCGCAACGAGATGGAATTCACCCGCGGCCACTTCCGCGTGCGCGGCGACACGATCGACGTGTTCCCGGCCGAGCACTCGGAGCTGGCGCTGCGGATCGAGCTCTTCGACGACGAAGTCGAGGGCCTGGTGCTTTTCGATCCGCTGACCGGACAGATCCGGCAGAAGATTCCGCGCTTCACGGTCTATCCCTCGAGCCATTACGTGACGCCGCGCGACCGCGTGGTCGCCGCGATCGAGACGATCAAGGAGGAACTGCGCGAGCGCGTCGCCTTCTTCATCAAGGAAGGCAAGCTCGTCGAGGCCCAGCGGCTGGAGCAGCGCACGCGCTTCGACCTGGAGATGCTCCAGGAGGTCGGCCACTGCAAGGGCATCGAGAACTACACGCGTCATCTGTCGCAGGCCGCGCCGGGCGATCCTCCGCCGACGCTGGTGGACTACCTGCCGCCCGACGCGCTGATGTTCCTGGATGAGAGCCACGTGCTGATCGGCCAGTTCGGCGGCATGTACAACGGTGACCGGGCGCGCAAGAGCACGCTGGTCGAGTACGGTTTCAGATTGCCGTCGGCGATGGACAACCGGCCGCTGAAGTTCGAGGAGTACGAGCGCAAGATGCGCCAGGCCATCTTCGTCAGCGCGACGCCGGGTGACTATGAGAAGCGCCAGGCCGGCAACGTCGTCGAGCAGTTGGTGCGGCCCACCGGTCTGGTGGATCCGATCGTCGAGGTGAGACCGGCCGTGCATCAGGTTGACGATGTCCTGCAGGAGATCCGCGACCGGGTCGAGATCAAGGAACGCGTGCTGATCACGACGCTGACCAAGCGCATGGCCGAGCAGCTGACCGAGTACCTCAGCGACAACGGCGTGAAGGTGCGCTACCTCCACTCGGACATCGATACCGTCGAGCGGGTGGAGATCCTGCGTGACCTGCGGCTCGGGACCTTCGACGTGCTGGTGGGGATCAACCTGCTGCGCGAAGGCCTGGACATCCCCGAGGTGTCGCTGGTGGCGATCCTGGATGCGGACAAGGAAGGTTTCCTGCGCGCGGAACGCAGCCTGATCCAGACCATCGGGCGGGCCGCCCGGAACGTGAATGGCAAGGCGATCCTGTATGCGGATCGCATGACCGAGTCGATGAAGAAGGCGATCGGGGAGACCGAGCGCCGGCGCGCCAAACAGATCGAGTTCAACGAGGCCAACGGCATCACGCCGCGCGGCGTGGTCAAGCGCATCCGCGACCTGATCGAGGGCGTCTACAGCGACAAGCCGGGCCGCGACGACGCCAAGGTGATCCACGACGCCGCTGAAGTCGAGGCCCTGAGTGAAAAGGACCTGAGCAAGCGCATCACGCAGCTGGAGAAGCAGATGCTGGAGCACGCGCGCAACCTGGAGTTCGAGAAGGCCGCGCGGCTGCGCGACCAGCTCTCGCAACTCAAGGAGCAGGCGTTCGGCGCGGCCGTGCACGACAACGTCGTACCAATCACGGCCGGCAAGGGGAAGTAGGCCGCTTCTGGTCGAGGCTCCCCGACTTCGCGTGGCCAAGCGCGGGCACTCCACGGGGCAGGGGGCGCCCCTCCAGGGACCCCCAGCCCCATTCCGGCCCCAGTGGGAACTGGGGACCGCGAGTTCGGTGGTGCGGGCTGCGTCAGTTCTCGATGACGCGGAAGAAGTGCGTCCCGTCGCGGTCGAGCTGCGCGATCAGTCCGAACTCCCAGTCGAGGTAGGCCTGCATTGCGTCGCGCGGGTGATTCGTGCCCTCGTAAGGGCGCCGATAACGGTCGTCGCGCGGGAAGGCCAGGCGCGGATTGGCGGACTCGATCGGCAGGCCGGCGTCATACCAGGCCGTCGTGCCGCCTTCGAGCACCAGCAGTTCGCGCCCCTCTGAGGCCAGTTCGGCCGCGAGGTCGGCGGCGACGAAACGCGGGAGCACACCCAGGTTGCCCGTGAGCACGACGCGACGTGCCGGCGGGATCACCGTCCGAAGCGCATCGGCAAGCCGCGCCCGGGGGCTCCACCACGCGCCGGGGATGTGACGGACGATGTAGGTGATGCTCGGCGCCACGTCGACGACGACCGTATCCGGCTGCTCCCGATCCGCCTCCTCGACGCGCCAGCGGGCGAGCTCGGAGGGCGTCACGGTCGCGACCGTCGGCGAGAGCGGCTGCGGCGGCAGGTCGGGGCCGGTCTCGGTGTGGGCGGTGGCGTCGGGCGGCAGCACGGCGACCTCCCACCCCATCTGCGCCAGCCAGGCCGCGGCCATCGGCGCGCGGATGCCGTCGTCGTCGGCCAGCACGATGCGCGCGCCGCGCACCGGCACATGGTGGTCCGTCTCCTGGACGAGCTGCCCGCCGGGCGCGTTGCGGAAACCGGGGCGGTGGCCGCGGCCGTACTCGGCGGCGCTACGGACATCGAATCGATAGGTCGACCGTCGTGCATCGGCCAGCCATTCCGCGAGAACGGAGGTGTCGATGCGTTGCACGTGAGCCCGGCGGGCGAGGGCGGCCGCCCCTTCTCTCGCGGCGGACAGATCGCCGACCGGCACGTCCTCGTGCGAGCGTCCCTGGCCCTGCGCGAGCGTGAGGCCGGCGAGCGTCCATCCGATGGTCCCGTTGCGGAGCGCGGCGACAGGATTCGGCACGCCGGCGTCGATCAGCGACTGCGCGCCGATGAGGCTGCGAGTGCGGCCGGCGCAGTGCACGACGATCGTCGTCGACGGATCGGGCGCGAGGTCGCGCGCGCGCCGCACCAGTTCGCCGCCAGGCGTGCTGATCGAGCCCGGCAGGCTCATCGTGCGGTACTCGTCGAAGCGGCGGGCATCCAGCAGCACGATGTTGTCTCGACGCGCGAGCCGTTCCTGGACTTCCTCCGCCGGCAGTGATGGCGTGTGCCGGCGCGCTTCGACGAGTTCGCCGAAGGCCTTGCTCGGAACGTTGACGTCGCGGAAGAGCTCCAGGCCGTCGTCGCGCCAGGCGGACAGGCCACCCGCGAGCAGGGCGACATCCGTGTAGCCCAGCGACTGCAGCTTGCGCGCCGATGGCGCGGCGACGCCTTCGCCGTCGTCGTAGACGACGATGGGCACGTCGCGGCGGGGCAGGCGACCCCAGGCGTCGAGCTCCAGCCGCGAGGCCGCGAGATTGGCGGCCCACAGCGGATGGGCTTCGGCGTAGGCGGCCTCTTCGCGGACGTCGAGCAGGGCGATCTCCACGCGCGCGAGCAGCGCGGCGCGGACGTCGGCGGGCGTGCGGGTCGGCAGCGGCGCAGGGTGCTTCGGGGCCGGCGGACGGGGCAGCCCTTGGGCGGTTCCCGTGTCGGAGTTCAGGACGGACATGGCGATGCTCCTTGCGATCGGACCGGGGCGGTGCGGGTCGGGTGACGGGGCGGTGTTCAAGCCGGGCGCCACACGGGCGATTCCTGGACCGCGATGCGGCGGGGCAGGATCTGCGCACCGCTGAAGGCGTCGGCGATGCGCTGTTGCTCGGACAGGGACTCCGGGTCGACCGGGCGGACCGCATAGCTGCGGCGCTCGTTCGCGGCGGCGACGATCGAAGCGTCCAGGCCAAGCACCGGCGCATGCCATTCGGCCGCGGCGGCGGGGTTCTTCTTCACCCACTCGCCGGCACGCTGAAGTTCGTCGTAGACGCGCTGGAGAACCTCGGGATTCTGTTGCGCGAACGAGGTGGCCGCCAGGTAGAAGCGCCGGTAGGCGGCGATGCGGGTGCCGTCGACCAGGATGCGCGCGCCCGACTGGCGCTGTACGGCGGCCAGGAACGGATCCCAGACGACCCAGGCGGCGATGGCGCCGTTCTCGAAGGCCGAGCGGCCGTCGGCGGGGTTGAGGTAGGCGGGCTCGATGTCGCGGATCGACAGGCCGGCCTGGCTCAGCGCTTCCAGCAGCAGGTAGTGCGCGCCGGCGCCCTTGGCGAAGCCGATCTTCCTGCCCTTCAACTGGGCGATACTGGTGATCGGCGAATCCTTGCGGACCACGATGGCCTGCGCGGTGGGCGACGGCGTCTCGATCGCGTAATAGGTGAGCTTGGCCCCGGCGGCGAGCGCGAACGGCGGGACGGCGTCGGCCACGTCCGCGCTGAGGTCGAGCGCGCCGATATTGAGCGCTTCCAGCAGCGGCAGGCCGGAGGTGAACTCATGCCAGCTCACGGCGACCTGCTGCGGCGCGAGCGCCTTCTCGAGGATGCCGCGAGACTTCAGGAACAGCGTCAGCGTGCTGGACTTCTGGTAGCCGATGCGCAGGGTCCTGGCCTCGGCCGCGCGGACCGGGAACGCGGGGAGGGCCGCCGCCCCCGCGAGGGCGGCGGTTTGTGCCAGCCATTGGCGGCGGGAGGTCTGGAAGCGCAGGGAAACCATGGCAGCGTGCTCGAGATCGAGCGTGAAACAGGGGAACGCCGCAGGCTACGGATCCAGGCCGGGGATCGGAAGGAAGCAAAGCGAGGATCGATAAACGCGCTCTGCTCAAGCGCGTTCGGGATGTCAGCCCGCCCGCGGATCGTCACGCTGAGGCGTGGTGCCGGAAGCCGGGGAGGGGGCGGCTTCCTCTTTTAGCGCCCACTCCAGTAGCGCCGCCGTCTTCTCGTCGCCGAGGTCGATCAGCTGCAGGCGAGCGGCGCGGACGGTTTCGATTTGCGTGAGGTTCATGGCGGGGCTCCAGGGTGGGTGTGATGGGTCGATTAGCAAATTCTGGTCCCATGTGACGGTCCTGCCGATCGCGGATCTGCCGAATGGCAATCGGCGGCGCCGGCGCCACAATGCCGCCCCATGCCTGCCGAGCTCTCCATCCTCTTTATCTGCACGGGAAACATTTGCCGCTCGCCGACGGCCGAAGGCGTGCTCCGTCACCAATTGGTGGAGATGGGGCTGGCGGACCGCGTCCACGTCGACTCCGCCGGCGTGCAGGGCTGGCACGCCGGTGAGGCCCCGGATGAACGCTCCCAAGACCACGCCCGAAAAAGGGGCTATGAGCTCTGCGATCAACGGGCGCGCGCGCTTCGCACCGACGATTTCGAGCGCTTCGACCTGCTGGTCGCCATGGATGGCGGCCATCTTCGCGAGCTCCGACGCCGCTGCCCTGCTGCGCTGCAGCACAAGATTTCCCTGCTGCCCGGGGAGATCGAGGTACCAGATCCGTATTACGGCGGTGCCGACGGCTTCGAGCAGGTGCTCGATCTGCTGGAGTCAGGCTGCGGTCGTCTGGCGCAAATCGCAGCCAGTCGACTGGCCTGAAAGGGCCCCCTCGACCCCTGTCCGGGGTAACCCGAGCAAGCTTCCTCTTAATTGAGTAAAATGGTCGGACTTAGCGGGGGTTAACCCTGCTCCGTGAGTCGACCCGGCGTCAGCCGAGCCGCCGCCTCCATGTCCTGTAGCCCGACAAGGGCGCCAAGGAGAAGTTCGATGCGTCTCACCACCAAAGGTCGTTTTGCCGTCACCGCGATGATCGATCTGGCCCTGCGCGAAAACGGCGGGCCCGTCGCGCTGGCGGCGATCAGCCAGCGCCAGCAGATCTCGTTGTCCTATCTCGAACAGCTGTTCGGCAAGCTCCGCCGCCACCAGCTGGTCGAATCCACCCGCGGTCCTGGCGGCGGTTATTCGCTGGGCCGCCGCTCCGATGAGATCACGGTCGCCGACATCATCGTCGCCGTCGACGAACCCATTGACGCGACCGGTTGTGGTGGCAAGGAAAACTGCATGGGCGACGACACCGGCCGCTGCATCACGCACGACCTGTGGACGGCGCTGAACAACAAGATGATCGAGTACCTCGACTCGGTCACGCTGCGCAAGCTCGTCGACGACCAGCTCGCCAAGGGCGTCACCGTCGAGGAAGCGCCGATCAAGCGCGCCATCTCGAGCACTCCCGTCGTCAAGCCCATCCGCATCACCGCGCCGAATTCCGTGTTCGCGCTCGGCAATGCCATGAGCAAGTGATCCCGGCCCTCCGGTCCACGTCAACCATTCAGTAGTCGATAAGAAGAACGTTCCCATGGACATGACCCCGCACTTCCCCATCTACATGGACTACGGCGCCACCACGCCGGTGGACCCGCGCGTCGTCGACGCGATGATTCCGTGGCTGCGCGAGCACTTCGGCAATCCGGCGTCGCGCAGTCACGCGTGGGGCTGGGAGGCGGAAGAAGCCGTGGAGAAGGCGCGCGTCGAAGTCGCGAAGCTGATCGGCGCGGACCCGCGCGAGATCGTCTGGACCTCCGGCGCGACCGAGTCGAACAACCTCGCCATCAAGGGCGCGGCGAACTTCTACCAGTCGCGCGGCAAGCACCTGATCACGATCAAGACCGAGCACAAGGCCGTGCTCGACACGACGCGTGAGCTGGAGCGCCAGGGCTTCGAGGTCACCTACCTCGACGTCCAGGAAGACGGCCTGATCGACCTCGACGTGCTGAAGGCGGCCATCCGCCCGGACACGATCCTGATCTCGGTGATGTTCGTGAACAACGAGATCGGCGTGATCCAGGACATCCCGACCATCGGCGCGCTGTGCCGCGAGAAGGGCATCGTCTTCCATGTCGACGCCGCGCAGGCCACCGGCAAGGTCGAGATCGACCTGACCACGCTGCCCGTCGACCTGATGAGCCTGGCTTCGCACAAGTCCTACGGCCCCAAGGGCATCGGCGCGTTGTACGTGCGTCGCAAGCCGCGCGTGCGCCTGGAAGCGCAGATGCATGGCGGCGGTCATGAGCGCGGCCTGCGTTCGGGCACGCTGCCGACGCATCAGATCGTCGGCATGGGCGAAGCCTTCCGCATCGCCCGCGAGGAAATGGCCACCGAGCTGCCCCGCATCAAGGCGCTGCAGCAGCGCCTGCTGGACGGCCTGAAGGACATCGAGCAGGTGTTCATCAACGGCGACCTGACCCGCCGCGTGCCCCACAACGTCAACGCCTCGTTCAACTACGTCGAGGGCGAGTCGCTGATCATGGGCATCAAGGGCATCGCCGTGTCGTCGGGCTCGGCCTGCACGTCGGCGAGCCTGGAACCCAGCTATGTGCTGCGCGCGCTGGGCCGCAGCGACGAACTGGCGCACTCCTCGCTGCGCATGACGATCGGCCGTTTCACGACCGAAGAGGAAATCGATTACGCCGTCTCGCTGCTGAAGGACCGGGTCGCCAAGCTGCGCGAACTGTCCCCGCTGTGGGACATGTTCAAGGAAGGCGTCGATATCAGCAGCATTCAATGGGCCGCGCATTGAGCGCCCCTCATTGATAGCGGCGGATTGATCGCCATCTGATCATTACGAACAAGGTTGTTGGAGAACACGACATGGCATACAGCGACAAGGTCATCGACCACTACGAAAATCCCCGCAACGTGGGCGGCTTCGACAAGGGCGACGAGTCCGTCGGCACCGGCATGGTCGGCGCGCCGGCCTGCGGCGACGTGATGAAGCTCCAGATCAAGGTCAATCCCGCGACCGGCTTGATCGAGGACGCCAAGTTCAAGACCTACGGCTGCGGCTCGGCGATCGCGTCGAGCTCGCTGGTCACCGAGTGGGTCAAGGGCAAGACGCTGGACCAGGCGCTGTCCATCAAGAACAACCAGATCGCGGAAGAACTGGCCCTGCCGCCGGTGAAGATCCACTGCTCGATCCTGGCCGAGGACGCCATCAAGGCCGCCGTGGACGACTACCGCGCCAAGCACGGTTCGAACGCCGAGGCGGGCGCCACCGCCACCGCCTGAGGTCAGCGATGTCCGTCACCCTGACCGAAGCCGCCGCCCGGCACGTCACGCGCTACATCGCCAAGCGCGGCCGTGGCGTGGGCGTGCGCCTGGGCGTGAAGACCACCGGCTGCTCGGGCCTGGCCTACAAGCTGGAGTACGCGGACGAGGTGACCCCCGAGGACGTGATCTTCGAGGGCCATGGCGTGAAGGTGCTGATCGACCCGAAGAGCCTGCCGTACCTGGACGGCACCGAGCTGGACTTCGTCCGCGAGGGCCTGAACGAGGGCTTCAAGTTCCGCAACCCTCGCGAAAAGGACCGCTGCGGCTGCGGCGAGTCTTTCCGCGTCTGAGTTCGCAAGCGAAGAGAGGCGCGGCCACGGTGCCGCGCTTTTTTGTTCGTGCGATTGATTCGGCTTCGCGCCGAGCGTGAGTTCATGAAACTCGACGACGACGACTTCATCCTGTTCGGCTTGCCGCAGCGCTTCGCGCAGGACGGCGCCGAGATCGCCGAGCGCTGGAAGGCGCTCGCGGCCAAGGTGCATCCGGACCGCTTCGCCGCCGACGGCGCGGCGTCGCAGCGTCTGGCGATGCAATGGGCGCTGCGCGTCAACGAGGCGCACCAGCGCCTGCGCGATCCGCTCAAGCGCGCTTCCTACCTTTGCGAACTGCGCGGCGCGCCGATCCAGGCCAACGAGAACACCCGCATGCCCGCGGCCTTCCTGATGGAGCAGATGGAGTGGCGCGAGTCGCTCGACGAGGCGAAGACGCCCGACGCGATCCTGGCCATCGACAAGCAGGTCGCCGATCGCGAACGGGCGCTGCTGGCGCAGGCCGGCCGCCAGCTCGATGACGAGGACAACGCCGCCGGCGCCGCCGAATCGGTGCGCGCGCTGATGTTCCTGACGCGTTTCCGCTCGGACATCGACCATCGGCTGGATGCGCTCGAGCCTTCCTGAACCCGGCATCCGATTCGACATTCGATTCGACCTTCGAAGAACAAGACAACACACCATGGCCCTGCTGCAAATCTCCGAACCCGGCGCGTCGCCCGATCCCCATCAGCGTCGCATCGCGGTGGGCATCGACCTCGGCACGACGCATTCGCTGGTGGCGGCGATGCGCCACGGCGTCGCCGAGTGTCTGCCGGACGAGCAGGGTCGCGTGATCCTGCCGTCGGCCGTGCGCGTGATGCCGGAAGGCCGCCGCCAGTTCGGTTACGAGGCGCTCGCCGCGCAGGCCGAGGATCCGGAGAACACCATCGTCTCGGTGAAGCGCTTCATGGGGCGCCGGCTCGACGACATCGCCAACCGCGACAAGCTCCCCTACCGCTTCGAGGACACGCCCGGCATGCTGAGCGTGGTCACCCGCGAGGGCCTGAAGTCGCCGGTCGAAATCAGCGCCGAGATCCTCGCCACGCTGCGCCAGCGCGCCGAGGACACGTTCAACGACGACCTGTTCGGTGCCGTCATCACGGTGCCCGCGTACTTCGACGACGCGCAGCGCCAGGCGACCAAGGATGCGGCCCAGTTGGCGGGCCTGAACGTGCTGCGTCTGATCAACGAGCCCACCGCCGCCGCGATCGCCTACGGGCTCGACAACGGCAGCGAAGGGCTCTACGCCGTCTACGACCTGGGTGGCGGCACCTTCGACATCTCGCTGCTGCGCCTGACGAAGGGCGTCTTCGAAGTGGTGGCCACCGGCGGCGACGCGCAACTTGGCGGCGACGACTTCGATCGCCTGCTGGCCGACTGGGCGCTGGCGCAGGCGGGCTTGAGCGTCAGCAGCGCGGCGGACAAGCGCCGCGTACTCGTCGCCGCGCGTGAGGCCAAGGAAGCGTTGACCGATCACGAGCGCGTGACGCTGAGCGCCGCGCTGGATGCCGGCGCGCTGAGCGTCGAGGTCTCGCGCGGTCAGTTCGACGAGCTGGCCCAGCCGCTGGTCAACAAGACACTGCTGGCCGTGCGACGCGTGCTGCGCGACGCCAAGGTCACCGCGGATGAGGTCCAGGGCACGGTGATGGTCGGCGGCTCGACGCGCATGCCGATCGTGCGTCGCGTCGTCGGCGAGCTGTTCGGTCGCGAAGTCCTGACCAATCTGAATCCGGACGAGGTCGTTGCGCTCGGCGCTTCCGTGCAGGCCAACCAGTTGGCCGGCAACAGCGCCGATGGCGAGATCCTGCTGCTGGACGTGATTCCGCTGTCGCTCGGTCTGGAGACGATGGGCGGCCTGGTCGAACGCATCATCGAGCGCAATGCCACCATCCCCGTGGCGAAGGCGCAGGACTTCACCACCTTCAAGGACGGCCAGACCGCGCTGGCGGTGCACGTGCTGCAGGGCGAGCGCGAGCTGGTGAGCGAATGCCGCTCGCTGGCGCGTTTCGAGCTGCGCGGCATTCCGCCGATGGTCGCCGGCGCCGCCCGCATCCGCGTGACCTTCCAGGTCGACGCCGACGGCCTGCTGAGCGTCTCCGCGCGCGAGCTGGGCTCGGGCGTCGAGGCGGCGGTGCAGGTCAAGCCGAGCTACGGGCTCTCCGACGACCAGATCGCCACGATGTTGCGCGAGGGCTTCGCGAGTGCCGAGGGCGACATGGTCGCCCGCAAGCTGCGCGAGGCGCGCGTCGAGGCCGAGCGGATGATCCTCGCGACCCAGTCCGCGCTGCGCGCCGACGGCGACCTGCTCAGTGACGCCGAGCGCGCCGAGATCGCCGCGCTGCAGACGGACCTGCTCGCCAAGGCGCAGGCCGACGACGCGGTCGCGAACGCCGATGCGATCGATGCCGCCGTCGAGGCGCTGGCCAAGGGCACCGAGGCCTTTGCCGCCGCGCGCATGAACCGCGGCATCCAGCAGGCCCTGACCGGCCGCAGCATCGATCAGGTCTGACCGCAAGCCGACGCCCAGCCGGACAAGCTCAGCTCGCCAGCCTCAAGGACACCTCCCCATGCCCGTCATCAAGATCCTTCCCCATCCCGAATACGCGCCCGAGGGCAAGTCGATCGAGGCCCCCTCGGGCACGACGATCTGCGAGGCGATGCTCGACAACCACATCGACATCGAACACGCCTGCGACCAGGTCTGTGCCTGCACGACCTGCCACGTGATCGTGCGCGAGGGCTTCGCGTCCCTGTCCGAGATGGAGGAGAACGAGGAAGACATGCTGGACCGCGCCTGGGGGCTGGAGCCCAACTCGCGCCTGTCCTGCCAGGCCATCCTGTCCAACAAGGACGTGACGGTCGAGATCCCCAAGTACTCGATCAACCACGCCAAAGAGAACCATTGAGCGTCTGAGCCCATGCGCGTCCTCGGCATCGAATCCTCTTGCGACGAAACCGGCGTGGCGCTGGTCGACGCGTCCGGCGATGGCGTGCCGACGCTGCTCGCCCATGCGCTGCACAGCCAGATCACGATGCACCAGGCCTACGGCGGCGTCGTGCCCGAGCTGGCCTCGCGTGACCATATCCGCCGTGTGCTGCCGTTGACGCGCGAAGTTCTTGCGAGCGCCGGCCTGTCGTTGGCGGATGTCGACGTCGTCGCGTACACGCAAGGTCCCGGCCTGGCTGGCGCGCTGCTGGTCGGTGCGGGCGTTGCCGCCTCGCTGGGCGTCGCGCTTGATCGGCCGGTGATGGGCATCCATCACCTCGAAGGGCACCTGCTGTCGCCGTTCCTCTCGGCGGACCCGCCGGAGTTCCCGTTCGTCGCGCTGCTGGTGTCCGGGGGGCACACGCAACTGATGCGCGTCGACGACGTCGGCAGCTACGAGCTGCTCGGCGAGACCATCGACGACGCCGCTGGCGAAGCCTTCGACAAGTCGGCCAAGCTGCTCGGGCTGCCGTATCCCGGTGGTCCCCATCTGTCGAAGCTGGCGGAGCAGGGGAATCCGGAAGCCTTCGCGCTGCCGCGCCCGCTCATGCACAGTGGCAAGCCGGACTTCAGCTTTGCCGGCTTGAAGACGGCGGTGCTGACGCAAGTCCGCAAGCTCGAGGCGCAGCCCGGCGGCATCACCGAGTCGCAGCGGGCCGATCTCGCGGCCTCGACGCAGGCCGCCATCGTGGAGGTGCTGGTCAAGAAGGCGTTGCTGGCGCTGAAGGAGACCGGCCTGAAGCGCTTGGTCGTGGCAGGCGGCGTCGGCGCGAACAGGCGCTTGCGAGAGCAGTTGGATGCAGCCTGCGAGAAGCGCCGCGTGCGCGTCCACTATCCCGAGTTGCACCTGTGCACGGACAACGGCGCCATGATTGCCCTCGCGGCCGGACTGCGTCTGCAGCGCGACATGGCGAACCTGACGCGCGATGGTGGCTTCGAGGTCAAGCCGCGCTGGGACCTGTCGCAGCTCGCCAGCCCTGCGCAGCTGTGATGCGCTGGACGAGGAGGGCGGCGGTCGCGCTGACCGCTGCGACGGTTGTCGCTTCCGCGCTTGCCGCAGGTGTCGTGCTCGCTCAAGTCGCCCCGGCCGCCGCCGTCCCGACTGTCCCGGTGACGCCTGCCGCTCCGATCCGGCTCGCCTTGATCGAGGGGCTCTCCGGTCCGCTCGGCAACGGCGGCGAGGCTGTCTTCCGCAATCTCATCTGGGCGACCGAGCGCGTCAACGCGCGTGGCGGCGTGAAGCTGCCGGGCGGCGCGCGCCGTCTGGAGATCGTCCGCTTCGACAGCAAGGGCTCCGTCGAGGAGTCGCTGTCGATGCTGCGCGCGGCGACGGACCAGGGTATCCCGGTGGTCCTCCAGGGCAACAGCTCGGCCGTTGCGAGCGCGCTGATCGGCGCGCTCGACAAGCACAACACCCGTGAGCCCGACCGCCGCGCGTTGTTCCTCAACTATGCGGCCGTCGACCCTGCGCTGACCGGTGCGCAGTGCAGCTTCTGGCACTTCCGTTTCGACGCCCATACCGACATGCGGCTGGCTGCGCTGGTCGAGGTGATCGCCCAGGATCGGAATCTCAAGCGGCTCTACCTGATCGGGCAGGACTACAGCTTCGGCCAACACCTGCGAGAGCAGGCGAGGGCGATGCTGGCGCAGCGTCGTCCGGACCTGCAGATCGTCGGCGATGAACTCCACCCGCTCGGCCGCGTGAAGGACTTTCTTCCGTACGCGACGAAGATCCGCGCCAGTGGCGCCCAGGCCGTGCTCACCGGCAACTGGGGCAACGACCTGACGCTGCTGATCAAGGCGGCCAAGGACATCGGCCTCGATGCACGCTTCTACACGTTCTACGGCAACGCGCTGGGGGTGCCCGGCGTGCTGGGCGAGGCGGGCGTCGACCGTGTGCTGGCGGTGGCGGAGTGGCATCCGAACGTCGGCACCGTGGACTCGGAGCGCTTCTATGCGACCTTCCGCCAGCGCTTCCCGAAGCCGGAGCACGACTACCTCCATGCGCGCATGCAGCTGATGGTCGAGATGCTGGCCGCCGCGATGGAGAAGGCCGGCAGCACCGATCCGAAGGCGGTCGCGCTGGCGCTGGAAGGTTTGAGGCTCGATGGTCGGCCGCTCGGCGTGGCTCACCAGGGCTGGATGCGGCCGTCGGATCACCAGCTCCAGCAGCCGCTCTACGTCAGCGTCATGCGCCGCGCCGGCGAAGCCGGCACGCCCCACGACAACGAGGGGTCCGGCTACGGCTTCCGCACGCTGCGCTTCCTCGATGCGGCGCAGGCGGAGCAGCCTTCCAGCTGCCGGATGAAGCGGCCCTACTGAAAGGTATGGTTTGCGGCTATACTCCCAGGCTGTCCTGTCAGGTTCGTCCTGGCGGCGGCAATCAGCACGACACGGGTCGGTTTCACCTGTGATCGCAAGTCCAACCTCGGAAACCGTCTGCGCACCTGACGCCTTCACTGGCCATGCCGGCGGACCTTCCGAATCATTCCGGAACAAGGAACGCATCATGTCCAGCTTCGACCAAAACAAGGCCGAGATCGTCAAGGCCAACGCGCGCAGCGCCAACGACACCGGCTCGCCGGAAGTCCAAGTCGCCCTGCTGACCGCGCGCATCAACGAGCTGACCCCCCACTTCAAGCTGCACGCCAAGGACCACCACGGCCGCCGCGGCCTGCTGAAGATGGTCAACGCGCGCAAGAGCCTGCTGTCCTACCTGAAGAAGAAGGACGCCGACCGCTACACCGCCCTGATCCAGAAGCTGGGTCTGCGCAAGTAATCGGCGCATGAAAGCAAAGAGCCTGATTGGTCTGACTCCAACAGGCTCTTTGTCGTTTCTGCGTGCCGTCGGCCGGAGTGTTCCGGCAGGCGGCCCGACCGGTCCACGGACCGGTCGGACAACGGAGTTGAACTGACGTGGCGCCGATGTGTCATTCCAAAGCGTTTGCCGGTGGCAGCCGGACAGGCAGCCGCTCTGGAATGGCATCCCGCCAAACCCAGTTTCACTCCCGGTCTCTGTGCCGCACCGCAAGCGGCGCATCCCTGAACTGAGGAGAACTCGAATGAGCATGTTCAACAAGGTCGTGAAGACCTTCCAATGGGGCCAACATCAAGTCGTGATGGAGACCGGCGAAATCGCCCGTCAGTCCTCCGGCGCCGTGCTGGTGAACATCGAGGACACCGTGGTGCTGGCGACCGTCGTCGCCAAGTCCTCCCCGAAGGCCGGCCAGGACTTCTTCCCGCTGACCGTCGACTACATCGAGAAGACCTACGCCGCCGGCAAGATCCCCGGCAGCTTCTTCAAGCGTGAAGGCCGCCCGAGCGAGCTCGAGACCCTGACCTCGCGCCTGATCGACCGCCCGATCCGCCCGCTGTTCCCGGAAGGCTTCTTCAACGAAGTCCAGGTCGTCGTCCACACGGTGTCGCTGAACCCTGAAGTCCAGGCCGACATCGCCGCCCTGATCGCCACCAGCGCCGCGCTGGCCATCTCCGGCATCCCGTTCAACGGCCCGATCGGCGCCGCCCGCGTGGGCTACGTCAACGGCGAGTACGTGCTGAACCCGGGCAAGACCCAACTGATCGACTCCAAGCTGGACTTAGTCGTCGCCGGCACCGAAGCCGCCGTGCTGATGGTCGAGTCCGAAGCCGACCAGCTGAGCGAAGACATCATGCTGGGCGCCGTGACCTTCGGTCACGACCAGGGCAAGGTCGCCATCGCCGCGATCAACGAACTGGTCCGCGACGCCGGCAAGCCGTCGTGGAACTGGGTCGCCCCGGCCAAGGACGAGGCCTTCATCGCCAAGGTCACCGCCCTGGCTGAGGAAGACCTGCGCGCCGCCTACCAGATCCGTTCGAAGCAGGCCCGTACCGAGGCCTGCCGCAGCGCCTACTCGAAGGTCAAGGCCGCCCTGACCGCCGAAGGCA
The DNA here is from genome assembly GCF_059415845.1 of Roseateles sp. GW821-FHT09H11. Taxonomy (NCBI): domain Bacteria; kingdom Pseudomonadati; phylum Pseudomonadota; class Betaproteobacteria; order Burkholderiales; family Sphaerotilaceae; genus Roseateles; species Roseateles sp. GW821-FHT09H11. Next base: position 1,120,062 of record NZ_JBWKOA010000001.1, on the reverse strand, counting down.
CCGCCTTCGACGGCGTTGAAGTCGACGGCCTGCTGTTCGAGATCGAAGCCCGCATCGTCCGCGGCCAGATCCTGGCCGGCGAGCCGCGCATCGACGGCCGCGACACCCGCACCGTCCGCGCCATCGAGATCCGCAACGGCGTGCTGCCGCGCGCCCACGGTTCGTCGTTGTTCACCCGCGGCGAAACGCAGGCGCTGGTCGCCGCGACGCTGGGCACCGACCGCGACGCGCAGACCATCGACGCGCTGGCCGGCGAGTACTCCGAGCGCTTCATGCTGCACTACAACATGCCCCCGTTCGCCACCGGCGAAACCGGTCGCGTGGGCAGCCCCAAGCGCCGCGAAATCGGCCACGGCCGTCTGGCCAAGCGCGCGCTCGTCGCCGTGCTGCCGACCAAGGAAGACTTCCCGTACTCGATCCGCGTGGTCTCGGAAATCACCGAGTCCAACGGCTCCTCGTCGATGGCTTCGGTCTGCGGCGGCTGCCTGTCGCTGCTGGACGCCGGCGTGCCGCTGAAGGCGCACGTCGCCGGCATCGCGATGGGTCTGATCAAGGACGCCAACCGCTTCGCCGTGCTGACCGACATCCTGGGCGATGAAGATCACCTGGGCGACATGGACTTCAAGGTGGCCGGCACGACCTCGGGCATCACCGCGCTGCAGATGGACATCAAGATCCAGGGCATCACCAAGGAAATCATGCAGGTCGCCCTGGCGCAAGCCAAGGAAGCCCGCCTGCACATCCTGGAAGCCATGGTCGGCGCGCAAGGCACGGCCAACGCCGAGATCTCGCAGTTCGCGCCCCGCCTGTACACGATGAAGATCAATCCGGAGAAGATCCGTGACGTGATCGGCAAGGGCGGCGCGACCATCCGCGCGCTGACCGAAGAGACCGGCACGCAGATCGACATCGGCGAAGACGGCACGATCACGATCGCGTCGACCGACGGCGCCAAGGCCGAGATCGCCAAGAAGCGCATCGCCGAGATCACCGCGGAAGCCGAGATCGGCAAGGTCTACGAAGGTGCGGTCACCAAGATCCTGGACTTCGGCGCGCTGGTCAACATCCTGCCCGGCAAGGACGGCCTGCTGCACATCAGCCAGATCGCGCATCAGCGCGTCGAGAAGGTCACCGACTTCCTGAGCGAAGGCCAGATCGTCAAGGTCAAGGTGCTCGAGACCGACGAGAAGGGCCGCATCAAGCTGTCGATGAAGGCGCTGCTGGACCGCGATGCGGCCCCGGCCGCTCCGTTCCACGGCGAAGGCTCGGCCGAGTAATCGGCGAAGCAGCCCGGCAGCTCACGTCATGAAGGCCATCGCCATCACCCAACCCGGCGGACCGGAGGTCCTGCAGCTGATCGAGCGCGCCGACCCCGCCGCCGGGGCTGGCGAGTGCCTGATCCGCGTGCAGGCTTACGGCATCAACCGTCCGGACGTCCTGCAGCGCAAGGGTGCCTATCCGGCGCCGGCCGGTGCCAGCGATCTTCCAGGTCTGGAAGTTGCGGGCACGGTCGAGTCGGGGGATGTCCAGGCGCTGGCCGCCGCCGGCCTCCAGGTCGGCGACGCGGTCTGCGCGCTGGTGGCGGGTGGTGGTTATGCCGAGCTCTGCGTGGCGCCGGTGGCCCAGTGCCTGCCGGTGCCGAAGGGCTGGAGCATGGTCGAGGCGGCGAGCCTGCCGGAGACCTTCTTCACTGTCTGGAGCAACGTCTTCGAGCGTGCTCGCCTGCAGCCTGGCGAAAGCCTGCTGGTCCACGGCGGCAGCAGCGGCATCGGCGTGACGGCGATCCAGCTGGCGAAGGCGCTGGGCTCGACGGTGCTGGTCACCGTCGGCAACGCGGACAAGGCGAAGGCCTGCCTGGCGCTCGGCGCCGACGTCGCGATCAACTATCGCGACCAGGACTTCGTCGAGGAAGTGAAGACGGCGACGGACGGTCGCGGCGTCGACGTGATCCTGGACATGGTGGCCGGCAGCTATGTCGCCCGCAACGTGCAGTGCCTGGCCGACGACGGCCGTGCCGTGATCATCGCGGTGCAGGGCGGCGTGAAGGCGGAGTTCGATGCGGGTCAGGTCTTGCGCCGCCGTCTGACGATCACTGGCTCCACGCTGCGTCCGCGTCCGATCGCGTTCAAGGCGGGTATCGCTCGTGCCTTGCGCGAACGCGTGTGGCCGCTGCTCGAGTCGCGGGCGATCTCGCCGGTGATCTTCAAGCAGTTGCCCGCGTCGGAAGCCGCCGCGGCGCATGCGCTGATGGAGTCGGGCGAGCACGTCGGCAAGATCGTGCTGAGCTGGTGAGCGGTCCGCTCATCCGCAGGATTTTTCGGATTCAAGGGAGTTGATCTGATGCGCAAGAAACTGGTGGTCGGCAACTGGAAGATGCACGGCACCCGTGCGTCCAACGCCGTGCTGCTGGCGGGCCTGAAGGAAGCGGGTCCGTGGAACGCCCAGGTCGCCGTGTGCGTGCCGTTCCCGTACATCACGGACACGGCGCTGGCGCTGACCGGCACGCAGGTCGCCTACGGCTCGCAGGACGTGTCCACGCACGAGCAGGGCGCCTACACCGGCGAGGTGTCGTCGGCCATGCTCGCGGATCTGGGTTGCCGCTACGCGATCGTCGGCCACTCGGAGCGCCGCGCGTACCACGCCGAGAGCGACCAGCTGGTGGCCGACAAGGCCAAGGCCGCGCTGGCGCACGGCGTCGCGCCCATCGTCTGCGTCGGCGAAACGCTGGCCGAGCGCGAGGCGGGTCGCACCGAGGAAGTCGTCAAGCGCCAGCTCGCGGCGGTCATCCACACGCTGACGCACTGCATCGGCGAGATCGTGGTCGCCTACGAGCCGGTGTGGGCGATCGGCACCGGCCTGACGGCCACGCCGGAGCAGGCCCAGCAGGTCCACGCGCTGCTGCGCCAGCAACTGCGCGCGGCCACGCAGAAGGCCGATCAGATGCAGATCCTGTACGGCGGCAGCGTCAAGCCCGACAACGCCCCCCAACTGTTTGCGCAGCCGGACATCGACGGCGGCCTCATCGGAGGCGCCGCGCTGAAGGCGGCCGATTTCGCGGCGATCTGCCGCGCTGCCGGCTGATGCCCGGCGTTCAAGGTTCCTGGAGAAAATAGCAATGCAAGTGATGATGAATCTGGTGCTGGTGCTGCAACTGCTCGCAGCGCTGGCGATGATCGGCCTGGTGCTGGTGCAGCACGGCAAGGGCGCCGACATGGGCGCGTCGTTCGGCAGCGGTGCCTCGGGCTCGCTGTTCGGCGCCACCGGCAGCGCGAACTTCCTGTCGCGCTCGACGGCCGTCGCGGCGACCATCTTCTTCGTGTCGACGCTGGCGCTGGCCTACATGGGCAGCCATCGTGACGGCGGCATCGGTTCGGGTCCGTCGGCGGGCGAGCAACTGCTCGAACGCGCCGCCGTGCCGTCCGCGCCGGCCTCGGCCGCGGTGCTGCCTGGCGCGTCGATCGCTCCGCAAGCGGCGCCGTCGGCTGCCGCATCCGGCGCCTCGAACTGACAGAGGTGGGCGGCAAGCGCAAGCACCTCGACAAAATTGCTTTGGTTTCCTTTTGGGGCTCAGAAAGCACTATAGAATTCGAGGCTGTCTGAAACGCGAGCCGTCAAGACAAGGTCACTGAAAGGTGACGACAAGCCGACGTGGTGAAATTGGTAGACACGCTATCTTGAGGGGGTAGTGGCGAAAGCTGTGCGAGTTCGAGTCTCGCCGTCGGCACCAGAATAAATCGGCCTGCCATGGTCTTCGCGATCTAGCCGGAAAGCCGGATCGAAGGTGATCAAGCAGGTCGTAGGACTCAGGAAATCCCAGCGCACATCCCGTGTGCGAATTTCCGGAGGACAAGGCGGGCGCGGTCCGTGAGCGATTGGATAATCGCTGGCGGCGCGCCCGTTGCTTTTGCCGAATCGTTGGTCGGCCCTGGCCCGCCAATCTTCGGTGACACGTCGGGAATTGGTTTTCCCGGCCATAAAACGAGAGCAAGTCGTGAGCCTGGAACAATACCTGCCCGTCATCCTTTTCATCCTGGTCGGTTGCGGAGTGGGTATCGCCCCGCAAGTACTGGGCTTCCTGGCGGGCCCGCGTCGCCCTGACGCGGCAAAGAACAGCCCCTACGAATGCGGCTTCGAGGCCTTCGAGGACGCGCGCATGAAGTTCGACGTGCGCTACTACCTCGTCGCCATCCTCTTCATCCTCTTCGATCTGGAAATCGCCTTCCTGTTCCCGTGGGCCGTCTCGCTGCGCGAGATCGGACCGGCAGGCTTCTGGGCGATGATGCTCTTCCTCGGCATCCTGGTGGTGGGCTTCGCCTACGAATGGAAGAAGGGCGCGCTCGACTGGGAGTGACGACCCGATGGGCGGATCCGCGATGACGCGCCGGATCCGTGAATGCTTCAGGACACGGCGCCCGTTTCGGGCGCGTGTCCGTTAGGGAAGGGCGACGCGTCAACGCGGCGTTAATGCAACGTCCGCAGTCACGAAGTTCCTTCTCCGCTGATCTCGAAAGATGGGAATTCGATATGGGTAACGAAGGCGTAATGAAGGAAGGCTTCATGACCACCCAGCTGGACAAGCTGGTGAACTGGTCCAAGACCGGTTCGTTGTGGCCGATGACCTTCGGTCTTGCCTGCTGCGCGGTCGAGATGATGCACGCGGGCGCCGCCCGCTACGACATCGACCGCTTCGGCATGCTGTTCCGTCCCAGCCCGCGCCAGTCCGACCTGATGATCGTGGCCGGCACGCTGTGCAACAAGATGGCGCCGGCGCTGCGCAAGGTCTACGACCAGATGGCCGAGCCGCGCTGGGTGCTCTCGATGGGCAGCTGCGCGAACGGCGGCGGCTACTACCACTACAGCTATTCGGTCGTGCGGGGCTGTGACCGCATCGTCCCGGTCGACGTCTATGTCCCGGGCTGTCCGCCGACCGCCGAGGCGCTGCTCTACGGCATCCTGCAGCTGCAGGCCAAGATCCGCCGCGAGAACACCATCGCTCGCTGAGCAGAAGCAGGCAGACCCCCATGACCATCAAACTCGACACCCTGCAGGCGGCCCTGCACAGCGTGCTGGGCGACCAGATCGTCGCGTTCAAGCGCGAGCTGGGTGAAATCACGATCACCGTCGCGGCCAAGGACTACTTCAACGTCGCCAAGCTGCTGCGCGACCACTCCGAGCTTCGCTTCGAGCAGCTGATCGACCTGTGCGGCGTGGACTACTCCGCCTACAAGGACGGCGCCTACGAAGGCGCGCGTTTCGCGGTCGTCACCCACCTGCTGTCGATCAACAAGAACTGGCGCCTGCGCCTGAAGGTCTTCGCGCCGGAGGACGACTTCCCGTCCGTCGCCGCCGTGACCCCGATCTGGAACGCCGCCAACTGGTTCGAGCGCGAAGCGTTCGACCTGTACGGGATCATCTTCGAAGGCCACGAGGACCTGCGCCGCATCCTGACCGACTACGGTTTCATCGGCCACCCGATGCGCAAGGACTTCCCGGTGACGGGCCATGTCGAGATGCGCTACGACCCCGAGCAGAAGCGCGTGATCTACCAGCCGGTGACCATCGAGCCGCGCGAGATCACGCCGCGCGTGATCCGCGAAGACAACTACGGGGGCCTGTGAGCATGCCAGCCGAAATCAAGAACTACACCCTGAACTTCGGCCCGCAGCATCCGGCCGCGCACGGCGTGCTGCGCCTGGTGCTGGAGCTGGACGGGGAAGTCATCCAGCGCGCCGATCCGCACATCGGCCTGCTGCACCGCGCCACCGAGAAGCTGGCCGAGACCAAGACCTTCATCCAGTCGCTGCCCTACATGGACCGCCTCGACTACGTGTCGATGATGTCCAACGAGCACGCGTACTGCCTGGCCATCGAGAAGATGCTCGGCCTGGAAGTGCCGGAGCGCGCGCAGTACATCCGCGTGATGTTCGGCGAGCTGACCCGCATCCTGAACCACCTGCTCTGGCTGGGCGCGCACGGCATCGACTGCGGCGCGATGAACATCCTCATCTACTGCTTCCGCGAGCGTGAGGACATCTTCGACATGTACGAGGCGGTCTCGGGCGCGCGCATGCACGCGGCCTACTTCCGTCCGGGCGGCGTGTACCGCGACCTGCCGGACTCGATGCCGCAGTACAAGGTCAGCAAGATCAAGAACCAGAAGGCGATCGACAAGCTCAACGAGAACCGCCAGGGCTCGCTGCTCGATTTCATCGAGGACTTCTGCGCCCGCTTCCCGGCCAACGTCGACGACTACGAGACGCTGCTGACCGACAACCGCATCTGGAAGCAGCGCACCGTGGGCATCGGCGTCGTCACGCCCGAGCGCGCGCTGAACCTGGGCCTGACGGGTCCGATGCTGCGCGGCTCCGGCATCGCGTGGGACACGCGCAAGACGCAGCCCTACGACGTCTATGGCCGCATGGACTTCGACATCCCGGTCGGCACCAACGGCGACACCTACGACCGCTACTGCGTGCGCGTCGAGGAAATGCGCCAGTCCAACCGCATCGTCCAGCAGTGCGTGAAGTGGCTGAAGGCCAACCCGGGTCCGGTCATCACCGACAACCACAAGGTGGCGCCGCCCAGCCGCGTGGCGATGAAGACCAGCATGGAAGAGCTGATCCACCACTTCAAGCTGTTCACCGAAGGCTTCCGCGTCCCCGAGGGCGAGGCCTACGCCTCGGTCGAGCACCCGAAGGGCGAGTTCGGCATCTACCTGATCAGCGACGGCGCCAACAAGCCGTACCGCCTGAAGATCCGCGCGCCGGGTTATTCGCACCTGGCCGCGCTGGACGAGATGGCCCGCGGACACATGATTGCCGACGCGGTGGCCGTGATCGGCACGATGGACATCGTGTTCGGTGAAATTGACCGTTGAGTGGTGACCGCATGAGCAGCACTGAAATTGTGAGCACCGGGTTCGTGTTGAGCGAGGCCACCGCGGCCCGCTTCGCGCGCGAAGTCGCCAAGTACCCGGCCGAGCAGGCGCAGTCGGCCGTCATGGCCTGCCTGTCCATCGTCCAGCAGGAGCAGGGCTTCGTGTCCCGCGAGGCCGAGGACGCGATCGCGCAGTACCTGGGCATGCCGGCGATCGCCGTCTACGAGGTCACGACCTTCTACAACATGTACAACCAGCGCAAGCTGGGCCTGTTCAAGCTGAACGTCTGCACCAACCTGCCGTGCCAGCTGCGCGACGGCCAGAAGGCGCTGGACCACCTGTGCAAGAAGCTGGGCGTCGAGGCCGGCGGCACGACCGCCGACGGCGTCTTCACCGTGCAGCAGAGCGAGTGCCTGGGCGCCTGCGCCGACTCGCCGGTGATGCTGGTGAACGATCGCCAGATGCTCAGCTTCATGAGCGCCGAACGTCTCGATGAGCTGGTGGATGCGCTCAGAGCGCACCATGGCCAGCAATCTGTGGCCAACAAGAACTGAGGGACCTGGACGATGACCAACATCGCGAACATCGACCTCTCGAAGTGGCAGGCCACGGGCGCCGAGACCTGCTTCCACGACCGCAACATCACCCCGCAGATCTACGCGGGCCTCGATGGCAAGAACTGGTCGCTGAAGGACTACGAAGCGCGCGGCGGCTACCAGGCCCTGCGCAAGATCCTCGCCCAGGGCGAGGGTCAGGGCATGACCTCCGACCAGGTCATCGCGGAAGTGAAGGCCTCCGGCCTGCGCGGCCGCGGCGGCGCGGGTTTCCCGACCGGCCTGAAGTGGAGCTTCATGCCGCGCCAGTTCCCGGGCGCGAAGTACCTGGTCTGCAACAGCGACGAGGGCGAGCCGGGTACCTGCAAGGACCGCGACATCCTCATGTACAACCCGCACATCGTCATCGAAGGCATGGCGATCGCGGCGTACGCGATGGGCATCAAGGTCGGCTACAACTACATCCACGGCGAGATCTTCGAGGTGTACGAACGCTTCGAAGCCGCGCTGGAAGAGGCCCGCGCGGCCGGCCTGCTGGGCGACAACATCCTGGGCAGCAACTTCAGCTTCCAGCTGCACGGCCACCACGGCTTCGGCGCCTACATCTGCGGCGAGGAAACGGCGCTGCTGGAATCGCTCGAAGGCAAGAAGGGCCAGCCCCGCTTCAAGCCGCCGTTCCCGGCCTCGTTCGGCCTGTACGGCAAGCCGACGACCATCAACAACACCGAGACCTTCGCGGCGGTGCCCTGGATCATCCGCAACGGCGGCCAGGCCTACCTCGAGGTCGGCAAGCCCAACAACGGCGGCACCAAGATCTTTTCAATCTCCGGCGACGTCGAGCGTCCCGGCAACTACGAGATCCCGCTGGGCACCTCGTTCGAGAAGCTGCTCGAGCTCGCCGGCGGCATGCGCGGCGGCCGCAAGCTCAAGGCGGTCATCCCCGGCGGCTCGTCGGCCCCGGTGCTGCCGGCCGACGTCATGATGCAGTGCACGATGGACTATGACTCCATCGCCAAGGCCGGCTCGATGCTGGGTTCGGGCGCCGTCATCGTGATGGACGAGACCCGCTGCATGGTGACCAGCCTGCTGCGCCTGTCCTACTTCTACGCGCACGAGTCCTGCGGCCAGTGCACCCCCTGCCGCGAAGGCACGGGCTGGATGCACCGCGTGATCGAGCGCATCGCCCACGGCAAGGGCCGCGTCGAGGACATCGACCTGCTGAACTCCGTGGCCGACAACATCCAGGGCCGCACCATCTGCGCGCTGGGCGACGCCGCGGCGATGCCGGTGCGGGCGATGCTCAAGCACTTCAAGGGTGAGTTCATCGCGATGATCGAACAGGCCCAGCAGAACAAGGCGCCTGCCGCGTCGTCCCCGTCCGCCACGGCGAAGTCGCCGGCGCACGCCTGATCGGAGCCGCTGAGAAGAACTATGGTTGAAATCGAACTCGACGGCCAGAAGGTCGAAGTGCCCGAAGGCAGCATGGTGATGCATGCCGCCGAGAAGGCCGGCACCTACATCCCGCACTTCTGCTATCACAAGAAGCTGAGCATCGCGGCCAACTGCCGCATGTGCCTGGTGGACGTGGAGAAGGCGCCCAAGCCGCTGCCCGCCTGCGCGACGCCGGTGACGCAGGGCATGATCGTCCGTACCAAGAGCGAGAAAGCCATCAAGGCCCAGCAGGGCGTGATGGAGTTCCTGCTGATCAATCACCCGCTGGACTGCCCGATCTGCGACCAGGGCGGCGAATGCCAGCTGCAGGATCTGGCCGTCGGTTACGGCGCCAGCGCCTCGCGCTACTCGGAAGAGAAGCGCGTGGTGTTCCACAAGAACGTCGGCCCGCTGATCTCGATGGAAGAGATGAGCCGCTGCATCCACTGCACGCGCTGCGTCCGCTTCGGCCAGGAGATCTCCGGCGTGATGGAGCTGGGCATGGCGCACCGCGGCGAGCACAGCGAGATCCAGACCTTCGTCGGCCGCACCGTGGACTCGGAGCTGTCGGGCAACATGATCGACATCTGCCCGGTCGGCGCGCTGACCAGCAAGCCCTTCCGCTACAGCGCCCGCACCTGGGAACTGTCGCGTCGCAAGAGCGTCAGCCCGCATGACTCGACCGGCGCGAACCTGATCGTCCAGGTCAAGAACAACGAAGTGATGCGCGTCGTCCCGCTGGAGAACGAAGCCGTCAACGAGTGCTGGATCGCCGACCGCGACCGCTTCTCCTACGAAGCGCTGAACGGCGACGAACGCCTGACCACGCCGATGCTCAAGCAGGGCGGCGAGTGGAAGTCGGTCGATTGGACCACCGCGCTGGAATACGTCGCCAACGGCCTGAAGCAGGTCAAGACGGAGAAGGGCGGCGCGTCCATCGCCGCGCTGGGCTCCGAGCACAGCACCGTCGAGGAATTGCACCTGCTGGCGCAACTGGTGCGCGGCCTGGGCAGCGAGAACATCGACACGCAGCTGCGCGTCGTCGACCCGGCGCTGCGCGCCGCGGACGGCAAGGCGCTGTGGCTGGGCACCTCGATCGCATCGTTGTCGCAACTGGACCGCGCCTTCGTCGTCGGCTCCTCGCTGCGCAAGGACCATCCGCTGTTCGCGCAACGCCTGCGCCAGGCCGCCCGCCGCGGCGCGCAGATCGTGTCGCTGGCCGGCTCGGTCGAAGACTGGAAGATGCCGGTCGCTGCCGCGATCACCGCCGCGCCGTCGGCCTGGGTCGCTGAACTGGCCAACGTCGCCGCCGCCATCGGCGCCGCCAAGGGCGTGAGCGCGCCGGTGCAAGGCAACGCGACCGACGCCGCCAAGGCGATCGCCGACACGCTGCTGTCGGGCGAGCGCAAGGCCGTGCTGATCGGCAACGCCGCGATCCAGCATCCGCAGGCCGCGACGCTGCTGTCGCTGGCGAACTGGATCGGCGAGCAGACCGGCGCCACCGTCGGCGTGCTGTCGGCCGCGGCGAACAGCGTCGGCGCGCAGCTCGTCAACGCCCGTCCGGGGCAGGGCGGTCGCACGGCGGCCCAGCTGCTGAACGACCAGCCGGCCAAGGCGCTGCTGCTGCTCAACACCGACCCGGTGCTGGACGGCGCGAACGCCGCCGCCGCCGCCAAGGCCGTCAACGCGGCCGAGATGGTCGTCGTGCTGACGCCGTTCAAGACCGGCCCGGTGGTCGAGTTCGCCGACGTGCTGTTGCCGACGGCGCCGTTCACCGAGACCTCGGGCAGCTTCGTCAACGCGGAAGGCCGCCTGCAGAGCTTCGTCGGCGTGGCCAAGGCCCGCGGCGAGACCCGCCCGGGCTGGAAGATCCTGCGCGTGCTGGGCAACCTGCTGAGCCTGCAAGGCTTCGACTTCGACAGCTCCGAGCAGGTCCGCACCGCGGCCCTGGGCTCGTCGCTGGACCTGGCGAACCGCCTGGGCAACACCGTGTCGGCCCAGTCCGCCGCAGCCGCGCCGGTGCAAGGCCTGGAACGCCTGACGACGGTGCCGATCTACGCGACCGACGCCCTGGTGCGCCGCGCCACCTCGCTGCAGCTGACCCGCGACGGCCGTGACGCGGCGATCGCCTCGCTGCCGCAGGCGCTGTGGACCGAACTCGGCCTGACCGAGCAGGGTGCGCAGGTGCGCGTGACGCAGAACGGCGGCGAGGCCGTGCTGGCCGCGCAGCTGGACGCATCGCTGCCCGCGACCGTGGTGCGCATCCCCGCCGGCATCCCCGAGACCGCCGCACTGGGCGCGTTCACCGGCGCGATCGCCGTGACCAAGGCCTGAGGACGAGACGACGATGGAAAACTTCTATAACGCCGGCGCCTCGCTGCTGGGAGGTGTGGTCTGGCCGGTGGTCTGGAGCGTGCTCAAGATCATCGCCGTGCTGCTGCCGCTGCTGGGCTGCGTCGCCTACCTGACGCTGTGGGAACGCAAGGCCATCGGCTGGTCGCAGATCCGTCCGGGTCCGAACCGTGTCGGTCCGCTGGGCCTGCTGACCCCGATCGCCGACGCCGTGAAGCTGATCTTCAAGGAGATCATCGTCCCGAGCGCCGCGAACAAGGGCCTGTTCTTCCTCGGCCCGATCATGACGATCATGCCGGCGCTGGCCGCCTGGGCGGTCGTGCCCTTCGGCCCGGGCGTCGCGATCGCCGACGTCAACGCCGGCCTGCTGTTCCTGATGGCCATCACCTCGCTCGAGGTCTACGGCGTGATCATCGCGGGCTGGGCCTCGAACTCGAAGTACGCCTTCCTGGGCGCGTTGCGCGCCTCGGCACAGATGGTCTCCTACGAGATCGCGATGGGCTTCTGCCTGGTCGTCGTGCTGATGGTGACCGGCTCGATGAACGTCAGCGCCATCGTGACCAGCCAGGAGCAGGGCTGGTTCGCATCGCACGGCGTGAACATCCTGTCCTGGAACTGGCTGCCGCTGCTGCCGATCTTCCTGGTGTACTTCATCTCCGGCCTGGCCGAGACGAACCGCCACCCGTTCGACGTCGTCGAAGGCGAATCGGAGATCGTGGCCGGCCACATGATCGAGTACTCGGGCATGTCGTTCGCGATGTTCTTCCTGGCCGAGTACGCCAACATGATCCTGGTGTCGGCCCTGGCGGTGCTGATGTTCCTGGGCGGCTGGTCGGCCCCGATCTCGTGGTCGCTGCTGGGCATGGACACGCCCGCGTGGATCCAGCACTCGATGGCGTTCTGGAACTGGTTCTGGCTGTTCGCCAAGACCTTCTTCGTCGTGACCTGCTTCCTGTGGGTGCGCGCGACCTTCCCGCGCTACCGCTATGACCAGATCATGCGTCTGGGCTGGAAGATCTTCATTCCGGTCACCCTGGTGTGGCTCGTCGTGGTGGGTCTGTGGATCCAGTCGCCGTTCAATATCTGGAAGTAATCCGAGGTATCCGCTGTGATCAAGGACCTAGTCAAGAGCTTCATGCTCACCGAGCTGCTGAAGGGCATGGCCCTCACCGGCCGGCATTTCCTCTCGAAGAACATCACGGTGCAGTTCCCGGAAGAGAAGACCCCGCTGTCTCCTCGCTTCCGCGGTCTGCACGCGCTGCGCCGGTACGAGAACGGTGAAGAGCGCTGCATCGCCTGCAAGCTGTGCGAGGCCGTGTGCCCCGCCATGGCGATCACGATCGAATCGGAGGTGCGCGCGGACGGCTCTCGCCGCACGACGCGCTACGACATCGACCTGACCAAGTGCATCTTCTGCGGCTTCTGCGAAGAGAGCTGCCCGGTCGACTCGATCGTCGAGACCGACATCTTCGAATACCACGGCGAGAAGCGCGGCGACCTGTACTTCACCAAGGAGATGCTCCTGGCGGTGGGGGACCGGTACGAGCCGCAGATCGCAGCCAGCAAGGAGGCCGACGCCAAGTACCGCTGACCGGTCCGGCGGTCTCTTCCACCGCGCCGCGAGGCGAGGGGAGAGGACCGCGACCGGCGGCCTGCTTGCAGGACATCGCATGGATATCACTACCGCGCTCTTCTACGTTTTCTCGTTCGTACTGCTGGCCTCCGCGGTCCGTGTCATCACGGCCAAGAGCACCGTGCACTCGGCCCTGTTCCTGATCCTGTCCTTCTTCAGCGCCTCCTGTCTGTGGATGCTGCTGAAGGCGGAGTTCCTGGCCATCACGCTGGTGCTGGTCTACATCGGCGCCGTGATGGTGCTGTTCCTGTTCGTCGTGATGATGCTGGACTTCGAGTCCACCGCCGTGCGCGAGAGCATCTGGAAGCACCTGCCGGTGGCCAGCCTCGTCGGCGCGGTCATCGCGCTGGAGATCGCGGCCGTGCTGATGGGCGGCTTCCGCGGCGTCGAGAACGCCCCGGAGATCCCCAACATGGCGCAGCTGGGCAACACCAAGCTGCTGGGCATCGAGATCTACACCAACTACCTGTTCCCGGTGCAGATCGCCGCGGTGCTGCTGCTGGTGGGGATCATCGCGGCGATCGCGCTGACGCTGCGCGGCCGCAAGGACTCGCGTCACCAGGACGCGTCGCAGCAGGTGCGCGTGAAGAAGGCGGACCGCCTGCGCATCGTCAAGGTCGCCCCGACCGTCGAAGCGCCGTCGCTGCCGGCGGCTGACAAGAACGAAGGAGCCGCGTGATGGGTGCGCTGAGCCTGAACCATTTCCTGATCCTGGGCGCGTTCCTGTTCGCGCTGTCGGTGATCGGCATCTTCCTGAACCGCAAGAACCTGATCGTGCTGCTGATGGCCATCGAGCTGATGCTGCTGGCGGTCAACATGAACTTCGTGGCGTTCTCGCACTACCTGGGCGACATGGCCGGCCAGGTGTTCGTGTTCTTCATCCTCACCGTGGCGGCCGCCGAGTCGGCGATCGGCCTGGCGATCCTGGTCGTGCTGTTCCGCAACCGCAGCAGCATCGACGTGGAAGAGCTGGACGCCCTGAAGGGCTGACGAGCGTCAGGAAGCGAGAAAAACAATGTCTGCAACACTCTCTCAGAACATGCTGCTGGCGGTGCCCCTGGCGCCGTTGGCCGGCGCCATCGTGGCGGGCCTGTTCGGCAAGCAGGTGGGCCGCCGCGGCGCCCACGTGGTGACCATCCTCGGCGTGCTGGTGGCGCTGATCATCTCCGTGATGACGCTCAACGCCGTGCTCGACGGCGCGCGCTTCAACCAGACCGTCTACGAGTGGATGGTGCTGGGCGGCCTGAAGATGGAAGTCGGCTTCATGATCGACGGCCTGTCCGCGATGATGATGTGCGTGGTGACCTTCGTCTCGCTGATGGTGCACATCTACACCATCGGCTACATGGAGGAAGACCCCGGCTACCAGCGCTTCTTCAGCTACATCTCGTTGTTCACCTTCAGCATGCTGATGCTGGTGATGTCCAACAACATGCTGCAGCTGTTCTTCGGCTGGGAAGCGGTGGGCCTGGTGTCCTACCTGCTGATCGGCTTCTGGTACACGAAGCCGACGGCGATCTTCGCCAACATGAAGGCCTTCCTGGTGAACCGGGTCGGCGACTTCGGCTTCATCCTGGGCATCGGCCTGCTGGTCGCCTACGGCGGCTCGCTGAACTACACCGAGACCTTCGCCAAGTCGGCGGAACTGGCCAAGATCGGCTTCGCGAATCCCTTCGGCGGCGAGAGCTGGATGATGCTGAGCGTGGCCTGCATCTGCCTGTTCATCGGCGCGATGGGCAAGTCGGCGCAGTTCCCGCTGCACGTGTGGCTGCCGGACTCGATGGAAGGCCCGACCCCGATCTCGGCGCTGATCCACGCGGCGACGATGGTGACGGCCGGCATCTTCATGGTGTCGCGCTTCAGCCCGCTGTTCGAGCTGTCCGACACGGCGCTGAGCTTCGTGCTGGTGATCGGCTCGATCACGGCGCTGTTCATGGGCTTCCTGGGCATCATCCAGAACGACATCAAGCGCGTCGTCGCGTACTCCACGCTCTCGCAGCTGGGCTACATGACGGTGGCGCTGGGCGCCTCGGCCTACTCGGTGGCGGTGTTCCACCTGATGACGCACGCGTTCTTCAAGGCGCTGCTGTTCCTCGGCGCGGGCTCCGTGATCATCGGCATGCACCATGACCAGGACATCCGCAACATGGGCGGCCTGCGCAAGTACATGAAGGTGACCTGGATCACCTCGCTGCTGGGCTCGCTGGCGCTGATCGGCACGCCGTTCTTCTCGGGCTTCTACTCGAAGGACTCGATCATCGAGGCGGTCCACGCCTCGCACCTGCCGGGCGCGAGCTTCGCCTACGTCGCTGTGGTGGCCGGCGTCTTCGTGACGGCGTTCTACAGCTTCCGGATGTACTTCCTGGTCTTCCACGGCAAGGAGAACTTCCACCACAAGCCCTTCCCGGGCGAGCACGACCACCACGATGATCACGACGACCATCACGGTGACGCGCACGACCACACCCCGCATGAGTCGAAGTGGGTGGTGACGGTGCCGCTGGTGCTGCTGGCGATCCCGTCGGTGCTGATCGGCTTCTTCACGATCAAGCCGATGCTGCACGGCGACTTCTTCAAGGACTCGATCTTCGTGAACCACGAGGTCCATCACGCGATGACCGAACTGGGCGAGGAGTTCCACGGCGCCGTCGCGATGGCGGTGCACAGCCTGCAGACGCTGCCGCTGTGGCTGGCGATCGCCGGCGTGGCCGTGGCCTACTGGTTCTACATGATCAGCCCGGCGATCCCGGCCGCGATCGCGCGCATCTTCCGCCCGATCGTGACGATCCTCGAGAACAAGTACTACATGGACTGGTTCAACGAGAACGTGCTGGCCCGCGGCGCGCGCGCGCTCGGATCCGGCCTGTGGAAGGGCGGCGACCAGGGCGTCATCGACGGCGTGCTGATCAACGGCTCGGCGCGCACGGTGGGCGGCGTCGCCGGCCTGGTGCGGCTGATCCAGACCGGCCACCTGTACTGGTACGCGCTGGTGATGATCCTGGGTGTCGTGGGTCTGATGACCTGGCAGCTGTGGCCTTACATGGGGCCCCAATTCAAGGCCCTGTTCGGCCTCTGACGCGGGCGGAGAATAAGAATGTTGCTAAGTCTCTCCATTTGGCTGCCCATCGTCTGCGGTGGCCTGCTGCTCGCGCTCGGGCGCGACAACAATGCCGGCGCGGTGCGCTGGATGGCGCTGGTCGCGGCGGTCGCGTCCTTCCTGGTGACGCTGCCGCTGATCAGCGGCTTCGACAACTCGACGGCGGCGATGCAGTTCGTCGAGGTCGCGACCTGGATCCCGCGCTTCAACATCCACTACCACCTGGGCGTGGACGGCATCTCGATGTGGTTCGTCCCGCTGACGGCCTTCATCTCGATCATCGTGGTGATCGCGGCCTGGGAAGTGATCGACACGCGGGTGCACCAGTACATGGGCGCCTTCCTGATCCTGTCGGGCCTGATGATCGGCGTGTTCTGCGCGCTCGACGGCATGCTGTTCTACGTGTTCTTCGAGGCCACGCTGATCCCGATGTACATCATCATCGGCGTCTGGGGCGGACCGCGTCGCGTGTACGCGGCCTTCAAGTTCTTCCTGTACACGCTGGCCGGCTCGCTGCTGATGCTGATCGCGCTGCTGTACCTGTACAGCCAGTCGGGCAGCTTCGAGATCCTCCTGTGGCACAAGCTGCCGCTGGGGATGCCGGCGCAGACCCTGCTGTTCTTCGCCTTCTTCGCGGCCTTCGCGGTGAAGGTGCCGATGTGGCCGGTGCACACGTGGTTGCCGGACGCCCACGTGGAGGCGCCGACCGGCGGCTCGGTGGTCCTGGCGGCCATCATGCTGAAGCTGGGCGCCTACGGCTTCCTGCGCTTCTCGCTGCCGATCGCACCTGACGCCGCGCGTCACTACGACTGGTTCATCATCGGCCTGTCGCTGATCGCCGTGATCTACATCGGCCTGGTGGCCATGGTCCAGCGCGACATGAAGAAGCTGGTGGCCTACTCGTCGGTGGCCCACATGGGCTTCGTGACGCTGGGCTTCTTCATCTTCAACGAGCTGGGCGTCGCCGGCGGCCTGGTGCAGATGATCTCGCACGGCTTCGTGTCGGGCGCGATGTTCCTGTGCATCGGCGTCCTGTACGACCGCGTGCATTCGCGTGAGATCGCCGACTACGGCGGCGTCGTCAACACGATGCCCAAGTTCGCGGCGCTGGCGGTGTTCTTCGGCATGGCCAACTGCGGCCTGCCGGCGACGGCCGGTTTCGTGGGCGAGTGGATGGTGATCCTGGGCGCCGTCGGCCACAACTTCTGGATCGGCCTGCTGGCGGCCACGGCGCTGATCTTCGGCGCGGCCTACACGCTGTGGATGATCAAGCGCGTCTACTTCGGCGCGGTGACCAACGACAACGTCCGCAACCTGACCGACATCAACGGCCGCGAGTTCCTGATGCTGGGCGTGCTGGCGATCGCGACGCTCTACATGGGCGTGTACCCGAAGCCGTTCACCGACGTGATGCATCAATCCGTCGACGCGCTGCTCAAGCACGTCGCGGTGTCCAAGATCCAATAAGGGCCCAACACAATGAACGACATGAACTGGGTCGCGGTCTATCCCGAAATCCTGTTGCTGGCGCTGGCCTGCGTGGTCGCGCTGGTGGACCTGTTCGTCACCGACGCGCGCCGCACGACGACCTACTGGCTGACGCAGCTCAGCCTGGCGGTGGTCGGCGTGATGCACTTCGCCGCGATGGGCGACGTGCCCACCGAGACGATGCAGGGCATGCTGGTCGTCGACCCGCTCAGCCACCTGCTGAGCGGCGTCAGCGCCATCGCGCTGATCGTCACGCTGGTCTACGCGCGTCCGTACGCCGAGTCGCGCGACATCCTCAAGGGCGAACTGTTCACGCTGAGCCTGCTGGTGCTGCTGGGCGTCAACGTGATGGTGGCGGCCAACAACTTCCTGACCACCTACCTGGGTCTGGAGCTGATGAGCCTGTCGCTGTACGCGCTGACGGCGCTGCGTCGCGATCACACGATCTCGACCGAAGCCGCGATGAAGTACTTCGTGCTGGGCGCGCTGGCCTCGGGCTTCCTGCTGTACGGCCTGTCGATGATGTACGGCGCCACGGGCTCGCTCTCGATCCCGCGCGTGTTCGAGGTCATCTCCACCGGCACCGTCAACAAGGGCGTGCTGGTGCTGGGCGTGGTCTTCGTCGTCGCCGGCCTGGGCTTCAAGCTGGGCGCCGCGCCGTTCCACATGTGGGTGCCGGACGTCTACCAGGGCGCGCCGACGGCCGCGACGCTGCTGATCGGCGGCGCGCCCAAGCTGGCTGCGCTGGGCATGACGCTGCGTCTGCTGGTGGAAGGCATGCTGCCGCTGGCGACCGACTGGCAGCAGATGATGCTGGTGATGGCGGTGGCCTCGCTGGTCGTGGGCAACCTGGCCGCGATCGCGCAGAGCAACCTGAAGCGGATGCTGGCGTACTCGACGATCTCGCAGATGGGCTTCGTCGTGCTGGGCCTGGCTTCGGGCGTGGTGAACGGCCAGCCGGACCTGCATGCGCTGAACGCCTACAGCTCGGCGATGTTCTACGCGATCACCTACGTGCTGACGACGCTGGGCAGCTTCGGCCTGATCATGCTGCTGGCGCGCCAGGGCTTCGAGTCCGAGCAGATCAGCGATCTGGCCGGCCTGTTCAAGCGCAGCCCGTGGTACGCCTTCGTGATGGCGATCTACATGTTCTCGCTGGCCGGCATCCCGCCGATGGTGGGCTTCTACGGCAAGCTGGCCGTGCTGCAGGCGATGGTCACGACGGGCCAGTCGCTCTACATCTGGCTGGCCGTGATCGCGGTGCTGCTGTCGCTGGTGGGCGCGTTCTACTACCTGCGGGTCGTGAAGGTCATGTTCTTCGATGAACCGACCGACCACAGCCCGCTGAGCGCCCCCGCGGACGCCCGCGTGGTGATGTCGCTGAACGGCGCCGCGGTGCTGGTGCTGGGCCTGGTGCCGAGCGGCCTGCTGGCGCTGTGCAGCCAGGCCGTCACGCGCGCGCTGGCGCACTGATCGCCGGCGACGGCGGGCGGAAACGGCAGCGGCCGACGACGGGATACGGAGCACGACCATGGATCAAGGCGTTTCTGTCTGGATGGTGCTGGTGGTCGCGCTTGTCGCGGCCAACCTGCCTTACCTGAGTTCGCGCATCCTGCTGGTGGGGCCGCGTCGCGATCCCAAGGCCGGCGGCTGGCGCCTGCTGGAGCTCTTCCTGCTCGCGCTGGTGACGCTGGCCGTGGGCTTCGGCCTCGAGTCGCAGCAGGGCCAGCGTTTCCCGCAGGGCTGGGAGTTCTACGCGGCGGCGCTGGCGATGTTCGTGACCTTGGGCTTCCCGGGTTTCGTGTGGCGCTACCTGCGCCGCTCGCGGGCCAAGGTGCGAGAGTTCGATGACGAAGAAGCTGCCTGACGCCAACCGACCCGATGACGACGGCGTGATCGGCATCCCGCCGGCCGCCGATGCCGACGAACATCTGCGCGAAGCCCCGCTGGCGTCCGAGTGGATCCTTCGGGGCAATTTTCTTCATGTGAAGCGCGACCGTGTCGCGCTGCCCAATGGCCGGGAGGCCACGCGCGAGTACATCCGCCACCCCGGCGCGGCGGTGATCGTGCCGCTGTTCGACGACGGCCGCGTGCTGCTGGAACGCCAGTACCGCTATCCGATGGGCCGCGTGGTGCTGGAGTTTCCCGCGGGCAAGCTGGATCCGGACGAATCTCCGCTGCGCTGCGCGATGCGCGAGCTGTTCGAGGAGACCGGCTTCCGCGCGCGCGAGTGGGCCTACGCGGGCGTGCTCCACAACGCGATCGCCTATTCGGACGAACGCATCGAGATCTTCTTCGCCCGCGGCCTGATCGCCGGCGAACGGCAGCTCGACGACGAGGAGTTCCTCGACCTGCTGCCGGTGGCCGAGGACGAGCTCGACCGCATGGCCTTCGACGGCCGCGTCACCGACGCGAAGACGCTGATCTGCCTGCAATGGCTGCAGCGCTGGCGGGCCGGCGCATGGCCATTGGACTGGATGCCGGCGGACGAAGCGTCCAGCCGCTAGCATCGGTCCATCATGCTGGTACTGAACCTGGCCTGCGAGGCCGGCCATGCCTTTGAGGGCTGGTTCGCCTCCGCCACCGATTTCGAGTCGCAACAAGCGCGCGGCCTGCTGAGCTGCCCGCTGTGCAACAGCGCGGCCGTGCGGCGGATGCCGAGCGCACCGCGGCTGAATCTCTCTTCCGCCGCCGAGCCGACGACGGCGAAGTCGCGCACGAGCGGCGCCGAAGCGCCGTCGCTGCCTTCGGGGCCCTCGATGCCGGACGGCGTGCCGCCGATCGCGATCGAGATGCAGAAGCAGGTCCTGCAGGCGGTTCGCACGCTGATGGCGAAGACCGAGGACGTGGGCGACCGATTCGCCACCGAGGCGCGCCGCATCCATTACGGCGAAGCCGAGGAGCGCGGCATCCGCGGCCGCGCGACGCCGGACGAGGCGCGCGAGCTCGCGGACGAGGGCATCGACATCGTCGCACTGCCGGTGCCCGATGCGCTGAAAGACCCTCTCCAGTAACGACCTGACGCCGCTTGGGATTGCGGGCGACACCGCCGCGGGTGTCGAATGCCCCGTCGCATCTCTTGAGGAATCAGGTTCATGAAGACTTTCCGTTTGCTCACGTGTGCCGCGGCGGTGACCGCGTCCCTGGCCTTTGCGCCGATGGCGCCATCCCTCGCGGCGTCGGCCGCGCCGGTGGCCGCGCAGAACGGCATGGTGGTGACCGCGCAGCACCTCGCGACGCGGGTCGGCGTCGACGTGCTCAAGGACGGCGGCAATGCCGTCGACGCCGCGGTGGCGGTGGGCTACGCGCTTGCGGTCGTGTACCCGGCGGCGGGCAACCTCGGCGGCGGCGGGTTCATGACGATCCAGCTGGCCGACGGCCGCAAGACCTTCCTCGACTTCCGCGAGAAGGCCCCGCTGGCCGCGACGGCCAACATGTACCTCGACAAGGACGGCAACGTCATCAAGGGCCTGAGCACGCACGGGCACCTCGCGGTGGGCGTGCCGGGGACGGTCTCCGGCATGGAGTACGCGCGGGAGAAGTACGGCACGATGAAGCGCCCCGCGCTGATCGCGCCCGCGATTGCGCTGGCGGACCGCGGCTTCGCGCTGGACCAGGGCGACGTCGACATGTTCCAGACGGCCACGAAGGACTTCGTGGCGGACCCGGCCTCGGGCGCGATCTTCCTGAACAAGGGCAAGCCCTTCCAGGCCGGCGACAAGCTGGTGCAGAAGGACCTCGCGAAGACGCTGCGCGAGATCGGTGCCAAGGGCACGGACGGCTTCTACAAGGGCTGGGTGGCGAAGGCGCTGGTCGAGTCCAGCCAGGCCGGCAAGGGCATCCTGACGCAGGCCGACCTGGACCAGTACCAGACGCGTGAGCTCCCCCCGGTGGAATGCGACTACCGCGGCTACCACGTCGTGTCGGCGCCGCCGCCGAGCTCGGGCGGCGTGATCATCTGCGAGATGCTGAACATCCTCGAGGGCTACCCGCTGCGGCAGCTCGGCTGGGGATCGGCGCAGGGCGCGCACTACCAGATCGAGGCGATGCGCCATGCCTACGTCGATCGCAACAGCACGCTGGGTGATCCGGACTTCGTGAAGAACCCGCTGCAACGGCTGTTGGACAAGAACTACGCGGCCAAGCTGCGCGCGGCGATCGACCCGGCGAAGGCGGGCGTGTCGATGGAGATCAAGCCCGGCGTGCCACCGCATGAGGGCAGCAACACGACCCACTACTCGATCGCGGACAAGTGGGGCAACGCGGTGTCGGTGACCTACACGCTGAACGACTGGTTCGGCGCGAAGGTCACGGCGGCGAAGACGGGCGTGCTGCTCAACAACGAGATGGACGACTTCACCTCCAAGGTCGGCGTGCCCAACATGTATGGGCTGGTGCAGGGCGAGGCGAACGCGATCGCGCCCGGGAAGCGGCCCTTGTCGTCGATGAGCCCGACGATCGTGACCAAGGACGGCAAGCCGGTGATGGTGGTGGGGACGCCGGGCGGCAGCCGCATCATCACGGCGGTGCTGCAGACGATGCTCAACGCCATCGACTTCGACATGAACGTGCAGGAGGCGGTGGACGCGCCGCGCTTCCACCAGCAATGGCTGCCGGACGTGACCAACGTCGAACCGTATGCGTTCTCGCCGGACACGCGCAAGCTGCTGGAGGGCATGGGCCACAAGCTGGGCGCGCCGCATCCGGCGAACCACCTGGCGGCGATCATCGTCGGCGCGCCGTCGCTCAATGGGAAGCCGGTGGGGAACAACCGCTTCTACGGCGCGAACGATCCGCGGCGGAACACGGGTCTGGCGGCCGGGTATTGAGGCCCGCCGCGCCTCGCGTCCGCGGGGCAAGCCCTGACCCTCGTGATGAACGAGGGTGCGTTCGAACTGCCGCACTGCCATGCTGCGCACCGATCACGGTGGTCAGCACCGTTGAACGATCACACCTTGAACTCCTGCCGGTCACGGCCCTGGGCCTCGTAGTCGGCCAGCCACTTCGCAGCGCGGCCGCGCCCGGACCAAGTGTTCGCAGCGTTAGTGGGGTCGCGGTACAGCACGGGTGCCTCGGAGCCGGCCTGGCGCCCGCGCTTGCCTGCCGTTCCCATGTACGGAGCGAGTGCCTCAACGGCCTCAGCAACCGTGAACCCGGCCGCCACGAGCTTTCTGGCAAAGCCGTCCACCAGAACCTTGAGTTCTTCCCCGCGCTTCTCGTCTATCTGATGGTCAAGTTGCTTGCGCAGAGCAACGAGTTCTGCATATGAGAGGCGGGAGACATCCATTTGCGATATTCACTTCCAGCAAGGGTTGAGGCTGCGGCATCGTAGCTGCCTGTGTCAGTCATCATCCTCGACGCGTGCCGGTCCTTCAGTCCCACTCGCTGCTACTGCTTGCGGGCTGTTGTTGAGGGACACCCCGACTTCACAGAATGCGACCGCTTGCTGGACGAGCATTTGACGTGGGATTTGAAGCTCCCACTGCAGTGCAGCGAGCATCGGTATGAATGGGAATCGGGCCCTGTACCAGCCCGAGGCCTCAATGCTCTCTACCCCGGGAAGCGGCTTGGCCATGCGTTCAAGGAAGTCCTTCGGTTTAGCCGGCACGAAGGCGAGGGCCTCGCCGATCCCGTGGCTGTGCAGCGCGCGCGGGTCTGCTACAACATCGTCATACCCCGCGTCCGAGCTCCAGAAGTTGGGAGTGCTCCACGAGCTTTCGGGCATCACAACCTCGCGCAGGAACTGATAACCATCATCGAGCCCAAGTGCTGCCGTCCAGGTCAGCAGGACCGGGATCAATGTGGAGCTTGCTGTCGAGGCATCCGTAGGCTCCTGAAGGTCGAATCTCACCTGGAGCTGCTGGTCCATGGTCTTCACGGTCGGCCAGAAATCCCGCTTCGTGCGAGCGACGCCGATCCGCTGACACAGCGACGTCAGCCATGCTGTCGCAACCTCGGTGCGGCCGGTAATGACCAGCAGCAACATCGCAAGATGGATGTCAGTCGCCTGGTGGTCGAAGGCGGGAAACTGGAGGCTCGAATGGGAACTGAGGAGATCGACCAGCCGAGCGGAGTACGCCCAGTGCCCTCCAGCTGTGCTTCCGGTAGTCGAGGCGTGCCAAGCCCAAAAACACCCCTGCAATCCAAGCCGACCAGCTTCTTCGAAGACTCGCTTCGACAGAAAGAGGTTGTGAGGCAGGACATAGGCGAACCCGTTCTCTGTGCGATAGAAGGCATCGAGGCGCGTGTGATATCGCATGGCGATGCTCATGGCGTCGCCCAGAATCTGGCCAAACTCGACCGCGTAGGCAGATGCAGGATTGAGCAGATCGGCGTGCACCTTGGCCCATGTCGCAAGGACGGCGTACTCGGAATGCCTGTATGGGGCGAGGAGGTTGTCTTCCTCAGCGGCTCGGAGAGTCAGCGCAGACAGCGCTGCGCGGATGCCCCGCAAGGCCTGCAGCGTGCGCTTCTTGCGCGATGCGGCACTTCCTCCACTGGCGGGAAGCTCCGACACCAGGCCATTCACCAACTGCCTGCCGACGCTGATGCAGAGGTCCGGTTGACCCACGTTGGCCAGCATGCGTCGGAACAGGGACCTCCGCTCGACGGGGAGGATGTGGTCGTCCAAGAGGTGTTCGACGGTCCACGCTGCAAGCTTGGAACCGTTGACGTTCACTACCGTGATCCCGTATTGGCTCGCGTAGTTCTCGTAGGCTCCCGCCATCTGTCCTTGAATGCTGGACAGGAATTCCCCGTTGGTGACGACCAGAGCCATTCTTGGCAACCCGCTGTGCTCGGGCGCGATATTCGCGCGTACGTATGTGTGTGCCAGGTCTTGCAGGGTCTGAAAAATGGACTGAGGTCCTGAGTTCCATTCGGTGCGCCCGATGGTTCCGCACTTGAGTACCCACATGAAGAGCGTCTTGCGGCCGTCGTCATCCTTCCCGACAGAGGCCATATCCACGCCGTTCTCGCGCACGCCCTTTTGAGCTGTGTGAAGCACCTGATGCCCCATGGCCGAGATGAGGAGTGGCATGAAGGCATCGAGTTCGCCGGACTCCTTCATCAACTCCAGATAGTCGGCCACCAACAGTTGCAAGGCGTCGTTCATCGAGCTTGCTCCAGCATCTTGAAACGTCGGATGTACCCCTGCATCGGGTCAGAGAGTTCGGAGGACGGTAGCTCGAACGAAAGGCCGCCAGAAACCAAGTCGACAATTTGGCTTGGCCCATCTGCTAGGTGAGTCACAAATCGTCTTCCTTGTGCCAAATGAGCTTTGGTGACAAGCGAAGCGAAGGCGGAGTTCTGCTCCCCCAACTGCTGGATGTGCTCTTGTTGCTTTGCTTGCGCGCTTCGCAGAGAGAAGGCATCGACGTCGCTGATTCGAAGTTCGCGCCGGCGAGGTAGGCGCTCAAGGTGCCGCGTCCATCTGAGGATGGAGGCATAGATACCTCGAAATACGACCGCGCCGCGGGCGCTTCGGCAAGAAGGCCTGCACAGTGGCTTCAAGAACGCCTCAGTTGCACCGGGGTATTCGATCTTCAAGAAGTTGAGCATGTCGCCGGCCATGGACAGCCCCGAGTCGCCAAGGCTCTCCATCCGCGCGATGCTCGCTGCGAAATGGCAGAGGGTTGGACCTTCCTCATGGAGACCGAGCACACGGCGGATCGCCTTCGTCCTGACGAGCGGAGTGGCTGCGGCGAACAGCGCCTCGTCCAAGACAGCTCGGGCGGGCCTGGCGTAGAGGAACTCGAGCATTCCGCGAAGTACCGGGAATGAGGCGGTTGGACTGAGCAACCAGTGGGTGATAAGCGTCTGGAAGAGCACCGCGTCATCCGCCGACGATTGGAACGTGAGGTTGAATCGCTGCAAGACGTCGCCTGGGCCGTCTCCCAGCGCGAGCAGCTGCTCGATAGCGAAGCTCTTCTGAGCGGCATTCCGCAAGCACGAACTAAGGGCCAGGTCGACGTTGTGGCAGATGCTCTTGTGTTGAAGCGCGAGCTCTACCAGCCGGCGGAGGACGTCATCCAGGGGGACAGACTCGGCGCCGTAGTTCGCACCCTCGACCCGGAATACCGAGCGTGAAACTTGGGATGCAGCGTCCGGCACTCCCGCCGAGAGCGCCTCCGCAACCAAGCGGAATGCGGCTTTGTCGAACTGCGCAAGCTCCACGATGCAGTACCAGGCGTTCGCTGCATTCGTGTCGGACAGCGCCGCCAAGTAGCCGAGGATCGCTTGGAGGTGAGGCGCTATGACCTCCTTGACCATCTCGAAACGCCAGGGAAGCATCACCACGAGCGCATCGACGGCACGAGCGTCTCGCACGGGAGATCCGAGGCGGTCGAGGACGAACTTCGCCGCAAGGACTGGCTGGGCCATCGCGAAGCTGAGCGCCCACGTTCGGCATGCCCGGTCCCCGAGGGGTGTGTCCGAACAGATACCGCCTACCAGGTCCAGTGCTAGGGACGGTTCGCTCGTGAAGCGGGCTTGAAGAGTCTCGCCGATGTAGTGCGCGAGCCCATCCTCACGGTCAGGAATGAACCTCAGGAGGCGAGCCAGCCGCGCAGCGTCGGCTCGGTCGGACATGCCTAGAGCTGGAAGCAGGATGTGGCAAGCGCCGAACTGATCGTCAGGTACCCACTGCACGAAGACGTCAAGGAGGTCGACTTCCCCCATGTCCGCTTCAGCGAGCCGTTGCTGTAGTTGAACGTCCTGCCCGTCGTCCTGCTCTCTGGTGAGGCTCCGCAGTTCCGCGTAGCGCCCGTCTATCAAGAGCGCGAGACGCTCATCGAGTTCTTCCCTGGACAAGGAATCCATAGCGCCTCCGCCTACGCCATCGGTTGATTTTGGAAGTGGTGTCCAGGGCAGCATGGCGACCGCCAAGACTCACATACTTTAGTAGGGCAGGAGGTGGGCGCGATGGAGCCTCAGCGGCGCACGAGCTACGTCGAGGCGATGGTCGAGGACTCGGACGAGGGCGCGGGCCGCCTGACGCCTGAGGCGTGCAGCTGCTGCCACACCATCGGCCAGCGCCCGCTGGCGCGCGAGGTGCCGCCGAAGTTGCGCGAGCATGCCGAATGGATGGCAGCCCCACTGGACCGACGCGTTTCGCTCCTGCGCGCCGACATGGCGCGTCTGCTGGGAGTCTCCGATGTACTGGCACGCTGAGACGACGTTGAACTTGGAGATCCAGATTGCCCCAGGGCGCTGGTTCCGGATGCGTAAGATCACTTTGCGCGGCTACGAAGAGCCCGATGGGTACGAACGGCATCTGCCATTTCTCGCGGTCGGCCAAGCTGACCTTTTCGCGGACGAGCAGCGCGCTTTCATCATGCGACCCTCTCCCGTGGCGGCGATTTGAATCGAGACGACTGGACCGGATTGGGGGGTCTTGCGCGACAGCCACGGCATGGAATCCATCGTCATGGACCGCCATGGAACGATAATTGAGCGGCTCCTTGGGCCGCTCTTAACCCGTTCGATGCGCGATACGACCTACCGCATCTGAGAATTTACTTCAGTCGTTTGACCGCCTGCTGGATGTCGGCCAGTTGCTTCTTCATCTCATTGCGCGTGCGCAGCAGTTGTTTGGCGAGCTGAAGGAAGGAGATGGCCAGAAGCCCTCCGCTGAGGATAGTGAGCGCCCTCGGAAACTCGACCCTGAACCGGTGAAAATATGGGGTCGGGTAGCTGACGATCTCTCCTTTTTCGTTTCTGAATGGGACGCGCAGGGTGAAATCCTTGAGCCCGGCGACCTTCCCCGTTGGAACGAAACTCAGCTCCTCGGGCGAAACCTTCTGGATCAGTGCTCGAACCAGAATCGCATCATCAGGTTCTAGTGTGAGCGCTGGCAGAAGGACTTGCCCAGCGTCGCCGCCCATGCTCGGTGCGGACCGTTCACTTAGGTACGCGCTACTCTGCGATTCGCTACCAACGGCAAGCACTGGGCCATTGACGCGGAACCCAAACGGCACACCCGGCTCAAAATCACTTGCCTTGATGGTGAAGTCGCCAGAGTTCCAAACCCGGACAACCACGACTTTCACCGCTGTCGTGGACGGATTGATGCTCTTGCCACCTAGGGTAAGGGAAACGCTCGGGAATCGTGCGTCCGGGTGGACCGCATCTGCCGTGGAGACCAGCGCCATGCTTAGTTCGGAGCGTTTGTTTTCCTGATACACGAAGGCGTAGATGCCGAACGCGAAGCCGACGAGGCCAACCAAGCCGAAGACCAAGGCGCCGCGGCCAGATACTGAAAACCGTTGCGCGCGATCCCAGAATCCTCTCCGTCCTTCGTTTCCCATGTTTTCAGTCATGTGGTGTTTCCTCCGCAGACTGATTCTGCCGCGAGGAGGTGGGAAATGTTTAGCGGATCAGCACTTCCTGCGCGACCAGCGCGACATAGAGCGGCCGGCAACCGAGGCGGCGGGCGTCGGATCGACCATGTCCCGGCCGTGATCAAGCTAAGCGAGGATGCGACGGGCCGCGACCGGTCTGGCCGCGCGGCAGAATCACTCCACCAAGGGAGGTGGAGATGAGAGACAAGAGATTCTGGCTCGGTATCGGGCTGTCCGTCGGGTGGCTGGGCGTCATGGTGGCGTTCATCATTTGGGGAAAGAGACCCGCCGAGATCAACGGTTGGGGAGACTTCTTCGCGGGCTTCTTTGCGCCGATCGCTTTCCTGTGGCTAGTTCTTGGCTACATGCAGCAAGGCGAGGAGCTTCGAGCACAGGCCGCGGAGCTCGAGAACTCTGTGAGGCAGCAAACGGCATTGGTGGAGGTGAGTCGGGCACAGCTCGCGCAGGAGGCTGAGGCGCTGAAGGCAGAACGGATCGCCGCGCACATTGCCGCGCAGCCCGTGTTCACCCTTCACCATGAACATGCGACAACGCTCGACAACCTTGACTGCTTCGTTTGGACATGCCAACTTCACAACTCGGGCGGCCCGGCGGCAGACGTGGTGCTCTTCGCCGGCCCAGTGGAAGCCATCTCCATCGAATTACACCCGTTGCCATTCATCGCATCAGGCCGGTCGGAACGGATCAAGTTCCGAATAGACGTAAACGCCAACGTCAGGCTGGTCATCGGCTTCAGGGACGGCCGTGGCAGCGTTGGACAACACGAAGCGAGTTTCCATTCAGCGCGATCTTTCGCTGGTGACAGTCAACCGTTCGTGGAGTCATTCAACTGGGAGAGGCGAAGCCCCTAGGCATGGGCACATTGCAAATGTTTTCAGACCCGATAGATTCCCGCTCGCGCGATACATAGATCGGGATAGCCGATCAAAACACTAAGCTTCGCCCCCCTGACGGTCGTGATGATCTCGGCCTTTGATCCGGCCGATGCAATGCCCGAACTGCAGCGACGAGTGCTGGATTACGTTCCGAACGCTGGTGGCCCAGGCTGAACTCGACGCCTAGCTGGCGAAACGCTCGAAGAAGGATGCATCCCTATCGAAAGCACCGTCGCCAATGTGAGGCGCTACCGGACTTGCTTCGACAGCCGTGTGGCAAGGACATCGAGCTCCTTGCTGTGCATCAGGTCGATGCACTTCATGGTGTTGAATTCCGACTGGACGGCGCCGCCATAGACGCGCTTCGAGTAGCTGTCGGCGAGCTCGCGCAGGGGCTCGTAGGCCTCGATGGGCTGCTTGCCGAACTCCATGTAGGCGCTGGCGGTCGCGTTCGCATCTTCCTTGGCCTCCTGGGTCTTCGCCACCTTGGCCAAGCACACGCTGACGGCCCAGTTCTTGAGCAGCGTTCTTTGGGAGTAGGTGGCGGTTGCGCTCGCCACGGGCTTCGCTGCAGGGGCAGGAGCTGACTGGGCGCAAACGGCGGATGAGGCCATCGCGGCGCCGAACAGGAGAGCTTTCATCGCAGGGTCCAGATGGAGGCCGTCTCCGGAACGAAGTGGCCGTTGTCGGGGTAGTGCAACAGGTGGCAGACGGGGGAGAACACTTCAAGGGCACCGTCCAATGCGCAAGCGCCTTGCGACTAGCTAGCGAATACGGCGTGGCTGGCGAGTTGACGCGGACTCACTGCCTCGGCTTGTAGCCCGGCACCTCCGCCAACGTGATGCTGCGCACGCGGATGAGGACCTCGCTCTGCTTGAGGTCGTCGGGCGCCGACCAGACGGTCGCCTCGACGCCTTCCTTCACCAGGACCGTGTTGTTCATCAACGGCTGGCCGCCCTCGGTCACGGAGAAGGTCATCGTCAGTTGCCGGTCGTTGCGGCGCTTGGCGGTGATCTCGACGCGGACCTGTTCCGGCGTCGGCTGATCCGGCCGGCCGCCGAGCACGACCAGCGCCGACTTGCCTTCCTCGGTGACGAGGCGCATCTTGGACACGCGCTTGTCCGTCGGCGGGCTGCCGTCGCGCCGGTTGACCTCGACGTAGAGTTCCAGCGGAATCGGGTCCCGGGCGAGTTCCGGCATTACCGCGTTGACCGCGTGCACGGCGCCGGCGGCGCCGAGGGTGAGTACCGCGAGGGCGGAGGCGCCAAACAGGCGGCGCGAGCGGGAACGGGGACGGACGGCGAGCATGGCGACTCTTTCGATCAACGGGTGGGACGAGCGCCAGCCGGACCACGGCTGGAGCGGGGACAGGGACTGCTGGGCGCGGAGCAGCGCGCGGCCGTAGTCGGCTTCGCAGCCGGGGTGACGACGCATCACCGCGTGATCGCAGGAGAGCTCCTGGTCGGCGCGCATCGCGCGCAGCGAGAGCCAGGCCAGCGGGTTGAACCAGTGCAGCACGCACAGGGCGGCGGCCAGGGCGTTCCAGTGGTTGTCGAAGCGGCGACGATGGACCTCTTCATGCGCGAGCACCAGCGGGCGCTGAGCGGCGTCGAAACGCTGCTCGAAGTCCTGCGGCAGGACCAGTCGCGGCGGCCACAGCCCGACCAGCGCGGGGCCTTGCACGCTGAAGCGGCGCTGCAGCCACGCCATCCGCGCGACGACGATGAGCGCGCCGGCGGCCCAGAGCGTCAACCACAAGGCGGCACCGTTGGTCGGTGCAAGGACTTGCAACGAGGGGGCCGTCGCCTGGCCCAGCGCCGGTGCGATCTGGCGGACGAATTCCGCCGAGAACTGCGTCGCAGATGGGCTCGCCGGCAGCAGACCGACGATGAGCAGCAGCGGTAGCACCACCCAGGCGACGTAGGCGAAGCCGGGGCCGACGTGGCGTGCCAACGGGCGGCGCAGCGCCAGCAGGACCAGCACGATCGTGGAGAGCAGGGCGGTCTGGCGCAGCAGCGCCTGAAGCCCCGCCTGAAGCAGCGAGGGGAGGAGCGCGTCAGTCATGGGACTTGCCGCCCTTGCCGCCCTTGGCGCTCTTGCCCGCGATGGCCGACTTGGCGGGCTTCGCGTCGCGCTGCTCGTAGTCGTCGATGAGCTGCTTCAACGCTTTCACATCGCCGGCCTTGAGCTTGCGCTGCGAGGAGAAGTGCGACACCAGCGGCGCGAGGCTGCCGCCGAAGAGGCGGTCCAGCAGCGAGAGGCTCTCGCTGTGCGCCCAGTCGGCGCGCGGGAAGCGCGGCGCGTAGAGGAAGCGCCGGCCGTCGCGCTCGGCGACGAGGGCGTCCTTCTTCAGCAGCCGGTTCAGCAGCGTTTTCACCGTGGCGAGCTGCCAGTCCTGCCGGTCGGAAAGCGCCGCGGCGATGTCCTCCGCCGACAGTGGCGAGGAGCGCCAGAGCACTTCCATGACCTCGGCTTCGGCGGAGGTGATGGGCGGGAGATCGTCGGGCATGTGATTCCGTTTACGCATGTAATCGAATGAATGATTACAGCTGTAAATGGAATCGTCAAGCCCTCAAGCCCTCAAGCGCTTAGGCCCAAGAGGGGCCACGTCCGGTGGCCTTGCGTTGATCGATTACTGAGCGGCGGACGCTCCGGACGCCGGGACGGCTGGTTCGACGGTGCCGGGTCCGCGCCAGGGCTTCAGCGCGTCGTAGCGTTGAGGCAGCGTCAGGGAATCGCCCCAGGATCCGTAAGTCGGATTGGGGATCGGCACCCAGGTCAGGCCCCAGCGTTTCGCGTGGTCCTGCTCGACGTACTTCGCGCGGGGCACGAAGTCGTTGAGGTCGTCGCCGACGAGCATGGCGATGCGATGCGTGCGCGCCACCGCCAGGCGTCTGGCGCTCTTGTCGGATTCGGCCCAGTCCGCGCGGTCGCCGCGCAGCATCAGGTCGCCGGGAGCGACGGGGCGGCCCAGCACCCGTTCCAGATTCGCGAGCGTCTGCGCCTTCTGTGGGCACGCGGCGTGAAGGCCATCGGGTCCGTAAGGCCCGTTGGCGGGGCAGGTCCGGTTGGTGACGAAGACGACGCGGAAGCCGAGGGCGCGCGCACGGGCGATGAACGCGGGCGCCCCCGGGATCGCGGTGGCCTGCGCGGAAGCGACCCAGGCGGCCCACGAGGCGCTGTCGTAGGGCTTGCCCGCCTGGATGCGCCACGCCTCGTACGGCGAGTTGTCGACCACCGTCTCGTCGACGTCCAGCACGATCGCCGGCGGCTTGCGGGCGAAGCCGCCTTGCGCGGCCTGTTCGAGCGACGCGGTCTCGTGGGTGGCCTTGCGCGCGGCGGGGAGGCGGGCGGTCGCGGCGCGATAGACCGCGAGCGTCGCGGCCCGCCGCTCGACGGCGGTCTGGAACCACATGGTGGCCGTCACGCCTTCGCGGCCCACGATCGGCAGCGTGTCGGCGCTTGGCGCGGATACGGCCGCAGCGGCCTCTGCCGTCGAAGCCGCGGCGCTCATCGACGCCATGGCCATGAGCGCAGCAGTGAGCGCTGCAGGGAAGGGCCGCGCGAGGCGGGGACGGGGCACGGCGAGGCGCATGTCGGAGGCTTTCTCGGCATCGGAACGCGTGGATTGTGCGGCGTCCCCGGCGTCATACAGATTGATGATGCACCGGCCACAGGCGCGGGATATACGAACGGCGTGGCCCACTCGTTCCCCGCCATGGACGCTCCTTCTACCGGCTCGCCTGCGACGCATCGACGCGGTGGCCGCATCTTGTTGGTGATGGGACTGGTCTGGTGCGCCGCGGCCACCGTCGGGGCGCTGTTGCAGCCGCCCGGGCCGGTGACGTCGATGCTCCCCTCAACCCGCACCGAACACGGGCTGTGGGACTGGTGGCGCTTACCCGTGGAGCGCAACGCGTTCCTCCGGCTACCCGCGGTCAATGGCTGTTTCAACTCGATGGCGGTCGATGCAGGTGGGGAGCGCCTGTGGGTAGTCGGATGCGGTGGCGCGATGGTCGCATCCATCAACGGCGGCGCGACCTGGCAACCTCAAGCCACTGGGACCACTCGGCAACTGGCCGTGGTCTATGCCAACGCCGATGGTCAACATCTGTGGGCCGCCGGCGAGGCCGGCACGCTTATCGCGTCTAACGATGGCGGCGCGCATTGGGCCAAGTTGCGCACCGACACGGATCGATATCTCACCACCATTCAGCTGGCGTCGGACTCACGCCGCGGATGGATTGCGGGCAGGGAATACGTGGCGAGCCTCACCGAAGACGGCGGGCTGGGCTGGAAAGGCATGCCAGGGCTGCCGAGGTTCGGCATCAGAGATCTGCACTTCGACGACGCCGGGCGCGCGGGGCTGGCAATAGGGTGGAGTGGGGGTGTTTTCACGTCGGAGAACGGCGGGCATACCTGGCGTGTAGTCGATGCGCTAGTCGCCTTGCCCGCAGGCGACATGTGGACGCATGCCATGTTGACCCCCGATGGGAAGCGCGCCGGCTTGCTGAGTGAGCAAGGCCGCGTCTCCTGGTGGGAGGTCGAGCGTAAGACCTGGACACCACCAGCATCTGGCGGGCCGGTGCTCCCGTCGGACTGGGCCTTCAGCCCGGACGGTCGCAGGGGCGTCGCGATAGGAGGCTTCCACTGGCTCGCGACTACTGCAGACGGAGGTCTGACTTGGCGGAAAGAGCCGAAAGCCTCGTACAGGCGTTTGATGTCGGTCCGATTCAGCGCTGACGGACGGAATGCCTGGGTGTTGGGCGATGACGGCTACTTGGTCTTGTCTCGCGACGGCGGGAGATCCTGGTCCCCGACGACAAGACAGGCCATGGGCTCGCTCAAGAGCGTCGGGTTCTCGGACGATGGCCACCGCGGTTGGGCTGTGGGCGCCGATGGCATCGTGCTGAGAAGCGAGGATCGCGGTGCCACGTGGCGTCAACAAACGTCGGGCACTTCGAGCGACCTTGGACTGCTGCAAGTGAGCGGCGACGGCATGAAGGCCTGGGTGACGGCGCAGGACAGCGGTCGCGTGTTCCAGACGACAGACGGCGGCGCGCGATGGGCGCCGGGCGAGCTGACGCCGGAGGCGAGCGCGCTGATGCTGCGCGCTCGCCTGCCGCTGTCTCCGCCAATGCCAGTGCCTCGGGAAACCCTCGGCGGCTACGTCGAGCCGGACAGCGGCCGCGGCTGGGCTGTCGGTGACGGCGGTCTGCTGTTGACCACGATCGACGGCGGCAAGACCTGGACTGATCCGCGCGTCTATGCGCGCTACCCGGCGCCTTGGTACTGGCTCGCCTTGCTCCTGTCGGTGCCGATGTTCCTTCGCGCCTGGCGGTCGTTCACGCAGGCGCGCCAGGTGGTGGCCGGCATGGCCGACACGCCGGCCACCGACGCGGCGCTGACCGACCCGAAGCAGGACCGGCTCAACTTCGAGCCGCTCGCCGCGGGCATCTCCCGCTTCCTGCGCAACCCGGCGACCGAGCCGCCGCTGACGCTCGCCGTCACCGGCGACTGGGGTTCGGGCAAGAGCTCGCTGATGGGCCTCGTGTGCGCGGACCTGCGCAAGCATGGCTCGCGTCCGATCTGGTTCAACGCCTGGCACCACCAGAAGGAGGATCACCTCTTCGCCGCGCTGCTGGGCGCGCTGAGCAAGCAGGCGCTGCCGCCCTGGCTCAGCCTCGATGGCATCGGCTTCCGGCTGCGCCTGTTGTGGCTGCGCTCGCGCAAGCACTGGGCGTTCACGGTGCTGCTGTGCGCGGCGGCGGCGTTGATCCTGACCTTGCACGCGGGGATGAACGATCCCGCAGCGGAGGCTCAGATGCTGCGGCGCGTCGACCAGGTGCTGGGCTCGCTGGCAGGGCAGGAGCCCGCGAAGACCGCCGCCGCGCCGACAAGGACGGCGGCGGGACCGGCGTCGGATGCCGCTTCGAGCACGACGCCGAGTGCACCGCCCTTGCCCTGGGCGGAATGGCTCGCGCTGTTGACGGTCGCGGGCACCACGCTGGCCGCGTTGCGCAAGGCGCTGACGGCCTTCGGCGCGGATCCCGCCGCGCTGCTGGCCGGCGGGCTTCAAGGGATGAAACCCAAGCTCGCCGCCGAGCAGAACAGCTTCCGCACGCGATTCGCCGAGCAGTTCGGCGAGGTCTCGCGCGCCTTGCCCGAGCGCGTGGTCGTCGTTATCGACGATCTCGACCGCTGCCGGCCCGAGGCCGTGCTCGAGATCATGGAAGCGGTGAACTTCCTGACCTCGTCGGGGCAGTGCTTCGTGCTCTTCGGCATGGCGACCGACAAGGTGCAGGCGGCGCTGGCGATCGCGTTCGAGCGCATCGCGAAGGAGTTGGCGAGCGCGTCCGCGTCCGATGCCAACGCCAATCCCGAGCAGGCCGCGCGCGAACAGCGCCGCGCCTACGCGGCCAACTACCTGCAGAAGCTGATCAACCTGGAGATCAAGGTGCCGACCGCGCAGTCATACGAGGCGTGGCGGCTGCTGACCGACGATCCGGCGATGGCCGCCTCGTCGTCGTGGCGGCGCGAGGCGATGCAGGGGCTCCGTCGCCACGCGATGTGGTTGGCGCTCGCGGGAGCGATCGCAGGCGGCGTGAGCGTGGGCGTCCTGCTGCGTCCGCAGCTTCCGTTGAAGGCGCAAGCGCAAGACCTGGCAACGGGGCCTGTGTTGACGGCCGCGTCCGCGCCGGAAGCCGCCGCTGTCGCGAGCGCCGCGAGCGCGCCGCGCTGGGTACCGACACCGGGCCTTGGCGCATCCGATCCGACGCTGGCCTGGGGGCGATCCCCCGCGCAGTCGGCGACGCGGGTGCTCGTGCAAGCCGGCGCGGACAGTCATGCGGATGAATGGATCGTGGCCGGCGTGCTGGTCGTCGGCGCCGCATTGGCGGGACTGCTGCTCCTGCGCGCCGCGAGCCGGCGCCATCGCGAGGCCACCGATTCCAAGGACTTCCGCGACGCGCTCAAGGTCTGGACCGAGCTGGTCCGCGAGTCCGCCCACACCCCGCGCGCGGTCAAGCGCTTCGGCAACAAGCTGCGCTACTTCGAGATGCTGCAGCAAGGGGAAGCGCGCGATCGCACGTTGCTCGATGACCTCAAGGCGCGGCTGCGCCGTTTCGCCACGAAGGGCGACGACGCGGCCTCGGCGGCGAACCCGCCGAGCGCAGAGCCGAATCGACGGATCGCCGCGCAGCAGCTCGTGGCGCTGGGCGCGCTGCACGAAGCCTTCGGCGCAGACTGGCTGTCGCGATTCCGGTCGGATCTGGGTCACAGCCGGCCAGGCGACTTCTCGACGTTTTCCCAGTACGACGACGTGCGACTGATCGATGACGCGGAGCGCTTCATCGCGAAGCACGAACTGCTGTTCGGCACCGGATGGCCGCCGCGTCCGGAAGAGGTGGAGGTCTTCGCGCGCCTGCTCGACGGGATCCGCATGCCTGGCGAATCGGAAGAGGTCGACATGCGCGGGCCGTCCGAGAACAGCGCGGCAGCAAATGCGGAGCCGGATTCGGAGCCGCCTTCGCCTTCGCCTTCGTCCAGTCGGCCCGAAATGAAATGACCGGTCGCTGCCGATCGATCGCTCTCAGGCCGTCACCGCAGTCAGCAGGTCAAGCGGATGGACCATCAACTCGCGCACGACGCGCAGCGTCGCGTACTGGTGCAGGACCGAGGTGAAGGCGGGCGCTTCGAGCAGCAGTCGCCAGACCGGGCGCAGCAGGGAAGGGGTGACCGGCGAGCCGTCCTCCAGCCGCATGGCGACGTCCAGGCTGGCCTCCGCGGAGAGCAGTTGCATGCGGCTCGCCGCGTTGAGCAGCCGCGGCGCGCGCTCCTCCGGACCGTCGCAGCAATAGAGCACGGCGCGCGCGAGATGGCCCTGCTCGGTGGGCAGCGTGCTCAGCGAGGCGCCGCGCAGGCGCACGTCGCCGTCGTTCGAGGCGAACCCGTAGGTTGTGCCGATGTCGGCCCGCGCCAGCAGGCGCAAGCCGCGCAGCAGACGGGGCAGGTCCGTCGTCGCGGCATCCGGGGAGGCCTTGGCTTCGATGAGCAGGCAAAGGTCCCAGTCCTCGCCGCCAGGCTCCGCGGTCTCATGGCGCCGCAGCAGTGCCACGTCCCATTCGCTCTTCGCGCGTTGCGCATCGCCGGGGAAGGAGGGCGGCACCCGCAGCGAAGTCGCGACCCGGTATCGCGTGCCACCAACACCGGCACTGATACCAACACCGGCACTGATACCAACATCGCCGTGGCCCGTGCCGACACCGCTGCCGCCTTCAGCATTCATGCGGCTGACGAGCGCGTCGAGCGCCTCGGTGGCCAGCGCCTCCACCGCGTCGCCGCGCTGCTGCGCGCCTGCGCCGCTGGCGGCCGCCTGCTCGCTACCGGCGACCGGTCCTTGCCGGTCCCACAGCGCGCGATAACGCGCCACGAGTGCATCCGAGGACAGCGCGTCGAGGCGCCGGAGATGCTTCATCGCACTGTCGTCGGCGAGGCGCTCGAGGCCGCGAAGGAGCAGCGGCTCGGCGCGAACCTCGGGCAGGTCGCGCAACGGCGCGATGACGTCGGACACACGCGCCCAGTCGCCCGCTTCGCCCGCGGCGTGAAGCGCCAGGAGCGCCTCGCGCGCCGGTCCCGGCGATCGGCGCTGCGTCTTCGCGGGGTGGGCGAGGGCGTTGACCGCGGCGCGGACCGCGCGACGATCGCGCTCGGCATGCGCGCTGAGCGAGGCGTACTCGCGGACCACCGCCGAGCGGTGGCGCAACACCATGGCCTGGAAGGCGGGGTCGCCGCCGCTTTCCGCGATGTCGTCGCCATGCGTCTTGAGCGGACGCATCGCCTCGCCGATCAGGTCGGCGAGCGCGTTGAGGAACAGCGTCTGCACGGCGTCTTCGGGTGCCTCCCCGCTCGCGAGTGCCGTCCGTGCGTGTTCGATCGCGACGGCGAGCGCGGTCGCCGCGCCCGCGGCGCGAGCGTCTTGCAAGGTCGCCGGCAGCGCGGGCGCGCGATACCGCCGGGCCGTCCGCCGCAGCGCGTCTTCGAGGAGCGGGGGCAGGGCCTGCGACACCTCAAGCGCCCATGGCCATCGACCACGCCAGCCCGATCGCCGCGCAGGCGCCGAGCAGGGGGAGCACGCCCCACTTGAGGCGGAACAGCGCGAACGCCGCGCCGGCGGCGATCAGTGCGGCCACGAGGTCGAAGCGGCCATGCAGGCCGTCCGGCCAGAACACGTGCCCGGCGAAGAAGCAGGCGAGATTGACGATCACGCCGACGACGGCCGCGGTGATGGCGGTGAGCGGCGCGCTCAGGCGCAGGTTGCCGTGCGTCGACTCGATCAGCGGTCCGCCGGCGAGCACGAGGACGAAGGACGGCAGGAAGGTGAAGAAGGTGACCACGGCGGCCGCGATGGCGCCGGCGAGGAAGGGCGCCTCGGGCCCGAAGGGATGCGTGTTCCAGCCGCCCATGAAACCGACGAAGGCCACCACCATGATCAGTGGGCCGGGCGTGGTCTCACCGAGCGCCAGCCCGTCGATCATCTGAGGCCCGCTGAGCCAGTGATGCTGGTCGACGGCGCCCTGGACCACGTAGGGCAGCACGGCGTAGGCGCCGCCGAAGGTCATCAGCGCGGCCTTCGTGAAAAAGCCGCCCATCCGCGTCAGCACGCCGTCGACGCCGTACAGCAGCACCAGTCCGCCCATCGCGACGGCCCACAAGCCGAGACCGACGCCGAGCACGCCCAGCAGCCGACGCCGCGTGAAGCGCGCATGCGGGGGCGTGGGCGTGTCGTCGTCGATGAGCGCGGGGCCATAGCCGCTCCGGGCCGCGTGGGGCCCGGCGCCGGAGAACGCCGCCGGCGCCAGGCGCGCGCCGACGGCACCGACGACGCCGGCCGTCAGCACGATCAATGGGAAAGGGGTGTCGAAGGCGAAGATCGCGACGAAGGCCGCGACCGCGATGGCCCACAGCCAGCCGTTCCTGAGCACGCGCCCGCCGATGCGATGCGCCGCATGCAGCACGATCGCCGTCACGGCGGGCTTGATGCCGTAGAACAGCCCGGCGATCACCGGCTGGGTGCCGAAGGCGGCATAGACCCACGACAGCGCGACCAGGATCAGCAGCGACGGCAGGACGAAGAGCCCGCCGGCGACCAGCCCGCCCCAGGTCCGGTGCATCAGCCAGCCGATGTAGGTGGCCAGTTGCTGGGCCTCCGGACCGGGCAGCAGCATGCAGTAGTTGAGGGCATGCAGGAAACGCCCCTCGCTGATCCAGCGGCGCCGTTCGACGAGCTCGGCATGCATGATCGCGATCTGCCCGGCGGGACCGCCGAAGCTGATGAATCCCAGCTTCAGCCAGAAGCGGAAGGCTTCCCGGAATCCGACCGCGGGGGGGCGGTCCGGCGGAGGGGAGACAGGGCGGGTCATGCGGAGATCGAATGGCGGCGGGCCGGACGCGAGGGCCGGGCGATGGCAGCGAAGTGTGCCTCATCAGCCGCCATGGCAACATCGCGCTTTCCGTTGCCACGACGACCTTGCCATGCGCGCCCCTGTGATCACGATGCTGCTCGCCACTGCGTTGACCGCGACCTTCGCACCCGCCTTCGTCAAGGCCGACCCGCTGCCCCCGGCCGCGAAAGCCGAAGTCGCCGCGCTGCTCGACAAGCTGACCGCGTCGTCCTGCCAGTTCAACCGCAACGGGGACTGGCACTCCGCCGCCGAGGCGAAGACCCACCTCGAGCGCAAGCTGAGCTACCTCGAGGACAAGAACCTCGTGAAGACCGCGGAGCAGTTCATCGACCTCGGTGCGTCCAAGAGCAGCATGAGCGGCAAGCCCTATCTCGTGCGCTGTGGCGGCGCGGCGCCGGTCGAGAGCAAGACCTGGCTCACGCGCGAGCTCGCGACCGTGCGCGCCGCGGGGAAGGGCGCCTCGGCGCCTTCGCCCGCGCGCTGAGTTCATCTTGCCGAAGCGCTTGCGCTGAAGCGATCACGCTGAAGTTCTCACGCTGAAGTTCTCACGCTGAAGCTGTCCAGCCGGGTCGCTTCAGCGGGTGGTGCTCGCCTGGAGCTTGCCGAGGATCGCGTAGGCCGCGTCCACGCGCTCCGGGATCGGCCAGCTCCGGTTGCCCAGCAGCACGACGCCGATGCGTTGCGTCGGCACGAATACGACGTAGGCGCCGAAGCCGCGCGTCGAGCCGGTCTTGTTGAACAGCCGCGGTCCCGCCGGCGTGTGGTCCAGCGCCTTGACCGCCGTGGTCACGCGCCCCAGCGTGTTGCCCGCCTGGAGCTGCGCCAGCGACACCGGCCACGGGTACTGCTCCCAGCCCAGGCCCTGCGTCATGCCGTCGACCTGGAAGTGACCGACGTGGGTGGCCTCGACCGCCTGGCGAGTCGTCGCGTCAAGGCCGCCGGGATCGATGTTGACCTGCATGAATCGCACCAGATCCGCCGCCGTCGTCTTGATGCCGTAGGACTCCGCGTCGAACGCCCGGCGAGACCCGAACGGCCATGTCCTGGGTCGCTCCCTGGTGCTCGACCTTGTCGTAGCCCGTGGCGTAGTTCGCCATGGCCGCCGTCGGCACCCGCAAGTAGGTCTCTCGCAGGCCGAGCTTGGGCAGCAGGTCCGCTTCGACCGCATCGGCGTAATCGCGTCCCAGCGCCGCGGCCGCAGCGCGGCCGAACAGGCCGATGCTCGGATTCGAATAGCGACGCTTCTCCCCCGGCGCGAAGTCGGGCTTCCACTGCTGGAGGTAGCGCAGCATCGACGCCTCGTCGGTCACCGCGTCGGGCACCTGCAGCGTGAGGCCGCCGGCCGTGTAGGTGACGAGGTTCAGCAGCGTCGCGCGGTCGATCGGATGGCCCTTCAGCGCGGGCAGGAAACGGCTGGGGTGGTCCGACAGCTGGAGCTTGCCTGCCACCAGCGCCTTCGCGCCCAGCGTCGCGTTGAAGGTCTTGCTGACGGAGCCGACCTCGAACAGCGTCCTGTCGTCGACCGGCTGGCCGGACTGCTTCGACGCGACGCCGTAGTTGAAGACGAAGGACCGTCCGCCGACCGTCACGCCGACGGCCATGCCGGGGATGTCGTTCTTCGCCATCATCGGGCGGACCGCCGCGTCGACGGCCGCGCGGATCGCCGCGGCATCATGCACGGGGTCACGCACGGGGTCAGTCGTTGCCTGCGCGGAGAAGAGCGCGAGACCGGACGCGGCGAGCGCCGTCAGTTGTGCCGTCAGTCGCGCCGCGGCGCGTGGAATCCCATGCATCGATGAAGCCTCGTTGGAATCGTTGGAATCGGTCCGCGCGAGATGCGCGGCGTTCAACCCGGACCATAGAGGCTGCCGCCCTCTGGCTGAAGGCGAAAGGCGCGTTACGGGCGGCCGCCGTAACGCGCCCCTGACCTCAAGGCTGGACTTCGAAGACCAGCATCTGGTTGCGGTCCGTCAGCGAGTCCGCCGTCGGGAAGTTGTCGTCGGCGACGACGACCAGGCTGCGCTTGCCGTTGGGCAGCTTCGGCCCGAAGGTCATGCCTTCGAGGTTGGCGATGCCGCCGAGCTGTGTCTTCAGCGTCTCGAAGTCCAGCACCAGCTTCTTGCTCACCGGCGTCGCGCCGGTCAGCGAGGTGGCCGTCAGCACGTTGGTCGCGTTGGCGGTGTCGATCTCGTAGAGCCGCACCTGGTTGCCGATCACGCCGACCGAGAAGCTGCGCTCCAGCACCAGGAAACGCGTCGCCGACAGCGCCAGGATCTCCGTCGGACCGTTGACCGTGAACTGGTCGGCCGGCACCGGCGTGGCCTGCACCTTCTCGATCGGATAGACGTACTGCGCGTTGGCCACGCCGCTCGCGCGATCGAAGCGCGTCAGGCGCGACGCGCTGCCCGCCGCCGGCGTCGGTGTGGCGCCGTCCTGGATCAGCGCGCCTTCCATCAGCACCCAGGCCGACTGGGCGTCGGGCGAGAAGCTCAGGCCCTCGAAGACCAGGTTGCCGCGCGGGCCGGTCTCCTGCGCGCTCATCTGGAACATCGCCGGCAGGGTGTACTCGCGCACGTGGCCGCCCTGCGGCGAGATCTCGCGGATGAAGGGGTTGATCACGCGCGGCGGCGTACTCGTCAGCGTGCGGTCGCCCTCGCTGAGCCAGACCCAGTTGCCGGTGACCGGATCCACGCGGACCGACTCCGGATCCGCGACCTTCGCGTCCGGCACCTTGGGATAGACGCTGCCGTCCGGCTGCTTCATCGTCACCACGCCGGTGAAGCTCGCCGCGCTGAAGGTGTTCGCGTCGAAGCTCAGCTTGGCGGTGTAGAGGCGGGGCG
This sequence comes from Roseateles sp. GW821-FHT09H11, assembly GCF_059415845.1. Classification (NCBI taxonomy): domain Bacteria; kingdom Pseudomonadati; phylum Pseudomonadota; class Betaproteobacteria; order Burkholderiales; family Sphaerotilaceae; genus Roseateles; species Roseateles sp. GW821-FHT09H11. Next base: position 1,078,091 of record NZ_JBWKOA010000001.1, on the reverse strand, counting down.
CGCCGGCGGAGTCCGTCGTCGTGCGGTCGTCGCTGATCAGCACGTAGGTGTCGGTCTTGGGGTCGTAGTCGACGCCGGACAGCCCGCCGACGACCGTGCCCGCGTAGTCCATCCGGCGCGGCAGCACCTGCTGGCCGATCAGGCGCAGGCTGGAGACGGTGATGTTGTTGTTGCCGTTGATGGGCTCGCCGGCGTCGTCGTCGCTGCCGCCGCAGGCGACCAGCGCTGCGGTCGCCACCAGCAGCGGCACGAGGCCGCGGGTCGCGGCGAGGGAGCAAGCGATGGAACGGCGGAAGGACGGCGTCGAGGTGAAGGACATGACAGCGATGGAGGTCGTGATGCGTGTCATGTTCGTTGCGCAAGGTTGCGCCGAGGTGACAGGCCGTCGCTATCATTCGCACCCGCCGCGCCGCATCATTTCGAAACACATGGCCGGCCGATCAGGGAGAAGAAGTCATGCGAGCCGTGCTGCTCATCATCGTTGTCGCCATCCTGGGTGTCGTCGGCTGGAAGAAGCGCGACGAGATCCCGTTCCTGCGCGATGCCGCGCGGCAGGTCGAGCGCCAGGCAGACAAGGTCGAGATTCCCAAGAACCCCTTCGCCGAGAGCCCGCCCGTCACGGCGGATGACCTGCGGACGAATCCGGTCCCCGGCCGCGCGCGCCGCTGCCTGGTCAACGGCAGCGTGCTCTACACCAACGATGCCTGCCCGGCGGGCAGCACCGAGCAGCAGGTCAAGGGCGGCACGATCACCGTCATGCCGGCCTTCAAGGCGCCGCCGGCACCCGCGTCGGCCGGTTCCGGCATCCCCAACGCCCGAGACCTGCTCAAGCCCAAGGGCGGCACGCTGAAGGACCAGGCGCAGGAGAAGGCGATGGAAGGCCTTTGAGGCCTCGGCGCCTGCCTCGAACGAGGTCCGCGCAGGGTCAGGTCTTGCGTCCCACCTTGCCGACCGTCTTGACCGGCAGCACCGCCAGCAGCACGCGGCCCACGCCGAAGACGGCGATGCCGAGGCCCCACGCGAGGAGCTTCACCAGCGAGCAGGCGCTCATCGCCAGCAGCGCCACGCCGGCAAGGCGGGGCATGCCGAGGGTGTCGATCGCGACCGCGGCCAGCGTCGACAGGTCTTCCAGCGCGTCGGCGCCGAAGGCCAGCGCCGGCAGCCAGCCGATGGCCAGCAGCAGCCGTGACCGCGACTCGCCCGGGTGGCGCCATCCCGCCATCCACGTGAACACGCGCGACGCGAGCCGCGACAGCAGGTAGGCCGCCGCCAGCAGGAAGAGCAGGTCCCCCGCGAGGCCCCAGAAGATGCCCGCGCGGTTCTGGCGGATCCAGTCGAGGTGATCGGGCCAGCCGTGCACCACGACGTGGACCAGGAAGCCCGCCTGGTGGCGAGCGAACTCCCACGGCGCCACGGCGCTGCGCATCAGGCACTCCCACCAGCCGCCCGGCGCCGGCAGCCTCGACTGCAGGAAGGGCAGCTGCTGCAGGTTCCAGCCGGAGAGCAGCAGGAAGGCCGCGCCCGCGAGGACCGCGAACAGCAGCCACGGCAGCGACCGCCGCTCGTCCCAGACGCTGGGGCCCTGGAACGGCGCGGGCGGTGACTCGGGCGCCACGTCGACCGGGATCTTCTGCCTGCCCTTGGGGATGCGGACGACCTCCGTCGTCATGCGCCGCACCGTCATGCCGGCGAGCGCCCAGAACGGCGTGTCGTGGAGCGCGTCGTGGCGCAGCGGCAGCGTGCCGACGAAGGACTCGGGCAGCGGCATGCCGAAGGCATCGCTGCCGGCGGGCAGGCTGGACAGCGGCGGGACGCCCAGCTCCGCCGCCGCCTCGTTGACCATCCACACCATCGACGCATCGGGCAGGCCGGTGCGGCCGTGGGGATAGCGGCGGCTCTCCGCCGATTGCGCCGGATAGCTGCCGCCGACGTCGCAATGCACGCCCGGGAACCAGAGCTGGCGCAGCGTGCGCACGATCGGGCGATTGAAGCGGTCGACCCCGGGCACGTCGACGCGGCTCGGCGAGTCGTAGACCCGCGGCAGGAAGGGCCAGCGGTGCTCGTCGAAGGCCAGCGCGTGGCGGACGTTGAGCATGTGCCGCTTGTCCGCGAAGGTCGCCGTGGCCGGGTTGTCGCGCGAGCCGAAGGGCGGCAGGCCGACCGATTCGACGGTGTCCCAGACGCCGACCCAGAAGACGTCCGCGGGCCGCGCGAAGTTGCGCCGGACCTGCTCCGCGAGCCGGTTGCGCGTGGCCGCGGTCGCCTCCTCGCCGCCCTGGGCGCCGCGCGCGCCTTCCTGGCCCGGTCTGGCGAACCCGCGGTGGACGAAGCGCGCCAGCGAGCGCCGCCAGTTCTTGCGGCCCTCGGCCTGCTCCTCGATCGGCGGCTGCGAGAAATAGATCCGGACCAGCGTCGGGATCAGCTCCTCGTGCTCGGGGCGCAGGATGCCGAAGAGGTTGACCATGCCGACGATCGCGCGCGCCGTGAACGCACCCCGCGAGAAACCGAAGCAGAAGATGCGGTCGTCGATGCGCTCGTCGAAGTGGCGCATCAGGAAGCGGTAGCCCTCGCCGATGTTGTCGTAGACGCCCTGGCCCGAGGCCAGCCCGGCGATGCGCGCCCAGCGGCGCTTGATCAGGTCGATGAGCCCGGTGGGCGGTGCCGAGTCGGGCGAGCCGACGCCGGGGTCGTAGTACAGCAGCGAGTCGATGGCCGGCCGCCGGCTGCGCAGGTAGCCGAACAGCTTGAGGACGTTGGTGTCCTCGATCCCACCGGTCAGCGTGTTGTTCGTGCCGTCGCAGAACAGCACGAGGTTGCGCTTGCGGAGGTCGAGGCCGCCACCGCCGCCGCTGCCGGCGCCCGTCGTGCTCGTGTCCATGGCCATCCCCCCTCTGTGCTTCTTCTGTCGAAACCGGAAGGCTAGGACGGAAGGGCCAGGCGGTCATCCCCGAATGTGGGGACTCGGGAAAACACAGGGCCCGGGGGACCGGTGCGGCTGTTGGACGACGTCCCGCTGAGGCACCATTCAGGGCATGCCGCTTTCCGATCCGCAACACCTCGTCGATGGCGCCGTGCGCCGCCGGCGCCGCATGACGGCCTGGCTGATCGGCGCCAACCTCACCGTCGCGCTGGTGCTGGGCGCGCTCGTGGCGCATGTGCTGGTCACGTCCCATCGCGCGTATGCGGCGCAGGCGCGCGATGTCTCCGAGGGCCTGGCCGCCGTGGCGCAACTCAACGTCGCGGCCGAGATGGGCCGCGTCGACGCGGTGCTGCGCGCGACCGCCGGCGAGATGGAACGGCTGCTCGAAGCGCCGGGCGGCGCCTCCGACGCGGTGCTGAACGAGGTGCTCCACGCGCGCTTCGGCCTGCTCTTCGGCATCGAGGCCCTGCGCGCCGCCGACGCGTCCGGGCAGGTGCGCTGGGGCACGCGCCTGCCGGCCGACGCGCCGGCGTGGATCTCCGATCGCGACTTCTTCATCAAGGCCCGCGACCTCTCGAAGCCGCTGACGCAGGTCACCGGGCCGCTGGTCTCGCGGGTGTCCGGCAACTGGGTGATCGGCTTCGGACGGCCGCTGGTGGTGCGCAACCGGTTCGCGGGCTTCCTTTACGTGACCGTGGGCGTCGATCATTTCCGGCATCTCTTCGAACGCTACGACCTCGCGCCGCTCGACGCGATGACGCTGCGCCGCGACGACCTGCGCCTGGTCGCGCGCATGGCGCCGGGCAGCCCGGCGCAGGGCGGGATCGGCGAGACGCAGGTCTCCGACAAGCTGCGCGAGATGCAGGCCGCGCAGCCGCGCCAGGGGACCTTCGTGTCGACGGTGACGATCGACGGGCAGAACCGCACCAGCGCGTACCGCGCGCTGGACGACTGGCCCTTCGTCGTCTACGCCGGGGTGAACAACGAGCGCTTCTTCAAGCCCTGGCGCCAGCAGGCCTGGACGGTGGCCTCGCTGGCGGTGCTGGCCTGGCTGCTGGTGGCGCTGGCGGCGTGGCAGGTCCATCGCGTGACGCGGCGGCAGGATGGCGCGATGCAGGCGCTGGCCGATCAGGGCAAGCGGATCCAGGCGCTGATGCGCGTCTCGGCCGACGGCATCCACATCGTCAACCGGCAGGGACGGCTGGTGGAGTTCAGCGACGCCTTCGCGGAGATGCTGAAGTCGACGCGTGCGTCGCTGCTGGGGCGGCACATCTCGAGCTGGGATGCCAACCAGGACGAGGCCGCGATCACGCGCTGGCTCGCCGGAGTCAAGGCCGGGGACCGGCAGCGCGTCGACGTGCAGCACCGGCGCGACGACGGCGAGGTGATCGACGTGGAACTGCAGCTGAGCGTCACCGAGATCGGCGGGGAACTGATGGTGTTCTCCTCGGGCCGCGACGTCACGCAGCAGCGGCGGCTGTTGCGCGAGCAGGCGGCGATGCTCGAGAGCGACCTGGTCGGCATGGCCAGGATCTCGCGCCGCACGATCAGCTGGCGCAACCGCGCGCTGGAGCGGCTGCTCGGTTACGGGCCCGGTGAGCTGCAGGGCGTGTCGGCGCGGGTGTTCTATTGGGACGACGCGCAGTTCGAGGAGGTGGGTCGGCAGGTCTACGCGGCCTTGGCCGAGCACGGCTACTACCGCTCGCAGATCCGGATGCGGAGCAAGACCGGCGAGGCGGTGTGGGTGGACTTCGGCGCGGTGCCCTTGTCGGACACGGAGATCTTCGCGATGGCGGTCGACATCACCGCGATGAAGGCGGCGCACGAGGACCTGGCGCACGCGGCCTTCCACGACGCGCTGACGCAGCTGCCCAACCGCGTGCTGCTGTACGACCGGATCGAGCAGGCCCTGGCGCTGGCGCGGCGCGAGCGCCAGCAGGTGGCGGTCTGCTACCTGGACCTGGATGGCTTCAAGGCGGTCAACGACGCGCAGGGGCACGACGCGGGCGACCAGTTGCTGCAGACGGTGGCGGCGCGCCTGACGGCGGGCATCCGCCCGCTGGACACGGTCGCGCGGCTGGGCGGCGACGAGTTCGTCCTGGTCCTGACCTGCATCGAGGACGGGGAATGGCGCACGGTGCTGGCGCGCGTCATCGACGCGATCGGCGAGCCGATCGTGTTGTCGTCCGGGGCGAAGGTGGCGGTGGGCGTCACCGCGGGGGTCGCGGTGTTCTCGCCGGACGACACCGTCGGCGCGCACGAGCTCATCGAGCGCGCGGACCACGAGATGCTGCGGGGGAAGCGCGATGGGAAGGGGCGGGTGAGGGCCGGTTGAGGGCCGGTTCAGGGCGGGGTAAGGAAGCATCTCGTTGCATCGCGAGGTTAGGGATGTCGCGCACGACGACAGAACCTAGACTGACTCGGACGTGATCGCGGTTCAGGCCTCTCGGACGGGAATGGGAAGGTCGCCGGTTACGAATCGGACAAGACATTCCTTTGGGGGGAGCAATTGGCGCCATCGGCCTGGATCGCCTTTACCGGGTCGTGCGACGCCGGTCTGCATGAGCGCTGCGTCTCGCTGCTCACGCGCGCGGGCATCGCCGTGAGCGCTTCAGCGCCGGAGGACGGCGCGGCGCTGGGCCTGGTCGTCTTCGGCGCGTGCGACGACGAGGTCCTCACCTTGCTGCGACGACATGGCGACAGCGCCCTGGTGCTGGCGATCTGCGTCGGCGCCGAGGCGCTGTCGAGCGCGGTGCAGTGGCACCTCGTCCATGCCGGCGCGCGCGATGTGCTGCAGTGGCCCGAGCTGCCCGCGACGGCCGACGAGATCAGCGCGCGGCTGCAGCAGTGGCTGCGTGTCGACGCCCTGGTCGATTCGCCGGCGGTCGCGTCCTGCCTGGTCGGCACCAGCCCGGCGTGGCGGCGCTCGATGCGCAGCGTGATCGAGGCGACGGTCTCCACCTCGTCGTCGGTGCTGATCACCGGCGAGAGCGGCACCGGCAAGGAGTTGATCGCCCGGCTGATCCACGACCTCGACCCGCGTCCCGACAAGGGCGAGTTCGTCGTCGTCGACTGCACGACCTTGTCGCCCGAGCTGTCCGGCAGCGAGTTCTTCGGCCATGAGCGCGGCGCCTTCACCGGCGCGGTCGGATCACGCGAGGGCGCCTTCGCGCTGGCGCACAAGGGCACGCTGTTCCTCGATGAGGTCGGCGAGCTGCCGTGCGAGTTGCAGGCCCGGCTGCTGCGCGCGGTGCAGGAGCGCCAGTACAAGCGCGTGGGCAGCAACACCTGGCAGCACAGCGATCTGCGCCTGGTCTCGGCCACCCACCGCGACCTGGAGCGCGGCATCGCCGAGGGCAGCTTCCGCGCCGACTTCTACTACCGCATCGCCGGCTGGCGGTGCCGCACGCTGCCGCTGCGCGAGCGCAAGGACGACGTGCTGCCGCTGGCGCTGCATTTCATGCGCGAGCTGCTCCCGTCGCAGCCCGAGCTCACCATCGACCCGGCGGTGCGCGAGTTCCTGATCGCGCGCGACTACCCCGGCAACGTGCGCGACCTGCGCCAACTGGTCACGCGCATCTGCCAACGCCATTGCGGCCGCGGGGCGATCACCGTCGGCGACATTCCGCCGGAAGACCACACGGTGCCGGGCGCGCCGCCGCTGTGGCCGGACAACAGCTTCCGGTCGGCCATCCGCTCGGCGGTGCAACTGGGCATCGGCATGAAGGACATCAGCCAGCGCGCCACCGAACTGGCGGTGGAGATGGCGCTGGAGTGCGAAGAGGGCAATCTGCAGCGCGCGGCGACGCGGCTCGGCGTCACCGACCGTGCCTTGCAGATCCGGCGCGCCAGTCAGCGGGCGCTGGTGTGAACGCGGCGCGCCGCCGCGCCCGCGCGGTCAGGCGCAGCAGATTGCCGCCGGTGACCAGCGCCTCGTCGGACGCGGACAGGCCCAGCGCGCGCACCTTGGCCAGCTCGACGCCGGGATGCAGCCACGGGCCGTCGCTGCCGAACAGCAGCTTGTGCGCGCCGGCGCGCCGCACGGCCTCGGCCAGCAGGTCGAAGCGGCGCACGCCGGAGGTGTCGGCGTGGATGTTGGCGCGGCGGACCAACGGATCGATCAGCGCGCGCTGCGCGCGCCAGTCGTCGGAGAAGCTGCCCAGGTGCGGCACGATGAAATCGACATCCGGGAACTCCTGCGCGAGCAGCTCCGCCTGCGCCACCTCGCCGACCACGTCGTAGAGCACCGGCAGCGCGTGCTCGCGCGCCGCCTCGCAGACCTCGCGCGAGATGTTGGCATCGTGGCGGTGCAGCTTGATGCCGACGAAGCCGTGGTCCTCGACACCGATGCGCACCAGCTCGCCGATGCGGCCGCGATCGCGCGCCGCGTGCACGAAGACGAAACCGATCCAGCGCTCCGACTGCGCGGCCACGATGCGCGCGACCTCGGCATTCGCCCGCCCGTAGTCGGAGTGGAAGGCCGCGAAGATCACCGTGCGCCCGATGCCGGCCTGCGCGGCGCGCCGGGCGTAGTCGCGCAGCGGCGCGCCGCTGTCCCACGGGCCGGTGAAGCCGTCGCCGGGGCCGGCGTGGCAGTGGCAGTCGATGATCATGGGGATGCTCGTCGTCAAGCCGGGCCGATCTGCTCGAACTCCCAGCGCACGCCGCGCGGCAGCACCAGCTGACCCGGCGGCATCGGGTCGAAGGGTTTCGGATCGATCGGTGTCTTGCGCAGGGCCCGTGTCATCGCGGCCTGCAGCTGCGGCGGCAGCACGTTGACGATCTTCACGGGACCGCGGGTCATCGACGGCTTGAAGGGCAACTGCGCATCCGTGAGGTCGTCGGAGCGGCGCAGCAGCCGCGCCAGCGCGAGCTCGACCATGCGCACCACGCCGGCCACGCCGTGCGAGCCGCGGTGGCCGTGCACCTTGGCCAGGTAGTACTGCAGCTTCGGGTGGGCGCGGTTCAGCGCGATGTGCGCCGGATCGCCCATACGCCGCGCGAAGGTGTCGCTCATGCCGACCTTCAGGATCTTCGGCTTCGCGTCGGCCCCGCCGGCCGCGGCAGGCTCGAACGCGATGTACACGCCGCCGAAGCCCGTGAACGAGCTGCCGGCCCGCACGATCTGCGCCCGCGAGTAGGACTTCGGCAGCCAGCTCAGCCGCGCGTTCAGCGGGCCGAAGGCGCTTTCCTGTTCGGCTTGCTGTTCGCCTTCCTGTTCGCTCTCGTACGCGCCGAACTCACCGGCGCCGACGCCGCCGAACTCGGCCTCCTTCACCGGCGCGCTGCGGCCCCAGGTGCGCCACAGGTCGGGGATCGCGTTGCCGTCGCCGACCTTGAAGCCCGACCCGCCGTCGCTGAGCTTCAGCGTGTCGACGGCCCATTGCCCGACGTGGTACCAGATGTCGGGACCGGGGTCGTTCTCGCGCGAGGCACTGCTCTGGCGATGCGCCAGGATCGTCTTCAAGCCGATCTTCGCCACCAGGTAGCGCACCAGCCGGCGGCCGGCTTCCAGCTGCGCCGGCGTGACCTGGTCGCGGCCGTACTTGTCGCCCTGCCACCACTTGCCCTTGGTGTTGGGAAAGTTGCCCGCGAACTCCACCGCCACGCTGCCGTGGTTGAAGCCGTTGCTGGCCCAGACCATCGCGAGCTCCGGATGCAGCTGCAGGATGCGGCCGTCGGCCATGATCGCGAAGTGCGAGCCGATCTTCAGGTAGTCCGTCAGCGCGTTCTTGCGGTTGCGGCAGCAAGCCATCTGATGCAGCACCAGCGCCTTCACCTGCGCGGCCGGGCGCATGCCGTGGCGGTTGCTCTTGTCGGCCTTGTCGGTCAGGTCGATGATGCCGGCGCCGGCCGCGCTCGCGGCGCCCGCCGCACCCGCCAGCGTGCCGGCGATCTGGCCCGCGACCTGTCCGATGCGGCTGCCGATGCCGCCGATCACGTCGCCCAGGCCCCATTCGCCGACGATCTCGAATTCACGCGTGTCCATGTGCGTCTCCCGGTGGATGGCTGATCAGACGCCGTGCAGCACCAGCGTCGAGCCGCGACGCGTCCAGCGGCCGCCGTTGCGCGTGCCCGAACCGCCCGATGCGCCGGACCGGCCCGGCAACGCGCGGCCGCTGAAGTGCGGCAGGTGCTGCTGCGCGGCGGCCGCCACGGCGGCTTCGAACTCCGCCGGCGCCGTGCCGTCGGTGGCCTGCTGTGCGGCCGTGCCGGCGATGCGCACGAAGCGGCGCGCCATCTCGAACTCGCGGTCCTCCAGCTCCAGGCCTTCGAACTCCATCTCCAGCGCCGAGCTCACCGCGCTGCCCAGCGCCGTGCCCAGCGCGGTGCCGACCCCCGGGATCGGGATCATCGACCCGAGCGCGCCGCCGACGAAGGGCAGCGCCTTCTTGGCCACCGCCTTCAACACGCCCGAGAAGGGCTTGGCGATCTTGCCGACCGTGCCGGCGACCTTCTTGACCCCCTTCCACAGCTTGCCGAGGAACTGCTCGAGCTCGGCCTCGCTGGACACCGACAGCAGCTCGGCGGCGAGGGCGATCTCCTCGGCCTCGCTGAACGGCGAGCCGCTACCGCGTCCGTATTCGCCCTGGCCTTCGTATTCGCCTTCGTACTCGCCCTCGTATTCGTACGCGCCTTCGAACTGGCTCTCGTGGGGGCCCTCGTAAGGGCCTTCGTACTGGCCCTCGTATTGCCCTTCGTATTGACCCTCGTACTCGCCTTCGCCTTCGTACGCCCCCTCGAATTCACCTTCACCTTCCGCGGCGAACTCGAAGGTCTCCTGGGCGCCCCCGCATCGGGGGCAATTGCAACGGATCGGATGCATGGTCATCTCCTCGCTGGGGGCATCGGGCGCTGCCGCGGGACCGGGGTCGGCGGCAGCAGCAGGGGCGGGTTCAGGTGGCGCGTACGGCGGCACATCGGGTGGCGCATAGGGCGACGCCAGGCATTGCTGCATGCAGCGCTGGTAGCGCGATCCGGGGCCGCCCCAGGCCGGCCACGGCGTGGGATCCCAGGCGGGGCCGCCATAGCGCCCCCAGGGCGACGAGCGCGAGGGCCGCGACGCATGCGATGGCGGCCGTTGCGGTGAACGCTGCGGGGATCGTTGTGGCGATCGCCGTTGCGACGACGGAGAGCGGCGCTGCGAGCCACCGTAGCGCGAGCCGCCGGAGCGGCCGCCCCGGTAACCGCGCTCGAACTCCTCGGACGCGGTCTCGAATTCGTTGCCGGTGGACAGCAACTCGAAGGATGTCGTGGGATTCATGGAGCCTCCGCAAGGAAGGGGTGGAAGGGCCGCCGCAACGCCGCCAGGGCCTGCATCAGCGCCTGCACGGCGCGCTCGATGCAGGCCGCGGTGTGCGCCGCGGTGATCACGAAACTCAGCCGTGCCTGCGCCTGCGATCGCGATGGCGACGGCCAACGCGACTGCGGACGCCACTGCGTGTGCGACGCCGGATGCGACGCAGGATGCGACGCAGGATGAGACAGCGGATGCGACGGCGCCGCCACGCCTGCGGCGTGCAGGACGGTGCGGACTTGCCGCTGCAGCAGCGCGGCGTGCAGCGCCGGCATGTCGACGCCGGGCAGCGGCGCGAGCGACTGCACCGGGAAGTCGCCGCCCACGCAACGCAAGCGCAGCGCGGCGAGCCGGTCGCGGAACTGCCGTACGCGCTGCATCAGCCGCGCGCGCAGCGCGTCGCCGAAGCGGCCGTTCAGCGCCAGCGCGTGGCGTGCCGCCTCGATCACCGCCAACGTCGGCGGGCTGGTGTGGACGCGCGTCTCGCTGCGGGTTTCGAACCAGCGCAGCGTCGCGCTGCTGCCGGAGAGCACCGCCATCGGCACGCCGAAGCCTTTGGCGAGCGATGCGCCGACGATCACCGGCGCGCCCTCGAGGCCGTGCCGGCGCACCGAGCCCCCGCCCGCCGGCCCGAGCACGCCGAGCGCCTGCGTGTCGTCGAGCACCAGGCAGCCGCCGTGGCGCGCGGCCGTCGCGGCGTAGCGGGCGATCGGCGACTGCTGCTCGCGGCCCGGACGGAAGCCGTCGCAGACGATGAGCAGGCGCGGACCCGCGCCGTCGGTCCCCGCGGACCCGGCGGTCTGGATGGCCCGGGCGGCGCCGGCGGCGAGGCGTTCAAGGCCGTCCGCATCCGACGCCGCGAAACCGTGCACCGTCGCACCGCGTGCGGCGGCGCGCTCGATGCCCCAGCGCGCGATGGCGTAGGTGCCGTCCTCCACGCAGATCACGGTGCCAGGTCTTGCCAGCAGGCCGAACAGGTCCCAGAACAGGTGCAGCGTCGACGGCAGCAGCGTGGCCGCCTCGCAGCCCTGCAGCGCCGCCAGCTCGCGCGCCACCGCCTCGGCGCCCGGCGGCGCCTGCAGCGCCGCGGGCCGGCCCAGGCTCAGGGCCGGCCAGCGCCGGGCGCTGCCTTCCGCGTGGCGCAGCCCCAGGTACAGGGACGATGTGAAGTCCAGCATGACCGCGACTCCGTCAGGCGTTGCGCTGCTGCTGGGCCAGCCGACGCTGCATCAGCAGCGAGGGCAGCATCGCGTCGGCGCTCGGATCGGCGGTCTCGCTGCTCAGGTCGATGCCGGTGGCCGCCCGGTAGGCATGGATGTAGCCCTGGATCTGCGGCCGCCAGTAGCGGGCGAAGTTGAAGGCCGGGGTCGGCTCGAAGACCTCGCTCCAGTTGCCGACGCGGATCGCCAGCATCACCTGCTCGCCGAAGATCGCCAGGTTGCGGAAGTGCACGACGCTGGTGTCGGTCCAGCCCTGCAGCTTCTTCATCGCATCGACGCGGTCCATCCATGGCTCGGGGTAGGCCACCATGATGCGGCTGGGCAGGAACTCGCGGAACTCGGGCCGCCCGAGCAGCCATTGCTGCATCAGCATCTCGATGCGCGCGGTGGTCGCCAGCTCGCCGAAGTTGTTGTGCGCGCCCTGCGACATCACCAGGTGCACCTCCTTGAGCGCGTTCAGCACCGGGAAGGCGTCGGCCTTGACCGTGGTGTCGTCGTCCTGCTTGTAGAACGCCGTCAGCAGCCGCAGCAGGTGGTGGAAGCCCTCGAGGAACTGCGAGCGCGAGTCGGCGATCCGGAAGTCCTTCACCGCCTTGCCGCGCAGCGTCAGGCCGTACTGGTGGGCGTACTCGGCGTTGCGGCGGTTCACGGTGAGCCGGTGCTGCTCGTCCTGCGTGTAGCCCCACAGCAGGCTGTTGAGCGGCCGCAGCGGATCGATCTCGAGGTTGGCGAGCGGGTCGGGCGTGGTCGGCGAGCCGCGGTTCTGGAAGCGCCGCGTCACCGCGTTCATCGTCTGCACGAGCATCGCTTCCTCATGCCAGTACGACCAGATCAGCTCGATCAGGCAGGGGTTGGCCAGCTTGTCGTGCACGAAGCCGACGGCCAGGTTCGCGCCGTCGGGGTTGCCCTCGATGATCGGGATGTCGGGCAGCTTGCGCGCCACCAGCGCCAGGTAGGGCAGCAGGCCCCCGGGCTGTTCGAGGTAGTCGTCGAAGCTGCCGCGCGCGTCGTCGAAGGCCGGCAGGTCGCGCCGGTCCAGGTAGGCGTTGTCGTGGCGCGGGCGGAAGGCCCGGTCGTGTTCGCCGCCTTGCAGCACGCCGCAGTTGACCATCACGAAGGCCTCGGTCGCGGCCTTCAGCACCCGGTACGAGTCGCTGTCGTTGAAGGGCAGGAAGCGCTTCAGCGAGAGCTTCTCGAACGCCTCCTTCTCGGCTTCGAAGCCGCGTCCGGCGTTGCCGCTTCCTCCGCCGTGGCCGAAGCCGCCGCGGTCGCCGTCGCGGTCGCCGTTACGGTCGTTGTGGCGGTCGCCGTGGCGCGGACCGTGCCGCCGGCCGCCGAACAGCACGTCCATGAAGCGCAGGTAGTGGTTGAAGCCCAGCGCATCGGTGCCGTTGCGGATGGCCAGCCACAGCGCCATGTCGTCGGTCGGCTCGGTCCCGGTGCGGCTGAGGGCGATGCCGAGCTGACCGGAGACCGGCTGCGTCGGCACCGACCCGGCGTGCCCGGAGTGGGCCAGCGTCAGCACGGCCGGCGGCTGCCCCGCGGCGGCGCCCAGCGCCGGGGAGCGCAGCTCGTAGACGAAGTCGACGCGGCCGGCGCGCGACACGGGGGTGGAGAAACTGGTGAAGCTGCCGTCGTGCGACAGCTCGGTCGAACCGTGCGGCGGCACGATGTGCAGCTGCGGATTGACGGTGTGGTTGACCGTGGCCTTCAGGTAGTCGCCGACCTGGGGCGGGCGGCAGTCCAGCGTCTCGCAGTCGCGCGTCATCCAGCGCGCTTCCAGCTGGGCGCAGAACTCCGGTTCCAGGTCTTGCGTGCGGGTGCCGCCGTCGCCGACGGTGAAGCGGGCCGAGTAGGTCCGCGGGTGGTGCAGGAAGCCGAGCACGTACTCGCCCGGTGCGACGTCGTCGAAGCACAGGTGGCCGTCGCCGTCGCTGCGCTTGAGCAGCAGCACCTGCTCGTCGGCCGGGTGGGACCCGGCGGCGAGCCCGGTGGTGTGGAACAGGCCGACCTGGGCCTGGGCGATCGGACGGTGCGCGCCGCCGCTGTCGCGCACCCGGACCTCGATCGAGGACCGGCGATCGGTATCGTGGTCGTGATGGTGCTTGCTCATGAGGGTTCTCCTTCGGTGACAGTGAAGCTGCGGCCCTGCGCCGCGGCGCAGGCTTGCGTGGTGTCCAGCGTGCTGGCCAGGGCCCAGTGCGTGAGCAGCTTGCCCAGCAGCAGCGATTCGTCCTCGGGACTGAGCCGGCCGTCGCAGCGCGCCTGGCCGATGACCGCGAAGACGAGCGACGGCGGCGCCCGGTACATCAGCGCCGGCACCCGGGTCCAGAGCCGGAACAGCGCCGAGAGCCGCGCCGGACGCCGTTCGGCCACGTCCAGCACCTGGGCCAGCGTGCGGCCGCGCAGCGCCGCGGGGCGGTGCTGCACGAGCACGCTGACGAAGGCCGGCATCAGCGCCTGCAGGCGATCCAGCAGGCGCAGCGACTCGGCGTCCAGGCCGCGGGTCGGATAGAAGGCTTCCCACATCGCGGCCAACCGCGCCCACTGCGGATGCGGGTAGAGCGCGTCGCCCATCGCGCAGCTGAGCTTCACGCGCAGCCAGGGGACGGGGTGCGGGTCGTCGACGTTGATGCGGAAGACGAAGGCGCGCGGCAGGCTGACCACGGCCATCAGCCCGGTCGGCGCGGCCACGCCGATGCGCGCGACGGACCAGAAGTCGGCCACGATCTCGCTGATCCAGCGTTCGTACAGGCCCCAGGCCACCGCGCCGTCGCCGGCGCCTTGCTGCAGCCCGCGCAGCACCGGCCGCAGCGAATCGACCAGCCCGAGCAGCGCCGCCGCCTGATGACCGACCTCGTGCACGAGCGACGAGGCGATGCCGCTGCCGATCATGCGTTCGCGCGGCACGCGGATCACGGCCACGGGGCTGGTGCCGCCGCCGGGCAGCCGGGTGCGCGCGCGGCGGATGGCCGCGCCGGGGCCGCGGTCGAGGTAGCAGATCACCGGCGGCGCGCGGTAGTAGCGGCCGCGCAGCGCGAGCGCATCGGCCGACAGCACGTCCAGCCCGGACAGCCAGACGCCGCTCTCGCTTTCGCTGCGCTGCGTGACGACGTCGCTGAAGAGGTCGAACTGCGTCAGCACGGCGTTGAACTTGAGCCGCAGGTAGGCGAAGCGGCGTTGCGCCTCGGCGGCGCTGGCGCGTTGCGCGGCGCCGCTGTCGAGCCAGCCCATGAAGCCGTGGACCAGGCGGCGCAGCTCGCGCCGGCCGGCGATCAGGTGGCCTTCAATCGCGCTCTGCGCGGCCGGCAGCAGGTTGGCCGCGGGCACCATCGGCTCGACCAGCGCGAAGGGCTTGACCCGCGCCAGGCGCGTCAGCAGCGCACGCGATTCCTGCATCAGGAACCACGCGGGATAGGTGCCGATGGCCATGGTGGTTCACGCGCCGAAGATGACGATGCGATGGCCGCGGCGCACCCAGCGGCCGCTGGTGGCGGCGCCCGGGCGTGCGGCGGTCGGCGGGGCGGATGCGGCGGACGCGGCGGACGCACCGCCGGTGAGCAGGCCCGGCGCGTGCTGCTTCGCGGCGGCGACGGCGGCCTGCTGCGCGACCGCGCGCGGGTCCGCGTTGGGCGGCGCGGAGGCGGCCTGCGCGGCGGTCTGCGCGGCCAGACGCACGAACTGCTTGGCGCCTTCGAACTCGCGGTCCTCGCCGGCCATCTCGGCTTCGAGTCCGAGCGCATTGCTGGCGGCGTTGGCCAGCCCGCTGCCGATCTTGGCGCCGAGCGGCCCGCCGAAGTAGGTGCCGATGGCGGTGCCGGCCATGGGCAGGGCCTTCTTGGCCACGCCCTTGAGCACGCCGCCGACGGCCTGCCCGATGGGGGAGCGCGCGAAGGAGCCGACGGCCTTGGTTGCGCGGCTGACGAGGTCGCCGAGGAAGCGGTCGAGCTCACCTTCGTTGGCCACGGACAGCAACTCGCCGGCGAGCTCGAGTTCTTCGGCCTCGCTGAAGGCGCCGGATTCCGTCGACCACTCGTTCTCTCCGAATTCGAACTGCTCGTTCTCGTACTCCATCTGGGTGCGGTCGATGTCGTGCATGGTGGGCTCCTGGTTGCGGTGGGGTGAGGAAAGGAGGCCGGGGGCGTGATGGCGCGCGGCCAGTGCGAAGGCGTCCCGGGCCGCCCGCTGCGGTGAGGGCGCGAAGGGCGCGGACAGGCGGGCAGGGGCGGTGACGAGATGGCGCACGGCGTCGGCGGACAGGCGCACGAAGTTGCGCGCGAGCTCGAACTCCTTGTCCTCGGGGCTGAGGCCCTCGAGTTCGAGGCCCGCGGCGCGCGTCGCGGCGGCGAGGGGCTGGTTGCCGCGCGGGCAGCCGGTGCAGGGGAGGACGCGGGCGGCGCTCTGGAGCAGCGCGCCTTGCAACGCACGCGCCGCGGCGGGATCGACGGACGTGCCGAGCTGGCGGGAGGTGCGGGCGATCAGATGGTTCAGCGAAGCGGCCAGCGCGGGCGCGGTGCGCGCCTCCAGCAGCTGCGCGGCGAGCTCCAGCACCTGGCCTTCGTTGAACACGCCGGCCGAGGCCGGCGTGCGCTGCGCGACGGCGGCCAGCGGACCTGGCGAGGTGCCTTCCTGAGCCTCGGTCTCGGGGCTGTAGTCGACCAGTGGATGCGACATGGGGCGGTGCTCCTTGCCTCATCTTTTGCAAGCACCGTGCCACTGCGCGGGGACGTGGATCTACCTGGGTGAGGGCCTCAAAAGCGGCGATGGCGGCGAAGCGCGATTCGCTTTTCGGCGTGGAGAGGGCTTCATGGCCGAAAGGACGTTCGTCCGTGGCCGTCTGGCGCGTGCGGCGTCGGCCGCGGCGATCACTCCCGGAACTGATCGATATGCCGCTTCAGGTATTCGATGCGCAGCGCGGGGAACTTCATCGCCAGTTCCATGAACGGCTTGTCGAAGGCGTTCAGCGGCGAGCCCTTGTAGGAGTCTGAAAACGCCCGCAGGGATCCTTGCGCCTTGAAAGGGGCGCGTCGCGGGCTGTCCTGGTCCGCGACGCGCCGCACTTGCTCGAACAGGGTGGCGGCTTCGTCCGCGCCGATTGTCCGCAAGGCGGCCGGCACTTGGGGTGCGGATTCGCCCGAGCTGTTCCAGAAGTACTGATGGAAGCCGCCGTTGGCGACCTCGGCTTCGACGATGAAAGAGACGTGGAAGATCTGGAATCCGCGCGGCAGGGAAGCCAGCGGCTTCGGTTCGCCGATCTGGCCGTGGATGCGTCCCTCGATGAATGCCATCACGGCGGCATCGAGCTGGTCCTCGGGGATGGCGCGCCACGCGTCGCCGTTCAGCGAGGTCAAGCGCGGACGACGAGCTTCCTCTTCGCGGCCCTGCCGTTCGATCTCCTGCAGCGCCTGGCGCAGTTCGGGCGACATCGCGCCTTGAGAGGCAGGCGTGGACGGTGGGGCTGGCGTGCAGGCCGTGGCGCCGAGGAGCACGGCGACGGTGAGCACGGTGGATCGCATCAGGGCCAACGGTGGAACCTCGAAGTTTTTCTGAACCAGGACGCGACAGAGGCCAGTCCGATGGCGCCCGCAAGCACGGCGGCACCGAGGTGCAACCAGAACCAGGTGCTCCGCGCTGCTTCGATGTCGGCGAGTGTTGCGACCGGTCGGCCGTCGGCTTCCAGCTCCCACAGGGTGGGCGGACGGTCGGTGTGAACGGCATATCGGACCTTTGCCGTGCGGGACGTCTGGATGGTGGACCAGACGCGTTCCATGTCCGGATCGGGGCGCCGATAGGTCAAGGTGAGGGGCGGGTGTCCAACGTGAATCCTGAAACCTGTCAGCAGGCCCGCCTCGCGGAGCGGCTCCTTGTCGACGATGAAGCCGCTCTCGATTTCCAGATCCTGCGGCGCTCGCGAGTCGACCATGAAGGTCATCGCGAAGAACAGCACGCAGAGCATCAGGTTCACGGCGGGAAGGAGGATGGGCTTCGGCTTCATGGAGGGGGCGGGACTGCCGAAGGAGGGACAGTTCGAGCGTCGGAGAACTTTCTATTGGTCCCAACCGCGTTTGCCCCCGATCCGAGCGTGTCACCTTGCTCATAGAAGAAGATCGACTCGCCTCCAGTGCCCAGTTCACTCAATGGAGGGGTCTCCTTGAGCTGAAGGAGCAATGGAACGTACTCAATGCGCAGACCAGGAATGGTAGGAGGAACTGGCAGCGTTTTCAGGTGGTGGGGCGATTCGCTTACAAAGCCGAGAAGTACGTTCTGGTAATCAAACCTGGAGTGATTGACCTGCGCCGCTTTGATGAATTGAGAAACTTCTTCTTGATTGAATCCATCCACGTCTGCCAGGACATAGTCAATCATGAAGAAGTCCTCGTCCAAGTGGCCAAGCATGGCAAACCACCAGTAGTCCTCCGGACTGGCAAATATCGATGCCAACCGCATGCGGTGCTCAAATCTCCATCCGATCCAATCACGAAGCGCGAGTTCGATGAGATCCTTTCTCTGCAGTCCTGCCGCCAACGCTTGCAGCGCAGTGGCGGTTGAGTCACCCAACACATTGGCCTTGTCCACCATGAGACTCCAGCCCTTCTCGTGGAACGAGACCTTTCGCATCTCAACGGCCTCCCACCAGCAGACGTTTGTTTTCGGGTCGCAGATGATGATTGCGACAGGGGTTGCGTAGTCGGCCCAATAGCGGAGGTGCTGGTAGTCGCCGCGGTAAGTGATTGAAGTGCCGTCCTGCTCTTTCAAGTAGGAGGGGCCACACTTGATCTGGACTGAAATCAGTCGACCATGGCTTTCGCCCTTGTCTTGCCGGATTTCAATCTCGCCATCGATTCCGATGTCTGTCGTGGGTTTTTCCCTGAAGATCCACTTCAAGTCTTGGTGAATCTTCAAGCCCACGAGATGAACCCCCGTCCTGCCTTGTTGTTCGCTATCGGACGCGACAGGGTATTTGCTTTCAGTCATCAGTTCTCCTCGGGGCACGCCTGCAGCAACTGTGCCGTCGCGCGTCCGCAGTCGCAAGGTGTCCGTTGTTTCGAACAGCCTTCGCGCACGAAGCGGATGCCGCCGTAGCCGCAACACAGGTTGGGCGGGCGCGTATCGATCCCAGGGATGGGCGACGCGTTGCTCATGAGACGAGAGGGTCTGTGCTGATCGGGCGGCAGCCTATCACCAGGCTCATGGCCGTCATTTCGATGAATCGAAGTCTGAGGAACTGTCAGTCGAACAGGGTCAACGGCGAAACTTCGAATTCTTCCTGAACCACGACGCGACTGAGGTCAGTCCGATGCCGCCCGCGAACACGGCGGCGCCGAAGTGCAGCCAGAACGAGGTGTTCCGTGCGGCCTCGACCTGCGCCACGGTGGCGACCGGCTTGCCGTCGGCGTCCAGGGACCACAAGGTGGGTTGGTCATCGACATGTGCGTGGAAGCGGACCCGCACCGCGCGTGCGGCCTGGATCGTCGACCAGGCGCGCGCCACGTCCGGGTCCGGGTACTGGTAGGTGAACGTGACGCTCGGGTGACCGATCCGCAGCTTGAACCCGGTGAGTTGCTTGCGGGTGTAGATCGGCTCCCTGTCGACGACGACGCCGCTGATGAATTGGAGGTCCTCCGGCGGCTGCCTCTCGATCGTGAACGCCTTCGCGAAGATGAGCGCGGACAGCAGCAGACTGCCGATGGAGAATGCGATGGCGCGCAGCTTCATGGCGTGATGGCCGGGACGGCCGTTGCCTTGGACCATACGGCCATCCAACCGGCCGCGCGTCGCTCGTAGACGTCCATGTGCCAGCAGTCGACGACCTTGCCCGACGGGAAGCTCAGTCGCGCGCGGTAGCGGATGACCGCGAGGTCCGCGGACGCGCGGACTTGCATGTCGCTGTGTTCCCAGCCGGTGTAGAAGGGCGCCTCGGCGATCAGCCCGAGGTACTTGTCGCGGCTGAACAAGCGGCCCGCCGGCGTGATGAGCTCGTACTCCGGCGCGTGCAGCGACTCGATGACCGGCATGTCGCGCTCGACGATGGCGCGCGTGCGGCGGATCTCGAGGGCGGGGAAGAAGTCTTCGGGGGCTAGGTTCGGAGCGCGCTCATCGTCATGCATCGGTTCCTCCTTGCGGCTTGCCTCGATTGAGGAAGCTGGTCCAGAACAAACTCTCCTTGACCACGGCTCTCCCGCACCCGTCCGTGGCCTGAGCTTCCAGCGCGGAGATCAGCGCAGTCATTACATCGGCCCTGTCGTAGGGGTGAACGACCCGAAGCTCTCCGATGAGCGTTTCCCAGCCCCAGAGATCAAGCACGACAAGGAATGCGTTTCCATCGTGAACGAAGGCGTGCTCAGCCTGGTGGTCGGGACCTTGTTCCACTGGCAGACGGACCAGGTAGCCGCGGTGTCCGACGACGATCGTCTGGACTGAAGCGAAGATCCTGGCCGTTCCGGCGCCGCGTCGGTCACCGGTATCGGCGAGCAGTCGCTCCAGCGCGGCAGTGTCGAATGGGGCGGTCTCGTAGGCGTTCATGTGGTCGGTGTCGATCATAGGCGCGGGGGCAGGGTTGCGTCGCCTTGGCACCTGGCTTGCTCACGAACATGGAATCCGGATCGACGACCGGAAACACAGAGCTGAAGGAGAACTGGAAGTGATCATCATGAAATTCACCGCAGCCTCGACCATCGTGCTGTCCGTGGCACTCATCGGCTGTGACCGCACTGGGAACTCGACATCGGCACCAACGTCCCAGATGCCAATCGCCTCAGCGCCCGCAACCGAAACCGCAACGCCTGACCCCACGCAGACCTGGCTGGGTCGATGGAACGGGCCGGAAGGCACCTACTTGCAACTGAACGCCACTGGCAATGCGACCTACGAAGTGCGCATCAAGGACCTGGATGCGGAACGGACGTTCAAGGGCGTTGCCAAGGACGGCGCCGTCCACTTCGAACGGGACGGCAAGCAGGAGTCGATCAAACCCACCAACGGCGATGCCACGGGGATGAAGTGGCTTGCGGGCAAGTCGACGTGCCTGACGGTTCATCCGGGAGAGGGCTACTGCCGCGACTGAGTGGCTGTCGCTTCTGCGTGTCTCCAGGAGCCCGGCTTGCTCCCCCGAACCCATTGGCTTCGACAAGGAGACGTCAATGGCAAAGTTCCTCACCGTGGGCTACGGCGACGAGGCCGGATACAGGCAGACCGACGCAGCCGTGCGCGATGCGGCTCATGCGCACGATGCGAAGCTCAAGGCCAGCGGTGCCTTGATCGGAATGGCCGGCGCTCCTGTGCAGGTCCGTAACCCCGACAACTCGGGCGTCCAGACGACGTCGGGCGCCTACCTGCGCAGCGCTTTGCCGATCGCCGGATTCGCCGTGATCGAGGCGAAGGACCTGCAGGAAGCGATCGCGATGGTGTCGAAGACGCCATGCGCCGTGGCGCACGGCGTCGTGGAGGTCTGGCCTCTGCAGGAACCGCCGCAGTGACGATCATCGGATCCCGCTGCTAGATTTCTGCACGGGCTTGTCGATTTCCGACCCTCCGCTTCGTCGTCAGTGCATCACCACCTTCAAAGGACTTCCCTTGAAATACCTCGGCCTCGCCTACTTCACCCCCGACGCATTCGCCAAGATGTCGCCTGAAGACGTCAAGGCATTGGTGAGCCAATGTCCGCCGCTGGACGAGAAGATGCGCGCCACGGGCAAGGTCCTGGTGTCCGCGTCGCTTGGCGATCTGGAGGGCTGGAAGACGCTTCGTCCGAGCGGCGGCAAGACGCACGTCACCGACGGGCCTTACACCGAAGCGAAGGAAGTCGTCGGGGGCCTGTTCATCATCGAGGCGGACAGCGAGGAAGAAGCGCTGCGCATCGCCTCCATGCATCCGGCCGCCACGCTGGGCGAAGCGGGCGGCTGGGCCGTGGAGCTGATTCCGATGGACTTCTACTTGAGCCGTTGAGGACTCGGAGGAACTGCACGGCGCCCGGCTGCGTCAGGTGCTGATCGCGTTGGTGAACGTCAACCGGTTCCCGAACGGATCCGTCACTGAGACGTCCTTGGACCCCCACGGCGTCTCCTCCAGCCCGGGCCGGGCGTAGCCGTACTGCCGCCCGGTCAGTTCCGCGTGGAAGCCTTCGATGTCGTCCGTCTCGATGCGCATCGCCGCACCCGGACAGGCATCGCCGTGATGTTCCGAGAGGTGCAGCACGCAGCCGTCCCGCGAGACCTGCAGGTAGAGCGGCAGTGCGGGCTCGAAGCGATGATCCCAGTCGACCTGGAAGCCCAGGAACTGCACGTAGAACTCCAGCGCCTTGGCTTCATCGAAGATGCGCAGGATCGGTGTGGTCTTGGCGAATTTCATGAGCGCGATCATCCTACGGCTACAGTCTCCAAACCCATTCGCCAGAGAAAAGGGAGGGGGCATGGACTCCGACATGAAGACGTTCCCCATCCCCGATGCGGTGCGGGACCATCTCCTCGCCAAGGCGACGCCCAAGCAGCTCGAGGACGTGAAGCGACTGGTGCTGCTTCTCTCCGCCGTCACCGGCGAGGCGCCGGCGATGTGGGGCGCCAGCATCGTGGGCTTTGGCGCCTACCGCTACACCTACGCGTCCGGTCGCTCGGGCATCTCGTGCCTCGTGGGCTTCGCCATCCGGGGCAAGGAGTTCGTCCTCTATCTGGCGCCGGACTGGGGAGGCGCGCAAGCCTGGTTGAGCAGGCTCGGGAAGTTCAAGGCCGGCAAGGGGTGCCTGTATGTGAAGCAGCTCGCCGATGTTGATGTCGATGTGCTTGAGCAGTTGGTGTCGGCGTCCGTGGAGGAGCTTCGTCGGCGTTATCCGGCTCAAGAGCACCCATCGGCCCGCTGAAGGTTGATGCAAGGCGAATCAAAGGCGACTCTCGCAGTGAGGGTCGGGGCGAGGCATGCATGCCGACTCCTAGCTGACCCATGCATCCCGCATGGCGCGAAGGTGCCGCCAGTCGGTGCCGCAGCAGCCGCCCAGGACATTCAACCGTGGCAAGACACCTTTGAGGCCCCGATACCTTTGAGCAAGGTCTTTGGGATCGCCTATGTCCAGTGTGGTGGATTCATCGAGCTCGGCGTGGCTCTTCGTCGAGGCGTTGGGACGTAGACCGTGGATGCGCGTTATCCATGGCTTGTCGGCCGACAGGACATCCTCGACATGTGTCGGATGTGCGCAATTGATGGCGAAGTAGGCCGGCGGAGCGGACGCGTCCACTCGTTGGATGGCGTCACCCAGCGCCTCTCCACTGGGCAGTCGGCCGTCCGTCTCGACAGTGAATGAGATGGCGACGGGCAGTCCCACGCGCTGCGCTGCCATGGAGATGCCCAGGGCCTCAGCCGATGTGGTCATCGTGACGGCTGCGAGCATGTCCACCCCGCCTGCGGCAAGCGCCTCAGCCTGCAGTCGGTGATAGTCGGCAGCGACGTCCACGCTGTCGGGCGCCTGCGCAATGTAGCCGTCTCCCCGTGGACCGATGACACCGCTGACAACCATCGGCCCGCTGAGGCGTGGCGCCCAGCGCGAACGCATGCCGCACATCAATTGCGCTGCTCGGGTGTTGAGCGCTCGCAGGTGCGCGGCATCCATGCCCAACAGCGTGGCCCAGTCGGAACTGGCGCGCCACGTGGGCGTTTCGAGTACGAAGCCAGCCCCGGGCGTCTCGCCACAGAGTTCGAGGTAGGGAACGTAGTAACTCTTCAGGCGCTCGCGGCCAAGCTCATCATCCAGCAGCGTGAACGCAGCGAAGTGCGGCAACTCAATCTTGTCGAGGAAGACGAGCGAAGTCTCGAGGCCGCCGTCGCTCAAGAAGATGCCGCCAGCAAGTTGGGGAAGTGCCCTGGCCATGCGCTGCCTCCATCGGCCGAGTTGCTCTTTCGTGGCGACACAACGATACGCCGGCGGGAGACTCTGAGCAATCAAGCGGATCGAGAGGCGCTATCGCTCGAAGTCGGGACTCCCAAGGTTGCCGGTGTCGCTGCACGGCCAGCGGTCGGGAACGTCGCGGACACTGAGGGTCATGACGACCTCCCTCCCGCAGCAAGCCCTGGCCTTCGCCGTTGCCGCGCACGGCGCGCAGAGGTACGGAGATCATCCCTACGTGCATCACCTGGACGCCGTGGCCTCGATTGCCGAGCCTTTCGGCGAGGCCGCGGTCGTCGCTGCGTACTTGCATGACACGGTGGAAGACACGCCGGCGACGCTGGCGGAGATCACCGAGCAGTTCGGTCCGGAGATCGCCGCCTGCGTGGCACTGCTGACGGATGAGCCCGGGGCCGACCGCAAGGAGCGCAAGGCGAAGACCTACGCGAAGCTGGCCGAGGTCACCGGACCGCTGGAGCTCGCCTTGATCGTGAAGGCATCGGATCGCCTGGCCAACGTGAGAGCCTCCGTGAAGGACCGCAACGAGCGCATGCTGAAGGTGTATTGCAGCGAGCATTCGACCTTTCGAAAAGCCGCCTATCGACAGGGACTCTGCGATTCGCTGTGGGCCGAACTGGATGCCCTATTGAACTGAAGCTACGGAGATCGTTCGGTATCGTCGACGCCATGAATCCAGACTCACCCACAAGAATCGCGATCGACCATGACGACTACCACGCGGAACACGTCGGAACGACTGCCGACGGACGCCAGTTCTTCCTGACCTATCCGTTCGAGCCGGCGAGGAATGGCAGCCCGGGCGACGAGTTCAATGCGCTCTACCTGTTCGATTCAACGGGGGAGTTCATCAGCGCGCAGATCGAGTCATTCGGCCCGAGAGGCTCTTTTGATGCCCAAGCGAAAGCGCAGGCCTACCGCCGACTGCTCGATGGACTGGGCCCGGTCACGTTCCAACGGATTGAGGTGGCCCCGTTCGAGGTCGAGAGGTTTGGCAGGACATTCGGCTTGATCGGACGGGACTGCGAGGATCCCGACGATGTGCTCGCCGTCGAAGCGCAACCGGGGAATTACATGGCGTTCTTTGCGCCCTGGGACAGCGGCGTCTACGACACCTGAACTCGATCGGGCTGTCCCGGGCTATCCCACGCACTTCCCGCTCTGTGCGCCGTGCACCGGCAACGGCACCCCTGGCAACTCGATCGCATAGTGCAGCGACAACATCTGCCACCCCTGCGGCCCCAGTTGCCATTGCGAGCTGTTCACGCCCACGTAGTCCGGCGCTGCCTGTGCGGGATCGCGGCGTGATTCGACCACGCTGTAGACCTCGGCCTGCCCAGCGTAACGGCGAAGTTCTCTGTGGATTTCGCATTCATGCAGCGCTCGCGGGGACGGCTTTCCCACGGCGGCGATGAACGCCTCGGCGGACCAGCTGCGCGCTTGCAGCTGACTGACGTTTGCATTGAGCTGTTGGCCCCACACCCGCGCTTCCGGATGCATCAGCGCGCTCATGCGTACCGTGTCCGCGGGTTGTCCTGCCGCGTGGCTGAACGACTGCCACAGCGCGGTGACCTGCGTCTCCAGCGCGGCGCGGCTGAAGGCCAGCGCGTCGGGCCCGAGCGCGTCGATCAGCGCCGGCCAGCTCACGCGATAGACCTGCGACAACCCTGACGCAAGACCTGACACCGGTCGCGTCGATGCAAACAGCAACCAGCGCCCATCCGCGGTGACCGACGGCGTGAACTCGAACCCGGCGCCGTTGATCGGCGCTGGCAGTCGCAGCGCGGGGCCGAACTGCTCGCCGACGCGCTCGGCCAGGTAGAGGTCGGCGCCGCCTTCGCTGCCGGCGCGGTTGCTCCACCACACGGCAAAACGCCCGTCCGGGCTGAGGGTGAAGTCGCTGTTGGCCGTCCCCTCGTTGATGGGGGACGGGAGAAGGCGAGGAGGGCGGTCTTCATCGTCGTCGACGCGATAGATGGAGAGCTTGCCCGGACCGCCGGCGCGTGTGGACGCGAAGTACAGCCGCTTGCCGTAACGCTCAGGGCCGAGCTCCTGCCCCGGGCTTTGCAGCACATCGGCCAGTCGCCGGGGCGGCGTCCATTGCCCGGTGGCGAGATCCGACAGTCCGGCTTCGAACAGATCGAGATCGTCGCCTCGAGCGGCGGTCTCCGCGCCGGGCCGATGGGAGACGAAGGTCAATGTCTTGCCGTCTCCGGACAGATGCGGGTCCGAGTCGCGCGAGCGGGGCTCGGAGAACGGCAGCGGCTCCGGGGCGCGCCAACTGCCGTCCGGATTCCGCCGCTGCCAGAAGATCTGCGATTGCTTGAAGCCGGCGGCGGAGCGCGCGAAGACGCGCAGGGTGGCGGTTTCCTGCAGGTTGTAGGTCTGCGTCTGCGGATCGGCGCCGGGCAGCTCGACCCGTTCGACGACCAGTTCGTTCGCTGCGACCGCGGACGCCGCAGCGACCGCAAACGACGGGCCATGAATGGCCGCAAGGAGAAGCAGGGCCACAGGATTCAGTGCGCGTGCAAGCATGGCGATCAGGGCTGGAAGTCCGGAATGCGCCGATGCTAGAAGCGAGGTGAAGACCTGACCCCCGCGATGTGATGAAGCCGGTGAAACACGCCGTCAAGGCGGCCGGGGGCGGATGAGATTCGGCGCGGGCTTCCCTTTGGTTCAGCGCTCGGAGACATCCGGCAGGCGGTCGCCTGCGCCGGGCGCCCGCGATACTCGCTTGGCCAGATACGCGCCGATGACGATCCCGACGGGGGTGACCAGCGCCCAGATGCCGACCACCAGCGCCGAACGCGGGCTCGGCAGTTGAGCGAAGAAGACCGTGACCACCGCCAGAAGCAGCAGGAGGCCGATGGCGACCTGTGACCGCGCCGGAGACAACATCCTTGCGACGAGTCCCGAAATGACGCTGCTGAGAAGGCTGACTGCCTGAACGACGAACCAGCCGCCAGACCTGGTGTCCCTTGTCTCGAGGAGCCAGTCCAGATGGCCAGGCTCGATGATTGTGCCGAGCAGGTCTCGGATGATGAAGACCGTGTACAGCAGCGCTATCGACGCTCCGAAGTGAGCGACGATGCCCGCTACCACGGCGATCCAGGTCCGCCGCCAGCGAGGTGTCGATTGAATGGTGTCTGTAGTCATACGGGTTCAAATTCGGATGAACTGCACGGGGCTCAGCGCGGCTTGCGACGCCGCCACAGCTTGCGCCCGACCCAGAACAGCAGTCCAAGGACGAAGGACCAGGGCAGCAGGTAGGCCACGCCCGTGATGGCCGACGAGATGCCCTGCGAAAGACTGCCGCCGAAGTCCGACGCGGCGACCGAGATCGGCTGCCAGAACGACTTGTTGCGCTCGGCCTGGATGTTGATGGTGAGGATCTCCGTCTCCACGCGGCGCACCAGGTTGGCCTGTGTGCCATCCGCAGCCTCGATCTCGCTCTGCACCTGCGCCAGCTCTCGGGTGAGCTTGATCAAGGCATCCGCATCGTTCCCCGGCCGTTTGCGCAGGGCTTCAAGCTCCGCGCGATAGGAGGTCAGCATGGCCAGCTTCTTCTCGACGTCCTGGATCGGCCCGGCCAGATCCTCGGTGGTCGTGGATTGACCGGTGATCTCCCCTTGCTTGCCGATCGAGGCGATCAGCTTCTGGATGCCGTTCGGCTTCGCGCGCAGACGAAGGCTCGAGGAGGCGTACTTGCCCGTGTTGATGCGCGAGTCCAGCACCTCGCACAGATCCGCCGAGGCCTCTCGACAGGCGGCCAGCGCCGCTTGATGCGTCGCGGCGAGCTTCTCCTCGGGGATCTCGATCTGGAGGGAGTGCTCGTACGCCAGCGTGCGGCGTGGTGCAACAGCGCCAGGAGGGCGCACAGGGTCGGCCACAGCGGCCCTTTCCTTGTGCAAGACACCGGCAGGCGCGGACTCGCTCTTCGGGGAACACCCGGTGACGACAACGAGTAACAGACACGCGATCAGCAGACGATTCATCGGCACTCCGACGGTGGGGGCATGAGGCGGGTTGAACGCAGGGCGCGTTTCACGGCCCGAGGCGCCCATTTG
This sequence comes from Roseateles sp. GW821-FHT09H11, assembly GCF_059415845.1. Classification (NCBI taxonomy): domain Bacteria; kingdom Pseudomonadati; phylum Pseudomonadota; class Betaproteobacteria; order Burkholderiales; family Sphaerotilaceae; genus Roseateles; species Roseateles sp. GW821-FHT09H11. The sequence goes on along the minus strand of NZ_JBWKOA010000001.1, from coordinate 1,050,700 downwards.
AGAGGTCCGCAGTTTGCCTCACCAGTTTGGTATTGCCAGGTCGTGATCGCTGTACGGCGAAGGAGGCCGTCACATCCCCCGGCACAAGATGACGATCCACGAGAGCGCGAAGAAGACCGTCATGCCCGTTCCGGCGACTCCGGGGATGAAGGCGACCACGCTCTCGGCTGATCGCTCTGCGACGGCGCTGACCAACAGCGCGAGGCAAGCCAGACCTGCGGGCACCGCACCCGCGATGCTGATCCAGGGACCGGCTACGTCGCACGGCGCGTGGATGGTCGTCGTCAGCAGCCCAATGAGGACGAGACTGAAAGCAGCTCCGAAGAGCCAGCGCGCGAGCCTCCCAAGGTCGAGGTCGATCCGTTCAAACATCGTGCGCGGACCGTCGTCGAATCGTCGGCGGTTGTTTGGTCAGGACGGACACACAGTCGTTGAGGCCGATGACGAGGTACTCGGTGACCCAGTCATTGCGACCGGACAGGAAATGAGACCGCTTCAACTCCAGGTCCTTCCAGCCGCCGCGCTCCACTTCGAACAGCCAACCGTCCTTGAGCGTGACCACTGCCCAGAACTCCGTGAGGTCGTATTCGTCCAGCACCCTGAACCCATAGGTCTGCTCAAAACAAACCAAGGCTTCGCTGTCTCGCGACACCATCGTGATCGACAGGCATTCCGACGTGAGAGTCACACGTTCCACCCGCGTGACCTCGTCAGCCCGGAAATCGCTGTCGATGACTCGGACACGCGGTGGTTCGGGATGAATGTTTTCCATGGTCGGGAGCTGGGGGCGTGCCGGCGGAGTTTAGGGTCAGCGCGCCGCTAGACGCGAATCCGGTCCCTGAGCTCCTGCATCGCAATGAATCGGACGTCGTTCACCTTCGGGGTCAGGGCTTGCCCCAGCGGGTTGGAGAACGCTTCGACCGGCGAGACCAACCGGGGCTCGGCGCTGCGGCGGTGCCGTCAGAAGGATCGCCACCACGCCCAACGCCGCCCCCGCCGGCACATCCATCACGTGATGCTGATACGTCGTCAGCACCGAGACCCCGATCAGCACGAACCACGCGTGCAGCCCCACGGCCCACCAGCCGCGCAGCACTGGCGCGAAGCGCGCCCACATCAGCACCAGCACCCCGATGTGCAGCGACGGCGCGCGGTTGTACGGCATGTCGCAGTGGCCGAGCAGGTCGAACATGACACCGAGCGCGCCCTCAGTCGGCGGTCGCTCGAACGTGAAGCGCAGCGGAATCGCCGCGTAGCAGAGCACCGACACGACGAGCACGATGAGCAGCCGCAGTACATGGCGGCGCAGCCGATCGCCGTCCGCGTCGATGAAGAACGACAGCACGAAGAAGACGCAGATCGACAGGTAGGGCACCACTGTCCAGCTCACGAAGGGAATCGCGCGTTCCCACGCGAAGACACCGGCGCCCACATCGGTCCGCAGACTGGTCAGCTGGTTGGACAGCGTGTACAGCGCAGCGTAGGCGGCTGACGTTCCGACGGCGCAGGGCAGGGGGCGCCAGCGCGGCGCTTGCGCGGCCGATGGGGAACGGCGTTCAGGGCCTTCAGATGTGGCACGGCGTTCGGATGTGGCCTGGCCTTCGGACCAGGGGATCGGATAGCTCATCGGGGATCTCCGCCGCGGGTGCCTTCACCCGCCTATCCCTGATTACGAGATTCCGATCCCGAAGCGGACATCACCGCCCGCTGCCCGGCATCATGGCCGCTCGACCGGCTTTCGCTGCGCCGCACGGATCGTGCGGACCTGCTCCATCAGCCGGTTGGCCTCGGCGTCGTTGCGCAGCGCGCGTTCGGCGCTCGCCAATGCGTCGATGGCATCGGCCACGGCGGGGCTCAGCGCCGGGTCGTAGAGCAGCCGGTGCAGTCGCACGGCGTCCCGCAGCAGCGGCGCGGCGGCCTCGGCCTTGCGTTGCTGGAGCAAGGACTGACCCAGCACCAGCGTGGCGATGGCCTGGTTGTCCCGCTGGTAGTCGGCATGCCCGCCGCTGTCGATGGAGGCGAGCGCCTGCTGCGCCTGCGCTTGCGCCACGTCGAGATGACCGGCGTTCAGTTCGAGCCAGGCGGACTCGACCTGCTCCGTCACGGGCTCGCTGGCGGCTGGGGCGGGCGGCACCTTTCTCGCGGCGCGCTGCGCCTGTAGGCCCGCCAGCGCCTCGCGCGCCTGACCGCTTTGCACCTGCCAGCGTCGCAGCGCCAGGCTATAGAGCCTGCCCGTCGGCTTGCCGGCGGGGGTGGCCTGCCGCTGGCGCTCCAGCAAGGTCTGCGCTTCGGCCAATCGGCCGAGGCTCGTCAACGCCAATGCGCGGTCCGTCAGCACCTGCTCGTCCATGCCGTCAGCCGGGTGGGGCTTTCCAAGCACGGCCACGTCGTCGCTGCTGACGGCCAGCGCGGCTTGCGTCTGGCCGTAGTTCGCCAGTGCGCGCGCCTGCCACATGCGGACCCAGCGGCGCTGCGGAAGATCGGCCGGCGCGGTCTCGCTCCAGCGCCAGGCCGGCGCCAGCGCCGTCAGGCTGTCGCGGAAGCGCCCGCCCAGGTTGAGGAAGATCGCGAGGTGCGTCTGCGTCTCCGCCACGCGCACCGCGTTGGCGTTGCGCGCGACCTCCGCCGCCACGCCCTTGCGCATGCTGGTCTCGGCTTCGGCGTATCGGCCCAGCGCGCGCTGGGAGTGGCCGAGGAATTCGTAGAGCAGCGACAGCTCGCCGGCCCCCAGCGGCGGATGCGCTTCGCAGAGCTGGACGGCTTCCGTGTAGGCCGCCTGCGCGCGCTCGAACGACCGGTCGTACAAGGCCGCATCGCCCAGGATGTGCAGCACCAGCAGCAGGTCGGCGTTGGAGTGGCCGCGGCGGGCGATCGCCAGCGCGCGCTCGGCGAAGGCCATCGCCAGCTCCGGTTCCGCGCGCCGGTTCAGCGAGGCCTGACCGATCTCCACCTGCAGCCGCGTCGGCGAGCTGTTGTCCTGGCGCGCATCCAGCAGGGCCGTGGCCTCCTTCAACTGCGCGGCGGCTTCCTCCCGCTTGCTGTCCAGGGCCAATGCGTTGGCCAACGCCGCCATCGCCAGTACCGCCTCGTCGCTGGCCGGACCGTGCAGCTCGCGCGCCACGCTCAGGCGCTGACGCTGCAGGTCGATCTCGCGCGCGTTCAGACCCAGGTCCTGGTACATCGAGGCCAGCACGGTGAGCAGCCGCAGTCGTGCGGCGGGCGCGTCCTTGAGCTCGGCATTGATGCGTTCGGCGCCGCGGTCCAGCAGCTCGCGTGCGGTCGTGTCGCGGGCCTTCGCCGGGTTGGCCTGGTCGGCCGTGTTCGCGCGGAACACGCCTTCCAGGAAGCCCTGCACGGCCTGTGCGGTGGCCGCTTCGGCCTGCGCGCGCTGCGTCTGCAGTCCTGCCTGATGGGCCTGCCACAGCGCGACCGACGCGCCGGCGATCAGCGCGACCGTCGCGATGGCGCCGGCCGTCACCGGCAGGCGGTGTCGTCGCACGAGCTTGGCCAGGCGGTACGCGACGCCATCGGGTCGCGCCTGCACCGGCTCGCCGGCCATCCAGCGGCGCAGGTCCTGCGCGAAGGCATCCATCGTCGGATACCGATCGGTGGGGGACTTCTTCAGCGCGTGGTCCAGGATCGCATCGAGGTCGCCACGCAGCTGCCTGCGCAGCGAGCGGTCGGCCCACGGATCCGAGCTCCCGCTGGCAGTGCTGGCACTGCTTGCGCTGTTGGCGCTGTTGGCGCCATGGCGACTGGCGACACTGCCGGCACTGGCAACGCTGCTGGCCCGCGGGACGTCCGCCGAGGCGATCACCTCTTCCAGCTCCGCCGCACTGCCGCGCTTGAGGCGATACGGCCGTACACCCGCCAGCACCTCGTAGGCCACCACGCCCAGGCTGTACACATCGCTGGGCGTGCCCAGCGGGTCGCCGCGGATCTGCTCGGGGCTGGCGTAGTCCAGCGTCAACGCGCGGCCCGAGAACTCGGTCAGCGCGGTGCGCTGCGTGCTGTCGCCTTCGAGCAGCTTGGCGATGCCGAAGTCCAGCAGCTTCACCTTGCCGTCGGGCGTCACCAGGACGTTGCTCGGCTTGAGGTCGCGATGCACGACGAGTCGCGCATGCGCATGCCCGACCGCCGCCATCACCTGCAGCAGCAGCGCGACCCGCTCGCGCACCGACAGCGCCCGGTCGCGGCAGTACGCGTCGATCGGCACGCCGTCGACATGCTCCATCGCCAGGAACGGCCGGCCCTGCGCGTCGATGCCGGCGTCGTACAGGCGGGCGATGTGTTCGTGCTCGAGCGTCTCGAGGATCTCCCTTTCCCGATCCATCCGCTCGGCCAGGCTGTCGCCCCAGACGAGGCGCGGCAACTTCAGCGCGACGCGCCGGTGCATCAGGCCGTCCGCCCGTTCGGCGAGCCACACCGTGCCCATGCCGCCGCGGCCGATCTCGGCGATCAGCCGATAGGCGCCGACGCTGCTGCCGGGAAGGACGCCGTCGAAGGGCAAGGGCCTGTCGGCCGGGCCGTCCGCCGCGAACAGGCGCGGCAGCGTGTCGAGGAAGTCATCGGTCTCGACCTCGGCCTGATGCGCGAGCAGGGCGCGCAGCGCCTCGCGATGCACGGCGTGTTCGCCGATCAGGCCTTCGAGCCAGGCCTTGCGCGCGGTCGGCGAGAGGTTGAGCGCCTCGTCCAGCAACGCGCTGATCGCGGGCCAGTCGCCTTCGAATCTTGAGAGGGTCGTCATGCGTTCATCCGACCCGCGACGGCGCCGTCAGTCCCGCAGCGCGTGGGCCAGCAGCAGCCGGGCCTTGTCCCAGTCGCGGCGCACGGTGCGCGCGGACAGGCCCAGCGCTTCGGCGATCTCCTCGTCCTCGAGGCCGCCGAAGTAGCGCATCTCGACCACGCGTCCCAGCCGCTCGTCGACACGGCCGAGGTCCTCCAGCGCGGCATGCACGGCCAGGATCTCGTCGGACGCCGCGGGGAGGGCGCCGATGAGCTCGGAGTTCAGCGTGACCTGTTCGGCGTCGCCGCCGCGGCGGTCCGTCTTCGCCTGGCGCGCCGCGTCGACGACGATCGATCGCATCACCGTGGCCGCGTAGGCCAGGAAGTGGCCACGGTCCGAGGGCGTCAGCGAATCGCGCTGCAGGAACTTGAGGTAGCACTCGTTGACCAGCGCCGTCGTCGCCATCAGGCCATCGCCGGAACCGCGCGAGAGCCGCCGGTGGGCCACCTGCCGGAGCTCGGGATAGAGCAGCTCGAAGATCCTGTCGAACGCGCCGCGGTCGCCTTCGCGCGCCCGTCCGATCAACTGCGTCACTTCCCCCATGCCGTGGTTCCGTCCAAAACGAGGTTGGTGACGGCCATGGTAGCGCGCGCTCCGCGCGGCCCGGACGGCGGCGCGTCCCCGAGTTCTGACGGGCTTGTTTCATCTGGTGTCACTCCGTCCGGCGTGAGGCGCGGGCGATCGGTGGCATCGGCGGCATCGGCAGCGAGGCGGCGCCCGGAAGCGGCGGGCGCAGCCGCACGGTCGACAGCAGGCATGCGCAGGCGCAGGCGAGGGACAGCGCCGCGAGGGCCCCCGTGTGGGGAGCGAGCAGGACGAACACGGTGCCGAAGGCCGCCTTGCCGAAGAGCCCGCCGACGTAGCCGCGCAGGAAGTGCGCTGCGGCGCGGTGTCCGCCGTTGGCGTGTTCGGCCATGGCGACCGGGCCGGTGATCAGCGGCAGCGACGAGAGCAACCCGGCCGCGAAGCCGCCCATGGCCGGACCGATGAGGGTCGCGATCGCGGTGAGCGCGCCCGCCATCGCGGCGACGAGCCACATCGAGCGCCACATCGAGTTGCCAGATCGGGTGAAGGGCCGGGAGTCGTGCCGGGGGTCGTGCCGGGAGTAGAGGCGTTGGGCGGACCGTGGAGGGAGACGCTGACGCGACACGATCTCCGCCCCGAGTCGGGGCATCGCCACGAAGGTGACGGCGCAGCTGCCGAGCGCGAGCATCAACGCGGCGCTGAGGTCGGCACTGGCCGCCTTCGCCGGCAGCGCCATGGCCATCGCGCCGCCCAGCCCGCAAGCCAGCGCGACAGCGGCGCCGCCGTAGCGGGCGGCGCGTGCGTACCCCAGCGCGAAGACCGCCAGCATCGCGCAGGCGGCGACGCTGCCGATCGCGGCGCTGATCGCGAAGGCCATGCCTTCGTCATGCGCCAGCCAGGCCAGCGTCGGCGCGGTGATCGTCGGCAGCGCGGCGACAAGACCTGCCACCCGGCGCCCGCCGTGGCGCGCCGCCGCCATCACCAGCAACACTGTGCCTGCAGTCAGCAGGCCCTTGAACAACTCGTCCATCGCGCTCCCCCTTGGGGACGGCGAGCAACAACACGCCGTCCTGCCAAGGTGAACGAGATGGGCGGTCGAGGACGGACAAGTGGCCGGAACCTCAAGCAGGGGACAAGGAATCCGGTCGTCCGTGGCCGCCGGATGTCCGGCGCCTGTCCGGGACTTCGTTCAGTGAGGTAGCAGATGCTGTGACGGTGGGGCGACGCAGCGCCCCCTTCCCGTCATTGATCGATGCCACCGCGTCATGGCGCCGGTGCGGCGCTGCCCGTCATCGGCCGATGGTCGTAGCTGAACACCTTGGCGATCTGCCAGTTCGTTCCGTCGAAGCGCCACAGGATGGAGTAGCGTCCCTGCTGGATGCAGTCGGCCTCGCCGGCTTTCACGAAGCAGTGCCGTCCCATCTGAAGGGCGCCGATCTTCGCCATGGGGTAGACCTCCATCGTGCCTTCCAGCACGCGCCGCTGCAGCTTGCCGCAGATGTTCTTCCGGACGGCCTGGATGAACTGATCGCGGTTCATGACGCGCCCGTTGAGGTCATGGAAGAACTCGACGTCCGGCGCGTAGAGCGCCTGCAGCGTGTCCGTGTCGCAATGGTTGAAGGCGTCGAAGTGGCGCTGGTCCAGCTTGGCGATGAGGGCCGGCAGGTCGGCATCCGGGATGCTGGGGTGAACGGACTGCGCCCGCGCCGCACCCGCGGTTGCAAGCGCCACGGCTGCGAGCAGGCAGGCCGCCTTACGCATAGGCGTAGAACAGCGCCGCGAAGAAATGGCAGACGCTGCCGCCCAGCACGAACAGGTGCCAGACGAAGTGTGCGTAGCGCAGCTTGTTGTCGAGGAGGAAAACGAAAGCGCCCAGCGTGTAGCTCAGGCCGCCCGCCACGAGCAGCGCAAGACCTGGCCCCGGGGTGCGCTCGATCAACGGCCCGATGGCGAAGACCACCACCCAGCCCATGGCGAGATAGAGCGCCGTGGACACCAGCGGGTGGCGCAGCCGGTTCAGCAGCTTGATCGTCACGCCGAAGGCGGCCGCGGCCCAGACGGCGATCAGCAGCGTCACGCCCGGTCCCGAGTGCAGCACGCCCAGCGTGAAGGGCGTGTAGCTGCCCGCGATGAAGACGTAGATCGCCGCATGGTCCAGGCGCATCAGCCATGCCTTCAGCCGCCCGTTGGCCAGCTTCGCGGGCAGCGCGTGGTACAGCGTGGAGATGCCGTACAGCAGGATGCCGCTGGACGCGAAGATGGCCGCGGCCACGACGTCCGCCACCTCGCCGTGGTTCATCGCGCGGATCACGAGGATGGGGAGGGCGGCGATCGCCAGCAGGGCGCCCAGGCCATGGCTGATGGCGTTGGCGATCTCTTCGCCCAGGGTCTGCGGGCGGTCGGCGGGGAGGGGGCGGTCGGTCATGAAGCGGGTCCAGGGGCTGACCGTTCCAAGTATGCACGCAGCCGTCAGAGGGCCCGTCGGGGACAGGTCTTTCGCGGCGCTGGCGACGCTGAAAAACAGCCAGACCTATCATGGCTCAACCCTGGAGATTGCCTTGCCTCACTTCACGCTTCATCACAGCGCCAACCTGACCGACCTCGACGTGGGGCGCTGCCTCACCACGGTGAACGCCGCGCTCGCGGAGTCGGGTCACTTCGAGGAAATCGACATCAAGAGCCGGGCGTTCCAGGCGGAGCAGTTTCTCGTCGGCGTGGAAGCGCGCGGCCGTGCGTTCGTGGCCGGCACGCTCTCCGTGTTGACCGGGCGCAGCGACGACACGCGGCGCGAGATGGGGGCGATCGCCTTGAAGGCGCTGGTGGCCTGCATTCCGGCCACGTCGGAACTTCACATCCAGGTGTCCGTCGAGGTCGTCGAGATCCAGCGGGAGACCTACGCGAAGGCAGTCATCGCCGGTTGAGCGCCGCGGAGCTTCGAGTCCGTCAGATCGGACTCAGACCAGCAGCAAGCCCAGCACATGCTCATCGACGTAGTGCGCCTGATCCGCGCGCTTGTAGAAGTCCCTGAGCGTTCCTTCCACCACGAACCCGAGGCGCCTGTAGAACGCCAGCGCCTGCTCGTTGTCGGCCTCGGCGTAGAGTTCGACGCGGCGGATGCCGTCGGCGCGGAAGTGGCGGAGGGCGTCGTCGATCATGGCCCGGCCGATGCCTTGTCCATGGCGTGCGGGATCGACGGCCAGCGTGCCCAGCAGGAGCACGTGACTCACGCGACCCGGATAACGTGTGGCCCGGTAGAAGCCGCCGATTGCGCCATCCACTTCCCAGATCCAGAAGGCGCCGCTGCGCACGAGCTCCTCGAAGATCGGCACGAAGGACGCAAGCTCCATCGGCTCGTACGTGAGGTAGGGAACGACCTTCGGATGGGCGTAGATCGCGAAGACCGGTTCGAGGTCTTCAGGACGGGCGAGGCGTCGCGCAGGGCTGGTCATCGTGGGCATTCAGTTCGCAAGATCTCCCGCCGCGTGGATGTGCGTGACGCTCGCGACCCACCCGGTGAGGGGCGAGTCGCGAAACGACAGCCATCGGCTGCGCATGCGGGAACGGGCGCTGGATGCTATCGCGACATCGCCGCGACATCGCCGCGACATCGCCGCGACATCGCCGCTCCATCTCCGCGTCAGGCGGGCGTGGCTTCCGGCAGCTTGGCGATGACCTTGATCTCAAATTGGAAGCCTGAAAGCCACGTGACGCCGATCGCGGTGGCGGTCGGGTAGGGCGCCTCGCCCCAGAACTCCGCGGCGACTTCCCAAGCGCGCTCGAAATGGGTGTGCGGGTCCACCATGAAGACCGTCACGTCGATGACGTCCTTGAAGCTGCAGCCGGCCGCGGCGAGGATGGCGTTGAGGTTCTTGAACGCGAGACGCACCTGGTCGTCAAGCTCCGGCTCGGGAGAACCGTCGGCGCGACTGCCGACCTGGCCGGACACGAACAGCAGGCCGTTGGAACGGATGGCGGGGGAATAGCGGTGCAGCTCGTACAGGGCGTGGCGGTCGGGCGGGGAGACGACGTCGCGGGTGGGCATGAGCGGAGTTCCTTCAAGGGGGTTGCGGATGCAGTCACTTTAGGAATCCGGCGGTCGCCGATAAACAGGCAGTCCGCACAATCAGTGTTTGGAGCGACCAAACAATGGAACGCACGCGATGGTGCGCATCGCTTCAGTGCCAAACCGTCGGTCTGTCGTACACCGCATCCCTGCGCCTTCGTCGCGCAGACGCCGGCGACGTGATCGCCCAGTCCGCGTCCACGCGTACCGGAGAACGAGCCAGTCGATGAAGCCGAAGTGGGTCCGCCACGCGGGTCGTCATCTGCGGCGGACGCACGACAGTTTCTGTAACTTTTCCTACCGCCGGAAGGGGTGGTTCGCCAATCTGGCCGGCGCTTGAAGATACTCCGGCGTTTCGCGCCTCAGGGGGAGCGTCGCATGGTGCGGCGGCTGAAGGCGCATCGAAGTCCGCCATGCTCCATGCCATCACCGACCGTCGCGCGCGCGGCGTGCCATCCACCCGTTCATCCCGTCTGCTTATCCTGGCCATGATCGCGGGCGCCACCACGGCACTGACAGCCTGTGGCGGCGGCTCCGAGCCGGATGCGGTACCGGAGGCAACACCCGGCACCACGGTCGCGACCTTGGTGCGCGTCGCCGCGGAACCGGCAGGGAGTCACTGTGCCGCGGGCGGCACGCGCATTGAATCCGGCAGCGACGCCAATTCGAATGGCATGCTCTCCGACGCGGAGGTGTCCAGCACGCAGTACGTCTGCAACGGCCTGGCCGGCACCCCCGGCACCCCCGGCGCCGCGGGGCCCGCCATGCTGGTCCGCGTCCGCGCGGAAGCCGCCGGCGCGAATTGCGCACAAGGCGGCTCGGCCGTGCTGGCCGGCCTGGATGCCAATGGCAATGGCGCGCTGGAAGACAGCGAGGCCAGCAGCGTCGCCTATGTCTGCCGTGGGGCGGACGGCAGCAATGGCTCGAACGGATCGAATGGCTCCGCAGGCCCCACCGGTCCTACGGGCCCCACCGGCCCGACTGGCCCGACTGGCCCGACCGGCCCGACCGGCCCCTCGGGGTCTTCCGGTCTCGACGCCCTGGTCGCGGTCGTCGCGGAATCGGCCGGCGCCAATTGCGCCTATGGCGGCCAGCGCGTGCAGTCGGGGCAGGATGCCAACCGCAACGGCGTGCTGGACGCCGGCGAAGTCACCGCCACGTCCTACGTCTGCAGCGCCGCCCCGGCCGACACGCGCTGGGTGGAGGTGACCGGCGCCGCCGTGCAGGCCGCATCGAACACCGGCTATCTGGCGAATTCGAACGCTTCCGTGGTCATCACGCTGCCGGCCTCTCCGGTCGTCGGTGACTGGATCAAGGTCACCGGAGTCGGCGCCGGCGGCTGGACGATCGCGCAGAACGCCGGCCAGCGGATCTCGACCCTCGGATTGCCCGGGGGCAACACGGTGGCCTGGACGCCTCAGGCGCCGACCGGGACCTGGGCCGCGACCGCCGTGTCCGCCGACGGCACGCGGCAGGTTGCCGCCTCGGCGTCCGGCGAGCTCTATACCTCCAATGACACCGGTTCTCAATGGACGCTGCGGCTCGTCGGCCAGACCTGGTCCGGTGTCGCGATGTCCTCCGACGGACTGCGGATCCTGGCGTCGACCAACGGGGGCGCCCTTTATCTGTCGACGAACGGCGGCCTGAGCTGGTCCGACGATGGCAGCAGCCGCGCGTGGTCCGCCGTCGCCAGTTCGGCGGACGGCCAGCGCCTCGTGGCCACGGCCTACCTCGGACAGATCTGGACGTCGCCCGATGGCGGCACCAACTGGACGGCACGCGACAGCAATCGCGCCTGGCGCACCGTCAGTTCATCGGCCGACGGGCGCGTGCTGGTCGCCGGCACCAATGGCGCGCAGCTGTACGTCTCGACCGACTTCGGCGTGACCTGGACCCCGCGGGCCTCGGCCCAGTTCTGGTGGGGCACGGCGGTGTCCGCGGACGGCCAGCGGCAGTACGCGACGGTCGACACCGGCGCCATCTGGCGCTCCGACGATTTCGGCACCACCTGGGAAGCCGTGACGACGAGCCGCGACTGGCGCGGGATCGCCACCTCGTCGGACGGCCGTTATGTCGTGGCGGCCACGAGCGGCGGCGCGCTGTATGAATCGCCGGACGGCGGGCAGTCCTGGCGGCCCACGGCCGACGCCGGCGCCTGGACGGCCGTGGCCAGCAGCGCGAACGGCCTGACCCTGCTGGCCGGCAAGTCCGGCGGCGCGCTCTATGGGGGCGTGCGCCGGTCATCGACGACGCCGGGCGTGACCGGCTCGCTGTCCGGCGGGCAGGCGGACACACTGCAGCTGCAGTATGTCGGCGGCGGCGTGTTCATGCCGATCAGCTACGTGTCGGCGAATCTCGTTTTCACGCCGCAGTAGCCGACGAAGCAGCAACCGACGACACGGCAGCCGACGAAACATCGGCCGACCAGGCCGCAGCCGACGACGCATCGGTCGACGCCGGAGATCCAGATCGCCGCTTCCTGCGTATAGGGAGCGTCCTCTGCTTCCGGTCGTCTCCATGGATCTCGACATCTCCTCGATCGCCGTCCGGCTCGCCGAGCGCGGCCTGCTGCCCGAGGCCGCCGTGCGGCTGGGCATCCGCCGCCTGCTGCGGCAGCGGCTCGACGAATCGCATCACCACGACCACGAGACGGCCGCGGCGTTGACGCAGGCCTTCCTGGCCTCGCTGCGCGCCGCGCCGCTGGCCGTGCAGACCGAGAAGGCCAACGAGCAGCACTACGAGCTGCCTGCCACGCTGTTCGAGGCGATGCTCGGCCCGCAGCGCAAGTACAGCTGCTGCTGGTGGCCCGAGGGCGTGGACACGCTCGAGGCCGCCGAGGAGGCGGCGCTCGAGGAGACCGCGGCGCGCGCCGGGCTCGCCGACGGGCAGTCCATCCTCGAGCTCGGTTGCGGCTGGGGCTCGCTGAGCCTGTGGATGGCGGCGCGGTTCCCCGCGGCGGAGATCCTGGCGGTGTCGAACTCCGCGTCGCAGCGCGCCTTCATCGAGGGGCAGGCCCAGGCGCGTGGACTCCACAACCTGCGCGTGATGACCTGCGACTTCAACGCGTTCGGCGAGGACGGCAGCCTGGACCGTCGCTTCGACCGCGTCGTGTCCGTGGAGATGTTCGAGCACCTGCGCAACTGGCCGCGCGCCTTCCGCAAGGTCGCCGGCTGGCTGCGCGACGACGGCCGCTTCTTCATGCATGTCTTCGCGCACCGCGAGGCGCCGTACGCCTTCGAGGTCCGCGACGCCACCGACTGGATGAGCCAGTACTTCTTCTCCGGCGGGATGATGCCCAGCGACGACCTCGCGCTGCTGTGCCAGGACGACCTTGCGCTGCTGGACCGCTGGCGCTGGGACGGGCGCCATTACGCGCGCACGGCCGCCGCCTGGCTGGAGCGCTTCGACGCGCATCGCAGCGCCCTGTGGCCGATGTTCGAGTCGGTCTACGGCGCCGCCGACGCGCCGATGTGGTGGCAGCGCTGGCGGCTCTTCCTGTTGTCCGTCGAGGAACTGTTCGGCTACGACCGCGGGCAGCAGTGGTGGGTCAGTCACTACCTCTTCGCTCCCCGACGTTGAGGCCGACGCCATGTCAGTTGTCGAATCGCTGCCGGCCTTGCCCGCGCTGGGTCTCACCGGCCTGCTGATCGCCGTCGCCATCGCAGTGCCGACCTGGCTCGCGAGCATCCCGCTGCGGGATGCGAGCCTTGCCGATCGCGTCTGGTCGGCGTTCATCGCGGTGCCCGTCGCGTTCTATGTGTGGAAGACCGGCGGCGACGCGCGTGCCCAGGTCATGCTGGCGATCACGGTCGCGTGGGCGTTGCGGCTCGGCGTCTACGTGACGGTGCGCAATTGGGGCCACGGCGAGGACCGCCGATATCAAGCCATCCGGGCACGCAACCAGCCGAACTTCGCGCTCAAGAGCCTGTGGCTCGTGTTCCTGCTGCAGGCGGTGCTGGGATGGATCGTCAGCTGGCCGATGCTGGTCGCCAGCAACGAGGCAGGCGAAGCGGGCAGGGTGCCCTGGGGCGTGTGGGACAGCCTCGGTGCCGCGCTGGCGGCGGGCGGTCTGCTGGTCGAGGCGGTCGCCGATGCGCAGCTCGCGCGCTTCCGCCGCGATCCGGCCAATCACGGGCGGGTGATGGACGGCGGCCTGTGGCGCTATTCGCGCCACCCCAACTACTTCGGCGAAACCTGCGTGTGGTGGGGCCTTGGCGTGATGGGGTGGGTCGCCGGCGGATGGGCGGGCGCGTGGGTGCTGGCCTCGCCGCTGTTGATGACCTTCCTGCTCTTGCGCGTTTCCGGCGTCACGCTGCTGGAGAAGGACATCGGCGAGCGCCGCCCCGCCTATCGCGACTACATCGCGCGCACGAGCGCCTTCATCCCGTGGCCGCCGAAGCGCGGAGACGTGCGATGACCGCGGCAATGAGTGCGGCAATGAGTTCGGCACCATCGCCGCGAGCATCCCCAGGTGCTGCTGCTGCTGCTGCGGCCTTCGTCGCCCTTGTGGCCATGGGCGCCGTCGGGCCCGCCGCGCCGGCCCGGGCCGAGAGCTGGAACTTCGAGGTGCGCCTCGATGGCAAGCCGATCGGCACGCATCGCTTCACCGTCGACGGCCCGGCCGAGGCGCGCGAGGTCACCAGCAACGCCGCCTTCGACGTGAGGCTGCTCGGCATCAACGTCTTCCGCTATCGCCACGAGGCCCGCGAGCGCTGGCGCGGCGATTGCCTGCAGGAGATCCGCAGCCGCACCGACGACGACGGAAAGCCGGTCGAAGTCGATCGGCGTCTGGCCTCCGCCATGCCCGGCGAGCCGGCCTGCCTCATGAGTTACGCGTATTGGAATCCCGCGCTGATTCGTCAGCAGCGCTTGCTGAATCCGCAGACCGGCGAGGTGGACGAAGTCCACATCGAGCGCCTGCCCGACGCGGCCATCCCCGCAGGCGGCCGCGACGTCGACGCGTCGAGGTGGCGGATCACGTCGACGGCGCCTTCGTCCGGCAAATCCGCGCCGGCCCGTCAGGTGCTCACGTTGTGGCGTGATCGGACGGATGGTCGATGGCTTGGCCTCGATGCGCAGGTCAAGGGCGATCGCGTGCTGACGTACCGCCTGCCTTGAACCGGAGACCCCCATGAGCTTGCGAGAAGATCCCATCCCCACGCGCGCGCCGGCCTGGCGCTGGCCACTGGCCTACCTGATGACGCTGGTTGTCTTCCTGGCGATGGACGCGGTCTGGCTGAGTGCCACTTCCGGCGCGCTCTATCAACCGGCCATCGGCCACCTGATGGCGCCCACGGTCGACTGGCGCGCCGTGGCGGTGTTCTATCCGCTGTACATCGTCGGACTCGTGTTCTTCGCCGTGGCGCCCGCATTGGCCGAGGGCCATCCGATCGTGGCGCTCTGGCGCGGCGCGCTGTTCGGCTTCCTCGCCTACGCGACCTACGACTTCACCAACCAGGCCACGCTGCGCGACTGGCCCTGGCACGTGACCGCCATCGACCTGGTCTGGGGCGCGATCGTCAGCGGCGTCGCCTCTGGCGCCGGCGCGGCGATCACCGCGGCTACATGCCGACGAGCGATCCGAACCAGCGGGCGATGAGCCCGTCGAAATGCAGGCGGCCTTCGACGGCCGCCACGCAGATGCACTCGCTGCCGTCCTGCACCACCGGTTGATGGTGGACCTCGCCGTCGGCGAGGTCGAAGTCGCCCGGCCCGAACAGCGCCCGGCCGTCGTGGAAGCGACCGTAGATGATCTGCGTCAGTTCGGTGCCGCGGTGCGTGTGCTGCGGCAGGTACTTGCCGGCGCCGATGCGCAGCAGGAAGACGTTGGCTTCCGGCGAGCCCGGCACCGTCACGCGGCTCCAGCGCATGCCAGGGCCGATCCAGCGCCAGCGCGTCGCGCTGCAGCCTTCCAGGGCCTTCGGCCAGACCGCGCCCGCGGGCAGCGGCGGCGGGGCCGGCACCTTGCGCGGCGTCGGGGTGCCCGCGGCGCGCTCGGCCTGCTCCAGCTGATCGATGCGATCGAAGGCCCTCGCCAGCGCGTCTTCGCGCAGGGGCGCTTCGGGCTGTTCCTCGAGCACCACGCCGCCGAGGGCGCGCAGCATCGCCACGCGCTCCCGGCAGGCCGGGCACAGCTCCAGGTGGGTCTCCGTCACCAGCTGCAGACCGATCGGCAGCGCGCCGCTGACGAGGGAGAGCAGCAGCTCGTCGGCGGGGTGATGGCGGATGTCGAGGGGCGGCAGCATGGTCGGGGAGGGCAACGGGATTCGGGACATCAGAGATCGACCAGCCGGCGCAGGTGCGCCACGGCCAGCCGGATCCGCGACTTGACGGTGCCCAGCGGCAGGCCGAGTTCGGCCGCGATGCGGGCATGCGGTTCGTCGTCGTAGAAGGACAGGCGCAAGACCTGGGCCTGCTCGGGCGGGAGCCGGTTGAGCGCCTCGCGCACGCGACGGGACAGCCGTGTCGCCTCGACGTGGTCGGCGACACCGGGCTGATCGGCCTCGAGCCGGTCGAATTCGAAACATTCGTCGCCGGCGCCGTCCAGTTGATGGCGCCGCGCGGCGTCGATGCGCAGCCGGCGTGCGATCGTGAAGATCCAGGTCGAGAGGGCCGCCTGCGCCGGATCGAACAGCGCGGCCTTGCGCCAGACCATCACCAGCGCGTCCTGCGCCAGGTCCTCGGCCGCGCCGTCGGTGCTGCCGGTGCGGATCAGGTAACTCTTCACCCGCGGCGCGAAGTGCGAGAACACCCGGCCGAAGGCTTCCCGGTCCCGCAGCTCGGCCACGCGGCGCATCAGCGCCGGCCAGTCGTCCCCGGTGGGGGGCGGCGACGCGCTGCGGTCGGGATCGATCGGGACGATCTTCAAGTGGCGGGCTTTCGGCGAGGACCTGGCGGCCGACACGGCGGTCGACGCAGGGGACGATGACACGGACGCGGCGTCCGGCGGGGTGGCCGGAGCCGAGGGGGGTTCGTCGCGTCGCAGGGGGCCCATGGACGCTCTTACGCGGCGAACGGCGTCCCGGATCATCGCTCGGCTTGCGGAGGACCACCATGCGGGCGACCCTCGCCCGCGCACTGGGGCGATCCTTCACGAGGGAAGAATCCAAAACGCGGCTGCCCGCGTAGAAGCGCCAAACAACCAGAACGACCAAGGACGCGCCCATGGACCGCCCCGATCCACGACCCAGTTTGCCGATGCCACTCGTCGACGAAGGACGCCGGTTGCGGGTGGCCGTCGTCGGCGCCGGGATCTCCGGGCTGTCCTGCGCCTGGCTGCTGTCGCAGCGGCACGACGTGCAGGTCTTCGAGGCCGAGGCACGAATCGGCGGGCACAGCCACACCGTCGACGCGCCCTGCGGGTTGCTGCAGGTGCCGGTCGATACCGGCTTCATCGTCTACAACGAGCCGGCCTATCCCAACCTGAGCGCGCTGTTCCGCCACCTGGAGGTGCCGACGCGGGCGTCGGACATGTCCTTCGCGGTCAGCCTGAACGACGGCGGACTGGAGTACGCCGGCACCGACCTCAACGGGCTGTTCGCGCAGCGCGGCAACCTCGTCCGTCCGCGCTTCTGGGGCATGTTGCGCGACCTGCTGCGCTTCTATCGCGAGGCGCCCCGCGATGCCGCCGCGTGCGGCGACCTGGCGCTCGACGACTACCTCGACGCGCGCGGCTACGGTCGCGCCTTCCGCGACGATCACCTGTACCCGATGGGCGCGGCGATCTGGTCCTCGGCGGCGGCGGACATCGGACGGTATCCGGTGGCCGCGTTCGTGCGCTTCTGTGAGAACCACGGGCTGCTGAAGCTGACCGACCGTCCGATCTGGCGGACCGTCGACGGCGGCAGCCGCGAGTACGTGCGTCGACTGACGCGGGGCTTCGAGGACCGCCTGCATCGCGACGAGCCGGTGATCTCCGTCGCCCGCGAGCCCGGCGGCGTGCGGTTGCGCACGCGGCGCGGCGCGTGGACGCCGGTCTTCGATCACGTCGTGCTGGCGACGCATGCGGACCAGTCGCTGCGCATGCTGACCACGCCGACGGCGGAGGAGCGGCGGCTGCTCGGCGCGTTCCCCTACACCCGCAACCTCGCGGTGCTGCATCGTGATCCCGCGCTGATGCCGCGCCGGCGGGCCGTGTGGTCGAGCTGGAACTACCTCGCCGGGCGGGGTGATGGTCCGTTCCAACTGCCGCCGACCGTCACGTACTGGATGAACCGGCTGCAGCCGCACCTGCCGCAAGGTCGCAGCGCGGTGCCGCTGTTCGTGTCGCTGAACCCGGCGGTGGCGCCGCGACCCGAGCATCTGATCCGCACCGACGTCTACGAGCATCCCCGCTTCGACATCGCCGCGATTGCCGCGCAGCGCGAGCTGTGGTCGCTGCAGGGGCAGCAGCGCACGTGGTTCTGCGGCGCGTACTTCGGGTCGGGGTTCCACGAGGACGGGCTGCAGGCCGGGCTCGCGGTGGCCGAGGCCCTTGGCGGCGTGCGCCGGCCATGGACCGTCGCGGGCGAGTCCGATCGCATCCACCTGCCGCGGGCGGTGTCCGCATGAGCAGGCGGCCGGACGCGGACCTGCACTCGGCGATCTATCGCGGGCAGGTGATGCATCAGCGCTTGAAGCCGCTGCGGCACCGGCTGCGGTACCGGATGTTCACGCTGCTGCTCGACCTCGACGAACTGCCCGCGCTGGATGCGCGGCTGCGCTGGTTCTCGGTCGGGCGATTCAATCTCTTCAGCTTCCGGCCCTCCGATCATGGCGACGGCACGGCCAGCGACGTGCCGGGCTTGCGCGCCCACGTCGATGCGCGCCTGGCGCTGGCCGGCCTGCCCGTCGGCGGGGCGGTCCGGCTGCTCGCGATGCCGCGCCTCCTCGGCTACGCCTTCAATCCATTGAGCGTCTGGTTCTGCGATGCGCCGGACGGCACGTTGCGCGCCATCGTCTACGAGGTCAACAACACCTTCGGCGAACGGCACAGCTACCTGATCGAGGTCGACGAGGCGCAACGCGCTGCGCCGCTCATCGAGCAGCGCAGCGGCAAGCGGCTGTATGTGTCGCCGTTCCTCGGCATGGACCTGCAGTACCGCTTCCGGATCGAGCCGCCGCGCGAGCGGCTCTCCATCGGCGTCAGCGTGCATGAGCAACAGGGCGAGGGCGTCAACACCGGCGTCGACAACGGCGTCAACGAGGGCGTCGGCGCCGGCAGCAGCCTCAGCCAGGGTGACCGCGATGCCGATGGCGCGGCCGTGCTGAACGCTCGGCTCGACGCCGCGCGCTCGCCGCTGACCGATGGCGCGTTGCTGCGGCTGCTGGTGACGCATCCGCTGCTGACGCTGAAGGTCGTGGCGGGCATCCATTGGGAAGCGCTGCGCCTGTGGCTCAAGGGCGCGAGGCTGCACGAGCGACCGACCGCGCCCAGGCATCCGATGACGGTCGTCCGCTCGCGCGGACCGACCCGGCCTGAGCCGACCCGATCCGAACCCACCCGATCCGAACAGACCGAACAGACCGGGCCCGACCCGGCCGATTCTTCCGAGGCGACCTTGCATGCATGACGACACGAGCGCGTTCCTGACCGCACCCGCGGTCCTCGAGATCACCCCCGCGACGCTGGGCGGCGACCGGCTGGGCGCACGCCACGAATCGCTGCGGCGCGTGCTGTCCCGCATCCAGCTGGGGCGCCTGGCGCTCACGCTGCCCGATGGCCGCCGCGTCGAGGCCGTCGGTCCTTACCCCGGCCCGGCCGCGACGCTGCACCTGCATCGTTGGCGGCCGGCGTTGCGACTGCTGCTGCAAGGCGACCTGGGATTGGCGTTCTCGTACCGCGACGGTGACTGGAGCACGCCCGACCTGACGGCGCTGCTGTCGTTCGGGATCGCCAACGAGACGGCGTTCGGCGCGATCGCCGAGACGCGCGGTCCAGCGCGTTGGTTCTCGCGCCTGCTGCATCGCGCGAACGCGAACACGCGCAGCGGCAGCCGGCACAACATCGCCGCGCACTACGACCTCGGCAACCGCTTCTACGAACGCTGGCTGGACGACAGCATGCTGTACTCGAGCGCGCTGTATGAGGAGCCGCTCGACCCGTCGCATCGCGAATCGCCGCCCCCCGAAGCGCCGACTCCCGAATCGGCCAGCGAGACCGCGGGCAGATCCGCTTCGGCGTCAGCTTCGGCCTCAGCATCAGCATCAGCATCAGCCTCAGCCTCAGCCTCAGCCTCAGCCTTCACCGCCGGTTCCGCCAGCTCCGAGGGCGGCGCCGACGCCATCGACTCGCTGGAGCGCGCCCAGGCGCGCCGTCTGGATCGCATCGTCGAACTGCTGGACCTGCGCGCGGGCCAGCGTGTGCTGGAGATCGGCTGCGGCTGGGGCACCCTGGCGGCGACGCTGGCCAAGCGCTGCGGCGTGGAGGTCGTCGGACTGACGCTGTCGACCGAGCAACTGCGATTCGCGCAGGCGCGCGCCGAGCAATGGGGCGTGGCCGACCGGGTCGACCTGCGGTTGCAGGACTACCGCGATGTCGACGGCCGCTTCGACCGCATCGTGTCGATCGAGATGATCGAGGCCGTGGGCGAGGCGTACTGGCCGGTCTACTTCGCGACCTTGCGGGACCGGCTGAAGCCTGATGGCGTGGCTGTGCTGCAGGCGATCACGATCGACGAGCAGCACTTCGAGCGTTATCGCGCGAATCCGGATTTCATCCAGCGCTGCATCTTCCCCGGCGGCATGCTGCCCACGCCGGAACGCATGGCCGAGGAGGCCCGCAAGGCCAGCCTCAGCTTCTCGACGCAGGCGCGTTTCGGACGCGGGTATGCGGCCACGCTGGTCGAATGGCGCCGTCGTTTCCTGGCCGAGTGGCCGGCGATCGAGGCACAGGGATTCGACCTGCCGTTCAAGCGCTTGTGGGAGTACTACCTCTGCTACTGCGAAGCCGGATTCCGCGCCGGACGGGTGGACGTCGGGCTGTATCGCCTGGCTCCTGCAACCTGAGGCGACTTGCCATCGACGCGTCGCGAGGAGTTCCTACAAGCTGTAACTGCGACACCCCCCGGCACATGGCTCCTCGCCGCGCTTGGGTAGCATGTTCTTTCCATCCAGCCACCGACGCTGCTCCAGCCGATTCCGCCCGATGTACGACCGCCCGTTCACCGCCCATTCCCTTGAAGTCGCGATCTCTGAATTGCTTGCTGCCACCTCGGATGGCTTCGACCCGGACCTCGACGCGCGGATCACCGATGTGTTGAAAGGCCTGCGAGAGCAGCTCGACATGGATGTCGTTTTCGTCTCGGAATTCCAGGATGGGGAACGCGTGTTCCGCTTCGTTGACGGGGAGTCGGCGATCGAAGTGCAAGTCGGCGATTCGGCGCCGCTGGAGCAGAGCTACTGCCAGCGCATCGTGGAAGGCCGAGCGCCGGAGTTGATGACCAACGCCGCCGCGGTGGCCGCCGAGTTGAAGCTCCCGCCGACACCGGTGCCCATCGGCGCGCATCTGAGCGCCCCGGTCGTGCTGTCCGATGGCCGCGTCTTCGGCACGGTGTGCTGTTTCAGCCTCCAGCCCAATCCAGGACTGCGGTTGGAGGACCTCTCGCGGCTGAAGGGGTGCGCGCGGCTGGTGGCGCGCAAGGTCGAGGCGCAGGACTTCCTGGACACGCTGCCGTTCGAGAACGATTGAGCGGGATCCCGCGGCGGCTGGTGCGGTGCCTTAGGTGACCTGTCTGGCACTTTCAAGCGATCCTCGGTACCCGTCGTCCTTCTAATCAGTGACGTCTTTGTCGTCCCAGGAAGGGACGTGAAAAGCGTCGGAGATCTTTACATGATCATGACATGGTCATGATCGTATCCAAACGAATCAACGGCTTACGCGTTTGGCACAGCCCTTGCTCCTGTGGCGTCGGTTCATACGACAACAGAGGGAAGAGGATGTTCAAGAAGACGTTGATGGCACTGGCCATGACCGTGATGGCAGGCGTCGCTGCGGCGGCACCGGTGGTGGTCAAGGGCTCCATCTACAACATCGATGGCAATGGCGATGGCCAGCTGGATGGCCGGAAGATCTCGCAGGTGACGTTCAGCGTGTCGGCAGGTACGCATGTGTTCTTCGACTCACTGGTGCGCGAGTCGACGGGTGTCGACCTGAACGGCGATGGCGTCATCACCGGTTTCGACAACTACATGATGCTGCTGCAAGGCGGCAACGCGCTCTACGCGCAGGACGATTCGGGCGAGACTTACGGCGACGGCTCGGTCCATTACTACGACTCGGCTTACGGCTACACGTTCTCGCAAGCTGGCACCTACATGATCACCCTGGGTCAGCTGAGCTACAGCGCCCAGGACGCATGGGCGGGATATCAGCTGAACAACTTCTTCGGCAACTACGACGGCCCGAGCAACGCCTTCGGCGCCTGGCAGCTGACGATGACGGCGACCAACGGCACGCTGAACGTGTTGTCGGTGGACGGCCAGAGCGTTCCCGAGCCGGCATCACTGGCGCTGGCCGGCCTGGCGCTGGCGGGCCTGGGCGTGGCGCGTCGCAAGCAGGCCCGCAAGGCCTGATCGACAGGCTGAGCCGCGCGGCCTCCGGGCCCTGCGGGCGCAGAGCAAAGGGAGGCCCACGGCCTCCCTTTTTCCATGTGGCGTTCAACATGTCTTCTGCTGCGGGTGCTGCATGCGCCGCGGGTGCCGAGGGTCAGGACTTGAGGTCCCGCTGCGGCATCGCCCAGCGATAGAGCTGTTCCTCGAAGCCCGCCAGGGCGATGACGCGCAGCAGGACGTCGAGTTCATCGAGCACCTGGCCCATCACGGCATGGTCATGGGCGAGCCGGGCGGCGGAGTCGTCGGCGCGCATGACCTCCACGTGGTGCTGCAGCAGGTGGATGCGGTCGCAGATGCCGTCGAAGGCGGCGCGTGTGGTGAGCTTGCGGTTCAGCACGTGGCACCTCGATGCGGCAGTCGACGCTGCGGGGATGAGGACCTCGATGGCGCGGCGCGGACGGTCGTCGAGGGCGGGGAGCGGTGGAAGTTCGGCATCGGTCAGACGGGTCATGGCGTCCTT
Organism: Roseateles sp. GW821-FHT09H11; assembly: GCF_059415845.1. Lineage (NCBI taxonomy): Bacteria > Pseudomonadati > Pseudomonadota > Betaproteobacteria > Burkholderiales > Sphaerotilaceae > Roseateles > Roseateles sp. GW821-FHT09H11. Next base: position 1,028,275 of record NZ_JBWKOA010000001.1, on the reverse strand, counting down.
CCCGGGAGGCGGAGCAATGAGCCCACGGGAAGAGCGGGTTGATCCGCGCGGTCGGGTGGGCGAGATGTCGAAACACGTCAGGAAGGTCCGTGTGGCCATCCTCGCGGAGTGGCCCATCTCGCCCGATGAACACGCGGAATAGGGGGCGAAAGTGGCCGCTCTATCGGGGCGGCCTGCCGCTTCCATGCAGGTGCTTCGAACACCTGGGACCTATCGTCGCGAATGACCGCCCTTCGCGCCATGACCGACTTCAGTGCAAGTGGCCGACCTGATGCCTGGGATCGGTAGGGGCGGGGACTTGGATCCGGGGTGTGCTTCGAATGCCGCGCTGAATGACTGAAGACGCGGTGTCGCAGGCGCGTCACTTCAGCTTGTGATCCTCGCGCTTCGCCTCTTGCATGGCCTCGGGCTCGAGTTCTTCGGCGGAGCGGTTCAAGTGGATGAACAGGCCCCAGCCGGCGACCAGGGCCCCGACGGCGAAGACCATCACCGCGGCGTGGAGGAGCAGCGTCGAGTCCGAATGCGCGGCGCGGAATGTGGCGACCAGCGCCTCGATCGCGAGCGCGACGACGATGACCACCATGAATCGCGAGAGGAATCGCCGCACCCGCGTCGGCGCGCTGATGTGGGCGGTGCGGATCACTTCCTCTTCGGTGATCGTCTGTGCGATCTGCAGCGCGACCACCGCGGCGGCAAGCACGCCCATCGCTTCGATGACCAGTTGCGCGGCCTCGTCGTTCCAGTCGAGGTGGAGCGCCATCCAGGCTTCCTTCGCCGCGATGGCCAGCAGCAGCAGCGCCATGGCCGTGAAGAGCAGCGCCAATGCGCCGTGGACGACGGAGAAGCCCCGAAGGAGCAGCGGAACGGTGTCCTCGTCGGAGGACGTCGGCTCGCGGTCGGGAGAGGGCGCGTTGGGCTTCATCCCTTCACGTTAGGCGACGCGTGCCGTGAAGTCTGTAGGAAGGGCCGCCATGCGGATGACGGACGGGGCGCGAGCCGGAGAATCGTCCCGCATACTATCGAGCGGTCGGCGTGGCGCAAGGTAGACGCACTGCCACAGCAGTCCCCGTCAGGGGTGCAGGCTTCGACACCTGCCGCCGACCCCCACAAGAAGGAAAGCGCTGTGAAGACGATCGACGAGATGTTGAACCTGGACCTGATCACGGTGGCGCAGCACCAGGAGATCGACGCGTGGATCACGCGTGCCAGCTCGCCGGAGGAGATCCTGCAGATGCCGGCCGAGCTCTGGCAGGCCGTCGAGCGCGCCAGTGAGGCGATGGGCGTCGACGTGGATCTGCTGCGCCCGCCGGCCCTGGACGCCGGCGGTCACGCGGTCGAGTAAGCCTCAGCGTTTCAGGGTGGCCGACAGCTCGGCCAGTCTGGCGAATTCCGCGCGGTGGCCGTACCGGTCTTCACCCCGCGCGCCCCGGGCGAGCGGCACGAACTGCTCCGGCCCGTAATTGCCGATCAGCGAGCTGCCGCGCAACCACTGACCCCATGCAGCGACCGCCACCGCGAAACGCGTGTCGGCGTCCTGCGCGGCCAGCGCCGGCATCGTTGCTGGCTTGGCGACCGGCAGTTCAACCAGTTGGCTTGTCGACTGGCCCGGCGCCTTGTAGCGCAGCTTGATCCACGCCAGCTCGCCGTTCTTGCCGACGCGCGGCGATGCCTTGGCCGCCGCCTTGCCCTCGTTGCCGTATCGCAGCGGATCGACATTGCCCTTCGCGCCGGCCGGCACGAACTCGTACAGCGCCGTGACCTGGTGACCGGCGCCGATGTCGCCCGCGTCGACCTTGTCGTTGTTGAAGTCCTCGCGCTTGAGCGCATGCAGCTCGTAGCCGATCAGGCGGTACTCCTGCACCGTCGCCGGGTTGAACTCGACCTGCAGCTTCAGGTCCTGCGCGATCGTCGCCAGCGTCGAGGTCATTTCGTTGACCAGCACCTTGTGCGCTTCCTGCAGCGAATCCAGGTAGTGGTAGCTGCCGTTGCCGGTGTCGGCCAGCTTCTTCATCAGCGCTTCGTTGAAGTTGGACTGGCCCACGCCCAGCGCCGTCAGCGTGACGCCGCTGTCGCGCTCGCCCTCGATCATCTTCTTGAGCGTCTCCTGGTTGGTCTCGCCGACATTCAGGTCGCCGTCGGTGGCGAGCAGCACGCGGTTGATGCCTTCCGGGATGAAGGACTCGCGGGCCTGCGCGTAGGCGAGTTTCAGGCCACCTTCGCCGTAGGTGGCGCCGCCGGCCTGGAGCTGATCGATCGCGCTGTTGATGGACGTCTTGCGGTCGCCGGGCGTCGGCGGCAGCGCGATGCGCGTGCCGTTGGCGTAGGTGACGAGGCTCACCCGGTCCACCGGACGCAGCTGCGCGGTCAACAGCTTCAGCGCGGACTTCACGAGAGGCAACCGGTCCTCCGGACCCATCGAGCCGGACACGTCGACGAGGAACACCAGGTTCGCCGGCGGCAGGCTCGCCTTGGCGATGTCCTTGCCCTTGATGGCGACGCGGATCAGGCCGCGCTCGGCATTCCAGGGCGAGGCCAGCACCTGCGCGCGGACCTTGAACGGATCGCGCTCGCCGGTCTCGGGGCCGGGGGCGTCGAAGCCGAAGTAGTTGACCAGTTCCTCCACCCTCACCGCGTCCTGCGGCGGCATCTGGCCGCGGTTGATGAAGCGGCGGACGTTGGCGTAGCTGCCGGTGTCGACGCTGGCGCTGAAGGTGGAGACGGGCAGTTCGGCGGCGCGCTGCCAGGGGTTGTCGGAGAAGGCCGTGTACTTGGCCGTCGAGGCCGGCGGTGGCGGCGTCCATTGGGGCGCGTAGGCCGCGACGCTGACCGCCGCGCGCTGCCGCTGTTCGGCGATCGGGGCGGGCGCCGCCGGGGCCGCCGCGATGATGGGCATGAGGGGCCCCGGGGAAGGTCGTGGCGGCGGTTGCTCGGTGGGTGCCGCCTTGGCGTCGGCGGCACGCGCGGATTCTTGCGCGCGTTGGTCCGAGGCGCGCTGATCCGGCGCCGGCGACGTGGTGCAAGCGGCCAGCGTGGCGAACGAGACCACCAGCAGGGCGGACTGTGCGACGGCGGAACGGGACGGGAATGACATGGGTGCTCCCTCTGTGGTGCGGCCGGCCGGCGCCTCGGACGCCGTCCTGGCCGGATGCGGATCATCGTGGCGACGACCCGATCGACGGTCAACGGACCCGAGGGGGGATGGTTGACAGGTCGCAGTCCCCGCAGCGGGGGAGAGCGGGGACCCCTCCGGCGCGTGTAAACTCCCGCCCTTCACCGTATTACCGACGCTGCTCCAGGCAACCGGTCGCCCCTTCGGGTCCGAGGCCGTTGAGTGTGTGACTTCGGGCAGGTGTTTCTCAGTTCATTTACCGGAGCCAACATGGGCAACAAGATCATCACGGAAGCCGACCGCAAGGCCGCCCCCCGTCCCGTCGCGCCGAAGGGCGTGACCGTGACCTCGCATCGCGGTCAGAAGAGCAGCCTCGAGCGCGGTTCGCACACCCGCTCGAAGAAGAACCCGGGCAAGCGTCCGCACTCGGGTTGAGGTCGCGGGGAGTTCCTCCCCATCGATCCGACAACAGGCCCATGCCCTCCGGCGGGGCCTGTTTTGCTTTCAGCGAGGCCCGTCCACCGGACCTCGCGCCGCTGCCCGATCAATCGCCATGATCCGCATCAACGAACTCCGACTGCCCCTCAACCACCCCGAGGAGGCGCTGCGCCCCGCCGTCGTCGACCGGCTCGGCATCCCCGACGCGCAGCTCACCGCCTTCACCGTCTTCAAGCGCAGCTACGACGCCCGCAAGAAGACCGCGATGGTGCTGATCTACTCCGTCGATTGCGAGGTGGGCGACGCCGCCGCCGAAGCCGCGCTGCTCCAGCGCCACGCCGGCGACACGCACATCAAGCCCTCGCCGGACACCGCCTACCAGTTCGTCGGCCATGCGCCGGCCGACTTCTACGCCGCCGGTGCCGCTGACGCTGCCGGGGCCACGGGTGTCGCCGACGCCACCGGGCGTCCGCGCCCCATCGTCATCGGCTTCGGTCCTTGCGGCCTCTTCGCCGCGCTGATCCTGGCGCAGATGGGCCTGCGGCCCATCGTGCTCGAACGCGGCAAGCAGGTCCGCGAGCGCACCAAGGACACCTGGGGCCTGTGGCGCGAAAGCGTGCTCGACCCCGAATCCAACGTCCAGTTCGGGGAAGGGGGCGCGGGCACCTTCTCCGACGGCAAGCTCTACAGCCAGATCTCCGATCCGCGCTTCCTCACGCGCAAGGTCCTGACCGAGTTCGTCAAGGCCGGCGCGCCCGAGGAGATCCTCTTCGTCAGCAAGCCGCACATCGGCACCTTCCGCCTGGTGAGCATGATCATCAAGATGCGCGCCGAGATCGAGAGCCTCGGCGGCGAGATCCGCTTCCAGCAGAAGGTCACCGACGTGCTCATCGAGCCTGGCACCGATGGCCAGCGGCACGTGCGCGGCGTGATGCTCGAATCCGGCGAGCAACTGCGTGCCGATCACGTCGTCATCGCGCTCGGCCACAGCGCGCGCGACACCTTCACGATGCTCCACGCGCGCGGCGTGCACATGGAAGCGAAGCCGTTCTCCATCGGCTACCGCATCGAGCATCCGCAGTCGATCATCGACAAGGCCCGCTTCGGCCCGAACGCCGGTCATCCGATCCTCGGCGCGGCCGACTACAAGCTGGTCCACCACGCGGGCAACGGCCGCTCGGTCTACAGCTTCTGCATGTGCCCCGGCGGCACCGTCGTCGCGGCGACGTCGGAGCCGAACCGCGTCGTCACCAACGGCATGAGCCAGTACTCGCGCAACGAGCGCAACGCGAATGCGGGCATCGTCGTCGGCATCACGCCCGAGGACTACCGCCAGGACGGGAAGAAGGACGGCAGCACCGTCAATCCGCTGGACGGCTTCGCGTTCCAGCGCTTCTGGGAATCGCGCGCCTACGAGCTCGGCGAGGGCAACTACCTGGCGCCGGCCGCGCTGGTGGGGGACTTCGTCAAGCGCCAGCGCAGCACCGCGCTCGGCAGCGTGGAGCCGAGCTACAAGCCCGGCGTCACGATGACCGACCTGCAGCAGAAGGGCTTCGGCAGCCTGCCCGAGTACGCACTCGCCGCGATTCGCGAGGCACTGCCCGCTTTCGAGCGCCAGATCCGCGGCTTCGCGATGAACGACGCGGTGCTGACCGGCATCGAGACGCGGACGTCCTCGCCGCTGCGCATCACGCGCGGCAAGGACTACCAGAGCCTGAACGTCCGCGGCCTGTATCCGGCCGGCGAGGGTGCCGGCTACGCCGGCGGCATCATGTCCGCCGGCGTCGACGGGATCGAGGTGGCCGAAGCGGTGGGCCGCAGCCTCCTGGGCATCAAGGACTGACCCCGACTCCCTGCCGCACTGCAATCCGCGCCGCTACCCGCGCCGCCCCCTGCGCCGCTACCCGCGCCGCCCCCTGCGCCGCTACCCGCGCCGCCCCCTGCGCCGCTACCCGCGCACCATGCCGCATCGCGGCAGAGGGTGCCGGGGGCGCCGGGGAGGAATGCGGAGCCTGCGACGCGATTGACGACACGGGGCCCCCGGCACCCTCTGCCGGTGCTCGGTGCCGGCAGTTCAGACCGCCTGCCAGAGCGTCGGCGAAGCCGCCGGATTCCATCCCGCGCCGGCCCAGGCCGTGTGCGCCTGCAGGCAGCGGTACTGCTTGCCCTGATAGCTCACGATCTGCCCGGCCGTGTAGCTCGATCCCTCCGCCCATGCGGGCGCGCCGCCCGGCGGGTTCGTCGGGGGCGTCGTCGGCAGGATGACGTCCAGTGCGTAGCTCGCGCCCGAGTTGGCGTTCTGCAGGTAGACGTCCATCACCGTTGCGCCGCCCGGCACGACGACATTGCCGCCCTGCAGGGTGCCGACCTTCACGTAGCCCGAGGTCTGGTTCACCTTGGTCGCGATCTGGCCCAGCCACGCGGCCTTGGTCGCCGCGGCGGTCAGCGACACCGAGATCGTCTCCAGGTCATTGCCCGCGCCATTGAACACGCGCAGCTTCACCTGGCTGCCCGACGGCAGGTCCTGCGCCGCCGAAACCTGGCCGATCTGCTTCAGCCCCGAGGGCGTGCCGGGTGGCGTCGTGCCGCCGCCGAAGTCCACGTCGGAGCAGGCATAGAACGCCTCGGTGCTGTCCGCCCGTTGCCAGGCGGAGAACAGCACATGCTTGCCGGTCCGCCGCGGCAGGCTGAGCTTCATCGTGTAGGTCTTGCCCGTGGTGACGATCTGGTCGGGGCCGAGTTGCTGCACCTGCTCCAGGTCGGACCAGCGCAGCGGCGAGGTGGTCGGGTTCCAGCCGTCGCGCGTCAGGAAGAAGGTCCAGTTCAGCGAGCGGTGCGGCGCGGTGGCGTTGTAGCGGTACTCGTACTTGCCGTCGGCGCCCGGCGAGTAGGCCGTGGTGGGCCAGTCCGCGCGCGCCAGGTCGAAACCCTTGAACTTCTCCTGTCCGCCGGCGCAGATCTTGAGGTCCGGCACCACCGCCTTGTGATTGCCGTTGGCGGCCGCCTGGTTGACGCCGTTCCAGTCGTAGATGGCCTGCTCCCCGCCGAAGGCGATCGCGGCCTGGCAGGCCGGCAGTGACGGATTCTTGTAGCAGTTGTACTGACGCGAGATCGGGAACTCAGGTGCGCCGTGCGCGAACGCGGCGCTGGGCGTCAGCGCCGCGGTCATGGCGGTCGACAACGTGGCCAGCGCGGCGGCACCGGCGGATCGGGCTCGGAAGTTCATGCAGGTCTCCTGGAAATGATGATGGAAGCGCTTTGTGGCGGATGGGCCCGACATCGCACCAAAGCAGTACCACCATAGGACCTGATGAATACCAAAACAAGCCGAACAACAGTAACGACGGTCGCTGAAGATTTTCCAGCTTTCGTTTAAGGCGAAGGGATTATCATGAACGACCGCAGTCTTGCTCTCTGAGCGAAGGCTACAGTTCAACCCAGCCGCCGCCATACCATGCGCCTCGACCTCACCACCTTGAATCTCGTGCTGGCGATCGAACAGACTCGATCCATCACCCGCGGGGCCGAGCGCGAGCATCTGGCGCTGGCGGCGGCCAGCAAACGGATCTCGGACCTGGAGACGCGACTCGGGGTGCAGTTGTTCGAGCGTCGCGCCCGCGGCGTCGAGCCCACCGAGGCCTGCCGCGCGCTGGTGCGCCACATCCGCTCGTTGCATGCCTCGCTGCATGCGCTGGAGAGCGAGGTCGTCGAATTCGCCCGCGGCATCAAGGGGCATCTGCGCATCGCCGCCAACGCCGGCGCGATCGCGGAAGCGTTGCCGCCGGATCTGGCCGCGTTCTCGCAGGCCCATCCGCAGATCCGCATCAGCCTTGAGGACCAGACCAGCGCCGAGGTGCAGGCGGCTGTCGCCGAAGGCCGCGCCGATGTCGGCGTGTTCACGACGCCGCTGCTGGACAACCGGCTGCAGACCTGGTCCTACCGCACCGGCCGCCTGGCCGTGCTGGTGCCGGCCGGCCACGAGCTTGCCGGGCGCGAGTCGGTCAGCTTCGACGACCTGCTGGACCACGACCTCGTCGGCCTGCACGGCGGCGCCGCCGCGCAGGAACTGATGATGCAGGAAGCCATGGCCCGCGGCCGCACGCTCAAGGCGCGGCTCCAGGTGCGCGGCTTCGACGCGATCGCGCAGCTGGTCGAGGCCGGCCTGGGCGTCGCGGTGCTGCCCGACGCGCCGTCGCGCCGTTTCGCGCAGGTCTTCGACGTGAAGCGCCTGACGCTGGATGAAGCCTGGGCCCAGCGCGACTATGTTCTGGGTGTGGCCCGCCAGGAGCGCCTGCCGACCGTCGTGCAGCGCTTCGTCGACGCGCTGTGCCCTGCCGCCAAGGAGGCCGCCGCCGCGGGGGCTTCCGTCACGCCCGCGATGCCCGCGAATCAAGTTTCCAAGGCCGGCTCGAAATGAGCCGCAAAGACAGCCATCTTTCCCTGAAGTGATGGAGAGCCATCCCATGACCGCCAACATCTCCAACGCCGCCCACGCCGGTTCGCCGCGTACCCTCTACGACAAGCTCTGGGACGAGCACGTGGTGCATACCGAGGAGGACGGCACGTCCGTCCTCTACATCGACCGCCACCTGGTCCACGAGGTCACCAGCCCGCAGGCCTTCGAAGGCCTGGACCTGGCCGGCCGCAAGGTCTGGCGCCTGTCGGCCAACCTGGCCGTCAGCGACCACAACGTGCCCACGACCGACCGCAGCCAGGGCATCGCCGATCCGGTGTCGCGCCTGCAGGTCGACACGCTGGACAAGAACTGCGACCGCTTCGGCATCACGCAGTTCAAGATGAACGACAAGCGCCAGGGCATCGTCCACGTGATCGGTCCGGAGCAGGGCGCCACGCTGCCCGGCATGACGGTCGTCTGCGGCGACAGCCACACCTCCACGCACGGCGCCTTCGGCGCGCTGGCGCACGGCATCGGCACCTCCGAGGTCGAGCACGTGCTGGCCACGCAGACGCTGCTGGCCAAGAAGGCGAAGAACCTGCTGATCAAGGTCGAGGGCCAGGTCATGCCCGGCGTCGGCGCCAAGGACATCGTGCTGGCGATCATCGGCCGCATCGGCACCGCCGGCGGTACCGGCTACACGATCGAGTTCGCCGGCAGCGCCATCCGCGCGCTGTCGATGGAGGGCCGCATGACCGTCTGCAACATGGCGATCGAGGCGGGCGCGCGCGCCGGGCTGATCGCTGTCGACGACACGACGATCCAGTACGTCAAGGGCCGCCCGTTCACGCCCGCCGGCGTCGAGTGGGACCAGGCCGTCCAGTACTGGCGCACGCTGCAGTCGGACACGGGCGCGAAGTTCGATGCCGTCGTCGAGCTCGACGCGGCCCAGATCCGCCCGCAGGTCACCTGGGGCACCTCGCCCGAGATGGTCCTGTCCATCGACGACCGCGTGCCCGATCCCGACAAGGAGAAGGACGCCGTCAAGCGCGGCGCCATCGAGCGCGCGCTGCAGTACATGGCGCTGGAGCCCAACAAGGCGATCAACGACATCCGCATCGACAAGGTCTTCATCGGCAGCTGCACCAACAGCCGCATCGAGGACATGCGCGAGGCCGCGGCGGTCGTGAAGCGTCTGGGCGGGCGCGTCGCCGGCAACGTCAAGCTGGCCATGGTGGTGCCGGGCTCCGGCCTCGTGAAGGCGCAGGCCGAGGCCGAAGGGCTGGACCAGATCTTCAAGGCCGCCGGCTTCGAATGGCGCGAGCCGGGCTGCTCGATGTGCCTGGCGATGAACGCCGACCGGCTGGAGCCGGGCGAGCGCTGCGCCTCCACCAGCAACCGCAACTTCGAAGGCCGGCAGGGCGCCGGCGGCCGCACCCACCTGGTGAGCCCCGCGATGGCCGCCGCCGCCGCGATGGAAGGCCACTTCGTCGACGTGCGCCGCATCGCCTGAGGATCGAGGATCAAGACATGGACAAGTTCACCGTGCACAAGGGCCTCGTGGCCCCGATGGATCGCGAGAACGTCGACACCGACGCGATCATCCCCAAGCAGTTCCTGAAGTCGATCAAGCGCAGCGGCTTCGGCCCGAATCTCTTCGACGAGTGGCGCTACCTCGATCACGGCGAGCCGGGCCAGGATCCGGCCAGCCGCAAGCCCAATCCGGACTTCGTGCTGAACCAGCCGCGCTATCAAGGCGCGTCGGTGCTGATCGCGCGCAGCAACTTCGGTTGCGGCTCCAGTCGCGAGCACGCGCCGTGGGCGCTGCAGCAGTACGGCTTCCGCGCGCTGATCGCGCCGAGCTTCGCCGACATCTTCTTCAACAACACCTTCAAGAACGGCGTGCTGCCGATCGTGTTGCCGGAGCGCCAGGTCGCGCGCCTGTTCGACGAGGTGTTCGCCTTCCCCGGTTATCAGCTGACCGTGGACCTGGACCGCCAGGTCGTCGTCAAGCCCGATGGTGAAGAGCTGCCTTTCGATGTCCAACCGTTCCGCAAGTACTGCCTGCTCAACGGCTTCGACGACATCGCGCTGACGCTGCGCCACGCCGACAAGATCAAGGCCTTCGAAGCCGAACGCATCGCCACCAAGCCGTGGCTGAACAATCGACTGGTTTGACCCACCCCCTACCGCCTTCGGCGGCCCCCTCAAGGGGGCGAACCCGACGGTCTGGCAAAGCCAGCCCCGTGGGTTCCGCTGGCGAAAACCGCCATTCCAAGGATTGATCATGAAGATTGCAGTGTTGCCTGGTGACGGCATCGGCACCGAAATCGTCGCGGAGGCCGTCAAGGTCCTGGACGTGCTCGAACTCCCGTTCGAGCTCGAGACCGCGCCCGTCGGCGGCGCCGCCTACGAGGCGTCCGGTCACCCGCTGCCCGAAGCGACGCTCAAGCTCGCGCAGGACGCGGACGCCGTGCTGTTCGGTGCCGTCGGCGACTGGAAGTACGACAAGCTGGAGCGCGCGCTGCGCCCTGAGCAGGCCATCCTCGGACTGCGCAAGGCGCTGGGCCTGTTCGCCAACTTCCGTCCGGCGATCTGCTACGAGCAGCTGACGCACGCGTCCAGCCTCAAGCCCGAGCTGGTCGCCGGCCTGGACATCCTGATCATCCGCGAGCTCACCGGCGACATCTACTTCGGCCAGCCGCGCGGGCGCCGCACGGCCGTCGACGGCCACTTTCCCGGCAGCGAGGAAGCCTTCGACACGATGCGCTATTCACGCCCCGAGATCGAACGCATCGCCCACGTCGCCTTCCAGGCCGCGCGCAAGCGCAACAAGAAGGTGACCAGCGTCGACAAGGCCAACGTGCTGGAGACCTTCCAGTTCTGGAAGGACGTCGTCACCGACGTCCACAAAGCGTATCCGGACGTCGAGCTCGACCACATGTACGTCGACAACGCCGCGATGCAGCTGGTCAAGGCGCCCAAGAAGTTCGACGTCGTCGTCACCGGCAACATGTTCGGCGACATCCTGTCGGACGAGGCGGCGATGCTGACCGGCTCCATCGGCATGCTGCCCAGTGCCTCGTTGGACAAGAACAACAAAGGCCTCTACGAACCGAGTCACGGCAGCGCGCCGGACATCGCCGGCAAGGGAATCGCCAATCCGCTGGCTACAATCCTTTCCGCTGCCATGATGCTCAAGTTCTCCCTCAACCAGCCCGAAGCCGCCGCTCGCATCGAGTCGGCGGTTCAGTCCGTGCTGGCCCAGGGTCTGCGTACCGCGGACATCTGGAGCGAGGGCACCCAGAAGGTGAGCACCCGCGAGATGGGTGATGCCGTCGTTGCCGCCATTGCGTCCAGCAAGGGCTCGGTCACGACCATTGCCACGACGACCAAAACCATCAAGAGCTAGTCCGCTCCGGTTCGTCTCGCCCCACCTCACACACCCGGCGAAGCGAGCCGGGCAGGCTCCCAGGGTGTGTGACGGTGTTTGGGCGATGCCCGGCCAGCAGTGCCGGGCCTTTCAATGAACGAAGGTACGCAAATGACGACATTGGTTGGTTTGGTGGGGTGGCGCGGCATGGTCGGCTCGGTGCTGATGGACCGCATGGCGCAGGAGCGCGATTTCGATCTGATCGAGCCGCTGTTCTTCAGCACCTCGAACGCGGGCGGCACCGCTCCGGCGTTCGCCAGGAACGAGACGGCGCTGCAGAACGCCTTCGACATCGAGCAGCTCAAGCGCTGCGAGATCGTCATCACCTGCCAGGGCGGCGACTACACCAACGAGGTCTATCCCAAGCTCCGCGCCGCGGGCTGGAACGGCCACTGGATCGACGCCGCGTCCTCGCTGCGCATGGCCAACAACGCCGTGATCGTGCTGGACCCGGTCAACATGCCGGTCATCAAGAACGCGCTGTCCAAGGGTGGTCGCGACTGGATCGGCGGCAACTGCACCGTCAGCTGCATGCTGATGGGCGTGGGCGCGCTGTACAAGGCCGGCCTGGTCGAGTGGATGTCCACGCAGACCTACCAGGCCGCGTCCGGCGGCGGCGCGCAGCACATGCGCGAGCTGCTGACCCAGTACGGCACGCTGAACGCGGAAGTGAAGGCGCTGCTCGACGATCCCAAGAGCGCCATCCTCGAGATCGATCGCAAGGTCATCGCGAAGCAGCGCGCGCTGTCCGGCGACGAGATCGCCAACTTCGGCGTGCCGCTGGGCGGATCGCTGATCCCCTGGATCGACAAGGACCTGGGCAACGGCATGTCCAAGGAAGAGTGGAAGGGCATGGCCGAGACCAACAAGATCCTCGGCCAGGGCGAGGGCTTCGGTACCGCCGCCATCCCGGTCGACGGCTTCTGCGTGCGCGTGGGCGCGATGCGCTGCCACTCGCAGGCGCTGACCCTGAAGCTGCGCAAGGACGTGCCGCTGGACGAGATCGAAGCCATGATCGCCGCCGACAACGAGTGGGTGAAGGTTGTGCCCAACACGCGCGAGGCCACGATCAAGGACCTGACCCCCGTCGCCGTCACCGGCACGATGACGATCCCGGTCGGCCGCATCCGCAAGCTGGCCATGGGGCCTGAATACGTCGGCGCGTTCACCGTCGGTGACCAGTTGCTGTGGGGCGCGGCGGAACCGCTGCGTCGGATGCTGCGCATCCTGCTGGATCGTTGATCCGTGCCTCGCCGGCCGTCGTCGGCGAGACGCCGGCTGGCGCTCGGTGTGCTGAAAGCGGTGGCTCTGCCATCGCTTTTTTTCATGCCGATTAGGGATTGCCAGGGGAGGGGCCCGTTGCCTTCTAGCGACAAGGCGGTAACCACCTGTGTATCTGCGCTAGCTCATCGTTGTTATTCATGAGCTACCTCAGCAACGATGCGTATATGCTTGCCACCGTTGTGATTTTCTACCGCGGGAATGGCTGGGAGCCTGCCCGGGCGCATCAGTCGCACAACAACAATACGTCAGACAGGCGGTCCTTTGGATGGTCCGCCTTGTTGCTTTGGGGGACGCCTTGAAAAAACATGCGAGCGCATATGCGCGATTTGCGCTGAGCCAGGTGGCCGCGGTCACCGTGTTGGGACTCGCGGCGGGTTCCGCCTACGGCCTGGGGCTTGGAAAACTGACGGTGCAGTCGGCGCTCGGCGAAACGCTGCGCGCGGAGATCGACGTCAGCAGCCTCAGCCCGGAGGAGGCCAGTTCGCTCAAACTGCGCGTGGCGCCGCCCGAGTCCTATCGGGCGTCAGGTCTTGACTACAACGCGGTGCTGGCCAGCACGCAGGTGCAACTGGCCCGTCGCGCCGACGGCCGACCCTACCTGCGCCTGAGCAGCGACCGCGCGGTCCAGGAACCGTTTGTCGACGTCATTCTCGAGGTCAACTGGTCGAGTGGCCGCCTGACCCGCGAGTTCACGCTGCTGTTCGATCCGCCGAGCAACACCAACGTCGCGCGTTCGAACGAGCCGACCACGTCCCCGGTGATCTCCGCGCCGGCGTCGACGCCGGCCGTCGTCGCGCCGCCGCCGGTGGCCCGCACGCAGGCGCCGGTGTCGTCGGCGCCCGCCACGCCGGTGAGCCAGCCGCCCGCGCCCGCCACGGCCCGTGCGCCGCGTCCGGCCCCGTCGCCCGCCGCGCCGGCACCGGCCACGCCCGGCTCCGAATACACGGTCCAGCCCGGCGACACGCTGTCGCGCATCGCGAATCGCACCCAGCCGTCCGGCGTCTCGCTGGACCAGATGCTGGTCGGCCTGTACCGCAGCAACCCGGACGCGTTCATCAACCAGAACATGAACCGGCTGAAGTCGGGCGCCGTGCTGTCGGTGCCGGGCAGCGAGTCGGTCCAGTCGATCACGCCGCAGGAAGCGCGCCGCGTCATCCAGGCGCAGAGCAGCGATTTCGGCGGCTACCGCCAGCGTCTGGCGGAAGGCGCCCCGGCCCTGAAGGCTGACGAGAACAGCCGCCAGGCCAAGGGCTCCGTGCAGGCCGCCGTCGAGGACCGCAAGCCCGCGACCTCGACCGCGCCGGACAAGCTGACGCTGAGCAAGCCCAGCGGCCTTCCCAGCGCCGAGTCCAAGGTGTCCAAGGACACCGAGAAGAAGGATTCGGCTGCCAGAGTGGCCGAGCTGACGCGCAACGTCGAAGAGTTGAAGAAGCTGTCGAGCGCGGCCTCGAAGCCGGCTGCGCCGACGACCGCCGCAGCCCCGGCTCCCGCACCGACGCCGGCCCCGACGCCTGCGCCGGCTCCCGCACCCGCTCCGGCGGTCGTGCCGCCGGTGACGGTCGCCGCGAACGTCCCCGCCGCCGCGTCGGAAGCGCCGGCCGCTTCCGCGGCTGCCTCGGCCGCCGTGGCTGAGGCTGCCGCCTCGCGCCCGGTCGCTGCTTCGGCGCCGCGCGCCGTGCCGGCGCCCAAGCCCGAACCGGAGGAGCCCGGCTTCCTCGACTCGCTGAGCGACTACCTGCCCGCGCTCGTGGCCGCCCTGGCGGTCATCGCCGGTGGCATCGGCTACAACCGCTGGCGCGCGCGCCGCGACGCGGCCTCGCGTTCCGAGACGGCCTTCGCGGAAAGCCGTCTGGCGCCGGACTCGTTCTTCGGCCATAGCGGCGGCCAGCGCGTCGACACGCGCGACGCGTCGACGACCGGCCAGTCGTCGATGAGCTATTCGCTGAGCCAGCTCGATGCGATCGGTGACGTCGATCCGGTCGCCGAAGCCGACGTCTACCTGGCCTACGGTCGCGACCTGCAGGCCGAGGAGATCCTGAAGGAGGCGCTGCGCGCCAACCCGGAGCGCCTGGCCATCCGCCTGAAGCTGCTCGAGGTCTACGGCAAGCGCCGCGACATCAAGGGCTTCGAGCAACTGGCCGTCCAGCTGTACGCCGAGACCAAGGGGCAGGGCGAGGATTGGGCGAAGGTCCAGGAACTCGGCCGTCAGGTTGATCCTGAGAATCCGCTGTACCAGCCCGGCGGCGCGCCGACGATGTTCGAGAGCGACGATGAGCGCCCCGAGCCGATGAACGCGAGCACCTTGCCCGCGACCGGCATGGCGCATCCGGGCGGCGGCGCGCTGGCCCGCGCGGCGGCGACCGCCGCGGCGGGTGTCGCGGCCACCCCGCGCGACAGCGGCCCGTCCAGCCTGATGGATCTGGATCTGGACCTGGATCTGGGTTCGCCGCCGGCACCGGCGCCCGCGATGGCCGCCACGCAGGCGCTGCCGTCGGCATCGAGCCAGGCGCCGATGAACATGGACCTGGACCTGAGCACGCCGCCGGCCGCGCCGACCCCTGCCAGCGCCCGTGAACTCGAGTTCGATCTCGGTGACCTGGACGACCTGGGTGGCAGCACGCCGGCCCCAGCGCCTGCGCAGGATTCGTCGTCGCTGGACTTCGACCTGTCGAGCATCGACCTGGACCTGCCGACCGACGCACCAGCCAGCCGTGACGAGCGCACGATCGGCAAGGTGAACGACATCGAGGACATCGCGTCGATCGATCTGCCGGATCTGGATGCGCTGCCCGACGCCAAGCCGACGACGCGGGACACGATGAGCCTGGACGACCTGGGTGTCGACCTCGACAGCATCGACCCGAACGACGACGAAGCCCTGCAGCGTCAGCTGGAGCTGGCCGAGGAGTTCCGCCAGATCGGCGACACCGAAGGTGCCCGCGACGTGCTGCAGGAACTGGTCGGCAAGGCCGACGGTCCGATGCGTGCCCGCGCCCAGCAGATGCTGGACCAGCTTCGCTAAACTGCGAGCGGTTCACGACAAGGCGCTCGGCCTGGCCGGGCGCCTTTTCTTTTTGGCGTTCACCTTTCCCTGAGATCCGGAGACCTGCATGCGCGTGGCGCTGGGCGTGAGTTACCGCGGCGAGGCCTACAAGGGCTGGCAGAGCCAGCCCGGCGGCGGCACCGTCCAGGACGCGCTGGAGGCGGCGCTCGCCGAGTTCGTCGCGCAGCCGATCCGCACGATCTGCGCCGGCCGCACCGACACCGGTGTCCACGGACTGAACCAGGTCGTCCACTTCGATTCGCCGGTGGAGCGCGAGGTGTTCTCGTGGGTCCGCGGCGTCAACCGTTACCTGCCGCGCGACATCGCGGTCCAGTGGGCCGCCTTCCCCGGCGAGGACTTCCATGCGCGCAACCTGGCGCGCGGTCGCCGCTACTGGTACCTGCTGCTGGAATCTAACGTGCGCCCCTCCATCCAGGCTGGCGGCGTCGGCTGGACCTTCCGGCCGCTGGACGGCGACGCGATGCGGGATGCGGCCTCGCGGCTGGTCGGCGAGCACGACTTCAGCTCCTTCCGCTCCGCGGAGTGCCAAGCGGCGTCGCCGGTGAAGATCCTGCGCGGCATCGAGATCCACAAGCGCGGTCCGTACTGGCGCTTCGAATTCGACGGCATCGCCTTCCTGCATCACATGATCCGCAACATCATGGGTTGCCTGATCGCCGTCGGCGCCGGGCAGAAGCCGCCCTCGTGGATGGACGAGGTGCTGGCCGCGCGTTCTCGTGATGCCGCGGCGCCGACCTTTCCGCCGGACGGGCTGTACTTCGTCGGCCCGACCTACGACGATCACCTGAACCTGCCGCGTCATACGGCGGCGATGGACTGGTTGCCCTGAGACCCGACCGCACCGGACCCCCATGAGCCGAACCCGCATCAAGATCTGCGGCCTGACCCGCGAAGCCGATGTCGACGCCGCCGTCGAGGCCGGCGCCGACGCGATCGGGCTGGTCTTCTACGAGAAGAGCCCGCGTGCCGTCAGCGTCGAACGCGCCGCCGCGCTGGCTCGGCGCCTGCCGCCGTTCGTGACGCCGGTGGGGCTGTTCGTCAATGCGTCGCCCGAGGCGATTCACGCGGCGCTGGCCGCGATCCCGACGCTGACGCTGCAGTTCCACGGCGATGAAACGCCCGAGGACTGCGATCGCTGGTCGCGCCCCTATCTGCGGGCGGCACGGATGGCGCCCGGTTTCGATTTGCTAGACTTCGCGACTCGGTTCTCCCACGCCCAGGCCGTGCTGGTCGACGCCTTCGTCGACGGCTACGGTGGAGGCGGAAAGGTCTTCGATTGGTCACTGCTGCCTCCAAGCGTTCCCTCTCCGGTCGTTTTGTCTGGTGGGTTGAGTGCAGCCAACGTGATCGATGGCGTGCTGAAGGTGCGGCCCTGGGCCGTTGACGTCAGCTCCGGCGTGGAGGCCTCGAAGGGCCTCAAGGACGCCGGCAAGATCCGCCAGTTCTGCGATGCCGTGCGCGAGGCCGACCGCCTGAAGTCGGCCTGAATCCCTGCTTCCGTTCCCTGCAGGTTCGTGCGCGGGCATCCTCACCGAGGACCCCTCATGTCCAAGACATCGATTCCATTCACGACCGGCCCGTTGGCGGGCTATGCGCAGCCTGACGCGCAGGGCCGCTTCGGCCCCGTGTCCACCGCGAACTCGCACGGCTACTACGGTGGCCGCTTCGTCGCCGAGACCTTGATCCACGCGCTGGACGAACTCAACGAGGCCTACGCCCGCTACAGCCAGGACCCGGAGTTCATCCGCGAGTTCCAGTACGAGCTCGCGCACTTCGTCGGCCGGCCGAGCCCGATCTATCACGCCAAGCGGTTGAGCAGCGAGCTCGGCGGTGCGCAGATCTTCCTCAAGCGCGAGGACCTGAACCACACCGGCGCGCACAAGGTCAACAACACCATCGGCCAGGCGCTGCTGGCCCGCCGCATGGGCAAGAAGCGCGTCATCGCGGAAACCGGCGCCGGCCAGCATGGCGTCGCCACCGCGACGATCTGCGCCCGCTACGGCATGGAGTGCGTCGTGTACATGGGCTCCGAGGACGTGAAGCGCCAGTCGCCCAACGTCTACCGGATGAACCTGCTCGGCGCGCGCGTCGTGCCGGTGGAGTCGGGTTCGAAGACGCTGAAGGACGCGCTCAACGAGGCGATGCGCGACTGGGTCACCAACATCGAGTCCACCTTCTACATCATCGGCACCGTGGCCGGCCCGCACCCGTATCCGATGATGGTCCGCGACTTCCAGCGCGTCATCGGCGACGAGTGCCTGGTGCAGATGCCCGAGATGACCGGCAGACAGCCCGACGCCGTCATTGCCTGCGTCGGCGGCGGCAGCAACGCGATCGGGATCTTCTACCCGTACATCCCGCACGAGGGCGTGCGCCTGATCGGTGTCGAGGCCGCGGGGCAGGGCGTCCACACGCCCAAGCATGCGGCCACGCTGACCGCCGGCTCGCCCGGCGTGCTGCACGGCAATCGCACCTATCTGCTGCAGGACGACGCGGGGCAGATCATCGAGACGCATTCGATCTCCGCCGGCCTGGACTACCCGGGCGTCGGCCCCGAGCACGCCTACCTGAAGGACATCGGTCGCGCCGAGTACGTCGGCGCCACCGATGCCGAAGCGCTCACGGCCTTCCACCGGCTGTGCCGCACCGAGGGCATCATCCCCGCGCTCGAATCGAGCCATGCGCTGGCGCATGCGATCAAGCTCGCGCCGACGATGCGCCCCGACCAGCACCTGCTGGTCAACCTCTCCGGCCGCGGCGACAAGGACATCGGCACCGTCGCCGACCTGTCGGGTGCCGAATACTTCGACCGGCCCTCGATGGCCGGCCACGCCGTGAAGGGAGGTGCGCAATGAGCCGCATCCAAGCCACCTTCGCCCGCCTGGGCGCCGAAGGCCGCAAGGCCTTGATCCCGTACGTGACCGCCGGCGATCCGTATGCGGATGTGACCGTCGAGCTGATGCTGGCGATGGCCAAGGCCGGCGCCGACGTGATCGAGCTGGGGGTGCCGTTCTCCGACCCCATGGCCGACGGCCCCGTGATCCAGAAGGCCAGCGAACGCGCGCTGGCCAAGGGCATCACGCTGACGCACGTGCTGGAGATCGTCCGGGACTTCCGCCAGCACGATGACGCGACGCCGGTCGTGCTGATGGGCTATGCGAACCCGGTCGAGCGCTTCGGTCTGGAGCGCTTCGTGACCGAGGCCAAGGCCGTCGGCGTCGACGGCGTGCTGGTCGTCGACTATCCGCCCGAGGAGTGCGAGCGCTTCGCCGCGGCACTGAAGGCGCAGGGGCTGGATCCGATCTTCCTGCTGGCGCCCACCTCGACGGACGAACGCGTCGCCCGTCTCGGACGGCTGGCCAGCGGCTACGTCTATTACGTCTCGCTGAAGGGCGTGACCGGCGCCGGGCACCTGGACACCGGCGCTGTCGCCGAGGCGATGCCGCGTCTGCGCAAGCACGTGTCCATCCCGCTGGGAGTCGGTTTTGGCATCCGCGATGGGGCGACGGCGGCCGCCGTGGCGCGCCATGCGGACGCGGTGGTGATCGGTTCGGCCCTCGTCCAGCTGATCGAGTCGCAGACAAGGGATAATGTCGCGATCCAGGCAGCGGCCTTCATCCGAGACATCCGCGCCGCGCTGGACGCCTGACGGGGCAAGCTGCCCTGTTGCGCGTCTGGCGATAGACATAGGAGCCCGCCATGAGTTGGCTTGAGAAACTGCTTCCCCCGAAGATCCAGCAGACCGACCCCGACCAGCGCCGCACGGTGCCGGAAGGCCTGTGGATCAAGTGCCCGTCCTGCGAAACGGTGCTGTACAAGACCGACCTTGAGCAGAACGTCAACGTCTGCCCGAAGTGCGGTCACCACCATCGCATCGGCGCCCGCGCCCGCCTGGATGCGTTCCTGGACGGCGAAGGCCGCTACGAGGTCGGCCAGGAAGTGCTGCCCGTGGACGCGCTGAAGTTCAAGGACAGCAAGAAGTATCCGGACCGGCTCAAGGAAGCGCTGGAATCGACCGGCGAGACCGACGCGCTGGTCGTCATGGGCGGCGCGGTGATGAGCATCCCCGTGGTCACCGCCTGCTTCGAGTTCGACTTCATGGGCGGTTCGATGGGCTCCGTGGTCGGCGAGCGCTTCGCGCGCGGCGTCGAGACCGCGCTGGAGCAGAAGACCCCGTTCATCTGCTTCACCGCCACCGGCGGCGCGCGGATGCAGGAAGGCCTGCTCTCGCTGATGCAGATGGCCAAGTCCAACGCCGCGCTCACGCGTCTGGCCAAGGCGAAGCTGCCTTACGTCAGCGTGCTGACCGATCCGACGATGGGTGGTGTGTCGGCGAGCTTCGCGTTCGTCGGCGACATCGTCATCGCCGAACCGAAGGCGCTGATCGGCTTCGCCGGCCCGCGCGTCATCGAGAACACCGTGCGCGAGAAGCTGCCCCCGGGCTTCCAGCGCGCCGAGTTCCTGATGGAGAAGGGCGCGATCGACATGATCGTCGACCGCCGCAAGCTGCGCGAGGTCATCGCCCGCAACCTGGCCATCCTGCAGCGGCAGAGTTCCGACGCGGTCGCCTGACGTCGCGACGGCGAACCGCCCCCGGGGCGGTGGCGGTACTCAGCACGGCCAGACCACTCCCGGTCTGGCCGTCTTCATTTGAGCCTTGGAATTCCTGATGTCCACCACTTCGAACGATCTGTCCATTCCCGTGCTGGCCCCCGGCGGCGACGCGCAGCAGGTGCTCGACGCCTGGCTGGCCCGCTGCGAGCGGCTGCATCCGAAGGACATCGACATGACGCTGGCGCGTGTCGCCGAGATGCGCCAGCGTCTGAACCTGAACTTCGGTCCGGACACACCGGTCGTGATGGTCGCCGGCACGAACGGCAAGGGCTCGACCTGCGCGATGCTGGAGAGCGTCGCTCTGCAGGCGGGATACCGCGTCGGCCTCTACATCAAGCCGCACCTGGTGCATTTCCAGGAGCGCTGCCGCGTCGGTGGGCGGCCGGTCGACGCCGCGGCGCTGCTGCCGCACTTCGAGGCGGTGGAGCAGGCCCGCGGTGAACTGGCGCTGACCTATTTCGAATTCACCACGCTCGCGATCCTGCACAAGCTGGCATCCGAGCCGCTGGACCTGGTGATCCTGGAAGTCGGCCTGGGCGGGCGCCTGGATGCGGTGAACGTCATGGACGCCGATTGCAGCGTCATCACGAGCATCGACCTGGACCATACCGAGTACCTCGGCCCGGATCGCGAGTCCGTGGGCCGCGAGAAGGCGCACATCATGCGACCGGGCAGGCCGGCCATCGTGTCCGATCCGATGCCGCCGGCCTCGATCGCCGCGTATGCCGAGTCCATCGGCGCCGAGGTGCGCCAGCTCGGACGCGATTTCAGCTATTCGGGCGATCGCCAGCAATGGCAGTGGGCGGGACGCGCGCGGCGCTACAGCGGCATGTCCTACCCGGCGCTGCGCGGCGTCAACCAGTTGCTGAATGCCTCCGGCGTGCTGGCGGTCTTCGAGGCGCTGTACGAGCGGCTCCCGATCTCCGCGCAGGCGGTGCGCGCGGGGCTGGCGCTGGTCGAACTGCCGGGCCGTTTCCAGGTGATCCCGGGCTCGCCGATGCTGGTGCTGGATGTCGCGCACAACCCGCATGCGGTGGCGGCGCTGGCGCAGAACCTCGACCAGATGGGCTTCTACCCGCGCACCCGTGCCGTCTTCGGCGCGATGGCGGACAAGGACCTCGCCAACATCCTGGCGCGCATCTCGCCGCTGATCGACCACTGGCATTTCTGCGACCTGCCGATCGCGCGTGCGGCGACCGCCCAGGCGCTGCGGACACGTTTCGACGAGGCGCGCGCCGCCGGCACGCTGCAAACGCCGAAGGAAGTCGGCGCATCGCTGCACCCGGACCCCGCGTCGGCCCTGGCCGCGGCGGCGGCCGAGGCGGACCCCGCTGATAGAATTTTGGTCTTCGGTTCGTTCTTCACCGTGGGCGGCGTGCTCAAGAACGGCATCCCGAGACTGGGCGGCGGCGTCCAGCCGGAATCCGAGTCTTGAAGCGGGCGGCATTGAGCGCTTCGCAACGCTGCATTCGAATCTCTCGCAGTTGAAGTCGGCGGCCCTGTCCGTACCTACGGAGGGGCCGCTTTCCGCTCCGGGGCCCAGGGTCCCGAAGGCACTCCCGCGGCGACGGCGCGGCATCAACCAGGTTCTCCGAGTACATGGGTTTTCTGTCCTTCCTGAAGCGCGGTGAAGCGAACGACTCCGGCGACCGAGGCGGTGATCGGGCTGAGCGGGGCCGTGCCGGCGACGGTGCGCGAGGGCGCGCCCGCGGCGGCGCCGAGGCGGTCGACGATGTCCAGCAACTGCGTCTGCGGGCGCGCCGTCGCCTGATCGGCGCCGCGGTACTGGTGGGCGTCGCGGTGATCGTGTTCCCGTTGCTGTTCGAGACCCAGCCGCGTCCGATCCCGGTCGACCTGCCGATCGACATCCCGCGCAAGGACGGCGCCACGCCGCTGACCATTCCCGCGCCGACTGCTCCGACCTCGCGCGGTCAGACCGCCGGGGCGGATGCCGGCCGCGGCATCATCACCGAGTCCGCGGAGCAAGCCGCCGCCGACCGGCCGGTTCCGCCGCCGGAAGCGCCTCGCGACCCGGTGGCCGATCAAGTGGCCCAGGCCATGCCGCCCACGCGCATGGACACCAAGCCCGACGAGCGCGCGACGATCGCCGAGCCCGCCCGCCCGGCGCGCGTCGAGCCCAAGCCTGAACACAGGCCCGAGGTCAGACCCGAGACCAAGCCGGAACGCAAGCCCGAGCCCAAGGTCGACGCCAAGCCCGAACGCAAGCCTGACCCGAAACCCGACACCCGCTCCGCGGATGCTGCCCGCGCCCAGGCGCTGCTGGAGGGGCGGCCCTCTTCCGAGAGAAAGCCGGACGCGGCCGCGTCCGCCGCGCGTTTCATCGTGCAGGTCGGTGCCTACGCCGACGGCAAGGCCGCGCAGGATGTGCGCGTGAAGGTCGAGCGCATGGGCCTGAAGACGTACACGCAGGCGGTCGACACGGCGGACGGCAAGCGCATCCGCGTGCGGGTGGGGCCGTTCAATTCGCGCGACGAGGCGGACAAGGTCGCGGCGAAAGTCCGCGGCGGCGGCCTGTCGTCGGCCGTGCTGACGCTCTGACGGGCCGGCACGGAGACTGTCACGATGCACGACCATGAACCCGCCTCAGCGCACCTCCGATCGCCGCGATGAACTGGGTCGACCTCGCGCTGCTGAGCCTGCTCGTCATCTCGGTCCTGCTGGGCGCCTGGCGCGGCCTGGTGTTCGAGCTGATGACCATCGCCGGCTGGCTGGTGGCCTATGCGGCCTCGCCCTTTGTGGCGCCGTTCATCGAGCGCTTCCTGCCGGCGGAGAAGATCGGTCCGGCGCTGATCCACGCCCTCGGGCTGGTGCTGGCCTTCATCCTGGTGCTGCTGATCTGGGGCCTCGGCGCGAAGCTGATCCGGGCCTTGATCCACGCGACGCCGCTGGGTGTGCTGGACCGGCTCGGCGGCGCTGCCTTCGGCGTGCTGCGCGCGGTGCTGCTGGCGCTGCTGGCGACCGTCATCGTCGACATGACGCCGGCCGTGCGCTCGCAGCCGTGGGCCGAATCGCAGATCGCGCCCTGGCTGCAGGCCACGCTCACGCAGGTGAAGCCGCTGTTGCCCGCGGCCCTGCAAGACTACATTCCGGCCTGAGCGTCACGAGCGCTCCGGCCGTCGTTTTCCTCCCGTTCCAGAAGCATTAAGGACCTCCCCATGTGCGGCATCGTCGGTGTGATTTCCAAGGCGCCGGTCAACCAGCTGATCTATGACGCGCTGCTGCTGCTGCAGCATCGCGGCCAGGACGCGGCCGGCATCGTCACGATGCAGGGTCAGAAGTGCTTCATGCACAAGGCCCGTGGCATGGTGCGCGACGTGTTCCGCACCCGCAACATGCGCGGGCTGCCCGGCAACGTCGGCCTCGGCCAGGTGCGCTACCCGACGGCGGGCAATGCCTATTCGGAAGAGGAGGCGCAGCCCTTCTACGTCAATGCGCCCTACGGCATCGTCCTGGTCCACAACGGCAACCTCACCAACGCGCATGCGCTGAAGGACGAGCTGTTCGACGTCGACCGCCGCCACATCAACACCGAGAGCGATACCGAAGTCCTGATCAACGTGCTCGCGCATGAGCTCGAGCGGGCCGGCCGCGACCTGCCGCTGACGCCGGCGCAGATCTTCAAGGCCGTGGGCACGGTGCACAAGCGGATCAAGGGCTCCTACGCCGTGATCGCCCTGATCGCCGGGCATGGCCTGCTCGCGTTCCGCGACCCCTACGGCATCCGCCCCTTGTGCTTCGGCCAGGCGGCCGACGGCGAGGTCATGGTCGCCAGCGAGAGCGTGGCGCTCGAAGGCACGGCGCACACGCTGACGCGCGACCTCGCGCCCGGCGAGGCCCTGTTCATCGACACCCACGGCACGGTCCACACGCAGCAGTGCGCCGAGAACCCGACGCTGAACCCCTGCATGTTCGAGTTCGTCTATCTGGCGCGCCCGGACTCGGTGATGGACGGCATCTCGGTCTACCAGGCCCGGCTGAACATGGGCGAGACCCTGGCCCAGCGCCTGATCTCGACGATCCCGCCGAGCGAGATCGACGTCGTCATCCCGATTCCCGAGTCCAGCCGCCCGTCGGCGATGCAGCTCGCGCACCGCATCGGCAAGCCGTATCGCGAGGGCTTCGTGAAGAACCGCTACGTCGGCCGGACCTTCATCATGCCGGGCCAGTCCACGCGCAAGAAGTCGGTGCGCCAGAAGCTCAACGCGATCGGCCTCGAATTCAAGGGCCGCAACGTGCTGCTGGTCGACGACTCCATCGTGCGCGGCACGACCTCCAAGGAAATCGTCCAGATGGCCCGCGAGGCCGGCGCGAACAAGGTCTACCTGGCCTCGGCCGCGCCGCCGGTGCGCTTCCCCAACGTCTACGGCATCGACATGCCGACCAAGGAGGAACTGATCGCCCACGGCCGCTCGATCGAGGAGATCCGCCAGTTCATCGGCGCCGACGCGCTGATCTACCAGGACGTCGATGCGATGAAGCGCGTGGTCGGCCAGCTCCGCCCGGGTCTGAACGGTTTCGAGGCCTCCTGCTTCGACGGCACCTACATCACCGGCGACGTATCGGCCGAGGACTTCGCCACGCTGCAGGCGCAGCGCAAGTCGCAGCCGGAGGAAGAGGACATGCCGGCGCGCAGCCGCCTGGCGCTGCAGAGCGGCGGAGACCAGTGATGGGCAACGACAAGAAGGGCGGCATCCCGCGCGTGGACCTGCCCGCCGACGTCCGGCTGGACACGCTCGCCGTCCGCGAGGGCCTGCCGCCGTCGCCGTGGGGCGAGAACTCGGAAGCGCTGTACCTGACCAGCTCCTTCGTGCATCCGGACGCGGCCACCGCCGCGCGCCGTTTCGCCAACGAGGAAGAGGCCTTCGTCTACAGCCGCTTCTCGAATCCCACGGTCATGATGATGGAGCGCCGGCTCGCCGCGCTCGAAGGCACCGAGGCCTGCATCGCGACTTCGTCGGGCATGTCCGCGATCATGCTGCTGGTCATGGGCCTGCTGAAGTCCGGCGACCACGTGGTGTGCTCGCGCTCGGTGTTCGGCTCGACCATCAAGCTGCTGCAGGGCGAGTTCGGCAAGTTCGGCGTCCAGACGACCTTCGTGTCGCAGACTGACCTGGCCGAGTGGAAGGGGGCCCTGCAACCCAACACGAAGCTGCTGTTCGCCGAGACGCCGACCAATCCGCTGACCGAGGTCTGCGATGTCGCCGCGCTGGCGGAGATCGCGCACGCGCACGGCGCGCTGCTGGCCGTCGACAACTGCTTCGCCTCGCCCGCGCTGCAGCAACCGGCGAAGATGGGCGCGGACTTCATCATCCATTCCGGCACCAAGTACCTCGACGGGCAGGGCCGCGTGATCGCGGGCGCGATCTGCGCCTCCGCGAAGCACGTCGACGAGGTGTTCACCCCCGTGATGCGCTCGGTGGGCATGTCGCTGTCGCCGTTCAACGCCTGGGTCGTGCTCAAGGGCATGGAGACGCTGTCGGTGCGCATGAAGGCGCAGACCGCGAGTGCCGCCGTGTTGGCCGAATGGCTGGAGGCGCACCCCGGCATCGAGCGCGTGTACTACCCGGGCCTGAAGTCGCATCCGCAGCATGAGCTCGCGATGCGCCAGCAAGGCGGGCAGGGCGGGGCGGTCGTGTCCTTCATCGTGAAGAGCGGTGGCGAGGACGGCGGCCGCGCCGCGGCGTTCCAGGTGATCGACCAGACGCGCATCTGCTCGATCACCGCCAACCTCGGCGACACCAAGACCACCATCACGCATCCGGCCAGCACTTCGCACGGCCGGCTCACCGAGCCGCAGCGCCAGGCGGCCGGCATCACGCAGGGTCTGATCCGCGTCGCGGTCGGCCTGGAAGACATCGAAGACATCAAGGCCGACCTGGCCCGCGGTTTGAATTCCCTATGACGACTCCTTCCACCCCGGTCCGCACCCGCATCGCCCCGTCGCCGACGGGCTTCCTGCACCTGGGCACGGCGCGCACGGCGCTGTTCTCGTGGGCCTACGCGCGCCATCACGGCGGCGAATTCGTGCTGCGCATCGAGGACACCGACGTCGCGCGATCGACGCAGGATTCGGTCGACCAGATCCTGGCATCGATGCGGTGGCTGGGCCTCGAGTACGACGAAGGCCCGGTCTACCAGATGCAGCGCCTGGAGCGCTATCACGCGGTGATCGAACAGATGATCGCTGCCGGCACCGCCTACCGTTGCTACTGCTCGCCCGAGGAGCTCGCCGCGATGAAGGCGGGCCAGGAGGCGCGCGGCGAGAAGCGGCGCTACGACGGCACCTGGCGTCCGGAGCCGGGCAAGACGCTGCCCGCGATTCCCGCGGGCATCGAGCCAGTGGTGCGTTTCAAGAATCCGGTCGACGGCGACGTGACCTGGGACGACCTGGTCAAGGGACCGATCACGATCAACAACCGCGAGATCGACGACCTCATCCTGCTGCGTCCGGACGGCGTCCCGACCTACAACTTCGCGGTCGTGATCGACGACTGGGACATGAAGATCACCCATGTCTTCCGCGGCGATGAGCACATCAACAACACGCCCTGGCAGATCAACCTGTTCAACGCATTGGGCGCGGCGCTGCCGGCGTTCGGCCACATCCCGGTGATCCTGGGCGACGACGGACTGAAGCTGTCCAAGCGCCGTGGCGCGGTCAGCGTCACCGCGTATGAGGAGAACGGCTATCTGCCCGAGGCGATGCTGAACTACCTGTCGCGCCTGGGCTGGAGTCACGGCGACGACGAGCTCTACAGCGTGGCGCAACTGGTGTCATGGTTCGACGGCAGCCATCTCTCGAAGAGCCCCGCGCAATGGGATCCGGCCAAGCTGGAATGGGTCAACTCGCACTACATCAAGTTGGCCGATGACGCGCGTCTGGCGTCGCTGGTGGCGGTGCAACTTGGCAGGCGTGGCCTGGCCGCGCCGGAGCGCCTCGAAGCGATGTGCGCGCTGTTCAAGGATCGCTGCAGTACCACGGTGGCGCTGGCAGACTGGCTGGCGATGTATGTGTCGCCGGTGACGCCGAGCGAGGCGGACCGGGCCCAGCACCTGACCGATGCCGTGAAGCCGGCCGTGCTGGCGCTGGCGGACAAGCTCGACGCGCTGGCGAATTGGGACAAGGCGTCGATCAGCGCCGCGATCAAGGAAACGATCACGGCGCACGGCATCAAGATGCCGCAACTGGCGATTCCCGTGCGGGTGCTGGCCTGCGGTCGTTCGCAGACGCCGTCGGTGGATGCGGTGCTGGAACTTTTCGACAAAGAAATTTTGTTGAACCGCTTGCGTTCCGTTTAAAACTCGATCTATACTCTCGTTCTCGCTTGAACAGCGCGACGTTCGAAACGAACTTCGAAGCGGCAGACGATGAATTAAACGGGGAGCGCGAGCTCCCCGATGAAATTCAGAAAGCCGAAAAGAAGCCGGGTCGAATTCCCCGAAGGGGGTATAGCTCAGCTGGGAGAGCGCTTGCATGGCATGCAAGAGGTCAGCGGTTCGATCCCGCTTACCTCCACCAAACTTCAGTTTGCGTGGCGCGCGGTTCAAGGAAGAAGGTTCAGTCCCCTTCGTCTAGAGGCCTAGGACACCACCCTTTCACGGTGGCTACAGGGGTTCGAATCCCCTAGGGGACGCCAAGTTTCGAGCTTGGTTACTGACCAGAGATTGAACGAGAAAATCGAAAAATTCTTCGGAAATCGATTTGATCGTTGTCAAAATCAGGTACAGTAACGAAATCGACGCAGCGATGACATCAAGTGATTGATGAAATCAAAGCAAGAAGAGTTTGATGCGACAGATCGAAAGGTCTTGAGTATCTGGAGTGGTAGTTCAGTTGGTTAGAATACCGGCCTGTCACGCCGGGGGTCGCGGGTTCGAGCCCCGTCCACTC